>NZ_BAAGZB010000002.1:0-333781 GCF_054778955.1 Flexivirga lutea
GCGACCCCACCGGCCCACAGATCCGCCGCCTGTTCACCCACCCCGGCACCGGCGACATCATCGGCATGGACTCCCGCGCCCGCCGCTACCCCGGCCTGCTGTCCCGGCTGATCATCTTCCGCGACCAGACCTGCCGCACCCCCTGGTGCTCCGCCCCCATCCGGCAGATCGACCACATCCAACGCCACACCGACGGCGGCGACACTTCCGAACGCAACGGCCAAGGCCTGTGCGCACGCTGCAACTACGTCAAGGAACACCCCGACTATCACGTCATCGGACACGCCGGTCACACCAGCATCAGCACCACCGGGTTCACCGTCCACAGCCACCCGCCCGCACCACCGGGTCAGCCACCGCCCACCCGCTCCTACCCCGAACGCGTCTTGATCGACATCATGTGGAACGGCAGCCTGGAGCTACGCGACGCCCAGAAGCGATAGGACGACTGGACCGACTTTCGCAGTTACGGCGAGCCCAACAACTGAGCCAAGGCGCGTAGTTGCTGCGCGAACGTCGACGCGGATGCAGTGCTGCCCCGCCGCGCGCCCGGCCACTCGTCGACAGCCATCCAGGGCACATCGGTCGGCGTGCCCGGCCATCGGGCAAGCAGCATCACGTGCAGATGTGGCCAGCGGTGTCCGACCCGGATGACATATACGTGTTCCGCGCCGGCCGACTCCAGGACTCCCGACCATCGGCCGATCGCTCGCCCGACGTCCGCAGCCTCGTCCATGGTCAGGTCCGCGAAGCCTGCAGCGTGTCGCGTCGAGCAGACGAACAGCTGCCCGATGTAGACATCTCTTGCGGGGCTACAACTGGGCACTGAAACACGACCAAGCCGGCATCGTGCTCGAGGAATCCTCCTGGAACGGGCTGCGCGCCACCCACTTCGTCGCAGATGAGGCACGGGTCCGGCACGCGCTCATCTCACCGCGGTGTCAGCATTCGCAGCAACCGATTTCACGTCCAAGCGGGCCAAGACCGACTTCGGTGAGGTGATCATCGGCCGCATCGGGCCGATTCCTACCCGGGGCTGTTCGGTGGTAGCGCCCAATAGGCCTGCACATTCTGCGCCGCCTCGCCGAACCCGAGGGACCGGTAGAGACGCCCGGCGGGGTTGGTGGAGCCGGTGACGATGACCCACTCTCGCACGCCGCGCTCGGCCGCCCACGCTGCCGCGGCGCCGAGCAGGTGGCCGGCCAGGCCCTTGCGCCGGTGGTGGTATGCCGTGCCGACCGACTGATAGCGCGCGGTGTCACCCAGCACGACGATGCCCAGATCGGCGACGAGGTCCGCACCGGCGAACGCCCCGAAGAACGCAGCATGTCCCGCCGACACCAGCTCACGCCGCGCCATTGCCTGGTCCCGGGTGAAGCACTCATAGCCGGCCGGTTCGTGCTCGCCGGTGTCGAGATTCTCCTGGATGTTCCGCTGGATCAGCTGCTCCCAGTCATCGTCCGTGCCGAGTATGCGCGCGACATACCCCTGCGGCAATGGTGGCCGGGTCGGCAGTGACCTGCTGACGAGTACGTCATCGGTCACGATCCCCACACCGTGGGCGGCATACCCGGCGGGATCGGGCATCCGGGGCAGATCGATCGCGACGTGGCGCGCGTCAGGGAATTCTTGCGCGAAGATCGACAGCCACCGGTCGGCGTCCGAGCCGTCGCCGGTGGTGACGAGCACGAAGTTGCCCCAATGGAATCCGGGATTGTTCGGAGAGCGGACGACGAGGTGGTCCCCACGCTCGGACACGATGGCGCCCTCAAGTCGCAGGATGGCGAGATCGGTGCGTCGCCCGGGGGAAAGCTGAGTGGACACCTGCAGACGGTATGCCACGAGCCGCCGGCCAGCACGACGATTCATGGCTCCCCGGGTTGGAATCGAACCAACGTCGCTAATCCTGATTCAAAGTCAGGCGGCCCCTACCAGCAGAGCAACCGGGGATCGCCCCCTGCGGGGACCGCACAAGGGTAGGACAGATCGCGAGCAATGGCATATCGGCCCTGCCGGCCGTCGATCCGGCCCCGGACGCAGCGCACGCGCGGCGGATCCACTTCAATGGATGCATGCCAGCCAAGAAACGATCCCGACTGTCTGCAGCCGACCGACGCGAACAGCTGATCTCGGTCGCGGAGAAACTTTTCGCCGAGCACGGTGTGCAGCCGACCACCGTCGAGGACGTGGCCACGGCGGCCGGTGTCACGAAACCGCTGATCTACGAGCACTTCGGTGGGAAGGAGGGCCTGTATGCCGTGGTCGTCGACCGCGCCATGCGTCAGCTGCTCGACCACCTGGTCGGGGCGCTGACCTCGGGCGGCACATCCCGCGAGCTGCTCGAACGCGGCGCCGTGGCCCTGCTGAGCTACATCGAGGAGGAGCCGGCCGCCTTCCGGGTGCTGCTGCGCGACTCACCGACCTGGCACGGCAGCGGTTCGGCCGCGAGCATCATGTCGGCGGTGGCCGGACAGGTCGAGGAGATCGTCGTCGAGGTCTTCGAGCGCAATGAGCTCAACGTGGAGGTCGTGCCGATCTATGCGCAGATGCTGGTCGGGATGATCGGCTTCACCGGCGAGTGGTGGATCGAGTCCGGGTCATCGCTGCCGCGCGACACCGTCGCCGCACACATGGTCAACCTGGCATGGCACGGCTTGGACGGCATCGAGAAGGAACCGACGCTCAAGACGCTCTGACACGCTCACTGCGCATGCTGGATCTCCACCCGGTTGCCGCACGGGTCATCGGTGTGGAAGCGGCGGATCCCCGGGATCGCGTCGTCCCAGCGCACCGCACCACCGGCGGCTGACACGGCCGCAGCGGCGACATCGACATCCGCGACCAGCAGGCACGGGTGCGCCTTGCGCGCCGGGGTGAAGGATTCCTCCACGCCGCAGTGCAATTCGTGCCCGGCGCCGACCGCGAACCAACAGCCGCCCCGCGCCGCGAGGGCCGGTGGTTTCGGCAGCTCCGGTAGCCCGAGCACACCGCTGTAGAACTCGCGCAGGTGGTCCTCCGCGCCGGCGGGACACGCCACCTGGACGTGGTGCAGACCGATCACCGCGACCTGTTGCGTCATACCTGCGCACCCTTCCGGCCAACCGCGAAGATGCGGCGGAACGGCATCGGCACGCCGTATGACGCTCTCGGGTACGCCGCATCGAAACGGTCCACCAGCTCGGCGAGGAAGTCCGCGCGTTCGGTCCCCTCGTCCAACACGTCCAACAGGGGCCGCAACGCCGTGCCCTTCACCCACTCCAGGACCGGACTACGTTGCGATTGTTCAGGATCCAGCACCTGCAGATAGGTCGTCTCCCACACGTCCAGGTGACCGCAGTGCCCAGCCAGCGCCCGGGCATATCGCCCCGGAGTCTCCACCGGCGACTCCCGCAGGGCACCGACCAACTCGCCGGCCCGGTCGTGCGCTCGCGCGACCTCACGGATGATCCGGTGCGACGGTGCGTCGAAGTTGCCCGGCACCTGCATCGCGAACCAGCCACCGTCGGGCAGATCGGCAAGCCATCGGTCGATCAACTCCAGGTGGCCGGGAATCCACTGCAATGTCGCATTGGTGACGATCACCTCCGGTGCCCGATCGGGCTGCGGCCGCCAAGTTGCCACGTCGTCGAGTTGCCAGGTGACGCGAGCTGTGGCGTCGACATCCCGCGCCCGCTGCAACATCTGCGCGGAGGAGTCGACGCCGACGACCTGCGCGTGCGGCCAGCGCTCGGTCAACGTCAACGTCAACGGGCCGTTCCCACAGCCGAGGTCGACCACTGTTCGCGGCGACTCCGCACCCACCCGCGCCACCAGATCGGCGAAGGGCCGGTTGCGCAGGTCGGAAAACCGTTCGTACTGCTGAGGATCCCACGTCGCCATACAATCGCCTCCATCGCTCATTATCTTGATATCAAGATACTTGTATATGTCTCGACGTCAAGAAGCTTGAGAGTAGACTGACTTCATGGTGACGCAGCGCGACGAGGTCGACCAGATCGTCGACGCCTGGCGCCGCGAGCGTGACGACCTGGATGTCGAGCCGCTCCAAGTCCTTTCGCGGGTGTCCCGCCTCGCACGACTGCTCGATCAGGCACGGGGGAAGGCCTTCACCGACCACGGCCTGGACGGCTGGGAGTTCGACGTGCTCTCGGCGCTGCGGCGAGTGGGCGATCCTTATGAGCTCTCCCCCGGCGCGCTGGTGCAGCAGACACTGGTGACCAGCGGCACGATGACCAACCGCGTCGACCGGCTGGAGAGCCGCGGCCTGGTCGAACGGCACCCCGCTCCCACCGATCGGCGGGGCGTCCTGGTCCGACTGACGCCGGCGGGCCGCGAAGCCGTCGACGCCGCCATGGTCGGGCTGCTCGAGCACGAGCGCGCGATCCTGGCGCACCTGCCGGCCCGCAACCGCACGGCCCTCGCATCCTCGCTGCGCACCCTGCTGTCCGCGATCGAGCACCCCACCGCCTGAGCCTGCGCCGCCAGGTCGCGATTCGGCAAACTTTGTTGTGACCCGCTTCGGCGCGGTGTCACGATGAAAATGGTCCACGAGGCACCGACACGTAGGAGGCACCCGGCGCGTGATCACCCTCGACCTGAACGCGCACACCGGACCGACCATCCGCTGGGCGATCTCGCCCGTGCTGGAGACTCTCGGCTGGCTGCGCACGACCCGCGACGGCGCGACTGATCCGATGTATGGCGCACCGTCGCGCACGGCCGCGCAACTGCTCAGCCGCCCGGACGTCGCTCTCGTGGCGGCCCTGCTGCCGGTCGACGACGGCCCGACGCCCGACTTCCTCGTGCCGGCACCGCCCACAGCACCGGCGGCCCGCGCCGCCAGGACCCAGTTCCAAGCAGTGCGCGAGTCCGATCACGCACAGGCTGCCGTCGACGTCCGGACCGCCGCGGGTGTCCGAACGTTGCCCGACGACGTCGCCGCCGCTGCCGCCGCAGGTGACCTCTCGGCCCGCGCCGCACACGGGCTCGAGGTCTTCTGGCGCAGAGGTATGCCGGAGGTCTTCGATCGCGCCGAGACGGCGCTCAATGCAGAGATCGACCGCGGCACCCAGCTGCTGGGCACCGGTGGCATCGGCGCCGTGCTGCAGGCGGTGCACGAACGCTTGTCGTGGAGCGACGGACCACCGACGGCGCCCCGGGACCCCGCAGGTTCCGACGCCGACGAGGCGGAGCTGCTCGTCATACCGACCGCGCTCTACGGGCCACGGCTGGCCATGCGGCTGCGGGGAGAGCGGCCCTTCGTCGCCTATCCGGTCGCCACGACGCCACCGGCCGCCGAATCGATCGCCGGGCTGCGCCGGCTGCTCGGCCCGACCCGCGCGGCGATCCTGCGTCAGCTCAGCTGCGCCCGCACCACGACCGAGTTGAGCGAGGAACTGCAACTGGCCACCGCGACCGTGTCCTACCACGTGAAGGTGATGCAACGCGCCGGTCTGCTCGAGCGGTCACGCCACCGGCACAACGTCTTCTACGAATTGTCGGCCACCGGTCGCCAATTGCTGGCGACAATCCCGTGATCATCAGCTGAAAACACTGGTTTCCCTGCCAAAGATTCGAATCTCTTCGAATATTGCGATCCGGTCGCGATCGCGCCGATCACTGGACTTCACCCGACGCGCGGGTCAAGTGTGGTCAGCAGAAGCCGTCGACGCCGGGGGTCGTCCACTGCTTCCGCACCAGTGGGGGTGACCGGTCGATCTTCGACATACCGGACACCACGAACGAAGTGGACGAATGCGTGCCGACGGGCTATTCCCGTGGGCACCGAAAGGGAAATATCACCATGCGAATGACCAAGTATGTCGCGCTGACGGCTGCGGGTTTCACTGCGATGTCGTTGGCCGCCTGCAGCAGTGGCGGCCCGTCGAACAGCGGCGGCAGCGACAGCGGCGGCAACAACACTGCGGCCGCCAAGCAGACCGAGTCCGCGGTGAAGGCGCAGGACGCGACACTGAAGGGCCCGGCGCCGGCGGTCAAGGGCGCCACGAAGGGCGGCACGCTCTACATCGACGATCACTCCAACCCGCCCACCATGGACCCGGCCGGCATCTACTACATCGACTCCAACGCGTTCGCCAGCCAGTTCCTCTACCGCACGCTGACGCAGTACAAGATCGTGGGCGGCAAGCCGGTGCTCGTGCCGGACCTCGCCGAAGGCGTGGGCAAACCGTCCGCGGACGGTCTGACCTGGACGTTCAAGATCAAGCCCGGCCTGAAGTACTCCGACGGCTCCCCGGTCAAGATCGAGGACTTCGTCTACGGCATCAAGCGCTCCTTCGCCAAGGAGAGCGTTGCCCGCAACGGCACCGACTACCAGCGCCAGTACCTCGTCGGCGGAAAGGACTACAAGGGCCCGTACCGAGAGCCGAACGCAGACTTCAAGGGCGTGACCACCCAGGGTGACGACACCCTGGTCTTCCATCTGGTCAAGAAGGTCCCCTCGTTCAACTACTTCGCGTCCTTCCCCGAGTTCACCCCGGTGCCGAAGGCCAAGGACACCAGGGGCGACTACCAGAAGCACCCGCTGACGACCGGCCCGTACAAGGTCGACAGCTACAGCATCGGCTCCAAGATGGTGCTGTCCCGCAACACCAACTGGGACCCCAAGACCGACCCGGTGCGGCACGCCTACCCCGACAAGGTGCAGATCAACTTCGCCGTCACACCGCTGGCGTCGCAGCAGCGGGTGCTGGCCAACAGCGGTGCGGGCGCCAACACCGTCAACATCGACGCGATCGACGCTTCGCTGCAGTCCAAGGTGACCGGTGCGCAGAAGGACCAGTTCGTCATCGGACCGTCGTCCTGCGAGTACTACGTCAACATGAACGTCCACAAGATCCCGCTGAACATCCGCAAGGCGATCGGTTATGCCTACCCGTGGGACCAGATCCGCAAGGCGGGTGGCGTCTCGCAGCTGAACTACCAGCCGGCCACCACGTACGCGGCGCCCAGCCTGCAGGGTTACAAGAAGTACACCCCGCTGCCCTACGCCACCGGTCAGGGCACCGGCGACCCGGCCAAGGCCAAGGCGATCCTGAAGAAGGCCGGCAAGCTCGGCTTCCAGCTGTCCTACTACTACACCGGTGACGTTCCGTCCTCGGTGGCGGCGAACACCGCCCGCAAGGCGGGTCTGGAGAAGGCCGGCTTCAAGGTCAAGGACCTCCCGGTGCCGAGCGCGGAGATCACCAAGAAGATCGCCGACCCGAATGCACCGGTCAACATGATGAACGGCACCCCGGGCTGGTGCTACGACTGGCCGACCGGTGACTCGGTCTACCCGGTGCTGTTCAGCGGCGAGGGCATCCCCGACGGCACCACCGTCGGTCAGTTCAAGAACGCTCACATCAACGCCGAGATGGACAAGATCGGCAAGATGGATCCCAAGGACGCCGCTCCCGAGTGGGCCAAGCTGGACCAGGAGATCATGACGAAGTACGTCCCCGGCCTGCCGGATCGTTACTCGATGAACACCGCGACGTTCGGCAAGAACGTCAAGAATGTTTCGCTCAATCCGATCATCAGCATGCCCAGCCTGTCGCAGATCTGGATCACCCACTGATGCGGCGCCGGGAAATGCGTCGTATGGCGGCTGCCGGGATCAACCGCGCTCGATAGCGACCACCGGTGGTCACACCGCTTCGGAATGGAGCCGGTTGCCGACTCGAGGAATTCGCAGGTTTCTCCCTTCCGCGCGAATTCCGCTCGACCGATGCCACCGGCTCCTTTCCGGATTCGGCGCCGTGAATGTGCGGGCTCGAGGCGACATTCGGCACATGTTCGACACCGTTTCTGCGGCCTGAACCGCGTCCGTGCGGGTCGCTCTCGTTCAAGACCCGGACGACCTCCTGATAATCCCCACGCGCCTCGCCGTACCGCAGGAATTCGACCCGCTGCACCTGTATCTCGGTCACTGCCGGCCGGGTGCGGAGGATCTCCATCACCTCGCTGACGAAATCGTCCAACGGCATCGCGAACGTTCGCCCCGCACCGCGACTGAGCCGTCATTCGGCGATCTCGCCGACCTCCAGCCAGCGTTCCTCGAGTTCCGCACGCTGGGTGTGTATGGCGCGCAGCTGCCCGTCGAGTTCGGTGGCCCGCACCGGATCGGTCGCGGCTTCGACGAGCGCGGCGTGCAGCTTCTCCTCCTGGTCGGCCAGCTTGCCGAGGGTGCGCTCGATGCGGGCCATCTCCTTGCGGGCCTCCCGCTGCTCCGCCGCGCTACTGGCGGCCGGCGCCGCGTCGGTTGCCGTCGTGGCGCGCTGCGCCGCTGCGGATTCCGTTGCCGCAGCGTGCAGTTCGAGGTACTGCTCCACGCCACCGGGCAGGTCTCGCAGCTTGCCGTCGCCGAGCAGGGCGATCTGCCGGTCGCACATCCGTTCCAGCAGGTAGCGGTCGTGCGAGACCACCACGAGCGTGCCCGCCCAGCCGTCCAACACGTCCTCCAGCGAGGTGAGCGTCTCGATGTCCAGGTCGTTGGTCGGTTCGTCCAGCAGCAGCACGTTGGGCTCGGTCATCAGCAGCCGCAGCAGCTGCAGCCGGCGCCGTTCGCCACCGGACAGGTCACCGACGCGGGTCTGCTGCCGTGGGCCGGAGAAGCCGAGCCGTTTGGCCAGCGACGACGCCGACACCTCCTTGCCGCCCAGCATGATGAAACTCTTGACCTCGGTGATCGCGTCGATGACACGCATCCCGTCATACGCCTGCAGTTCGCGGACCTCCTGGGTGAGGAAGGCCAGCTCGACGGTCCGTCCCTGCTTCCGCTTGCCCGCGTCCAGCGGCCGGCTGCCGTCGATCACACGCAGCACGGTGGACTTGCCGGCGCCGTTGACTCCGACGATGCCGGTGCGCTCCCCCGGCGCCAGGCGCCAGGTCTGCTTGTCCAGCAATCTGCGGCCGCCCACCTCGACCGTTGCGTCGATGAGGTCGATGACGTCCTTGCCGAGGCGGGTGGTGGCGAAGCGGACGAGCTCGACGTCGTCGCGCGGCTCGGGCTCGCCCTTGATCAGTTCGTTCGCGGCGTCGATCCGGAAGCGCGGCTTGGAGGTGCGCGCGGGTGCGCCGCGGCGCAGCCAGGCCAGCTCCTTGCGCAGCAGGTTCTGTCGGCGGTCCTCGGTCGCGGCGGCGACACGGGCGCGTTCGTTCTTGGCCAGGACGTATGCCGCGTAGCCGCCGTCATACTGCTCGACCCGTCCGTCGACGACCTCCCACGTGTGGTCGGCGACCGCATCGAGGAACCAGCGGTCGTGGGTGATCGTCACGAAGGCGTTGCCCGGACGGGCGCGGTGCCGCACCAGGTGCTCGGCCAGCCACTGCACGCCCTCGACGTCCAGGTGGTTGGTCGGCTCGTCGAGCAGCAGCAGGTCGGGGTCATCGATCAGTAGCTTCGCCAACGCGACGCGGCGTCGCTCGCCGCCGGACTTGCTCCCGACGACCGCCTCCGGGCCGCCGACCGACGCGAAGCCGACGCCGCCGAGCAACCCGCGCAGGATGTCGCGGACGCGCGCGTCACCGGCCCACTCGTGCTCGGCGCGATCGCCGAGCGTTGCCACGGCGACGGTCGCGGCCGGATCGAGACGGTCGTCCTGGCTGAGCATGCCGATGGTCAGACCGCCGACACGCGTGACCCGGCCGGAGTCGATCGGCTGCGTCCCGGCCAGCACCCGCAGCAGCGTCGACTTGCCGCCGCCGTTGCGGCCGACGACGCCGATGCGGTCGCCGGTGCCGATCCCGAGAGAGACGCCGTCGAGCACTTGGTTGGTGCCGAGAGCGAGCGAAATATTTTCGGCAGCAATGAGATTGGGCATCAGACCACTATCAATCGGCTCAACGGGCGCGCACGTCGTGCACCACGTGCGCACCGTGCACCGGGCCGGTCGCGCTGACGACCTCATCGCACATGGTGCCGGCGGTGAGCCCAACCATCAGGTCGAGGGCAGCGTTGCGGTCAGCGCACAGGAACGCAACCGTCGGGCCGGAGCCGGAGACGACCGCGCCGAGCGCCCCGTTGTCGAGGCCGGTGGCGATGGTGTCGCTGAGCCGTGGCATCAGCGAGCAGGCCGCGTCCTGCAGGTCGTTGTGGAGATTGTCGGCCAGCGCTGCGACGTCCCCGGCGCGCAGGGCGGCCATCAGTGCGGCATTCGGAGTCGGCTCGGGCACCGGCCGACCGTCGCGCAAGCGGTCGCACTCGGCGTAGACGGCCGGCGTCGACAGTCCCTCGTGGTGCAGCGCGAACACCCACTCGAAGACACCGCGGCTGAGCACCGGCACCAGCTGCTCGCCACGGCCGGAGCCGATGGCAGTGCCGCCCTCCAGGGCGAAGGGCACGTCGCTGCCGAGCTCGGCGGCCATGTCCTGCAGCTCGCGGGGGCTGAAGCCGGTCTCCCAGAGCGCGTCCACCGCGACGAGTGCCGCGGCGGCGTCGGCCGACCCGCCCGCCATACCTCCGGCGACCGGGATGTTCTTGGCGACCTCGATGGCCAGCTGCTCGTCCGTGCCGACGCGGGCCGCGATCAGTCGTGCCGCGCGCATCGCCAGGTTGGTCTCGTCGTCGGGCACGACACCCTCGCCCATCCCGGTCGTCGTCACCGACCAGCTGTCGGCGGGGCGCACGGTGACGTGGTCGACCAGGTCGACGGCGTGGAAAACCGTTGACAGGGAATGATATCCGTCATCCTCGAGCGGCCCGATGCGCAACTCGAGGTTGACCTTGGCCGGCACGCGCACCGTGACCGGGGCCGAGGACATCGCTTCCATGCCCGTCACCCTATGCGCTGCGCTGCGATCGCCGCGAACTGCCCGATCGTGAGTCGCTCACCGCGCAGTGAGGGGTCCACGCCGGCGGCGCGCAGCATCCGCTCGGCCTCGGTGGCGGAGCCCGCCCACCCCGCCAGCGCCGCCCGCAACGTCTTGCGCCGGGCAGCGAACGCCGCATCGACACAGGCGAACACGTCCGCGCGGCTCGCGATGGTCGCCGGTGGTTCGCGCAGCGTCATCGAGACGAGGCCGGAGTCGACGTTCGGTGCTGGCCAGAAGACGTTGCGGCCGACCCGGTCGGCGAGGCGCACATCGGCATACCAGGCGCCCTTGACACTCGGGACGCCGTAGACCTTGCTGCCGGGCTGCGCGGCGAGCCGCTCGGCGACCTCCAGCTGCACCATCACCAGGACCCGTCGCAGGGTCGGGAATCGTTCGAGGAAGGAGAGCACGACCGGCACCGCGACGTTGTAGGGCAAGTTGGCCACCAGCGCGACCGGTTGCGGGTCCGGCAGCTCGGTCAGCGTCATGGCGTCCTGCTGGACGACCTGCAGTCGGTCAGCCAGCTGGGGTGCGAGCTCCGCCACCGTGCGCGGCAGTCGGATGGCCAGCCGCGGGTCGATCTCCACGGCGGTGACATGCGCCGACGACTCCAGCAGCGGCAGGGTCAGCGACCCGAGGCCGGGACCCACCTCCACGACGCTCTCGTGCCGCTCGACGCCGGCCAGCCGGACGATCTTGCGCACGGTGTTGGGGTCGATCACGAAGTTCTGGCCCCACTGCTTGGTCGGCCGCAGCTCCAGCTGCGTCGCCAGCTCGCGCACCCGTGGGGCGGTCAGCAGGGTCGCGGCGTCGGCGTGCTCGGTCACCCGCCTGACCCTAGCCGCCTCGGCTCGAGCGTCCGGGCCCACGCCTCGTGGTCGGACCAGGTGTCGACGTCGCGCCATACCTCCTCGGCGGCGGGGACCGCGGTCAGGTCCAGGTCCTCCAGCAGAGCCCGCATCGACCGGTCGCGCGGATCGCCGAGTCGCTGCGCGGCGTCATACAGCATGCAGGACCGGTAGCGCCCGAGTAGCCACTGCGAGCGCCCCTCCGGCGCCGTGATGACGGCGCCGTCGGAAGAGCGGGCGTCCGCCGCGACGAGCAGTTGTACGGCGCGCTCGGCGCCGGGCAGATCGCACGCGATCAGGTAGGTCCACGCCGCCGGCTCCTCGATGGCGCGCAGTCCGGCGACCGTAGCGGCTGCCGGGCCGCTGCCGGGCGGGTCCTCCGTGACGCGTAGGGCGTGCTCGGGCACCTCCGGCGCCGAGGTCTCGCCCACCACGACGAGCGTGCGAGCCTCGCGCACTGCGGCGAGCGGCCGTGACACCAGTGATCGACCGGCGAGTCCCACTGCTGCCTTGTCGACGCCGCCCAGCCGCGACCCGGCACCTCCGACGAGCACGATCGCGTCGAAAACGACTGCGCTGCCGGCAGAGCCACCGCTCACCGGTGACTCGTCTCCTGCACCTCCAGGGCACCGTCGGCGAAGCTCTGCCGCAGCGCCTTCTTGTCGAACTTGCCGACACTGGTCTTGGGAACCTCGGCGATGAACGCCCACTTGTCCGGCAGCTGCCAACGGGCGATCTTGCCGGCCAGGAAGTCGCGCAGCTCACCGACCGTGGCGGTGGCGCCGTCGCGCAGCACCACCGTGGCCAACGGCCGCTCCTGCCACTTCTCGTCCGGTATGCCGATGACCGACGCCTCCAGCACGTCAGGATGACCCATGATGGCGTTCTCCAGGTCGACCGAGCTGATCCACTCGCCACCGGACTTGATGACGTCCTTGGCCCGGTCGGACAGCACCAGGTAGGAGTCCTCGGTGAGGGATCCGACGTCGCCGGTGCGCAGCCAATCCCCGTCGAACTTGGCTGCCATGTCAGCGATCTCGGCCTCGCTCTCGGTGCCGTTGGCATAGTAGGAGCCGGTGACCCACGGTCCGCGGACCTCCAGCTCACCGACCGCCACACCGTCGGCGGGCTGTTCGCAGCCGTCCGGTCCGGCGAGCCGGCCCTCGACACCGGGCAACAACCGGCCCTGGGAGTCGCGATAGCGCCAGTAGTCGACGGAATCGGCCTCGACGTCGCCCGGGGCGAGCGCGAGCGTGCCGACCGGGGACAGCTCGGTCATCCCCCAGCCCTGGATCATCTCGATGCCGTGGCGCTGCTGGAACGCGCGCAGCATCGCCGGAGGCGCGGCGGAGCCTCCGACCATCAGGAAACGGCAGCTGGACACGTCGGTCGGCGTCTGCTCCAGGTGCTGCAGCAGCCCGTTCCAGACAGTAGGTACGCCGGCGCCGCCGGTCACCTGCAACTCGCTGATCATCCGGGCCAGCGGCTCCGGCTGCAGGAACCGGTCGGGAAGCACCAGGCTGGCGCCACTGATCATCGCCGCGTAGGGGTAGCCCCAGGCGTTGGCGTGGAAGAGCGGCACCACGATCAGCAACCGGTCCGGTTGACCGATCGCGAGCATCGAGGAGCAGGTCAGCGCGTGCAGGTAGTTGCTGCGGTGCGAGTACACGACACCCTTGGGGTTGCCGGTGGTGCCGGAGGTGTAACACATTGCGCAGCCGTCGTTCTCGTCGACGGTCGGCCAGTCGAACGTGGTCGGCTGGTCGCGCAGGAACTCCTCCCAGTCGTGCACCTGCACGACGTGCTCCGGTGCGGCGAGCGCCTGGCGCAGATGCTCGGGCACGGGCCCGTTGACGACGACGTGCCGCACACCGGGCAGTGCCGGCAGCAACCGGCTGAACGGTTCGGCGAGCGAGTTGTCGACGATGACGACCTCCGACCCCCCGTGCCTGGTGACGTAGGCCATCTGCTCGGGGAAGAGCCGGATGTTGATGGCGTGCAGCACCGCACCCATCGACGGCACCGCCAGGTAGGCGATGACGTGCTCGGCGTTGTTCCACATGAACGTGCCGACGCGTTGGTCGCCGGTGATGCCGATGCCACGCAGCGCGTGAGCCAGTTGGGCGGCACGTTCGCCGACCTCCCGGTAGGAGATCCGTCGTGCACCGGACTCGGTCCAGGTGATCAGCTCACTGCGGGAGTGTGCCGTTGCGCCGTAGCGCAACAGCGTGGAGATCAGCAGTGGTCTGCGCTGCATCGTGCTGTCCATGGAACCTCACTTCTTCTGCAGGGTCGGTTTGTCCCAACCACGTTGGGGCGCACGGGAACCCGTGCCGGAGCCAGGCCGCTCGTCACGGGAGCGGTAGACGATGTAGGGCCGGGTGAGGTATCCGAGCGGTGCGCTGAAGACGTGCACCAGCCGGGTGAACGGCCACAGCGCGAAGAGCACCATCGCCACCATGGCATGCAGTTGGAAGCTCCAGGGCGCGTCCGCCATCAGGTCGGCGTTCGGCCGGAAGGTCCAGATCTCGCGGAACCAGATGCTGACACCGTCGCGATAGTTGTAGTCACCGCCGACGTGGAAGAGCCCGGACGCCAACGTGTTCCAGACGCCGAGCACGATCGCGGCCGCCAGGAAGACGTACATCACCTTGTCCATCTTGGTCGTCGCCGAGAAGACAGGTCCGGTCACCCGGCGGCGGTAGATCAGGATCACCAGGCCGGCCAGCGCGACGAGGCCGGCCGGTATGCCGCCGGCCAGCGCGATGATGTGGTAGCCGTGCTCGGAGATGCCGAGGGCATCGGTCCACACCTTCGGGATGACCAGGCCGATGATGTGGCCGGCGAGCACGCCGAGCATCCCGAAGTGGAACATCGGGCTTCCCCAGCGCAGCAGGTTGTTCTCGTAGAGCTGCGAGCTGCGGGTCGTCCAGCCGAACTTGTCGTAGCGGTAGCGCCAGAAATGCCCGACGATGAAGATCGCGAAACACACGTAGGGCACGATCACCCAGAGGAAGAGAGCCATCACAACGCTCCTGTCGTCGGCATGGGGAGATCGACGGGTCCCGGTCGTGGGTTGAGTCGCGGATCCAGGCTGTATGGCGAACTGTCGATCCCGACATCCTCGGAGGGCGGACCGGCCGCGATCAGCTCCGCGAGGGCACGCTCGTCGTCGTCGCCGAGCGACGGGAGTGTCGCACGCAAGGCATCGACCACTGGCAGCCAACGGGATCCGCGGCGGACCAGTGCACGGTGCAGCAGTTCAAGGCCGACCCGGTGGTCGTTGAGCAGCTTCCAGGCCGCGTCGCGATCGGTGAATGCGCCGAATTCCAGCAGCACCGGCAGGAAGTCGGGCAGTTCGCTGCTGTCGTCGGCCAGCTGCACGCCGGCGCGCCGGTAGGCCTGTTTGAACTCCACCAGCTCCACTCCGCGCCGCCGAGTGTCGCCGCTGCTGAAGTAGGTGAGGTGCAGGCTGCACTTGCGGGTGACGTCGAACGTGTCGACGTAGTCGGCTTGCAGGTCCGCGAGTGGCACCGACATCGCGTCGTCGAGATAAGCCGACAACAGCGTGCCGATCTCGGGCGGCAACTGGGCGGTCACCGCACGCACGGCGGGAAAGCGTTGCAGCGTTTCGGCATCGGGGTATTCCAGTAGCAGCGACACCGACTGCCAGGTGGCGGCGACCACGTCGTCCGGCAGTTGCGCGGCGGCCCGGCGGTGCCGCTTCCACAGCAGCGATCTCACGGCTGCGCTCCGTCGTCGGGTGGGAAGAGCCCCTCGGGCACACCCCTACCGTCCCAGTTGAGCAGGTTGACCCGCCCGGTCCTCGAGCCGCCGGAGATCAGGGTGTCCCGATCGGAGGTCTGGCGCTCCTTGAGCATCTGGAAGTTCTCGATCGCCACCGGGGTGAGCACCCCGGTGCCCGAGCCCTCCCCGAACGGTGCGGAGGCGCGTTCGGGGTCGTCGTACCCGCCGACCGCGCACTCGGTGGCCAATTCCTCCAGCCCGTGGGCTTGTTCGGCGTGTGCGGTCGGTATGACGTAGCGCTCGTCGTACTTGGCGATCGCCATCAGCCGGAACATCTCGTACATGTCCTCGGCACTCATTCCGACCGATGCCGCGATCTCCTCGTCGGGGTCGCCGCCCAGGTTGATGTCGCGCATGAAGGACCGCATCGCGGCCATCCTCTTCAGCACCCGGTCGACGGTGGCGACGTCACCGGCGGTGAAGAGATTGGCCAGATATTCGACCGGGATCCGCAGTGTGTCGATGGCGGCGAAGAGGTTGTGCTGGTCCTCGGCGTCGTAGCCGGTGTCCTTGACGACGTCGACCACCGGCGAGAGCGGCGGGATATACCAGACCATCGGCATGGTGCGGTATTCCGGGTGCAGCGGCAACGCGACCCGGTAGTCCATGATCAGCCGCCGCACCGGAGATCTCTTGGCCGCCTCGATCCAGTCACCGGGTATGCCGTCGCGTTCGGCAGCGCGTTGCACCTGCGGGTCGAACGGATCCAGGAAACAGTCCAGCTGCGCCTGGTAGAGGTCCTGGTCGTCCGGGGTCGCCGCGGCATCGAGGACGCGGTCGGCGTCATACAGCATGATGCCGATGTAGCGCAGCCGCCCGACGCAGGTCTCGGCACACACCGTCGGGATGCCCACCTCGACGCGCGGGTAGCAGAAGGTGCACTTCTCGGCCTTGCCGGTCTTGTGGTTGAAATAGACCTTCTTGTACGGGCATCCGCTGATGCACATGCGCCAGCCACGACACTTGTCCTGGTCGACCAGGACGATGCCGTCCTCCTCGCGCTTGTAGATCGCCCCACTCGGACAGGAGGCCGCGCACGCCGGGTTGAGGCAGTGCTCGCAGATGCGCGGCAGGTAAAACATGAAGGTCTGCTCGAACTCGAACTTCACCTTGTCCTCGATGCCCTTGAGCATTGGGTCCTGCACGGCGTGCTCGCCGGCGCCGCCGAGGTCGTCGTCCCAGTTGCCCGACCACTCCACGTTCATCGGCTTGCCGGACAGCAGCGAGTAGGGGCGGGCGACCGGGTAGTTCTTGGTGACCGGCGACTCCAGCAGCGTCTCGTAGTCGTAGCTCCACGGCTCGTAGTAGTCGCGGATGTTGGGCAGCTTCGGGTTGCTGAAGATGGTCGCGAGCTTCTTCAGCCGGTTGCCCGACTTGAGGGTCAGCCGGCCGTTCGGCAGCACCTTCCAGCCGCCCTTCCAGCGCTCCTGGTCCTGCCAGGTCCGCGGGTAGCCCAGGCCCGGCCGGGTCTCGACGTTGTTGAACCAGACGTATTCCATCCCGGCCCGGTTGGTCCACGCCTGCTTGCAGGTGACCGAGCAGGTGTGGCAGCCGATGCACTTGTCGAGGTTCATCACCATCGACATCTGCGCCATGACTCGCATCTTTGAATCTCCTTCCGGCTGCTCAGTATTCGACAGAGATCGTCCGCTTGCGGATCATGGTGACCTCGTCGCGGTTGCTGCCGGTGGGGCCGATGTAGTTGAAGAAATAGGACAGCTGCGCGTAGCCGCCGATCAGGTGGCTGGGTTTCATCATGATGCGGGTCATCGAATTGTGGATGCCGCCGCGCTTCTTGTCCCGCTCGGTCAGCGGCACGTCGATCAACCGGTCCTGCGCGTGATGCATGTAGACGGTGCCCTCCGGCATCCGGTGCGAGACGATCGCCCGGCATGCGACGACGCCGTTGCGGTTGACCATCTCGACCCAGTCGTTGTCGCCGATGCCCACCTTGGCGGCGTCCTTGTCGGAGATCCAGACCGTCTGACCGCCACGGGACAGCGACAGCATGAAGAGGTTGTCCTGGTATTCGGAGTGGATCGACCACTTGTTGTGCGGCGTGAGATAGCGCACCGACACTCCGAGTTCGCCGGTCGCGCCGACCTTTGCCTCGCCGAACAGCCGGGTCATGTCCAGCGGTGGACGGTATGTCGGCAGTGCCTCCCCCATCCGCAGCATCCAGTCGTGGTCGAGGTAGAAGTGTTGGCGTCCGGTGAGCGTGTGGAACGGCTTGAGGCGTTCGATGTTGATCGAGAACGGGCTGTAGCGCCGGCCACCGGTCTCCGACCCGGACCACTCCGGGGTGGTGATCACCGGCTGCGGTGACCGCTGCGTGTCGGCGAAAGTGATTCTCCTGCCTTCACTCTCGGCCGCCAAGTCGTGCATCTGGTGTCCGGTGCGCTGCTCCTGGGTGCGGAAGCCCTGCGTCGCCAGATGCCCGTTGGTGGCGCCGGAGAGCATCATGATCAGCTGGGCGACCTGCACGTCGGTGTCCAGCCGGGGTCGACCGGCAGCCGGCCCCGTCGCCACCACGCCGTGCTCGTGCCGCAGCGTCTCCAGCTCCTCCGAGACGTCATACGTGATGCCCTTGCAACTCGTGCCGAGCGTGTCGAGCAGCGGGCCGACCGACGTCATCTTGTCGTAGACCGCGGTGTAGTCGCGTTCGACCGGGATCAGCGCCGGCATCGTCTTGCCGGGGATCGGGTCGCACTCGCCGAGCTTCCAGTCCCGCACGATGCCGTGTGGTGTCGCCATCGCGTCCGGGGTGTCGTGCCACAACGGCTTGGCCACCAGGTCGGTGCGGGTGCCGAGATGGTCGACCGCCAACTCGGAGAAGCGTTTTGCGATCTCCTTCCAGGCGTCCCAGTCGGTCTTGCTCTGCCACGGCGGGCTGATCGCCGGGTTGAACGAGTGGATGAACGGGTGCATGTCGGTGGTGTTGATGTCGTGCTTCTCGTACCAGGTCGCGGCCGGCAGCACGATGTCGGAGAACAGCGTCGAGCTGGTCATCCGGAAGTCGATGGTCATCAGCAGGTCCAGCTTGCCGTCGACGATCTCGTCGGCCCACGCAATGTCACGTGGGCGCTGCTCGGGCGGTGCCTGGCGGGCTGTGACCGCCCCCTCGGCCCCGAGCAGGTGCTTGAGGAAGTATTCGTCCCCCTTGGCGCTCGAGCCGAGCAGATTGGAGCGCCACAGCGTCAGCACTCGCGGGAAGTTCTCCGGGTTCTCCGGTTCCTCGAGCGCGAACTTCAACTCCCCGGACTGCAGCTTGTCGACCACCCAATCCTTCACGTCTGCGCCGTCTTTGGCGGCGAGGTCGGGGATCTCGATCGAGCTCTTGTCGAACGTGGGATAGGTCGGCGACCATCCCAGCCGAGCCGATTTGAGCAGCAGGTCCATGACCGTCTGCTCCGGGAACGCGCCCATGCCCCCGCCGACGGTGTCGGCGAGGAAGGTGTCGTAGCGGTATTGGCCGGTGTTGACATACCAGTAGGCCGTCTGGTTCATGTGCCGCGGCGGCCGGCTCCAGTCGAGCGCGAACGCGGCGTTCTGGAAGCCCATCAGCGGCCGGACCTTCTCCTGGCCGACGTAGTGCGCCCAGCCGCCGCCATTGCGGCCCTGGCACCCGGTGATCGTGGTGAGCATCAGCATCGCCCGGTAGATCAGGTCGGAGTGGTACCAGTGGTTGGTCCCGGCGCCCATCAGGATCATCGAACGGCCTTGCGTGTCAGCCGAATTGCGGGCGAACTCGCGCGCGATGCGGGCGCACGCCTCGGCCGGGACGGAGGTGATCTCCTCCTGCCAGGCCGGGGTGTATGGCGCCCGCGGGTCGTCATACCCCTGCGGCCAGACGCCGGGCAGTCCCGGCCGACTGACGCCGTACTGGGCCAGCATCAGGTCGAACACAGTGGTGACGACCTGGTCGCCGACGCGGGCGACCGGCACGCCGCGCTCCTCCAGGACGGCCTGCCCGTCGGCTGCGTCGAAACGCGGCAGCCGCACCGCGACGGACTCGCCCTGCTCGGACCAGAAGGACAGCCGCGGCTGCAGGTCCTCCAGGTCGAGGTTCCACTTGCCGACACCCTCGTCGCCGAACCGGTCCCCCAGCGTGCCGTTCGGGACCACCGGAGCACCCGTCGCGTCGTCGAAGACGACCGGCTTGAAGAGTGCGTTCTCGCTCGTCCGCGCAGGGTTCTCGAAATCTGCGGCGACGAGGTTCTTGCCCGGCCGCCAGCTGCCGTCGTCCTGCTGGTCTAGGGTGATCAGGAACGGCAGGTCGGTGAATTTCCTGACGTAGTCGTCGAAGTAGTCGACCTGCTGGTCCACGAAGAACTCCCGCAGCACCACGTGCCCCATCGCCATGGCGAGCGCAGCGTCAGTGCCCGGCGCGAGCGCGAGCCACTCGTCGGCGAACTTGACGTTCTCCGCATAGTCCGGACTCATCACCACGACCTTCTGGCCGCGGTACCGCGCCTCGGTCATCCAATGCGCATCAGGGGTGCGCGTCAGCGGCACGTTGGTGCCCCACATCATCAAGTAGCCCGCGTCCCACCAGTCACCGGACTCCGGCACGTCGGTCTGATCGCCGAAGATCTGCGGGCTGGCCACCGGCAGGTCGGCATACCAGTCGTAGAAGCTGAGCATCGGTGCACCGATGAGCTCGTTGAAGCGGGCGCCGGACACATAGCTGACCTGGGACATGGCCGGGATCGGCGAGAACCCGGCGATCCGGTCCGGGCCGTACCGCTTGATCGTGTAGACGTGCGCGGCGGCGATCATCTCCACTGCGTCCGACCAGGACGCGCGCACGAGCCCACCCTTGCCGCGGGCTTCCTTGTAACGAGAGGCTTTTTCGGGATCCTGCACGATCGAGGCCCAGGCGACGACCGGGTCGCCGTACTGCGCCCGCGCCTCCTGGAACATCGTCAGCAACGTCGCCCGGACATACGGATAACGGACGCGCGTCGGCGAGTAGGTGTACCAGCTGAACGCCGCACCGCGGGGGCAGCCGCGGGGCTCGTACTCCGGCTTGTCGGCGCCGACGGTCGGGTAGTCGGTCTGCTGCGCCTCCCAGGTGATGATCCCGTCCTTGACGTAGACCTTCCAGGAGCAGGAGCCGGTGCAGTTGACGCCGTGCGTGGAGCGCACCACCTTGTCGTGGCTCCACCGGTCCCGATAGAAGGAGTCCCCCTGGCGGCCGCCCTCGGCATACATCGCCCGCTTGTCGGCCGACACCTGCGCGCGGGTGAAGAACCGGCGGGTACCGACCAGCGCGTCGGTCAGCTTGTCGTCCAAACCTGAAGTTGTCATCAATGAACCTCCTGCAGTTCCGGAGAGGCGGGTGCCGCGCTGCGGCGTACGACGGTGAGGATGAGCACGAGGGTCAGCGCCGAGCAGATCGCGAGCAACCACATGCCGATCGCGTAGGACCGGGTCTGGCTGTAGATGTAGGCCATCACCAACGGTGGCACGAAACCGCCCAATCCGCCTGCGGCTCCGACAAGCCCGGTGACTCCGCCCACCCTTGCCGGATCGGTCGCCTCGGCGATGAGTGCGAAGGTCGCCCCGGAAGCCGCCCCGAGGGCCGCGGCCATCACCAGGAAGACCGGTGTGCCGTAGCCGCGCAGCGGAGGCTCGCCCGCCGCGATGGCAGCGCACACGGCCACCAGCCCGAAACAGGCCGAGAGCACCGGCAGCGAGCCGATCTTGTCCGCGAGCGTGCCACCGACGGGGCGCATGATGACGGCGATGATAACGAAGCCGGCCATCTTGTTGGCGGCGTCCGCCGCGGAGAGGGCGTAGGCGTTCTTGAGGTAGAGCGGCAGGAAGACCGAGAAGGCGACATACCCGCCGAAGCCCACGGTGTAGAGGACGCCTGCGTGCCAGGTGATCGGCAGCTTCGCCGTGGCGACCAGCCGTTGCACCAGCGGCGTCGAGGGTATGACGCGCCCCGGCGCGTCACGCAGCACGAACCAGGCGACGACGGCGTAGACCGCCAGTGCGATCGCCACGATGAGGAACGGCACCGCCTTGCCGTGTGCCTTGAAGATGCTGACGGTGGTGAGAGCACTGATCGCGGTCCCGCCCATGCCGGCCCCGAAGATCCCGACGGCCATCCCGCGCTTGTCCGGCGGGAACCAGGCGTTGACGAACGGCACCCCGATGGCGAACGTCGTGCCACCGATGCCCAGCAGCACGCCGAAGATCAGCAGTGCGACGAAAGAGTTAAGTGCAAAGAATCCGATCGCCAGCACCGGGACGATGGTGATCGCCGAAACCAGCGGGAACATCACCCGGCCGCCGTACTTGTCGGTGAGCGCGCCGACCGGGATCCGGCCGATCGAGCCGACGACGACCGGCACGGCGACCATCAGACTGGCCTGACTCGCGGTCAGCGGTTGCCCGTCGGAGAAGGGCAGGAAGCTGAGCTGCTTGTCGTAGGCATCCGGCGGCAGTTTCGCCTTGTCCGGGCTGAAGAGCGGCCCGAGCGGGCTGACCAGCGCCCAGGCCCAGAAATTGATCGCGAACCCGACGGTGACGGTGACGAGTTGCAGCCAGGCTGCGCCGGACGCCTCGCGCGGCTGGTCTGGTGTGGCAGTCATGTGATCCTCGTTCAGCTCGTGTCGAACCGTATCGTGAACCTTACCGACAAACTACTACTGCGCGTAGTAAACGCCAAGTGACCGTGCGTCGACGGTATGCGGGGCGTGGCTACGCTCCTTCACTCTATGCAGCACATCCGTCACACGGGTGACTTCGCGGTGGAGACGTGGGCACGACAGCACGACGAACGCCGGGCCGCAGTCCTGGGAGGACTGCGGCCCGGCGTGTGGGTGTGTCGTCGGCGGCGCGGCGGCGAGCCGTCAGGCCGCCCCGGCGCAACCCCACGGGCCGAGGCCGCGCGAGGCGTAGACGTGGTTGGCGACGGTGATCTGCTCAGCCCGGCTGGCCAGGTCGGCCCGGGACGCGAAGCGGCCGCCACCGGCGCTCAGCCAGGTGCCGATGTCGAACTGCAGGCCGCCGTAGTAGCCGTTGCCCGTATTGGTGGCCCAGTTGCCACCGGACTCGCACTGCGCGATGCGATCCCACATGGCGGCGCGGGACAGATCGAGCCCGCCGGCGCTGCGTGACGTGCTGGTGGGCGTGCTGGTGGGTGCCGGCGTAGCCTTCGCGGTGCCGACCACGAGGACCCGGCTGACCGGCTGCCGCGTCACGACGCGCTTGACGAGGGTCGTGCGACTGACCACCTGGCCGGCCAGCTGCTGGCGCCAGGTGAGGGTCGCAGCGCCGGGCACACCGGCGCGTTGCACACGGGTGCGACCGGCGGCGAGAGAGTCGTCATACTTGCGCACCGTGTCGAAGCCGACCCGCTGCGTGCTGGTGACCGTGCGGGTGGTCACCGTGGGGCGGGCCTCATCACGCGAGACCTTCTTGGCCACCGCGCGATGACCGGCCGGCGTGCTGTGCGAAGGCCTGGCGGACGGCGCCACGGACGGCATCGCTGCCGGACTCGTGGTCGAGGTGGTCGGGCGGGTGGTGATCGCGGCGGTGTGCGCACCGGCGGACGAGCCGGCGGCACAGGCGCTGATGCCGAGCCCTGCGGCGACGGTGACGGCCGCGATCGCTGCGGTCTTGGTCAGGCGGTAGGGCGTGCGGTGGGACGTGCGGTAATTCAATGGGTCTCCGATGCCGGGCTGTCCGTCGAGCGGCGAGGCGCACGTCAGCAGCGCTGCCATCAGCATGAGGCGGGGATCGCTGGTCGGTGCGGGGCGAACGGCGGTGCCTGGCTCGCCCGGCCGCGTCTCGCGCAGCCGTGTTCGGGGGGTGCCGACTCTCGGGTTGAACTCATCGAGCGTGACGCACCTGCAGGGCAAAGGTCAAATTTCGATAACGATAGTCACGTCACACTTGCGCGTGACCCGGATCGCACTCCCGCAACACGGCCATCCGCAGAGTCGGCGGGCGCGACTCGGGCCAGACCCGGCGTTCGGTGCCTCGCGGTCAGTCCACCCAAGGACCGTAGACGCGTTCGCTGTTGTCCGACAATGCCCGGCACAGGGTCGGGACGTCGACCGCGAGCACGTCCGCCATGGCGCGGACCGTCAACGGGATGAGGTACGGCGCGTTGGACGCGCCGCGGTACGGGGACGGCGTCAGGTAGGGCGCATCCGTCTCGACCAGCACCTGCTCCAACGGCACGATCGCGAGGGCATCGCGCAGGTCTCGGGCGTTCTTGAAGGTGACCGTGCCGGAGAAGGAGAGCAGGTAGCCCTGCTCCACGCATCGACGGGCGAGGTTGATGTCACCCGAGAAGCAATGCAGCACAGTGCTTTCCGGCGCACCTTCCTCGTCGAGGATGCGCATCACGTCCTCGTGCGCGTCACGATCGTGGATCTGCAGCGCCTTGCCGGCGCGCTTGGCCAGATTGATGTGCCACCGGAACGAATCCTGTTGCGCACCAACGCCATCCGGACCGGTGCGGAAGTAGTCGAGCCCCGTCTCGCCGATCACTCGAATGCGCGGGTGCGCGGCCAACTGCTCGATCTCGGCCCACGCCGCGCGCAGGTCACCGGATGCGGCGAGTTCGGCGGCCTCGTTGGGGTGTATGGCGACACCGCCGAGCATCCCCGGGTGCTGCGCGATCTGGTCCACGGTGAAGCGCGCACCGGCCAGGTCGCAGCCGATCTGCACCACCCGATCGACCCCGACCGCAGCCGCCTGCGACAGCGCCGCCGCGACATCCGGCGGAGGGCCGTCGTGCCGGGCGATGTCGAGGTGCGTGTGGTTGTCGACGACCGCTGTCGGCAGCGGCTCCGGTGCCGGCTGCGGTCCGCTGACTGCGCTGCGCTGATGTCCCTTGCTCACGCACAAGTCCTCTCTGCCGTCGGTCACGCTGATCGAGTGCCGGGGGAGCGAAGCGGAGGAGGTGTATCGAGATCGAGTGCCGGCACTTGATCTCGATACGCTCCTTCGTCGCTACTCGATCAGCGTCGTGCTCAGCGTGCACGACCGAACGGGTCATCCGGGTCGATCGGGTCCAGCTTGGCGAAGATCGGCGTCGGCTTGGCGACCGGCGCGCCGACCGGCACCGGGCGGGACCGCCAGCGCGGGGTGTCGGAGTATTCGCCGGTAATGATCGGGTGGGCGCGGCTGTCGTCATCCAGGTCGCGCACCTGCTCCACACGCGGCATCGGCATGAATTCGCCGGTGCCGCCGAACGTTTCGAAGACCTTGTTGGAGCTGTGCGGCAGGAACGGCGACATCATTGTGTTCAGGTCGGTGATCGCCTGCGCCAGCGTGTGCAGGACCGTCGCCAGTCGCTCCCGCTGATCGTCGCCCTTGAGGCGGAAGGGCTCGGTGTCGGTGACGTATTTGTTCGCCGTCCGGACCAGGCGCATCACTTCGGCGATCGCCGCCTTCTGCCGCTGTGCCTCGAGCAGTTCGCCGACGGCGTCGAAGCCGCCGCGGACCGCCGCGAGCAACTCCTCGTCGATCGGCTCCAGCACGGCCGGTGAGGGGACCTGCCCGAAGTTCTTGGCGATCATCGACGCGGTGCGATTGACCAGGTTCCCCCAGCCGGCGACGAGTTCGTTGTTGTTGCGGCTGACGAACTCCTCCCAGGTGAAGTCGCTGTCCTGGGTCTCCGGACCGGCCGCGCAGATGAAGTAGCGCAGCGCGTCCGCGCCATACGTGGCGATCATGTCCTGCACGTAGATCACGTTGCCGCGTGAGGTGGAGAACTGCGCACCGGACAGGTTGAGGAAGCCGGAGGCGACGACCTCGGTGGGCAGGTTGAGTTCGCCGTACTCCCCCGGCTCACCGCCCTTGTCGCCCTTGCCCATGTAGCCGAGGAGTTCGGCCGGCCAGATCTGGGCGTGGAAGGTGATGTTGTCCTTGCCCTGGAAGTAGTAGCTCTTCGCAGCCGGGTCGTTCCACCACTCGCGCCAGCGTTCGGGCTCGCCGACACGTCGGGCCCACTCGATCGACGCGGACAAGTAGCCGATGACCGCGTCGAACCAGACGTAGAACCGCTTGCTGTCCCAGCCCTCGACCGGGATCGGGATCCCCCAGTCGATGTCGCGGGTCATCGCCCGCGGATGCATGTCCTTGGCCAGCCCCTTGACGAAGTTGATCACCCCGGGCCGCCACGTGCCGGTCGCGTCGACCTCGTCCAGCCACTGCTGGAACGCACCGGCCAGCGCCGGCAGGTCGAGGAAGAAGTGCTCGGTCTCGACGAACTGCGGCACCTCGCCGTTGATCTTGGACCGCGGATCGATCAGGTCGGACGGGTCCAACTGGTTGCCGCAGTTGTCGCACTGGTCGCCGCGGGCCTCCGCGAATCCGCAGATCGGGCAGGTGCCCTCCAGGTAGCGGTCCGGCAGCGTGCGACCGGTCGACGGGCTGATCGCCGTCGTGGTCGTCTGCTCGATCATGTAACCGTTGGCGCGGATCTGGGTGAAGAGGTTCTGCACGACCTGGTAGTGGTTGCGGGTCGTGGTGCGGGTGAACAGGTCGTAGGAAAGCCCGAGGTCGAGCAGGTCCTGGGCGATGACAGCGTTGTACTTGTCGACGATCTCCTGGACGCCGACGCCCTCCTTGTCCGCGAGGACCAGGATCGGGGTGCCGTGCTCATCGGTGCCGCTGACCATCAGCACGTCGTGGCCCGCCATACGCATGTAACGGCTGAAAACATCTGCAGGAACGCCAAATCCGGCGACGTGACCGATGTGACGGGGCCCGTTGGTGTAGGGCCACGCGAGCGCAGACAGAACCTTCATGATCCGCCATCCTAGTTAACGCCCGAACCTCGTCACCGCGCGCGTTTGCACGCGCGACCAGGCACTGACACGATCCTGCGCAGTACGCACAGCATCGACGGGAGGTGTGGGATGTTCGCGGTGCTCACCGGAGCCGGGTTGTCGGCGGCCGCGGGACTGAACGCCTACATCCCGTTCCTCATCGTCGGGCTGCTCGCGCGGTTCACCGGCGTGATCGATCTCCCGGGCGGCTGGCAGTGGATCGAGTCGTGGTGGGCACTCGGCATCGGCGCCGTCCTGCTGATCAGCGAGCTGGTGCTGGACAAGATCCCGGTGGTCGACAGCATCAACGACGTCGCCGGCACCGTCATCCGTCCGGCGACCGGCGGTCTCGTCGCTGCCGCCACCCAGTCGGCGAGTGCGCTGGACCACTCCTCGTTCCTGCGGGACCACGAGTGGATCGCCTTCGTCGGCGGCCTGGTCGTCGCCGGTGTGGTGCACGCGGGCAAGTCGAGCGCGCGACCGGCGGTCAACCTGGGCACCGCGGGATTCGGCGCGCCGGTCGTCTCCACGGTGGAGGACGTGTCGTCGCTCGGCCTGTCCCTGATCGCTGTCTTCGTGCCCGCGCTGGTGGTCGTCGCGCTGGTGGTGCTTGCCTGGGCGCTGTGGGCAGGGGCCCGACGGATGCGCGGCTTCGCGCGAAGGAGGCGGGATGCCGAGCACGTCACCTGACCGGCCGGGCTTCCTGTCCTCCTGGTGGGAGAAGGCCATCGCGCTGGTGGTGCTCGTCGCCGCCGTGCTGCTGGTGTTGCAGTGGTGGCAGGGCCGGGGACCGTCCGGCCCGGCACGTCCGGGTATGGCGCCGGCGACCGTCGTGTCACAGCATTCGGCCGGCAACGGCGAGACCGACGTGACGGCCCGCTATCGCATCGACGGCACGGCCCACACCATCACCGGATCCGTCGGCACGACGGCCTTCCGGCAGCAGGGACGGGTCGTGTGGGTGTGCTACCAGCCGGGCGACCCGACCGACGCTTCCCTCCGGTTGCCGCAGGACGACCTCTGCGGTCAGCGGTGACGCGCCTCAGCAGGTCGGCGTGACACGCTGCCGGTGCGGGAGCTGCACCAGCGTGACGGTGCCGCGGCGCCATACCTGTGCCGCTTCGCGAACCAGCTTCTCCCGTGCGCAGACCGGCACCTGGTAGGTCCACTTCGGTTTGCTGGTGAACATCACGTAGTCGACCGACGGGTGCTGATCGGGGCGCAGCGAGTAGGCGTCGTATGCCGGCACCAGGTAGGCACCGACGTCGGCCTGGGTGGCGACCCGTGCGTCCTTCGGCAGGTGATCGGCGGCCAGCGACCGGATGTTGCGCACGACCGGCGCGGTGTGGAACAGCGAGGACGGCGCCACCGACCGGTCAGCCATCTCGGACACCGCGAGCGCGAAGCCGGCGAGCACCGCGATGCTCACCGCGGCCTTCTCCCACGGGTGAACCCAGGGTCTCGATACACCGCCTGTACCTCGCGGCACTCGACCAGCGGGCAGCTGCACTCGACCGACGGTGTCGACGAAGGCCAGCAACCCGATCGGCCAGAGGATGACGTCGTAGTGGAAGTCCAGTGCCCAGTAGTGGATGTTGGACGAGACCGCGCGCCACAGCAGCGTCGGGACGGCGAGCACCGTCAGCTTCGAGCGGACGCCGATCACCAGGGCGAGCACGACATACATCAGCACCGGCAGCAGGCGCTGCGGGCTGAGGCTGTGGTCCTCCGGGACGGGCAGCTTGTTGCTCGTGCCGATGCCGAAGTAGGCGAGGTAACCGGTGCCGCTTCCCGGTGCGAAGGCGCCGAGCACCACCATCGCGACGAGCACGCCGGCGACGCCGAGGCCGGCGAGGATCAGCGGCCGGCGCCAGCCGTCGGCCCGATACATCCACCACCAGCAGAACCCCGCCGCGAAGACCGTCAGACCGAGGTCCTCCTTGGTCAGCAGCAGCCATACCGACGCCGCCACCGCCCACCCGAAACGGTGCTGCAGCAACGCGATACACAGCACTGCCAGACCGATCGCGGCATACGCGACCTCGTGCACGTCGAACATCGCCGTGGTCAGCACGGCGCGGGAGAAAATCCCGACGACGGCGATCAGCACGGCGACCTTCCACCCGGCCCGCCGCCGGGCGTAGCCGACCATGACCCCGAGCGCGGCGCCCAACAGCACCGACTGGGTGATCAGCAGCGCGGGCGGTGTCGGCCAGATCCGCCACACCACTCCCCAGGTCGCCAGCAGCGGGCTGAAGTGGTCGCCGAGCAGCGACAATCCGCGGATGTGCGAGACCGGCCAGTGCCCTCGCGACCACGCGTCGGCGCCCTGGGCGAAGATGCCCAGGTCGTAGTCGGCACTGTTGCCGGCATTCCACCGTCCGAGCGCGAGCACCGCGAAGAAGACCGTCGCCACGGCAGCGGAGGCCGCACCGAGCAGCCACGCCTGCCGGCGCGGGCTGCCCGCGGCCGACTCAGCGCGCGGCGAGAGCTGCGTCATACAACGCCTTCTTGGACAGGCCGGTGTGCTCGGCCATTTCGGCACACACCGTCTTGAGCCGCTCACCGGCCGCGACCCGCTGCTGTATGACGGGCAGCACGTCCTCGATCGACGCACTGACGGCCGGCGCACCCGAGACCACCACGGTGATCTCGCCCCGGGCACCCTCGAGCGCCCACTCGGCGAGGGCCGCCAACCTGTCGCGCCGGACCTCCTCGTAGGTCTTGGTCAGCTCCCGGCACACGGCGGCGATCCGGTCCCCGCCGAAGGCCTCCGCCATCGCGATCAGCATCTCGGCCAGCCGGTGCGGCGCCTCGAAGAAGACCATGGTGCGCTGCTCACCGGCGAGTGCGGCGAGTCGCCGGGCGCGTTCGCCGGCCTTGCGCGGCAGGAACCCCTCGAAGCAGAAGCGGTCGGTCGGCAGCCCCGAGACCGCCAGCGCCATCAACACCGCCGACGGACCAGGCACGCAGGTGATCCGGATGCCGGCCGCGACGCACGCGTTGGACAGCCGGTATCCCGGGTCGGAGACCGACGGCATACCGGCATCGGTGACCAGCACGATGCGGGCACCCGCGCGCAACTGCTCCAGCAGCTCCGGGGTGCGTGCCCGTTCGTTGTGCTCGTGGTAGCTGACGACGCTGCCCCGGGGTGTCACGCCGAGTTCGTCCAGCAGCCGCCGCAGCCGGCGGGTGTCCTCGGCGGCGACGACATCGGCACCGGCCAACTCCGCCGCCAGTCGCGGGGCGGCGTCCCGCGAATCGCCGATGGGTGTCGCGGCCAGCACCAGCACACCGTCAGTCATGGTGGGCAGTCTCGCACGGCATACGCCCGGCGCCGCCCGGGCACGTAGCTGCCTCGGTTACTGTGACCCGCGACCGGCGACGCGAAAGGGGGCAGGAGCGTGACGATCACGTTGGCACCGGACACGGCCGACAGCGCCGCGGACGACCCGGTGGCGAACCGCCGCGCCGTGCTGCGCCGTCGTCTGCTCGGCGCGCCGCGCACCGCCGAGGCGAAACTCTGGGCGTTCCTCGGTCCCGCCATCGTCACCGTCATCGGCGGCATCATCCGCTTGTGGAACGTCGGCCGCCCGCACCAACTGGTCTTCGATGAGACGTATTACGTCAAAGAAGGCTGGTCGATGCTGCTCTACGGCTTCGAACGCAAACAGGACAAGTCGACCGGCATCACCAACAACCCCGACGGCCTCTTCACCATGGGCAACCCCCATGTGTATGGCGCACAGGCCGATTTCGTGGTCCATCCGCCGCTGGGCAAGTGGTTCATCGGCTTCGGGGAGAAGATCTTCGGGATCGAGTCGTCGTTCGGCTGGCGGTTCGCCGTCGCACTGTTCGGCACCCTGGGCATCTACCTGGTGGGCCGCGCGGCGTGGCATCTGTTCCGGTCGCCGGTGCTGGCCACGCTGGCGTCGATCCTGCTCTGTTTCGAGGGCACCGAGTTCGTGATGTCCCGGACGGCGATCCTCGACATCATGGTGATGTTCTGGGCGCTGGCCGCGTTCACCGCACTGCTGGCCGACCGCACCCGGACCCGCCGCATCCTGGCCGACAAGGTGGCTGCGATGCAGACCGCCGGCACGTGGGAGAAGGCATCGCTCGGCGGCCCGTGGCTGGGCTGGCGACCGTGGCGGTGGGTGGCCGGGCTGTGCCTGGGCATCGACATCGCGACGAAGTGGTCGGGCCTGTACTTCCTGGCCGTGTTCGGGCTGATGACCTGCTTGTGGGACCTGGGCGCGCGACGGGCGGTCGGCGTGCGCCGCTACTGGTCGGCGACCTTCGTCAAGGACGCGTTGCCGGCCTGCGTCAGCGTGCTGCTGCTCTCGCTCGGGGTCTATCTGACCAGCTGGTTCGGCTGGATCGCCAGCAACGACGCCTACGACCGGCAGTGGGCCGCCGACAACCCGGCCACCCAGCACTCCGGGTTCTCCCCGGACAGTTCGCTCTTCTCCTGGATGCCGGACTGGCTGCGGTCGCTGTGGGAATACAACTCCCAGATGTTCCAGTCCGCCTCGGACATCACCTCCTTCCATCCCTACATGTCCAACCCCTGGTCGTGGTCGCTGCAGACCCGGCCGACGTCCTTCTTCTACGAGGGCCCGAAGCAGGGCGACCCCGGCTGCCACGTCGCCCAGTGCAGCAAGGCCATCACCTCCCTCGGCACGGTCAGCATCTGGTGGCTGGGCACCATCGCACTCGCGGTGCTCCTGTTCTACTGGCTGCTGCGCCGCGACTGGCGCGCCGGTGGCATCCTGGCCGGCGTCGCGGCGGGTTGGCTACCGTGGTTCCTCTACCAGAACCGCACGATCTTCACCTTCTACTCGGTCGCCTTCGCGCCATACATGGTGCTGGCGTGTGTGTTCGTTCTCGGCCTGCTGCTCGGCAGACCCGGGGCGAGCGAGCAGCGGGTGATGATCGGCAAGGCCGCGGTGGGCGGCTTCACCATCGTCACGGTCGGGCTGTTCATCTTCTTCTGGCCGATCTGGACCGGCCAGGTGATCCCCTACAGCCACTGGCAGTGGCGGATGTGGCTGCCCAGCTGGGTCTGAAGGGTCACCTCAGGAATTGCTCGACGTGGCCGGGCACGATCTGCGCGGCGAGCTTGCCGACCTGGTCCTGCGGCAGGTCGACCACCGGGTAGTCCTTGGTGCCCGCAGCCGTCGCCAGGCTCACCGTCGCCAACCCTGCGCGGCGCTGGAAGAACGACCGCCGCACAGTGACGCCGACGGCACCACGCCGCTCGACCACGTTGGTGGACAAGCCGATCGAGCCCGACCGCGTCACCAGGAAGCGGTCGGTCACCGCGTGCCCCAGCCAGTGCGCGCGACTTCGTCCCAGCGCGAAGCCCGCCACCAGCGGCAGCACCGCGGCGGCGGCCAGGAACGGCACCCCCCACCCGATCGCCGCCGCGACCAGTGCCGCCGCAGGCACGAGTGCGCCGCCCAGCGCCCGCGTGTACCGCCGCCGCGTCGCCGCCGCGCCGTGCCGTCGCAGCTGTATGGCGCCGGCGTCCTCGCCGAGGACGGTTCCGGCGGTACGGACCACCACCGGCTCGGGCGACGGCGGTGTCAGCGTGGTGCTCATGCCGCGCCCGTCATCCTTGACGCCCGTGGTGATCGCCGAGAGGTGAGCACCACCTGCCCAGCGCAACGGCAGCGGGCGATGCACCTCGACACCCCGTAGCCGCCGGATCTCCAGCGACGTCGCTCGCGTCGTCAGCAGACCGCGCGACACGTGGTAGGTGCCGCCACGTCCGTCGCGGGTGAGGCGAAAACCGTGGAAGGACAACAGATAGCCCAGCAGGGCGAGCACGACGACGACCACCAGCGCGATGACCAGGACAGCCACAACGGCAACCACCACGCCGAGCCTGGCCAGTTGATCCGCGGTGCCGCTGACCAGGCCGTCCTCACCCCAGCCGAGACCGGACTCGTTGAGGAACTGCGAGCCGACACCGACGATCGCGAGCGCCGCGATCATCCCTGCCGGGCCGAACGGTGCGTAGCGGATCCACGCCGGATCGAGTTGGTAAAGCACCGTTTCCGTCTCGTATGCCGCCGTGTCGCGCGCGCTGTCACCGGCGTCGTCGGTCGATCCGGTCGCTTCGTGCGCCGATGTTTCGGGCGAGACCTGAGCGGCGCGGTGCAAGAGGTCGCCACGCAGCGCGGCAGCTTCCGCCATGGTCAGACCGTCCAGTTTCAAAGACTTTTCGCCGGCACCGGTGCCGATCCGCACTTCCGCAAGACCGAGCGCGCGATGCATCACCGACGCCGTCACGTCCACCGACCGCACTCGGTCGATCGGCGCCGACACGGTGGTGGTGCTGACCACGCCGCGCCGGAGCTGGACCTGGTCGGGCGCGAAACGGTAGCGGGTGCTGAACCACCGCAGGATGCCGACGCCGATGGCACCGCCCGCTGCCGCGAGTCCCCACCAGTTCTGGCCACCTGTCGATCCGGCGACGACGATGGCGATCAGCGCCGGCAGGAACCGCCCGACCTCCTTGATCGGATGGATCAGCAACATCCGGGGGCTCAGCCGATGCCAGTCGTCACCGTGCTCGCCGACGCCGTCCTGCTGCTGGCGTACCAAACCTTCCCCAGGGCAGACTTCGGCACGCTCCCGTCCGGCATCCCGTACCAAACCTTCCCCAGGGCAGACTTCGGCACGCTCCCGTCCGGCATCCCGTACCAAACCTTCCCCAGGGCAGACTTCGGCACGCTCCCGTCCGGCATCGCGTACCAAACCTTCCCCAGGGGAGACTTCGGCACGCTCTTCCTCGTCCGTCACGTCGCATCTCCGTCACTCGCGGCCGTGACCACGGTCAGTTCGTGCACGATCCGTTCCGCGACGCCGGCGTCCAGACCCTCGATCCGCAGCTCGCCCTTCGCCGAGGCGGTCGTCACCGTCACCGAACTGAGCCGGAAGATGCGCTCCAACACGCCGCGCTCACTGTCGACGGTCTGCACCCGCGAGATCGGGGCGATCCGCTGCTCGATGGTCAACAGTCCCCGCTGGGTGTAGACGGCGTCATCGGTCACCTCCCACCGGTGGATGCGGTAGCGCAGCAACGGCGCGATCAGCGCATCACCGATGAAAACCACTGCAATCAGGACGATCCCGAGCACTTTCCAGAGTGCTGACGGGTCGAGGCAGTACCATGCACAGCCACCGGCGACGAGCAGCACGACGGTCAGGACGACGCCCTCCACCGCCCACATCGTCCGTACACGAGCGGACACCAGTTCGGCGGGTGGGCGCAGGTCCATGCTCCGACCTTCTCATGCGGACGGTGCCGGGCACCGCGATCGGCATACTGCCGGCCTCTGACCGGATCCGGAGTATGCCCATCGCGCGCCATACACCGCGATCGGCATACCGCCAGCCTCTGACCGGATCCGGAGTATGCCCATCGCGCGCCATACACCGCGATCGGCATACCGCCGCCGGCGCTCCCCCGTTGCAGGCCCCCGGCCGGCGTCCCATCATGGGCCCCATGAGCAGGCACCGGGTCCAGGTCCGCAGGGTGTATGACGCTCCCGAACCCTCCGACGGCACGCGCGTGCTGGTCGATCGACTGTGGCCCCGAGGCCTCAGCAAGCAGAAGGCTCAGCTCGACGACTGGTGCAAGCAGGTGTCGCCGTCGCCCGAGCTGCGCAGGTGGTACGCCCACGACCCCGAGAAGTTCGAGGAGTTCGCCGAGCGCTACCGCACCGAACTGCAGGACCCGGAACGCGCCGATGCGCTCGAAGCCCTGCGCACGGTTGCCGCGTCCGGCACGCTGACACTGCTCACCGCCGCCAAACGCGACGACATCAGCGAAGCCACCGTCCTCGCTGAAATTCTTTCCTAGACAACGGAACCCGACGACAAGCACCCCGCAACAGTCAGCTTTCGATCAAGAATCGACCAGAAATCCCCAGGACTATTGCGCTCGGCTTCGCAGCGGCAGCACACTCAGCCGTCGCCGACAGACAGATCCTGATCGGCACGTCCCCCTGAGGAGTTTCAGATGCGCAAATTCTCCCTGCTCGCCGCTATCAGCCTGGCCGCCTCGGCCGGCGCGGTCGGCGGCATGGTTCCCGCTGCGAATGCGACGACAGGCCACGGTGCCGGCGTGCACGCGGTGCACTCGTGCGCCACCGCGAAGGCCGGCCAGGCGTCCTGCGACGCCGTGCACCTGGTCAACAGCGCGGGTCAGAACGTCGGCAGCAGCGGCCGTCTGCAGCCCGCGGCGGCGGCATACGGCAAACCGGTGAAGCCGTCGGCCATCTCGGGCAAGACGCCCACCGACATCCAGAGCGCCTACAAGCTGTCCGGGCTGAAGTCCGGTGGCCGCACGGTGGCCATCGTCGACGCGTACGGCTACCCGAACGCCGAGCGGGACCTGGGCGTCTACCGCTCGCAGTTCGGGTTGCCGTCCTGCACGAAGGCCAACGGCTGCCTGACGATCATGAGCCAGACCGGCAGCACCAGCAGCCTGCCGCGGACCGACGTCGGCTGGTCGCAGGAGCAGGCACTCGACCTCGACGCCGTGTCGGCCGCGTGCCCGGACTGCAAGATCGTTCTGGTGCAAGCGAAGTCGGCATCCTTCGCCGACCTCGGCGCGGCCGTCAACCAGGCCGCGAAGGTGCCCGGCGTCGTGGCCATCTCCAACTCCTACGGAGGCGGCGACGCACCCGACTCGACGTACGGCAGCTACTACAACCACCCGGGCATCGCGGTCGCCGCGTCCACCGGGGACAACGGCTACCAGGGTGCCAGCTTCCCGGCCTCCTCGCACTACGTGACCGCCGTCGGCGGCACCTCGTTGTCCACCGCGTCCAACTCCCGTGGCTGGACCGAGAGTGCTTGGAGCGGAGCGGGATCCGGCTGCAGCACCTCCAACGTCGCACCTGCCGGCCAGGACCCCTCGGCCACCCACTGCGCAGGTCGTGCGATGGCCGACGTGTCGGCGGTCGCGGACCCCAACACCGGTCTGGCGGTCTACGCGCCGACATCCTCGCGCAGCTCTTCGTGGGCGCAGTACGGCGGCACATCCCTGTCCTCACCGCTCGTCGCCTCGGTCTACGCCTTGTCCGGCAACACCAGCGGCTACGCCAACACCAAGCCCTATGCCAACCCGTCGGCGCTGTTCGACGTGACCACCGGCAGCAACGGCAGCAACCAGTACTGGTCCAACGCCGGCGTCGGCTGGGACGGCCCGACCGGCCTGGGCACACCGAACGGCACTGCGGCGTTCTGATCGCCAGCCCCTGACCCAGCACGAGGAGACCTCTGCCGCACCGCGCGGCAGAGGTCTCTTGCGTCGCCGACAGCGGCTTCCTCAGTAACTTCTGCGCGACCTCCCAGGTTGGGACGGCACGCTCGAGCGTGATGACCACCGACACCACCTGGGAGCTGCCCGTGCACACCGCGCGGGCCGCTCCACCACCGGCCCGTTCCGGCCGGGTCCGGCCGTCACCGACGCGTTGGCTCGTCGGCGGCCTGACCCTCTGGGTTCTCCTGTCCGGTCTGCTCGCCGCCCGCCACGGCATGTACTCCTGGCACTACTTCGCCACCGCCGGCCGGACACTGCTCGGGCACGGTGGATTCCACGTCTACGCACACCATCCTGAATTGCAGTTCGGCCCACTCACCATGGCGGCATCGGCCGCTCTCGTCGCCGTACCCGCCGCTGCCGCCGACGCGCTCGCCTGTCTGCTGATGCTCGCCCTCGGTCTCGGGTGCGCCACGCTACTCACCGACCTCAGCCGTGGCCAGACCGGGCGACGGCTGCCACTGGCCGGAGCACTGATCTACGGCCTCCTGCTGTCTCCGTTGTGGCTGGTGCTGGCCGTCCACTACGGCCATCTCGACGACGCGCTGGCGCTGTTCCTCCTCACGGCCGCCGTGGCGACCGCCCGCCGGCAGCACTGGACCGCCGCCGCACTGCTGCTGGCCGGTGCCACCGGAGCGAAGCCCTGGATCCTGCCGATGGCGATATTGTTGCTGGCGGCGCCGCGCCCCCGCCGCCTCAAGGCGTCGGCGTTGTTCTGCGCAGCTGTGGCGATCCCGTGGAGTCCGTTCGTCCTCGCGGACCCGCGCACGCTCGACCTGGGCAACTTCACGATCACCGTCGCCGACAACTCCGTGCTGCGGCTGCTCGGGTCCTCCGCGCTGACCACCCCGGCGTGGGACCGGCCGCTCCAGTTCGTCCTGGGTGCCGCACTCGCGGCCTGGCTGGCACACCGTGGCCGCTGGCTGAGTGTGCCGTTCGCAGTGTTGTCGGTGCGTCTGCTGCTGGATCCGCAGACCTACCTCTACTACGCAGCGGGTCTGGCGGTGGCTGCCGCGATCGCCGACCTGGCGCGCCGACGCCGGCTGCCGATCCTGACCGGTCTCACGTGCTCGTGGACGGCACTCGCAGCCGCACTGTCCGCACTCGGACAGCCGACCGGGTCCGCGAGCATCCGGCTCATCGGCCTGACCGTCGGACTCGCAGCGATCGTCGGCGCTGACGGCTGGTCCGACGAGACACCGGATTACCCCGCGTCCAGCTCACGCCGCCCGCGGCGCCATACACCGAGCGCAACCGCGACAGCGAAACAGCCGATCAACACCATCGCGCCCATGGTCGGTCCGGAGCCGCCCGCGTAGTCCGGCACATGCGCGAAAACACCTGCGTCATCGAGCCATTGCGGTGCTCCGAGCTGCTCGTTCAGCTCGGTGACGAGCCGGGCCGAGTCCTGCGTCGCCAGCACCGCGCTGATCGTGGAAGCGGCCAGGTGCCGCAGCTGCGACAGCTCACCGGTCTCCACCAGCCGACCGTCCTTGATGATGGTGACGGTGTCACACAGTTGCTCCACCTCACCGAGGATGTGGCTGGACAGCAGAACGGTTCTTCCGTCGGACACGGCCCGCTCGACGCACTCGGCGAAGGTGCGCTCCCTCAACGGGTCCAGGCCGGAGGTGGGCTCGTCCAGGATCAACAGCCGGGTGCGTGCCGCGAAGGCGGCGACCAGCGCATACCTCGATCATCGACTGTGACGTGACGTCACAGTCAAGACTTCCGGGCGACCACCTGCAGCCACCCGATGGGGGCGTCGAACACACCGTCGCCATACTCCTCGCGCAGTGCCTGCGCCGCCACCTCGGTCGCCCGCTCGATCCCGATCGTCGGGTGCGCGGCGAGTGCCATGCGCAGCGGCGTGCCGTGACAGATCGCCTCGGCGGTCTCCTCCGGTGTGGACCGGCTCGTGGCGCTGAGCGTCTCCACCGCGATGTCGTCGAATCCGGCGATCCGCAGGTGCTGCCGGACCTGGTCCGGGTCGAAGTAGGCGTAGGGCACCCGTCGCAGGAACTGCACCGGCACCTCGCCGGCGGCGGCGTTGACCGCGTCATCGACGATCCGCCACGACGGGCTGGCCTCGATCCGGTCCCACACGGTGCAGCAGAACGTGCCACCGGGCCGCAGCACACGGAGCGACTCGGCGAAGCCACGCGGCTTGTCCGGGAAGAACATCGCACCGAACTGGCACGCGACCGCATCGAAGGAGCGCGCACCGAAGGGCAGCTCGAGTGCGTCCGCGACCTGCCAGGTGACGTGGTCGGAGCGGCACAGCTGCAGCGCGGTGCGCAACATCGGCGCGTTCAGATCGGTCGCCGTGACATAGGCGTCGCCGGCCGCCACGAGCTGGCGGGTGAGTACGCCTGTGCCGGCACACGTTTCGAGTATGTCGCGCGGTGCGGTGGCCAGCACTGCAGAAGCCAGCCGGCGGGCGGGCTCGGCGAAGATCAGCGGCACGAGCAACCGCTCGTACGTCGCCGGAATCGACCCGACGAATGCGGCGTCACCCTTCGCCATGGACAGACGCTACTCCGCGACGACCGGGTGGCGACAGGGCGCACGTGACGTCCTGCCCCGCGCGATAATGGCAGGAGGGTCGCGTCCCCGGCGCCCCTGACTCCCCCGATACCGGAAGCACCGTGCCAACCACACCACCACAGACGGCCAACCGCACCTCCTCACCCCGCGAGCACCTGCCCCCCGCGGCCCACCACCGGCGACAGCAGGACGGGTTGTTCGCGTCCCTGCGCAACCGCAACTTCCGCTGGTTCGTCTTCGGTCAGGCCGCGTCCACCTCCGGACTGTGGACGCAGCGCGTGGCACAGGACTGGCTGGTGCTGACCCTAACGCACAACGCGTTCGTCGTCGGTGTCGCGACCGCCATGCAGTTCGTGCCGACGCTGATCTTCGGGATGTCCGCCGGACTGGTGGCGGACCGCTTCGACAAACGGCACGTGCTGATGGGCACCGTGTCGACGCTCGGGTTGTGTGCCGCCGTGCTCGGGGTGCTCTGCGTGACCGGCACCGTCCAGCTGTGGCACGTGCTGGTGATCGCCTTCCTCACCGGCACCGCCGCCTGCTTCGACAACCCGACCCGCTCGGCATTCATCCACGAGATCGTCGGCCCGGAGAAGCTGCGCAACGCGGTGAGCCTCAACTCGGCGATCTTCCAACTGGGTGCACTCGCCGGCCCGGCGGTGTCGAGCGGGCTGATCACCGCGGTCGGCACCGGTTACGCGTTCCTCGCGACCGGTGCTTGGTACGTCATCGTGTTCGCCGCGTTCCTGGCGATCCGCACCGCCGAGCTGCGCACCGTGCCGCGGCTGGTCCGGGCCAGGGGACAACAACGTATGGCGCTCGCCGAGATCGTGCACCGCCCAGTGCTGCTGTGGCCGATCGTGCTGGCCGGCGTGTGCGCCTTCTTCACCACCAACTTCGCCGTCACGCTGACGGCGTTCGCCAAGGACCTGCACCTGGACGCCGGCGGCTACGGGTTCCTGACGATCTCCCTGGCGCTCGGTTCACTGATCGGCGCGCTCGCCTCCGCCAAGTGGCCGGGATCGCGGCTGCGGCACATCGCGGGCCTGGCCGCGGGCCTGGCGGCCGGGCAGCTGCTGGCGGCCTTCATGCCGAACATGGTGACCGTCGGTGCCGCGTTCGTCCTCATCGGCGCCATCGGTATGCCGTTCCTGATCGCGACGAACACCTCGATCCAACTCGCCTCCGGCGACTCGATGCGCGGTCGCGTGCTGGGCGTCTACATGCTCGTCACGCTGGGCTCGGCAGCAGTCGGCGGACCCGTCGTCGGCCTGCTCGACCAGGCCGGCGGCGCCGCACTGGGCCTGCTCGCCGGGACCGTGGTGATCGGTGCGGCCGCCGTGCTGGTCAGCCGCCAGCTGGCCCGGGTGGCCGGCATCGAGGTCCGCGACCGGCTCCGGCTGCGCGCTGCGACCATGCGGGCCTGGCTGGCCACCACCACGCGTCTCACGGGCCAGCGCTGAGCCGACGCGCGACAAACAGCGGGCCGGACATCGTGACGATGTCCGGCCCGCTGCTGATCTGGTGGAGCATAGGGGATTCGAACCCCTGACCTTCTCATTGCGAACGAGACGCGCTACCAACTGCGCCAATGCCCCAGGAAGCGAGAGCAACTTTAACACTGCGAACCTGATCGGCTAAATCGGGGCCGACCCGTGCGCGGCGGTGCCGCAGCTCCCGCTCGCTACCGCTCAGCCGGCGCGGAAGACCGACGGCAGGTCGTCCAGGTCCTGGTCGAGTGCGAGCCCGTCGAAGGGCAGGTCCTCGTTGGCCACGTCGTCGTACGAGCGGCCGGCGGTCGGCGCCGGGGCCGGGCGTTCGGGCGCCCGTTCCTTCATCGTGTATGTCGGGCGCGGCACCGCGACGGGCTGCCAGCCGTCCCCGGCCTCGTGCGTCCGGGCGGCCGGCGCCTGGGTCGGCGACTGCTCGACGATGAGCTCCGGCGCCGCACCGGTGTGCTGCGGTGTCGATGCGACGCCGGCCGCGACGTCGAAGACCTGCTCGACGGTCGCCGGGCGGGGCTGCGGCTCGGTGGGCGCGACCGGGTCCGGCATCGTCGCCTTGGTCACGGGGACCACGGGAGCAGCGGGCGCAGCGCTCTTGCGCTGCGGCAGTTTCACCCCTGCTTCGGGCCGGCGAGCAGCCTGTGCGCGTGCCGGGTGTTGTGCGGAGCGGGTGGAGTCGCGTCGGACGGCTCCGGCGGCCATCGCCGAGGCGCGGCACCACCAGAACACACCGCCGGAGATGGCGAGCATCAGGACGGGCGACCACCACGGCAACGCACCGAACGGTGCGCAGACCACGGTGATGAGCAGCAGCGACAAGCTGCCGATCAGCGCAATGGCTCGCAGCTTCGGCGAGCCGGCGTGAGTGGCGAAGTTGCCGAGGCGCTGCATCGCCTCCCCCGACGAGTTACCGGCGGCGGTGAGCCGCCGGACGCCCGACGCGGTCCCTCCATCGCGGCGTTCGGAGGTGGGTGCGGTGGGCTGCTGAGTTTCTCCGGTCATGACGGTCCCTGCTCGCAGTGACGGCCGCGGTGCGCTCGCGCGGACCAACGGTGCCGAGATTCGGCTGGCGTGCGGTGCTTCGGATGCCTGCATGGTGCTTCGCTGGGTGCCTTCGGCGTCGTCGATGCCGCCGAAGTCTTCGACCCGGTGCTCGCGTCGTTCGAGCACCCGCATCGCGTCGCTGAACTGATCGACCGAACGCGCGGTCGCCAGCGCCTCACGGCGCCGGATCCAGTGCTGTAAGAGATAGGCAGCCCAGATGACGACGATGGCCAGGAAGATCAGGCTGCTCGGCTGCTGCACGGGACAAGACGTTAGATCCAAAACCGTTGCAATCCGTGGAGGTACACGGTGTGTCGCCACTTGGACAGAAAGGCCTCGCCGTGCTCGACGGCGCGAACCGGCACGGGTTCCGTTGCCTGAGTAGCGATTTCACATCGGTCACACGCGTCACGCCGCCACGTCCCGAGTATGCCGATCGCGCGCCATACGCCGCGCTTGGCATACTCGGCGGTCGGTCACACCGCGATCGGCATAGTCGGCGGTCGGTCACACCGCGATCGGCATACTCGGGGGCCGGTCAGACCGCGTTCTCCCCGCGGAACCTCCGGAAGCGCTCGACCATGGTCTCGGTCGGCAGTTCCTCCGCCGTCACGGCGAAGGTGAGGTGGTCGTGCCAGGCGCCGTTGATGTGCAGGTAACGCTTGCGCAGCCCCTCTTCGCGCAGCCCCAGCTTCTCCACCACCCGCAGGCTGGCGTCGTTGTCGGGGCGGATGTTGACCTCGATCCGGTGCAGGCCCACCGCGCCGAAGGCGTGGTCGATCGCCAGCGCCAGCGCGTACGGCGTGATCGACCGGCCGGCGTACTGCTCACCGATCCAATACCCCGCGGCCGCCGACAGCAGCGCACCGCGGGATATCCCGAACAGGTGCATCTGGCCGGCCAGCGCGCCGTCGACCTCGATCGCGAAAGGCAGCAACCTGCCCTCGTGCGCCTCCTTGTCCTGGAAGCGGACCATCTGCGCATAGCTCATCACCACAGCTCCCGCGCCCGGCGCGGTGGAGTCCCAGGGTCTGGTCCATGCCGCGTTGACGCTGCGCAACTGCAGGAACTCACGCCGGTCGGCCCGCACCCGCAGCGGTCGCAGCACGATGCGCGAGCCGCGCCAGTCGCCGGCGACCGCGGTGGGCCACCACCTGGACCTAATGATCTCCCCCGTCGAGTTGCGAGATCGCGTGCGGCAGCACCGATTCGAGCAGGCCCAGGGCGTCCCGGACTCCGCCGGTCGAGCCGGGCAGGTTGATGATCAGCGTGCGTCCCGCCACCCCCGCCAGCCCGCGCGACAGCGTGGCGGTCGGTATGCCGGCGCCGACGCCCTGCCCGCGGATCGCGTCGGCGATGCCGGGCACCTCGAAGTCCAGCAGCGGCCGGGTCTCCTCGGGCGTGCGGTCGGTGGGAGTGAGGCCGGTGCCGCCGGTGGTGAGTATGACGCGGGCGCCGCTGTCCAGCGCCTCCCGCAGTGCGGCGCCGACCGGTGGACCGTCCGGCACCACGCGCCGTGTGACGGTGAAACCCCAGTCCGCGAGCGCCTTTTCGAGGATCAAGCCGGATCGGTCGTCATACGTCCCGGCCGCCGCACGGTTGGAGGCCGTCACGACCCAGGCGGCTCTCGCCCGCGGTGTGTCCGGTCCGGCGCTCATGCCTGGTCCTCCCGCCAGTCGCCGGAGCGTCCACCGGACTTGGCGGTCACCCGGACGTCGGTGATGCGGGCGTGCTTGTCGACCGCCTTGATCATGTCGATCAGCGCGAGCGCGGCGACGGAGACGCAGGTCAGCGCCTCCATCTCGATGCCGGTCCGGTCGGCGGTGCGGACCTCGGCAGCGATGTCGACACCGTCGTCCTCGACGGTCAGCTCCACCGCAACGGCGTGCACCGCGATCGGGTGCGCCAGCGGCACCAGGTCGGGAGTGCGCTTGGCCGCCTGGATGCCGGCGATCCGGGCCACCGCGAGCGCGTCACCCTTGGGCACGGTGCCGGACCGCAGGGTGCCGATCGCCGCCGGCGACAACAGGACCCGGCCGCGGGCCTGCGCCGCGCGCGCCGTCACGTCCTTGGCGCTGACGTCGACCATGTGGGCCGTGCCGTCGTCACGCAGATGGGTCAGCCGGTCTCCCATTTACGCCAGTCCTTCCAGAGGAATGATCCGCAATGTCTCCCCGACCGCGACATCGGTGGTGGCTGCCGGGACCACCGCCAGCGCTTGCGAACCGGCCAGGCCGCCGAGGACGTGGGAGCCCTGACCGCCGATCGGCCGCACGACCCGGCCGTCCTCGTCGAAGACGACACGCGCGAACTGCTGGCGGCCCGGCGGCGACGTCCACTTCTCCGCGACGGCCGCCTCGACGGTGCGGATCGCCGGGTCACGGCCCGCGAGCACGCGTCCGGCCGGAGCGACGAACACCAAGAACGACACCAGCGAACTGACCGGGTTGCCCGGAAGTGCGAACACCGTTGCGCCCGCGATGTTCCCGAACCCCTGCGGTTTGCCCGGTTGCATCGCCACCTTGACGAACTCGAAGTCCGCGTCGCCCTCGAAGGCCAGCTTCAGCGGTTCGAACGCACCGGCGCTCACCCCACCGCTGGTGACGATCAGGTCGGCTGTCGCGGCCAGTTCGGTCAGTGCCTCGCGCACCTGCTCGCCGGTGTCCCCGGCGCGGCAGACCGCCACCACGTCGAAGCCGCACTCGGCCGCGAGTGCCGCGAGCATCGGGCCGTTGCAGTCCACGACCTGTCCGTGTCCGGCCTCGGTGCCGGGGTCCACGAGCTCGTCGCCGGTGCTCAGGATCGCGACGCGCGGACGCGGGATCACCGCGATCTGCGGCGCGCCCGCGGACAGCAGTGCAGGTATGTGACGGGGCAGCAGCGTCGTCCCGGCCGGCAGCACCTGATCGCCCGGACGCAGGTCCTCGCCGCGTCGTCGTATGGCGCGCCCGGCCTCGACCGCCTCGCGGATCTCCACCCGCTCCAGCCCACCGTCGGTGAGCTCCACCTGCACCACGGCGTCCGCGCCGTCGGGCAGCGGAGCACCGGTCATGATCCGCCGGCAACTGCCCGGCTCGAGGCGCAGCGTGCGGGTGTCCCCTGCGGCGATATCACCGGCCACCGGCAACGACACCGGTGCGTCGGGTGTCGCTCCGTGCACATCGGTGGCGCGCACGGCATACCCGTCCATGGCGGAGTTGGTGAAGCCCGGCAACGCGACCCGGCTGACGAGGGGCTCGGCGGTCACCAGACCCAGCAGGGGGTGTCCATCGGCGGCTCCGGTGAGTGCGTCCGCGAGGTCGGCGACGGTGACGCTCCGCGGCGCCAGCGGGCGCACGGCGGCGACGACCCGCTGCTGGTATTCGTCGAAAGTGAGCACGTCGGCAGCCTACTGACCGGCCCCCGGAGTCCACCGGCCGCTCACCGGGCCGCCGCTACCGCCGGTCAGTGACCGAGACGTTCGCGTTCGGACGGCTCCGCGGCCTTCCCCGGCAGTCCGCGACCCTCCTCGGAGTCGAGCCAGGACAACAGCCAGGACCGGAAGTCGGCGCCGAAGTCGCGGTGCCGTACGCCGAGGCGGACCATCGCCTTGAGGTAGTCGAGCCGATCACCGGTGTCATACCGCCGGCCGCCGAACACGACGCCGGTGACACCGCCGCCCGGCCGGCTCGGGTCCGCCGCCATCTCCAGCAGCGCGTCGGTCAACTGGATCTCGCCCCCGCGCCCGGGCCCGGTGTGCTCCAGCACCTCGAAGATCTCCGGCGCGAGGACGTAGCGGCCGATGATCGCCAGGTTGCTGGGTGCTTCGCCGACGGCCGGCTTCTCCACGAGGGAGTCCACCCGCACGACGTCGTCACCACTGCCGTCCAGCGCAGAGACCGCGGCGCAGCCGTAGAGATGGATCTGGTCCTCCGGCACCTCCATCAGGGCGACCACCGAGCCGCCGTACTGCTCCTGCACCTCGATCATGGTGTCCAGCAACGCATCCCGCTCATCGATGAGGTCGTCACCGAGCAGCACCGCGAAGGGGGCGTCGCCCACGTGCGTCTTGGCACACAGGACCGCGTGGCCGAGACCGCGGGGCTCACCCTGGCGGATGAAGTGCACGTTGCCCAGGTTGGCCGACTTCTGCACCCGGCGCAGGCGCAGTTGGTCGCCCTTGCGCTCCAGCGCCTGCTCCAGCTCCCAGTGCCGGTCGAAGTGATCTTCCAGCGCCGCCTTGTTGCGTCCGGTCACCATCAAGATGTCGTGTATGCCGGCCCGCTCCGCCTCCTCGACGACGTACTGGATCGCCGGCTTGTCGACGACCGGCAGCATCTCCTTGGGGATGGCCTTGGTGGAGGGCAGGAAGCGGGTGCCCAGACCTGCCGCCGGAATGACTGCTTTGCGCACGTGTGGTTTCCCCTGGGTCGTCATGGTCGTCAGGCTAAGGCACCGTCTCGGCGAGTTCCGGTGTTATCCGGGAGAATGAGCGGTATGCCACTCGTGCTCCCTGCCGACAAACCGTCCGCACGCCGGGTGGTGCGCGTGGCACGCGCACAGCGCCGGGCCGAGACGACGCCCGCGGCACGGCACGCTCTGGGTGAGGCGCTCGCCCACGGGTTGCGGCAACGGCTCGAGGCCACGTCCCGACCCGCCGTCGTGGCGGTCTACCTCTCGTTACCCAGCGAGCCGCCCACCGAACCGCTCATCGGGATGCTGCGCGAGCACGACATACGACTGCTGGTGCCGGAACTCCTGGCGGACAACGACCTGTCCTGGAGAGACGTGGCCACGGGCACCGACCTCGGCGTCGCGGCCATCGGCAGCGTCGGGCTGGTCGTCGCGCCGGCGCTGGCCGTGGACCGCGCGACCGGGCTGCGGCTGGGTCAGGGCGGCGGCAGTTACGACCGTGCACTGGCCCGCACGAAGCCCGGGACTCTTGTGCTGGCAGTGCTTTTCGACGACGAACTGGTGGACGGCGTCCCGGCCGAGCCGCACGACCGCCCGGTCGATGTCGTGCTGACCCCGTCCGGTGGCGTGGTGCCGGTCGGCTCCGGCGTTTGAAATACTGTCTCCGAGCCCCGGTCCGACCACCTCGCGAAGGAGACCTTTGTGGCCGCCTCCGCCGCGCAGAGCTTCACCACACACGACCTTGCGCTGGTGCTCTTCATCTCGGCGGTGGTGCTGCTCATCGCGGTGCTGGCGGTCCGCTTCGCCAACCGCTCCGGTATGCCGACCCTGGTGCTCTACCTCGGCATCGGCCTGATCATGGGCGACGGTGGCTTCGGCATACAGTTCGAGAATCCCGAGCTGACACAGGTGTTGGGCTACACGGCGCTGGCGCTGATCCTCGCCGAGGGCGGCATCTCGACGCGGTGGTCGAGCATCAAGTCGTCCATCGCGCCGGCGGCGTTGCTGTCGACGCTGGGCGTGCTGGTATCCGTCGTGGTGGTCGCCGCCTTCGTCGTACTGCTGCTGGGCAAGTCGTGGACGATCGCGTTGCTGCTGGGCGCAATCGTCACCTCGACCGACGCTGCCGCGGTGTTCTCCGTGCTCAAACGGGTCGGGCTGCCGGCTCGGCTGACCGGTGTTCTGGAGGCGGAGTCCGGTTTCAACGACGCTCCGGTGGTGTTGTTGGTGGTCGCCCTGGCCGACACGGCGACGCCGGGCCGCAGCGCGCACGCGTGGTGGGTCGTGCTGCTGGAGGCGGCCGGCGAACTGGTCGGCGGTGCCCTCATCGGGCTCGCGATCGGCTGGCTGTTCGCCAGGCTCAGCCACCGCAACGCGCCGACCTCCTCCGGTTTGTTCTCGATCGGCATCCTCGCGGTGGCCGTGCTGGCCTACGCGACCGCCAGCCTGGTGCACACCAGTGGGTTCATCGCGGTCTACCTGGCGGCGCTGGTGCTCGGCAACAGCAACCTGCCGCACGGGCGGGCGGTGCACGGATTCGTGCAGTCGGTGGGCTGGCTCGCGCAGATCGGCCTCTTCGTGCTGCTCGGCCTGCTGGCCGCGCCGAGCCGGCTCGACACCCAGATCGTGCCGGCCATCATCGTGGGCCTGGTCCTGCTGCTGGTCGCCCGGCCGGTGTCGGTCTTCGCCAGCCTGGCGTGGTTCCGTTTCCGCTGGCAGGAGCAGCTCTTCCTGTCCTGGGCCGGTCTGCGCGGGGCCGTCCCGGTCGTGCTGGCGACCGTGCCGCTGACCGTCGGCACTCCCAACACCGACTGGATCTTCGACCTGGTCTTCGTGCTGGTGCTGATCTTCACGCTCGTCCAGGCGCTGCCGATGCCGTGGATCGCCCGCCGGCTCGGCGTGGTCGAAGCGGCCCAGGTGCTCGACCTGGACGTCGAAGCCACGCCGCTGGAGGAGTTGCACGCGGACGTCCTGCAGCTGCACGTCGGCTCGACGTCCCGGCTCAACGGCGTGGAGATCCAGGAACTCCGGCTGCCCCAAGGGGCCAACGTCACCCTCATCGTCCGCGGCGAACAGGGTTTCGTGCCCAGCCCACGCACCGTCATCCGGCGGGACGACGAGTTGCTGCTGGTCACCACCGCCACCTCGCGGGACCAGGCAGTCCGACGGGTGCGGTCGGTCTCCCGCGACGGGCGTATGGCGGGCTGGGCGACGCCCCTGCGGTCGGAGTCGGAGTAGGACCGGCCGCGACGCCCTGCGTCGGGCAGGAGCGAATTTCAGCGACGCCACGAGCACGCCGTACACTGTGCGCGTGCCGACCTATGCCTATGTATGCAAGGACTGCGCGCACGCCTTCGATGTGCAGCAGTCCTTCTCCGACGACGCGCTGACCACCTGCCCCGAGTGCGGTGGGGCGCTCCGCAAGCAGTTCGGCGCCGTGGGCGTGGTGTTCAAGGGTTCGGGCTTCTACAAGACCGACTCGCGCGACTCCGGCAAGAAGTCGACCTCCACGACGACAGCGGCCAAGGAGTCCGGGTCCGGCTCAGGGTCCGGCGCAGGGACCGGGTCGAGCTCCGAGTCCTCGACCAGCACCACGTCCGGCGGCACCGGCTCCAGTAGCACCGCCTCCTCTTCGTCGTCGTCCAGCTCGGACGGCTCGGCCGCGTAGTTTCCACCTCGCCCGATATCCACATCCCCCGGATGCCGTCGGGTCGTCCACGGGTGCGGCCACTGCCGACAGGCTGACGACTGCTGCTGACTAACCTCGCAGCATGACTTCAGACGACCATCCTCACCAGCGTGTGCCGGAGGGCGAGCGCGCGGACATCGGCGTCATCGGCGGCTCCGGCTTCTACTCGTTCTTCGACTCCCCGGAGCGGGTGCGGGTGGACACGCCGTTCGGTCCGCCGAGCGACGACATCGTCATCGGCGATGTCGACGGGCGCCGGGTCGCGTTCCTGGCCCGGCACGGGCAAGGCCACCGGTTCCCGCCCCACCTGGTCAATTACCGCGCCAATCTGTGGGCGCTGCGTTCGGTGGGGGTCCGTCAGGTCCTGGCGCCCTGCGCCGTCGGTTCGTTGCGGCCGGAGCACACCCCCGGCACGCTGCTGGTGCCCGACCAGGTCGTCGACCGCACCTCGGGCCGCGCAGGCACCGTCTACGACCAGGAGGGTCCGGTTGTGCACGTGTCGTTCGCCGATCCCTACTGTCCTCGGCTGCGTTCGGCGCTGATGGAGTCGGTGCGGGCGGACAGTCTTTTCGACCGGACCGTCGACGGGGGCACCCTGGTCGTCATCGGCGGCCCGCGCTTCTCCTCCCGGGCCGAGTCCCAATGGCACCAGGCGGCGGGCTGGTCGGTCGTCGGCATGACGGGGATGCCCGAGGCATCGATCGCGCGGGAGCTGGCGATGTGTTTCGCCACCGCCTGCCTCATCACCGACAACGACGCCGGGGTGGAAGGCGGCGAGTCAGTGACCCACGAGGAGGTCATGCGGGTCTTCGCCCGCAACATCGAGCAGCTCAAGACCGGTCTGCGCCGGACGATCTCGCGACTGCCCGCACCGGAGTCCGACGACGCGGCCACCTGCCCGTGCCGCCGGGTGCTGGACGGCCAGGAACTCCCCATCACCCTCCCCCGATGAGGCGGGCGCAGGCTCTGCTGCCACGCTCCTGGCAGGGCGACAGCCGCGAGGCTCGGTGGCGACGCTCGCGCGGCCGCCGGTTGCTCGCCGGACTGCTCGGCGGCTGTGCGGTCCTCGCGGTGGTGGGCGCGGTCCGGCCGGCCGATCCGCCGACCCATGCGGTCACCGTGGCAGCGCACGACCTGCACGCCGGTGACCGGCTGGCCGCTACGGACCTGCGCCAGGTGCGCTGGGCCGCTGGTGACCGGGTCCCCGGACAACTGGATCCAGCCGCCGCGACCGGCAAGGTGGTCACCGCGGCCATCCGCTCCGGCGAGCCGGTCACCTCGGCGCGGGTCCGCGGAGCTCGGTCCTGGCCGGGCCTGTCGGCCGGCGCGCTCGTGGTCGGCGTGCCGAGCACCGACCGGGTGCTGTTGCGGGTGCTGCAACCCGGCGACCGGGTGGACCTGATCGACACCGGCAAGGCCCGGACCCTCGCCACGTCCGTCCCGGTCGTCGCGATACCTGGTGCGACCGGTGCAGCGCCCGAGGAGACGCTCGGTGGCGCCGGCCGGTCGGGCCCGGATGTGTCCGGCGATGCGCCCGCGGTCCTGGTGGCGGTCACTCCGGCTCAGGCGGCCGCGATCGGCTCGGCGAACAACGCGCGTGCGGGCGGCCTCGGCGGCGGCATACAACTGGCCCTGCGGGCAGACGCTTGACACTTGACCACTTCTGTACGGTCCTTTAGCACAATCGAGACACGCGCGCCGGTGTTTTGCGTTTCATCGGCCGCGGGTCTCCGCTACAGTTCCCGGCGACCGCGATCATCCTTCGAGTCAAGGACACACAGACATGGCAGGCTTCAAGAAGTTCCTCATGCAGGGCAACCTCGTCCAGTTGGCCGTTGCCTTCATCATCGGCGGCGCCTTCGCGACGGTGGTCAAGTCGTTCACCGCCATCATCCTGGATCTGCTCGGCAAGATCGGCGGTCAGCCGAACTTCAGCGGCTACGTGCCCGGCGGTGTGCACGTCGGCGACTTCGTCACCGCGGTCGTGGGATTCGTGATCGTCGCTGCCGCCGTCTACTTCGGGGTGGTCAAGCCCTACGAGGCGTTCCACGCCCGCTTCGCGAAGGAGGAAGAGGCACAAGCCACCGAGGTCGACGTCCTCACCCAGATCCTGCACGAGCTGCGCGAGGGCAACGGTCGCGCCTGACCACGCAGCTTCGCCAGCACGCCGGAAGGGGCGGGACCGCATCGGTTCCCGCCCCTTCCACGTGTCGGGTGGTTACTCCCAGTGCGGCGGCCGCTGCTCGCGCCACCACCGGTCCTCGGCGCTCTCCTGCCGGCCGCTGCGCGGTTGCGGCGCGCGCGTGGTGGCGTCACCGCCGGTTTCCGGGGCGTCCGGTGACCAGCCCGCATCGGTGTCGTCCCGTCCCGGCCGCACCGGGACCGACGCCTGCGGATCACCGCCGGTCGCCGGGCGGGTGGCGCGCCGGTGCCGCCGCTCTCGCCGTGGCTGTGGCTCGTCGGCGGCAGTGGCCGGATCCTCGTCCTCAGTCATCGGCCAGCCACGGGTTGTGCGCCCGGTCGTGCGCTGTCTCCAAGCGTGCCTGCTGGCCGGCGGCCGCGACCTCAGCGGACGCCGCGTGCACGGCCTCGACCAACCGCGCCACCTCGCGCGCCGGATCACGGAACAGGTCGCGTGTCCAGATCCGCTGGTAGCTCCAGCCGAGCCGGCGCAGTTGCTCGGCCCGCAACCGCTCGCGGTCCCGGGTGGACGGGATCGAGCCGTAGACCGGGCCGTCGGTGTCGATCGCGACCAGTAGCGCACCGGGTCGGCGCGGGTCCTCGACCGCCAGATCCAGCCGGTGTCGCGACGTGCCCCAGCCGGGGTGCACCACCAGACCTTCCGCCCGCAGCCGCCGCGACAGGTCGCGCACCAGCAGCGGCACCTCCACCTCGGGCGTCGGCGGCAGCATCGGCCGGTCCAGCACACTCCCGGACGAGGCGGCGCGACGGCGTCGACCGTCCGGCCCTCGGACCACCCCAGCCGTCCGGGTCGCAGTGTTCGGCTCGTCGTCGGCACCGGCGCCGGCCGCGGGATCGGGGTGCACGCGCCGTGCCGCACCTCCGGACCCGGCATACAGCAGGAAGTCACGCAGCAGCAGGCCGCCACGCGAACGCAGCCGGCCGGGATGCAGCTCGTCGCCGGAGAAGGAGGACACCACCACCATCCGGCGGCGGGCGCGGGTGATCGCCACGTTGAGCCGGCGTTCGCCTCCCTCGGCGCTGATCGGGCCGAAGCGGTGCGGCGCGGAGCCGTCGGCCGTTCGCGGGTAACCGATGGAGAGCACGATCGCGTCGCGCTCGTCACCCTGGACCCGCTCGAGATTCTTGACGAAGAAGGCCTCCGGCAGCGACTCGTCCAGCAACCAGGCCACCGCGGGGTCGGCGGCGATCGCGGTGCGCAGCGCCGCCTCGATCCGGTCGGCGTGCCGCTGCCCGAGGGTGATGACGCCGATCGACTCGTCCGGTCGCTGTCGCGCCTGGTCCAGGACAACCCGCACCACCCGGTCGATCTCAGTGGAGTCGCCGGAGTCGCCGGGGTCACCGGCGGCGCCACCGGTCACCACGTCCAGCCGGACGACGGTGTCGTCGCCGACACCGGGGAAGGTGATCAGCCGGCCGCCATACATCTGGGCGTTGGCGAAGGCGATCAGCCGCTCGTCGAGCGCCCGGTAGTGCCAGGTCAGTTCGCGGCTCGGCAACAACGGGCTCAGCGCGTCGAGGATGGACTCGGCGGTGACCGCGGCCGGCTCCTCGTCGTTCGCGTCGTGGTCGCGCGGTTCCTCGACGCCGCGGAAGAAACTGGTCGGCGGCAACTGCCGCCGGTCGCCGGACACGACGACCTGCGCTCCGCGGGAGATCGCCGAGATCGCCTCGGCTGGCGGTATCTGCGACGCCTCGTCGAAGACCACCACGTCGAACCACACCCCCGGCGGCAGCGTGGACGCCACCAGCAGCGGACTCATCACCCAGCAGGGGGCGACGGCGGTGAGGAGTTCGGGGGCCTGTGGGAGCAGGTCGCGCAGCGGCCCCGGCCGCTCCGCCCGCGCCTCGGCGCGCAGCAGTGTCTCCTGCGCCGGCAAGTCGCGCATCACCTGCCGCACCTGGTCGGCCCAGGCGCCCCGCACGGCCGCCGCCCCGGAGTGCACGTGCTCGGCGTCGGCGCGCGCGTAGGCGTGGACCCGCTCGCGCAACTGCACACCGTCCGCTTCGCCGTATGCCGGATCAAGATCGGCGATGCGGGCGAGCACCGCGCGCCACCAGACGAACTCGAACTCGGCAGCGACCCTGTCCGAGGGCACCTTGCGGGCCGCGAGGTCGTCGATCAGGTCGCCCAGACCGTTGGCGCGCAACTGGTCGATCGGCCCGATGACCGTCGGCACGAGAGCCAACCGGTCCTGCGCGTCGGCGAGGCGCCGCAACCGGTCCTGCAGCTTGTCGTAGTCGAGGTCGAGCAACTCGTTGCCCTCGCCGGTGCCCTCCAGCCGCTTGGCCAGCCACTCCAGGTCCTCGCGCAACCGCTCGTGCGCCGCCAGGTGTCGGGCCACGTCGACAGGTGCGGACGGCAGCGAGCCCTTGCCGGCGATCGCCCGCCAGCGGCTGCGTTGACCGGCCGCGAGTTGGAGCACGCCGTGCAGGTCCGAGGGCGGCTGCCCGGGCCGCAGCAGGGCCCGGGCCTGCTTGCGCAAGCGCCTGCGGTCCAGGACGCCCAGACCGGAGCCCGAACCGCTCGCGTCGGCCTTGCGGTAGTCGCTGGACCCGGTGGCATGGACCAGCTGGTCCAGTGGCGCGGAGAAGACCTCGGGGCGGAAGGTCTCCAACGTCCGGTGCACGTCGCCCATCAGCTCCAGCTGCTGCTCGGACTCCGACATCGACCCGGCAGTGGGCAGGCCCACTCGCTCCCCGAGCGCGACCAACGTGTCGCGGTGGTCCTGCAGCCCGCCGTCGGCCAACCGGCGCACGAGCTCCTCGGTCTCCGCCGCCTGCTGCACGCCGACCACCCGAGCGCCGTACCAGGGGTCGGGCCGGCCGTCCGTGCGCCAGGCGCCCAGCTCCGCCACCCGCACCAGCTCGTCGCGCAGTTCGTCGCGCCGGGCGGCGGGGATCGTGTCGAGATCGGCCGGGTCGATGCCGGCGTGGGAACGCGGCGCGGGCCGCATCGCGTGGAACGCCGCGACCCGGCCCTGCGCCTCGTCGACGGTCACCCCCCACGGGCCACGCGGCGCGTGCATCGCCAGTCGGTGCGCGGCGAGTTCGTCGCGCAATGCGACCAGGTCGGAGGAGGTCGCGTGGAATGTGCGCTCGGCACCGGCCAGCTGGTCCATCCGGGCCACCAGCGCAGCGGCCACCGCACGCGTGTCGCCCTGCCCGTCATGGATGTCGAGGACCAGGTCACCGAGACCGACCCGGTCCAGGCGCTTGACCACCGCGTCGATGGCGGCACGCTTCTCGGCCACGAACAGCACCCGCCGTCCGTCGGCCGCGATGGCAGCGATCAGGTTGGCGATGGTCTGGCTCTTCCCGGTGCCGGGCGGTCCCTCGACGACCAGGTGTGCGCCTGCCCGGGCGGCCTCGACGACGTCCTGCTGGGAGGCGTCGGCGTCGAGCACCAGGTGCTCGGTGTCCGGGTCCCGGTCGACCAGCGCCGGCGCGTCCGCGCTCACCTCATCGCGCGCCTCACGGTCACCGGCGAGGGCCGCGATCACCGGGTGCGCGGACAGCGTGGGCAGCTGGTCGCCGAGGTCGCGGACCATCGGCAACTTGGTGTAACTGAAGGTGCCGACCACGTAGCGACGGGCCACCTCGAAGCCCGGCACCCCGGCGCAGGCCTGCTGGACACGGGTCAGCACGACGCCCGGATCGACCCGGGCGGTCCCCTGCAGGTAGGCGTCGATCGCATCGATGTCCAGGTCGATGCCGTGTTCGACCTCGACATACTTGGCCAGCACCGTGTTGAACTCCAGCTGCGGATGCAGCCGCAACGTCAAGGACTGCGGGTCTTTCGGCGTGCCGGTGATCTCCAGTCGTCGCAGCAGCACCGGCGCCGCGGGCCGGCGGGGCGCCCCGGGGTGGTCCCAGGTCGCCATCCCGATCGCGAGATAGCAGGAGGAGATGCCGCGCTCCTGCGCCAACGCCTGGGTCCGGGAGCGGATGGTGCGTGCCCGGCGGTCGCCCTCGGCGAGGGCGGCGGGCTCGCGCAACAGCAGCGGCAGCGGTGCCGAGCCGGCCGAGAAGAGCTGCGCCATACCGGCCGGGTGCGCACGGGTGAGGTCCAACGTGCCGCTGGGCAGGTCACGGAACCACAGCAGGGTGTTGCGCCCGCCGAGGTCGACCAGATGCCGCTGCCACTCCCCCACGGCGTCACGCACGAGGGCATCACGACCGGTCGCCAACCAGGGGTTGGTCGAATCGTCTTGCGGGGTGGGCGAACTCACCGAGCAAGGCTAACCGCCGAGCGGCCGGGCCGCCGCGAGGCACGCCCGGGCCGGACGGTTCGCCCTGCTGCTCGATTCCTGGACCGCGGTGGCATACCGTTGCGCCCGGGCCGCACTGCGGCACCGTCGTCGTGCAAGGGTTCACCCGTCATACCCGCCGCGGAGCGCCTGGGAGGAGTCGCCACCATGGGCAAGCGCCGTCCCAGCAACCCCGTCCCCGCCATCGATCGGCAGGACCGGTCGGTCGAGGGGCGTGAGGGGCACGTCGAGGACGACACCGCTCCGCCGCGGTCGGCGTGGTATGCCGCAGCGCGCAACCCCAACCAGGGCATCGACCGCGCTGCGGTCATCAGTCATGCGCTGAAGTGGACCGCGAGCTGGTCGCTGCGTTTCATCGTCGTGGTCGCCGCGACGTGGCTGGTCCTGAAGGTGCTGGGCATGTTCTGGCCGGCGCTGCTGCCGGTGGCGGTCGCGTTGCTGGTGACGACCGTGCTCTGGCCGCCGGTGCGCTGGATGCGGGCGCACAAGGTGCCACCCGCCCTCGCTGCCGTGGGCGGCATGCTGTTGGCCATCGTGGTGGTCGGCGGGGTCATCGCCGCGATGGCACCGACCGTGTCCTCCCAGTGGGGCGACCTGGTCAACCAGTCGGTGGCAGGTGTCAACCAACTGCGCGATCAGCTGCAGAACGGCCCGCTGCACATCCATCCCGAGCAGATCGATCAGGCCACGTCGAGCATCACCGACAAGCTGAAGGCCAGTGGCGACAAGATCGCCACCGAGGTGCTCAACGGCATCACCCTGGCCGGCCAGGTGCTGATCGACGCAGTCGTGGCGCTGATCCTGACCTTCTTCTTCCTCAAGGACGGCCCGCGGTTCCTGCCCTGGGTGCGTGTCTCGGTCGGGCGCGGCGCGGGCGCGCACCTGACCGAGGCGTTGACCCGTGTCTGGAACACCCTCTCCGGCTTCATCCGGACCCAGGCGATCGTCAGCGCCGTCGACTCGATCTGCATCGGCATCGGGCTGGTGGTGCTGCAGGTGCCACTCGCGGTGCCCTTGGTGGTGCTGACCTTCTTCGGCGGATTCATCCCGATCGTGGGGGCGTTCGCAGCGGGCACGGTGGCGGTGCTGGTCGCCCTGGTCGCCGGCGGCGTCACCAAGGCGCTCATCGTGCTGGTGATCATCGTGGCGGTGCAGCAGATCGAAGGTCACGTGCTGCAACCGTTGCTGCAGAGCCGGTCGATGTCCTTGCACCCGGCGATCGTCCTGCTGTCGGTCGCGTTCGGCGGCAGCGAGTTCGGGATTCCGGGAGCGTTCTTCGCGGTGCCGGTCGCCGCGTCGATCGCGGTGTTGTGGCGCTACCTGTCGGAGCAGATCGACCTGCGCACGGGTGACGCCGCACCGGACGACCTGGAGCACGCCACACCGGAGGGCGTGCTGGCCGCCGAGAACGGCCGGCACCACGGCCGGTTGCTCGCGCGTTTGCACCACCGGGACGACATCGAGCGGCGCGGCTGACCGGCCGACCTGTCAACGGGGCAGGCGGGCCAGGATCCAGTCGAGCAGCGGACGGGCGCATTCCCAGTCGGACCGGACCCGGTCCAGCAGTTCGGCGCTGCGGACGAACTCGGCGAAGCCGTAGTCCTGCGAGAGCACCAGGGAACGCTTGCGCAGCAGCCCGATCCGCGGGTGGTCCTTGGCGTAGCCCCGCGGCACCGTCTTCAGTTCGTCGCCGCCCAACTTCCAGCCGCGGGCGACGAAGTCGTCGATGAGCCGCTGCAGTTCGGCACCGTCCGGCGAGTCGATGCCCGCCCGGATCGCCCGCAGCGCAGCGGCGTCGGCGTGGTAGCAACCGGCCGCGGACCGCACACCGGCGGCCGACACCTCCATATACCAGCCGGTGGCCGTCCCGGCCTCGACGAACAGGCCCTGATGGGTCTTGTACGGCGACTTGTCCTTGGCGAACCGCAGGTCGCGGTTCGGCCGGAACAGTTTCGCCGGACCGAAGGCGTCCGCCAGGGCGTCCGCGAGTGCCTGCATCGGCGCACGGACCGCCTCGTCATACACCTGCTTGTGGTCGCTCCAGAATGTCTTGGAATTGTCGACCTCCAGATCGTCGTAGAAGTCGAAGGCCGCCTCGGGTATGCCGCTGAATGCCACGTCCCGATGGTAGAACGCCGGGCGCTGCGACCTATCGGATCAGTATCAGTTAGGTTAGCCTTACCAATCTGTTGAGGAGAGGAAGTCGACCGTGACCGTGACCGTCGAGGTGTCGCCCTACCGCATGTTCCCCGTCCGCCTGGCCCGTCGGCAGCGCCGGTCCCCGAGCCTGGTGCGCCTGACGTTCGCCGACCCGTCGCTGGACGCCTTCGCGAACCGCGGCTTCGACCAACGCATCAAGCTGGTGGTGCCCAAGCCGGGCGGGCTGCCGCTCGACGCCTTCCCCACGGGCCCTGACTGGTGGAGCGTATGGCGCCAGCAGCCGGAAGAGGAACGCGCGTTCATCCGGACCTACACGGTGGTCGCGGTGCGCCCGGAGGTGGGCGAGATCGACGTCGACTTCGTCGATCACGGTGTCACGGGCCCCGGCTCGCGCTTCGCGATCGAGGCGGAGCCGGGTGACGCGGTGATTGTCTTCGGACCGAACGCCGATTTCGACGGCGACGCCGGCGGGTTGGAATTCCGCCGCCAATATGCTGCCGCTGCAACGCAACTCGTCGTCGGTGATCTGAGCGCGTTGCCGGCGATCAATGGCATCGCACGAGGGCTGCCGGCCGACGCGAAGGGTTTGATCTGCGTCGAGGTCCCGCATCTTGATGATGCGCGGGGAGTGGAGGCGCCTGCCGGTGTCGAGGTCGCGTGGTGTGTCGCCGACCGCGGCGACGACCAGGTCGCGACCGTGCGGGACTGGTTGACGGCATACGGGCCGCTGGTGACCGACGACGTACCCACGACGGTCGTGCTCGACGGCGCGGAGGACGCCTACTGGGAGATCACCGATCCGGAGATCACACCGGCCGACACCCCGGCGCTGTCCGCTTGGATCGCCGGCGAGTCCAGTCAGGTCCGCGCGCTGCGCCGGCTGCTGGTCAACGACTTCGAGGTGCCGCGGGCAGCCGTAAGTTTCATGGGCTACTGGCGGGTCGGCGTCGCCGGATCGTAGGTGTTGTTCGTCAGGACGTCTCAATCCGCGGCGATCTGCATCGGGGTGCCGTCCGTGATGCGCACCAGATCGGCGAACGTGATCGGGAAGATGCTGTTCGCGCTGCCCGCAGCGGCCCACAGTTCGTCGTACGCCTGCAGGCCCTGGTCGACGATCGTGCGCAACGGCGCCGGGTGGCCGATCGGCGAGACGCCGCCGATCGGCTGACCGGTGACCTCCTTGACGAGCTTGGCGCGCGCCATCACGACCGGCACGCCGAGCTCGCGCGCCAACAGGTCGGTGTCGACGCGATGCGCCCCGCTGGTCATGACGAGCACCGGTTCAGCTGCGGCCAGGAAGACCAGACTGCTCGCGATCGCACCGGGTTCACAGCCGAGCGCGGCAGCCGCCTGCGCCGCGGTGTGACTGGACTCCGGCAGCACGCGGACCCGGCTCGGACAGCCGGCCTCGGCGAGCGCTCGCTCGAAGGTGACTGTGCGTGCGGATGGCTGATCGGTCACTGGTTACCTTCCGGGAGAATGGGACTCGCTTGCACAGGGTATGGCGGACCGAGACCGTACCCGTACCAAAGTTTCCCCAGGGTCGACAACGGCCCGGCCCACACCCCGCCACCCGTACCAAACCCTCCCCAGGGTCGACCTTTGCCCGGCCCACACCCCGCCACCCGTACCAAACCCTCCCCAGGGTCGACAACGGCCCGGCCCGGAGCCGGGTCGTGTTGTGCGCCTACACTTGGCGGCGCCGGGCGACCGGCGAGCCCCCGTAGCTCAGGGGATAGAGCACCGCTCTCCTAAAGCGGGTGTCGCATGTTCGAATCATGCCGGGGGCACAACAGCCTGATCGAGGGGACCAGTGGGTCGGCAACACCTGCGACAAGTGGTCACCTCAGCCCATCCGCGCCCGCCGTATGCCGGGAAGCTCACCGCTCCACCACCAGCCGGCCACGCTGCCACACCTGCCGGATGTGCTGCGGCAACGAGACCAGATCGTCGGGGGCGCAGTCCGCGACCACGAGGTCGGCACTGGCCCCCGGCACCAGCCGTCCCACCTCGTCCTGCAGTCCACACAGAGCCGCAGCACCGCCGGTGCCCGCGACCAGTGCCTGCGCCGGGCTCATCCCGCAGTCCGCGAGCAGCGCGAGTTCCTCCAAGTTGCGTCCGTGCGGGCCGACGCCGCTGTCCGTGCCGAGGGCGATGTGTACGCCCGCGTCGACCGCCATACGCACCGACTGTTGATGCGCCTCGGCCACCGACCGCGCCTTGTCCACCACCACATCGGGGATGTTCGCTCCGGCAGCGGCCGCCTCGAGCACCGCGCGCGGCGCGGCGAGCGTCGGCACCAGCCAGGTCCCTCGTTCCAGCATCAAGCTGATGGCCTCGTCGTCGAGGTGGATGCCGTGCTCGATCGAACGCACCCCGGCCCGGACAGCGTTCTTGATGCCCTCGGCCCCCTGGGCGTGCGCCATCACATAAGTGCCGCGTGCGGCAGCTTCGCCGACCGCGACCTCGATCTCCTCGACTGTCAGCTGACTGTGCCGCGGGTCGTCCCGCGGTGACAGCACACCACCGGTGGTGCAGATCTTGATCTGGTCCGCACCCGCCCGGAACATCCGCCGCACGACGCGCCGCATCTCGTCCGGGCCGTCGGCGATACCGTCCGGGCGGCCGGGATGCGCCCGTCCCAACGGCAGATCGGCGCCGGAGGGGAACCAGCCGTCGGTGTGGCCGCCCGTCTGCCCGATGATGTTTATTGCCAACAGGATCCGTGGACCGTCCAGCATCCCGTCGGCGGCCGCCTGTTGGATGCCCAGGTCCGCACCGCCGGCATCCCGCACAGTGGTCACGCCCGCCGCGAGCGTGGCGCGCAGATTCACCATCGCTTCGTAGAACTGATAGGAGAACGGCGTCGTCAGCCGGCGTAGCACGTCGACGCCCGAGGACGTCAGATGCACATGGCAGTCGAAGAATCCGGGCAGTATGGCGTGGCCCGTGACATCGATCTGCCGATCGCCGTCCAACCCCGGCCCGACGTCGACGACCACGCCGTCGGCCACCACCACGTCCGCGCGGGCCGGCGCTGCGCCGGTGCCGTCGAAGACCGTCCCGCCGGAGAAGAGGACCCGCTCGGCCGGCGCCTTGGCGAGAATGCCGGTCATTGGGCGACCGTCGCCGACACCTGTCGCGAGCCTGCTCGCTCCACGACCGCCCCGGCTGCGACAACGACGATGTTCGGCACCAGGGCGACCAGGCCGACATTGACGTGGCCGATGAAGCCGATGTGGCCGAACGTCAGCCAGATCACCACCGCCTCGCCGACGACGAGACCGGCGATGACCGGCCACACACCGGCGAGCCGGCGGGTCAGCAGTGCCAGCCCGATCGCCGGGATCAGCTGGTCCAGTCCCGAATACGTCAGCAACAACAGGTTGGCCAGCAGGTCTGGCCGGGCGATCGCCAGCACCAGCGCCAGCGCTGTCACGACGACGACGGCGACCTGATTGACGCTGAACTGTGCCCGTGGACTGCCGGTAGGGATGATGTTGCGGGAGATCAGGGACGCCATACCGATGATCAGGCCCGCCGCCGGGACCATCGCCGTCGCCGCGGTGGCCACCACCACGACTCCCACGAACCAGTCCGGGAAGGTCTGCGACGCCAGCGTGAGCAGCGAGCCGTTGGCGTTCGCGCCGGGCTTGAGCGCGAGGATGCCCACGAACCCGATGATCATCGGCAGCACCAGCCCGATGCTGTAGATCGGCAGGAAGATGTAATTGCGCCGCACCGCCCGCGGCGACTTCGCCGACAACAGGGGCGGCCAGGTGTGCGGCAGGGTCAGGAAGAGCACCCCGAGGGTGGATGCCAGCATGCTGGACAAGAACCATGCCTGGTCGTATTGACCGGCGTGCACCGTCAGCATCTGCGGGTGTGTGTGCAGGATCTTGGTGAAGCTGGGACCGATGCCGCCGTTGAAGTGTGCGGGGATCGCGACGACGAGCGCGATCAGCACGATCAGCATCAGCGCGTCCTTGAAGTATGACGTCGTGGCCACGCCCTTGATCCCCGCCCAGAGCACGAAGGCCACGGTCAGCACGAACGCGACGACCATGCTCAGGTTGCTGGAGCCCTTGTCGCCCGTGGCGAGTTCCACGGCGAGGCCGAGGCCGGTGATCTGTAGTTGCAGGTAGGGCAGCAGGAAGACGACCCCGCAGATCGCGCCGATCAGGCCGATCCACCGTGAGTCGTAGAAGTCGGTGAGGAAGTCGGACATGGTCAGCTGGCCGCGTTCCTTGGCGCGGCGCCATACCAGCGGTCCCAGGAAATAAAGTCCGATGAACGCCAGCGGCACGTACGGCAGCGCGTAGAGCGCACCGACCCCACCGGCGTACGCGAGGCCGGCCATGCCGAGGAAGGTGAAGGTCGTGTAAATCTCACCGGCCTGCAGGAACCACATCGTCAGCGCACCGAAGCCGCGGCCGCCGACGGTCCATTCGTCCAGGTCACCGGTGGGCACGCGCCGACCGAGGAAGCCCAGGACGGCGATGACGACGATTCCGATGATGGTGACGACCATGGTGACGTTCATTGGCTGACCTCCGAGCCGAAGCCGCGGACTTCGCCATGGTCTTCGGGATGCTCGGTGCCCCACTCCAGTAGCGCCAGCACGACCGTGATGAGCGCGACCCAGATGATGCTCCACGTCATCACGGAGGGGAGGCCGAACCACAGCGTCGCCGTGTTCACGAAGGGCAGGAACGGGGTGAGGACGAGCGCGATCGCCGGCAGGGCCAGCAGCGCCGTGTACACCTTCTTCATCGTGCGTTCTCCTGTTCGGTGCATTCTCCGGCGACGGCGGCGGTGTCACGTTCCAATGCACGGAACGCCAGTTCGGCGTGCAGCAGCACCCCGTCCGGTATGACGTCATCGGTGAAGGTGGCGCGTGGGCTGTGATTGCTCGGACGATCCGCCGGGTCCTCCCCCGTGTGGGCGCCGAGGAACACATACGCTCCGGGCACCTCCTGCAGGACCCGGGAGAAGTCCTCGGCACCGGCCGACGGATGCGGCATCGTGGCCCACCGGTCGTCGCCGAACACCTCCGCCACCGTCTGTGCGACGAAGTCGGTGTGCTCTGCGTCGTTCACGGTCGGCGGGTACTCGTCCAGATATGCAGCGTCCGCGGTGAGGCCGTGGGCGGTCGCGATGTCACGGCACAGGGCCGGCGCGAGCTCGCGGACCCGGGCACGGGCCTGCGGGCTGAAGGTCCGCACGGTCGCCTCGAAACGGGCCTCGTCGGCGATCACGTTGCGCCGGGTCCCGCCCTGAATCATGCCCACGGTGACCACGACCGGGTCGAAGATGTCGAACCGCCGGGTCACCAAGGTCTGCAACGCGGTGATGATCTCGGCCGCCACGGACACCGGGTCCAGCGACAGGTGCGGCAGCGAACCGTGCCCGCCGCGTCCCCGGACCGTCACGTGCAGCCCGTCACTGGCAGCCATCAGCGTGCCCGGTCTGCCGGTGAAGACGCCGCGGGGGAAGATCGAGGAGAAGACGTGCAACCCGTAGGCGCTGCTGACTCTGGGACCGGCGGCGTCGAGGACGCCTTCGCGGAGCATCTGCCCGGCACCGTCCCAGCCCTCCTCGCCCGGCTGGAACATGAACACCACATCCCCCGGCAATTCCGCCCGGTGCGCGCTGAGCAGCCGGGCCGCGCCGACCAGCATCGACGTGTGCAGGTCGTGCCCGCACGCGTGCATGGCCCCGTCGTTCCTGCTGGTGTAGTCCAGACCGGTCGCCTCGGTGACCGGCAGGGCGTCCATGTCGCCCCGCAGCAGCACCGCCGGACGGCCGCGGCCCGCCCGATCGGCCTCCCTGCCACCACGCAGCACGGCGGTGACCGAGGTGAGTGACCGACCGGTCGTGACCTGCAGCGGCAGTCCGTCGAGTGCTTCCAGGACCAGCTGTTGGGTGACCGGCAGGTCGAGTCCGATCTCGGGGTTCTCGTGCAACCGGTGCCGCAACTGCACCAGTTCTGCTGTCATCTCGGTGAGGTCACCGCGCAGTGTGTCGTGCAATGTGTCGAGCAACGTGTCCTCCTGGTCGTTCGTCGACGCGCAACCGCCCTACGGATTCGACGCTGACACCGACCCGCCAGTAGGTGCCGAAATTGACGCATGATGAACGTCATGGGCTCGGAAATGATCGATTCGGTCCTGCTGGGCGAGTCGGACCTGGCATTGCTGACCGCCATGCAGTGCGCCCCACGCGCGCCGTGGGCGCAACTCGGCCGGGCTACCGGGCTGAGTGCGGTCACGGTTGCACGGCATTGGCGCGCCCTGGCGGACACTGGCAGGGCGTGGGTGACGGCGGCACCGGGGCCGTCGGTGCTGCCGTCGCGTTGTGTTGCCTACGTCGAAGTGTGCTGCGCGCCGGGGCAGGTGGCGCCGGTCGCGCGACATCTCGCCGAGGACCCGCACGCACTCACCGTGGAGGTCACCACCGGTGGCACCGACCTCTTCATCACCGCGGCGGCGACCGATCTCGGCCGGCTGTCGAGCTACTTGCTGCAGCGAGTCGACCTGATCCCCGGCGTCATGGGCACCACCACCCGGATCCTCACCGGGCTCTATCGCACCGGTGCGGACTGGCGGTTGGACGCACCGCCCGCCGGGACGGCCCTGCAGTCGGCGTTGCGCCCGTCACGCGATCGCGCCGCGACCGAGCCGTCCGCGGTGGACCGCACGCTACTGGTGCAGCTCGGCCTCGACGGCCGCGCCAGCTGGGCCCAACTGGCCGCCGCCGCCGGCGTGAGCCAGGTGACCGTGCGCCGGCGGACGGCGCACCTGATCCGCACCGGTGCGGCCGCGTTGCGCACCGAGGTCGCCGCCCCCGCCGCCGGCTGGCCGGTTGCGGTCCATCTCATGGTGGAGGTGCCGACCAATCTGCTGGCGGAGACCGCGCGTGCGGCGGCCCGGCATCCCCAGAGCCGCATGGTGGCAACGGTGGCCAGCCGCCCCTCGTTGATCATCACCGCCTGGCTGCGGCGGGTGGAGGAGGTTCACGAGTTCGAGCGATCGCTGCTGGACAAGGTGCCGCAGCTGACCGTCTCGCAACGCCTGGTCGGGCTGCGCACGGTCAAGCGGATGGGTCGCATCCTCGACGATCAGGGTCGCGCGGTGCAAGCCGTCCCGATGGACCACTGGAGCGATCCGCTGGCGTATGCCGCAGCGCCCGCGTCGTGACCTCCGCGATCAACCCAGCGCGTCGGCGAACCAGCCGCTGATCGTGGCCGGGTGCGTGATCGCGGTGCCGACGACCACGCTGAACGCCCCCGCGTCGAGCGCCGCGCGCGCCTGGACCGGTGTGTGCACCCGCCCTTCGCAGATCACCGGAACGTCGACGATTGCAGCCAACTGCTCCACCAACCGCAGGTCGGGACCGTCGGTCTTCTGCGTGTATGGCGTGTAGCCCGCCAGCGTCGTGCCGACCAGGTCCGCGCCCGCGTCGGCCGCAGCACGGCCCTCGTCCACCGTGGAGCAGTCCGCCATCACCAGAACGCTTGTCTGCCGGTGCAATTCGGCGATCGTCTCCGCGACGGTGCGCCCGTCAGGCCGCTCCTGCGCGGTGCCGTCGATGGCGACGACTTCCACCCCTGTCTCGGCGACCGCGAGCGCGTGCTCCAGAGTCGGCGTGATGTAGACCGGCGCGTCACCGTCCTTCCACAGGCCGATCACCGGCAGCGAGACCTCCCGGTGGATCATCCGCAGGTCGTCCAAACCCTGCGCCCGAATGGCCGCCGCTCCGCCGCGCGCGGCGGACAACGCCACCTGGGTCATCGTGCGCGGATCGCGCATCGGTTCACCCGGGTAGGCCTGGCAGGACACGATCAACCGGCCACGCAGTGCCTCGATCACATTGTCGGGCAACGGTTTTCCTCTCTGTGCATCAGCATGAGACCGGCGGCGCCGGCCAACGCCGCGTCGGCGCCGAGCCGGCTACGGCATACCCGCACGTCTGTGGTCGCCGGCAGCAACTGATCCCGAAGTGCGCGCTCCATCGGCGCCCACCACGCGTCGCCGGCGCCGACCACGCCGCCGCCGATCACGACCACCTGCGGATCCAGCAGGTTCACCGTGCCACCCACTGCGGCACCGAGTGCCTCGGCACCCTCGGTGAGCACCGCGCGCGCAACGTCGGACCCGGCCGCAACATCGCGGGTCAACTCCTGCACGGTCGTCACCTGACGCCGCACCCGCGCGCTGTATGACGCCGCCAGCGCCGGACCCGCCGCGACCGCCTCGAGGTGACCCGACCGGCCGCAAACACACGGCCGGCCGGCCGCCGCGGCGACCGGAATGTGGCCGAGATGCCCCGCCACGTCGTGCGCGCCGAAAAGCACCTCTCCCCCGCCCACGTATGACGCACCGACGCCGGTCCCGACCGCGACCATCAGCACCGACTCGGCACCCGCGGCCGCACCGATCCACGCCTCACCCAGCGCGTGCGCGTGCACGTCGTTGACCACACGCACCGGCAATCCGGTCGCATCCGAGATCCGTTCGCGCACCGGCGTTCCCGCCCAGTCGCGCAACGCGCTCGTCGCCGACCGCACCACCCCGGTGCGATGGTCGATCACCCCGGCCGACCCGACGCCGACGCCGGCCGGATCAGCGCCGTCGCTGACCTCGTGGACCAGCCGGCACACCGTCGCCAGGATCGCGTCCGGCCCCTCCGCACCAGGGGTCGCCGCAACCGCGCGCTGTATGACGCCCCCGGCGCCGTCCACCAGCGCGGCGACCGTCTTGGTGCCGCCGATGTCGACGCCGACGGCACAACCCGACCCGACGACACGACCGGAGCAGTCGATGCTCATTGACGGATGCTCATTGCAGGAAGCTCATCGACGGACGTCGAGCCCGGCGAGCTCCAATTGCTCACGGACCCGGCCCGTTTCGGCCTCGTCGAAGCGTCGCATCGGCAGCGACACCGTCGGTGAGTCGATGACGCCCAGCAGGTGCAGTGCGGCCTTGAACGCACCGACTCCGCGGGTCGCACCGGCCGTCGTCGCCGGATCCGCCGCGTCCACGATCCGGAAGAGCCGGCCCAGCCGCTCCTGCTCCACCCGTGCAGCGGCCCAGTCCTGCTTGTCGGCATACGAATGCAGCCGCACGTAACCGGCCGGATCGACGTTGCCGAGCCCGGGCACCGAGCCCGACGCTCCGGCCAACAGCATCCCGTCGACGACCAGTTCGTGACCGGTCAGCAATGCGAAACCTGCGTCGTCCTGATCGTCCAGGCCGATCCGCAGCTGCCGGAAGGCGACGTCGTCACCACTGGAGTCCTTCACTCCGGCCAACACGCCCTCACTCGCGAGGCGCAGCAACAGCTCCAGGGACAGCTTGCGGCCCACACAGACCGGGATGTCGTAGGCGAGCACCGGCAGCGACGACGCGGAGGCGACGGCGCGCAGGTGGCGTTCGATCTCGTGCGGACCGACGATCGCGTAGAACGGAGCCGTCACCACGGTCGCGTCGGCGCCCAGCCGTTCGGCGGCACGCACCCGCTCCAGCACCCGCGGGGTCGCCGGCTCGATGCAACCGGCCATGACCGGCACGCTGCCGGCGACGGTCCGGACGATGACGTCGAGCGCGATGTCTCGCTGGTCGTCGGTGAGGAAAACGGTCTCGCCGGAGCTGCCGAGCGCGAAGAGCCCGTCGACGCCGCCGTCGAGCAGGTGCTGCACCAGTCGCTCGAGCGAGCGCCGGTCCACGGTCCCGTCCTCGTGCAGCGGTGTCACGACGGGCGGGATCACGCCGGTGTAGGTGGTGCGGGTGGTCACGGTTCACGCTCCTTGCGCAGCTGCTGCATGTTGGTCGGCGGTTGCCTCACGCAGCAATTCTGTTGTGGTTGTTGATTGTTCGATGGGGTGATAGCAGCGGACGAGATGGTTTCCGGCGACGGCGTCATACGCCGGCATCTCGGTGGCGCACGTTTCGTCGGCGCGCCAGCAACGGGTCCGGAAGGGACAACCGCTGGGCGGCGCCGACGCGGACGGCACCGACCCGCCGAGTGGGATCGGGTCGGTGGGGTGCAGCAGGCTGGGCGCGGCCGAGAAGAGCGCACGGGTGTAGGGGTGCCGTCCGTCGTCCGGCAGCCCGGCGGCCGGAGCCTGCTCCACGATTCGGCCCAGATACATCGTGATGACCCGGTCGCTGACCCGCTTGACGGTCTGAATGTCGTGTGACACGAACACCATTGCCAAGTTCAGCTCGCGCTTGAGGTCGAGCAGCAGGTTGAGGATCTGCGCACGCACCGAGACGTCGAGCGCACTGGTCGGCTCGTCCGCGACGACCAGCGACGGGTCCAGAGCCAGCGCCCGGGCGATCGAGACGCGCTGTCGCTGCCCCCCGGACAACGACGTAGGCAGCGCATCCGCCAACGATGCCGGCAGTCCGACGAGGTCCATCAGTTCGCGAACGCGGGCGGCCCGGTCCTTCGCCGATTTCCAGCGGTGCACGTCCAAGGGGTCCCGGATGATCTCCGACACCGGCATCCGCCGGTTCAGCGAGCCGGACGGGTCCTGGAAGATCATCCCGACCCCGCGCCCCAGGACCGAGCGCCGCTCCCTGGCGGACATCGCCCACACGTCTTCGCCTTCCCAGAGCAGCGCCCCGGAGGTGGGCCGCTGCAGACCGACCAGCACCCGGGCGAGTGTCGACTTGCCGCAACCGGATTCGCCGACGATGCCGACGGTCTCACCGGGCGCGATCGACAGGTCCGCGCCGGTCAGCGCGTAGACGTGTCCACTGCCGAGCAGGCCGCCGCCGCGGGTGCGGTGCACCACATGCAGGTCCTTGCCCTGCAGCAGCGCGGAGCCGCCAGTGCTCGTCGGGCTACTCATCGGGCTGCTCATTCCGCTGCCGCCTTCGCCAGATCGTGGGTGGGTTCGGTGCCGGTCACCGCGTGGTGGCACGCCGACCGATGGGTCTCGACACGGCTGTCGGGCTCGACCAGCCGCGGCACCTCGTCGTGGCAGATCTGTGTCGCCGCGGGGCACCGGTCGGCGAAGCGGCATCCCTTCGGGAAGTCAGCCGGAGCCGGCACGGTGCCGCGGATCTGGGTGAGCCGTTCGGCGCCGGCCTCGAGTGAGAGCACCGAGCCGAGCAGGCCGCGGGAGTAATGGTGTTGCGGCTGCTCCACCACGTCCGCGCTGGTGCCGTCCTCGACGATTCGGCCGCCATACATGACGGCGACGCGGTCGCACACCTCGCTGACCAGGGCCAGGTCGTGGCTCACCAGGATGAGCGCGAAGCCGCACTCGGCCCGCAGTCGCAACAGCAGCTCGATGACCTGGGCCTGGACGGTGACGTCCAGGGCGGTGGTGGGTTCGTCGGCGATGATCAGCTTGGCGTCGCGCGCCAGCGCCATCGCAATGACGACCCGCTGCCGCTGCCCACCGGACAGTTCGTGCGGGTATGACGACAGGGTCCGCTCCGGATCCAGTCCGACCAGCCCCATCAGCTCCTCGGCGGAGCGGGTGCCTCCGCGCCGAATGATCTGGCGCAGTTGGGATCTCACCGTCATGGCCGGGTTCAGTGCGGACAGCGCGTCCTGGTAGACCATCGCGATGTCCCGGCCCATCAAGGCACGCCGACGACCGGGTTTCATGCCGACCAGCTCGGCGCCGTCGAAGGTCATCGACCCGCTCACGCGGGCGCCACGCGGCAGCAGCCCCATGATCGCCAGCGAGGTCAGCGACTTGCCGCTGCCGGACTCGCCCACGAGGCCGAGCACCTCGCCGGGCCGGACCGCGAGGTCGACGCCGTCCACGATCGACACGCCACGGTGCCGCTCGGGGAAGTCGATGTGCAGGCCGCGCACCGTCAGGATCGGATCCGCGTCCGGCACCGGCCGGGCGGCCGCACGCAGCCGTTGCGCAGCCACCGCCAGCCCCGGCAGCGCCTCGGCCGGCGCGGCACCGGCGGCGTCACCGCCGGCCGACTCCTCGGCCGCCGAGGCCGCCGAGGCCGCCGAGGCCGGTCCCGTCGAGACACTCGATCGAGCCGCCGGTGCCGCCCAGGCGTCCGAGATCCCCTCGGACAGCACGTTGAGGCACAGCACCGTCACCAGGATCAGCAGGCCGGGGAAGAACGTCGCCCACCACGCGCCGGCCTGCAGGATCTGCTGGCCGTAGGCGATGACCGAACCCCAGGACGACTGCGCCGCCTGGCCGGGCAGTCCGCCGCCGATGAAGGACAACGACGCCTCGAAGATGATCGAGTCGGCGACCATCACGGTGGCGAAGACCATGACCGGCGCGGCGCAGTTGCGCATCACGTGGCGGCGCAGGATGTGGAACCGCCGGGCGCCGATGACCTGCTCGGCGGCGACGTAGTCCTCGCCGTACTGCGACAGCACGTTGGCGCGCACGACGCGCGCGATCGACGGCATGAAGACGAAGCCGATGGCGAAGATCAGCACCGAGAGCCGGTCCTTGCCGTAGGCCACGACCAGCACCGCGGCCAGCGCGATGGCCGGGAAGGCCATCACGATGTCCAGCAGTCGCATGATGATCTCGTCGACCGCCTTGCGGCTGGTGGCAGCGATGGCGCCGAGCACCGACCCGAAGACCAGCGCGAATGCCGCGGCACCGAAGCCGACTTCCAGGGAGCGCCGGGTGCCGACGACCAACCGGGAGAAGATGTCGCGTCCGGAGGCGTCCAGCCCGAACCAGTAGGAGCCGTCCGGTCCGGTGCCGACCGCGCCGAGGCCGGTCTGCGTCGGGTCGTGCGGCGTGAGCAGCCCGCCGAAGATCGCCACCACGATCAGCACACCGACGAAGCAGAGTGCGATGCGCGACGGGATGCCCAGCCGGGACAGGCTCATCGAGCGGGTGCCGGGGTTGTTCGACAGCTTGCGGGTCAGCCCCGCACGGTATCCACGCATCAGTGGCCTCCTCGCAGCCTCGGGTTGGCCACCATGTAGAGCAGGTCGACGACCAGGTTGATGACGACGAAGCAGGCTGCGATCACGAGGATGGTGCCCTGCGCCAGCGACGTGTCGTTCGTCGTGACCGCCTGCATGACCAGCGTTCCCATGCCGGGCATCTGGAAGATCGCCTCGATGATGATCGTGCCGCCCAGCAGGTAGCCGACCCGCAGGCCCAGCACGGTGAGCGGGTTGACCAGCGCATTGCGCAGGACGTTGCGCCCCACGACGATGTATGGCGGCAGGCCCGCGCCATACGCGGTGCGGACGTAGTCCTTGTCCAGCTCCTCCACCATCGAGGTGCGCACGATCCGCGCGAGTGAACAGCCGACCGGCAGTGCCAGCGAGATGGCCGGCATGACCATCGCCTTCAGGAACCCGCCGAAGTCCTCGCCCGGGTTGACGTAGCCGGCGTTCGGCAGCCAGGTGTGGCTGACCGCGAACTGCTGAATCAGCAGCAACGCCAACCAGAACGACGGGATCGAGATGCCCGCCATCGACACCACACGGACCGCGTGGTCCGGCCACCGGTCGCGGTAGAGCGCCGCCACGATGCCCAGCAGCATGGCCAGCACGAACGCCAGCAGCACGCCCAGCACGGTGAGTTCGAGGGTCACCGGCAACGCCTCACCGACCAGGCCGGACACCGACTTGTTCAGCGACTGGGTGGTGCCCAGGTCGCCGGTGAGCAGGTCGCCGATGAAGTGGATGAACTGCACCGGCGGTGCCTGGTCGAGCCCGTGCGCGTGGTTGTATGCCGCGATCTGCTCCTTGCTGGCACTGTCGCCCAGGGCGGAGACCGCCGAGTTGACCGGCGACAGCCGCATCACCAGGAAGACGAACAGGGCGATGCCGAACAGCAGCGGGATCAGTGTCAGTATTCGCCGGAAGATCAGGCTCAGGACGTGAGCCACGCGAACACCTCCTCGAATGGTGGCTGGTTGAAGATGGCGGGCAGCGCCCGCAGGGACGTCAGACCGGCTTGGTCTTCAGGAAGTACAGGCCCGTGGTGGCGACCGGTTCGAAGCCGGAGAGCTTCTTGTCGTCCCAGCCGGTGACCATCTTGGTGTGCACCACCGGGTAGAGCGGTGCCTCGTCGGCGATGAAGTCGATCGTCTTCATCCACAACGCCTTCTGCTTGGCCTTGTCGGACTCTTTGGCCGCCTCGTCCAGCCAGTCGGCGACCTTCTTCGCCGACGACTGCTGCCAGTGGAAGCGGTCGGTCGGCCAGGTCGCGCCGTAGTAGAACCAGCGCAGGAGCAGGTCGACGTCGACGCCGTACACGGTCGGGTCGCCGGAGGCCAGCAGCACGCGGAAGTCCGGCTTGGAGATCAGCCCGTCGGGGGCCGGTGCGTAGACCGACGCCGACGGCGCGGTGTTGAGCTTCGCGGTGACACCCACCTGCTTCCAGGCGTCGATGATCAGCGGCGCAGTCGATGCGACGGCGCCGGCGTCGGTGGTGACCAGTTCGATCGACAGGTTGGACGCACCTGCCTCGGCGAGCAGCTTCTTGGCCTTCGCCGGGTCGTGGTGGTAGACGGTCGACGCCTTCTGGAAGTCCGGGTTGCCCTCGTCCAGGTAGCTCTGGGCCGCGGTCGCGTAGCCCTGGAAGGCGGTCTTGATGATGGCGTCGGTGTCGATCGCGTAGTGCAGTGCCTGACGAACTCGCTTGTCGTCGAAGGGTTTCGCCGCACAGTTGAACATCAGGAAGATCTGGTTGAAGGCCTGCTTGGCCTCGACCTTCTTGGTCTTCTCCAGCTGCTTGACGTTGACGAAGGGCACGGCCTCGATCGCCTGGGAACGACCGCTCTGCAGGTCGGCGATCCGGGTCGCGTCCTGGGTCGTGGTGTGCCAGACCATCTTGGTGGCCTTGGCCGGGTAGCTGCCGTTGTAGTTCTTGTTGACCGAGAAGGTCAGGCCGCTGTTGGGGTCGGCGGAGTCCAGCACCCACGGGCCGGAACCGATCGGCTTGTCACCGAACGTCTTGGCCAGCGCGGCGGTCTTGGTCTTGGCCTTAGGCACGATCTTGATGACCGAGATGCGGGTCGGGAAGAGCGGGAACGGCTCTTTCAGGGTGAACTCGGCCGACGTCGCGCCGGTTGCCTTCACCGAGGAGATGAACGAGATGAACTGCGACATCAGGTTCGCCGGGTCCAGTGCCCGGGTGAAGGACCACGCGACGTCCTCGCCGGTCACCGCCGAGCCGTCGGAGAACTTCGCCCCGTCACGCAGCTCGACGGTCCACTTCAGGCCGTCGGCGCTGGCCGTGGGCTGCGCCTTGGCCAGCGCGAGGTACGGCGCGCGGCTGGCCGGGTCGAGGTCGACCAGCGCCTCGAAGATGTGCTGGTTGGCGGCTGTCGCGACCGCGCTGGAGTGGTTGGCCGGGTCGAGTGTCCCGGAGAGCTGGAAGGCCAGCGTCGCCGAGATGGTGGACGAACCGCCCTTGCCGTCACCCCCGCCGGAGGTGCCGCTGGACGGGCCGCAGGCGCTGACCGAGGCGGCGATGCCGGCAGCCGCACCGAGCACGCCGGTGAATTTCAGGAACTGACGGCGCGAGGTGCCGGCCAGTCCGGCAGGATCGAGCGGTGACTTCTTGTGGGACACGACTGCCTCCAGATGAGCGACAAACGATGAATGAGAGCGACCATACAAGACATCAGACGTCTGATGTTGGGATACGGTAACTTTCGTCGAGCCGAATTTCGAGCGATCCCGAGGGGGACGTATGAGCACCATGGAGGGACGACCGCGGACCGCGCAGCTGCAGGTCGTGGAGCAGATCAAGCGCTACATCGTCGACCACCGCCTGCACGCGGGTGACCCGCTGCCCACCGAGCCGGAGCTGATGAGCGTCATCGGCGCCAGCCGGTCCAGCGTCCGCGAAGCGATCCGCACGCTCAGCGCCCTGGACATCGTCGAGGTCCGCCACGGGCACGGCACCTTCGTGGGAACTCTGTCCTTCAGCGCGATGATCGAGAGCCTCGCTTTCCGCTCCCTGCTCGGCACCACCTCCGACTATCGGGTGCTGTCCGACGTGGTCTCGGTCCGCCAGTTGATGGAGCAGGGCTTCGCCCGGCTGATCATCGACGGCCTGGACACCGACCAGCGTGGCAAACTGGCCGACCTGGCCCGGCAGATGTGCGAACTCGCCGACCGCGGCAAGCCGTATGTCGAGCAGGACCGCGCGTTCCATCTGTTGCTGCTGCAGCCGGTCGGCAACGATCTGGTCGTGCAGCTCACCGGCGCGTTCTGGGAGGTGCAGTCGCGGGTCGGCGCGACCCTGGACGTCAGTGATCGCAGCTGGCAGCGCACCGCCCACGCACACGTCGAGATCGTCGACGCCGCCGCAGCGCACGACCTGGACCGGCTGAATGCCGCGATCGAGGAGCACTACGCGCCGGTCAAGGAACAGATCCAGCGACTGGCCGCATTGGCCGCCGTAACCGATCCGCTGCCCGAGGAGCGTCCCGGTGCCTGAGTTCGATCTCCCCCTCGAACAGCTGCGCGACTACCTACCCGAGCGGCGCGAACCGCAGGACTGGCAATCGTTCTGGGACACCACACTGGCCGAGGCGCGCGAGCACGATCTCGCGGTCCGCGAGCTGCCCGGGGCGTCATACCTGCCGAACGTCGTCACCCGTGACGTCTCCTTCGCCGGCTTCGGCGGCCACCGCATCAACGCCTGGCACATCCAGCCGACCGGCACGGTGCACGGCACCGTCGTGCAGTTCCTCGGGTATGGCGACGGGCGCGGCACGCCGCTGGACTGGCTCGCCTGGCCGGCCGCGGGTTTCGCGACCCTGGTGATGGATACCCGCGGCCAGGGCGCCCGCGCCCGCCGCGGGGGTAGCACCGGTGACCCGGCCGGCAGCAACTCGCCCTACGTCGAGGGCTTCCTGACCCAGGGCATCCTCGACCCGCGCGACTACTTCTACCGGCGGGTCTTCACCGACGCGGTCCGTGCCGTGGAGGCGGCGCTCACCCTGGACGGCACCGATCCGGACCGGCTCGCCGTCGCCGGCGCCAGCCAGGGCGGCGCCATCGCACTGGCCACCAGCGCGCTCGCCGGCGACCTGGTCCGTGCCTCGATCATCGGGGTGCCGTTCCTGGCCGACGTTCGCCGGGCGGTGCGCCTCACCGAGCAGCGCCCCTACTACGAACTGGTGGCCTTCCTCGGCACGCATCGGGCGCAAGCCGAGACCGCCTTGCGCACCATGGACTACGTCGACGGCATCACCATGGCGGCGCACGCGACCGCACCGGCGCGGTTCTCGGTCGCGCTGATGGACACCATCTGCCCGCCGTCTGGCGGCTTCGGCGCCTACAACCACTACGCCGGACCGAAGCAGATCGAGGTCTACCCCTTCAACAACCACGAGGGCGGCGAGGCCGACGACCAGATCGCTGCCATCCGCTGGTTGCAGGACCTCTGGCGCTGAGCCACCGCCAGCGGTGGCGGGCGTGTGCATAACCGGCAACGGTCGCTGGTTAAGCGATCTTCTCCGCGGCGAACGCGTGCATAACCGGCAACAGTCGCTGCTTGGGCGACCTTCTCCGCGGCGAACGCGTGCATAACCGGCAACAGTCGCTGGTTAAGCGACCTTCTCCGCGGCGAACGCGTGCATAACCGGCAACGGTCGCTGGTTAAGCGACCTTCTCCGCGGCGGGCGTGTTCATAACCGGCAACGGTCGCTGGTTAAGCGACGCAGCGGCGACCGCCGACGGTGAAGTGATCACGCTCGACACCGGCAACTGATTCCGGACGCTCCGGTCCACCGACTGCCACGATGGGCTCATGACACCAACCGAGGAGACCAAGGTCGTTCGCGCCACCCGTGAGATCGACGCCCCCGCGGCGAGCATCTTCGAGCTGATCGCCGATCCGAGCCGGCAGCCGGAGTGGGACGGCAACGACAACCTGGCCGAGTCCGCGCCCGGACAGCGGGTCCACAGCGTTGGCGACGTCTTCCGCATGACGCTGACCGGTGACGGAGTGGTGCGGGAGAACCACGTCGTGGAGTTCGAGGAGGGCCGCCGTATCGCGTGGCGGCCCTCCGAGGTGGGCGCACCGCAGCCCGGTCACCTGTGGCGGTGGGAACTCGAGCCGGTGGGCGAAGGCCGGACACGGGTCACCCACACCTACGACTGGTCGCAGCTGCAGGACGCCAAGCGGCTGCGGCGGGCCCGTGCCACCACCTCGGACAAGTTGTCGGCGTCGCTCGAAAAGCTTGCTGCTGCAGTCGAGTCCGCGTGACCGTCGACGGTCAGGATGACTCGCCGCGCAGCTTCGCCAGTCGCGACTCCAACCGCTCCACCCGGTGTGCGTTGCCGTCCAGGGCGACATACTCCTCGCCGAAGCGGTAGAGCAGCGCGTCGTCCAACCGGCGTACCGCGCCCGGCGGGGTGCGGTACGCCATGCGTTCGTCGATGGGCGCAGCGTCGACGGTGCGCAACGTGTCGGCCAGCTGCGTCAGCGACTCGATGCCGAGCTCGTGCACCAGCCCGGCCATCCACGCGTAGTGGTCGGCGCGCGACCATGCGGCGTCGTCGTACTGACCGGCAAGGTATGCCGCCAGCTCCCGCGAGGAGATGCGATCGGCGCTCGCGCCGCTGGAGAGGGTCTCGGCGACACCCGAGCGCAGCTTGTCGCGGATCGTGGAGAACTCGCCGTCGGCGACCTCCAGCAGCCCGGCCGCCAGGGTGAACCGCCGGTCGAAGTCGGCGCGCTGTTCCGGCGGGATGCTGCCCTTGTAACGGATGTCGTGCTCGAACTCCGCCCACGCGTGCTGCAGCACGGTGCGGATCTGCACCTGCACCCGCCGGTCCCCGAGCGCCGGATGTCGAGCACGATCCTCGGCGTGGATGCGGACCTGCAGGTGCCTGCTGGCATACCCGAAGCGGCCCTCGCTGGCCGTCTCCAGCCCGAGGTCACGATCGTCGAGGACCTCCGTCTCGGCGGCGAGCAACTGCACCACGGCATCCACGTCGCCGCGCACGTAGGTGATGACACGAACGCCGATGGTGTCGCCGATGTCGCGGATCGGGTCGGCATACAACGGCACCCCGTCGACCTCCCGGCTGGCCTTCTCCGCGAACGACGCCACCGTCTTGGCCCGGCCGTCCACCGACAGGTAGTTGAGCCCGGCGTCGTCCAGCACCCCGGCGATCAACTCCACCGCAGCGGCCGCAGCCCGCTCCACCATCGGGAACTGCACGGCGTACTCACGCCGGGCGGCACCCACCACCTCCGCGCGGCTCTGCTGCGTCGGTGAGTGCCGCGACGGCCGCAGGTCGTCCGGCAACGTCGGCGTGACGATGTATCCGGTGGCGACGTCGCCGTATGTCGTCAACCGCTCGGGCGCCTGGTGAGCGAGGACGGCGACATACGCGCAGATCACGGCATCGATCGGATCCTCCGCCGCGCGCAGCTGCGCCTTGCGGGTCGCCTGCTGCACCGTGTCGGCCAGCTGCTGCCAGTGCTCGCTGTGCCTCAGCCGGAGGGCCGGCTTCGCAGTCTCCAGCGACTCCAACAACCGAAGCAGGGTCAGCAACTCACCCTGCAACTGCTCGATCGGCCGACCCGGCTTGTTCTTGTACTTCAGGCTCTGCCCGAGCCGGAAGAGCGCCACGGTCGCCGGGTGCGGATAGACCTCGAGAGCTCGCCGCGACGCCCGCGACGCCGGATCGATGTCCAGGCCCAGCAAGTGTGCGATGCGTCCGCCACGGGTGCCCTCGGCGAATGCCGGGTTGCCGGTGTTGGCCGGGTGCGCCCCCGCCTCGTATGCCGCGAAGTCACGGCCCAGCGCCTGCTCGGCCGGCCGGCTCCCCTTTGCGTTGTTGACGATCAGCGGCGCGTCGATGCCGACCACGCACGCACCCGGCGCCGCAGCCCGGACGGCGTCGACGATCTCCTCGTCCGTGCGGACCGTGCTCGCGTGCCGCAAGGTCCCGCTGTCGTCGAGGACCGCCACCCCGGTGGGATTCTTGGTGCCCCAGGCAAGATCGAGGCCGACGAAATGCATGCCTGCAGCATGCCGCATCGACGCGCACGCCCGTGCGTGCAGCACCGATCTGCGGCGTTCCGCCTCGTACCATGTCGTCATGCCGAACAGCACCCAGGGACGCGGTGACGGCGAACGGTCCGCGAACGACGCCTTCATGGACCAGTGGGCCGACCCGGACAGCGCCGACGGTTCCGACGACTACGGGGACGGGCCGGAGGACGGCTACGACGACTACGACGAGTCCAGGCGCCCGGCGCCCGGCCTGCTGCCCGGTGCTCTGATCGGGGCCGGCATCGCCGCACTGTGCGCCGTCGGCATCTACCTGCTCGCCAGCGGCGGCAACGGACACGACGCGGGCACCGGCCAGCGGACCGTGACCTACACCCAGCAGGGCGCGACACGGACGGTCACCCAGGAGGCCACGTCCGACCCCGCGAACGACAGCACCTTCACCAGCACCTCGACCGTGACGCTGCCGCCGAAGACGACGACCGTGCAGGTCACCCGGCCCGGCACCGAGCGGACCGTCACCAGCACCGCGACGACGACCGCCACCACCACAGCCACCACCACAGCCACGACGACAGCCACGGCGACCGTCACCACCTCGGCCCCACCGGTGACCACGACCGTCACCCGGACGATCGGTCCGCCGCCCGGACCGGTGATCAGCCCGGGCGGCTGATCAACCGGCCTTCAGCTCGTCGGGTGCCGCGTCCAGCGCCTGCTGGATCGCGTCGATGAGCCGCTGCGCCGACCCCGCCGTGAGTTCCAGGGCGATGCGCCGGCCCGGCCCGGCGCTCGGATCGGTCAGGTCCACGTTGAGCGTGTGCTCGGCCATCGCGTGGACCGGGTGGTCGTAGTAGGCCGCCGCATCGGTGACCCGGAACCACTTCCCGCCCGGACCCTTGGCGCTGCCGTCCACATCCGTCGTGACGGTGATGTAGGTGCACATGTCTCAGCCCTCCAGGTGCTGGTGGAAGAAGGATTCGATGCGTTGCCAGCCGTCGTTCGCCGCGGCCACCACATAGGACGGTCGGTCGACCGCGAAGAACGCGTGGCCGGCGTCGTCATACGAGAAGAACGTGTGCGGCTTGCCGTGCTCAGTGAGGATCCGGTCGAGTTCGGCGACCTGCTCCGTGCCGGGGAACTTGTCGTTCTTGCCGAACAGCCCCAGCAGCGGTGCCCGCAGCTGCGGCAGCAGCGGCACCAGGTTCGTGACGTCGAGCGGGTAGTCCGCGCCAGGGGTGCCGGTCACGAAGGCGCCGTAACAGTCCACCGCCGCGTCCAGGTCCACCCGGCACGCCGCGAGGACTGCGTGCCGCCCGCCCGAGCAGTGGCCGATCACGCCGACCTTGCCGTTCGCGTGCGGCAATCCGCGCAGGTATGCCGCCGCCGCCTCCACGTCGCCGACCAGCTGCTCGTCCGGTATGCCGCCCGCCGCCCGCACCGCCGCGGCAGCGTCGGACGGCTCCGCTCCCGGAGCCTGCCGCGAATACAGATTGGGACACAGGGCGTCATACCCCAACTCCGCGAAGCGGCGGACCATCTCCTTGGTCGCCCGGTCGTAACCGGGCAGATGATGGATGACCACGACACCGCCACGGCGGGTGTCGCCGTCCGGTGTCGCCAGGTAGGCCTCGATCTCGGCGCCGTCGGCGCCGGTGAGACGCACGGTCGTGGCGTGCAATGAGTCAGACATATTCATGGTCTATCAGAAGGACCTTGAGCGTCCCCGCACGACTCAGGACGCGTGCTGCTGCACGACTCAGGACGCGTGCTGCTGCACGACCCTCCCGAGTCGCGGCAGGGCCTGCTCGACGTTGTCCTTGGCCTTGCCGCGCAGCCCCTTGTAAGCACGCTTCAACGGCTCCCGCTCGGTCGCCTCGGCCCGCGCGTCGGTGACCGCCAGCAGTGCATCGGCGGCCTCGTCGCCACGGCCGGCGAGGTACTGCCCGAAATCGCCCGCCCCGGCGAAGTCGTCCCAGAACGGCTGCAGGGCCGAAGCGACCTCGGGCAGCATGCGATCGGTCGCATCGGCCGCGATCGTCGGACTCACCTTGCGCACGGCGGCATACCCACCCTTGATCGCGACCCCGGTGAGACCCTTCTTGTCCTTCACCTCCGCGTCGATCACCGCAACCAGATCGGCAACGACCTGCGGACGACGGTCAGCGGCGAGCAGCGTTTCGGACAATGACATGGTGCGGCCTTTCGGGGAGCGCGTTTGGTGCGGGAATGCACGAACCCGCCGCACCCACGAAGTGCGACGGGTTCGAACGAGTGGTGTGACAGCTCAGATGCGGCCGTAGCCGGACACACCGCTGTAGATCGGGCGGACGCCGACGGAACCACCGGGGTGGTTGGCGTCGATCATCATGCCGTTGCCGACATAGATCGCCACGTGGTAGGCGTAGCTGCCGTTGCCGAAGAAGATCAGGTCTCCCGGCTGCGGCGTGCTCACCCGGGTCGCCATCTGCATCTGCGCGGTGGCAGTGCGCGGGAGCGACTTGCCGACCTGACCGTAGACGTAGGACGTGAAGCCCGAGCAGTCGAAGCCGGCCGGGCTGGCGCCGCCGTAGACGTAGGGCGCACCGACATACCGCTCGGCGATGCCGACGATGCCACCGGTGGCGGCCGGCGGGGCCGGCGTCGTGACCGGGTTGCTCACCGGGGCGCTGACCGGGTTGCTCGCCGGCGCCGGCTGAGCCGAGCGGTCAGGGCGGGTGGCGCTGCGCGACACCGAGGCGGTGCGCGTGCGCACCACCGGCTTGGGAGCCTCATAGCGCTTGGCGGCGACCGGGGCAGCCAGCTGCGCCTGCGCCGGCACGGCGCTCAGCTGCGACTCGGCCTTGGTGGCCTGCAGCGGGTTGGCCAACGCCTGAGCGCGGGAAGCCTGGGCGGCGAAATCGACCGAGCTGGAGCCGGTGATCGACGCGACACCGGTCGTGGCAGACGCGGCCTGCGGTGCGGCGATCGAAGCGACCAGACCACCGGCGACGGCGACGGTGGCCGACACGCGAGCGGTGGAGTTGAAAGTCGTCGTCAGCTTGCCCGGGGCGCGGTGACGACCGCGCGGACCAAGAATGGACACAGAACACCTCTCCGTCGCCTACGAGGTGAGCTGTCGGGCTCGGGCTGGAGATACCCGGCTCCGGTGCGGCAGCCCCGTGGTGCTGCACCGAAACTTCGCCCCGAGGGCGGCTTGCGCCACCCGGAATGGGTCCCCCGCTCCTGCCTGGCGGAAATTCGTTGCACCCGATCAGCTGGCAGGACTCGGCGTTGCCTCACGGGAACCCGCCGAGTGGCGGGCCGGGGAAAACGGTACACAACCCCGGACGGAAAGTCACAGTGAGGTCACGAACTGGTCAAAGAAAGTTCTGGTGGTCTGCGAGGATCGTTGCAAGGACGCCGAATCAGCCCATGGCGTCAGTCAGTCCCCGGGTGTCAGCCGGGGTCAGTCAGCCGGGGTCAGTCGGTCGGGTCAGTCAGTCGGCGTCGACGAAGACGTGCATGGCGACGTCGCGGGGTAGCGACACGGCGTCACCCTCCTCGGCGCGCACCAGGACCCGATCACCCTCGAGGCGCACCTCGACCTTGGCGTCCGGGGTGATGCCGCCCGCGGTGAGCACGCTCAAGGCATCCTGGTCGGCCTGGGCCGGCTCACCGACGCGGCGGACCACGAAGCTGGCCGGCTGCTCGGTGCCGACCTCCGTCATCGGGCGCACGCCGTCGCGGAACTGCACACGCGTGCCCTCCTCACCCAGCTCCTCCAGGCCCGGGATGGGGTTGCCGTAGGGCGAGATGTGTCGTTCGCGGAGCATCGCCAGGATCTTGCGCTCGACCCGCTCGCTCATGACGTGCTCCCACCGGCAGGCCTCGTCGTGCGCGTATTCGAGCTCCACACCGATGACGTCGACCAGCAGCCGCTCGGCGAGCCGATGCTTGCGCATCACCCGGGTGGCGAGCGTCCGGCCGTGCTCGGTGAGCTCCAGATGCCGGTCACCGGCCAGCGTCAGCAGCCCGTCGCGCTCCATGCGGGCCACCGTCTGGGACACGGTGGGACCCGAGTGCCCCAGACGCTCCGCGATGCGCGCGCGCAGCGGCACGATGCCTTCTTCCTCCAGGTCGAAGATCGTGCGGAGATACATCTCGGTGGTGTCGATCAGCTCGCTCACGGCACAAGCCTGCCACTACGGGCCGACAGGTGCACGCCAGCCTCCCGCCACGCCCCCGTCGCGGGATCGCCGCCGCTGCCCACAACCCGTCACGAAGAAATTTCGGTCGACTTTTCGCTCAATAAGTTCGGGAATCCTTCCCGCTCACGCTACGTTCTTCTTCTTGGAAGCCGTGGGGCTCCTCCCCCCTGACCCGCGGCCTCCCGAACCGTTCGTTTTCACGGGCGGGGTGAGCACACCGCAAGGTGCAGCTCGGACGGCTGGCGCACCTCCCCTGGGCGCCAGCCGTTCTTGCTCTCCGCGTCTGCTCTCGGCGTCGGTCCCGGCCGCGCTCGGCCCGCCGGCCGAAGGGGGAGCCAGGACAGCCGACTAAATCTGTTGCTTCCCACCCGGCCCTCGTCCTAGCGTGGGAGCACACGAGAAAGGAGGTGGTCCAAGAGTGATTTCTCAAAGGACGCGTGAGGTGGTTGCGCGCTAGCGCAACCTTCGTATTCGTCGCCGGCCACCTCCGGTGTGCCGACGGAACGGACGTTCGGTAGCTACTCCAACGCAGCCACCGCGGCCCGTGGGCGCGCGATCTCGTCCATCGCGCTTGCCGGTTCCACCGGCAGCCCACGGGCTGTCCCGTGTCTTCTTGCTCGACTCCTCACCCGCCGGCGTCCGCTTCTCGTGCAGTTGACTGGTCTTGCCCGTCGCCTAGGGCTGACGGCGCTCGATTTCCCAACTGTTCGCGTCGGCGAGGTCGCCATCGCAGGTGCGCACGAAGACGAGCCGGTCGTGCAGTCGGCTGCTGCGGCCGGCCCAGAACTCCACCTCCTCGCAGCGCACGACATACCCGCCCCAGAAGTCGGGCAGCGGGACGTCCTCCGGGCTGCCGGTGTCCGGCCACTTCTGTTCGTATGACGCCACGGCCGCCTCGAGCTGGGCGCGGCCGGCGGCCGGCTGCGACTGCTCCGAGGCCCAGGCGCCGATGCGCGATCCGTACGGCCGGCTGCGGAAATAGTGCGTCGATCGCTCGACCGACATCTTCTCGGCAACACCGACGAAGCGGATGGCCCGGAACATCGGCGGCCAGGTCAACGCCGCGGCGATCTTCGGATCAGCTTGCAGGTCAAGGCCTTTGCGGCTGGTGTAATTGGTGTAGAAGCCCGGACCGTCAGCGCCGAGGTAGCGCATCAGCACGGTGCGCACGTGCGGCTGGCCCTCGGCGTCGACGGTGGCGACCGAGATCGCATCGGGTTCGGGCACATCGCCCTTCGCTTCCTGCCGGTCCGCGGCGTCCTGGACCCATTGCTCGATGAGCGGCAGCGGCGCCGCCGGCAGGTCGTGCTCGTCCAGGCCCTCGCCCGCGTAGTCCCAACGCTTGATCGGCTGCATGAGCACGACGCTACCGCTGGCAGAATCGGGCACGTGACCGACCAGCTCGTCATCCCAGATTCGTTGAAACCCGCGGACGGCCGTTTCGGCTCCGGGCCGAGCAAAGTGCGCACCGAACAACTCGACGCGCTGCTCGCGCTGGGCCGCACCGTGCTCGGCACGTCGCACCGGCAGGCACCGGTCAAGAGTCTGGTCGCCCGCGTCCGGTCCGGGCTCGCGGAGCTGTTCGACGCCCCCGACGGCTACGAGATCGTGCTCGGCATGGGAGGCACCAATGCCTTCTGGGACGCAGCATCGTTCGGGCTGATCCACGACCGCGGAGCCTTCGCCGTGTGCGGCGAGTTCAGTGCCAAGTTCGCGACCGTCGCGCGCAACGCGCCGTTCCTCGCCGACCCGATCGTCGCGGAAGTCGAGCCCGGCACCGCGGTGGAGTTGTGCAGCACGCACGGCGTCGACACCTACTGCTGGACCCACAACGAAACCTCCACCGGCGTCAGGACCCCGGTCCGGCGGGTGCCGGGCTCGGCCGGTGAGCTGATGCTCGTCGACGCGACCTCCGCCGCCGGCGCGATCCCGGTCGATCTCGCCGAGACCGACGTCTACTACTTCGCGCCCCAGAAGGCGTTCGCCTCCGACGGCGGCCTGTGGTTCGCCGCCATGTCTCCTGCCGCACTCGAGCGGATCGCGAGGCTCAGTGAGCAGCGCTGGACGCCGGCCACCTTGGATCTGCAGCTGTGCGTGACGAATTCACGACTGGAGCAGACCTACAACACACCGGCCGTCACCACCATCGCGTTGATGGCCGCGCAGACCGACTGGCTGCTGGCGAGCGGTGGCCTGGACTGGGCCGCCGGTCGCAGTGCCGCGTCGAGCGCGACTCTCTACGCATGGGCGGAGCGCACGACATACACCTCGCCGTTCGTCGCCGACCCGGCCGACCGCTCCCCCGTCGTGGGCACCATCGACTTCGACGGCGTCGACGCGGCAGCGATCGCGAAAGTGTTGCGCGCCAACGGCATCCTGGACACCGAGCCCTACCGCAAACTGGGCCGCAACCAGCTGCGCATCGGCATGTACCCCGCCGTCGACCCGGCCGACGTCGCGGCGCTCACCGCCTGCATCGACCACGTCGTGGCGCACCTCTGATCCTGCTGGCGTCCGCACGGCCGGCTGCAGGATCCTGGCTGCGCGACGCCGTTCGAGGGAGCGCGGCGGATGCGCAACTTCGGCGAGTGCGACGATGGTGGCCGTGACTATCGCGGATCTCAACCTCACTCGTGACGACTGCGCCACGCGCGGTCGGCAACTCGCCGTCGAGACCCACCGGGTCGACCTCGACCTGGGCAACCTCGCCGATCCCGACGCCTCGACGTTCGCCTCACGTGCGACGATCCGCTTCACCAGCACGGAGACCTCGACCTGGCTGGACCTGGTGGCCGACGAGCTCACCGCCCTGACGGTCAACGGCACCGCACAGTCCCTGGACGGCTACGACGGTGCGCGTGTTCCGCTGCAGGGCCTGCGGACCGGCGAGGCGGTCAACGAGGTCGTCGTGGAGGCTCGCTGTGCCTACAGCCGGACCGGCGAGGGTGTGCATCGCTTCACCGACCCGGCAGACGGAAACACCTACGCCTACACACATTTCGAGCCCACGGACGCACGCCGTGCGTTCGCCTGCTTCGAGCAGCCGGATCTGAAGACGCGCTTCACGTTCGCGATCACGGCGCCTGCCGGCTGCGTCGTGCTGAGCAACCAGTCACCGGTCTCCGATGAAGCCGACGGCGAGGGGCACACCGTGGTCTTCGCCCCGACGCTGCCGCTGTCGTCATACCTCACCGCCTTCGCGGTGGGGCCCTATCACGTCGCGCGGGACGTATGGCGCGCCGACCGCGCCGACGGCAGCTCGCTGGAGATCCCGCTCGGCGTCATCTGCCGTCGGTCGATGGCCGAGCACCTGGACGCCGACGAGATCTTCACCATCACCAAACAGGGGCTGACGTTCTTCGACGAGGCGTTCCGATTCCCTTATCCCTGGGGGAAGTACGACGAGATCTTCGTGCCGGAGTACAACCTCGGCGCGATGGAGAACCCCGGCCTGGTGACCTTCAGCGAGAACGCCTACATCTTCCGCGGCACCCCGACCGAGGCGCAGCGCGAGTCCCGCGCCGAGGTGATCATGCACGAGATGGCGCACATGTGGTTCGGCGACCTCGCCACCCCGCGCTGGTGGGACGACACCTGGCTGAAGGAGTCCTTCGCCGATTTGATGGGCTATCTGGGTGCGACCGAGGCCGCCGGCTTCGACGGCTCCTGGGTCACGTTCGCGGTCAATCGCAAGCAGTGGGCCTATGTCCAGGACCAGTTGCCGACGACCCACCCGATCGTCGCGGACATCCCGGACCTGGAGGCCGCCCGGCAGAACTTCGACGGCATCACCTACGCCAAGGGGGCGTCGGTGCTGAAGCAACTGATGGCGTATGCCGGGCGGGACGCCTTCTTCCGCGCCGCGCAGCTCTACTTCCAGCAGCATGCCTTCGGTTCGACGGGGCTGCGGGATCTGATCGACGCGCTGCAGGAGAGCAGCGAGGCGGACCTGTCGGACTGGGTGCCGACCTGGCTGGAGACCACCGGACCCTCGGCGCTCGGGGTGGTTCGGGACGGCGGGACCATCTACCTGACAACCGATTCCACGGACCCCTCGACCGGCGAGCAGATCGCCCGCAACCACCGGGTGGTCGTCTCCACCTTCGCACTCGAAGCGACCGGACTGGAGCGCACCGCGCGCGTGGAACTCACCCTGGACGCACCGAAGGTCGCGGTGCCGTTACCGCCGGGCACCCGGGCCGAGGTCGTCGTGCCCAATGACGACGACCTCACCTACGCACTGGTCCACCTGGACGACACGTCCGTGACGAACGTGCTGGGCGACCTGTCATCGCTGGAACCCACCTTGACCCGTGCGGTGGTGTGGTCGGCCCTGTGGAACGCGGTGCGGGACGCGCGCCTGTCCGCAGCGACCTACCTGGCAGCGATCGACGCCAACGTGGCGAGGGAGACCGACGCCGGACTGGTGTCGATGGTGCTGCAGCAAGCCCGCACGGCGATCTCGGACTACCTGGCACCAGGCGAGCGCCCTTCGGCGTCTGCTCAGCTCGTCGCCACGGTCGACGCCGGTCTGCAGGCCGCCGCACCCGGCTCCGATCTGCAGCGCGCCTGGGCACACGCGTTGGCGTTCTGCGCCGGCCGGTCCCCGGCCGGTGTCGATCCGGTGCGCCTCGCCCTGCGGGGCGGCGTGGCCGGACTGGAGGTGACCCCCTCGCTGCGCTGGGACCTGCTCGTCGCCCTCGCCGAGCAGGGCTCCGTCGGAGAGTCCGAACTGCCGGACGCCTACGACGCCGACCCGACGATGAGCGGCGCCATTGCGCTCGACCGGGCCCTCGCCACGCTGCCGTCGGTTGCGCACAAGCGGCGGGTATGGCGTGAGCTGACGACCGGCGACGACCTGACCAACGACCGCCAACGGGCGCTGCTGGCCGGCTTCGCGGCCGGCGATCAGGCCCTCACCGAGGAGTTCCGCACGCCCTACTTCGAGCAGCTCGACCAGTGGTGGCGTGACCAGACGATGGTCATGGCCGCGCGGCTGGTGGCCGGCGCATTTCCGCGCACCAGCGTCGCCGACGGCGACGTCACCGACAACCCGGTGGTCGCCGCTGCCGACGAGTGGCTGGGTACGCACCCGGACGCGCCGAATGCGTTGCGCCGCATCGTCATCGAGCAGCTCGACCACACGAAGCGGCAGCTGCGGGCACAGGCCGGCGACTAGAGCAGCGCGCCCAGCACCGCGACGCCCACCAGGGCGACCAGCGCGATGACGACCACCAGCCGCTGCGCTCTGGGGGACATCATGCGACGCGCTCACCGGCGAGGTCGCCGGCGCGGTCGCGCTGGCGCACCTCGAGGTGCGGGATCGGGCGACCCTCGAGCCGCACTCGCAAGTCTTTGCTGCGCATCAGGTAGAACATGACGGCACCCACCGTAATCGCCGTCGCCACGCTGCCGACCAGGATGGTCCACCGCGCCCCGAACGCGGTGCCGATCCAACCGATGACGGGGGCCCCCGCCGGCGTACCGCCCATGAAGATGGCCATGTAGAGCGCCATGACCCGACCCCGCATCACCGGGGTGACGCTCAGCTGCACGGTCGCGTTGGCGGTGTTGAGTGTGGTGATCGCGCACAATCCGGTGGGGATCAGGAACAGTGCGAACAGCAGGTATGACGGCGCCAGCGCGGCGAGCGCCGAGAAGAGCGTGAAGCCGACCAGTGAGCCCAGCACGATGCGCAGCCGCGGCCGCTGCCGGCGGGCCGCCATGAGCGCGCCGGCCAGCGAACCGATCGCCATGACCGATCCCAGCAGGCCGTACTCCGCCGCGCCCCGGTGGAAGACCGTCGTCGCCATCAGCGCGATGGTCAGCTGGAAGTTCATGCCGAACGTGCCGAGCATGAAGACCATGAACATGATCAGCATGATGTCCGGTCGCCGCCGCACGTAGGCCAGTCCTTCACGCACGTTGCCCTTGCCGCGGACCTGGGGTGCCGGCATCAGCTCCTCGGGACGCATCGCCTTGAGCGCGATCAGCACCGCGACGAAGGACAGGGTGTTGAACACCAGGGTCTGGCCGGTGCCGATGAGACCGATGCACAGACCGGCGATGCCGGGGCCGATCAGCCGCGCGGCATTGAACGATGTGGCGTTCAGGCCGACCGCGTTGCTCAGCAGGTCGGACTCCACCATCTCCGAGACGAATGCCTGCCGGCTGGGGTTGTCCAGCGCCGTCGCGACGCCCTGCAACAACGCGAGCGCATAGACGTGCCACAGCTGCACCACGTCGGTGAGCACCAGTGCCGCGAGCAGCGCCGCGGTCACGGCCAGCGCGCTCTGCGTGCCGAAGAGAACCCGCCGCTTGGGGAAACGATCGGTGATCACGCCGGCGAACGGAGCCAGCAGCACCACCGGCGCGAACTGCAGGGCGGTGACGATGCCCAGCGCCGTGGAGTCGTGGGCGGTGAGTTGGGTCAGCACCAGCCAGTCCTGGGCGGTGCGACCCATCCAGGTGCCGACGTTGGAGACCAGGGCGCCGGCGAAGTAGACGCGGTAGTTGTAGACGGACAGGGACGCGAAGGTCCGGCTGCGGCTCATTGGGGTGCGACCACCCGTTCCAGGATGTCGGCGGCCTGACGCAGCACCGCACACTCCTCCTCACTCAGATCGACCATCCGCGAATAGACCCACTCATCGCGCGACCGTCGTATGGCGCTGAGCGTCTTGCGCCCCTCCGGAGTCAGCTGGAGATGGACCTGGCGGCCGTCCTCGGGATCGGCGTCGCGGCGCACGAAACCCTGCTCCACCAGTGCGTTCACCGTGCGGGTCATCGAAGGAGCGCTCACGCATTCGATCTCCGCGAGCTCGCGCGGGGTGCGGATCCGGTTGTCCAGCTTGCCCAGCACCGACACCTGGTGCGGCCGCAGAGTGTCCTGACCCGCGCCGGAGAAACGCACCCGGCGGCTGATCCGCATGCAGACGGATCGGAGATCGACGGCGAGATGTTTGCGTTCTGCGGGGGTCACTGTCGTTAGTTTAGCTCATTAGACCAGCTAACGACATTGCCGAGCGGCGGCCCGAGGCGGCTCCTCGGACGCAGGCGATCCCCGGCTCCCGAGCATCGCCCAGCAGCACCGCCGACGCATATCATGGGATGTACAGGCAATTCCCAGGAAACGGAGCCACAGTGATCGACATGACCTCTCCGGAAGCCCGCCTGCTGGTCGTCGAGGACGAGACCAACATCCGCGAATTGCTCGCGACAAGCCTGAAGTTCGCCGGTTTCGAAGTGCACACCGCAGCCACCGGCAATGACGCGATCTCGGTTGCCGGCGAGCACAAGCTCGACCTGGCGGTGCTGGACGTCATGCTGCCCGACATGGACGGTTTCACCGTCACCCGCAAGTTGCGCGCCAATGGAGTGGAGTTGCCGATCGTCTTCCTGACCGCCCGGGACGCGGTCGAGGACAAGGTCAAGGGGCTGACGGTCGGCGGCGACGACTACGTCACCAAGCCCTTCAGTCTCGAGGAGGTCGTGGCCCGGATCCGTGCGGTCCTGCGCCGCACGCAGGTGGAGAACGACGCACGCTCGACGGTGCGCGTCGCCGACCTCGAGTTGGACGAGGACTCGCACGAGGTACGCCGGGCCGGTCAGGTGATCGAGGTCTCCCCCACCGAGTTCAAGCTGCTGCGTTACCTGATGCTCAACCAGGGCCGGGTGCTGTCCAAGGCCCAGATCCTGGACCACGTCTGGGACTACGACTTCCGTGGCGAGGCCGGCATCGTGGAGAGCTACATCTCCTACCTGCGACGCAAGATCGACGTCGGCGACGCCCCGGCCCTGATCCACACCAAGCGCGGCGTCGGCTACGTGTTGCGCGCCCCGCGCGAGTGACCGGCGGCCCGCCCGCCAGCGCGCGGCGCCTCACCGGGACGTCCTGCCGTGCCGCAGAATGAACAGAGGATGAGGAACGAGTCTTCGCTGCAGCACCGTGTCCGGCACGAGTTGTCGGCCATGCCACTGCGGCTACGCCTCAGCGTGCTGCTGATGGTGCTGCTCGCGCTCGCCCTGCTGGTCTCCGGCGCCACCGTGACCACGCAGGTCCGCAGCTTCATGACCGACCGCCAGGACGCCGAGCTGCGGGCCGCGAGCACCCACCTGGTCGACAGCGAGATCCAGAGCCACGCCACCGAGCAGCGCGCCTTCGCCTACGTGCCGACCAACACGTATGCCGTCGAACTGCAGACGACCGACGGCCGCCGGACCAGTCTGACCACCGACCCGGGCAACTCCTCCTCCGACGGACCACTGCCGGCGATCCCCGCGCTGACCAGCTCCGACCCGCGGGTCCGCAGCGGACACATCTTCAGCGTCGGCTCCAAGGAGGGCGCGGACACCACCTGGCACGTCGTCGCCGGCACGGTGCGCAGTGGCGACACGACCTACGTCTACGCGGTCGCGGTGTCGATGGACCACACCGACGAGGTGATCGTCCACCTCGAGTTGGTGATCGTGCTGGTCGGGCTGCTGGCGCTGCTCGCCTGCGCCGCGCTCGGGTGGTTCGCCGTACGACGCGCGCTGCGCCCGCTGCGCCAGATCGAGGACACCGCACGCAGCATCGCCCGCGGCGACCTGACACAGCGTGTGCCGACACCGGGCGCCCAGGACGAGGTGGGCAGCCTCAGCAAGTCGCTCAACGTGATGCTCGCCCGCATCGAGGACTCCTTCGACGTACGCCGCGCCTCCGAGGACCGCATGCGCCAGTTCGTCGCCGATGCCTCGCACGAGTTGCGCACCCCGCTGGCCACCGTGCGGGGGTATGCCGAACTCTTCCGCCAGGGCGCCGTGTCCGAGCCCGACGACGTGCGGTCGGCGATGCGCCGGATCGAGGACGAGGCCACCCGGATGGCGGTGATGGTGGACGACCTGTTGCTGCTGACCCGGTTGGAGCGGCGGCACAAGGACGACACCGCCCCACAGCGGCCGTCGTCCCCCGTCGATCTGACAGTGCTGGCCGCGGACACGGTGCAGGACGCCACGGCGATCGACCACGACCGCGAGGTGCGACTGCTCGGCCTGGGCGGTCCGGTCGGGCCGACCGTCGTGCTCGGTGACGACGCGGCGCTCCGACAGGTGCTGACCAATCTGATGGCCAACGCGATCCGCTACACCCCGGCCGGCACCCCCATCGAGGTCGCGGTCGGCATCGTCGGCCGGACCGCGCAACTGCACGTCATCGACCACGGCGCCGGCGTGCCGGCGCACCTGCGCGATCGCATCTTCGAACGGTTCTACCGGGCCGACGCGTCCCGCAACAGTGAGCACGGCGGCAGCGGCCTCGGCCTGGCGATCGTCACCGCGCTCGTGGACGCCCACGGCGGCAGTGTCGAGGTCCGGGACACCCCCGGTGGTGGCGCGACCTTCGTGGCGAAAATACCCTCGATGCCGACACCGCCGCCGGACGACTCGGCAGCGGAGCCGGACGGTGAACGGGCGCCGTCGCCGGCCATCCGTGAGCCACAGGAGGCCCACAGGTTCGGCGAAGCGCCGCGACAGACGGACGGCGTTGAGTAACAACCAGTGAAGGCCACCAACCGGCGGCGCATCGACCACGAGGGGTTATCCAAGATGTCCTTTGACCAGCAGAACGCTGATGACTGTCGGGGCACCGAGCGCACGGGGAACACCGGCGGCTCGGACACGACCGGCCGCATCTACGGTGCCGACGACCACACCGCGCACCTGCCGGCGCACCCGAGGCCGCAGGCGTCCTACGGTGACCAGTCCCACGGTGACCAGTCGCAGCAGCCGCACCGGCAGCAGAATGGACCGTATGCCGCGCCGGTCGGCGCAGGTCAGCAGTCGAGCCAGCGCCCGTACGGCGCACCTGGGCAGAATCCCTACGCGGCGCCGTCATACCACCAGGGCGGCGGACCGGGCGGTTTCTCCGGCGGTCCGTACCAGCCGGGCGGGAACGGCAGCGGCGGGCAGGACGGCCCCAAGCGCAGTCGGCGATGGGCGGCGGTGCCGGTGGCCGCGGTGCTGGCCGCGGCGTTGGCCAGCGGGGGCACCTGGGCGCTGACCAACGACGGCAGTTCCGCCGCCGCCGGCAGTTCCAGCACCACTGTGGTCCAGGCGAACCCGGCGGACTTCGCCAACGCGGGCACCGTCGACTGGTCCGCCACGGCGGCCAAGGTCGCGCCGAGCGTCGTGGCGATCACGGTCCGATCGGGCGCCTCCGGCGACCAGGGTTCGGGCGTCATCCTGGACAAGGACGGCAACATCGTCACCAACAACCACGTGGTGAGCGGTGCAGGCCCGAACCCGACCGTCACGGTCACTCTGAACAACAACCGCACCTACGAGGCCAAGGTCGTCGGCACCGACCCCAGCACCGACCTCGCGGTGGTGAAGCTGAAGAATCCGCCGAGTGACCTGACGCCGATCACGCTGGGCGACGACAAGAGTCTGGTCGTGGGGCAGCCGGTGATGGCGGTCGGCAACCCGCTCGGGCTGGCCGGCACGGTCACCACAGGCATCGTCAGCGCGCTGAACCGTCCGGTCACCACTCAGCAGGAGAGTCCCGGCGGGGGCAGCAACCCGTTCGGCAGTACTCCGAAGCAGGAGAACAGCTCGACGACCAACGCCATCCAGACCAGTGCCGCGATCAATCCCGGCAACTCCGGTGGTGCGCTGGTCAACGGGTCCGGGAAGCTGATCGGCATCAACTCCTCGATCGCGACTCTCGGCCAATCTTCAGGTTCTTCCCAGTCGGGAAACATCGGGATCGGGTTTGCTATCCCTGTGTCGGTCGTCAAGAACATCACCTCGCAGCTCATGGAGCACGGCAAGGTGCGTCACGCCCAGATCGGTGTGACGGTGTCTGCGAGGCCGGCAACGGTCAAGGTCGGCAACGCCACCGTGCAGGCGGCCAAGATCGTCTCGGTCAACGCCGGTTCGCCGGCAGCGAAGGCCGGGATCAAGAAGGGAGACGATGTCATCAAGTTCAACGGACACCAGGTGTCATCCTCCGACGCGCTCATCGGCTTCGTCCGGGCGCACAACGTCGGGGACAAGATCACGCTGACCATCGTGCGCGATGGGAAGCAGCAGGACGTCACGGTCACCTTGGGCGAGGCATCGTCCAGTTAGGCCGTGACGAAGGGCCCCGGGCTACTCTCCCTTCCTCCGTTGCCCGGTAGGTCCTGACGGGGTGGATCCGGCTTGTGACGGGGCCGGATCACGCGAGGGGGCGCCTTGGACGGCGGTCGTGGCAGGAATCGAGCGGATATACTCGCTCTTCCCCCACAACCACTGCCGGAAGAGGCGCCCCCTTTCGCCCGTCCCCACGAAGTTTCTCCCCCGCTGCGCTCCTCCGAATACTTCGCGGGGACCCGGGTTCCTTCGGCCCAATCTTCCTGGAGCCCATGACAACTGACACCGACCTCGAATCCGAACGCGCCTACCTCGCCGCCGCCCGCGCCGACCTCGCCCGCATGCGCGAGCGCGCCGAGTCCCTCGACCCGCATCGTGCCAGCGACGGCGACTCGGCATACGAACTGGCGGTGACGCTGGCGCGACGCGTGGCGTCGCTGCAGGACGACCCGCACACCGCACTCTTCTTCGGCCGCGTCGACTTTGCCACTCCGGTCACCGACGACACTGCAACCGTCTACGTTGGTCGACGTCACGTCAGCAATGCCGGCGGCGACCCGGTGGTGCTGGACTGGCGGGCGCCGGTCTCGACGGCGTTCTACCGAGCGTCTCGGACCGAGCCGATGGGTGTCGTGCGCCGCCGACGGTTCGGCATCGACCACGGCCAGATCAGCGCGATCGAGGACGAGAACCTGCTCTCGGCAGCCGAACCCTCGAGTCGCAGCCAGATCCTGGCGCAGGAGATCGAGCGTCCGCGTACCGGTCCGATGCGCGACATCGTGGCCACCATCCAGCCGGAGCAGGACGTGATCGTCCGGTCCGACGTCGACGTGTCCGTGTGCGTCCAGGGTGCCCCGGGGACCGGCAAGACGGCGGTCGGACTGCACCGCGCCGCCTGGTTGCTCTACACCCACCGGGATCGGTTGGACCGGTCGGGCGTGCTGGTGGTCGGGCCCAACCGCGCCTTCCTCGATCACATCGGCGCGGTGTTGCCGGCCCTGGGCGAGATCCGGGTCGAGCACTCCACCGCCGTCGACCTGGTCGCGCATGCCCGGGTCCGTTCTGTCGACAGCACGCAAGCAGCTGTCCTCAAAGGTGATCCGCGTATGGCGGAAGTGCTGCGTGCAGCGCTCTGGGCCCGCGTCGGACGACCTACGGAAGCCCTCGTCATACCGCGCGGAGCACGCAAGTGGCGGATCCCGGCATACGAGGTGCAGGAGATCATCGACGAGCTGAGCACCCGGGGCGTGCGTTTCAACGCGGCCCGCGAGATGCTGCCGCGCCGGTTGGCGCATGCCGTGCTGCTGCGCATGGAACGTGCCGGCGACTCCCCCGACGACCGGGTGCAGGAGACGGTGGCGCGTAGCGCGCCGATGAAGAAGTACGCCGCCTCGGTCTGGCCGGCCGTCGATCCGTTACAGGTGCTCTTCGAGCTGTGGTCCGGTCCCGAGCAGCTTGCCGCTGCGGCCGACGGCGTCCTCGGCCCGGCCGAGCAGCGGATCCTGTTGTGGGAGAAGCCGGCTCGCACCAAGGGCAGTGCCAAGTGGTCGGCAGCGGATCTGACCCTGCTGGACGAGTTGCACGATCTGCTGGGCCGCACGCCGAGTCTCGGCCACGTCGTCCTCGACGAGGCACAGGACCTCTCCCCGATGCAGTTGCGCGCGGTCGGCCGGCGCTGCTCGACGGGTTCGGTGACCGTGCTCGGCGACATCGCACAGGGCACTACGCCGTGGGCCACCGACAGCTGGCAGACCGCGATGGTGCACCTGGGCAAGCCCGAGCACCACCTGGAAGTCCTCGACCGCGGGTTCCGGGTGCCGGCATCGGTGATCGATTTCGCGGCGCGGCTGCTGCCGTCGATGGCTCCCGGCCTCGGCGCACCGGTGAGCGTGCGTGACAACCCCGGTGAGCTGGCTCTCCTGCCGACCAGTGTGGACGGCCGGTCGGCCGCCGTCATCGAAGCCGTGCGGGAGGTGCTGCGGGACATCGGGTCGATCGGTCTCATCGTGCCTGACGCGCTCGTCGGTGAGATGTCGGAGTCCTTGCGGCACCACGCGATCCAGCACGGCGTGCTCGGTCCGGACGCAGGCGACGACGCCGACCACCGGGTGCAGGTCGTCCCCGCGACAGTGGCCAAGGGCCTGGAGTTCGACCACGTCGTCGTGCTCGAACCCGGTGACATCGCCGACGCCGAGCCGGACACCCGGACCGGTCTGCGCCGGCTCTACGTCGTACTCACCCGCGCGGTGTCCACGCTGCGCGTCATACACGCCCGGCCACTGCCGCCGGAGTTGCTCCCGCGGTCCTGACCGGTGCCCGCGTCCACGACATCACTGTGGATAACTTCTGCGCGGTTCGGTCGGCGTTGCCTAGCGTCGTCCCATCACGTCCGCACCGGGCGGACGACTTCTTGGGAGGCACACATGCACACACCGAACCAGGGCTACAGCGTCAACGCCGCCGAGCTCGGCCAGCACAGTCTGGACATCGGCCAGATCGGCCAGGAGATCGACACCCTGATGCAACTGATGAAGGGCAAACTCGGTGTCCTGCAGGCGAGTTGGACGGGCCAGGGCGCCAATCAGTATGCCGCGCTGCATCACGAGTGGACGAAGGCACAGACCAAGGTCCGCACGGCGCTGGCCGACATCGGCACCACCGTCGGCTCGGCCGGCACGGCCTACGCGCAGGTCGAGACAGACGTCGTGAAGGCCTTCAGTGTGAACGCCTGAGCGATCTGCCGACGGCCTCCGGCCACGCGGCCACCAACCCCGAGGGGTGGCTGTGTGGCCGGTCGGGTCAGATGTTCGCGGCAAGCTCCGTCGCTTGTGCGATGGCGCGCTTGGCGTCGAGTTCGGCCGCCACGTCGGCACCGCCGATGACGTGCCGGGCGGCATCACCGTCGCGCGCCAGGTCACGCACCGACTCCTGGCCCGCGCAGATCACGACCGTGTCGACCTCGAGTATCCGTGGGCACGGCTGCCCGTCCTCGTCCCGCACGGTGATGTGCAATCCGTCGTCTCCGATGCGGTCGTAGGTGACGCCGCCCAGCAACTCGACCTGCGCGTGCCTCAGCGCGGCGCGGTGCACCCAACCGGTCGTTTTGCCCAGGCCCTTACCCAACGGGGCGGGCTTGCGCTGCAACAGATGGACCTGGCGTCGTGGTTCGACGGGGCGTTTGGCCGTGAGTCCGCCGGGCGCGGCCGGGTCGTCGGTCACGCCCCACTGGGCTTGCCACTCCGGCAGCTTCTTGTGCTGGTCATCGAGAAGGACCGTCCGGCCGAAGGACGGCGCTTGATGCAGGTTTTTGTCGTGAGGATGAGGAACGAATCCTCGCGTCAAAAACTCAGCGACGTCGTACCCGATGCCGCCGGCGCCGATCACCGCGACGCGTGGACCGGCCTCGGCCTCGCCGCGCAGCAGCGCGTCATACATGACGACGCTGGGGTGGTCGATGCCGTCGATCCGCGGCACCCGCGGTCGCACACCGGTCGCCACCACGACGTCGTCGAAGCCGCTCAGCTGCTGCTCGGTCACGGCCGTCCGCAGTCGCACGTCGACCTCGAGGACCTCCAGGCGTCGCTGGTAGTAGCGCAGCGTCTCGGCGAACTCCTCCTTGCCCGGCACCTGCATCGCCAGCCGGAACTGTCCGCCGATCCATCCGTCGCGCTCGAACAGCGTGACTCGGTGCCCACGTTCGGCGGTCGACACCGCCGCGGCCAGACCGGCCGGACCGGCACCGACCACTGCGATCCGGCGCTGCCGTGGGGCAGGCACCGGCAGCAGCACGAGCGAGGTCTCTCGCCCGGCGCGGGGGTTGACCAGGCAGCTGGCCTTCTGGTGCGCGAAGGTGTGATCCAGGCAGGCCTGGTTGCAGGCGATGCAGGTGTTGATCTCGTCCATCCGGTCCTCGGCAGCCTTGCGCACGAACTCCGGGTCGGCCAACAACGGACGCGCCATCGACACCAGGTCGGCCTGTCCGGCGGCGAGGATCTCCTCGGCCACCTGCGGCGTGTTGATCCGGTTGGATGCGACCACGGGGACGTCGACCGCCTGCTTCAACCGTGCGGTCCAACTGGCGAACGCCGCACGGGGCACCGACGTGACGATCGTGGGCACCCGCGCCTCGTGCCAGCCGATGCCGGTGCCGAACATCGAGGCGCCCGCGTCCTGCAGCTTGCCGGCGAGAGTGACGACCTCGTCCCACGTCTGGCCGCGCTCGACCAGGTCCAGCAGCGAAATGCGGTAGTTGACGATGAAGGGTGCGCCGACCTCGGCGCGCACCCGGCGGATGATCTCGACCGGGAAACGCATCCGCTTCTCCGCGGTGCCACCCCATGCGTCGGTGCGGTCATTGGTGTGCGCGGCCAGGAACTGGTTGATCAGGTAGCCCTCGGACCCCATGATCTCCACACCGTCGTACCCCGCGAGCGCGGCGAGACGTGCTGCGCGCACGAAGGCGTCCACGGTGCGCTCGATCCCCCTGGCCGACAGCGCCCGTGGCCGGAACGGCGTGATCGGCGACGTGCGGCTGCTCGCCGAACGGATCAACGGGTGGAAGCCGTAACGCCCGGCGTGCAGCACCTGCAACAGGATCCGGCCGCCCTCGGCGTGGACGGCATCGGTCACGGCACGGTGTTTCGCCGCCGCGCGGCGGGTCGCCAGCATGGAACCGGCCGGCAGCAGCCAGCCCTCGACGTTCGGCGCGAACCCACCGGTCACGATCAGCCCGGTGCCACCGCGGGCACGCTCGGCCAGATAGGCCGCCCACCTGCCGAAGTCCTTGCTGCGATCCTCGAAACCGGTGTGCATGGAGCCCATCACGACCCGGTTGGCCAGCTGCACGCCACTGATCTCGATGGGTGCCAGGAGTCGGTCGAATGCCACGGATGGGCCGCCCTTCAGGTTGGTGACGGCCGATGTTACCAACGAGTAGAAGTCGGGGTCCCCGCGAAGTATCGGAGGAGCGGAGTGGGGGAGAAACTTCGTGGGGTGACTAGAAGTGGACCTGGGCACCCATCACGACGGTCCGGTCCTCGGGCAGTCCGTAGTAAACCGCCGGGTTGGCGGCGTTGTGCGCCATACCGAGGAAGAGCCGCTTGCGCCACTTGCTGAGCCCGGGCAGCGATCCGTGCTGCACGCTGATCCGGGACAGGAAGTAGAAGGCCTCGTCCGGGTCGAGGTTGATGCCCTGCTCCCGCGCGGCCCGCAGCGCCTCGGGCACGTTCTGGTCGTCTTGGAAACCGAAGTTGAGCTGGATGTGCGCCACGCCGTCATACGGGTCACCGAGACTGCTGAAGGTGAGCACGTCCTGCGGTGCCACGTGCGGGATGTTGCGCGACATCGCCGACACGATGAAGACGTTCTCGTGCGTGACGTGGTTGAACGCCACGTTCTCCCGGAAGGCCAGCGGTGTCGTCTCGTCGTCCGGGTGCAGGAAGACCGCGACGCCGGGCACCCGCGTGACCTCGCAGCCGCGCAGGTAGTCGATGAACTCGGTCAGCCGGCCTTCCTTCGTGCGGCGCATGTCGGAGACGATCGAGGCGCCACGGCGCCAGGTGAACATGGTGGTGGCGACCACTGCCGCGATCGAGAGCGGCAGCCAGCCGCCGTGGATGACCTTGGCCAGGTTGGCGGCCAGGAAGGTCAGCTCGACCGAGTAGAACAGCACGCCGACGAGGAGCAGTCGCCGCTTCGGCCATTTCCAGGCGGACTCCGCATAGACCATGAAGAGCGTGGAACTCAGGACCAGCGTGCCGGTCACCGCCAGACCGTATGCCGTCGCCAGGTGTGCGGACGTGCGGAAGGTCAGCATCAGCGCCAGCACACCGACGAACAGCGACCAGTTGATCGACGGGATGTAGATCTGGCCGCTCTCGTGCTGTGAGGTGTGCAGGACCGTGAGCCGTGGCAGATAGCCGAGCCGCTCGGCCTGCCGCGCCACCGAGAACGCTCCGGAGATCACCGCCTGGGAGGCGATCACCGTGGCCATCGTCGCCAGGATCACCATCGGCCATTGCGCCCACGACGGGGCCAGCAGGAAGAACGGGTTGCGTATGGCGCTGGGCGACTCGGTGATCAACGCACCCTGACCCAGGTAGTTGAGGGTCAGGCAGGGAAAGACCAGGAAGAACCAGGCGCGCCGGATCGGTGATCGACCGAAGTGGCCCATGTCGGCATACAGGGCCTCGGCCCCGGTGATCGACAGCACGACGGCACCCATCGCGATGAACGCGATGAACGGGTGCTGGAACCAGAACTGGAGTGCGTAGGTCGGCGACAGGGCGCGGATGATCGCCGGGTTCGGGATGACCTTGGCCAGGCCGAGCACGCCGATGGTGACGAACCACAGGACCATGACCGGCCCGAACAGCTTGCCGACCACGGACGTGCCGAAGCGTTGCACCACGAACAGGACGGCGATGATCGTCACGCTGATCGGGAGGATGACGTCGTGCAACCCCGGCGCCGGCACGGCCAGCCCCTCGACCGCGGACAGCACCGAGATCGCCGGCGTGATCACGCTGTCGCCACTGAACAAGGACGCCGAGAAGACACCCAGCACCATGACGAGCGCGAACCGTTTGCCGCCGGACGGCACAGCGCGCCGGGCGAGCGCTGCGAGGGCCAGGTCACCGCCCTCACCGTCGTTGTCGGCGCGCAGGATGAACACGACGTACTTGATGCTCACGACGATGGTGACCGCCCAGAAGACCAGCGAGATCACGCCGTAGACGTCCTCGTGCGAGGAGGACACCTTGTTGTGGTCCAGCGAGAAGATCGTCTGCAGCGAGTAGAGCGGGCTGGTCCCGATGTCGCCGAAGACGACACCCAGTGCGCCGAGGGTCAACGTCCAGAGCTTGGCGCGATGCGGCTGCGCCGCTTGTGGCGTTGTCACAAGGGACGATTGTGCACCACCACGGTGCGAAACGGCCGCCCACCCGAGTGGTGGACGGCCGTTCGCGATGAAGTCCTTTTCCTCGTTCGGGGTCCCCGCGAAGTATTCCGCTCTGTGGGCCCCGACGAAGTATCGGAGCGAGGTACGAGCGGAGAACTTCGTTGGCTACAGCGAAGCGGAGGAGAAACTTCGTGGGGTGACTCAGAACCCCATGTCGCCCATGCCGCCGGACGGGTCGGCCGGCATCGCCGGAGCCTTCTCCGGCTTGTCGGCGATGACCGCCTCGGTGGTGAGGAACAACGCGGCGATGGAGCCGGCGTTCTGCAGCGCCGAACGCGTCACCTTGGTCGGGTCCGGAATGCCGGCCTCGAGCATGTCGACGTACTCGCCGGTGGCGGCATTGAGGCCCTCACCGACGGGCAGCGTGGCCACCTTGGCGGCGACGACGCCCGGCTCCAGGCCCGCGTTGGCAGCGATCTGCTTCAGCGGCGCGGAGGCTGCGACCTGCACGATGTTGGCACCGGTGGCCTCGTCACCCTCGAGCTTGAGGGAGTCGAAGGCGCCCTTGGCGGCCTGCAGCAGCGCCACGCCACCACCGGCGACGATGCCTTCCTCGACCGATGCCTTGGCCGCACGCACGGCGTCCTCGATGCGGTGCTTGCGCTCCTTGAGCTCGACCTCGGTGGCCGCACCGACCTTGATGACCGCAACACCGCCGGCCAGCTTGGCCAGGCGCTCCTGCAGCTTCTCGCGGTCGTAGTCGGAGTCGGAGTTCTCGATCTCGGCGCGGATCTGGTTGACGCGGCCGGCGATCTGGTCGGCGTCGCCCGCACCCTCGACGATGGTCGTCTCGTCCTTGGTGACGACGACCTTGCGCGCCTTGCCCAGCAGGTCCAGCTCCGCGGTGTCGAGCTTGAGGCCGACCTCCTCGGAGATGACCTGACCGCCGGTCAGGATCGCGATGTCGCCGAGCATGGCCTTGCGGCGGTCACCGAAGCCCGGCGCCTTGAGCGCGACGGACTTGAAGGTGCCACGGATCTTGTTGACCACCAGGGTCGACAGGGCCTCGCCCTCGACGTCCTCGGCGATGATGACCAGCGGCTTGCCGGACTGCATGACCTTCTCCAGCAGCGGCAGCAGGTCCTTGATGCTGCCGATCTTGGAGTTGACGATCAGGATGTAGGGGTCCTCCAGGACCGTCTCCATCCGCTCGGTGTCGGTCACGAAGTAACCGGAGATGTAGCCCTTGTCGAAGCGCATGCCCTCGGTGAGCTCCAGCTCCAGGCCGAAGGTGTTGCTCTCCTCGACGGTGATGACACCTTCCTTGCCGACCTTGTCCATCGCCTCGGCGATGAGCTCGCCGACCGATGCGTCGCCACCGGCGGAGATGCCGGCGACCGCGGCAATCTGCTCCTTGGTGTCGATCTCCTTGGACGCCTTGGTCAGCTCGTCGCTGACGGCGGCAACTGCGCTTTCAATGCCCCGCTTGAGGGCCATCGGGTTGGCGCCGGCGGCAACGTTGCGCAGGCCCTCCTTCACCATGGCCTGGGCGAGCACGGTCGCCGTGGTGGTGCCGTCACCGGCCACGTCGTCGGTCTTCTTGGCGACCTCCTTGACGAGCTCGGCGCCGATCTTCTCGTAGGGCTCGTCGAGCTCGATCTCCTTGGCGATGCTCACACCGTCGTTGGTGATCGTGGGAGCGCCCCACTTCTTCTCCAGGACGACGTTGCGGCCCTTCGGGCCGAGGGTCACCTTGACGGCGTCGGCGAGGGTGTTCATGCCCCGCTCGAGCCCGCGCCGGGCCTCCTCGTCGAATGCAATGGTCTTGGCCATGTGCAGTCCTATCCTCACGTGTTGTTGCGGTGTCAGTCGTATGGCGCCCGCGACGGACGGGCCATGCCCTCGGGACTGTCCGAGCCCCGCGAGGCCGACCCTCGCCATACATCCGAACTATCACTCTCACCAGGAGAGTGCTAAGGCCCATTATTGGCACTCTCGCAGGGAGAGTGCAAACGCACGCCGCACCGGCAGCACGGCGCCGCCCGGGCCGGCAGGCAGCACGTCGTCACGGCAGGAGCGGCCCGATCACTCCGGCGCCGGCCAGCCGCCGCAGGTCGGAATGCGTGTAGCCGAATTCGCCCAGCACCTCGGCGGTCTGGTCGTCCGGTGACTCCTCGGGCAGCTCCGTCGGCGTCGCACTGAACCGCGGCGCAGGCGCCGGATGTCGTATGCCGCCACGGTCGGCATACACCTCCCGCGCGATGAGGTGCGGGTCCGCCGCGGCCTCGTCCGGATCGAGCACCGGCACCACGCAGGCGTCGCGGCCGGCGAAGGCCTCGACCCACTCCTCGCGCGTGCGCGCCGCGATCCGGGTGGCGATCGTGACACGCAACTCCGGCCAGTGCGCTGGGTCGTACTGCCCCGCAACATCCTCATCGAGCCCCAGGCCGTCCAGCAGCTGCGCGTAGAACTTCGGCTCCACCGCGCTCACCGACAGCCATTTGTCGTCGGCCGTCCGATAGACCCGGTAGAACGGCGCGCCGCCGTCGAAGAGGTTGCCACCGGGCGGTTGCTGCCACATCCCCGAGGCCAGCAGGGACTGGTGCATCGCGGTCAGCAGCGCCGCCCCGTCCAGAATCGACGCGTCGACGACCTGCCCCTCCCCCGTCTGCTGTGCCGCATGGAGCGCGCTGAGCACCCCGACGGCCAGCAGCATGCCGCCGCCACCGAAGTCGCCGAGCATGTTCAGCGGAGCGACCGGGCGTCCACCGTCGCCGACACAGGGTGCCAGCGCGCCGGACAGGGCCAGATAGCCCAGGTCGTGCCCGGCCTCGTCGGCACGCGGGCCGTCCTGCCCCCAGCCGGTCATCCGGCCGTAGACCAGTCGCGGATTGACGCCGAGCAGATCCTCCGGTCCGACGCCGAGGCGTTCGGCCACGCCAGGACGGAAGCCCTCGGTGAACACGTCGGCAGTGCGTGCCAGGTCCTGCACCACTTCGACACCGGCCGGATGCCGCAGGTCCAGGTGCACGAAGCGGCGCCCGCGCAGCAGCACCCGGTGCGCCGCGGCCGGCATACCTCCCCCGTTGTCGAGGCGGCCGACGTTGATCACGTCGGCACCGAGGTCGGCCAACAGCATGCCGGCGAACGGCGCCGGCCCGATCGCCGCCAGCTCGACCACCCGTACTCCGTTCAAGGGACCGGGCATGCTGCCTCCCAGGGGCTCGCTCAGAATGAGTCAGTGACTAAGCGCTTGCTTAGCACTTACTGTAGTGCCGCAGGTCACCCGATCCGAGGAGTCAGCAGCAGATGAACGGCATCGCCGGCAAGACCGCCATCGTGACCGGAGCCAGCCGCGGCATCGGCCTCGCCATCGCGCAGCGGCTCGTCCTCGAGGGTGCGAGCGTGGTGATCACCGCCCGCACGGAGGCGACGCTCGCCGCGGCGACGACCTCGCTGGGCGACCGCGCTCGGTATGTCGCCGGGCGCGCCGACGACACCGACCACCAGGACGAGGTGATCGCCACGGCACTGGAGCACTTCGGCAGCGCCGACCTGCTGGTCAACAACACCGGCATCAACCCGGCCTACGGCCCGCTGATGGACATCGACCCCGGGGTCGCGCGAAAGATCATGGACGTCAACGTGATCGCCGCGTTGTCCTGGGTGCAGAAGATCCGCGCGGCGTGGCAGGGCGAGCACGGCGGAGCCATCGTCAACGTCGCCTCCATCGCCGGGCAACGGCCCGCTCCAGGCATCGCGATGTACGGCGTCAGCAAGGCGGCGCTCATCCACCTCACCGAGGAACTCGCGCTCGAACTCGGCCCGAACATCCGGGTCAACGCGGTGGCGCCGGCCATCGTCAAGACCGACTTCGCCAAGGCCCTCTACGAAGGACGTGAGGAGAAGGTCGCCGCGCCATACGCCCTGAAGCGACTCGGCGTCCCGGACGACATCGGCGGCGTGGTCGCCTTCCTGCTCTCCGACGACGCCGGCTGGATGACCGGGCAGACGCTCACCGTCGACGGAGGCGTCCTGCTCGCCGGTGGGATCTGATGAGCGACCGCAGCACGGACGTGCCCGGACTGGATCTGCAGGCGCTGCAACGGTTTCTGGCCGCCGACTGCCCCGGCCTGCTGGACGGTCCGTTGCATGCGGAGTTGATCGTCGGCGGCAAGTCCAACCTGACCTACATCGTCACCGACGGCACCCGGGAGGTCGTCGTCCGCCGCCCGCCGCTCGGGCACGTGCTGGCCACCGCCCATGACATGACCCGCGAGCACCGGGTGATGGCGGCGCTGCACGACACAGCTGTCCCGGTGCCCCGGATGTATGCCGCCTGCACCGACGCCGAGGTGCTCGGCGCGCCCTTCTACGTCATGGAGCGGGCGTCCGGCACCCCCTATCGGACCGCCGGACAACTGGCCCCGCTCGGCGCAGCGCGCGTCCGGTCGATCGCCGACGCGGTCACCGACACACTGGTCGCACTGCATGCCGTCGATCCCGCCGCGATCGGACTGGCCGACTTCGGCCGGCCGGACGGTTACCTGGAACGCCAGGTGCGCACCTGGCGGCGGCAGATGGACGCCTCCCGGTCCCGCGACCTGCCGGGCGAGGACGAGCTGCACCGGGCGTTGGCCGGCGCCATACCGCAGTCCGGCGGAGCCGGCATCGTGCACGGCGACTACCGGATGGACAACACGCTGATCGACGACGCCGACCGGGTCAGCGCGGTGCTCGACTGGGAGATGGCCACCCTGGGTGACCCGCTGGCGGACGTGGCGCTGCTGCTGGTCTACCAGGCACTCGCCGACGTTGCGCCGCAGGCGGTTTCGACGGTTTCCCGAGCGCCGGGGCACCCGACGCGGGAGGAGATCGTGCAGCGCTACAGCGAGCGGTCCGGCCGCGACGTCAGTCATCTGGCGTTCCACGAGGCGCTGGCCTATTACAAGCTCGCCGCGATCCTGGAGGGCATCCACTACCGGCATCAGCAGGGACAGACGCTCGGGTCCGGCTTCGAGGACATCGGCAACGCCACGGTGCCGCTGCTCGCGGCGGGTCTCGACGTCCTACGTGACTACACCACTGGACCGAAAGGCGAATGAGCACGATGGATTTCGGCTTCGACCCGACGACCGAGGATCTGCGAGCCCGCGTCCGTGACTTCCTGGACGCCGAAGTGACGCTGGCCGAGCCGGTCTTCGAGGAGCAACTGGCGGCATCGGACGACCCGTGGGCATGGAGCCGCGTGCCGGTCTTCCAGGAACTGCAGGACAAGGCTCGTACGGCTGGCTTGTGGAACCTCTTCCTGCCCGGCGACAAGGGCGCCGGGCTGACCAACCTGCAGTACGCCCCGCTCGCCGAGATCACCGGACGGTCGTTCCTGGCACCGGCGGCACTCAACTGCGCGGCGCCGGACACCGGCAACATGGAGGTGCTGAGCGAGTTCGGCAGTCCCGAGCAGCAGGAGCAGTGGCTGAAACCGTTGCTGCGCGGTGAGATCCGCTCATCGTTCGCAATGACCGAGCCAGATGTCGCCTCGTCCGACGCCACCAACATCGCCACCCGGATCGACCGCGACGGCGACGAGTACGTGCTCAACGGGCGCAAGTGGTGGATCACCGGTGCGATGAACCCCGATGCCAAGATCTTCATCGTGATGGGCAAGACCGACCCGAGCGCGGAGCGGCACCGGCAGCAGTCGCAGATCCTGGTCGCCCGCGACACCCCCGGCCTGGTGATCAAGCGGGGCATGGAGGTCTTCGGGTACGACGACCACGACCACGGTGGTCACGCCGAGTTGGAGCTGCACGACGTCCGTGTCCCGGCGAGCAATCTGATCGCCGGCGAGGGGATGGGCTTCGCCATCGCGCAGGCCCGGCTGGGCCCGGGTCGCATCCACCACTGCATGCGCTCGATCGGACTGGCGGAGAAGGCCATCGAGTTGATGTGCGAGCGCGCCGACGCCCGCACCACCTTCGGCACGCCGCTGTCGGAGCAGGGCGTCATACGGGATTGGATCGCCGAGGCGCGGGTGCGGATCGAGCAGTTGCGGCTGCTGGTGCTCAAGACCGCCTGGCTGATGGACACGGTGGGCAACCGGGGTGCGCACACCGAGATCCAGGCGATCAAGATCGCGACGCCGCAGACCGTGCAGTGGATCCTGGACAAGGCGATCCAGTTGTACGGCGCCGCAGGCCTGTCGCAGGACTTCCCGCTCGCACGGGCGTATGCCGGCATCCGCACGCTGCGCTTCGCCGACGGCCCGGACGAGGTGCACAAGGCGTCGCTGGCCCGGCGCGAGCTACGCCGCCAGGCCGACGCCCGGACCCGCTGACACCGCCCGGACACGGGCAAACCTCAACGACCGACGCCAAGTCGCTACTGTCGCGACTTATTCGCCCAGATCCGCGAAAACGGGCGAGTAAGTCGCGACAGTAGCGACCTACTCGCCCGATCCTGGAGCGACGTCAGAGCACTCAGTCCAGCTCGAAGCCGAGGCGGCGGGCGGTGCGCTGGCGCATCCGGCCGGCCCGCAGCCGCTGCAGCCGCTTGACCAGCATCGGGTCGTAGCGCAGGGCGGCCGGGGTGTCGATGACGGCGTTGAGCACCTGGTAGTAGCGGGTCGAGCTCATGTTGAACGTCTCGCGGATGGCCTGCTCCTTGGCGCCCTGGAGCTTCCACCAATTGCGCTCGAACGACAGGATCGCGGCATCACGCTCACTGAGTTCGGAGTCGTCCGACGGCATCACCTGCTGCTCTGCGGCGCCCATGTGAAAGTCCTCTCAGCTCGCCAGCGCATGTCCGAGAACGATGATAGGCGGTAAATCACATCGATGTCATTCCGGCAAGCACCGTGGTCGGCATGTCGTGACAGATGTGACTGGAGTTGCCTGCGGTGCGGCAGCCCTCAGCGCATCGAGTCCAGGATCGCGCTGATGTCCTCACGGGTGGTGTTCGGATTGACGATCGCGAATCGCGCGATCGTCTCGCCGTCGTGCGCGCTGGGCACCACGAAACCCTCCTGCCGCTGCAGCAGCCCGTCGGACCAGCGCTGGTAATCCGGTGCGCTCCAGCCCACCCGGCGGAACGCCACCACGGACAGGTCCGGCTCACGGACCAGCTCGAACTCGGGACGTTCCTTGATCTGCTCGGCGGCGAAGCGCGCCACCTGCAGCGTGTGCTCGATGGCCTCGGTGTAGGCGTCGGTGCCGTTGGCCACCAGCGAGAACCAGAACGGCAGCCCACGGGCCCGGCGGGTGAGCCCGACCGAGTAGTCGGTGGGGTTCCAGTCCGGTGCTTCGTTCAGGACGTCGAGGTATGACGCGTGCTGGGTGTGCGCGGCCCGGGCCAGCGCGGGTTCGCGGTAGAGCAGCGCGCAGCAGTCGAACGGCGCGAAGAGCCACTTGTGCGGGTCGACGATGAAGGAGTCGCACAGCTCGACACCGCGGTAACGGTCGCGCACGCTCGGCGCGGCCAGGCCGGCTCCGCCGTACGCGCCGTCGACGTGGAACCAGATGCCGAACTCCTGGCACACCGCGGCCACCGACTCCAGATCGTCGATGATGCCCAGGTTGGTGGTGCCGGCGGTCGCGACGACGGCGAAGAAGGACTCGGGCCCTTCCCGCAGCAGCACCTCGCGCAGCGCCGGCCCGGTGAGCCGCAGCTGGTCGTCGGTCGGCACCGGGACGAGTTCGGCGTCCATGACCTCGCACGCCGACGCGATCGACGAGTGCGACCCAGCGGTCGCCGCGACCCGGAACGGACGCGCGTCGTCCCGGGTGCGGGAGGCGTTGGCGCGCGCCGTCGCCCGGGCCGCGACCAGCGCGGACAGGTTGCCGATCGTGCCGCCCTGCACGAAACCGCCACCGGCGCCCTCGGGCATCCCGGCGAGGTCCGCGATCCAGCGCAGCGCCTGGTTCTCGGCATACACGGCCCCGGCGCCTTCCAGCCAGGACCCGGCGTAGATCGACGATGCGCCGACGACCAGGTCGAACATCGCCGCCTCACGGGTCGGTGCGCACGGGATGAAGGACAAGTAGCGGGGGTGGTCGATCGACAGGCAGGCGAGCGCGAGCTCCTCCTCGAAGAGCCGCAGCGCCGACTGACCGCCGATGCCCTCCGGCGAGATGGCACGGCCCGCCACGGCATCCAGTTCCTCGACGGTCCGGGTGTTGTCCAGCGGCACCGGGTCCAGCGAGAGCCGCTCGGCGGCATACCTCAGGATCGCCCGGCCGAGCTCTGCGGTGTCTTCGGTGAAACGGTGCACCCGAGAAGTCTATGGGGCGGACCTGGCCCCTCCGGCCGCCCGGTTAAGTTGTCGTCATGACGGTGCTCCCCCTCGGACAACTCGTGCATCCGTCCTGGCTCCCGGTGTTGCAACCGGTCGCCGACACGGTGACGTCGTGCGGTGATTTCCTGCGCTCGGAGCTGGCGTCCGGGCACGGCTATCTGCCCAGCGGCGACAAGGTGCTGCGCGCCTTCGAGCGTCCGCTGGACGAGGTACGCGTGCTCATCGTCGGCCAGGACCCGTACCCGACCCCGGGGCACGCGGTCGGTTTGTCGTTCGCGGTGGCGCCGGAGGTGTCACCGATCCCCCGCAGCCTGCAGAACATCTTCCAGGAGCTGACCCACGACGTCGGTTGCGCGCGGCCGACCACCGGGGACCTGTCGCCGTGGGCCGACCGCGGTGTGCTGCTGCTCAACAGGGTGCTCACGGTGCGGCCCGGCAGTCCGGCGAGTCATCGCGGCAAGGGCTGGGAACACGTGACGGCGGCGGCCATCAACGGCCTGGTCGCGCGCGGCGGCCCGCTGGTGGCGATCCTGTGGGGACGCGACGCACGCGGGCTGGCACCGCACCTCGGCGCGGTGCCCCATGTCACCAGCCCACATCCGTCGCCGCTGTCGGCACATTCGGGCTTCTTCGGGTCCCGCCCGTTCAGCCGGGCCAACAAGCTGTTGGTGGAACAAGGCGCCGAGCCCATCGACTGGAGTCTGCCGTGAACGCCGGGCCGCGCCACTGGCAGCGCTACGTCGCCATCGGCGACTCGTTCACCGAGGGGATGGTCGACCCCTCACCCACCGACGACGACGCGTATGTCGGCTGGGCCGACCGGCTCGCGGCCGTGCTCGCCGCGGAGAACGCCGCTGCGGGTATGCCGTTCGGCTACGCCAACCTGGCGATCCGGGGAAAGCTGCTGGCCGACGTGACCGGCCCGCAGACCGATGCCGCACTGGCGCTCCGACCGGACCTGGTCAGCATCGTCGCCGGCGGCAACGACTGCCTGCGTCCGCACGCGGACCTCGACGCGCTGGCCGACGAACTCGAGGCGACGGTCGCGCGGATCCGGGACGCCGGCGCCGACGTGCTGATGGCCACCAGTTGCGATCCGACCTGGGCACCGGTGCTGAAGGTGATCGGCCGCCGGGTCGCCATACACACCGCGAACGTCTGGGGCATCGCCCAACGTCACGGCGCGTACGTCCTGGACACCTGGACGTTGCGCTCGCTGCGCGACGTGCGCATGTGGGCACCGGACCGGCTGCACCTGTCGACCCTCGGCCACCAGCGCGTCGCCGAACAGGCCGCCTGGACCCTCGGTCTGCGGGACGGTGCCCGGGACTGGACCGTGCCGTTGCCGCCCGCACCCGCCCTGACCCGCCGGAAGGCCGCGCAGGGACACGCCGCGTGGGCGCGCACGCACCTCGTGCCTTGGGTGGAGCGCCGCCTCAAGCACGTCAGCTCCGGCGACGACCGCACCGCGAAACGTCCACAGCTGCAACCCGTCACGGCAGGAGCCGACGTCCATGAATGATCAGCTGACCGACCAACGTGGTGCGCTGATGGCAGCCGAGATCGCCGAGCAGCCGGCGATGCTGCAACGCATCCTGGCCGCGCAGCACGATGCGCTGGGGCCGGTGGTGCAACGGTTGCGCGCCCACGACCCGCACACCGTTCTCCTCGTCGCGCGCGGCACGTCGGACCACGCCGCGCTCTACGCCAAATACCTGGTCGAGACCCGGCTCGGCCTGCCGGCCGGGTTGGTGTCGACGTCGGCATACACCATCTACCGGGAGTCGCCACGCCTCGACGGTGTCGCCTGGATCGCGGTGAGTCAGTCCGGTGGCTCACCGGATCTGGCCGACTCCACCCGTGCCGCCCGGGCGGCGGGCGCGCTCACGATCAGCCTGACCAACACCGCGTCGTCGGTCCTCCAGGACGCTGCGGAGATCGCGGTGCACCTGGACGCCGGCGAGGAGAAGGCGGTGGCGGCCACCAAGACGTACACCGCGAGCCTGTTGTGGCTCTGGCTGCTGGTCGAGACGTGGGTTGGTGGAGACGTCGCCGCCGCCGCGCCGCTGCCGGGGTGGGTGTCCGAATCACTCGACATACCAGCGGTGCTCGACGTCGCATCGCGGTATCGATTCGTCGACAAGCTGGTCACGACCTCCCGCGGGTTCGGCTACCCGACCGCCCGGGAGGCCGCGCTGAAGGTGATGGAGACCTGCTATCTGTCGGGTCACGCCTTCTCCGGCGCGGACCTGATGCACGGGCCGCTGGCGATGATCGACGAAGACCGTCCCGTCGTCGCCGTCGTGCCCGAGGGACGCGGCGGCACCGCACTGCAGCCGGTGCTCACCTCACTGCGCGACCGTGGGGCCGACGTGTGCGTCGTCGGGCCGGCCGGCGTGGCACCGGAGTCGGCGCCGCGCATCACGCTGCCCTCCGGTATGCCGGAGCAACTCGCACCGATCGCCCAGATCGTCCCGTTGCAGCAACTGGCCCGGTTGATGGCCCTGTCCCGGGGCTACGACCCCGACCATCCGCGCGGTCTGCACAAGGTCACCGAGACCCACTGACGCCGCCGGCCGCGGAGCAATCAGTGCAGTTCCGCGCGGATCGCCGCGATGAAGGCGTCGACGTCGGACTCGGTCGTGTCGAAGGAGCACATCCAGCGCACCTGGCCGGTGGCCTCGTCCCAGAAGTAGAAGCGGAACTTCTCCATCAGTCGTTGCGACACCTCGACCGGCAGGATCGGGAAGACGCCGTTGGCCTGCACCGGCAGCGGCACCGTCAGTCCCGGCAGGTCACGCACACCCTCGACCAGACGTTGGGCCATGGCGTTGGCGTGACCGGCGTTGCGCAGGTAGAGGTCGCCGGACAGCAGCGCGATGAGCTGGGCGGAGATGAAGCGCATCTTCGAGGCGAGTTGCATCGACTGCTTGCGCAGGAACTTCATCCCGTCGACGACATCGGCGTTGAGCACCAGCACCGCCTCGCCGACGAGCAGGCCGTTCTTGGTGCCCCCGAACGAGACGATGTCGACGCCGGTGTCGGTGATCATCTCCCGAAACGAAACACCAAGGCTGGCAGCGGCATTCGACAACCGGGAGCCGTCGACGTGCAGCACCATGTCGTGGGCGTGGGCGTGCTCGGCGATCGCGCGGATCTCCGGGGCGGTGTATGCCGTCCCCAGTTCGGTGGTCTGGGTGATGGACACGACGCGCGGCTGGGCGTGGTGCTCGTCGCCGCGGCCCAGCGAGACCGTGGCGATCAGCTCGGGCGTGAGTTTGCCGTCGGGCGTCGGCACGACCATCAGCTTGAGGCCGCCCATCCGCTCCGGCGCGGCGCACTCGTCGACGTGGATGTGCGCCGTGCTGGTGCAGATCACCGCTTCCCAGCGCTCGGTCACCGCCTGCAGCGCAACCACGTTGGCCCCCGTGCCGTTGAAGACCGGGAACGCCTCCACGCCGGGCCCGAAGTGCTCGGCGAAGACCTCCTGCAACCGATCGGTGTAGACGTCCTCGCCGTAGGAGACCTGGTGGCCCCCGTTCGCTCGGACGATCGCGGCGAGGATCTCCGGGTGGACCCCGGAGTAGTTGTCGCTGGCGAAGCCGCGCTGGGTCGGGTCGTGCAACGGCGCGGGGAAACTGTCGGGAGCGTTCACCGGGTAATCGTCTCAATCAGGCCGTTGACCTCGTCGGCAGGGCGGTCGTAGAGCGCGACCAGCCAGTCGGCGATGTCAGCGACCGGCGTGAACTTCCGGTAACCCTCGGGCTTCTCGGCCTGCATCTGCGGTGTCACCAATGCCATGATCCGGCCGATGGCGGCTGCGGCCTGCGACTCCTTGTAGGAGTCGGCCACGGCCCGCAGCCACATCTCCGCGCCGGCCTTCGCCGTCAGGTATGCCGCATTGGTCGCACGCGGCTTGTCCAGCCCGGTCGAGGAGATGATCGCGATCCGACCGTGCGGTGACCGCAGGATCGGGTCGTGCAGGGCCCGGGTGACGTGCTGGAGGGTCCGGATCAGGCTGGCGTGCAACACGTCCCAGTCGGCGAGGTCGCTCTCGACGATGCCCTTGCCACCGCGCCAGCCGCCGACCAGGTGCATCAGGCCGTCGATCCGCCCGTGCTCGGCCAGCAGTGTCTGCGCCCAGTCGTGGGTCGCCTGCTCGTCGGTCAGGTCGACCACCGACGGCACGATGTGTTGCGGGTCGAGCGCGACGACCTCGGCAAGCCGGTCGGCGTCGCGGCCTGCAGCGACGACCGTCGCACCGGCCGCGGCGAACGCCGCGGACGTGGGACGACCCTGGTCGCCCGCCGCGCCGGTGACGACAACGACGGAATCGGTCAACTCAATGTTCACTGTGGTCCTTCACATCCGGGGTCCCCGCGAAGGATTCGACGGAGCGCAACGGGGGGAAACTTCGTGGGGTGGGGCGGATTTGGCCAGGTCGGCGATCAGGCCACTCCCCTTCGATCGAGAGGACCCGAACCGGCACGAACGGCCCCCAAATTCGGGCAGAATTGCGGGTCCCGTGGATGGGTTCGGGGTCCTCTCGGTCCAGTGCCCGGGACGGTTCCACGGCCGCGTGGGGTCATCACGCCGCAATGATCGGGTCCGGGCTGGACGCGGTGATGCCCGAGGTCGACTCGATGACACTCTTCATCTTCTTGGCCAGCGCCTCGTAGAACACGTTGAGCGGGAACTCGTCGTCGAGCGCCAGGTCGTTGAGGGCCTTGGTCTTGGTGCCGTCGAACGGCAACGCGTCGGCGCCCTTGGCCCAGGTCGAACCGGGGTTGGGCACGACATACGTGGCGACGAACTCGTGCGACGCCAGCCAGTGCCCGACACGTGACCGGTCGATGCCGCTGCGGTAGAGCGTCTCCACCTCGTCGCACAGCTGCACGACGACCTCCGGCACCCGCCGCCAGTCGAAGGACAGCTTGTTGTCGGTCCAGTGCAGCGCGTCGTGCTTGTGCAGGTAGCCGAACATCAGCTGACCGCCCAGCCCGTCGTAGTTGCGGTGCCGGTCACCGGTGATCGGGAAGCGGAACAACCGGTCGAAAAGGATTGCCAGCTGGACGAATCGGGCGTAGGGCTGCCCCTCGTCCTCCAGCTTGACCGCCTGCCGGAAGGTGTTGAGGTCGCACCGCAGCTCCTCCAGGGCGTACATCCAGAAGGGCATCCGCTGCTTGATCATGAAGGGGTCGAACGGCAGGTCGCCATGGCTGTGCGTGCGGTCGTGGATCATGTCCCACATCGCGAAGGTCGACTGCACCAGCTCCTGTGAGGCGACCAGCCGCTCGGCGTCCGGCGGCAGCTGCAGGGAGAGCAGCTCGGCCGCCGCCGACACGACGCGACGGAAGCGGGCGCCTTCGCGGTCGCAGAAGATCGCACCCCAGCTGAACTTCGGAACCTCGCGGACCGCAACGGTTTCCGGGAAGAGCACCGCAGAGTTGGTGTCGTAACCCGGCGTGAAGTCGATGAAGTTGACCGCCAGGAACATCTTGTTGTCGTAGGTCTGTTCCAGCTCGGCCAGCCAGTCGGGCCACTGCACCGAGATCAGCAGCGCCTCGAAGACGCGGTCGAGGTTGCCGTTCTGGGTGTACATCGGGAAGACGACCAGGTGCTCGATGCCGTCCTCGCGACACAGATCCGGGCGGAACTTCATCAGCGAGTCGAGGAAGTCAGGTTCGGCGAAGCCACCGTCGACCCACTTCGCCAGGTCCAGCGGAAGTTGGGCCAGGTAGTCCGCGTCGTGCGGGAATCGCGGTGCCAGCGCCGCGATCTCGGTCCTCATGGTCTGCACGAGCTCGGCGGCACGCGCTTGCTTGGCGGTGTCCTCGATGGAGCCGTCCTTGCCCTGCATCTCGCGCAGCTCGCAGACGGCCTCCTTGAGGGACAGCCACTCCGGGCTGCGGTCGACGCCGGAGCCGATGGAGCTGATCGTCCCGGCCGGCTTGCGTGCGGCGCTGGCCCAGGTGACCAGGTTGGACCAGAAGCGGCGGTGGTCCAGCTCGTCGATCGAGTCGTCACCGACGAGATCAGAGTCGGCGAGCACCACGACACGGCCGGCACCGTGCTCGAGGGCGACGGCCAGCGGCTGGCGAGCCGGGTATGCCGATCCGCTGGTGCGTGCGAGGACCTGAGCCTGCGGCGCCCCCGAGACGTCGATGACGCCGGCCCGGTAGAAACACAGCTCGTCGACACCGGCCAGCAGGCCCTGCCCGAGACCGCCCTCGACCTGCGCGAGGACCCAGGTGGCATTGTCGTGGAAGCGGCGGCCGCCCTCGGCCGACTCGTGCACGGTGGTGCTGGTCACGTGCAGTCCGAAGCGGGCGAGCAGCTCGTTGAGGTTGTTGCCGTAGACGTCCTGGTCGCACTCGGCCAGGACCACGAGGCCGCCACCCTGCTCGACGAAGTCGACGATCGTGTCGAGCTCGGCAGGCTCCAGCACCGGGGGCAGGTCGCCGGTGGTCTTCTCCGCTCCCCGGGCGGCCGGGTGGTCGATGACGAGGACGTCGGCGCCGGACAGCGCCGCGGAGTCGAGGTGACCGGATTCGTGGCCGACGACGTCGAAGCCGCGGCCGCGCAGCGTGTCGGCAGCCTTCTCCAGGGACGAGTCCGCCGGGTTGGCGGGGTTCATCGTGGCGGCGGTTGCGCGGGTCAGCGCCCAGGCGCTGCTGTGGGCCTGCTCCACGATCACCTTCGGGAAGACGCTCATTTCAGTCACATCCTTCGTCATCGATAGAAGATTTTGTTGTTGCTTTCATCGTAGACCGTAAAACTTGCAGCTTCCAACCCGCCTGCCGCATCGAATGTGACGCGCATTACGCTCCCAGACATGCCGGTCGAACGCATCCTTCCCACGGCAGATGCGGCGGACCTGATCGAGCTCACCCGCGAGATCGCCGCACGCGAACTGACCCCACACGTCGACGAGGCGGAACGCACCGCCACACCGCCGCGCGATAGCTTCCGCACGCTCGGGCGCGCCGGACTGCTGTCGCTGCCCTACCCCGAGGAGTTCGGCGGCGGCGCCCAGCCCTACGAGGTCTATCTGCAGGTGATCGAGGAGCTCGCGATCGCCTGGATGAGCGTCGCGATCGGGGTGTCCGTGCACTCGCTGACGGCATACCCGGTCGACCGCTTCGCCACCGACGACCAACGCGCGGCGCTGCTGCCCGACATCCTGGGCGGCGAAACCCTGGGCGGCTACTGCCTGTCCGAACGCGAAGCAGGATCGGACATCGCGTCGATGCGCACCCGGGCGGCACTCGCCGATGACGGCAGCGCCACGTTGAGCGGCACCAAGAGCTGGATCTCGCACGCGGCCCACGCCGACTACTACACGACCTTCGCCCGCACCGACGACACCGGCGGCAAGGGCATCTCCTGCTTCGTCGTGCCTGCCGACGCCGAAGGGCTCGGTTTCGGCGCGCCGGAACGGAAGATGGGCCTCGCCGCCGACCCGGTGGCCGAGGTGCACTTCGACAAGGTGGTGGTCGCACCCGACCGGATGATCGGCGAGCGGGGTCAGGGCATGCAGATCGCCCTGGCCGCACTCGACGCCGGACGCCTGGGCATCGCCGCGGCCGCCACCGGTTTGGCGCAGTCCGCCCTGGACCTCGCGGCGTCATACGCCTCGCAACGCCGGCAGTTCGGGCAGCCGATCGGGAGCTTCGAGGGTTTGGCGTTCCTGATCGCCGACATGGAAGCCGCCGTCACGTCCGCGCGCGCGACCTACCTGCACGCGGCGCGGCTGAAGGACGCGGGCCGCGCCTTCTCCAAGCAGGCGGCGGTCGCCAAGCTGGTCGCCACCGACGCCGCGATGCGGGTCACGACCGACGCGGTGCAGGTGCTCGGCGGCGCCGGCTACACCCAGGACTTCCCGGCCGAGCGCTTCCTGCGCGAGGCGAAGGTCACCCAGATCTTCGAGGGCACCAATCAGATCCAACGACTGGTGATCTCGCGGCACGTGCTGCGCGAACTCACCGAAGGAAAGGGTTCCGCACGATGAAGATCGACTCCACCACGGTTGCACTGGTCACCGGTGCCGGCTCCGGCCTCGGTGAGGCCACCGCGCGCAAGCTGTATGCCGACGGCGCATCCGTCGTCATCCTCGACCTGCCGTCGTCCAAGGGTGCGGAGGTGGCCGGATCCCTCGGGGACAGAGCGAAGTTCGTCCCGGCCGATGTGACCGACGAGGAGCAGGTCAAGGCGGCGATCGACGCTGCGGCCGCGCTCGGCACGCTCCGCATCGTCGTCAACTGCGCGGGCGTCGCGACTCCCGGACGGGTCCTCAGCAAGCGTGGTGTGCTGCCGCTGGAGGCGTTCAGCAAGGTCGTGCAGATCAACCTCGTCGGCACCTTCAACGTGCTGCGCCTGGCGGCCGAGCAGATGGTCGGCAACGACCCGGTCGACGGCGACCGCGGCGTCATCACGATGACCGCCTCGATCGCCGCGTATGACGGTCAGATCGGCCAGGCGGCATACGCCTCGTCCAAGGCCGGCATCGTCGGACTGACCCTGAGCGCCGCGCGAGACCTGGCGGACAAGGGAATCCGTGTGGTGACGATCGCCCCGGGCACCTTCGAGACCCCGATGCTTGCGGGACTGCCGAACGACGTGAAGTCGGTGCTCGAGGCGCAGGTGCCGCACCCCTCGCGGCTGGGCCGGCCGGAGGAATACGCCTCGCTCGTCGGGCACATCGTCGACAACCCGATGCTCAACGGCGAGGTCATCCGCCTCGACGGCGCCTTGCGGATGCCGCCGCGCTGAGTCGTCTGACTCCACTCCTCGCAGCGCAGTACCGGCTTCCGCTCGCAAGCTCGCGGTGCACCGGTACTGCGCTGGTCGTCGTCTCGCGGGCGTCCCCTTCTCGTCCACTAACCTGGCCTCGGCCCGTCGCCATGCGGTGGTCGAGGAACGAGCGTCTCGAGGTCCCGCGATCAGCTGTTGGAGGACTTCGCCCAGAGGTTGATGCCCGATTCGACGGCGTGCCGGTCGATCTTCTTCAGTTCGTCGTCGCTGAACTTCAGGTTGCTCAGCGCACCGAGGTTGTCGTCGAGCTGCTCGACGCTGGAGGCACCGACCAGCACCGACGTGACCCGCTTGTCACGCAGCACCCAGGACAGCGCGAGCTGCGCCAGCGTCTGACCACGCTTCTTGGCGATCCGATTGAGCGCCTGCAAGTGTTTGACGGTCTCCTCGGTGAGCAGTTTCGGGTCGAGCGACTTGCCCTGCGTCGCGCGCGAACCCTCCGGGACACCCTTGAGGTACTTCGACGTCAACATGCCCTGCGCCAGCGGCGAGAAGGCGATGCAGCCGATGCCGTTCACAGCCAGCACATCGAGCAGGTCGTCCTCGACCCACCGGTTGAGCATCGAGTATGACGGCTGGTGGATCAGCAGCGGCGTGCCCATCTCGCGCAGGATCTTGACCGCCTCGCGCGTGCGCTCACCGCTGTATGACGAGATCCCGACATACAGCGCCTTGCCCTGACGGACCGCCGTGTCGAGTGCGCCGAGCGTCTCCGCGAGCGGCGTCGTGTCGTCGAAACGGTGGCTGTAGAAGATGTCGACGTAGTCCACGCCCATCCGCTGCAGCGACTGGTCCAGCGACGCGAGAACGTACTTGCGTGAGCCGCCGCCCTGGCCGTACGGCCCCGGCCACATGTCGTAGCCCGCCTTCGTCGACAGGATCAGCTCGTCGCGGTAGCGCTTGAAGTCCTGGGCGAAGATCGTGCCGAAGTTGCGCTCCGCCGAGCCGTAGGGCGGGCCGTAATTGTTGGCCAGGTCGAAGTGGGTGACACCGCGGTCGAAGGCCCGCCGCAGGATCGCGCGTTGCCGGTCCAGCGGCACGTCGTCGCCGAAGTTGTGCCACAGCCCCAGCGACAGGGCGGGCAGGTCCAATCCGCTTGTCCCACAACGCCGATAGGTCATCGAGTTGTAGCGGCTGCGGTCTGCTTGGTATTCGTCTGCATGCATCGTCACGTCATACAGTCTGGCAGCACCCCGCCACGGGCCACGCTGGATTCGTGCGATGGCCCGGCCCATGGGTAGCATTGGGCCGCTCGCCGGGCGCACGCCCGGCAAGCATGCCGGTGTAGCTCAGTTGGTAGAGCGCTTCACTTGTAATGAAGATGTCGCGGGTTCGACTCCTGTCACCGGCTCCAGCAATAGCCCGCAGCGGGCTCCCGTGCTACGTCGACGACGTTGGCGCGCGCCACCCTCCGCTCAGTGACCGACGACCGGCGGTCCCGCCGGGTACACGCGCACGCTCCCAGCAAATGCGACGTGGTCCTTGATCTTCCGAGCCAGGGGCGAAGGATGCAGGTAGATCCACGCAGCGTTCTTGCTCGTCTCCTCCCCGTTGGAGACGGTGTAATACGATGCCACGCCCTTCCAGGGGCACACCGTTTTCAATCGCGTCCGGGACAAGCAGTCCATGTCGGTGTCGGAGATCGAAAATTGTGATTGCCCTCAAGAAAGACCGTGCGGCAACTGTGGGCGATCACCGTCGACCCCAGACTCGCCGTTACCTCGCCCGTGTCGTTTTCACCCACAGCTGACCTCCAATGTCCCACACCGTCGCGTCGTCGCCAGTATGCCCGCGGAACCCGGTGGACCCGACCCAGGCATCCCGGGTGACTGCTCGGCGCTACGGCGGACCTGAACCGGCGCGGTGTCACTGCGCGACAACGGGTTCGGCGCATCGGTGCCGGACCCGTTCTCCTGCTGGCCTACTGGTGGAACCGCGGACCGTGCTGCTGCCACGCGCTGATCCACGGCCCGGCGAGCAACATCGCGAGGCCGACGCTGCAAACCGCCATACCGGCAAGGACGGCGAAACGGGCCGCCCCACCTGCGACTCGCCGCCGCTCCCGGCCCGCGACGACTTTGGCGGCACGGATCGTGCGGCCGAGCACGTGGATCGTCATCACCGCGAGCCACGCGAAGAACGTGGCCTTGTGCAGGAACAACGCCGTCACTGGCACGCCGAGCAAGGCACTGTGCCGCTCGGCCGGCCCTTGCACTCCGATGAGGATCCCGGTCGCCAGCACGGCCAGGGTGAAGAAGACGACCAACGGGCCGAGGATCCGCATCATCAACTGTGGTGGGCCGGTTCGCCGGTATGCCGTGTCGCCTGCGTAGTACCGCACGATGCGCCACCCCGTGGTACCGACCTTGACCAGCGCCGGTGGAACGAGGAGCAAGCCGACCACGATGTGAATCGCCCCGGAGTGTCGGGAGACTGCCTCAAACGGTCAACTCCACTGGTTGTGGGGCCGTGAATCGAGCGTAGTACGCGGCCTCGAGCTCCGCGGGTGGGATGTCGCCGCAGTACTCGTACAGGCGGCGGTGGTTGAACCAGTCGACCCACTCGGCGGTCGCGTACTCGACGTCGTCGACGCTCTTCCACGGCTTGCGAGGCTTGATCAGCTCGGTCTTGTACAACCCGTTGATCGTCTCTGCAAGAGCGTTGTCGTACGAATCGCCAGTAGTCCCAAACGATCCCGCGACACCCGCTTCAGCGAGGGCTTCGCCGAACCGGATCGACGTGTACTGGGCGAATTCAACCGGTCGTCGCAACACCCTGACGTTGGGAGTGTTGATGGGACGTCCAGCAGGATGGTTGAAGGAGTTGACGGGGCGGAATCCGATGATGTCGCCGGGGCATCCGAGCACGAGGCGTGGGATCGAGCGCGAGTTCTGGCGGCAGATTGCGGCGGGTGCATCGTCCGAGGACGCCGCTGCGTCGGTGGGCGTGTCGCCCGCTGTGGGCAACCGGTGGTTCCGGCACGGTGGCGGCATGCCCACGATCACGCTGACCGAACCCGGCGGCCGGTACCTATCGTTCGCCGAGCGCGAGGAGATCGCACTGCTGAAAGCCCAAGGCAACGGTGTGCGCGAGATCGCGCGTCGACTGGGACGCGACCCGTCGACGATCTCTCGCGAGCTGCGCCGAAATGCGGCCACTCGTGGCGGGAAGCTGGAGTATCGGGCATCGGTCGCGCAGTGGAAAGCCGAACTGATGGCCCGTCGCCCGAAGACCGCGAAACTTGTCACCAACACCGTGTTGCATGACTACGTGCAGAACCGTCTCAACGGCCGAGTAACCGGTCCTGACGGGACGGTCGTTGACGGTCCCGATACGCCGGCTTGGCAGGGGCGGAACAAACCGCACCGTCAGGACCGGAAGTGGTCGACCGCGTGGAGCCCGGAGCAGATCTCGCACCGGCTCCCGATCGAGTTCCCGGATGATGAATCCATGCGGATCAGTCACGAAGCGATCTACCAGTTGCTGTACATCGAAGGCCGCGGAGCGCTCAAGCGTGAACTCGTCGCCGCGTTGCGTACCGGCCGTGCGTTACGTAAACCACGGGCCAGGTCACGCAACAAGCCGCAAGGTCACGTCACTGCCAACGTCGTGATCTCCCAGCGTCCGCCCGAGGCCGCTGATCGGGCTGTTCCGGGGCACTTGGAGGGTGATCTGATCATCGGGACGAATCGTTCCGCGATCGGCACCCTCGTTGAGCGCTCCAGCCGCGCGACCATCCTGGTGCATTTGCCACGGTTGGACGGGTACGGGCAGCAACCCCGCACGAAGCACGGTCCCGCGTTAGCCGGGTACGGTGCCGAGGCCATGGCCGCGGCGTTGACGGCCTCGATCACGCGGATCCCCGAACAGCTGCGCAAGACGATCACCTGGGACCGCGGCAAGGAGTTGTCCGCGCACGCTGCGTTCACCCTCGACACGGGCACGAAAGTGTTCTTCGCTGACCCGCACTCCCCGTGGCAGCGGCCCACGAACGAGAACACCAACGGGTTACTGCGGCAGTACTTCCCGAAGGGCACGGACCTGTCCAGGTGGACCGCACAAGACCTCGAGGCTGTCGCTCACACGCTCAACAACCGGCCCCGGAAAGTCCTCGACTGGAAGACACCCGCTGAGGTCTTCGCCGAGCAGTTACGCTCCATCGAACAAGCCGGTGTTGCGACGACCGGTTGAATCCGCCCTGACTTCCTCTGTCGTTATGATGGATGAGATCGGTGAAATCGCTGTGCCGTAACGGTTTCGAGTCCAGACGGCCTGCTCGAACGCGTGCAGCACGAAGTCCGTGGTCATCGACGACGACACGCTCCAGCCCAGGATCCGGCGCGCGTACGCGTCGACAACGAACGCCACGTACACCCACCCCGACCACGTCGATACGTACGTGAAATCGGCAACCCACAACTTGTCCGGCGCGCACGGTGCGAACCGGCGGCCCACCAGGTCATCGGGTCGCTGATCGGCCGGATCGGCCACCGTGGTGCGCTTGACCTTCCCACGCACCGCACCGGCCAACCCCTCGCCGCGCATCAGCCGTTCCACCGTGCACCGGGCCACCCGCCAACCCTCACGGTTGAGTTGAAGCCACACCTTCCTGGCCCCGTACACCCGGTAGTTCTCCTCGTACACGTCGTGAATCTTGTTGATCAAGAACGCTTCTCGCCACTCAGAGGAAGTGACGGGACGGTTCACCAGTTCGTAGTAGGTCGATGGGACGATCTTCATCCCGTGCTGGGTCAGCACGGCACAGATCGGCTCGACACCCCACCGCAAACCAGATCCGGGCTCACGCCGATCGGCGTGAGCCCGAATGAAGTCCACAATCAGCCGTGTGGCCGGTCGAGCTCGGCCGCGAAGAAAGCCGACGCCGCCTTCAAGATCGAGTTCGCCCGACGCAGATCAGCGTTCTCCCGCCGCAACTTGCGCAACTCCTCCGACTCGGACGCCGTAGTACCGACGCGGGCACCGGCATCGACCTCCGCATGGCGCACCCACTTACGCAGCGTCTCCGGTGTCCCGATACCCAGCAGCGGCGCGATCCGCCGCATCGCCGCCCACTCGGTCTCCTCAACAGGTCGTTCGGCGACCATCCGCACCGCGCGCGACTTCAACTCCGCCGGATACCTCTTCGTCGTGTTCCCTGGCATGACTCCAACCTTCCCAACAACTGGAGTCTCCGGACATGCCGGGGCGATTCAGACCCGACGTGCATTGCGAAGAGCGGCGATCATGGTGGATTCCTTTCCGGAGCTTCGTTCAATCCTCGGGGCGAAACTTCTCAACCCCCTCAGGAACGGCTATGGGCACGTCAGGACCTTCGACCCTGTGGCGATCGGCATCCGAGGCCCAGACTGATCACAAACCGTTCAGCAGGAGGTTCGTAATGATGGGTTGGGCAGGCGGCGTTCACGGCGCCGGCACGTGGATGGCGATTTGCGGGATCGTGGTCGGTGTCGCGCTCCTCGTGTGCACAGTCATGCTGATCCAGATGACCTACCGGGACCGCTCGCAGGAACCTTTCTCCGAGGCAGAGCGTGAGTTGCGACTGCGTCTCGCACGGGGACAGATCGACCTGGACGAGTTCCTCAAGGAACAGTCCGCGCTCCGGCGCTGAACAGGAAGGGAGACGGACATGCCGACCGAGCACCACAGCCGCGTCATCGTCGTCGGTGTCGATGGGTCAGCGGGCTCGCTCAGGGCGATGCGCTGGGCCATCGACGAGGCTGCTCTGCGCGACTGCGCCATCGAAGCCGTCACTGTATGGCGGACCGGTTCGAACGGCGTCGGCACTCGTCACGCCGCGGAGGAACTCCAGGCGCGCGTCGTCCAGCAGGCCTGCGCCGGCCTGGCCGACAGCCCCCTGATCTGTGAGGAGATCGAGACGGGCAACCCGGAGGAGGTCCTGGTGACCCGGTCCGAGCATGCGAGCCTGCTCGTCATCGGCAGCCACGGCGTCGGCTCGGTCCGCCACGCGGCGCTCGGATCGACGAGCGAGTACTGCTCACGAATGGCGGCTTGTCCAGTGGTCGTACTGCCGATGCCGGCGGACGGCGGACGACACACCCAGCTCGCTGAGCGGTAGACCTCCGCCGTCCTCCCGCCGTCACCTGACTACGACGACCGGGCAGTGCGCGTGCCGGACGCAGTAAGCACTCACTGACCCGAGCAACGCCTCCGCCACGGCACCGTGGCCCTGGCTACCGACGACCAGCGCCGCCGCGTGCTTCGCCGCCTCGACCAGCACCCTTCCGGCCCGGCCCTCGTACACCGCGGCCTCGACCACGGCGTGCCCTTGCGGGACGTTCGCCTTGACCTTCTGGAGGACGGTTCGTGCCTCCTCGTCGGGCCTGAAGTCCGGCCAGACGACGGGAGAGCCATACGACGACGGCCACTGCCACGCGGTCACCAGGACGAGATCCGCGCCGATCTGCTCGGCGTAATCGGCCGCCCAGAGCACCGCCTTGTCTCCGTCCGCCGATCCGTCGACTCCGACGACGACGCGCTTCTTGTCACTCATTGCTGGTTTCCTCTCATGGCTGGTTTCCAGTGATCACTCTGGTCTGCCCTGCGCCGCAGTCGTAGGGACGAACGTCCCCGCTCTCTCGGCGGCGTATAACACAGCACGGCCGGGACCAGCATCATGGCGGCGTGGTCGTCCCGCAGCTGCCGTTTGCGGCGAAGACCGCCGAGCGCAACAAGCCGCCGACGTTGCCTGGAAAACCCCAGGGGTGACGAATGTGCACAACAACATTCGCGTCACTCCCTGAGCCAGACGCGTCACGGTCCCGACGAGTCACGGTGTCACGTCGTGCTCGCCGCAGGTCGTCATGAAGAAGACCGTGATCCATACGTGGTGGTTGCGCCGTCGCACCGGAGGTGTGCCGTTGCGCCGCAACCCACTGTGCCGGAAGAGTGACCGGCTGCAGCAGATCTCAGCATGGGCATGGTTCGTCGCCGCGCTGCTGACCATTCCCGTCGTCAGCATCGCCGTCGTGCCGGCCATCGTCGACAGTTGGCAGTTACCAACCATGGCGCCCACGACCGCCGTGATGGAACACGTGGCGGAGGCGCCGGTTGTTGTCGGGTCCTCCCCCGCGGTCGACTTCCACCGGATGTATGCCGTTCAGGTGCATTGGATCACCAGCACGGGTTTTGTCCGACGCGAGTCGGTGAGAGTTGTCGCCGCACCCCGCCGGGGTTCCAAGATCCGTATATGGGCGACAGCGTCTGGCGACCGTGTTACGGCTGCGCGGCGCCGCGGCTCACGTGCGCTCGACACGAGCATGCTCATCATCAATGCCGCGGTGGACGTCTGCCTCGCCGCCTACGGAGCACACCGACTTCTACGGTGGCAGCTCGACCGACGTCGATTGCGTGCATGGGACGCCGAACTCGGCAAACTCCTGACGCGACGCTGAGCCTCAATCGTCGCGGTTACCGCCCGGACTGTCCGGGACCTTCGACGCAGGAGCACCGGTCAAGGTGTGGTCTGGAGAGATGAAACTGCATTCGGCCCGGTCCTGACATTGCGCCGCGGGCCGGCCGCGCTCGAGGACGAGAAGAAGCGACCGGCCCGTGGCGGGTCAGCGGTTCACGGAGCGATGTGAAGGTTGTTGTGCACCTTCGTGACACCGGGCGTGTTCCACGCAATGTGAGCGGCCTGGCTGCGTTCAGCCCACGTCCGAGCGGTTCCGGTCAACTCCATCTCGGTGCCGTTCGTATTGACGTGGATGTGGTCGGCTTCGACCTGGGCGCTGCGAACCAGGGCCGCTCGGATGTTCTTCTTCGCCGTGTCTGTGGCGAAAGGAAGTTGCGGGACGATCTTGATGTCGTTCTGCACTGAGTAGACACCTGGCAGGTTCTCCATCAGCCGGCCGGCGATCTTGCGTTGGTAGTTCCACGGAACTGAACCCGTGAGCGTGACCTGGTGGTCATGGACGACGGCCTGCACGGTGTGCGGCACAGAGGAACTGCTTTGGAGTGCCTGTCGGGCGTGCGTGGCGATCCCGGTGTCGTCGCGGTCGGTGCGGCGGGATCGGACCACGATCTCGTCGGCGACGGAGGTCACGCCCGCGACCCGCAGAGCCGCAGCGACTGCGGCTGTCTTCTCGGGGTAAGTGCTCACCTCCCCCGACAGGGTGATCGCACCCCCGTTCACCGACACGCCGACGTGGTCGGCGTTGACATTGGAGGCCCACGAAAGTTCTTCCGTGACAACGGTCTTCAGCTGATGGTCGGTGGTTTGCTCTGTTTGTGCGTGTGTCTGTGTCATGTCTCCAGGCTGCGCCGGGCACGATCTGGCGGTCAGGGCCGAAGGTCCCGGGCCCCGGCGGGACAAGATCGACCAGCAGCCGGAGGCTTCAGTAGCGAACCCTAGGTGACTTCGGATCCCGCTGGGAAACGACAACTGGCGGAGAGCCGGTAGGCGTGTGCTCGCGAACCTCCTGGCGGCCCAATGAAATACAGCATGTGCACAGAGACCCCGCCCCGAGACCATCAGGTCTCGTGGCGGGTTCGATATGTACTACAACCCGATCGGTACTACACGGTGTGCGGGACGGCCTTCCCCGAGACGCGCGTTGCGACGACCGACTCCCGCCGGGCGAGTGCCGCGTGCCGCAGACCGAACGCCGCGAGCGCCAGCATCAGTGCCGCACCGGCGAAGGCCGCGATCGCGGCATACCCGGCGATCGTGCCGATGGTTGCGAATGCGTAACCGTAGAGCAGCAGGCCACGGAGGGTGTCGCCCTGGAAGAGGGTGGTCTTGAGCTCGGTGAGCTGCTGGGTCTGCGCAGAGTTCGGGTGCGCCTTCGCAGCAGCCATCTGCGCCGCGCTCACCTGGGCGTACGTCTGCCCCTTCGCCGCCTCGTTCATGTGGGCGAGGATGAAGTGGTTGGCGTAAGCCTTGGCCTGCGGACCTGTGGTCATCGTCTGACCGGCGTACTTGCCGAGGTTGTCCTTCATGTCCTGCGTGGTGAGCGCAGGGCCGCCGGGCATCGTGATCGCCTGCGACGAGAGTTGCTGGTGCACCTCGTTGCCGATGAAGTTGTGGGCCCATGTGAGCATCCCACCGGCGACGAGCAGGACGACAGCGAGCCCGAGTCCCATCCATGAGACGAGTCTGTCGAGTGTGGAACGCATGGCCTTCTCCTTGAGTTTGAACGGAGGGACCTCGTTGGTCCCACTACTATGTTCCAACTGCCACGGGCTCCCACGTGAGGACGAAAGTCCCCAAAGCACAATGACCTTCGCCAGATCAATCTCTCCTGAGAAACAGGGACCAAGGTCCATGGCCGGGGCAACGTGTGTGCGCTCCTGATGAGAGAGATCGGTAACTTCTCGGCAAGCGTCGTCGTCATTCAGCGAGTACGACGGGGCATCGAGACAGCACCGAGCGCGAGGGCCGCCAGCGCGAACACCGTGAGCACCGCGACGTTCCGCAGCACATCCCCGGTAGGTGACGTCTGATCGCCGATGGCGTCGAGCGCACGGACGGCATACGTCATCGGCAGTATGTCGGCGAACACCTGCAGGCCGCGCGGCATCGAGTTGTGCGGAACGAGCAGACCGCACAGGTAGATCTGGGGACCGATCACCAGCGGCATGAACTGGACGGCCTGGAACTCCGTGCGTGCGAAGGCGCTGGCCAACAAGCCGGTGGCCACCCCGACCGCCGCGGAGACCGCGGCGACCAGCAGTACCCAGACGATCGGGCCGGCCGTGGTCACGGCGAGTCCCCACACACTCACGGCCACCAGCACGACGGACTGGACGGTGGCGGCCAGGGTAAACGAGATGCCATATCCAGCCAGGAGATCCGCACGGTGTAGCGGGGTTGTCAACAGGCGCTCCAGCGTGCCGGAGGTCCGTTCGCGCAGCATCGCCACCGAGGTGACCAGGAACATCACCAACATCGGAAGGATCCCGAGCATTGTCAGTGCGATTCGATTGAACACGGTGCCGCCGCCATACACGAAATAGAGCAGCGTCAACAGCAGAGCCGGCACCACGACGATCAGCGCCACAGTGCGTGGGTCGGCACGCAGCTGCTGCAGGATGCGGCGAATGGTGGCGCCGAGGATCCGCGCGTTCACGTTGTTTCCCCAGAGCGGATGAGCCGCAGGAACGCCTCGTCGTATGACGACGCGGCGGTTCGGTCGAGCAGTTCGGCAGGAGACAGCTGGGCGAGCAACCGGCCGTCGCGCAACAGCAGCACGCTGTCGCACCGCGCGGCTTCGTCCATCACATGACTCGAGACGAGCAACGTCGCGCCCTGCGCAGCCATCGACTGCAGCTGACGCCAGATCTCCTCGCGGGTGACGGGGTCGAGACCAACCGTCGGCTCGTCGAGCACCAGCAGCGCCGGCGCACCGACGAGCGCACAAGCAAGTGACGCGCGGCTCGCCTGCCCGCCGGACAGCCGATCCACCCGATGCCCGGCCAGGTCGGCGAGCCCCACAGCTGCGACAGCCCGGTCGGCGCTCTCCCGCGAATGCCCCTGCAGTGCCGCGAAATACGTCGCGTTCTGCGACACAGTCAACTCGCGGTAGACGCTCACCGCCTGAGTGACGTATCCGACTTGATGTTGCAGAGCGGCAGACCCGGGCTGCTGCCCGAGAACGGTGAGTTCGCCTGACGCCACGCGTTGTACGCCGACGATCGAGCGCATCAGCGTCGTCTTGCCGCACCCGGAGGGACCCATGAGGCCCACCACCGCACCCGCGGGCACGTCGAACGTGAGGTCGTGCAAGACCGGGTGGCTGTGCAGCGACACGTCGAGATGCCGTGCGCGGATCGCGGGTTGCGTCTTCACAAACCGAGTGTCCACCCCCGAGGCCGTCAGGTCGCGAAGGTACGCAACAGGTCGACGGCGCCGAAACTACGGCCGGTGAGCGTCTCCGGGTGGATCCGCACCAAGTGAGGCTTCGCACCCGGCTCCCAGGGGAAGACCGGCAGTCGCAACAGGTCCAGGACCTCATGCAGTCGAGCAACCTCCGTCGCGACACCGGTCACGACCACACTCCATGCTGTCTCGGTCTCGGCGTCGAAGCCGTCGGCCTCGAAGCAGACGTGCTCGCCGACTGCGGCGTCCAGCTTGGTGCCCGAGCCCGTCCGGAAGAGGATGTCGCCCTCGTGGACGGAGTGGTTGACCGGGTAGATCTCCGGACGTCCGGCGACGACCACGCCGAGCCGGCCCACCGGGGCCTTCGTGAGCAGGTCAATGCACTGCTCGGTGGTCAGTTGCTGGGTGCGTGAGTGTGTCGATGTCTGCATGGTCACAGAATCGCGTCTGAACTGCCTTGGTCGACAGGGTCTTTGGTCCCGGGGTGTCGTGCCAGCGGACGATGCGGTACGACGCCGCCACCGTCCAGTGCCGCAGTCCCGTGCACGGTACGACGGACAACCGTCAGTGCCAGCACGAGAGTTCCGATCGAGCAGACGGCGAGCAACCACATTCCGACGGAGTACGAGCGCGTGGTGCTGTAGATGTACGCCATCACCAACGGCGGCACGAAACCGCCCAGGCCACCGGCTGCACCGACGAGTCCGGTGACTCCGCCGACCCGGGCCTGGTCAGTTACCTGGGCGATGAACGCGAACGTCGCCCCCGACGCGGCACCCAGCGCCGCGGCCAGGGCCAGGAACACGGGAGTCCCGTAACCCTGCAGCGGAGGTTCCCCGGCCGCGATGGCCGCGCACCCAGCCACGAGTGCGAAGCAGCTCGCGAGAACGGGGACGGAGCCGAGCCGGTCAGCCAGCGTGCCACCGACTGGCCGCATGATCACCGCGACGACGACGAACCCGGCCATCCTGGTCGCTGCATCCGCCGCCGTGAGCGTGTAGGTGTTCTTCAGGTAGAGCGGCAGGAAGACCGAGAACGCCACATAGCCGCCGAAGCCGACCGTGTACAGCAGCCCGGCCTGCCAGGTGACCGGAAGTTTCGCGGTGCCGACGAGCCGTTTGACCAGCGGTGTCTTCGGTATGACGCGCCCCGGCGCGTCGCGCAGGAGCAGGCGGGCGGTGACGGCATAGAGCGCCAGCGCGACGGCGACGACGACGAACGGTGTCGCCCCGCCGTGTGTCTTGAAGAGGCTCACCGTCGTGAATGCGCTGATCGCTGTGCCACCCATGCCGACGCCGAAGACACCGAGCGCCATACCGCGCTTCGCCGGAGGGAACCAGCCGTTGACGAAGGGCACACCCACCGCGAACGACGTGCCGCCGATGCCGAGGAACACGCCGGCGACCAGCATCGCCACATACGAGGTCTGCGCCCAGAAGCCGAGCACCAGAACCGGTGCGATGGTGGCCGCGGAAACCAGCGGGAACATCACGCGGCCGCCGTACTTGTCGGTGAGCGCACCGACCGGGATCCGGCCGATCGACCCGACGACCACCGGAACGGCGACCAGCAGACTCGCCTGTCCGGCGGTGAGCGGGTGGTGGTCGCTGAACGGCAACCAGTGCAGGGTCTTGTCGTAGGCCGCCGGAGCGAGCTTGTTCCTGTCAGGACTGAAGAGCGGTCCGAGCGGGCTGATCAGCGCCCACGCCCAGAAGTTGATCGCGAATCCGACTGTCACGAGGACAAGTTGGAACCACGCGGCCCGGCTCACCGGTTCGGCGGCTTGGCAGCCCTCCCTTCTGTGCCGCCGCGAAGGCTTTGCCGAGGTGGTGGACGTGAACATGGTGAGCTCCTTGGGCCACAGTGCGAAAGTGATGGTCCGACACGGTTGTTCGAACCTATCCACTGTCGCCGGTGTGCAATCCGTCCGACATGGACCAAAGTCCCGGAACCCAGAAATGTGCGAAATGCGTTGCTTCTCAGTCGATCTGGCGCCGCGTGAACAAGTAGCTGCCTGCCGTGGTCAAGAGCACGGCGACGATCGTCGTCGCAGAGATCGTCGCGACATCGAGGTGGCTCGCCGGGAAGGTGGCGAGATGGTCGAAGGGTGACCACGTGCGCGCCCACGCCGGCAGAGAGAGAAGACCACCGAACTGCGCGACCGTGCCGGAGAGCACGAGGACGGCCCAGCCGCCGGCCATCCAGGCCACCCGGATCCCGAGGAAGAAGACGCTGACCGCAACGATGGTCCACATGGCCGGAAAGGTGGTCACCGCGGACCGCAGCAGTGCGATCACGTCCACCGATCAGTCCGTGCACCTCCCCTGCCGCCACTCGCAGGTCGAGCGCAGCGAGTGCCGTGGCGTCGCCATACCTCTTACGTAATCCGCGGATGGTGATCGCGTCGGAGGTGGTCACGTCGGTGGCGGTGGCCCGTGCGGTGACGACTGGCATGAGTTCCTCCTGAGAATGATGTCGTGCCGGCTCAGCGGCTGAGAACGACCTTGAGCGCGTCGGTATCGGCGGCTCGGGCGAAGACGTCATACGCCTCCATGAATTCGTGCAGCGCGAAGTGGTGGGTCACGAACCGGCCGGTGTCCAGCAGCCGTTGCTGCAGCAGTCGCAGGAGTGTCGGAGTCGAGTACGTGTCGACCAGCCCGGTCGTGATCGTGATGTCGCGCGGCCACAGCTGCTCGAGGTGCAGGGTCGCCGGGCCGCCGTGGACGCCGACGTTGGCGACCCGTCCGGCAGGCCGGATCAGCTGCGCGCACAGCTCGAAGGTCTCGTTGGTTCCGACCGCTTCGATCGCGACGTCCGCACCGAATCCGTCGGTCAGCCCACGGACGACCGCGAGGGGGTCCTCGTGGGAGTTGTCGACCACGATGTCGGCACCGAATCGTCGAGCGGCGTCCAGCCGTGCAGTTGCCCGGTCGACAGCGATGATCCGGGACGGACTGAACAGCCGTGCGCTCTGTATGACGGACAGGCCTATCGGGCCGGCCCCGACCACGACAACCGTGTCGCCGGGCTCGACACGACCGTTACGGACACCGACTTCGTAACCAGTGGGTCCGATGTCGGCGAGCATCAGGGCTTCCTCGTCCGTGACTTCCGGCGGGAGGAGGTACGTCGAGCGATCGGCGAACGGGACCCGTACGAACTCTGCCTGAGTGCCGTCGATCGTGTGCCCGAGGATCCAGCCTCCGCCGCCCTGACACAACCCGTAGCGCTCTCGCCTGCAATAGCTGCAGCTGCCACACGCGGAGATGCAGGAAACCAGCACTCGGTCCCCGATGCCGCGGGCGGTGCCGGAACCCGCAGCGACCACAGTTCCCACCGCTTCGTGACCGAGGATCCGGCCGGGTGTCACCTCCGGCACGTCGCCGCGCAGGATGTGCAGGTCTGTTCCGCAGACAGTGACGGCGTCTACCCGGACGACGACGTCGGTGCTGGCCTCGATCACCGGCCGTGGCACTTCGTCCCAGGACATCCGGCCCGCGCCGTGGTACACGACGGCGTGCATCATGTCGCCACCTGGTGACGACACCGATCGTCCTGGTGTTGTTGCTGATTCGCTGCTGATGGTCATGAAGAGCCCCTCGCACGGACCCGACACGGACCCGTCACCGACGAGTACACGCTCGGCGAGAGGTGGCGCCCAGGGACCAATGGCCCGTCTTCCGCTGACGGAGGGACGTTCGTCCCTGGTCGGCAGGAGGGGCTCGGTCGACGCTTGAGCGGAGACAGCACAACGGAAGGGGTTTTCCCATGAACGCCACCACTGTCCCCCTCGGGGCGGTTCTGGTCGGGTTGGACGAGTCTGCGGAGAGCGCACGAGCGCTCAGCTGGGCCGCCACCGAAGCTCGCCGGCGTCGCTGGCCGTTGCACCTGATGCACGTGGTGAACGACGAGGCCTGGGTCTATTCGATCTCCGACACGACGCGTCAGCCGATGCGGCGCGTCGTCCGCGACGCCCTGGTGATGATCAGCGACTGGCACCCCGACCTGGAGGTGAGCTGGTCACAGCCCGCCGGGGACCCGGCCGTTCGGCTCGCGGCCGGCGCCCGGGCCGCCCGGGTGGTCGCCGTCGGTTCGCACGGGCGCGGGGCTGTGAGGGACGCGCTGCTCGGGTCGGTGAAGACCCACCTCTTCGCGCAGACCCGATGCCCGGTGACCGTCTTGCGAGCGGACACCCCGATCCCACGCCCTGATGCGCCCGTGGTCGTCGGTGTGGATTACGGCAAGTCCCTCACAGAGGTACTCGAGGCCGGGTTCGAACAAGCCGCGAGCCGACACGTCGACCTGGTCGTCGTGCACAGTTGGCAAGTGGACGCCTCCACGATCGTGGACGGCCTTGAACTGCAAGGCCTTCCGATCGAAGAGGTCCAGGAACACCAAGCCGCGCTCCTGCGGCGGACAGTCGCGGCCCTGGCGCGAAGCCACCCGGGGGTCGAGGTCAGCACTCACGCCGTGCATGGCGGCGCCGCTGAAGTCCTGAACCACTACAGCACCGGTGCGGCCCTGCTCGTCGTCGGATCGCGGGGCCACGGCAGAATCAGCGGTGCCGTCCTCGGGTCCGTCAGCCAGAGCGCCGTCCGGTCCGCCAACTGCCCGGTCCTCGTCATCCGCGGGGGCCGAACGGCGATTGCCGTCGCCCCGGACGCGAAGGCAGCGAGCGCGCACTCATGAGCACGGTCGAGAACGCCGGCACCGCGGGCACGGATCCGTCGCGTCCAGTAGCGCAACGGATGGAAGACCACAACCAAGCGGCGGTCCCGACCCACGCGATCGTGGTGGGCCTGGACCACTCGCCGCACAGCGCGGCCGCTCTCGAGTGGGCCGCCGCCGAGGCCGTGACCCGCGGACTCCCCCTGCATCTGATGCACATGGTCCAGCCCCCGCTATGGCCCGATGCGCCCGGGTTGAGTCAGTTCGAGGAGAAGCCGACGGCTTGTGTCACGCAGGCCCTGCGGGCCCTCGCCGACAGCTGCGCCGGACTCGCCGTGACGTGGAGTCAGCCGTACGGCTCGCCGTTGCCCGCACTGACCTGGGCGTCCCGTTTCGCCACGCTGATCGTCGTGGGCACTCGCGCACACGGACCGCTTCGGCAAGTCGTGACGGGGTCGACCGCTGTCGGGCTGATCGCCGACGCGCGCTGCCCGGTCGTCGTGGTGCGGACCGCACCCGGCGGTAAGCGGTCAGGACCTGTAGTCGTCGGTCTGGACGGCGGCAGGAACGACCGCGAGACGCTGCACGCGGCGTTCCAGGAGGCGGAGTTGTTCCAGCGAGCCCTGGTGGCTGTGCACGCGACCGACTACGGGTTCCTGGAACACGCCGATGTCGAGCGCCTGGTTGCCGCCGAACAGCAGCGTCACCCCCGGATAGCGGTGAAAGTCCGCTTCCCGCAGGGCGATCCCACCGAGTTGATGGTCGCGCACAGCGCGGAGGCATCGTTGCTGGTGCTGGGTTCGCACGGCCGTCACGAGGCTGCGAGCTTCGTGTTGGGCTCCGTCGGTCAGGGTCTCCTGCGGCGTGCCGCGTGCCCGGTGCTGGTCGCCCGCAGCGGCACTGTGCGACTCCCCGGGGCCGGGTCCGGGTCGGAGACCGTGGACGCCGAAGGCGACCGTGATGACGGGTAATACGACACCAGTCATCCTGACCTTCGAGGGCGCCGCGGGCGGCGTCACCGGGAGCGGGTTCCTGCTCCGCCGCGAGGTCGCGAAGTGCTGGTCGACTGCGGCATGTATCGGGGGATCGGCAGCAGCGACAACACAGTTGGGAGCCGCTGCCGTGGTCCTGGAGTCTACCTGCGGCGACCGCACGCACCTACCCGGTTGCACCGGCGCACGACATACTCGCCCAGACGGTGCGTGACACGATCCGGCGAGGCGGGTCGATCCTGATCCCGCCCTTCGCGCTGGACCGGACCGAGATCGTGCTGCGAACGCTGGACGACCTCACCCGCCCCGGTTCGACCGCGAAGGTGCCGTGTATGTCGACAGCCCGATGGCGCTGGCAGCGTGGGTGATCTCGATCTGCGCCTGGCGCGGAGCGCTGAAGAGTCCATCGCCCTCAACACGCCACCCCAACCTTCGATCATCGTGTCGGCCTCCGGTATGGCAGCCGGCGGTCGCGTCGTGCACCACCTGCAGAGCGTGCTTCCGCATGCCGACAACGCGGTGGTCCTCACCGGATACCAGGCGTGCGGGACACCGGGCCGACTGCTCGGCGACGGCGCAACCGAGCTGAGGTTGTACGGCCGTTACGTCCCGGTTTGGGCGCAGATCGTTGCAGCCGAGGGATCTCCGTACACGCCGATGCGCACGAGCTCCTGTCCTGGGTCCAGGAGATGCCTACTCCGCCCGAATTCGCCTACCTGGTGCACGGCGAAGACGCATCGCGACGGGCGCTGGCCCAACGGATCTGTAAGCAGACCGGATGGTGTGTGGTGGTGCCGCGCCTAGGAGAGACCGTCCGCCTCGACAGCTGACCGGCTCCGGTCACACCGGCTTCGGGCCCTCGCCGGCGCTGCGTGCGCTCGAGCCGACCCCGCCCTGCACCGTGATCCGCCGCCCGGTGATCGACTCCGGCTCGATCCGCAGGAAACACGGCTTCGGACCGCCCTGCCAAGGGAAGATCGGGAGCTGAAGTGCGTCGACCACCTCGTGCATGCGGTCGACGGTCCGCGCGACACCCTTGATGACGGCGCTCCATGCCTGCGCTGCCTCGACGTCATACCCGTCGACCTCGAACGCAACCGGCTGCCGGTCGGCGGCGGCCAGTTTGGTGCCCGTGCCGGTTCGCACCACGACCGTGCCGTGATCGACGACGTGGTTCACCGGAAAGATGTCGGGACGGCCGTCGACAAGGACCGCGAGCCGACCGACCGGGACGGAGCGCACGAGCGCCCAGCACTCGGATGCCGGCAACTCGACCGTACTTGTGTCAGTGATCTTTGAGTCAGTGTTCTTGTAGTTCATGCCATCGACGCTGCTCTCTACAGGGCTGCCGGTCCAGGGTCATTGGTCCCGCCGCCGTGCCTCGTCGGCGTGAGTGGCCGCGAACACAGCGGCCTGAGTGCGCCGTTCCATGCCGAGTTTGGCGAGCAGGGCGGTGACGTAGTTCTTGACCGTCTTCTCGGCCAGGTGCAGCGTCTCCGCGATCTGCTTGTTCGTCATACCCTGCGCGATGTTGTCCAGGATGCGGCGCTCCTGCGGGGTCAGCAGCCGCAACCGCTGATCGTTCGTGTCGGGTGCCTGCCACGAACGACGCAGCCGCTGGACCTCGTCGTCGCGAAGCAGATTCTGCCCCGCCGCAACCGAGCGCACCGCATCGGCCAGGCTCGGGCCTTTGATGTCCTTGAGCAGGTATCCGGCAGCACCGGCGAGCACCGCGGCCTGCAGCGCCCCCGCGTCGTTGTATGACGTGAACATGAGCGCCTTCATGCTGGGGAGGGCGGATCGAGCGTCTCTGCACACGTCGATTCCGGAGCCGTCAGGCAGCCGAACGTCGAGCAGGGCGACATCGGGTTGAGAGATGACGATCTCCCGAAGGGCCTGGCCGGCACTCGCCGCTTCACCCACCACGGTGAAATCGGGTTCGATGTTCAGCAGGTCACGTATGCCGCGGCGGACCACCTCGTGGTCGTCCAGCAGGAAGATGCGAATCGTCATCAGAGCATGCCCTCCCTCGTCGCTGTTGCTAACGCGCTGTCGACAGGAATGCGCCAGTCCAACTCGGTGCCGGCCGTGCCGCTCGGTTGGACCGTGAGCGCGCCGCCGCGCGCTCGGGCGCGCCGGTCGAGGTTGTCCAAGCCACTTCGGCGGGTGCCGGGTGGCAGGCCGATGCCGTTGTCCCGCACCCGCACGACCAATTCCTCATCGCAGACGATGTCCACCGATGCGCTGTCGGCGCGCGCATGCCGAGCGATGTTCGAAAGCCCCTCCCGCACCACCGCCAACACATCAGTGACGACACCCGCCGGCAAGCGATCGACCGGCCCCTCGATCCTGATCTCGGGTCGGAAGCCCAGCGCCTCGGTCAGATCCGTGATCAACGTTTCCACCGCCTGCCGGGCGGTCGACGATCCGACGTCGTGCAACTCGAAGATCGCGTGCCGGATGTCCTTGATCGCGCGATCGAGGTCATCAACCGCGTCGTCGACCCGAGCGCGCACCGTCGGATGGGTGGCCAAGTGGCTTGCAGCCTGCAGGGACAACCCGGTCGCGAAGAGCCGCTGGATGACGTGATCGTGCATGTCGCGCGCGATCCGGTCGCGGTCCTCCAGGAGAACGAGCCGCGACCTGTCGCGTTGGGCCCGTGCCGCGGTCAGTGCCAGACCGGTCTGTCCGGCGAGTCCGCCCAGCAGCTCCAGCATCTCCGCCGCCAGGGAGGCACTGTCCTTGTCCCAGACAACGACGAGCACGCCGACATCCTCGGTGCCGACGACGACGGGCAACACAGCGACCTCACCATTCCCGTCCCCGAGCACGGATTCCAACTCGGCGAGGAGATCTTGCTCCTCTTCCGACGCCGGAGTGTCCGAAACGCCCAGCAGCACCGGCTCGCCCTTCTGCACGAGGCTCCGCCAGCCGGGGGCGAGCAGCACCGTGTCGCATGCGCCCCCGTTCGCCTCGACGTCGCAGGTGACGACGTGCAGGTTGCCGAGTTCGTCATGCAATGCGACGAAGCCGTTGCGCGCATAGGAGTGCTCCACCCCCTCCGCCACGAGGAAGCGCATCGCGTCACGTTCGGAGGATCCCTCCAGCAGCCGCTGGCTGAGCTCGCTGCTGGTTCCGACCCACGCACGCTGCCGACGCGACCGCTCGTACAGGCGCGCGTTGTCGATCGCGATGCCGGCGGCCGCCGCTAGTGCGACCAGGATGGCTTCGTCGTCCTCGGTGAACTCGCCGCCGTCGGCCTTCTCGGTGAGGTAGATGTTGCCGAAGACCTCGGACCGGATCCGGACCGGTGCGCCGAGGAAGCTATGCATGGCGGGGTGATGGGGCGGAAACCCGTAGCTCGCCGGATGGTTCGCCAGATCGGTGAGCCGCAACGGGCGAGGCTCGCGGATCAGCAGACCGAGAACACCCTTGCCGTGCGGCAGGTCCCCGATCGCCGTCCGCTCCTCCGGGGTGAGACCCAGGGTGAAGAATTCGATCAGGTGCTCGCGATCGCGGTCCAGCACACCGAGAGCGCCGTACTTGGCGTCCACCAGTTCACAGGCGGCGCGCACTATTCGCGTCAGGACGTCACTGAGTTCGAGATCAGCGGTCACTGCGACGACCGCGTCCAACAGGTGCGCCAACCGCTCGTGTGACCGGCTCGACGCTTGCGCGCGCGCCCGAAGCTCTCCGATCAGATCATCCAGCTCGAGTGCGGCCGGGGCGACCAGTGACGGACCACTGTCAGAACCATCTTCTGGGCTCATACCGACACGGTAGTTCGCCGGATTCGTCGGCGACACCCAGCGGGCGGAATCGGGACCTTTGGCCCTCCGAGCGAGGCGAAGGCTCGTCCATCCTGAAGTTGTACCCAACGACCAGTACTCGATCGAGGAGGAATCATGACCGGCCACGTCCCACAAGGCGCCGTCGTTGTCGGCGTCGACGGATCTGCGCAGGGCTGGCATGCCCTTCGGTGGGCCGCCGACCGAGCACAACAGGCCGACAAGCCCCTGCACATCCTCCATGCCGAGGGGACGCTGTTCTCCCACTACTCCTCGACGGCGGATGTCGAGCCGATCGACAACATCAGCGATGAAGCCGTCAGCATGCTGGCTGACCGGAACCCCTCACTTGCAGTCACCTGGTCGCAGCCGGCGGACTCGCCGATCGCGGCGCTGGTCGACGCATCGAGGTTCGCCAGCGAGGTTGTACTGGGCACCAGAGGAGTCGGCGCGGTTCGCGGTGCCGTCCTCGGCTCGGTGACGACACGGGTCTCCGGCGCGGCCCACTGCCCCGTCCTGATCGTCCGTGCACCGGTCACAGACAAACAGGCCAACGGCCCGGTCGTCGTCGGTGTCGACCTTCGGCCCGACGGGGTCGCGGCGCTCGAGTTCGCTTTCGCCGAAGCCGATCGCCGTAAGGTGCCCCTGATCGCCGTGCTGTGCTGGCAACTCGACCGGTTCGACTTCGCCAGTGGCATCCCGATGCCTGGTGGCAACATGGAGGCAGCCCACCAGCAGCACCGAGCGCACTTGGCGAAGGCGCTGGCCGGCCCGTCCGGACGGTGTCCGAACGTGCAGGTCACGGCTCACGACGAATGCGCGCCGACGGCTGACGCACTCGTCGAACGTAGCGTCAACGCGTCGCTGCTCGTGGTGGGTACCCGAGGCCACCGCGAAATCGCCGGCCTCGTTCTCGGAGCAGTCAGTCAACGGGTGATCCGCCGGGCCGTGTGCCCGGTCGCCGTGGTCGCTCACGTGAGTCAAGCCACTGCCCCGCGTGGTGGACATACCGATGACGAGACCTTCGTCTCTCGTCACGGAACACCAGCCGGATCAGCCTGACCTTGCAGCCAGGCCCGCCACGACGGGCCGACTGATGGGGGGACCGATGGGTCGGTAGCACCGCGAGGTGCTGCCGGCCCGTCAGCACGCGGGAAGAGATTTTGGGCCGAACTCGCCCCATCGGGGTTCCTGCGGGTGGATGATCGACTCGACTAACTGCCCTCGCGCACGGCGTCCGCACCGGCGCGCACAACGACCTTCAACTCGTTCTCCGGTGAGGACTCGTATGTCGGTGGCCATCCGGGCCGGATATGCCGGGCCCGGCACCGCGTCCACGGGACGGACGGCACCTTCACCGGCTAGGCGGACATGCGACCGACCGTGCGTTCCTGACCGGGTTGCAGGACCGCTACCAGGTCGACGGCGTGCCGGTCCTGCCGATCATCGCCGACTCGGCCGCCCGTGCACACCGGTCTCAGCTCACGTCAACGGAGGCGGCATACGAGCAATTGGTCGCGCCGACCGGCACCTTCGCGATGCACATGCTCAAGGCGTCGACGGCCGGGGTCAGGAGCGTCAGCGCGAGTGAAACGAGTTACACACGAACCGAGAACACGTTGCGAGCACTGGGATCCGACCGTGACACGCTCGGGCAGCAACTGGCCGCAGTGATCCTCGGCGCCAACGAGGCTCACGGCGCTCAGTCGGTCGGCCGCCTCGCGGACCTGACGTCGTCCGCTGCTCGATGGGAGGTAGGTGCCGGCGCGATGGGCTGACTCATCGGACGACCTGCCCTACAGTGTTGCGGTTCAGCGTCACAGTCGTCACACGTGTCACGAGGTGGATCGTCCTCATGAAGCAGATCGCGTCACTCACCCTCGCCGGCGTGGCGGTGCTCGCCCTCAGCAGCCTCGGCCCGGTGGCCGCGGGCACGGCGGCGAGCACCGCCCATGCGGCCACCTCGAGCTGCTCGGTGATCACCATCCGGTATGGCGACTCGCACCACGCACTGGTCAAGACTCTGCAGCAACGGCTGGGCGGGCTGACCGCCGACGGCTACTTCGGCAACGCGACCCTGCTGAAGGTCAAGGCGTTCCAGACCGGGCGCGGCCTGGTCGCCGACGGTGTCGTCGGTCCGATGACGTGGGACCTGCTGGGCGGGTTTCCGGGGTGCACGACGGTCACCGGTTACGTGATGGCCGACGCGGGTGCGGCCGGATCGAAGGCCACCATCCGGTCCGGTCCCGGCCTGAAGTACAACGTCGTCGGCAGCTACGGTCCGCACGCCCAGGTGACCGGCACCCGCGTCGGCACGGGCCCGTGGCTGCGCACCAGTCTCGGTTACGTGCACAAGGGCAACCTCGAGACCTCGACGTCGAACCCGTCGTCGATCAACGGCCGGATCCCCGCCGGCAACCTGTGCCAGATCCCCGCGGCATACAACTCCCCGGACAGCTTCGACCCCGGTTACACCGCGACGACGCCGCGCTATCTCAATTGCGACGACCAGCCCTATCTGGTTGCCATGGAGAACGCCTACAAGGCACAGTTCGGCCACTACGCCGCGATCGACCTGACCTACCGCAGCATCAACGAACAGTGGTATTGGTACGACAAGTTCGGCAGCCCACGTGCGGCATACCCGGGCACCTCCAACCACGGCTACGGCATCGCGGTCGACTTCCGCGAGACCGACCAACCGGGCGAGGAGTTCGGCTGGGGCGGCGCCGGCCAGAAATGGTTGTCGGCCAACGCCCAGCGGTGGGGTTTCACCAACCCGTTCCCCTATGGCACCGACGGCGAGAGCTACCACTTCCAGTTCGTCGGCTGATCGCTGCGCCGGCTGCCGTCGTCGAAGAGCCGCACGGTGCCGATGAACCGTCGCTCGCCATCGACGACCGGTGCACCCGGAATCGCCTCCGCCGTTGGCTGCATCGGCGATCTGGTCGTCAGCCGTGCCGCGACGGCCTCGCCACGGTTGACCAGTTGGGATCGGTAGATGGTCCGGTCGTCATGCCGGACGATCAGGTAGGCGAGTCCGACCGCCACCATCGCCGGCGCCAGGATGGTGAGGTTGCCGGTCATCTCGGCGACGACCCCGAGTGCGTCGGCCAGTTGCGCGACGGTCATCGAGCGGTGGATGTCGATCAACACCAGGGCACGGAACTGCGGCAGCGTCACCTCCGGTTCCAGGCCGGCCAGCGCGCCCGCCGCGACCGCCACGAAGACCCGGTTGGCGGCGAGGACCGCGTCGACGATGTCGGCCTGTCCGGCCAACATGCTCGCCGCGTCGTCGTCCGCGAGTTCGGCGTCGATCGAGCGGGACACGGAATCATGACAATCGGCCATGTGTGCAGCATAGAGCAACTATTGCACTGTGCAGTGATGCGTGCCGTCCAGCCGGAGTTCAGCTGCGCATGCCAGGGTCGCCGCATGCATCGATGGCACGGGGCGCTCGTCGGGGGCATCGGCGGGGGCATGGTCGCGTTGAGCCTCACGGCGTGCTCGGCGGCGCCGGCCGCCAAGCCCAAGCCGGCCGAGCCGGCGACTCCGGCGTCGCTCAATCGGATTGGCACGCCGATGGATTCGAAGATTCCGGAGTGGGTTCGCGATCTGTCGTTCACCGCCAGCGCCGGCCAGCGGGTCAGCCTGGAGGATCTGGCCGGGCGCACGGTGGTGCTCTCGGACGTCATGACGCTCTGTCAGGAGACGTGCCCGATCGACACCGCGACGCTGGTCCAGACCGCCCGGGCCGAGCAGAGCACGAGCTCCGGCCGGCCCCCGCTGTTCGTGTCGCTGACCGTCGATCCGGCCCGGGACACCACCGCACAACTGGCCGCCTATCGCAAGCTCTTCACCCGTCCGCCCTCGGACTGGCAGGCGTGGACCGGCAGCGCCAAGAACGTCAAGGCACTCTGGGACTACTTCGGTGTATGGCGCAAGCGGGTCCCCGACGGCACGGGACCCGTCCCACACAACTGGCGCACCGGCGCTGCGCTGACCTATGACGTCCAGCACTCCGACGAGGTGCTCTTCATCGACGCCGCCGGCGACGAGCGCTTCGTGCTGGAGGGCGCGCCCTACGCCCGGGCGGGCTCCGTGCCGCCGAAGCTGCGCTCCTTCATGGACGCGCGAGGCAGGAGGACGCTCGACTCCCCCGCGCACACCGCGTGGACCGAGTCGCAGGCGCAGACCGTGCTGAACTGGGTGCGGTGATGAATCCCGTTCCTGACGTCAGTCCGGATCACCCTCGTGCACATAGGGATACAGGTGCGTCCGGTTCTCGTCGACCTGCAGCGTCCGTCCCGCGAACGGCACCGCCCGCTGGGGGCAGGCCGGGCGTTCGCAGACGCGGCAACCCATGCCGATCTTCGCCCGCAGGGTGCGGTCCTGCAGGTCCAGGCCGGCGGCATACACCGTTTGCGGCGCATAGGACAGGTCGCAACCGAGACCGACCGAGAACGTCTTGTTCGGGGCGCGGAAACCCACCGCGCCACTGGTGACCGTGCGCGCGATCCACAGATAGGCGCGCCCGTCGGGCATCTCAGCGATCTGCCGCAGCACCTGGCCGGGACGGGTGAAGGCGTCATACACCGTCCACAAGGGGCAGGTGCCGCCGGTGCGTGAGAAGTGGAAGGGTGTCGCCGACTGCCGCTTGGAGATGTTGCCGGCGCGATCGACGCGGACCAGCGCGAACGGGATGCCCGAATCATCCGGCCGTTGCAGCGTGTTCAACCGGTGGCAGATCGTCTCGAAACCGACGTCGAACTCCTCCGACAGCATCTCGATGTCGTAGCGCAGCCGTCGTGCGGCGGTGAGGAACGTGCGGTAGGGCAGCAGCAGCGCCCCGGCGAAGTAGTTGGCCAGCCCGATCCGGGTCAGCCGTGTCGTCACCTCATCGGCGTACGGCGCGGTGAACAGGTAGGCCGCGATCTGCTCCTCCATCGTCAGCAGGGCGATCTGACTGGCCAGCTGGAATGCCTTCTGCGCCGGCCTCAGCTCGGCGGCCACCAGCAACCGCCGCTCCTGCGGTTCGAACAACCGCTGACCGTGCAACTGCTCGCGAGGGCGCTCGACGACGTCGACACCGAGCGTCTGCAGGTGGGCGCGGACCTGCTCATAACGGGTGCGAGGGCGCAGCTGCAGCCGCGCGGCCAACTCCTCCGCGCCGCGGTCCAAACTGTCGAAGTGGTTGCGGTGCAGGGCGATGAAGTCGCGCACCGCCTCGAACGGCATCACGGGCCCGATTTCGTCGTCGCGGTCGCCGCCGAGCCGCAGCTCCAGCGCCTCGATGCGCTCACGGTCGGCGTTGCGGCCGCCGGCCAGGCTCAACAACGCCGACGCGACACCAGGCAGTTGATCGGCGACCAGGCGCACCTCGGACAACGACAGCGCACGCAGCTCCGGGTGCTCGGCGAAACTGTCGACCAGCGCGGCCGCGGTGCGCGCCCTGGGGTCGATCGTCAGCTCCTGCACCTCCACGCCGAGCACGGCCGCGATGCGGGTGCGCAGCTGTGGTGTCAGCACCCGCGCGTTGTGCTCGATCTGGCTGAGGTAGCTGGCCGAGATCGCGCACCGCCGCGCCAGAGCCGCGCCGGTCAGACCCGCCTCCTCCCGAGCACGGCGCACCACGAACCCGGCGTACTCCCCAGTGACCACGCGTCAATCTTCGCAAAGTTCGCAACGGCACTGCCCAAACTGTCGCAACTTCGCAGCAGGGCGCTGGTTTCCGCGACGGAGCTGTTTGCTTATGTTGTGAAGGACGCAGGAACCCCGACAACTCGACCGACAAGCCCACAAGGAGTCGTCATGGCCGACACAGCCACCACCCCGAAACCGAAGAAATCCGTCGCGCTCTCGGGGGTGCCGGCAGGCAATACCGCCTTGTGCACCGTCGGTCAGCACGGCAACGACCTGTCCTACCGCGGATACGACATCAACGACCTGGCCGAGAACTGCAGCTTCGAGGAGGTCGCTCACCTGCTGATCCACGGCACGCTGCCGACCGCCGCCCAGCTGGACACCTACCGGGCGCAACTGAAGACCAAGCGCGCGTTGCCGCTCGCGGTCCGCGAGGCACTCGAGGCGCTGCCCGCAGCGAGTCACCCGATGGACGTCATGCGCACCGGCGTCTCGGTGCTCGGCTGCACCCTGCCGGAGAAGGACGACCACAACGACGCGGACGCCCGCGACATCGCCGACCGGCTGATCGCATCGCTCGGTTCCATGCTGCTCTACTGGTACCACTGGACCCACAGCGGCAAGCGGATCGACGTGGAGACCGACGACGACTCGATCGGCGGGCACTTCCTGCACCTGCTGCACGGGACCGCGCCGACCGACGAGCAGGTCCGCGCGATGAACATCTCGCTCAACCTGTACGCCGAGCACGAGTTCAACGCCTCCACCTTCACCGCCCGCGTCATCGCCGGAACCGGCTCGGACCTGTACTCCGCGATCACCGGTGCGATCGGTGCCCTGCGGGGGCCGAAGCACGGGGGCGCGAACGAGGTCGCACTCACCATCCAGCAGCGCTACGCAACCCCGGACGAGGCCGAGACCGACATCCGCGAACGTGTCGCCCGCAAGGAGGTCGTGATCGGGTTCGGTCATCCCGTCTACACGATCTCCGACCCGCGCAACAAGATCATCAAGAAGGTCGCCCAGGACCTGTCCGAGGGCACCGGTGACGAGCGGCTCTTCGCCGTGGCCGAGCGCATCGAGTCGGTGATGTGGGACGCCAAGAAGATGTTCCCGAACCTCGACTGGTTCAGCGCGGTCAGCTACCGCGCGCTCGGGGTGCCCACCGACATGTTCACGCCGCTGTTCGTCATCTCCCGCACCACCGGCTGGGCCGCGCACGTCCTCGAGCAGCGCGCGGACAACAAGATCATCCGGCCGAGTGCCAACTACGTCGGCCCGGAGGACCAGAAGTTCGTCCCCCTCGCCGAGCGCTGATCCCGTCGGTCGAGTAGGGCGAGCCGCTAGGCGAGCCCGTATCGAGACCTCGTGACCGACATACTTGGTCTCGATACGCTCCTTCGTCGCTACTCGACCAGCGTGCCCACGTCGGTCGAGTAGGGCGAGCCGCTAGGCGAGCCCGTATCGAGACCTCGTGACCGACATACTTGGTCTCGATACGCTCCTTCGTCGCTACTCGACCAGCGTGCCCACGTCGGTCGAGTAGGCCGGAGCGCTAGCGCAGGCCGTATCGAGACCTCGTGACCGACATACTTGGTCTCGATACGCTCCTTCGTCGCTACTCGACCAGCGTGCCCACGTCGGTCGGGTAGGGCGAGCCGCTAGGCGAGCCAGTATCGAGACCTTATGACCGACATACTTGGTCTCGATACGCTCCTTCGTCGCTACTCGACCAGCGTGCCCACGTCGGTCGAGTAGGGCGAGCCGCTAGGCGAGCCCGTATCGAGACCTCGTGACCGACATACTTGGTCTCGATACGCTCCTTCGTCGCTACTCGACCAGCGTGCCCACGTCGGTCGAGTAGGGCGAGCCGCTAGGCGAGCCCGTATCGAGACCTCGTGACCGACATACTTGGTCTCGATACGCTCCTTCGTCGCTACTCGACCAGCGTGCTTCTTCGACATACACCCCATCCACGATTGGCGAACAGCTTTGTCCAGCAGTGAAAACGACTCCACCACAACGAAATCCGCGACCGGCGGCCGCGCCTGGGACGACGTCCTGGTCGACATCGTCGACTACGTCCGCGACTACCGGATCGACTCCGAGCTCGCGCTGAGCACTGCCCGCAACATCCTGATCGACGCGCTCGGCTGCGGACTGGAGGCCCTCGAATACCCCGCCGCCACCAAGTTGCTGGGCCCGATCGTGCCCGGCACCGAGGTGCCCAACGGCGCCCGCGTCATCGGCACCAACTACGTCCTCGACCCGGTCCAGGCCGCGTTCGACAACGGTGCCCTGGTGCGCTGGCTCGACTTCAACGACACCTGGCTGGCCGCCGAGTGGGGCCACCCCAGCGACAACGCGGGCGCCATACTCACCGTCGCCGACTGGATCTCCCGCGAGCGGGTCGCCCGCGGCGAGGAGCCGTTGACCATGCAAACCGTCATCGAGGGCATCGTCAAGGCGCACGAGATCCAGGGCGTCATCGCGCTCGAGAACTCCTTCAACGCGGTCGGTCTCGACCACGTCATCCTGGTCAAGGTCGCCAGCACCGCCGTCGTCTCGACACTGCTCGGCCTGAACCGTGAGCAGACGCTCGCCGCCGTGTCGCTGGCCTTCGTCGACGGCCAGTCGCTGCGCACCTACCGCCACGCACCCAACGCCGGCAGCCGCAAGAGCTGGGCCGCCGGCGACGCGTGCAGCCGGGCCGTGAAACTCGCGTTGATCGCGCGCACCGGCGAGATGGGCTACCCGACCGTGCTGACCGCGCCGACGTGGGGCTTCTACGACGTGAGCTTCGGTGGCAAGCCGTTCACGTTCCAGCGGCCCTACGGCTCGTATGTCGCCGAGAACGTCCTGTTCAAGATCAGCTACCCGGCCGAGTTCCACAGCCAGACCGCGGTCGAGGCCGCGCACACGCTGCGGGACCGGCTCGAGGCCGCCGGCAAGACGATCGACGACATCGACGAGGTGACGATCCGCACCCACGAGGCGTGCATCCGGATCATCGACAAGCAGGGCCCGCTGAACAACCCGGCCGACCGGGACCACTGCATCCGGTACATGGTCGCCGTCCCGTTGATCTTCGGTCGGCTCACCGCCGCGGATTACGAGGACGACGTCGCCGCCGACCCGCGGATCGACGCGCTGCGCGCCAAGATCCATTGCGCCGAGGATCCGCAGTTCACCAAGGACTACCACGACCCGAACAAGCGCAGCATCGCCAACGCGCTGACCGTGAAATTCACCGACGGCACCTCCCTGGACGAGGTCGTCGTGGAGTACCCGATCGGGCACCGACGCCGCCGGGAGGAGGGCCTGCCGCTGCTGGAAGCGAAGTTCCGCCGCAATCTGGCCCGCCGCTTCGACGAGACCCGCCAGCAGCGGATCGCCGAGGTGTCGCTCGACCAGGACACACTCGCCGCCACCCCGGTACACGAGTATGTCGACCTCTTCGTGACAGCGGACAACGATTTCGGGAAGGGCGCCTGATGCAGGCCTCGACGAGGCAGCAACTGCGTGCACTGGTCGACGAGCGGGCCGGTGTCGTCGTGCCCGGATCGTTCAATCCCTTGTCGGCGAAGGTGATTCAGGACCTGGGCTTCCGGGCGTCATACGTCACCGGTGCCGGGGTGACCAACATGTCGCTCGGCCTTCCGGACCAGGGCTTCATGGGGCTTGCCGAGATCGCCGACCACACCGCCCGGATCCGCGACGCCGTCGACCTGCCGCTGCTGGTCGACGCGGACACCGGCTTCGGCAACGCGCTCAACGTGCGGCACACCGTGCGGGTGCTGGAGCGAGCCGGCGCCGACTGCATCCAGTTCGAGGACCAGGTCGCACCGAAGCGATGCGGCCACTTCGAGGGCAAGTCGGTCATCTCCGACGACGAGGCCGTGAACAAGATCAAGGCCGCCGTCGACGCTCGGCGTGACGACGACCTGCTGATCATGGCGCGCACCGATGCCGCCGCCGTGCACGGTTTCGAGGCGGCCGTGGAGCGGGCGCGAGCGTTCGGCGAGGCCGGCGCGGACATCCTCTTCGTCGAGGCGCTGACCGACCGTGAGCAGGTGTTGAACCTGCCGAGCCTGGTCGAGCAGCCGCTGCTGGCCAATCTGGTCATCGGTGGCAAGACGCCGATGGTCTCGGCACCGGAGCTGGCCGAAGCCGGTTACGGCATCGTGCTCTACGCCAACGCGGCGCTGCAGGGTGCGGTCTTCGGCATGCAGAACGCCCTCACCGCGCTGCGCGACCGCGGCCGCGTCACCGAGGAGGACAACCTGGTCGTCGGCTTCGCCGAGCGGCAGCGCCTGGTCGACAAGCCGATGTGGGACGCCCTGAACGACCGCTACGCCTGATTCCCCTGCTTCGCCTCCTCCACAGGACGCCAGCGGCATACCGGCCGCTCACCGAACGGACACCATACGACTGAGAGGACACGTTGTTCGGCCCCGAATGGGCCGAACAACGTGTCCTCTCAGTCTGTTCGTGTCCGCTCGGTCAGAGCGGTGGGTGTGTCAGAGCGGTGGGTGTGTCACAGGCCCTTGGAGTTGAGGTAGCCCTGAAGCGCCACGACGGTGCGACCGTTGAAGTGCGAGGCGCCGTCCTGGGCGATGCCCAGGTAGCGCTGCATGGCCGCGGTCGTGACCGGGCCGATGATGCCGTCCTGGTGTACGCCGAGCCGGGCCTGCAGCGCGAGGACGGTCTGCGAGGTGTAGTGGTTGGCACCGTCCTGCCGCACACCGAGCCAGTGCTGGGTGGAGGCGGTGGTGAGCGGCCCCACGATGCCGTCCAGCACCAGCGGCCGGTGACCGCCGCGCGATGCCGGAGGCGCCGGCTGCGGTGCCGGCCGGGGAGCCTGGCGGGCGCCGCCGAGGTCGACACCGACCGCGAGCCCGTTGGACCGCGTGAGCCCGGCCCGCTTGGAGCAGACCGGCCAGGCGCCCGGACCCTGCACGCGCAGGGTCGCCTGGGCGACGTAGATCTGTTGGTCCCGGGTCGCGTACTGCGCGCTGGAGGCGAACCGGCCACCGCCGAACGCCTGCCAGGTGGACTGGGTGAACTGCAGCCCGCCGGAGAATCCGTTGCCGGTGTTGATGGACCAGTTGTTGCCCGACTCGCAGGATGCGACGCGGTCCCAGACGTTCCAGGGCGTGTCCGCCTTGGCGTGCGCTGCGGTGGCCAGTCCGGCGCCGGCCGCGGTGGCCGAGGCCATGACGGCGCCCATCGCGCGCCGGCCGGCGACCGATGGTCGAGCGATCCTGTGTCGCGGTGTGTACGGCAAGGTCGTGTCCTTTCCTGACGAACGCGTCCGGGGTCGACATCCGACTCGGGCGTCGGGGAGCCCCGCCTCCCGGCCGGCATCGGGGCCGCCGGCCGTGCACGCCGCCGGAGGTTCGACGTTCTGACGTGCGTTCTGAGCGGATGTGTGCAGTTGGTGACCGGCTCTCGCCGGTGATGATGCGTGCCGTGAGGCGTCCCGCACGTTACGGGATTGACGGGTGTGACACAAGATATGAGTGAGACCAATGAGAAAACTTCAAGCCGACACGCCGTCACGGAAGGTAAAATTACATCGATGTAGTTCCCAGTGCTGGCGCGGCCGAGCCGCCCCAGCCGGGCCGGCACGCCGGATGGCGCACCGGCCGCAGCGAACCGAAAATTGTTGTGCGGGGCGGCCGCGATCAGCGCCGTCGCACCCGCCGGCGGTGCAGCGCCTGCCGGTCCAGCGGCGCCGACAGCACGTCGCCCATGACGACGCCGGTACTGATCGCGAGGGCCACCGCCGCCGCGCCCATCAGCGTGCTCACCGCATGTGCCTGGGTGGTCACCGAGGTGCCGACGATGCTGCCGGACACGGCGTCATACATGCCGCGGAAGATGCGCAGACCCGGCAGCAACGGTGACACCGCCGGCACCACCAGGACGAGCGCCGGTGCACCGAGCCGCAACCCGATGAGCCTGCCGAAGACACCGATGGCGATGGCGGCCACCGCGATCGAGGTCGTCGCGCCGAGCCGGAAGCCGCCCAGCCCGAGCGAACTGGACAACCCTCCGGACAGCAACACCCCGACCGCACCCAGCAGTCCGGCGGGCAGCAGGTGTCGCGGGAGCACCCGGGCAGCGACCGCACTGCAGACCGCACCGAACGCGCCGCACATCACCCGCAGCCACATCACCGCCGGTGCGGAGTCGAAGGACAACGCCTTCGGCGTCGTCAGCTGCAGGTCCAGCGCCTTGTCCAGGCGCAGGGTGAAGGACAGTCCGGCAGCGATGCCGACGATGATGCCCGCCGTGGACAGGAAGACGGTCAGTAATCGCCCGGCTCCCGTCACCGGATAACCGGTGATGGCGTCCTCGACGGCCGAGGCCATCGCGCGGCCCGGCAACAGCACGACGATGCCGGCCGCGACGGCATACCCGAAGTCGGTTGCGGGCATGTCGAGCCCGAGCCAGCCGTGGATGCCGACCAGGTAGCCGCACCATGCCAGCAGCACCGAGATGGCGCCGCCGGCCGCGGACGAGTAGAAGGACGGCACCGCTCGCTTGCCGAGCCAGCGGCCGATCCGGTCGACCGCCAGCGCGGACAGCACCGCGACGACGATCGCCATCGCGTGCCCGCCCAGCAGGGCGCACACGGAGCCGGCCAACCCGGCATACCCGAGCGCGACCAGCCAGCGCGGGTAGAGCCGAGCGGCCCGCTGGATCCGCCGTAGTTTGCGTGTCGCGGCGTCGACGTCGTCGATGCCGCCGGTGACGAGCTCCTCGACGAGGCCGTGGACCGCACTCAACCGGGCGAAGTCACGGGTGTTGGACCGCACGACGCGCAGCAGCGTGACGGGGACGCCCGCCGGGGTCGGCGCCTGCACCAGCAGCGACTGATTGGTGATGTCCACCTCGAGCCGGCGCAGCCCGGCAGCTGCGGCGACCGCCACCACGGCGGCCTCCACGTCCCGCGTGCCGGCGCCGCAGCGCAGCAGCAGCTCACCGACGCGGACGGCCAGCTCCAAGGCACCGCGGACCGACGCCTCCTGGTCGGGGGCCTCCATGGTGCGCGGGTCGCGGTACGGCGTGTGGCGCAGGCTGTCCGCGATCGGTAGCGGCTCGGTGACCGGCTCGCCCTGCAGGAAGCGCATGCGGCCGGAGACCGGCAGCCCGCCGGGATCGGTGTCCTGAACCTCGTCCACGCGCCCAGCGTAGATCGGTCTTCCTGTGCGCGATATGCGCCAGCTGGGCAGCACCTGACCGGCGCGCGTGGCGGCGCGACTCAGCGAGCGAAGGGACTCGCCGCGGCGAGTTGCAACCGGAGGCTGGAGTTGCTCTGGATCGGCCACCAGCTGGCGCCGGAGGACAGGTGTGTCGCTGCGAAGACGCCGCCCAGCACGGCGATCACGACACAGAGCCCGACGATGATCCGGGTCAGCGGCTCACCCCGGACGACGCCGCGCACGATGCTGCGCGAGCCCCGTCGCAGCGGTATGCCGCCGGGCCCCCACCACATCACCAGCGCGGCAACCAGCACACCGGCCGCCAGCGGCAGCGGGCGGCCGACGAAGACGGAGTCACCTCGCGCCATCGAGTAGATCAGCGCGACAGCGGCGGCCGTGCAGGCGCCGACGAAGGCCGGGATGAGCACGGTCAGCAGAGTCGCCAGCGCCGCCACCACGCCGTGCCACGGCGAGGTGATGGCGGCCACGAACGTGTCGGACTTGCGCGGTCCGGCGCTGTAGCGGCGCAGCACCATCGAGGTGATCGTCTTGTCGCACCAGCGGGCCGCGATCGCCCACAGCACCACCAGGGTGATGCCCACGATCGGCAGCACCGCGCTGATGCCGGTCAGGGCCACCAGCAGCGCCGCCAGGGTCCCGGTGCGCGACGACTGGCCGATGCGGGGATCGGGCGGCGGCACGAAGCGGCCGGGCGGGATGGACGGCACCGGGCGATCTGCCCGGTCGCCCTGATCGGCGCGCGCCGGCTGCCCGGGGCGGACGACGTGCCCGCGGGAGGCCGCGAAGTTCTCCGTCGGGTCCGCGGCGGCCGGGCGAGCCATCGGTCCCGGACCGGGTCCCCGCAGCCGTTCGGTGCTGGGCGCCGGGCCGGCGAACTGCTGGGTCACCGGCTTGCGCCGGTCGGGACGTTCGGCCGGTCCGCGGCGCCGGCCGATCATCGGGATCTCGCCGGTGTTGCCACCCCCGGCGAAGAGGTCGAGCGCGGACAGGACCTCCCCCGCCGCGGGGCGGCGCGAGGCGTCGGGGTCGAGCGCGGCCTCGAGCAGTGGCCGCAGCCGCGGCTCCACGCCCTCGAGGTCGTATTCGCCGCGGCACACCCGATCGAGCACCACCGGCATGGGGCCGCGCCCGAACGGGGCACGGCCGCTGGCGGCATACGCGAGGGTGGCGGCCCAGCCCCACCAGTCGGTCGCCTCGGTGACCTCGTCACCCTCGACGATCTCCGGTGACAAGTAGCCGGGAGTGCCCATCACCAGGCCGGTCGAGGTCAGTCGTGAGTCGTCGGCCACGTGCGCGATGCCGAAGTCGATCAGGACCGGGTCGTCACCGACCATCAGCACGTTGCCCGGCTTGAGGTCGCGGTGCACGATGCCCGCGCGGTGTATGGCGCCGAGCGCGTCGGCGAGCCCCCGGCCCAGCCGGGCGAGCCGGGCGGCCCCGAACGGGCCGTCGTCCTCGACCACGTCGTCCAGCGACGCACCGGGCACGAAACTGGTGACCAGGTAAGGGTTCTCGCCGTCGACGTCGGCATCGAGAAAGGCGGCGACGTGCGGTGACCGGACCCGCACTAACGTGCTGACCTCACGGCGCAGCCGCTCCCGCGCGCCGCGATCGTGGGCGATGTGCGCCCGCAACACCTTCAGCGCGACGGCCTGACCGCTCGGGTCCAGCGCCTTGTAGACCACGCCCATGCCGCCCTCGCCGATCTTGCGGATCGGCTGGTAGTCGCCGATGCGGTCCTGGTCCGCGCGCCGGTCCAGGTCGTCGGCGCCCTGGATCACCGGCAGTCGGTGCGTGCCACCGTCCCCGGGGTCTCCGGGAGCGGAATGCCGGTCAGCAGTCATGGTGTCCACGGTATGCGACAACGAACCAGACCCTGCGCACGACGCCCGGGTCGTCGGGGACGTGGCCCACGACACCCCGGTCGTGGCCCGTCCGGTCCGTCACGCGGTGCTCAGCCGGTGATGTAGGACTCCAGCTGGTCGCGCTCGCTCTGCAGCTCCTCCAGCCGGAACTTCACGATGTCGCCGATGCTGACGATGCCGACCAACTCGTCGTCGCGCACGACCGGCAGGTGACGGAAGCGGTGCTCGGTCATCGAGGCGGCCAGCGAACTCACCTCGTCACCGGGCGAACAGGTGATGACCTGGCTGGTCATCAGCTCCTCCACCGGTTTTTCCAACAGCCCGTCGGCGCCGCCCACCAGCGCACGCACGACGTCGCGCTCGCTGATGATGCCGGCGATGGCGTCGCCGTCCGTGACCACGACCGCGCCGATCCGGTGGTCGGCGAGGGTCTGCACCAGATCGCCGATGGTGGCGTCGGACGTGAGCGTGACGACGTCCGAACCCTTGCCCTTGAGCAACTCTTGGATGCGCATGTTTCACGGTATCGCCAGGGGCGCGACCGTGGCCATGATTGTGCAGGGCGGGTGGTTGGAGTGTTCGAAACATCGCTCGCCCGGGTATGTCGAGGGCGTCATACCGTCCCGTCATACAGTGAGGCCGATCGCCACGGCGCCTCGCGCGACGGGCGTCTCGTCGAGGATTCCGCTCAAGGATTCTGCCGTGGATTCGAAAGGGTTGTGCCGTTGTCGCAGGAGAGGTTCGACCTGGTGATCGCAGCCAATCGGCTGCCCGTGGACCGTGTCCGGGAAGGTGGTCGGTCGGTATGGCGCCGCAGCCCGGGCGGGCTGGTCACCGCGATGGAGTCGGTGATGAGCGGCCGGGACGGTGCCTGGATCGGCTGGTCCGGCGTGCCCGGCAAGGCGCCGGCGGCGTTCGAGCAGGGCGGCATGCGGTTGCACCCGGTCGCGCTCAGCGCCGAGGAGGTACGCGACTACTACGAGGGCTTCAGCAACGGTTCGCTGTGGCCGCTCTACCACGACGTCATCGTGCCGCCGACGTTCAAGCGCCGGTGGCAGGCGGCATACGAGACGGTCAACCGGCGCTTCGCCGAGGCCGCGGCGAAGCTGGCGGCTGAGAAGGCCACGGTGTGGGTGCACGACTACCAGTTGCAGCAGATGCCGCAGTTCCTGCGTGAGCTGCGGCCGGACCTGCGGATCGGCTGGTTCAACCACATCCCGTTCCCACCGGTCGAGCTGTTCATGCAGCTGCCCGCGCGCGACGCCATGCTCCGTGGTCTCCTGGCGGCCGACTTCCTGGGTTTCCAACGGCGCACGGATGCGCAGAACTTCCTGCGGGCCTGCCGGCAGCTGCTCGTCGACGACGACATCTCGGTCCGCGCCGACGTCGTGCACACCGCCGACGGGCACGAGTGCCGGGCCGCCGCGGTGCCGATCTCGATCGATACCCGCGGCATGGCCGAGCTCGCGGCGACCGCGAAGGTGCGGGAGCGGGCGGCCGAGATCCGCGAGCAGCTGGGCAACCCGAAGCACCTGCTGCTCGGGGTCGACCGGCTCGACTACACCAAGGGCATCCGGCACCGGCTCAAGGCGTTGGAGGAGATGTACCGTGAGGGGTCGCTGGACCCCACCGAGACGAAGTTCATCCAGGTCGCGACGCCGAGCCGGGAGCGGCTGGAGGCCTATCAGCACATCAAGCGGGACGTCGAGCAGACCGTCGGCCGGATCAACGGCGAACACTCCAGCTTCGGCGCGCCGCCGGTGACCTATCTGCACCGCTCCTTCCCGCGCGACGAGATGGCGGCGATGTTCGTGGCGGCGGACGTCATGCTGGTCACCCCGTTGCGGGACGGCATGAACCTCGTCGCCAAGGAGTATGTCGCCGCGCACGACGAGACCGGCGCGCTGGTGCTGAGCGAATTCACCGGTGCCGCAAACGAACTCAAGCAGTCCTACCTGTGCAATCCGCACGACATCGCGCGGACCAAGCGCACGATCGTGCGGGCCATCGAGGCCTCGCCGGAGGAACGCGCCCGCCGGATGCGGGCGATGCACCGGCAAGTGCTGCGTCATGACGTCCAGCGGTGGGCCGAGCGATTCCTGACCGACCTGGCCGTCGCGCCGAGACAACCATGACGGAGTCCTCCCAGTTGCACGACGCCCTGGAGAGTTTCGCCGCGCGCGGACCGGTCCTGGTCGCCACCGACTTCGACGGTGTACTGGCGCCACTGGTGACGGACCCGTCGACGTCCCGGCCGATCGAGGGGTCGATGGAGCTGCTGCGCGAGATCGCAGCACTGCCGGCGGTATCCGTGGCGATCGTCTCCGGCCGCGACCTGGCAGCGCTGCGTGCACTCAGCGGTGCGGCCGCGGCGGACGACATCGCGCTGATCGGTTCGCACGGCGCCGAACCGGATCGCGAGCTGCCGCTGGACCTCACCTTCGACACGGCGGCACGGCAGCGGCTGGCGCAGGCCACCGCGGCACTGGAGGAGGTCGCCGCGGCACACCCGCCGACGCGCATCGAGCGCAAGCCCGCGGGTGTCGTGCTGCACACGCGCAACGTCCCGGCAGACATCGCGGCGGCGGCGACCCGTGCGGCGCTGGCCATCGACCTGCCCGGCGTCGACGTGATGGACGGCAAGCAGATCGTCGAACTCAGTGCCCTGCCCATCACCAAGGGCAGCGCGTTGCAAGCACTGGCAGCCGAATTCGGCACCGTGGCGACTCTCTACCTGGGCGACGACGTGACCGATGAGCGCGCCTTCGCCGTCCTCGCGGATGACCCGGCCAACGTGACCGTCAAGGTCGGGTCCGGGCAGACGCTCGCGGCATACCGCATCGACAGCCCCGAGGACGTCCTGCCGGTGCTGCGCACCGTGCGCGACGCGCGGCGCGGCTGAGTCGCGTCACCACTGGTCCGGGTGTACCGGCCCGTCACCGCGGCCGGCCGGTTAGAGTGTGGCTGGCGTCACACCCGTGTAGTGCGGGACAGGCGTCGCATCCCATTCACAACGGATCGTCCGGCACGTTCCTGCCGGTGAAGGAGTTGCACCACCATGGCGACAGTCACCTATGACCAAGCGACCCGCGTCTACCCCGGCGCCGACACCGCATCGGTCGACAAGCTCAACATCGACATCCAGGACGGCGAGTTCCTCGTCCTCGTGGGTCCGTCCGGCTCCGGGAAGTCGACCGCGCTGCGCATGCTCGCCGGCCTCGAAGAGGTCAACGAGGGCCGCATCCTGATCGGTGACCGCGACGTCACCAACCTGTCCCCCAAGGACCGCGATGTGGCCATGGTCTTCCAGAACTACGCGCTCTACCCGCACATGTCGGTCGCCGACAACATGGGCTTCGCGCTGAAGATCGCCGGTGTGCCCAAGGCGGAGATCCGCAGCCGCGTCGAGGAGGCCGCCAAGATCCTCGACCTCGAGGCCTACCTGGACCGCAAGCCCAAGGCGCTCTCCGGTGGTCAGCGCCAGCGTGTCGCGATGGGACGGGCGATCGTCCGCTCCCCGCAGGTCTTCCTGATGGACGAGCCGCTGTCCAACCTGGACGCCAAGCTGCGCGTGCAGACCCGGACCCAGATCGCTTCGCTGCAGCGACGTCTCGGCGTCACCACCGTCTACGTCACCCACGACCAGGTCGAGGCCATGACTATGGGCGACCGGGTCGCGGTCCTCAAGGACGGCGTGCTGCAGCAGTTGGACACGCCGCGCCGGATGTACGACCACCCCAACAACGTCTTCGTCGCCGGCTTCATCGGCTCGCCCGCGATGAACCTGCTGGAGGTGCCGGTCACCGAGGCCGGCGTCAAGCTGGGCTCGATCGTCCACCCGGTCGACCGCGCCACGCTGGCCAAGACCGAGACCACCGTCATCGTCGGCATCCGGCCCGAGGACCTGGAGCCGACCACCGAGGGCGGCATCCCCGTGGAGGTCGACGTGGTGGAGGAGCTGGGCGCCGACGCCTACATCTACGGCCGCACCACCATCGGCGAGCAGCCCGGTGAGAAGCAGCTGGGCGGCTCCGACGACGAGAAGCAGATCGTGGCGCGCGTCGACGGCCGCCAGGTGCCGGACAAGGGCAAGACGATCAACTTCGCACCCAAGGGCAACGGGGAGCACCTGCACCTCTTCCACCCCACGACCGGGGAGCGCCTCGAGTCCTGAGTCGTATGGCGGGTCGGCCCGCACCGAGACGGCGGCATACACCTTCCGGGTGTGTGCCGCCGTCGCGTCGTGGCCTCGCCGCAGGCTGTCGTCGACGCAGGGGGTGAAGCAGAATGGTGCCCGTGGCACTCGACATCACGACCGCCCGCCCCTGGCCCGCCCTGCTCGACCTGCCCTGGCGCCAGCCGCTCGAGGACTGGCCGGAGGACCGCCTGGCGGCGCTGCCGCGGGGCATCTCCCGCCACGTGGTGCGCTTCGTGCGGGTCGAGGGCCGGGTGGTGGCGATCAAGGAGATCAAGGCCGAGATCGCCATCCGCGAATACAACATGCTGCGGATGCTCCGGCGACTCGGCCAGCCCGTCGTCGAACCGATCGGTGTCGTCAAGGGCCGGCTCACCAAGAGCGGTGAACCGCTCGATGCGTGCCTGCTGACCCGGCACCTGCAGTTCTCCCTCCCCTACCGGGCGATGCTCAGCCAGAGCCTGCGCCCCGAGACCGCCGCCCGGCTCATCGACGCGCTGGCCGTGCTGCTGGTGCGACTGCACCTCGTCGGGTTCTGGTGGGGTGACGTGTCGCTGTCGAACACGCTCTTCAAACGCAGCGCCGGCGAGTTCGCGGCATACCTGGTGGACGCCGAGACCGGCGAGCTGCAGGACAGGCTGACCGACGGGCAGCGCGCGCACGACCTGGACATCGCGCGCGTCAACATCGCCGGCGAGCTGATGGACCTGCAGGCCGGTGGCTTCCTCGGCGAGGAGTACGACCCGATCGAGATCTCGGACCGGATCATGGAGCGGTATGACGTGCTGTGGCGTGCCCTCACCGAGATCGAACGCTTCGACGTCGGCGAGCGCTGGCGGGTGGACGAGCGGATCCGCCGGCTCAACTCGCTGGGCTTCGACGTCGGCGAACTGGACATCACCACCGACTTCGACGGTGCGACCATCCAGATCCAGCCGAAGATCGTCGACGCCGGACATCACTCGCGGCGGCTGCTGCGGCTGACCGGGCTGGACGTCGAGGACAACCAGGCGCGCCGGCTGCTCAACGACCTGGACTCCTACCGGGCGTCCAAGGACCGGCAGAACGACGACGAGGAGCACGTCGCACACGACTGGCTGATGCAGGTCTACGAGCCGGTCACCCGGACCGCGCCGCCGGAGATGCGCCGCAAGATCGAGCCCGCCGAGCTCTTCCACGAGGTCCTCGAGCACCGCTGGTACATGTCCGAGAAAGCGCACCGCGACTTCCCGATCGAGGAGGCCGCACGCGACTACATCGCCACCGTGCTGCCCAAAAAGCCCGACGACAGCACCGTCGTGGGTGTCGACACCGAGGAGATGCCGGTCCGGGCCGACCGGTAGCGCCGGACAGCGGCAACGGCAACGGAAACGACACGTCGGGCGCTGCATCGGTACAGTTCGCTGCACCGACTGCCGCCAGGGAGCAGTCATCGATCCACCAGAGGGGACCACCATGAGCCAGTACGACGGCCCATCCGATCCGGGACAGTACGGCAATCCGCCCCAGCAGCAGCCGAGCGGCAGCTACGGCGCCCCCGCGTACGGCCAGCCGGCCGGACCGTACGGCAGCCAGGTCGCGATGGGCCCGGGAGGAACCCACCTCGACCCCTCCACCGGCCTGGTCATTCCGGACGGCACGCAGGTCGCCTCGGTCGGCCGCCGGATCGGCGCGTTCTTCCTCGGCTTCCTGCTGACGATCGTCACTCTCGGCATCGGCTACGTCATCTGGGGCCTCATCGAGTGGGGCAACGGCCGCACGCCCGTGCAGCGCGTGCTGGGCATGCGGTGCTACAAGAACAACGAGTTCCGGACGTTCGGCTGGGGTGACATGTTCCTGCGCGAATTCGTCTACTGGGCGTGCGGCATCGTCTTCCTGGTGCAGATCGCCAACTTCATCGTCTTCGTGGCGAACGGCAAGCGCCAGGCTCTGCATGACATGGCCAGCAACTGCATCGTGGTGCACGACCCGGACAGGGTGCTCGGCTGATCGGGTCTCAGGGTCAGTGCTCGGCGCGCAGCCTGGCCACTTCGTAGAGCGTCACCGAGGCCGCGATGCCGGCGTTGAGCGACTCGACCGACGAGCTCATCGGCACCGAGACGATCTGGTCGCACGTCTCGCGCACCAGCCGGGACAGACCCTTGCCCTCGGAACCGACGACGATGACCAACGGTTCGGTCGCGAGCTGCAGCCCGGGCAGTTCGACGTCACCGTCCATGTCGAGGCCGACGACGAAGAAGCCGGCCTTGCGGAAGTCGGTCAGCGTCCGGGTCAGGTTGCCGGCCAAGGCCACCGGCACCCGCGCCGCAGCACCGGCCGAGGTCTTCCAGGCGGCGGCCGTCATACCGGCCGAGCGGCGCTCGGGAACGATGACGCCGTGGCCGCCGAACGCCGCGACCGAGCGCAGGATCGCACCCAGGTTGCGCGGGTCGGTGATGCCGTCGAGCGCCACCACCAGCTGGGTGCCGGGGGCTTCGGGGTTGAGCAGGTCGTCCGGGTGCGCGTACTCGTAGGCCGGGATCTGCAGCGCCAGGCCCTGGTGCGGTGTGCCGTCGGCCAACCGGTCCAGCTCGGACCGTTGCGCCTCCATGATCGGGATGACCTGGTCGGCGGCGATCTTCAGGGACTCCTTGACCCGGTCGTCGGAGTCGATCCGGCCGGCGACATACAGTGCGGTGGCGGGTATGCCGACCCGCAGCGCCTCCAGGACGGAGTTGCGGCCGACGATGATCTCGCCCGACTGCTTCGTCGAACGCTGCGGTCGCCGCGGCGCACCCTGCTTGGCGGCGTCGGACTTGCGAGCAGCCTTGTAGGCCTTGTGGTTCGGCCGCTCACTGGCCTTCGGCGTCGGCCCCTTGCCCTCCAGCGAGCGACGCTTGTGGCCGCCGGTGCCGACCTGGGGTCCCTTGCGCGAGTTGCCCTTGCGGACCGCCCCGCGACGGCTTGAGTTTCCGGGCACGTCAGTCGTCCTTCTTCGATTTGCCGGTGACCGTCCACCGGGCGCCGTCCGGTCCGTCCTCGACGGTGATGCCGGCAGCGGTCAGCTGGTCGCGAATCTGGTCGGCCGTGGCGAAATCACGGTCCTTGCGAGCGCGTGCTCGGGCGTCGATCAACGCGTCGACGAGGCTGTCGAGCGCATCCGTCGTGGCGGCGTCACCAGCGGTGTTCCATTGGGGCGCCAGCGGATTGACGCCGAGCACGTCCGTCATCGCCACGACCTGCGCGGCCAGTTCGGCGGCGCGCGACGTGTCACCGTCGTCGAGGGCGATGTTGCCCTCGCGGATCAGATCGAAGACGACGGCGAGCGCACCCGACACGTTGAGGTCGTCGTCCATCGCCTCGGCGAACGCCGGAGGTATGGCGCCTGGTTCTCTCACCCCATCCGGCACGGCGCGGTCCAGGAACCCCTCGATGCGTTCGACCGCTGCGGCCGCCTCGTCGAGCGACCCGGGCTGATACTCGATCGTCGAGCGGTAGTGCACGGCACCGAGGTAGTAGCGCAGCACCAGCGGGCGCACGGTCTTGGTCAGCTCGAGCACGGCGAGGCTGTTGCCGAGCGACTTGCTCATCTTCTCGCCGGCGATGGTCACCCAGCCGTTGTGCATCCAGTAGCGGGCGAAACCCAGTCCCGCACCACGGGATTGGGCCTGTTCGTTCTCATGGTGCGGGAAGCGCAGGTCAATGCCGCCGCCGTGTATGTCGAAGGTGTCACCCAGCCAGCGCCGCGCCATCGCGGAGCACTCCAGGTGCCAGCCGGGACGACCGTCACCCCAGGGCGTAGGCCACGAGGCCGTCGCCGGCTCGCCCGCCTTGGTGCCCTTCCAGAGCGCGAAATCGCGAGGGTCGCGTTTGCCGCGCGGGTCCGCGTCGGCGGCCGGCTCCATGTCGTCGAGGCGCTGCCGGGTGAGGCTGCCGTACTCCGGCCACGACGTCACGTCGAAGTAGACGTCACCGGAACCGTCCTCGGCCGGATAGGCGTGCCCCTTGTCGATCAGCAGGCGGATCAGGTCGACCATGTCGGTGATGTGGCCCGTCGCACGCGGCTCATAGCTGGGCCGCAGCACGCCGAGCTCGTCGAGGGCGTCGTTGGTGGCGCGCTCGAAGTCGTACGACCACTCGTTCCACGGGACGTCGGCCTCCGCCGACTTGGCGAGGATCTTGTCGTCGATGTCGGTGACGTTGCGCACGAGTGTCACGTCATACCCGTGCCCCGTCGTCAGCCAGCGGCGCAGGATGTCGAAGGCGACCGCGAAGCGCACGTGCCCGATGTGCGGAGCACCTTGGGTGGTCAGACCGCAGATGTAGATGCCGACATGTCCCTCGCGAAGCGGCTGGAAGGGCCGCTCGGTCCCGGTGGCGGTGTCGAAGATCTGCAAAGTCACCCGCCGAGTTTAACGGTCGCCGAGGGCGCCTCCGGCCACCGTGCGCGGCGCCGGCTCACGCGCCGCGGTCGATCCACTCCTGCAGGTGCGGTGCCTCGGCGCCGATCGAGGTGTCGTCGCCGTGGCCGGTGTGTACGACCGTCTCCGGCGGCAGCACCAGCAGCCGGTCCCGGATCGAGTCGATGATGGTGCCGAAATCGCTGAACGACCGCCCGGTCGCTCCGGGACCGCCTTGGAAGAGCGTGTCGCCACTGAACAGCGCGTGCTCCTGCGCCAGGAGGAAACAGCATGCACCGGGTGAATGCCCCGGGGTGTGCAGGACCTCCAGCTGTGCACCGCCGACCGGGATCACCTGCCCCTCGGTCAACCGACCGTCCGGGGGCCGGCCGATCTCGCGGTCCCACAGCATCCGGTCGGCGTCGTGGATCAGCACCCGGGCCGTGGCATGGAGCTGCAGCAGGTCGCTCACGGCGTCGATGTGGTCGTCGTGGCCGTGCGTGCACAGGATGTGGGTGAGTCGTCGCCCACCCACGGCCGCGTGGATGGCCTCGGCGTCGTGTGCCGCATCGATGACCACGCACTCGGTGTCGTCGCCGACGATCCAGACGTTGTTGTCGACGTCCCACGTGCCGCCGTCCAGGCTGAACGTGCCGGAGGTGACCACCTTGTCGATCCGTATGTCGCTCACCGGGATTCCTCTCGTCGTCGCGAACGGTCAGCCTATCGAGCCCGGCGACCGCCATCGGACACCGCACGTTTTCGCCGACCCGGACACGGGCATGGTCTGCGGGTGAGCGCGTTCTACATCGGGACGTCCGGCTGGTCCTACCGGAACTGGCGGGGCGACTTCTACCCATCGGGTCTGGTGCACCGCCGGGAGCTGGAACACCTCTCCGGCCACCTGACGTCGGCGGAGATCAACGCCTCGTTCTACTCACTCCAGCGCCCCACCTCGTATGTCGCCTGGCGCGACCAGACCCCCGACGGCTTCCTCTTCGCCGTCAAGGGCGGACGCTTCATCACCCACCTGAAGAGGCTGCGCGACGTCGAGGCGGCACTGGCGAACTTCTTCGCCTCGGGGGTGCTGGCCCTGCCGCCGAAGCTCGGGCCGATCCTGTGGCAGCTGCCGGCTCGCCAGGTGTACGACGCGGAGTTGCTGGAACGGTTCTTCGCGGTGCTGCCGCGGGACACCCTCGAGGCCGAACAGCTCGCGGCCCGGCACGGCGACAAGATCGCCGGATCACGGACCCTGACCGAGGCCACGGCATACGCCCCGCTGCGCCACGCGCTCGAACCACGTCACGAGAGCTTCCTGCAGCCGGAGGCCGCGGCGCTGCTGGCGCGGCACGGGATCGCGATGGTGCTGGCGGACAGCGCCGGCACATGGCCGGTGATCGACCGCGACACAGCGGCGTTCCGATACGTGCGGCTGCACGGGGAGACGGAGCTGTACATGAGCGGCTACGGTCCCGAATCGCTGGCACGGTGGGCCGATCGGTGTCGCGAGTGGGCCGCCGCCGGACAGGACGTGCACGTCTACTTCGACAACGACGGCAGGGGTTACGCGCCGCACGATGCCGTCGCGCTGCTCGCCCGGCTTGATGGGGCCGCGGCTACTCCACCGGTATGACGAGGGCGGTCGCGATGGCTGCGACGCCCTCACCGCGGCCGGTCAGGCCGAGGCCGTCGGCCGTCGTCCCGGCGATCGACACCGGTGCGCCACCGATGGCTGCGGACAGGGCGGCTTGAGCTTCGGCCCGCCGCTTGCCGATCTTCGGACCGTTGGCGATGACCTGCACCGCCACGTTGCCGATGTCGAAACCGTTGTCGGACAGGAGCTTGCACGCCTCGCCGAGCAACCGGGCGCCCGACGCACCCGTCATGTCCGGGCGGTCGACACCGAAGTTGGCGCCCAGGTCACCCAGGCCGGCGGCGGAGAACAGCGCGTCGCACATCGCGTGTGCGGCCACGTCGCCGTCGCTGTGACCCTCGACGCCGCGCTCCCCCGGCCACTCCAGCCCGGCCAGCCAGAGCGTCCGGTCGTCGGTCGCGTAGGCGTGTACGTCGACACCGATCCCGGTGCGCGGCACGGTCATGGGTGGCTCCTCATCCAATCGATCACGATCTCGGCAAGTTGGTCCGGGCCCGCGGTGGCGCTGTCGAGTCGCAGGTCCGGCGACCATGGCAAATATTCCCGGTCGAGCACCTGCTGCCAGGTCGGCACAGTGAGCCCGGGTATGTCGGAAACCCGCTCACTGACCCGTGACTCGTGCACCGCGGCATCAGAGCATTCCAGCTCCACCTCGACGACGCGAGCGCCGTGCTGTGCGGCGACGTCGCGCCACCAGTCCCGGGTCTCCGGCAGCGGGTTGACGGTGTCGGCCACCACGGACAGGCCCACGGCGAGCTGGTCGCCGGCGACCCGGAAGCTGACGGCATACCCCTCGGGGCCGGTGACCCGGTCGACGAGACCGGTGTGCACCAGCGTGCCCTCCACCGTGTCAACGCGCAGGTGGGCCAGCGGGATCCGCCGAGCGAGGGCGCGGGCCAGCGATGTCTTACCGGTGCCGGGCAGACCGCCGAGGACGATGAGCGTCGGGACATCCACGCCGGTCGAGTAGGCCGGAGCGCTAGCGGAGGACGTATCGAGACCCGCGGACGCGACGAGCAGGCGTTCGGCGGCCTCGATGTCCGGCGGCAGGGTGACCTTCAGCGCCAGCGGATCGCCGTCGATCACCACGACCGTGCCGCCACAGCGTTCGATCAGCATCGCGTCGTCGGTGGCGTCACCACCGCGGGCGTGGGCCGCTTCCAATGCCGCGCGGCGAAAACCCTGCGGCGTCTGCACCGCCCGCAGCGTCGAGCGATCCGGGGTCGCGATCACCCGACAGTCCTGGTCGACCTGCTTGATCGTGTCGGTCACCGGGAGGCCCGGGACCACGCAGTCGGCGCCGGCCGCCACCGCGGCAGCAACGGCTGCGAAGAGCGCCGGGGGCGCCAGGGCACGTGCCGCGTCGTGCACCAGCACGATGTCGACCTCGGAAGGCAGTGCGGCCAGGCCGGCCGCGACCGAGTCGGTGCGTTCGGCGCCGCCGGGTATGACGCGCGCCCCCGGCAGGAGTGCTGCGAATTCGGCCAGGTGGGCGGTCGGCGCCACCACGACGATGGGTGCGCGACCGACCTCGCGGGCGCGCTGCACGGCGTGCTCGACCAAGGTGCGGCCGCCGACGCGGACGAGCGCCTTCGGCATACCGGCCCCCAGGCGGACACCCATGCCGGCCGCCACCACGACAACGCCCACGACCGAAGAGTCGTGGGCGCTGATACCCCGTGAGGTTCTCCCCGGCTGCGCTCCTCCGATACTTCGCGGGGACACCGAGCTCATGGGACGGAACTCAGGAGGCGAGCACCTCGTCGAGGGTGGCCTCGGCCTTGTCCTCGTTGATGTGCTCCGCGAGCGCCAGCTCGGACACCAGGATCTGGCGGGCCTTGGCGAGCATGCGCTTCTCACCTGCGGAAAGGCCGCGGTCCTGGTCACGGCGCCACAGGTCGCGCACGACCTCGGACACCTTGATGACGTCACCGGAGGCGAGCTTCTCCAGGTTGGCCTTGTAACGACGGGACCAGTTGGTCGGCTCCTCGGTGTGGTCGGCGCGCAGCACCTCGAACACGCGGTCGAGGCCTTCCTTGCTGACGACGTCGCGGACCCCCACCAGGTCGCAGTTCTCGGCCGGGACTTCGATCTTCAGGTCGCCCTGAGCGACCTTGAGAACGAGGTACTGCTTGTCCTCTCCCTTGATCTTGCGGACTTTGATCTCTTCGATGAGCGCCGCTCCGTGATGCGGGTAAACGACCGTCTCGCCGACCTTGAAAACCATGTGTTGTTTTCCCCTTTCGCGGATCCCAGAATATCACGAGTTGCGCACGTCACATAAACGTTTCCGCAGGTCAGCGGCCTTCCACAGCCCCCGACCAGTCCCTTGACAAGCCGTCGGGCGCATGCTCCGCGCGCGCGTTATGTGATGGTGCACCGCACCGAAGCGTCCTGCCGGGTCGAAGAGGTCGGCGCCGGACCGCTAGGCTGCCGCGTGTGACGCGACGACTGCCTTCCTCCCTGAACTCGGTGTCCCGACCCGCCGTCGGCGCGGTCGCCCTCGCAGCGACCGCGACGGCCCTCAGCGGCTGCATGTACCTCTCGCCGGCCCAGACCACCAAGAGCTACGAGGCCGCGGACGGCACGGATCAGACGATCGGTTCGCTGCAGTTGCAGAACCTGCTCATCGTTGCCTCGGCCAAGGGTGCGCCAGGCGCTCTGCAGGGGCTGGCCGTCAACAACGCCCAGTCGCCGATCAAGCTCACCGTGACCACCGGGGACACGTCCACGTCGATCACCGTCCCCGCAGCGACCGCCGTGCGCCTGGACGGCAAGCGCACCGCCGCGGACAAGGCGACCGTCTCCCCCGTCACCGTGCCGTCGGTCGCCGCCCGGCCGGGCAAGGCGCAGAAGGTCACCTTCACCACGCAGAAGACCGGATCGACCGTGGTCGAGGTGCCGGTGCTGCTCAACCAGGGCCCCTACGGCACCGCCTCGCCCTCGCACGACACCTACACGACCCCGGCGAGCACCGAGACCAAGGAGCCGGAGGCCTGACCGGCCCCGACCGGGGCTCCATCCGTCGCGCAGCGCGGCGCGACCTCGCGGCATACGACGGCCGCTGACGGCACGTCGCCGCCAGCGGCCGTTTCGTATGCCGCGCCGGTCCGTCGAGCTCGCGGCTGCGGGACCGGCCGATGCTCAGGCCGTGTCGAACTTGTAGCCCAGGCCGCGGACGGTCTGGATGTGCTGCGGATTGCCCGGGTCGGCTTCGATCTTGGCGCGCAGCCGTTTGATGTGCACGTCGAGCGTCTTGGTGTCCCCGACGTAGTCACTGCCCCAGATGCGGTCGATCAGTTGCGCGCGGGTCAGCACGCGTCCGGTGTTGCGCAGCAACAGCTCCAGCAGCTCGAACTCCTTCAGCGGCAAGGAGATCGGCTCACCCGACACCACCACGGTATGACGTTCGACGTCCATCCGGACCGGTCCGCCCTCGAGCGTCGGGGGCAGCAGTTCCTCCGCGTCCTGGCCCCTTCGCAGGACCGCCTTGACCCGCGCCAGCAGTTCACGTGCCGAGTACGGCTTGGTGACGTAGTCGTCGGCACCGAGCTCGAGACCGACGACCTTGTCGACCTCGCTGTCCTTGGCCGTGAGCATGATGACCGGGACCGTCGACTTCTGTCGCAGCACCCGGCACACGTCGACGCCCGACATGCCCGGCAGCATGAGGTCCAGCAACACCAGATCCGCTCCGCTGCGGTCGAACTCCAGCAGCGCGTCCGGACCGGTCTCGGCCAGGGCGACCTCGTAACCCTCCTTCCCGAGCATGTAGGTCAGCGGGTCGGAGATCGAAACTTCGTCCTCGACCACGAGGATGCGCGTCATGGGGTGACCTTCCGTGTCGTCTGTGGCTGGGTATGACGGGGTGGTGATGCGGGACTGTGCGGCGGCGCCGGCCGGGCCGCGGGAAGCCGGACGGTGAAGGTCGACCCCTGGCCCGGTTCGGACCAGACGGTGACATCTCCGCCGTGGTTGGCGCACACGTGTTTGACGATCGCCAGCCCCAGGCCGGTGCCTCCGGTGCGCCGCGATCGTGCCGCGTCGACCCGGTAGAACCGCTCGAAGATCCGGTCGATCTCGCCGGGTGGTATGCCGGCACCCTGGTCCTTGACCAGCACCGTGACGAAGTCGGCGCCGGGTTCCACGGTGATCCCGACCCGGGTGCCGCCGTCGGAGTAGTTGACGGCGTTCTCCACCAGGTTGCGCAGCGCGGTGGTGAGCAGGTTGGCGTCGCCATACACCTGCGCCGGGACGGCGGGGTCGCCCCATGCCGTCCCGATGGCGATGTTCTTGTCGTCGGCCAGCACCTGCAGGTGCGCGACGGCGTCCTCCACGCAGTCGCGCAGGTCGACCAGCACCGGCTCGTCCAGCGCGTCATCGGCCTGCAGGCGCGACAGATCGACGATCTCCTGCACCAGTCGAGCCAGCCGGGTGGTCTCCACCTGCATCCGGCCGGCGAAGCGGTGCACCGCCACGCTGTCGTCGCGCGCCTCGTCCACCGCCTCCGCCAGCAGCGTCAGCCCGCTCACCGGCGTCTTGAGCTCGTGGGAGACGTTGACGACGAAGTCGCGGCGGATCTCCTCAACCCGCCTGGCCTGCGTGCGGTCGTCGATCAGCACCAGGACGTGGCGGGCACGCAGCCGCGCGACCAGAACGGCGAGGATGAGCTGGGCGCTGCCCAGCGGGCCGCGGGCCAGCTCGAGTTCGACCTCACGCACCTGCCCGTCCCGACGGACCTCGCGGGCCAGCTCGAGCAGGCGCGCATGGGCGAGTTCGGTGTCGCGCACCAGGCCCAGCGCCCCGGCACTCGGGCTGGACCGCACGACCTTGTCCGAAGCGTCGAGCACGACCACCACCGAGCGCAGCGCGTCCAGGACGTCGCTCGCAGCAGGAGCCAACGGGGAGATCGGCGCCGCCGCCGGCGCCGGCCGGGCACGGCCCCGCAGCAGCACACCGATGCCGACACCGGCGATCAACGCCACCACGGCGGCAACGACTGCGACCATCACGGCGACCAATGTACGCACCTGGGACACCCGCTTTTCACCTCAGCGGCGCTGTATGACGGCTGTCCGCCGAGCGTTCATCTGGGCGTCCCGTCGTGTTCACCGATGACTGGGATGGTCCACCGTGGACGGACCTACCGGAGGGCAGCAGCGGGCCCCGTGACATGCCCGCCAGTAGAGTCCGGACCGACCGATCCGACCCCACCTTCTCCGGACAAGGACTCACGTTCCGATGCGCGACGCATTCCACGACGATCTCGACAAGGTGTCCGACGACCTGGTCGAGATGACCACGATGGTCGGTGCGGCGATGCGCCGCGCGACCACCGCACTGCTGGACACCGACCTGCCGACGGCCGAGAGCGTGATCGCCGCCGACGACGACATCGACGCGCTGCGGCGCGAGGTGGACGATCGAGCGGTCGACCTGCTGGCCCGTCAGCAACCGGTCGCCACCGACCTGCGCATGGTGGTGACCGCGATGCACATGGCCAGCGACATCGAACGGATGGGTGACCTGGCCCGGCACGTGGCCAAGGCGGCCCGCCGCCGCTACCCCGACTGTGCCGTGCCGGACAGCCTGCACGGCACCGTGCGCGAGATGGCGGACGTCGCGGAGCGCCTGGTCACCGCCACCGGCCGGGCCATCGCGAACAAGGACGTCCACGGCGCCGTCGAGATCGAGTCGATCGACGACCAGATGGACGAACTGCACCGCAGGATCTTCGGTGAGTTGCTCGACCGGACGTGGGAGCACGGCACGGAGGCGGCGGTCGACACCACCCTGATCAGCCGCTACTACGAACGTTTCGGCGACCACGCCGTCGCCGTCGCCGACCGCATCGTCTACCTCGTCACTGGCCGCTACGGCAACCAGGACGAAGGTCTGCAGCGCTGAGGCCGGCGTCATACGGGGACGTCCCGAACACGTGCACAACCGGCAACGGTCGCCGATTAGGCGCACATCCGCGACCGGATGGCGTACACAACCGGCAACGGTCGCCGATTAGGCGCACATCCGCGACCCCGACTGCGTACACAACCGGCAACGGTCGCCGATTAGGCGCCCGCCGACGATTCAATGACGGCTCAACGGCCCTGGTTGGCGACGGCTTCGGCGGCCGCCTTCGCCGCGACCGGGTCGAGGTATTCGCCGCCGCGCACGGTCGGCTGCAGGTCCTCGTCCAGGCGGTAGACCAGCGGCTGACCGGTCGGGATGTTCAGGCCCACGATGTCGTCGTCGCTGATGCCGTCGAGGTGCTTGACCAGCGCCCGCAGCGAGTTGCCGTGCGCGGCGACGAGCACCGTCCTGCCATCCCGCAGGTCCGGGACGATCGCCTGCTCCCAATAGGGCAGGAACCGCGCGATGACGTCCTTGAGGCACTCGGTCGCCGGCAGTTCGTCGCCGAGGTCGGCATACCGCGGGTCGCCCGCCTGGCTGAACTCGCTGCCCTGCTCGATGGGCGGCGGCGGCACGTCGAACGAGCGGCGCCAGGTCATGAACTGCTCCTCGCCGAACTGCTCCAGTGTGGCCTTCTTGTCCTTGCCCTGCAGCGCGCCGTAGTGGCGTTCGTTGAGCCGCCAGCTGCGGCGCACCGGGATCCAGTGCCGGTCGGCGGTGTCGAGCGCGAGCGCGGCCGTCGAGATGGCTCGACGCAACAACGAGGTGTGCACGACGTCCGGAAGCACACCACCGTCGGCGATGAGCTGCCCCCCGTGCACGGCCTCGGCGCGACCCTTGTCGCTCAGCGGCACGTCGACCCAGCCGGTGAACAGGTTCTTGGCGTTCCACTCGGACTCGCCGTGACGAAGCAGCACCAGGGTGTATGTCATGCCGAACCCCTCCCTCGTCGGGTCTCGCCATGCCCTGTGCTCTCTGGTCGCTCGCTGCGCTCGCTCATGCGCGCCAGTCTAGGAGCGGTCGGTCTCGTCGGCGTCGTGGTCCAGGAGTTGGCGGAACGCCTCGAGGTTGCGGGTGGATTCGCCCCGGCTGATGCGCCAGTCCCATTCCTTCTGCATCGACGTGCGGAAACCGATGACCAGCAACTCGTTGAAGACCTCGTCGGCAGCCTCCAGGACGATGCCGAACAGGGTGTCGAGGTATGCCGCGTCGACCGCCGCGACCGGCGTGCGGGAGACGACGAAGACGTCACCGTGCTGGTCGGTCGCGTAGGCGATGCCCGGTCGGCGCAGGTTGCGCCGCAGCAGGTACCGGTAGAAGTCGGCGTGGTTCTCGTCCGGGTGTCGTATGACGAAAGCCGTTGCGAGCAGGGCGGTTTCGCCGACGAGGAGGGACAGCACCGTCTTCAGCTTGCGTTCCCCCGGCAGAGTGACGACGAATTCGCCGTCACGGGCGCCGAGCTCCCACTCGACCTCGGTCTCGGTGAGGTAGTGCTCGACGGTCTGCTGGATGTCGGTCATCTGCTGGCCTTTCAGGCGTCGGTCACGGGATGGGCGCGGACGGGACACCGGCGAAGCTCGGCGTGCCCAGATCGGGTGGCTCCTCGACGACGGAGCGGCAGGCGTGGCGGTAGACCTCGAGCAACCGTTCGCTGGTGGCGTCCCAGCCGAAGGCGGCGGCGTGCTCGACCGCCGTGCCGGCCAGCGCCCTGCGGACCGGTTCGTCGGCCAACAGGTCACCGAGTGCGGTCGCCCAGTCGTCCGGATCATGCCCGTCGACCAGTCGTCCGGCACCACCGACCGCGTCGGGCAGGCCGCCCACGTCGGCCGCCAGCACCGGCGTGCCGCACGCCTCCGCTTCCAGGGCCACGAGACCGAACGACTCCGAATAGGACGGCACCGCAAGCAGATCCGCGGCGCGGTACCACTGCGCCAGGTCCGCCCGGCTGACCGGCGGCACGAACTGCACCACGTCGGCGATGCCCAGTTGCCGGGCCAGTTGCTGCAGGCCGCGCGGCTTGTCCAGCCCGGTGCCGCTCGGGCCGCCCAGGACGGCCACCACCAGCCGGTCCCGACGCGCCGGGTCACGTTCGAGCAGCTTCGCCACCGCGCGCAGCAGCACGTCGGGGGCCTTCAGCGGCTGGATCCGGCCGACGAAGAGCACCACCTCGGCGTCCTCGGGCAGGCACACCGCCGACCGCGCAGCGGCGGTGTCCCCCGGTGTGAAGATGTCCAGATCGACGCCGGGAGAGACGACTTCGACCAGCTCGGGGTCCGCGTCATACAGCTCCACGAGCTCGCGGGCCTCCCGCGGCGTGTTGGCGACCAGCAGGCTCGCCACGCGGACGACCTGCTCCTCACCGATCTCACGCCCGGTGGGTTCGGGGCGGTCGTCGGCCGCCAGCGACGCGTTCTTGACCCTGGCCATCGTGTGCATCGTGTGCACCAACGGCACGTCCCACCGGTCGGCAGCCAGCCAGCCCACCTGCCCGCTGAGCCAGTAATGCGAATGCACCAGGTCGTAGTGCCCCTCCGGACTGGCCGCGACGTGCCGCATCACGCCCGCGGCGAAGGCGCACAGCTGACCGGGCAGGTCGTTCTTGGCCAGGCCCTCGTAGGGTCCGGCGTCGATGTGCCGCACCAGCACCCCGGGCGCCAGCTGCACGGTCTCGGCCAGCGCGGCAGACGTGCGACGGGTGAAGATCTCCACCTCGACCCCGAGCCGTCCCAAGCGTTTTGCGGTCTCGACCACATAGACGTTGAGGCCGCCGGCATCGCCGGTGCCCGGCTGATCCAGGGGTGAGGTGTGCACGCTGATCATCGCGACCCGGCGCACCGGGCACGGCCGGTCGGGAGCTGTCGTCACCCGCCCAGTCTCGCACCCCTATCCTTGCGCGGTGCGAGTGGAACGTCCGGTCGGATCCATCACCCGCGGCACCACCGCACCCAACCGGCTGCGTCGCTGTGACCGCTGGCTGCTCGGCACCCAGTCGCGGCTGCTGCGTCGCCCGGCCGAACCGCCGTTGCTGGTCGACCTCGGGTACGGCGCCAATCCGCGCACCGCGGTGGAGCTGCACCAACGCGTGCGCGACCTGCGTGCCGACGCACGAGTGGTGGGTGTCGAGATCGACCCGGCCAGGGTCGCGGCCGCCGCTCCGTTCACTGCAGACGGGTTGTCTTTCGTTCGAGGCGGTTTCGAGATCCCGGTCGCGGGCAGCGCCACCGTCGTCCGGGCGTTCAACGTGCTGCGTCAGTATGACGAGCGGGAGGTCCCGGGGGCGTGGCGGCGCCTCCAGGACCGCCTGCACCCGCACGGGCTGCTCATCGACGGCACCTGCAACGAGATCGGACGCGTGACGACCTGGGTCACCCTGGACCGCTGCGGTCCACGGTCGTTGAGCCTGTCCCTGCACCTGCGCGACCTGGCGACCCCGAGCGTCGTCGCCGAACGACTGCCCAAGGCGCTGATCCACCGCAACGTGCCGGGTGAGCCGATCCATGACTTCCTGCGCGCTCTCGACCTCGCCTGGGCCAAGGCCGGTCCGCACGCGTCATACGGTGCCCGGCAGCGGTTCCTCGCAACCGCAACCGCGTTGCGCGCCGACGGGTGGCCGTTGCTGGACGGTCCGGCACGCTGGCGGCTGGGCGAACTGACGGTCGCCTGGGCGGCCGTCGCTCCCCGAGCCGCAGCATGACAAATCCGCACCTGCGGAACCGACACCGTCCCGGTACGTCGGATTACCGTGACTGCCATGCGTACTGCAGGGGACTGCGCCCACCTTCGCGTGCTGGGTCAGGTCGAACTCCTGTGCGGCTCCGCGCCTCTGCCGCTCAGTCAGCTGGAACGCTCGCTGCTGGCCCGCGTCGCCATGTGCCCGGACGGCGGATCGGTGGCCGCGGACTCACTCGTGCCGTGGATCTGGGGTGACGACCCACCGTCATCGGCGCGGAACCGCGTGCAGGCGCTCGTGTCCGGGCTGCGCCGCAAGGGCCGCGAACGCGCCCTGCTGGAGACGACCAGGACCGGATACCGGCTCGTGGACGGCGTGCGGTCAGACCGCGCCGCATGGCATGAGCTGATCGCGGGAGGCACGGACGACGCCGACCGGTGGGGCCGCCTCAGCGCGGCGATCGAGCTGTTCGCCGGGCCGCCGCTGCAGAACATACCGCTCACCGACGAGGTGCACCTGGCGCAGGAGACGCTCATCGGCGAGCGGCTGGCCGTCATCGAGGAATGCAACGAGATCGCCATCCGGCTGGGCGAATTGCGTGGCCTGACAACGCGGTTGACCGCCCTCGTGCAGGATCAGCCGTTCCACGAGACGTTCGCCGCGCAGCTGATGCGCGTCCTCGCTGCCACCGGCCGGCAGGAGGAGGCGTTGCGCGTCTACCGGGACATCTACCGGCGGCTGGACCAGGAGCTCGGCGTCGCGCCGTCCGAAGTGCTGCGCACCGCGCATCACGACGTGCTCCACAGCGCCGACCCGGCGGCCGGAGCAGCGTCCGCCACCGAACCACCGGACCGGCCGCGCCAGGCCGTCGGGACGGGACCGGGCAGGGAGGCAGCGTCCGCACCAGCAGCGCCACCACCGGCCACGACCGACGCACCCGCGACCACGCACACCGCGGGCGTCGCGCAGTTGCCGGTGCCACGCACGCTGCCCCGGGACCCGTCCCATTTCGTCGGCCGGGACCAGGAGATCCGCCACATCCGGTGCGCCGCCGAACGCGCCGGCGAGGAGGCCGTGCTGGTCACCATCACCGGGCTGACCGGTGTCGGTAAGAGCGCGCTGGCCATCCGAGCTGCCCGCAACGTGCAGGACGGCTTCCCCGACGGGACGCTGTATGCCGACCTCGGCAACACCGACGGACTGGACGTGTCGGGCATCCTCGGCTCCTTCCTGCGACTGCTCGGTGTCCGGACCCGCGCCATACCCGAGGACGTGACCGCGCGCATCGGCCTCTTCCGGTCGATCCTGGAGGAACGCCGCGTCGTCATCGTGATCGACAACCTGCCGGAGGTCACCGCACGGATCGCCGACGCACTCGAGCAGATCCTGCCCGTGTCCGCGGGGTCGATGGCGATCGTGACGTCGCGCGGCATCGACACCGAGGTGGAGGACTGGTCCTCGATCCGGTTGCGGTCCTTGCAGATCGACGATGCCCGGGTGCTGCTCGCTGCGCTCATCGGCGACGACCGTGTCGCAGCCGACGTCGACGGGGCGACCGCGCTGCTCAACGCCACCGGCCGGCTGCCGCTGGCCATCCGCCTCGTGGCCGGACGGCTCGCACACCGGCCGGACCGACAGTTCGGGCCGATGGCGCAACGGCTGCTGTCCAGCTCGACCGGTGGCCGGGATGCGCTGGACGGCCTGCGCAAGAGTGTCCAGCTGGTGTGGGAACGTCGTACCGAGGGCGAACAGCAGGCGATCTCGCTGCTGGCGCATCTGCCGCTCAGCGGCCTCAGCGGCTGGATGCCCGGAACGATCCTGCACGACGAGGACACCGGGGACGACCTGGTCGAGACGCTGCTGGCGACCAACCTGATCGAACCGGTCGAACGCGACAACGAGACCACGACCTACCGGCTGCACAGTCTGGTCGCGCAGTTCGCCCGCGCCGCCCGGCCGGTCGACGAGGCCATACAGCACGTGGCGCTCACCGACCTGGGACGCGAACTGCTGCGCCGCGCCGCCGGATTCCATGACGCCTTCCACCGGCGCTTCGTACCCACGCCACCGCCGATGCCGGACGAGCCGGCGGGCACCGTCCCGCCTCGGTGGTCCTCCCCCTCCCCGCCGCGCACCGGTGTCGCCGAGGCACGAGCCTTCTTCCGGGCCGACGGACGAGCGATGCTGACCGTCGCCGAAGCCGTGGCCGGCACATTGCCGGAGCTGTCCTGGCGCCTGTTGGTCGCCGCCGCCAACGCGCAACACACCTTCGCCGGCCATGGCAGCTGGCTGGGCATCGCCTCGACGGTCCGCGAGCGCCTGGACTCCGCCTCCTCCGACCAGCAGCTCGGCCGTGCCTTGCTGCAGCTCGCCGAGGCGTGGCATCGGCAGGATCTACGCTCGGAGTCCCGGGCCGCGCTCACCGCAGCCGGCGGTGCGCGCAAGGCGTTGACCCTACTGGGCGCCAACCGGGCCGCCGCAGCCGCCGACATCGTCACCGCCCAGGCGGCGCTGTCCCTGGGCCGGCGGCCCGAGGTGGAGGCGGCGCTGTCCCGCGCCGAGGGTCTGCTGGCCGGCGGCGAGGACCCGACCTACGCCGGGTGGGCCAGCACGGTGCGCGGCGTGCTGCACAACGACTACGACGAACTCGCCGCCGCCGAGCAGGAGTTGATGCGTGCCCGGGAGCTGCTGGCGACCGACGGTGACCGGATCGCTTATGCCACCGCCACCATCGAGCTCGCCCGGGTCAGCTGGCGCCAGCACCACCTGGGCTCGGTCAACGTGCTGCTCACCGAAGTGACCACCTTGCTGCAGGATCTGGGTGAGCAGCATCTGCTGTCCTACGCGCTCGACGCGCGCTCGGAGATGAGCTACCAGCTCGGTCGCGACGCGGACGCCCTGCACGAGGCGGACGTCGTATGGCGCCGCGCTGTCGACTCCCAGGACCTCTTCCTCGCCGCACGCGCCCGGCGCACCCGGGCCCGCGCGCTCGCCGCGCTCGGACGGCTCGACGAGGCGGAGCAGGAGTTGCGCGAGAGCATCGAGGAGTGCACCGCGCTGGACCGGCCGCTCAGCGTCGCCGCGGCCATGCACGACCTGTCGGTGGTGCTGGCCAAGCAGGGCCAGCACGCCGCCGCCGGGGAACTGCGACGGCAGGAACGCGCCGCCCGCGCGTCGGCCGATCTGGCCGCGCGCGAGGAGTTCGACAAGGCGTTCGGCCGGCAGCTGGAGGACGTCGCGGGTCCGGCGTCCTCCAGCTGAATCATGCCGACCGACAGCGCTTTTCAGGAGGACAGCTTGCTGTAGTGGAACGGTTTGAACGTGCCGTAGCCCGCGTAGTACGGGTAGGGGTTCACCCGATGCACGGCACCGTGACTGCCGCTCTCCTCATAGGCCCAGTAGGACGTGTGCGCGGTGTTCGCCCACTTCTCGAAGATCACCACGTGGCCCTGGCTGCCGGCGGTGGAGTTCAGCAGCACGTCGCCCTTGCGCAGCGCGGACTTGCTGATGTACCTGCCGTAGTTGGGCATTCCCGCAGTCGTCGTGCCCGGCTTGGCCAGTCCCCATGCCATGGACACGTAACCGGAGCAGTCCTCCCGGTAACCCTGGTAGTAGTGCGTCTGGCTGTAGGGGACGCCGGCGTCGACCCAGACCTTGGCGCGGGAGATCACCGTCGCGCCGCTGACCGTGCCGGAGATGGCTCCGATGTGGTGCGCCGCGTTGTTGTTCTTCAACGTGGCGTTCAGATTCCCCTTCACCCCGGCACCGAACGACTGCTTCGACCCGGCATACCCGCTGTTGTAATAGACGTAAACCGTCTTGCCCGTGCGATTCCACACCGACGCAGCCTGATTCTTCACACACAGGCCCTTACCGGCCCCAGCACCCTTGAACTCATAACAACCCGGCTGCGTCGCACCGTAATCCGAGATCGAGGTGTTGAAGTCCGAGACCGAACCCGCCTCGTTCGAGTTGTAGTACAGACAGAACTCGCCGGACTCGCACACCCCATTGCGCGCCGTCGCCGCGTGCGCCGGTGCGGCGAACAGCGCGCCGGATCCTGCTGCGACGACCGCGCCGACGAGCAGCGCTGTCGCCATACGACTGCGACGGTCGTGAAAATGTTTGCCTGCCATGGCTTCTCGTCCCTGTCCGGTGCAGCGGCTCAGAAGTGGATGGCGTACTGGAAGCCGCCGTCGGCGCTGTTCAGCCCGGAGATGTGCCGCCGGGCGGTGTAGCCGTGGACGACGCCCCAGTTGTATTCCTCGACGTCGAACGAGCCGTCCGAGTAGACCTTCTCGATGTAGGCGACGTGGCCGACCTTGTGCACCGTGTTCACCGCGATGGCACCGACCTTCGGCGTCCGGTTCACCGAGATGCCCGCAGCCTTGGCCGCGGTGTACCAGTGTCCGGCATTGCCCCAGTGCTGACCCTTGTAGGAGTTGGAGAAGTTGATGCCGTCGCGGTTGTGCAGCCGCCAGGCCGCGAACGAGGTGCATTCGCGGGTGTAGAAGTTCCACCGGTCGACCACATCCGCAGCCGAGTTGCGGTAGGGATAGTCGTTGACCGGGCTCTGCGCCGCCCCACCGGAAAAGGCGCCGATGTGGTGCGCCGCGTTGTTGTTCTTCAACGTGGCGTTCAGATTCCCCTTCACCCCGGCACCGAACGACTGCTTCGACCCGGCATACCCGCTGTTGTAATAGACGTAAACCGTCTTGCCCGTGCGATTCCAGACCGACGCAGCCTGATTCTTCACACACAGGCCCTGACCGGCACCGCTCCCCTTGAACTCATAACAACCCGGCTGCGTCGCACCGTAATCCGAGATCGAGGTGTTGAAGTCCGAGACCGAACCCGCCTCGTTCGAGTTGTAGTACAGACAGAACTCGCCGGACTCGCACACCCCATTGCGCGCAGTCGCCGCGTGCGCTGCCGGCATCGCCATCGTGAAGGCCGCGCCCGCGACCATGGTCGAGACACCGACCAGAGCTGCGGTGCGGTTCATCCGAGAACGTGTGTTGACCATCGTGACCATCTCCCTGACGTGGCGTGTGAACGGAACACCGATCACTGTGCGCACGTCCTCTGCGAAACCGCTGCGGACGGTTCGCAGCGCGCGGTCCGGCCGGCCGCAGCGCAAGCACCCGCATCGCAGCGGGGACCCACGAACTAGTTGGGCATCCCGGAGGTCGCGAGGTAGACCGTGCCGCGGCCGGACACGGTCGCGGCGCTCTCGCACGCACCGACGAAACACGACTCCCCCGCCGCAAGTTCCAGTGTGGTATCGCCGCACCGGATGGTGACCGCCTCGTGCAGCGCGAGCGCGATCCGCGGTCGGTCGGCACCGGGCAGTTGGATGCCTTGCTCCCCCGGCTCGACCACGTGCAGCTGGAAGTGCGGCACCTCGACGGGGAAGGAATGGACCCGTCCCGGCGTCGGATGCTCGGGCACCATCTCGCGGTCGGTGTCGACGATGCGCAGCAACTCGTCGATGTTGACCGGTTTGGGGGTCAGGCCGGCGCGGACGATGTTGTCGGAGTTGGCCAGCAGCTCCACGCAGGTGCCGCGCACGTAGGCGTGCAGCACCCCGGCGGGCACGAAGATGTAGTCGCCGGGCCGGAGCACCCGGTGCACCATCAGCAACAGGACCGCAGGTCCGACGTCCCCGGGGAACTGCCGGGCGGCCCGCAGCACCGCCTCGAACGCCACGCTGTCCGGCCCGCTCAGCCGTTTGCCGCACGCCGCGACGATCTCGGCGATCAGGGCGCGCTGCTCGTCGACCGGTGCCCGCAGCAGGGCGACCAGCAGGCTGGTCACCGGCTCCGGTCCGCTCGCCACGGCGGCCAACATGGCGGACAGCCGGGGCACGTCCAACGAGCCGACGACGCGGCGGATGTCGTCATACGAACGCAGCCCGGCGAAGATCTCGAAGTCGGTGACCGCGACGAGAGCCTCGGGCTTGGGCCACCGGTCGACATACGTGCCGGCCACCGCCGCGAGCGCCTGCTCGGCGTTCGGGTGTACCTGGATGGACAGCGGCGTCTCCGGTGCGAGGATCTTGAGCAGGAACGGGAAACGGCCCTCGAAGCGGGCCGCGACGCGGGCACCCAGAGCGGCGACCGGGTCGCGGGCGACCAACCGGTCCAGCGTGGTGTCGGCGATGCCGGACGGGGCGGCCTCGTGCGCGCCCATCCACAGCTCGGCCTCGGGCTGCTCCGTGGGCGAGGGCCGGCCGGTGAGCTCGGCGAGCACGGTCCGCGACCCCCAGGCGTAGCCCTTGATCTGCGGCCGCAGTTTGCCCAGCGCCCGTGACGGTGCCGTCACCATCGGCGGTTGCTCCTCCAGCACGGCCGGGGCCCGGTCACCACCGGCCGTAGGGGCCGTTGTTGTTGTCGCGGGCACGACCGGTCACCTGCAACAACGCAGGTCGCACGTCGGCCAGATAGACACCGGCGGCCACGACGGCCGCGATCTCGAAGATGCTGATCGGCGAGAGGATGAACAGGAAACCGATCATGCACGCCACGGCGGTGATCGCCAACCAGGCGGGCTTGCTCAGCTTGCCGGCGGCGGTGAAGGCGTCGGCGCGCTGGCGGATGCAGTCGACGAGCGCGAACAGCTGCATCGCGAAGAGCACGACGCCGAGCACGAGCGCGACCGTCTCCTGCAGGTGGATCAGACTTCCCATGCCGAAAGCCTAACCCGCCCGCTGTCCGGCGCCTGTGCCTTCACGGTATGACGGCAGTGATCGCCCCGACCGGCTCGCCGTGTCCGAGCACTTCCGCCGTACCCAGCTGGTCGACCGCCGGACCGGTCACGCCGGCCCGGCGCAGCAGCTCGGCCATGACGACCGGCCTGGCCCGCTGGCCGCCGTCGGCGATCTTGACCGCCAGACCGCGACCGTCGGAGAGGCCCACGGCATACACCGCCTCGGCGCCGTCCTTGGCGATCAGGCCGTCGACCCCCCGGATCAGCGCGGTCACGTCGCGGCGGGTGCCGCCGAGGTACTCCGGGTGCGAGCGGATGGCGTCGCGCACCGTCGCCTCGTGGGTCTCCGGGCGGGCGGCGGCGATCGCGCCGAACGCGCGCGCCAGCCCGATCAGCGAGATCGCCATCACCGGTGCACCGCACCCGTCGGTCGCGACCGCTGCGATCTGCTCGTGCGCGAGGTCGCCGATCGTGTCGGCCATCGCCTGCTGCAGCGGGTGCTGCGGGTCGCGGTAGGTCGTGATGTCCCAGCCGTTCGCGACGCAGGTCGCCAGCATGCCGGCATGCTTGCCCGAGCAGTTCTGGGTGATCGAGGTGGGACCGTGGCCCTCCCGCAACCAGTCGTTGCGCGCCTGCTCGTCATAGGGCAGGTCCGGGGTGTTCTGCAGATCGGTCTCGCCGAGGCCGGCGCCGGTCAGGATGGTGCGCACTCCCGCGAGGTGGAACTCCTCGCCGGAGTGGCTGGCGCTGGCCAGTGCGACGAGCCGGGGGTCGTCCAGTTGCAGGCCGCTGCGCACCATCGCCAGGGTCTGCATCGGCTTGTTGGATGAGCGCGGAAAGCACGGTGCCGAGGCGTCGCCGACCTCCAGATCGACGCCACCGTCCGGCGTGGTGATCACCGCCACGCCACGGTGCACCGACTCGATGAATCCGCCGCGGTCGACGTGGGCCAGGACCGGGGCGCCGGACAGGGCGCTGAGAGAGGAAGCCACGTCGCCGACGATAGAGGCGTATGACGACCGCCCGCCCGGCGGGTCGAGGAACGGGAAGGACCCCACGCACGACGCGGTGCGGTGGGGTCCTTCGGCGACGGCGTCACCGGATGACGCGAGCCTCCCTCAGGCCTGGCTGTTGTCCCGGGTGGCCTCGACCTTTGCCTCGACCTTGGCCTCGACGGGCAGGGTCGGCGCGGCCGGAGCGGTCTTCTTGGCGGTCGACTTCTTGGCGGTCGACTTCTTGGCAGTCGCCTTCTTGGCAGTCGCCTTCGTGGCGGTCGTCTTCGTGGCACTGGCCTTCTTCGCCGGAGTCTTCGACGCGGCCGGCCGGGCGGCGGCCTTGCGACTACCCGCCTTGCCGGCGACCGCGCTGCGGCTCGGGCGCTGGGTGGCGCCCTGCTTGGCGGCGGTGCTGCGCACGACGGTCTGGGCCTCGGCCTCGACGGCGCCGGCGTTGCGGCCGACCAGGCCGGCCAGCCGCTCAACGCCCTTGGCGGCTTCCTTGCGGGCGCCGAGGACGCGCACCACTGCGCCGTCGCCGGTCTCCGACGCGGTCTCCCGGGCCGAGGCCACCACGGCGCGACCCTGCTCGGTGGCGCCGCGGGTCACCTCCGCGCCACGCTGCGCGTAGTCGAGGTAGCTCTGCGCGAAGTCGTCGTAGGCCCGCTCGACGGTGCCGGCCATGAGCTCGTAGCGCTCGGTCGCCAGCGACGGCAAGGCAATGATCTGGTCGCGAACGTCGTTCATCGTGTTGCGGATCCGCTCCTGGACGTTCTCCGGGGTGAGCTCGTCGCGCAGCGACAGCGCGGCCTCGGTCGCGGTGTCGAACGAGTTGCGGACGTTCTCGACGGCGGCGTCCGCCGCGCCGATGAGGGCGTAGAACGGGGACTCGAAGGTGCTCTTGCTGGGCATCATCGCTGCCTTTCTCTCGGGGATTCGTGGTCGCGGCTGCTGTGGGCCGCGACAGTGCGGTGTGTCGGTGCCGCGTCAGTCGCCGACATACGAGTCGTAGACGTCGATCAGCGCCTTGCGCTGCTTGTCGGTCAGCCGCGGGTCGTTCTTGATCACCTGGCGCGTGTCGACCGAGACGTCCCCCTCGGGGAGGGCGTCCAGGATGCCGGCGTGCACGTAGAGCTGCTCGGCCGAGATGGCCAGACCCTTCGCGATCGCCTGCAGGATCTCGGCGCTCGGCCGCTTCAGGCCACGCTCGATCTGCGACAGGTAGGGATTGGAGATGCCGGCGCGGTCGGCGACCTGCCTCAGGGACAGCTGTGCCTGCTGGCGCTGATCCTTGAGGTAGCTGCCCAGATCGCTCACCGGGTTCGGACTCATGTGTCCAGTATGCTAACTGCAGTTAGCGGTTTGCAAGCTGGGGCAAGCGTGAGTCGAGTCACACGGTGGACGAACCAGCGAACGTTGCCGGTTGTGCACGCTTCCGGCGCCGATTCCCATACCCAACCAGCGACCGTTGCCGGTTGTGCACGCTTCCGGCGCCGATTCCCATACCCAACCAGCGACCGTTGCCGGTTGTGTACGCCTCCGGCGCCGATTCCCATACCCAACCAGCGACCGTTGCCGGTTGTGTACGTCGCTCGTCGCTCGTCGCTCGCGGATCGACGGGCCCAGCTACGGCGTCACGATCTCCGTCTGGGCGGCGGCGATCTCACCGGCATACAGCTGGATGTCGACGGGGGTGTTGCGCTTGACGACCGCCAGCGCGATCGGGCCGTCGTCGGCGTGCCGGGCGACCGAGGTGATGCGGCCGACCGCGCGCTCGCCGGGGAGCTTGGCCAGCTCCGCGCCCTCGTCGGGCAGCACGTGACCCGAGCCGTCGAGGTGCAGGAACACCAGGCGGCGCGGCGGCCGGCCGAGGTTGTGCACGCGCGCGATCGTCTCCTGGCCGCGGTAGCAGCCCTTGTGCAGGTGCACGGCGGTGCGCAACCAGTCGAGTTCGTGCGCGATAGTGCGGTGATCGGTCTCCTTGCCGAGCCGGGGCCGCCACGCGGCGACGCGTTCGGCCTCGGCGGCCCAGATGCCGGCCAGCTGCCGGTCCCCGACCTCCTCCACGAGTTGTTCGCGCGGCACGATCAACTCGCGCCAGGCGCGTCCGGCCGCCGGGTGCGGGTCCGCCGAGCTGTATGACGCCGAGTCGGCGCCCATCGCCGGCCACGGATCGCGCCATGCGATGACACCGCGCGCCTCGCGTTCGGCCGGCAGCGACTCGTTGCCGATGGGCTCACCGAGCACGGCATACCGGTCGGAGACGTCGTCGACCTCGACCCGCAGCATGAAGCGCATCGAGTTGAGCCACTCCACCAGGGCCGGCGCGGTGCCCGGCTCGACGGTGATCCAGGTGGTCTCGCCGTCGTCGACGATGTGCAGGTCGTGCTCGATGTGCCCGTGCGGGCTGAGCACCAGGGACTCCGCCGACGTGTATGGCGCCAGGCCCGTCAGCGACTGCGTCGTCATCGAGTGCAGCCAGCTGAGCCGATCGGGGCCGGTGACCGTGACGACGCCCCGGTGCGACAGGTCGACCACGGCCAGCCCCTGCTCGAGCAGACGTTGCTCGCGCAGCGGGTCACCGTAATGTGCGGCCACCCCGGCGTCGAGACCGTCGGCGGGGACCGCGCCGGAGCGGCTGAGCAGGGGACTCTCCACGGATGCCGTCGTCACCGTTCCAGGGTACGTCGCGGGGTTTCGGCGCCGTGGCGCGCCGGGGCGACCTTAGACTCCCCCCATGACTGGGGACCACCGAGACGACCTGCCCGGCGGGGCCCGTGACGAGAGTTCGTCCCTGGAGGAGCCGGAGAGCACGAACGGCACCACGACCGACACGGCGCCCGGGGATGCGACCGCCGACGGCGGTGACGATGCCGGCACGGGCGCGGCCGGCTACGCAGGATCCCGCACGAGGCGCCGCCGGCCGAAGAAGAAGGCCGGCTGGCTGAAGGTCACCCTGCTCACCCTGCTGTCGATGGTCCTGATCATCGTGCTGGCGTTCGTCGGTTTCGCGATGTACCTCAACCACGTGCTCAGTTCCAACATCACCCACGGCGCCGCGCTGCCCAGCTCGACGGTGAAACCCGCTGCGGACGCGGGCAATTCGCAGAACATCCTGCTGCTGGGCAGCGACACCCGCTCCGGCAGCGTGCAGGACGTCCGGTCGGGGGCGCGCTCGGACGTCATCCAATTGGTGCACATCAGCAAGGGCGAGAAGTCGGTGCAGGTCATCCACTTCCCGCGTGACCTCTACGTGTCCATCCCGGGACACGGCAAGAACAAGATCAACGCCGCCTTCGCCTACGGCGGGCCGGCGCTGCTGGCCCAGACGATCTCGCAACTGCTCGGCGGCGTGGTCATCGACCGCTACGCCATCATCGACTTCAAGGGTTTCGCCGACCTGACCGACGACCTGGGTGGCGTCAACGTGTATGTCGCGCAGCCCTTCAACGAGCCGGGTTACGGCACCTTCCACCAGGGCTACAACACGATGAACGGCGAGCAGGCGCTCGGCTTCGTCCGCGAGCGCCACCAGCTCAAGGAGGGCGACATCGACCGCGGTCGCGACCAGCAGGCCTGGATCAGCGCCGTCGTCCACAAGACGCTGTCGGCCGGCACGCTGCTCAACCCGGTGAAGCTGACCAACACTGTCAAGGACCTCACCAAATACACCCAGGTCGACGCCGACACGTCCGCGGGCGACATACGCAGTCTCGCGCTCAGCCTGCGCAACCTGCGCTCGGGCGACATCACCTACTACACGGCGCCGTTCACCGGCTTCGCCAACGATCCGGTGGCCGGCTCCATCGACGTGGTGAACATGCCGCAGATGAAGAAGCTGGGGCAGGCGCTCTACCACGACAAGATGGCCGACTACACCTACGGCAAGAACAGCATCCGATAGCGGCGGCTCGTCGCGACCTTGGTGGCGGGACCGCGTGCCGGCCGCCCCGCGGTGCCGCGGCCCCACGCCCGTCCAGCAACCGTTGCCGGTTCCGCACGCGCTCGCGTCGCTACGATCGAGCCGTGCCCATCGAACTCGACACCTCCATGCACCCCGACCTCGCGCCGCTGGCCTGGCTCCTCGGACGGTGGGAGGGCACGGGCGTCGCCGGCTACCCCGGTTTGCCGACGGTCAACTTCGCCCAGGAGATCAGCTGCACCCATGACGGCCGACCGTTCCTGCGCTGGGAGACCCGCAGCTGGGTGATCGACGACGACGGCAACCGCGGCGACCCGTTCGAGACGGAGCTGGGCTTCTGGCGCCCGCTGCCGGAGGCCGAGGTGGAGTTGCTGCTGTCGCACCCGACCGGGGTCACCGAGCTCTACTACGGACGCACCGAACCCGCCAAGGCCGAACTCCGCACCGACGGCGTGCTGCGCAGCCCGGATGCCCGCGAATACTCCGCGGCGCACCGGCTCTACGGCTACGTGCAGGGCGGGCTGATGTGGGCGACCGACATGGCGGCGCTCGGCCAGCCGCTGCAGTCCTACGCCTCCGCGCAGTTGACCCGCGCTGCCGCGCCGGATGACGACGCCACGGCACCGGAGTGACCCTGCGCCCGAGTGTTCCTGAGTTTCCCTGAGAGCCGACTCAGGAACACTCAGCCTCACCTCAGCACTCCGCGCCCACACTGTGTGGTGTCCTGAGCGGACGAACGAGAGGGAGGCGGTGGGGCATGCGAGTCCTGATCGTCGAGGACGAACACCGACTGGCGCAGGCGATCGCCGCCGGCCTGACCGCCGACGGCTTCACCGTGGACACCGCGCCGGACGGCGCGGAGGGCCTGTGGAAGGCGACCGAGCAGGCGTACGACGTCATCGTGCTCGACATCATGCTGCCCAAGGTCAACGGCTACGACGTGGTGAAGCGGCTGCGCGCCGAACAACTGTGGACGCCGGTGCTGATGCTGACCGCCAAGGACGGCGAGTACGACGAGGCCGATGCACTGGACCTGGGCGCCGACGACTACCTGACCAAACCCTTCTCGTATGTCGTGCTGCTGGCGCACCTGCGCGCGCTCATCCGGCGCGGCGCCCCGGCCCGCCCGGTGATCCTGTCGGCGGGTGACCTGGTGCTGGATCCGGCGACCCGACGGTGCGCCCGCGGCGAGCAGGAGATCTCGCTGACACCTCGCGAGTTCGCGCTGCTGGAGTTCCTGCTGCGCCGCCACGACCAGGTCGTCTCCAAGAGCGACATGCTCGCCAACGTCTGGGACGAGTTCTACGAGGGCGACCCGAACATCGTCGAGGTCTACATCGGCTACCTGCGCAAGAAGATCGACGCGCCGTTCGGCCGGGCCAGCATCCAGACGGTCCGCGGCGTCGGCTACCGGCTGCACAGCGATGGCGGCTGAGCCCGTCGCTGCAGCCGACGCGCCGTCCTCCTGGTGGGGTCGGCGATCGCTGCGCGCCCGGCTGACGGCAGCCGCCGCCGTGGTGATCGCGGTCGGCATGATCGCTGCCGGTGGCCTGCTGGTATGGCGCCTGCACAGCTCCCTGATGGCCAACCTGGACAACAGCATCGCCCAGCAGTCGTCGACGATCGCCGACCAAGCGGCGCACAGCGAACTGCCCCGCCGGCTACCGGACCCGGACGACGGCGCACCCACGGTGCAGGTCGTCGCCGCCGACGGCCGGGTGCTGGCCGGCTCCGGCGACCTGGGTTACCGCAAGCGCATGTTCACCCTGACCGGCAGCGACGACACGGTGGTCCGGACGCAGCAACCCGCCGGACACCCCGGCACCGACTACCGGGTCGCGGCCACCACCGCCGACACCCGCAGCGGCCCGGTGACCGTCTACGCGGCGTTGCCGACCGAACCGGTCGACAGCAGCACGACCGAACTGCTCAGCGCGCTCGCGGTCGGGCTGCCCATCCTGGTGGCCATCCTGACGCTCATCGGGTGGCTGCTGGTCGGACGCGCCCTGCGCCCGGTCGACGCCGTGCGGCGGCAAGCTGCCGACATACCCGGCACGGACCTGAGCCGCAGGTTGCGTCCGCCGGCCGCCGAGGACGAATTAGCCCGGCTGACAGCGACATTCAACGAACTGCTGGCCCGCATCGAGACCGCGTCGGCGCAGCAACACCGGTTCGTCGCCGACGCCGCGCACGAGCTGCGCAGCCCGATCGCGACCCTGCGGACCCAGCTCGAGGTGACCGGTCGCAGCGCCGACCACCAGGGCGACCTGGCCGCCGCGCTCCCCGGCCTGCTCGGCGACATCGACCGGCTGTCCCGGCTGGTCGACGACCTGCTCGCGTTGGCTCGCCTGGATGCGCATCCCGCACCGCACCGCCAGGTGGTGGACCTGGACGACATCGTGCTCGACCAGGCCCGCGCCGTCCGGCACCGCGGCCCGTCGGTCGACGTCACCGGGGTGTCGGCCGGTCAAGTGCTCGGCGACCCGTCCGCGCTGACCAGTGTCGTGCGCAACCTGCTGGACAACGCGACCCGCCACGCCGCCGCAGTGGTGCGGGTCGCGCTGACCACCCGGACCGGCACCGTCGTCCTCGAGGTGGCCGACGACGGGCCCGGCATCGCGCCGGCGGACCGGGACCGGATCTTCGAACGCTTCACCCGGTTGGACGAGGCACGCTCGCGGGACGCCGGCGGCGCCGGTCTCGGCCTGGCCATCGTCCACGACGCGGTCGGCGCGCACGACGGCACGGTCACGGTCAGCGACAACCACCCGGGTGCCCGGTTCACGGTGACGATGCCCGCCGCCGACTGACCGGTCGCGGCAGGACCGGACGCCATGCGGTCGACCGTCTTGTCCGCGACCGTCGGCGGGACCGGACGCCTCAGGAGGACACGACCTGGCGGACCGACGACTTCAGCCGGTAGGTGAACACCTCTGCCCGGCCCCCGCAGGAGGCCGGTTCGTGTGCGACCACCAGCAGACGCCCGCCGTGTATGTCGATCCCCTCCGTCTCGGCCGCCCCGCATCCGGTCAGCTGCGGCACCGGACCGAGTTCGGTCGGCCGCCCCACCTGAGTCCGGCCCGATACCGGGCGGGAGAGCCGAATCGACAGCAATTGCTGCGGTGTCCGGAACAGATCGTGGTGCGGGTCGTTGGTGGAGCAGACCAGTTGCGTCGGTGAAGCGAAGGAGCAGCCCTGCACGTCCCGCACCGGCCGGGTCAACCGGATGGTCGCCGCCAACGGCAGGTCGTGACCGCGACGGGCGAGCCGGTTCGCGCCGGGCATCGGGAAGACCAACAACCTTCGCATCCGGCCCCATTCGCCCGAGACGAACCACCGGCCGGAGGGCGTGACCGCGGCGAACGAGTTGTTGATCTTCTCCCCCGCGGCGAGCCGGTGCACCCACCAGGTCCGGTGCCCGTCGGGGGCGGTGACGCCATACAGCTTGGCGTTGGCGGCCGAGCGAGCCTGATAGGCATCCACCAGATAGCCGTGCGCACTGCCGGGGTCGCCGATGTGCCACCAGCCGGCGGCACGCAGCCGCGCCGACACGTCCGCGCCGCCGCGCAGGACCACGTGGTTCCGGCCGCGGTTGGTCACGGTCGCGACGCCCTGGTCCGCCCCGCCGGCGGGCACCGGATGCCAGTCGGTGAGCGTCCAGGGACCCGCGGAGTACTGGGTCGCATTGCCGGGCGTCGGCGGTGCGGCCGCGGCCGGTGCGACGAATGCCGCCACCAGGATCGCCGTGGCACTCGCCACACCTGCGGTGCGCAGGGGCCGGAAGGTCGCATGCATGGTCGCCAGCTCCGTTCGTCCGCCCGGTCGAGCGACCGGGCACTGTCCGACCGTGCCGTGCGCGCACTGTGAACTCACTGAACCGCTCTGAGAGCCTTCTCAGCGGCGTCCCAGGATGCGGCTGGCACGCTGCACCGGTCAGGAGGGCCGACGCGTTCGCCCTCGCGCACCAGCACCCGGAGGCTTCCCATGGCGCAGCACCTCGAAGACGGCACAGGCTCCCGAACAGCAGGACGGTCCTACGCCGAGCGGCTGTCCCGGCTCGAGACGGCGCCCTGGAAGCGGTGGCTGGACGTCCAGCGTCCCTATCGATGGAACCTGCGCCGGCTGCAACTCGGCGACGTGCTCGACGTCGGGTGCGGTATCGGCCGGAACCTGGTCAATCTGGGCGGCGGTGTCGGGGTCGACCACAACGCCGAGTCGGTCGACACGGCCCGGCGACGCGGCCTGACGGCATACACCACCACGGAGTTCGCGCACTGCCCGGACGCGGTGGGAAGGCGCTACGACACGCTGCTGCTGGCGCACGTGCTCGAGCACCTGGGGACCGACGTCGCCGACGATCTGGTGCGCGCATACCTGCCCTACCTGCGGCCGGGCGGGCGGGTGCTGTTCATCACCCCGCAGGAGGCCGGCTTCCGCACCGACGACACGCACGTGCGCTTCGTGGACACCGCGGGTCTGCGGGAGCATGCGGACCGGCTCGGCCTGGACGTGGAGCGCAGCTACTCCTTCCCGCTGCCACGAGCGGCCGGGCGGCTCTTCCCCTACAACGAATTCGTGCTGCTCGCCCGGTATGCCGGGTGACCGGCCGGCCCACCGCTGACGGATCGTCGGGCGGGCGTCAGCGCCGGTGCTTCAGCACGGCGGGCGGCAACTGCACGGAGTTGATCCAGTCGAACATCGGCGGCTCCAGGCGGCCCCAGGTGTTCGGGTTGTGTCCGCCCCCGGGGATGATCACCGCCGGTGCGAGGGTCGTCGGCGGCCGGATCGCGGCACGCAGTCTGCTGATGTTCGACGGCAGGCTGTTGCGGTCCATGGCACCCGTGCCGGCCCACAGCCGCACGTCGGGCCGCCCGGCGGCGAGATGCACGGGGCTGTTGGCGATCCGCAACGCGGTGTCGCTCAGGACCGACGGGTCGCCGACCACGGGGTCCGGGCTCATGCCCGCGCCGATCCCGAAGACGCCCGGATACTGCATCGGCAGTTTGAGCGAGCACAGTCCGCCGGTGGACAACCCTGCCAGTGCCCATGCCCGCGGCGACGTCTCGACCCGGAAGTGACGCTTGATGAGCGTCGGCACGTCCTGCGCCAACCAGGTGGCGACCCGTGACTGCGGGGTGTTGGAGCAGTCGGTGTCCACGCCACCGGGGTCCACGCTCGGCACGACCAGGATCACCGGGTGCAGCCGCCCGGAGGCGATGGCCGACGCGACCCGGCCCGGCATCCCGCCGCCCGTCATGTACGACTCCGGTTCGCCGGGAACCCCGTGCAACAGCATGATCACCGGGAAGGCCGTGTGCCGATAGGCCGGCTGCCGGTACTGCGGCGGCAGCCAGACGTAGACCTGCGAGGCGAGCCGGGAGTGGGGTCCTCGGAAGAAGGCGCTCTCCATGCCCCAGCTCGCCTTGGTAAACCTGGCCCGCTGCGGCGGCGGCCCGACCATCGCCAGCTGACCCTGCGGGGTCGTTCCCAGCAGATCGTCCCAGGAGGCATAGAGCCCGAAACTGTTGTTGACCCAGGTGCCGGCGAGGCCGACCGCGAGCAGCTGGCACAGCAGCAGCATCCCCAGCCGCTGCAGTGTGCGCGACCAGCCCGGACCGTGGATCCTGGACCACAGCAGCAGCGTGGCAACGACAGCGACGACAACGGCGATCGCGATCGTCGCCTGGAACGTCGCACCGGTCAGGCTCATCACGTGGGCACGCTAAGCGACCGGCTCGGTGAAGACCAGTTGGCGTTCTTAGCCGTTTCTCAGGTGGGCCGTGCGAGGCTACCGCCGCCATGCCGCACACATCTCCCGCCACGGTGTTCCAGCAACGCCTCCTGCTGATGCCGGCCGGCACCGTGCCGGTCGGGCTCGGCCTGGCAGTGTTCGGCGCCAGCTCCTACCTCTTCCTCGCGTTCGGTGCACGGCAGCTGTCCCCCGCCGACTTCGCCGCCCTGTCGGCGCTGTGGGTCCTGGTCTACACCGGCGGCCCCGGAGTGTTCCTACCGTTCGAGCAGGCCATCGGCCGCGCGGTCGCCGCGCACCGGGCGGATCCGGTCCAGGAGCGCCGCGTGGTCCGCGCCCTGGTGGCAGCGGCGGCGGTCGCACTGCTGGTCCTGCTGGCGGTCGCCGTGGCGTTCCGGACGACCATCACCGACACGCTCTTCGACGGATCCGGCGCGACGTTCGTGGCGCTGCTGCTCGCCGCGATCGGCATGTGGGCGGCATACCTGATGCGCGGAGTGTTCGCCGGTCACAACCGTTACGGCATGTATGGCGTTCAGCTCGGCATCGAGGGCATGGTGCGGGTGGCCGCCGGACTCACCGCCACCGTGCTGGCCGGCGCCGTCGGCGGATTCTCGCTCGGGCTCGCGGCGGCCCTGGTGATCTCGGTGCTGTTCACTCTCACCGGCCTGCGTGGCGGGCACCGCCGCCCGGTCGCGCCGACCATGACCGTCGAGGATCCCGCCCTCGCCACCCAGCTGCGGATCCTCGGCTGGATGGTGCTCGGCGGCCTGATGATGCAGGTATTGGTCAATGTCGCGCCGCTGATCGTCAAGGTCGCGCCCGGGTCCTCCGGCGCCGCAGGGCATTACCTCGGCGGGCTGATGCTCGCCCGGCTGCCGCTCTTCCTCTTCGCGGCGGTCCAGGCGGCACTGCTGCCCGGTCTGGCACACACCGTCGCCGACGGCGACCGCGCACGCCTGGCCCGGCAGCTGCGCTCCCTGCTGACACTCGTCACCGTCGCAATGGGTGCCTTCACCCTGCTAATGGCCGTCGCCGGCCCGCAGTTGGTGCGACTGGTCTACGGCGACGGCTTCCGGCTGGGCCGCACCGACCTGGTCCTGATGGCCGCGGGCACCGCTGCCGCGATCCTCGCCATGGTCGTCGGGGCCGCGGTGATCGCGGTCGGCTCACCGGCGGCGTCGGCGTTCGGCTGGACCGCCGCGGTGGCGGTGCTGGCACTGGTGTTGCTGCTTCCCGGCGGCCTGTTCCTGCGACTCGAGCTGTCCTACCTGGCCGGTTCGGTGGTCGCCCTCGTCATACAACTCGCGGCACTGGTGCGTCATACCGGCGCGGCCGCCGCGGCCCAGCTCTCGGAGGTGAGCGCATGATCACCGTCGGCGTCGTCATGGTCGCGTACGGCGACGAGCCGCTCCTGCACGAATCCGTCTCGTCGGTATTGGCGTCCCGGGGCGTCGACGTCGAAGTGGTCCTCGTCGACAACGGCGCCGATCCGGCGCAGCTCGACGGGGTGCGCGAACTGCCGGGTGTCACCGTGCTGCGGCCGGGGACCAACCTCGGTTTCGCCGGCGGGTGCAACCTCGGCGCCGCCGGCACCGGGGCAGAGGTGGTCGTGCTGTTCAACTGCGACGCCACCATGGGTGCGGACACGCTCGGCCGCCTCGTCGAGGCGCTGGCGGACCCCAGCGTCGGCATCGCCACCGCCAGCGTGCGGCTGGCCGACGATCCGGCCGTCATGAACAGTGCCGGCAACCCGGTGCACTATCTGGGGCTGGCATGGGCAGGCGGCCACGGCCGACCGGCCGCCGAGTACGCGGCGCCCGGTCCGGTGAGCAGCGCGAGCGGCGCCTGCTGCGCGGTGCGACACGACTTCTGGGACGAGCTGGGCGGATTCGACGAGGCCTACTTCGCCTACCACGAGGACGTCGAACTCTCGCTGCGTTGCTGGCAGCGCGGACGGTCGGTCGTCTACGTGCCGGACGCGATCGCGTTGCACCACTACGAGTTCCACCGCAATCCGACCAAGACCTACTTGCTGGAACGCAACCGGCTGCTCACCGTGCTGACCACCTACAGCGGTCGCAGCCTGGCGCTCCTCGCGCCGGCCCTGCTCGCCCAGGAGGTCGCCATGCTGGCCGTGGCCACCGCGCAGGGCTGGCTGCCGGCGAAGGCCAGCGGTTACGGCTGGTTGCTACGCCACGCCGGTCAGGTATGGCGCCGCCACCGTGACGTGCAGACCCAGCGCCGCCGGACGGACCGACAGGTGCTGCGGCACCTGGCCACCCGGTTCGACGCAGGCAACGTGGATCCGATCCCCGGACTGCGGCTGCTCAACTCCGGCTCGGCCTGGTACGGGAAGGCGGTGCTGCCGTGGCTGTGACCGGTGAGGAGCGCGCCCCGGTGTTCGACGCGTCCCAGCGGATCCTGGTGATCATCCCCTGCTTCAACGAGGAAGCGACGATCCGCACCGTGCTGCGCGAAGTGGTGCAGGCATTGCCCACCGCCGACATCCTGGTCGTCGACGACGGATCGGCCGACGAGACCCGACCGGTCGCGATGGCGGCCGGTGTACAGGTCGCCACCCTGCCGTTCAACCTCGGCGTCGGCGGAGCGTTGCGGGCGGGTTTCCGCTACGCCGTCCGGCACGGGTACGACGCTGCGCTGCAGATCGACGGGGACGGCCAGCACGATCCCCGGGAGGCACGCAAGCTGCTCGCCGCCCTGGCCACGGCGGATCTGGTGATCGGTGCACGATTCGCCGCCGCGGACGACGACTACGAGGCGGATCCGGCACGTCGCGCCGTCATGCGGGTGCTGGCGCGGTCCCTGTCGCACCGGGCCGGCACGACGCTGACCGACACCACCTCCGGCTTCCGGGCGTTCGGCCCGGCGGCGTTGGCGTTGTTCGCAGCTCACTATCCGGCCGAGTATCTGGGCGACACCGTCGAGGCGCTGCTGATCGCCACCCGTCAGCACCTGACCGTGCGACAGGTGCCGGTCCGGATGCGTCCCCGACAGGGCGGCGTGGCCAGTCAGTCGTCCCTCAAGGCCTCGCTGCAGTTGCTGCGGCTGATGCCCGCGTTCGTCATACCCGCTCAGCTGAAGTACCGCACGAGGATGCCAGTGACCGAGGAGCACCCATGATCTTCCAGACGTTCGCCATCGTCGTCGCCCTGGCGACGATCGCCGGGATGTACGCCCTGATCCGGCAGGGCTGGCTGAAGGAGAAGTACACGCTGATCTGGGTCCTGGCGGCCCTGGTCACCTTCCTGGTCGGGGTGTTCCCCCCGATCCTGGACTGGTTCGCCGACATCGTCGGCGTCCAGCAGGGTCCGAACCTGCTGTTCCTCGCGGCCGGCGTGGCGATGATGCTGATCTGCGTCCAGCTGTCCGTCGAGGCCAGCACCCAGTCCTACAAGTCGCGCACCCTCGCCGAGGAGATCGCGATCCTGCGACTGGAGGTCGAGCGGCAACGTCGCGACCTGGACGCGCTGACCGCGCTCACCGTGGAGCATCGCCTGGAGCGAGGCCTGCACCAGTGAAACCGGCGCTCTCCCAAGCACATTCGCTGCGCATCCGGCAATGGAGCCCGACCCGGCGGTTGGGTGCGGTGGTCTACCTGTGGGGCCAGCTGGTGCTGCTGGGCTGGTGGGCGACCAACTTCCCGGTGCAGGTCAGCGCCGACTCCATCACCTACATGCATCACGTCACCGTCGGCCCATGGATCGCCAACCACTCCGTGCTCTACGACGCGATCATCGGCGCCTCGATCCAGCTGACCGGCAGTGTCTGGCTCGTCACCCTCGTGCAGACCGTGGTGTATGCCGCACTGCTCGCCCTCGTCACGACCCGGGTGCACCGGTTGGGAGTGCGCGCCCGATGGGCCGCGCTGCCGGCCCTGCTCATCGTGCTCGTGCCGACCTTCGGCTCGTTCGTCGACATGCTGTGGAAGGACGTGCCGTTCGCCGCCGCCAACCTGCTGCTGACCGCGACGGTGCTGCAGATCATCGCCCGACGCCGCACCCAGCAGCGCGCGCTGACCTGGCGCACCGCGACCGCGCTCGCCGCGGAGCTGACCGCGGTCGCGCTGTTCCGCAACAACGGCTTCATCGTGGTCGCGATCGTCGCCCTCGTCCTGCTGATCTTCCTGGCACGCGACCGGCTCAAGGTCGCGGCCGCTGCGGTCGCAGCGCTCGCGATCTTCGAATTCGCCGGTGCCGTCGTCTATCCCGCCGCCGGCATCCGACCGGTCAGTTCCGGTGAGGCGTATGGCGTCTTCTACGGCGACATCGCCTACGTCTACAGCAAGGACCCCGGCGCGTTCACCCCGGCCGGCCTGGCCGCGATGAAGGCGGCGGCGCCGTTGTCGCACTGGGCCGCCAGCAACGACTGCCTCTACTCGGATCCGCTGTTCCGGCACCACTTCAACATGACCGCGGCCGACGCGCACCGGCACCAGCTCGCCGCACTGTGGTTCCATCTGCTCACCCACGACCCGGTCAACCTCCTCGAGGGCCACCTGTGCCGGGCGTCCGTGGCGTGGCGGGTCGATCCGACGCCGCAGTTCAGCGTCCTGCCCAGGAAGTCCCGGGCCGTCGCGATGGCGCACAAGAAGCACCTGCCCGAGGCGCTGGTCCAGCAACTCAAGCCCGCTCCTGCCAGTTGGACCGCGTATCACGCCGCCACCGCCGCCCGCAGCGCGGTGGCCACCAACCCCTGGCTGCAGGTGTTGTTCGCGCGCGCAGCCGGGTGGACCTACCTTGCCTATCTGGCGGTGCTCATCGCGGCCTTCCGCAACAAGTGGCGGATGATCCTGCTCGCGGCCACACCGATCGTGGCCAATCAGCTCACCGTCATACTCGCCAATCCCGCGCAGTTGTACCGGTACACCGTGGTGCAGCTCTTCCTGGGCATGCTGCTGGTGCCGTTGGTCGCCGCCAGGCTGGCGTCGGTGCGGCGGCCCCACCGGCCCACCGGCCGGCAAACCTCCAGACCGCTCGGTCCTGTCCCCCAGTCCTTCCGGGGCTTACGGGACCGAGCCCCTGCCACCGAACGCTGACGGCGAGCGCGCGGCGCCTGTCGTCGGCTGAGACCACTCTCAGGAACCTTCAGCGTCGCTTCAGCGGCACCGGGTAATCCTTGAAATAGCTTGTCCAGCAGGCATATTCGGAAGGGGGCGGCCGTGTCGCTTCTCGGCACACCCTTGTTGGTGGTCCTGGCCTGTCTGGCCGTCGGCATCCCGGTGGCCACCGTGCTGCTGTGGTCACGAGTGCGCGGCCCCTCGGTCGTGCGGGGCGGAGCACGGTTCGGACTGCTGCTGAGCGGACAGCTGGCGACCGTCGCGCTGGTCGCGGCGGTGGCGAACAACTACGGCCAGTTCTACACGTCCTGGGGCGATCTGCTGGGATCGTCGGCTCCCCCGCCCAAGATGTCGGTCTACGGGGCACCGGTCTCCACCACCGGCGGCGTCACGCACCATCGGGCCACGACCTCGGCGCAGCACCCGCTCGGCCCGGCGACCGGGAGCATGCAGGTCCTCGGTCCGACGACGTGGTCGACTCCATCCCAGTGGGCGACACGCGGAAAGGTCGTCCAGGTCACGATCAGCGGCCGCGGCTCCGGCCTGAGCATCCCCGCCTATGTCTACCTTCCGCCGCAGTACTTCACCGCCGCTGGTGCACACCGCCGCTTCCCCGCGGTCGAGGTGATGACCGGCTACCCGGGGTCGGCGCTGAACCTGGTGTCGCGGATGGACTACCCCGGCCTGGCGCTGAATCTGGTCCGGGCACACCGCGCACAGCCGATGGTCTATGTGATGTTCTCCTCCACCGTGGCCCCGCCGCGGGACACCGAGTGCACGGACGTGCCCGGTGGCCCGCAGGCCGAGACCTTCCTCGCCCACGAACTGCCCAGCGCAGTGGCACACGGCCTGCGGGTGCTGCCGACGGACTGGGGTGTCGTCGGTGACTCCACCGGCGGCTACTGCGCCGCCAAGCTGGCGATGCATCACCCGAACGTCTTCGCCGGCGGTGTGTCGCTGTCGGGCTACTACTACGCGCGCTCCGATGTCACCACCGGCGACCTGTGGGGCACGTCGCTCGCCGTCCGGCACCACAACGACCTGGAGTGGCTTCTGGCGCATCGCCCGGCGCCATCGGCCTCGCTGTTCGTGACGATCAGCAAGGCCGAGACGCGCAGCGACGGCTACCCGGACACGATGCGGTTCCTGCATCTGGTGAAGCCGCCGATGCACGTCACCGCGCTGATCGAGTCCAGCGGCGGCCACAACTTCCGCACCTGGGACCGCGAACTGCCCCGCGCGCTCGGCTGGCTGTCCGACCGCATCACCGGGCGGCCGGGGCCGGCGGATCAGCTGGCCACGCACGGCTCCGGCCCGTTGCAGGCAGCGGCCGACGGCCGGGCGCTCGGGGGCGTGCGCGGATGACCACCCGACACGGGAGTTGAGGTCCGGTGGGACCCACGTCCGCGCTGGTCGTCCTGGCGCTGTGTGCGGTGGCCGCCGGTGTCGTCGCCGCGGTGGTGGTGCTGTGGCGACGTCTGGCGCAGCCGGCGGGCCCGGGCGGTGTCGCAGTGCGGGCATTGAGCCAGCTGCTCGTCGTGCTGACCAGCGTGCTGGCCGTGGCGGCGATGCTGAACCGTCAGTACGACTTCTACACCACCTGGCCGGACCTGTTCCGTCAGCTGTCGGGGGCTTCTCCGGCCCAGGGGCGACAGTCACATGCCGGCGCGGCTCCGCACGCGGTCGCGGCGAGCGGCTCCGGTCGCGCCGGCCAGGATCTGGACCGGGCGGCCGACGCGAAGTATGCCGCGCTGCGCGACGCCACGCAGGCGAGCCTGTCCCTGCGGCCGCACCCGGGACCGAAGGGCCAGTTCGTGATCGTGCACGTCCCGGGTCTCGGCGGCACTGCGGGCACGGGGTTTCGCGCGGGCCGGGTGGTGATCTGGTTGCCGCCGTCATACACCGATCCGCGGCAGGCGAAGCGGACGTACCCGGTGATCGAGGCCTTCCACGGCGTACCGGGCGGGCCGCGCGACTGGCACCGGGTGGACCATCTGGACGAGGTGCTGGCCTCGGTGATGAGCAAGGGGGACATGGGACAGGCCGTCGTGGTGATGCCCGACTATGCGCCGAACGGCCTGGACACCGAATGCGTCGACGGCGGCGGCATACCGATGGAGACCTGGCTGACGAAGGGCGTGCCGCAGTGGACGATCAGTCACCTGCGCGTACGCGCCACGCCGAAGGCCTGGGCGACGATGGGATACAGCGCGGGCGGTTGGTGCGCAGCCGTGACCGGACTGCTGCATCCGCACCGCTATGCCGCAGACATTGTGATGGGCGGCTACTTCCGCCCGGAGTTCACCAACTGGCACCCGTTCGCACCGGGCCACACCCCGGCCCGCTACGACCTGCAGAGGTCGATCGCCCGCACACCCCCGGCGTCTGACGTGTGGATCCAGGTCGCCACCTCCGACCCGACCTCGGGACCGCAGAGCCAGCAGTTCGTCCGCTCCGCGCGGGCGCCACTGTCGGTCACCGCGTTCACCCAGCAGGACGTCGGACACCGCATCGCGGTCTACATGGCGATCCTTCCCCGCGCCCTGAGCTGGCTGGGTTCCACGCTTCCCGCGTTCGGCTCGGGTTCGCACCGCTGAGCCGGCTCGGGCCTCCTACCGGTTGATCAGCCACTGGGCGGCATACGCGAGCACACCGGTGCTGAGCACTGCGGCGATGCCGTAGGTGAGCCGGCCGGCCGGGTCGTCCGTGTCGAGCACTCGCAACACGCGTCGCACCGCGACACCGACGAATCCGGCGAGCAGACCGGTGAGCAACAGGACGTTCAGCGACAGATTCCCGTCGACGAGGCTGATGACCAGACCGGTGAGCACACCGAGGAGCACGCTGGCCGGCAGCGACCACTCCAGCGCGTGCCTGGCCGGGACGACGGCTTCGACCAGCAGGCCCAGCGCGGACGCCGACAGCGCCACGGCGACGGCGGCGTCGCCCTGATCGTACGACGCGGCACCCGCGGCGAACATGCCGCTGGCGAGCAGCACCAGGCCGAAGGAGCACCCTGCGAGCGAGGCGGTGAGCTCGGCGCGTCCGTCGGTGCGGACCAGCTGGTGCAGGAAGGCCAGGACCAGACCGACGGCGAGCACCACGCACAGCGCCTGCATCCCGTCTTCCTCACCGGAGAAGACCACGACTCCCGCCATACCGACGCTCGCCACGGCGAGCACCAGGCTGATGCCCGTCGGCCGGGGCAGCCCGAGCAGCAAGGGCCAGCCCCAGGAGAGGGCCAGTCCAGCGGCGAGTGCGGCGTATGCCGAGACGTCGCTGCCGGCATACGCGCCGAGGATCACCAGGGCGGCCGTCACCACACCGCCCGTCAGCGCGAGCGAACTCGTGGCGAGGCGGGAGGTGGGTGATTCGGTCAGGCTGGCTTCCGGCACGACCGGCATCCTCCCATCACCCACCGGCGAAGGGCGGCAGGACCTCGACCACCGACCCGGCGGGCAGTTCAACCGCGTCGTCCACGCGCCGTCCGTCCAGGAGGAACGACGCGACCTGCAGCACCGGTGCGAGCTTCGGGTGCACCTGCAGCGCCTCCTTGCGCAACGCGCCGAGGTCCGCGGCGGTGAGCCGCTCCTCATGAGTGCCCGCGGCCGCTTGTGCCGCGGCCCAGTAGCGCACCGTCACTTCATGCATGCGATCCTCCAGATCAACGTGTGTCGCTGGTCACCGCAGCGCCCGATCCAGGGTGCCGCGACCTGCTGGACAGTATTCTTGCAAGGTATGGCCCGCCTGTTGCTGCTGACCGATGCGCCCGGCGCGAGTGTCGAGGTGCTGCCGGCACTGGGGCTGCTGAGCCACCGCGTGCGCATCCTGTCGCCGGAACCGCAGGCATTGGTCGAGCCGCCCGAGTGCGATCTCGTGCTGCTCGACGCGCGCCGTGACCTCGCCGGAGCGCGTGGCTTGAGCCGGGTGTTGCGCACGAGCGGCCTGTCTGTGCCGCTGATCGCGATCTTCACCGAGGGTGGCCTGGCGGCCTTGACCGGGGAATGGCAGGTCGACGATGTCGTGCTGGACAGCGCGGGGCCCGCGGAGATCGATGCACGGCTGCGCTTCGCGATCAGCCGGGTCACCGAGGACGAGGACGAGGGTCCGACACGCATCACGGCCGGCGGGCTGGTCATCGACGAGGAGTCGTATGCCGCCAAGATCCACGGTGCGGCGCTGGACCTGACCTACAAGGAGTTCGAGCTGCTGAAGCACCTGGCGGCGCACCCGGGGCGGGTGTTCACCCGGGCACAATTGCTCCAAGAGGTCTGGGGTTACGACTATTTCGGCGGCACACGCACCGTCGACGTGCATGTGCGGCGGCTGCGCGCGAAGCTCGGCCCCGAGCACGAGTCGCTGATCGGGACGATCCGTAACGTCGGCTACCGCTTCGTCGGATCCTCCGGCGCGCGGCAGCCGGAGGAGTCATTGGTCGATTGACCTGGGCGCGGTCCCATGCCGCTGAATCCGTTGCGGCACAGCATGATTCGCTGTCGATGCCCCTCACTCGTGACGCTCGGCCGGTGACCGCACGCTGAGTTCCCGCCAGCTGCAACGCAATTCGACAGCGCGGTGCCCATATCTCGTCGTATGACGACGCACGATGCTTGCGCATGATGCCGTCCGACGCGGGCCGCGCAACGTGGCGAACAGGCAGACCCACTGACCAGGACATGCGCCGGCCGAGCTGGAGACGGGCCGCAAGCCCGGTGGTCGATAGCGGAGCGAACCACAGGGGCATCTTGCAACACTCTGCTTCTTTACCAAGTCTTGAAGAAAAATTTGCGAACTACTAGACGAGCCTTTACCGGAGGGTCTACCTTCAGAGCACTTGATCCACCGATCACAGTTCAGTTCCAGGGATACGCAACTAGCTCACGTCGTCATGCATCACTCCTGACCGGATCAAGTTCCCAATGGGGCCCGTCACAGGCGGACTCTTCGTCTCTCAGATTCACCTTTCCTTCATCACCCATGCCCCGGGGGCATCGAAGAATGCCCACCCGGAAGGAGATACCCCATGTCCAAAGCACTCGTCACCCTCCAGTCCCGCCTCCTCGCCGCCGTCGAGGGCAAGAAGGACCGCGGCGCCACCATGGTGGAGTACGGCCTGCTGGTCGCCTTCATCGCCATCATCGCACTGGTGGGTGTGAAGATCCTCGGCACCAACATCAACACCCTCTTCAGCGGCATCACCTTCTGACCCGCCGGCTCCAGGGCCAAACCAGCTTCGGCCCTGGAGCCGCGGATCGTCGCACTTCCAAGGAGGACACATGAGCCGTCCACTGATTCGATTTCAGGCATACCTTTCCACCATCGCCCGACGCGATGACCGCGAACGGGGCGCCACCATGGTCGAATACGGAATGCTGCTCGCATTCATTGCAATGATCGCAATTGTCGGAGTGAAGTCACTTGGCACCACCGTCGAGGCCGCCTTCACTCGTTTCGCCGGCGCCATCTAAATTATCACCGCAGGCCCCCGGTTGTCGTTCCAACAGCACAGCCGAATCACCCGACTCACCCCATCTTGATTCGACCGCAATCCTCGGCTGCGCAATGTACGAGGGGAGGCTGCAATGAACCGGAATAGATGCTCCAGAAATCCCGAACGCGGTGCCTCTATCGTCGAGTTCGCAATTGTGCTGCCGCTCCTGCTGCTCCTGATCGGCGGCATGGTCGACTTCGGCCGGCTCTTCTACACCGAAGTCATGCTCACCAACGCCGCCCGGGAGGGCACTCGTGCCGCGATGTACGGCAACTCGCCGACGACTCGGGCTACCGCGGCTCTGTCGGGCAAAGTCTCCAGCGCCACCGTCGGCCCAACTCAGGTCTGCGCGCCCGGTGCCACGACAGGAACAGCCAGTGTGACGGTGAGCGTCCCCTTCCAGTGGACCCTGCTCAAGCCGGCCATGGCCCTTTTCGGCGGATCGATTGCGGATCCCACCCTGACCGGAAAGGCAACCATGCAATGCGGCGGTTGAGACTCTTCCTGGCTGGTCGTCGGTCCGATGGCGAGCGCGGCGCGGTCCTCGTCCTGACCGCGTGCCTGACGATGTTCGTCGCCATCGGCCTGCTCGCCCTCACCGTGGACATCGGCAACATCACTTACAACCGCGCCCAGTTGCAGAACGGCTCGGACGCGGCGTCGCTCGCCCTTGCTGCCGCCTGCGCGCAGCCATCCGCGAGCGGCTCGCAGTGTGGGGTCACCTCGTCGCTGACTGACCTGGCGGTCAAGAACGCCAACGTCAGCGACCAGTCGATGAGCATCCTTGCCGACAACCGAACCTGCATCGGCGGCGCTACCTACACCGCCACGACGACGCTCCTTCCTTGCCCGATCGACCCGTCGACCGCAGATCCGAAGTCGCTGAGCAGTTGCCAGCCGTGGCCACTGAGCATCCCGTCGAGCAAGGTCTCATATGTCGAGGTCACCACTCAGACCAAGATGAAGAACGAGAGCAAGATTCTTCCCTTCTACTTCGGGCAGCTTCTGGGCGGTTCCGCCGGATCCACTCAGGTGACGTGTTCTCGTGCAGCGTGGGGCCCGGCGGGCAGCACGGGACTGACCTTCCCCCTCACCATGGGAATGTGCGACTGGAATCGCGCGACGGCGTCGGGAACGAAATATGCACCCGCGCCGCCGTATACCCCGGGACCAAGTCTCAAAAATCCAACACCGGCGGTGCCGATCAACGTCCAGGCATATGCCATCGGCATCTACTCGCATGCCGACGATGTCAACCGATGCTCCGACTCTTCAACTGGTGGCCTGCCGAACGGTGGTTTCGCATTCCTCACCCCAGGCTCCAACTGTGTTGTCACCATTTCGTCCGGTGGCTGGATCTCCAGTGACACCGGAGCCTCTGTGCCGAAGAACGGCTGCCCGGACATCCTGCAGAACTACCTCGGCAAGGTCGTCTCGATCCCGGTATTCGACAACTTTACCGGAACCGGCTCCAACGGCCAGTACCACATCGCTGGGATCGCATCGTTCTACCTCGCCGGCTGGGACAACATCCCTGCGATAAACCCCAGCAAGACCACCTCGGTCTACAAAGAACCCAACTCCGTATGCACCGGCAAGTGCAACGGGTCGACCACGTACTTCTGGGGCTGGTTCACCACCTCTCTCCAACCCGTCGCCAACGCCACCATCGATCCCTCCGGCAACGACTTGGGAAACCACGTCGTCGTGTCGGCCGGCTGACACAGAAAGCGCGTACCCATGAAACGCAGGATCACCGCAGTCGCCCTCGCGCTCATCTTGGCCGTTGTCGGCTTCGGGCTCGTCTTCAGCTACGTCCATGGCGCGGACGCTCGGGCTGTCGAGTCACAGCATCCGGTCACCGCTTTCGTCGTCAAGAAGCTCGTCCCGGCCGGTACCTCGCTGGAGCAGGCACAGAGTCAAGGCCTGATCACGATGACGAAAGTGGCGCCGAGCGGCCGGCCGGCTGGCGTGCTGAGTGCCGTCGATGCGAGCAACCAGTCGCTGGTCGCGACCACCGACATCCAACCCGGTGAGTTCGTGATGAGCGCCCGTTTCGGCACCAGCCCGGTAAGCCAGAAGGCGATTGGTGTTCCTAGCGGAAAGGTTGCGATCTCGGTGCAACTCACCGACCCACAACGCGTCGGCGAGTTCATCACTCCGGGATCGCACATCGCAATCTACGCGACCCACGGTCTCAAAGAACTGGGTGTCAGCGAGCAGGCCAAGGCGTTCAATCAACTTGATTTCAAGGGCACTCATGTCGTGCTCGCGGATGTCGAAGTGATCGCCTTCGGCAGCAAACCACTCCAGAAGCCGAGCCCCGAGCAGTCATCCGCCGACGGCAAAGACAGCAACGGCACAACCAGCACGGCCAGCACGGCCAGCACCGACGCCTCCTATCTGGTCACTGTCGCGGTGGACCCGTCCGACTCGGTGCGCCTGGTACACGCCGCCAACGACTACGTCCTCTACGCCGGCCTGCTCGGTTCGGGCACCAAGGTCAGTCCGAGTGGCGAGGCCGATGACGGCAACGTCTTCGGTGGCAAATCCGTGATGGGCGGTGCGAAATGACCGTTCTTTGGAACCCTGCACGAGGGGCGCTGGAAACCTACGCGATGGCGCTCGGCGACGACGTCACTGTGGTCGCACACGCGGCAGCCGTGCCCCGGGAGATCACCGCAAACGGTCACCACCTGGTGGTGATCGGACCAGAGGTCCCGGCCGAAAGCGCATATGAACTGGCCGAGCAACTACGGGTCGAAAGCCCCGGGGCCGGCGTAGTGCTGCTTCGGCACCGGCTCGAGGTGGCCGTGCTTGCCCAGGCGTTGCGCAGTGGCGTTCGTGACGTGGTGCAGGCCGACGATCAGGGGGCTTTGGTCGAGGCGGTCCGACGCAGTGAATCGCTGAGCGCTCAACTGGGCGCTGCCGTCGGTGATCAGGGCACGGCAGGCCATGTCGTCACGGTGTTCTCCGCCAAGGGTGGGGTCGGCAAGACAACCCTTTCGGTCAACACGGCGGCTTACCTTGCGGTGACGGGCGCCAAGGTCCTGCTGGTCGATTTGGACCTCATGTTCGGTGACGTCGGGATCTGCCTGCAACTGCCGCCGACAACCTCGATCATGGATCTCGTGCCCATGACGGGTCACTTGGACGCGCAGGGTCTGGCATCCGTCGTCGAGACCCATGAGGCCACCAATGTGGATGTGCTTGTCGCGCCACACGATCCGGCCGACGCCGACCGCATCCCGGCCGACTTGGTGACCGAGCTCATTCGGCTGGCGCGCACCCGTTATGACTATGTGGTCCTGGACATGCCACCGTCGATGCCCGAGCACGTGCTGGGCGCCTTCGACCTGAGCGACCTGCTCGTGCTGGTGTCCACCCTCGACATTCCGGCGGTGAAGAACCTACGGCTCGCGATCAACACCCTCGACACACTCGGCGCATCCCAGCAGAACCGTTTGCTGGTGCTCAACCGTGCGGATCTGAAGGTCGGGCTGTCGGCGAAGGATGTGGAGGCGACCGTCGGTTATCCCGTCAGTGTCGGTCTGCCCAACACCATGAGTGTGCCGGCTGCGTCCAATCGAGGAGTCGTGCTCGCGGTGGACGACCCGAAGGATCACTTCGCCGCGGCGTTGCGCGAATTCGTGGACCACACAGTCCGTCCCCACTTCGGTGAGGAGCCGACTCGCGCCGGGAGTCGGCGGGTCCATCGGCTGAGGAGGACGAAATGACCAATCTCGCAGCTCGTATCGACCTTGCCCGCCAGGCACAGAACGGTATCCCTTCGACCCCAGCGCCGCCCCCCGCCCCCGGAGCGCGGCATCGACGTAGCCGCGACGCCTTCGCTCCTGTCAAGGACCGCGTGCATCAGGCACTCCTGGAACTCCTCGGACCGCGGCTGTACGACCCGAACCTGCCCGAGGCCGAGCTCGCGGTGCAGGTCCGGACGACGCTCCAAAGTGTCATCGACGCCGAGCAGACCCCGTTGTCACATGCCGATCGGACCCGGATCGCCCAGGAGATCTCCGACGACATCCTCGGGCACGGCCCGCTCGAGCCGTACCTGCGCGACGCCGACATCACCGAGATCATGGTGAACGGCCCGTCGGACATTTTCGTGGAGCGCGGCGGCAGGCTTTACCCCGTCGAGGCCCAGTTCACCGACGACGCGCATCTGCGTCGCACGATCGACAAGATCGTCTCGCGGGTCGGCCGGCGGGTCGACGAGTCCAGCCCGATGGTCGATGCGCGACTTCCGGACGGCTCGCGTGTCAACGCAGTGGTCCCACCGATTGCCTTGGACGGTTCGCTACTCACCATTCGTAAATTCGCAGCAGATCCCTTCACCGACAAGGACCTCATCGCCTTCGGCACCATGAATGAAGCAGTCAGGGACTTCCTGCGCATGTGCGTGCTGGGTCGACGCAACATCGTGATTTCCGGGGGAACCGGCTCCGGGAAGACCACGACGCTCAATGTGCTCAGCGGATTTGTCCCTGAGGACGAGCGCATCGTGACCATCGAGGATGCCGCCGAGCTGCAGCTCCATCAGGACCACGTGCTGCGGATGGAAGCCCGGCCGCCCAACATCGAAGGTCGAGGGCAGATCGCCATCCGCGAACTGGTCCGCAACTCATTGCGCATGCGGCCCGACCGAATCATCGTCGGAGAGGTACGCGACGGTGCGGCCCTCGACATGCTGCAGGCGATGAACACCGGTCACGACGGATCCTTGACGACGGTGCACGCCAACAGCCCGCGCGACTCTCTCTCCCGGTTGGAAACCATGGTGCTGATGGCGGGCGTGGACCTACCCGTCCGTGCAATCCGCGAGCAGGTTTCCAGCGCCGTTGATCTCATCGTGCAACAGACCCGATTGAAGGACGGCAGTCGCCGCATCGTCGCCATCACCGAGGTTGTCGGCATGGAATCGGGGATCATCACACTCCAGGATCTCTTCACCTTCGACTACGCCGCCGGCCGTGACGAGCAAGGGCGTTTCCGCGGCCAGATCGTGCCCACCGGCATACGACCGAAGCTGGTCCAAGAACTCTCCGACCACGGCGTCGAAGTGCCGATCCAGCTGTTCACGCAGGTGCCACTGTGAAGGCTATGAGCAGGGCCGTGTTCTTGGGAGCCCTCGTCACGGTCCTTTCCGTCGGATGGGCACCATCCTCGCGTGCTGACAGCAGCCCGGCCGTAACCATCGGGGACTTGAAAGCTACGAACGACGGCTACCAAGGCGTGCTCACCTTTCGGGCGAAGCAGGTCGTGCCGATCGACCCGCAGTCGGTGACTGCCACTGTTGACGGCAAGTCAGTGCCCATCACCGTGCAGGGAACGAGTCACCTGCAGCGCATTGCACTCCTCGTGATCGACACGAGCGGTTCCATGGGCAACAAGGGCATGCAGACGGTCCGTCAGGCGACCGCCGTCTACCTCAAGGACGTGCCATCCGACGTGAAGGTCGGTGTGCTGCGCTTCGCTTCCTCCACAGCACTCGTTCTGAAGCCCACGACCAACCGGGGGGCAGTTCAGAAGGCCGTCAATGGGCTGACTGCAGGGGGAAATACGGCGCTCTACGCCGCAGTGCGGCAGGCGACCGAGGTGCTGGGCACCACCGGAGACCGCAGCATTGTGCTGCTGAGCGACGGGGCCGACACCGAGAGCAAACAACCGGTCAAGGATCTCGCCACCGACACGACCGCTTTGAAGACACGGGGTATCCGGGTTGACGTCGTGCGCTTCAACAACCGCGACAAGGTTGCCGAGCAGGCTCTCGCGCAGTTCGCGGATTCGGGCGGTGGCTCGGACGTCCTCGCGACCGATGGTGCCGGAGTCGCCGGGGCATTCCAGGCATCGGCCAAGGCGCTCAACTCGCAGGCCCAGTTCGCGGTCGTTCCGCCCACATCTCTTACCGGCGATCACCAGCTCACGATCACCGGGAAGGCGGCCGGTGAGCCGTTCACCATCTCCCATCCGATCAGCTTTGCTTCTGCGGCGCCAGCGAAATCGGTCACGGCGTCGGTCAGCCCAGCGCCGGCCAAGCAGGCACCACAGTCGTCGATGGCACCAGCCACCGAAGGCCGCACATGGTTGCCGTGGTTCGGCGGCGGTCTGCTGTCCTTGGCAGTATTCCTGTTCGTCTACTCGGTGATCGCTCCATCCATTCGCACCCGTCGGGAACGGCGTATCGAGACGATCCAGTCTTATGTGGATGCGGCGCGTCATAAGAAGAGGGTTGTTCACGACCGCACTCCGTCCGCGCTTCGGGAAAGAATCGCCGAACTCGGTGAGCGCATCATGAGCAAACGGCGTTCGAGCGCAGACACACTTCGTTTGCTGGAGCGTGCTGACCTGCCGATTCGAGTGGGCGAATGGCTCGCGCTGCGGGTGGTCGCCGTTGTTCTCGGGGCAGGTGTCGGGGCGACGCTGCTGGGCAACCCCGTGGTGGGTCTGGTGGCCGGTGGTCTGCTCGGATTCGGCGCGCCCATAGGCTTCCTGCGGTTCAAGGCGGCTCGGCGTACGAAGGCCTTCGAGAAGCAATTGCCACAACTCCTCACGCTGACCGCGACTAGTCTGCGCAGTGGATTCGGCTTGCCGCAGGCACTCGATGCTGTCGCCCGAGACGCCGCCGAACCTGCGAGCAAGGAACTTTCCAGAGCGCTTGCCCAGGTAAGGATCGGCTCCGACCTCGCCGAGGCGCTGGACGAAGTCGCTGTGCGGATGGGCACGCAGAGCCTCCATATGACAGTCATGGCGATCCGCATCCAACGGCAGGTGGGTGGCAACTTGGCGGAGACCTTGGATACGACCGCTCACACACTGCGCGAGCGAGAGTCACTCCGTGGCCAAGTGGCGGCGCTGTCGGCCGAGGGACGACTTTCTGCCTGGATTCTGATCGCGATGCCCGTGTCGATCTTCTTCTACATGATGGCGGTTGCCAATTCTTACGTCGCGATGCTGTGGACGACGACCATCGGGCTGTTGATGCTGACCGGCACCATCGTGTTGATGGTCATCGGCGTCTTCTGGATGCGCAAGACCGTGCAGATCGAGGTATGAAATGACCGCTGTTTACACCGGCGCAGGACTCATTGCCATTGCGATCGTGATCGGCGTGGTGCTGGTGACCCGCTCGTCCGACGACTCGCAGACCGTTGCTCGGTCCCTGGCTCTCATCGGCGGCGCACCGGCAAGCGACTCGAAGATCTCTCCTCAGTCGGCGAGTCTCACTGACCGCATCTTCACTCTGACCTCTGTGTTTGCCCGGCGCCTCAGCCCCGCCTCGGCCGTCAGCCGATTGGAACGCAGCCTGGATCGCGCGGGTCGTCCCGCTCCGTGGAGCGTCGAAAGAGTCATGGGCGCCAAAGGCGCCAGCGGCATTGTCGGCGGCGTGGTTGGTCTACTACTCGGGAACGGCCTGAGCCTCAGTGGGCTGGTGCTCGCAGTGGCGTTGGCCGCCGTCTTCTTCTACGGACCGGATCTGTTGCTGTACAACACCGGACTCCGACGCCAAGAGAAGATCATGCGCGGCTTCGCCGAAGCGCTCGACATGCTGACCATCTGCGTGGAAGCCGGACAAGGTTTCGATGCAGCACTGTTGGAAGTGGCTCGAAACGCAAACGGCCCGATCGCCGGCGAGTTGGCTCGAATGACGGCAGAGATCCAGATCGGCACCTCGCGTGCCGAGGCATTTCGCGCGCTCGGTGTCCGTGTCAACCAAGCGGAAGTCAAGAGCTTCGTGACAGCCATCGCACAGGCCGATCAGCTGGGCATTCCCATCGCCTCGGTGTTACGTGAGCAGACAGCGGCCATGCGTGTCTCCCGCCGGCAGCGAGCCGAAGCCCAGGCTCAGAAGGTCACGGTCAAAATCCTGTTCCCATTGATGTTCTGCATCTTTCCTTCACTCCTTGTTGTGATCATGGGTCCGGCCATCATCCGCATCGCCCAGACGTTCTCTCGTAATGGAATCTGAAGGATGGGCGCTCGATTCATCAGCCGTTCGGACGATCTCCTGACCCGAGCGAGACTGCGGGTCTACCCCAGCGTCGTGCTCGTGATGTTCGTCCTGTTCTGGACACTCCAGGTCGTCACCTCTCCGCGTAGTTTGTTGCCCGACTTCCGGGCACGCTGGACGGCCGGCGTCATGGTGGTCGATGGGCGCACGGCTGACCTCTACGACCCTGTCGTGCAGTCCGTCGTGCAGCGCTCACACGGTGCGACGAGCCTGTCGTGGTTTGTCTCCCCTCCGCCAATTGCCGTGGCGTTCGCTCCATTCGGTGCGCTCTCCTACCCGATCGCCGCGCTGCTCTGGACCGCCATCTCCATCGTCGGATTGACCCTCATCGCCGTGCTGCTGCGCCCCTACTGGAACAAGCGGTGGGGACCGTATTGGTGTGTCGTGCTCATCGCAGTCGCGACGCAGCCCGTGCTCGAACTCGTGGGCAGCGGACAAGACTCCTGGCTCGTCCTGCTAGCGGGCGTGTCAGCTGTGCGGCTACTTCATGCACGCCACGAGTTGCTGGCCGGCGCTGTGCTCTCGGTCGGCGTCATTGCCAAACCACAGCTGATGCTGGCGGCGGTAGTGCTGGCGCTTGTTTATGCGGGCCTGCGAGTCATCGTGGGAATCGTCGCCGGGGTCGTTTGCCTCGTGCTGCCGTCTTTGTCTGTCCTCGGCCCTGACATGTGGGTCTCGTGGATACATGCGATCACTTCGCCGACCTACGATGACTACGTCACGCTCGGCCAGGCGCACAAGTCCGCATCGTTGCAGGGCTTCTTCACGGCGCTCGCCCCAGCCACGCTCACCAAGCCCGTTGCCGACGTCGGGTTGGTTGCCGGCATCCTGCTGTTCGTGCTCTGGTCCGTGTGGCTGATCCGTTGCCGTCCCACGCAGTGGATCGCGCTGTCGACCGGAGCGTGCGTCACCGTGCTCGCAGCGCCGCACGCCATGGTGTACGACCTGACCATAGTGTTGCCCGCCATCGCTGCCGCGGTCGCGCACGAGCGAAGCCCCGGTGTACGGGTGGCAGCGGCTCTTGGCTTCATCACGGTCTGGCTCGGTCCACTCTTGTCGTTCTTGCGATCTACTCCCTGGCCACTGTCTGCTCTGTCCGCGCAATGGGCGGTTCTTATCCCCTTGGGGGTGACGATCAGGTTGATGACCCGTGGGCAGCGGCCTGTCGAAGGGCACTCGCTCGGAATCGTCCCGTGGAGGAGCACGCGTCGCTTGCGGGAGCTCTCCGCAGGCGGGCGGGGCACGTGACAGTGCCCGCCCCGAAACCGGTCGAACCCGCGGTCCATCGTCCTGCAACGCAGCGCGCCGCCGGTGGCGACGTAGACATCCGACACCGCCGTTCGAGCCGAGCAGGACCTGGCCGCAGTCGCGCAGTAGCGCGTGGCGCGTGGCAATTCGACGACTTCGCGCTGCGCCTGGGCTATCTGGTGATCTTCGCCTTGGCTTGTTTGGCGCCGGCGCAGCAGGACACATTCTGGCTCCTGCGGGCAGGACGCGACTTCTGGCACACCGGCCACGTTCAGTTCCAGGACCATTACACCTACACGGCTGAGGGGCGGTACTGGCCGAACCATGAGTGGCTGTGGGAGGTCCTCGCGTACGTCGTCCACGCCACCGGCGGAATGCCGCTGCTGACACTCGTTGATGCGATCCTCTTCACGGCCGCAGTGTTCGTCGCGGCGCGATTGAGCGAGCGCCGCGGATACGGCCGCTTCGTCGTCGTGATGACCGCGATCCCGCTGCTGGTCGGCGACGCATCGCAGCGGCCGCAGATCACCTCGCTGTTCCTATTTTCGCTCACGCTCCTGCTCGTCGCGCGGGAGCGGTACGCCCTCCTGGTCCCGTTGTTCCTGCTGTGGGCGAACCTGCACGCCGGCGTCGCGAGCGGTGGTTTCGTTCTCGTCGCTGCCAGCCTCGTCTCCCTCTGCCACGCGGTGGCGATCCGTACTGCGGAGAGCCGGCGACGGGCCCGGCGGGTCATCACGGCAACCGCATGCGCGGGCGCGATCACCCTGATCAACCCCATGGGGATCGGGCTATGGACCTATGTCATCGACTCCCACGCACGCTCGAAACGGAATCAGGTCCAGGAGTGGGTCTCGCCCTTCCACCAGCTCAGGCTTGATTCGATCTGCTTCTTCATAGTTGTCGCCATCGCGATTGTCGTGGCGTGCCGACGTTGGAGACGGCTCGACTCCTGGGCGGTGGTCGTGCCCGCAGTCTCGGCTCTCGTGTTGCTCCCCCTCGCACTCGACGCTGTCCGCAACATCGCCCTGGTCGAGTTGGCGCTGATGTCGCCCCTCATCGAACTGATCGCGGCCGGGACACATCGGTCCAGCAGCACCATCGCACGTCCGCGGACAGCACTCGCGATCGTCACGGTCGCCTCTGCCTCCCTTATCGTGCTCGCCTGGGCGGCACCTGCCAGCCGACTCGGATGGAAGCCGATGAACCCTGCCGATATGGCCCAGCTGACCCGATGCCCCGGGCGCGTCTACACCAGCTACGGGACAGGCGGCGACGTCGAGTGGTTCACGCCCGATGTCAAGACGTTCGTGGACAGCCGTCAGGATCCGTTCCCACCCACGCTGCTGGACACGGCTCGGTCCATCGATCTGAGCGGCCGGTTCGAAAGCACCTTCGCGCGCTACCGGATCCAATGCGCGGTCGTGCTCAAAGGCACTCCCATCGCCGAGGCCCTCGGCAAAGCGGGTTGGCGAGTGGGTAAAGGCACCGCGAACACAGTTGTCTATCTCCGGTCGCAGTGATCCAACGCAGCTTCGTCCTGGTTTGCCCTGCTTCGAACCGACGCACTTGAGCGATGCGGCACGATAACGGGGTGACTGCTGCAGCGGAACTCCTGGCCATCGCGGATCGCGCCACATCATACGACGCGGTCGAGCCCTTCTCCGAGCAGACGCGGCTGGCGTTGCGGCATACGGAGCCGCAGCACGTGGTGCGCACCGACGGAGTCGTGACCGCCGGTGCGTATGTCGCCGACGACGGCGCCGTGGAGCTGGTCGTCGATCCGAACCATCGCCGCGCCGGACTGGGTGGCCGCGTCGTGCGCGACGTGCTCGCCGAGCGTCAACATGCGCGCTTCTGGGCCCACGGCGACCTGCCGGCCGCGCAGGCCCTCGCAGCGTCGGCGCGCATGACGGTCGTGCGCAACCTGTGGCAGATGGGTCGAGCAACCGATGGCTCACCATCCATCGAATCACCCGCCGTGCCAAGGGGGTTCACCGCGCGGACCTTCCGGACGGGTGACGAGGAGGCGTGGCTCGACCTCAACCGGCGGGCGTTCGATTACCACCCCGAGCAGGGCCGCATGACACGACAGGACCTCGACGAGCGCATGGCCGAGCCCTGGTGGGATCCGGCCGGACTGATTCTCGTCTTCGACGACGCGACCGGTGAGCTTGCAGCCTCACACTGGACGAAGATCGAGCCAGACGCCCCGCAGAACGGCGAGGTGTATGTCGTCGCGGTCGATCCCGGGCATCAGGGGCATGGGCTCGGCCGGGTCGTCACCGCCCTCGGGCTCGCGCATCTGCAGGATCGCGGCGTCCGGCACATCGACCTGTATGTCGAAGGGGACAACGCCGCGGCAGTGGCGACATACATGCGGTTGGGCTTCGAGCGGACCGGCGTGGATGTCATGTATGCCGTGACGCGCTGACGCGAGGCTTGAGCCGCGGGGCTTGGTCTCGATACACCGCTCGTTCCTCGCGGCACTCGACCAGCATGTGCTTCCCGGCACCCGACCAGCGGGGCTTGGTCTCGATACACCGCTCGTCCCTCGCGGCACTCGACCAGCGTGCTGCGCTCCCCCGGCACTCGACCCGCGTGCTGCGCTCCCCCGGCACTCGACCTGCGTTGCGTGGGAAGATAAGCGCATGAATTCGGAGCCGACGACCAGCGCAGCAGAGGACCCGGTGACGCAGACGACGGCCAGCGATGCGTCGTTGGTGCGCCTGCAGACTCGCGCGGCACAGCGCTCGCGCGGCGAGAACGGCCGCTTCATCCGGGTGGCGCCCGAGCTGGACGCTACTGTCGACGAGGAGCTGCCGGCCGATCGTTTCCTGGACCGTGAGATCTCCTGGCTGCAGTTCAACGAGCGCGTGCTCCAACTGGCCGCCGACCCGCTGGTGCCGCTGCTGGAACGCACCCGCTTCCTGGCGATCTTCGCCAGCAACCTGGACGAATTCTTCATGGTGCGCGTCGCCGGCCTCAAACGCCGCATCGCCACCGGTCTCGCCGTGCGCTCCGCCTCCGGCCTGGAGCCGCGCGAAGTGCTCGACGAGATCAGCAAGGCCGCGCACGAGCTGATGCAGGTGCACGCCAAGATGTTCCAGCAGCACATCCGCCCCGCACTGGGCGACGTCGGCATCCGGATCGTCCGCCCGGGCGAGTGGACCGAGGACGACAGGGCCCACCTCAACAAGCTGTTCCGCAACCGCATCTACCCGGTGCTGACCCCGCTGGCCGTCGACCCGGCCCACCCATTCCCCTACATCTCCGGGTTGTCGCTCAACCTGGCCGTCGTGCTCATCAACCCCAAGACCGGCCGCGAGCACTTCGCCCGCGTCAAGGTGCCGCCGTTGCTGCCGCGGCTGATGGCCCTGCCGGCCGCCGAGGACGAGGACGAGCTGTATGACGCCCGGTTCGTGGCGATCGAGGACGTCATGGCCGAACACCTGCAATACCTCTTCCCCGGCATGGAGGTCCGCGAGCACTTCACCTTCCGGGTCACCCGCAACGAGGACCTCGAGGTCGAGGAGGACGACGCCGAGAACCTCCTGACCGCACTGGAGAAGGAGCTGACCCGGCGCCGCTTCGGGCCGCCGGTGCGGCTCGAGGTCGCCGACGACATGGACGACCACGTCATGGACCTGCTGGTTCGTGAGCTGAACGTGCGTGACGACGAGGTCTACCGGCTGCCCGAGCCGCTCGACCTGCGCGGGCTGAACATCATTGCGGACCTTGACCGTTCGGAGTTGCGCTGGCCGCCGTTCCTGGCCAAGCCGCACCCCGACCTGGCCCCCGTCGAACGCTCCGCCCAGTCCGACGTCATGGCGGCGGTGCGCGCGGGCGACATACTCCTGCACCACCCCTACGACTCGTTCTCCACGTCCGTGGTGGCGTTCATCGAGCAGGCCGCGAACGACCCTCACGTGCTGGCGATCAAGCAGACCCTCTACCGCACCAGCGGTGACTCCCCCATCATCGACTCGTTGATCGACGCCGCCGAGTCCGGCAAGCAGGTGCTCGCCGTGGTCGAGATCAAGGCCCGCTTCGACGAGGAGAACAACATCACCTGGGCGCGCAAGCTCGAGCGCGCCGGGGTGCACGTCGTCTACGGCATGGTCGGCCTCAAGACCCACGCCAAACTGTGCCTGGTGGTCCGCGAGGAAAACGGTGAGATGAAGCGCTACGCGCACGTCGGCACCGGCAACTACAACCCCAAAACCGCTCGCCTCTATGAAGATCTGGGTCTGCTGACCTGCGACCGCGAGGTGGGCGAGGATCTCTCCCGGCTGTTCAACCAGCTGTCGGGTATGGCGCCGCGCAGCAAGTTCAAGCGACTGCTCGTCGCGCCCCGATCCGTGCGCTCCGGGTTGCTGGAGAAGATTCACCGGGTCACCGACGCCGCCCGCGAGGGCAGGACCGCGCGGGTCCAGCTCAAGGTCAACTCGCTGGTCGACGAGGAGATCATCGATGCCTGCTACCGCGCCTCGATGGCCGGCGCCGACGTGGACATCTGGGTCCGCGGCATCTGCTCGCTGCGACCGGGTGTCCCGGGCCTGTCCGAGAACATCCGCGTCCGCTCCATCCTCGGCCGCTTCCTGGAGCACTCGCGCGTGTTCCGCTTCGTCATCGAAGGGGCCGACGGGCCGGAGGAGGACATCGTCTACATCGGCAGCGCCGACATGATGCACCGCAACCTCGATCGCCGGGTCGAGGCGCTGGTGCGCATCACCGATCCCAAGCACATCGCGACGCTGGCCGCATTGCTCGACGAGGGGATGTCGGACGAGACCTCGTCCTGGCACCTGCACGGGGATGCCCGCTGGGAGCGGCACAACCTCGCGCCCGACGGCACCCCGTTGCGGGACCTGCAGTCCGACCTGGTGGCCACCTACGCCAAGCGCAAGCGCAAGGCCCGCCGCCGGTGACGGCGCGCACCGCCGCGCTGCGAACCGGCACCGTCCCCGCGGCGGGCGCGGTCCTGTGGCGCCGCGACGGCGACCAACTGCAGGTCGCCCTCGTGCACCGGCCGAAGTACGACGACTGGTCCTGGGCCAAGGGCAAGCTGGACCCCGGCGAGACCTGGGCTGCTGCCGCTGCGCGAGAAGTGTTGGAGGAGACCGGCTTTCGACCGCGGCTCGGCATACCGCTCCCCCGGTCCGTCTACTCGATGCAGCGCGGGAAGCTCAAGGAGATCCGCTACTGGGCCGCCGAGGTGATCAGCGGCAGCGGCGACCTGGAGAACGAGATCGACGAGGTCGCCTGGCTGACGCCGGCACAGGCCCAGACCCGCTTCAGCTACGTGCGCGATGCGATGCAGCTGCAGGCCGTGGTCGAGGCCGACCGTGCCGGCACCTTACAGACCTGGCCGCTGGTCGTGGTCCGGCACGCCGACTCCGTGGCCCGCAAGCAGTGGGACAGGGAGGACCCGTTGCGGCCGCTGGACCGCGGCGGCCGCGAACAGGCCCAATCCCTGGTGCCGGTGCTGGCGGCATACGGGATCGAGCGGGTGATCACCTCGCCCTCCGCACGATGCTTCACCACCGTCCAGCCGTATGCCGCCGCGGCAGGCATCCGGCTGCGCACCAAACCCGGATTGTCCGAGGAGATCTTCGCCAAGGACCCGACCCGGGCCGCCCGCAACATCGAGCGGTTGCTGGAACGCGCCGAACCCTCGGCGCTGTGCACGCACCGGCCGGTGCTGCCCACGGTGCTCGGCCGGCTGCGGGACGCCACCGCGCCGGACAGCGAGGTGCACGAGATCCTCGCGGTCGCGGCCGACGACGGCATGGCCAAGGGCGAGGCGCTGGTGTGCCAGCTGGTCGGCTCCGGGGCCGACGCCCGGGTGCTCAGCGTCGAGCGCCATACGCCCGCCTGACCTGCTGCTCGCCCGCGCTGCGCCGGACCCTCATCAACGCGTCGTGACTCGTTCACCCGGCGTTCACCACCGGGGTGGTAACCGGTCACCCGGCTTCCCTACCGTCACGGTTGACCGGCCGACGTGGCCGATCCATCAGTTTCTTTGTGGGAAGGCAGTTCTCTTGAAGATCACGCGCATCGGCCAGTTTTCCGGCCTCGCAGTCGCAGCAGCCCTCGCGCTCACGGCCTGCGGCAGCGCCTCCAACTCCGACTCCAGCAGCTCGAGCTCCCCGCAGGCCAATGCGGCGGGCGGCGGCGCGGCCGCGGTCGCCTCCAGCGACACCACCTGCTTCTCCGGCAGCCTCTCCGCGGAAGGATCCACCGCCCAGCAGAACGCGATCACCCAGGCGATTTCGAGCTACCAGAGCAAGTGCAACGGCGCGAAGATCACCTACAACGGCACCGGCTCGGGGGCGGGCATCACCAAGTTCATCGCCAAGCAGGTCGATTTCGCCGGCTCCGACTCGGCACTCAACCCCGACAAGGGTGAGCCGGCCAAGGCCGCCAAGGCGTGCAACTCCACTGCGCTGGACATCCCGATGGTGACCGGCCCGATCGCCGTCTCCTACAACCTCAAGGGTGTCGGCAAGCTGAACCTCACCCCGCAGCTGATCGCCAAGATCTTCGCCGGCAAGATCACCACCTGGAACGACCCGGCCATCAAGACCGCCAACAAGGGCGCGGCCCTGCCCGCCACGAAGATCTCGGTGTTCTTCCGCTCCGACTCCTCCGGCACCACCGACAACTTCACCAACTACCTGAACACCGTCGACCCGGCGGACTGGCCGCACAAGCACGACAAGTCGTGGAAGGGATCGGTCGGCCAGGGCAAGGCCAAGACCGCCGGCGTCGCCAGCGCCGTGAAGGCCACCGACGGCGGCATCGGGTATGTCGAGTGGGGTTACGCCATCCAGAACAAGCTGGACATGGCCACCGTGGACGGTGTCGCGCTGACTGCGGACTCCGCGGGCAAGGCGGTCGAAGCGGCCACGATCGTCGGCACCGGCAACGACCTGTCGCTGAAGATCGACTACAAGACCAAGGCGCAGGGTGCCTACCCGATCATCCTGGTGACCTATGAGGTCGTCTGCTCCAAGTACGCCGACCCGACCACCGCCAAGAACGTCAAGTCGTTCCTGGGCTACATGGCCTCCCCGGAGTTCCAGCAGCAGCTGACCGGGGTCGGTGCGGCCCCGCTGCCGACGCCGATCCGGTCCAAGGTCGTCGAGTCGATCAATTCGATCAGCTGAGCCTCGTGACAAGCTTGCGGGGGCGTCGGCGAACGGCGCCCCCGCCGGCGCCCGTCGACCTGCCCGCCATACCGCATCATCCCCGCGGCGCACCGCGCGCCGCGACGTTCACGGAGACCGCATGACTGCATCGACCGGCGCCTCGCTCGCCGACGAGTTGCCCGACCCCGACGGGCGTCCACCGCTGCGCGGTGACGGAGCAAGCACCGGCCGACGCGGCGATCGCATCTTCGGCGGCGCCGCGACCGGCAGCGGCGTGCTGGTCATCGCGATCGTGGTGCTGGTCGCGATCTTCCTGCTCTTCCAGGCGGTTCCGGCGATCGGCGAGGACAAGGTCAACTTCCTCACCGCCCGTCAGTGGGAGGTCTCGGCGGCGAAGTTCGGCATCGTGCAGATGCTGTGGACCACGGTGGCCACGTCCGTGGTGGCGCTGGCCATCGCCGTGCCGTTCTCGATCGCGATCGCGCTCTTCCTCACCCACTACGCGCCCCGGTGGCTGGCCGGGGCCGCTGCGGCGCTCATCGACCTGCTGGCCGCCGTGCCGTCCATCGTCTACGGCCTGTGGGGCTATTTCATCGTGGCCCCGAAGTACGAGCACCTGCAGAACTGGATCTCCGACACCTTCGGCTGGTTCCCGCTCTTCGGCAAAGTGCCCGGCATCGGCGGCGGTACGACGATCTTCCTGGCGGGCATCGTGCTGGCCATCATGGTCCTGCCGATCGTGACGGCGCTGACCCGCGAGGTGTTCGCCCAGGCTCCGCTCGCGCATCGTGAAGCCGCGCTGGCGCTGGGTGCCACCAAGTGGGAGATGATCCGCACGGCGGTGCTGCCGTTCGGCAAGACCGGCATCATCAGCGCCACCATGCTGGGGCTCGGCCGGGCGCTCGGGGAGACGGTCGCGGTCCTCTACATCCTGTCGTCACTGCCCAACGGCACGAAGTGGACCTGGTCCCTCTTCAACGGCGGCGACACCTTCGCCTCCAAGATCGCGGGCGGTGCCGCGGAGTTCACCCCGGGCATCGGCACCGGCGCGTATGTCGCGGCCGGCCTGGTGCTGTTCGTGCTGACCTTCGTGGTCAACGCATTGGCGCGCATCGTGATCGAACGTCAGAAGGCCTTCACCGAATGAGCATGGATCTGAAGGAGATGGCCCGGTCCGAGACGCCGCTCAGTGGCCTCGGGCCGAGCAAGTCCGGCCTCCGGGCCGTCAAGAACAACCTCGCCACGGTCGTCATCTGGGCTGCGTTCCTGGTCGCCCTCGTCCCGCTGGCCTGGATCCTGTGGACGGTGCTGTCGCGCGGGCTGAGCACCATGCTGGAGGTCACGTGGTGGCAGAAGGACCAGTCGGGCGTCGGTGCACCAGGCTTCGACCACAACGTCCGCGGCGCACGTCATGCGATCATCGGCACGCTGCTGATCGCTCTCGGCACGTCGGTGATCGCCATACCGATCGCCGTCATGACCGCGATCTACCTGGTCGAGTACGGCAGGGGCGCGATCGCCCGGACGATCAGCTTCATGGTCGACATCCTGTCGGGCGTGCCGTCGATCGTGGCCGGTCTGTTCATCTACGCCATCTGGGTGACCTTCTTCGGGTGGCAGCTGGGCGGTTTCTGCTCGTCGCTGGCGCTGGTGCTGCTGATGGTGCCGGTCGTCTGCCGCTCCACCGAGGAGATGCTCAAGCTGGTCCCGAACGAGCTGCGTGAGGCGTCATACGCACTGGGTGTGCCGAAGTGGAAGACGATCGTGCGTGTGGTGCTGCCGACGTCGTTCTCCGGGATCGTGACCGGCTCGCTGCTGGGCTTCGCGCGGGTCGCGGGCGAGACCGCGCCATTGCTGATCCTGGCGCAGTACTCGCAGTTCCTGAACCAGAACCTCTTCTCCGGCAACATCGCGGCGCTGCCGACACTGATCAACACCAACCTGCCGAACATGGCCGGCGACCAGGTGAGCGCCGACCGGGTCTGGGGTGCCGCCTGCACCTTGATCCTGCTCGTGCTGGTCATCAACGTGATCGGTCGGGTCATCGGCCACTTCACCAAGGTCAAGGGCTGAGCCGCTCCGCGGCCCCCGGAACAAGGAAAGTCACTTCATGGGCAAGCGCATCGACGTCAAGGACCTCAGCGTCTACTACGGCGACTTCAAGGCGGTCGAAGGCGTCACGATGACCGTCGAACCACGCTCGGTCACCGCCTTCATCGGACCGTCCGGCTGCGGGAAGTCCACCTTCTTGCGGACGCTGAACCGTATGCACGAGGTCACCCCGGGTGGCCGCGTCGAGGGCAAGGTCATGCTCGACGACGAGGACCTGTATGCCGCCTCGGTCGACCCGGTCGCGGTCCGCCGCACGGTCGGCATGGTCTTCCAGCGGCCGAACCCCTTCCCCACCATGTCGATCCGCGACAACGTGATCGCCGGCCTGCGGCTCAACGGGGTGAAGAACAAGAAGCTGCTGGACCAGAAGGTCGAGGAGTCGCTGGTCGGGGCGAACCTGTGGAACGAGGTCAAGGACCGGCTGAACAAGCCCGGGGCCGGGTTGTCCGGCGGTCAGCAGCAGCGGCTGTGCATCGCCCGGGCGATCGCGGTGGAGCCGCAGGTGCTGCTGATGGATGAGCCGTGCTCGGCGCTCGACCCGATCTCCACGCTGGCCATCGAGGATCTGATGACGCAGTTGAAGGAGCAGTTCACCATCGTCATCGTCACGCACAACATGCAGCAGGCGGCGCGTGTGTCGGACCGGACGGCATTCTTCAATCTCGAGGCCACCGGCAAGCCGGGCAACCTGATCGAGATGGACGACACGCAGCAGATCTTCAACAACCCGGCCAAGAAGGCCACCGAGGACTACATCTCCGGCCGTTTCGGCTGAGTGGTCCCAGCGCACCACTGACCGAGAGGAGTATCCCCTGACCGAGGGGAGTACGGATCCGACCTGGATCGGTACTCCCCTCGGTCGTTCGGTGCTCCTCTCGGTCGGTGACCGGGCTCCTTTCGCCCGATTCGGCTTGGTCCGGCATGATCTACCCCGTGGGGAAGGACAAGGAGAGCCGTCGGCCGCTCTTTCGCGGCCGCAAGGGCAACACTCTGCAGGTCAGCGACTCGCACGGGCACCAGTCCACGACCGAGCTGGTGCCGCTGGAGGACGACCTCACCAAGGAGGACGGCAACTTCGCGTTCGGCTACTGCACGAGCTGCGACTGGACCGGCCGCGCCCGCCGGTCGCGGGACAAGGCCCGCCAGGAGGCCCGCGAGCACCGTGCAGCGTGTGCCGGCCAGGGCAAGGTCATGCTCGGCGCGACCGACCACCGCTGAGCCGTTTCGCCGAAGTGATCCCGCGGGGCATGGAACAAGTCCGGCCCGGACGCCGTTAGGCTTCATGGTGCGCCGGACCGCGGCAGCCCCGGGTCCCAAAATTAGCCGCTACGAGCGGCCGTGCGCCGTGAGGCGCTCCCGGTCCGGCGCACCCACCTCAGTCGAGATCACCGCGTCGCCACGCCGCGGCGCAGCGCTCCAGATCCTTGGCCGTGTCGAGCAACGCCGCCGCACTGCGAGTGGCGGCACTGGCCGAGCGTTCGTCATACCCGTCGTGCTCGTCGGCGCGATGGGCCCGCCCGACCGAGATGATCCGGCAGAACGCCGCGGCCCGCTCGAGCGCCACCGCCAGGTCGCCGTCGAAGACACCGGTGAGTATGGCGTCCACCAGCGCACGCAGGCCGTCCGGTGACGGCGGCTCCGCCGCACCGGCGATCACGTGCTGCACGTCCGCGCGGTGCCGGCCGAGTTCGTAGTCGGCGGCGGCGCCGACGGAGTCGCGACGCACCGACTCGTGGATGGCGTAGAGCCGCCACAGCGCACCCGGCAGGCTGACCGCCGGGCGTCCGGCCCACAGTTCGGCAACGGTCGCCATACCGAGCTCGTCGACCAGCCGCACCAGCCGCCCGGTCAGCTCCGGGTCGTCGGCAGCACGTCCCCTGCCGACCAGCACCGCGGCGGTCTCGTGCGCGATCTCGGAGACCTCCGCGGGATCGACGCCGCTGGAGCCCTGTGCGTCCAGCGCGCCGGGACTGAACATCGCCGGGCGCCTGGGTCTGCGCGGCTCGTCCCCGTCAGCCATGAAGAGTTCTCTCGGTCATCACCGTCCACCGTAAACGACGCGGGCGACGACGCCGGAAGGCTCAGTCCAACCTGTTCAGGCCCAAAACGACGATGACGGCCTGGCCGGCGGAGTCGCTGGCGGCGAGCGGGACCTCGGCGTCGATGCCCCAGTCACCATCACCGGCCGGATCGTGGATCACCTGTCGCACTTCCCACTTGTCCTTGCCGCGCTCGATGCGCAGGTATGCCGGTCCGCGCGCGTCGGCGTCGGTCAGCATCTCCTCGTGTTCGGCGAAGTATGCCGAAAGGTCGTCGTGCCAAGCGGATTCGTCCATCACGATCTCGGTCGGGGGCTCGGTCGACGCCGCGACGGCGCGTTCGAGTGCGGCGAGCCCGACGACCCCCCGGCGGGCCGCCAGCTCGACACGGTGGAACATGCCGCGCCGGATCTGTATGGCGAAGGCCTTCCCGGTGGTGATCGACCGGGGCGTGTGCACCAGCGCCGACGCACGCTCCTCGTGCAGCGCCGGATTGACCAGCTCCTCCCACTCGTCCAGGAGACTGGAGTCGGTCTGCCGGATCACCTCGCCGAGCCACTCGATGAGGTCGGACAGCTCGTCGGTCTTGGCGCTGTCGGGCACTGTCTGCCGCAACGTGCGATAGGCGTCGGTGAGGTAGCGCAGCACGATGCCCTCGGACCGGGCGATCTCGTAGTAGCGCACCAGATCGCCGAAGCTCCAGGCGTTCTCGTACATCTCACGCACCACGGACTTGGGCGACAACGCCTGCTCCCCCACCCACGGTTGAGCGGCCCGATAGGTCTCGAACGCCGCGTCCAGCAGCTCGGCGAGTGGCTGCGGCCAGGTCACGTCCTCCAGCAGCTCCATGCGCTCGTCGTACTCGATGCCGTCGGCCTTCATCTGCGCGACCGCCTCGCCGCGGGCCTTGCGCCGCTGGCCGAGCAGGATCGGCCGCGGGTCCTCCAGGATCGACTCGATCACCGAGACCACGTCGAGCGCATGGGTGAGCTGGTCGGTGGCCGGGTCGTCGGCGTCGGGCAGGACGTCCAGCGCCGCGAGCGCGAAGGGCGCCAGCGGCTGGTTGAGCGCGAAACCGTCCTGCAGGTCGGTCACCAGCTGCACGCCCCGCCCGTCCGGCGACGGCTGCGGCAGTCGCTCGATGACTCCGGCCGTCAGCAGCTCCCTGGTGAGGGTGATCGCCCGCTTGGCCAGCCGCCGGCGCCGCCGCGGATCCTCGTGATTGTCACGCACCAGGTCACGCACCGCGGCATACGGATCGCCTTCCCGGGCAACGAGATTGAGCAGCATCGAATGCGTGATGCGCATCCGAGACTGCAGCGGCTCGGGGTCGGCGTGGACCAGCTTGTCGAAGGTCTCTTCGGTGTAGTTGACGAAGCCCTCCGGCGGCTTCTTGCGCTGCACCTTGCGCAGCTTCTTGGGGTCGTCGCCGGCCTTGGCGATCGCCCGGGCGTTCTCGATCTGATGTTCCGGTGCCTGCACCACCACCGTGCCGCTGGTGTCGAAACCGGCGCGGCCGGCCCGGCCGGCGATCTGGTGGAATTCGCGTGCCTTGAGCAGCCGTTGCCGGGTGCCGTCAAACTTGGTCAACCCGGTGAAGATGACGGTGCGGATCGGCACGTTGATGCCGACCCCGAGCGTGTCGGTGCCGCAGATGATCTTCAGCAGCCCGTCCTGCGCGAGAGTCTCCACCAGCCGCCGGTATTTGGGCAGCATGCCCGCGTGGTGCACACCGATCCCGTGGCGCACCAGACGATTCAGCGTCTTACCGAAGCCCGCCGAGAAGCGGAAGCCGGCGATGATCTCGGCGATCCGGTCCTTCTCGACCTTGCTGAGCATGTTGATGCTCATCAGCGCCTGGGCCTGTTCGAGGGCCGCCGCCTGGGTGAAGTGCACGACATACGCCGGGGCTTCCTTGGCGTAGAGCAGTTCCTCGATCGTCTCGTGCAGCGGCGTCATCGCCCACTTGAAGGCCAGCGGCACCGGTCGCTCCGCCTGGGCGACGGTCGCGGTGGGGCGTCCGGTGCGCTTGGTGAGCTCGTCCTCGAAGATCGTCACATCGCCCAATGTCGCTGACATCAGGAGGAACTGGGCCTGTGGCAGCTCGAGCAGCGGCACTTGCCACGCCCAGCCTCGTTCGGGCTCGGAGTAGAAGTGGAATTCGTCCATGATGACCATGCCGACGTCGGCGGTGCGCCCCTCCCGCAGCGCGATGTTGGCCAGCACCTCGGCGGTGCAGCAGATGATCGGCGCGTCGGCATTGACCGAGGCGTCCCCGGTGAGCATGCCGACGTTGTCCGCGCCGAACGTCTCGCACAGCGCGAAGAACTTCTCCGACACCAGCGCCTTGATCGGCGCCGTGTAGAAGCTGACCCGGTCACCGGCCAGCGCGGCGAACTCCGCGGCTGTCGCCACCATCGACTTCCCGGAGCCGGTCGGCGTGGCCAGGATGACGTTGGCCCCGCCGAGCAGCTCGATGATCGCCTCCTCCTGGTGCGGATAGAGCGACAGGCCGCGCTCCCCCGCCCAGTCCACGAATCGTGCGTAGGTTTCGTCCGGGTCGTCGGCGTCGGGCAGGCGATCGTAGAGATTCATGGTCCGTCCATCCTCCCAGGTGGGCCGCCGGCGTCGGCCCGCCCGGCCCGCTCAGGGCGCGACAGTGGGCGTTGGACGGAAGCCGGCGCGCGTCCGGCCCAGCCACTCCAAAGCCATGGGCATGGCGCTGATCCAGACGCTCATCCGGTGCCCGACGCGGCGCCATACGACCGCGGTGACGGACATCGGCGGTCGTGCCATGGTCGCGAACTGCTCACTGCCCCGGCCTGACATCGGGTCCTGCAGCGCCACCTGCACCCAGGCAGCGATCGGCGGCGGATCGGTGCGCTCCAGGCGCAGCAGATCGTAGCCGGCCGGTGTCGTGTCGCCGAAGGGCTGCCATCGCCCGAAGGCGGGTTTGAAGTAACCGCCGAGCAGGACGGTGGCGCCGAACTGTTGTGGCCGGCGCATCGCGGTCAGCGCCGCGCAGTAGCCACCGGCGCTGAAGCCGAGAGTCGCCCACGAATCGCGGTCAGGACGCGCGCGCAGATGCCGGATCACCCACTGCGGGACGTCGCGGGTCAGCCAGCTGAGCATCGGCAGGCCGGGGCCGTCGACACATTCGGTGTCGAGCCCGTGCGGGGTGTATGGCGCCGCGACCACGATCGTCGGCGCCAGCTGATGCTCCTCGACCAGCCGGCTGATGGTGCGGCCGATGTGCACCGGCCGTCGGTAGTCGCCGGGTGTGCCGGGTATGCCGTGGAACGCCTCGATCACCGGGAAGGTGCGGCCGGCCTGCGCCGGGTCGTTGTATGCCGCCGGCAGCCACACCTCCACTGTGACGGGCCGGCCGGTCGGTCCCGGCATGGACACCCGCAGGTATTGGCCACGGTCGCGAGGTCGATGGCGCAGTCGCGACTCCCAGCGGGACCGGTGCCGGTGGTAGGCGTGCCGCGCGTCACGGTCGGCCCGGGCCGCCGCGGGCGCCAGTGCGTGCTGCACCGGATCGGCGCCATACGTCATGGGCGCGCTGTGCGGTGACGCGGTGCCGGCCAGGTCGTTGCGCAGGTCGGACCAGTCGGCGTACCAGCCGTTCTCGGCGTTCAGGGTCGCCGCCACGGCGACCAGCGCCAAGGTGGTGGCCGTCGCCTGCAGCGCGACCCGGCCGGCCCAGGCCCGCCAGTGCCGTGCGGCCAGGCGCGGCCACAGCACCACCACGCCGACGAATGCGGCGGCCGCCAGCAGCCACGTCACGATCACCGTGCCAGTGCCGTTCGGCGCCATTGCGTCATTCCCCGAATGTGAGCAACCCCGATCGGCGCCCGCTGCGCCGATCCCCGATGCCGTTGATTCTGCCCCGGCGCACCGACAGGCCGCACCCGGGCGCGTACCCGACGGACAGCACGCGGGCGGCCTCTGCGACTCACCGGCTCGGGTCGATGTGACGCTGGCTGTGCCGCGGACTACGCTGGCACGCGCACACACGCAGGGGCCTTTAGCTCAATTGGTAGAGCTGCGGACTTTTAATCCGTAGGTTGTGGGTTCGAGCCCCACAGGGCCCACCGGCACCGGACACACCTCCGGCGCCCCACCGCAGTGAGGCGCCGGCAGGCGGTGCGTCGGACGAGTCAGTTGTCGAACTTGTCCTTGACGTCCTCGAGCTTGTCCTTGCCCTCCGCCTTGGCCTGATCGACCTTGCCCTCCATCTTGGTGGAGTCGTCGTTGGTCGCGTCGCCGGCGGCTTCCTTACCCTTGCCGGTTGCTTCCTCGGCCTTGTTCTTGGCCTTGTCGAACAGTCCCATGTGGACCTCCCTGTGGTTGCAGTTGCGACGTCATACGGGGTTACCCCTGTTGCTGCGTCCTCACACGTCGGTGGTGCGAACACGGCGTACGCGGACCGGTGCCACAGCCGTCCTCTCCGAGCACACTCAGACGACTTGGGGCGTGAAGAAGTTGACCAGGTTGCCGTCGGGGTCGCGGAAGAGCAGCGACTTGTTGCCCCAGGGCATCACCGTCGGCTCCTTGACGAAGGTGTCCAGCAACGACCGGAGTCGCAGGTAGGTCGCGTCGACGTCGTCGACACGGAAGTCCAGTACGACGGTGCGGTTGGCGCCGGCTTCGGCCACACCGTCGCCCAGCAGCGGGACCGTCTGCGTGCTGGAGATCGCCAGCACGCCCGTCTCGGTGCGTAGCTCGGCGAACAACGGGTGCAGCCGGGTGACCGTCAGCCCGGAGACCTCTTCGTAGAACGCGACGAGTGCGTCGACGTCGTCGGTGACGATACGGGTGGCTGCCAACTGCATGCGTGGTCTCCTCTGTCGTGGTGCTGCTCGGCGTTGACGAGCAGGACTGCGACGCTAGGAGTGCTTCCGGTCAGGTCGTGTCCGCTGCACGAACGCAATCGATTCGTGACCTCACCGGGCCAACCGTGCCCGCTTCCCAGGAGTCCTCCCGACATGAACACTCGGGGATACACCATCGCAACCGCCCTCACCGCCGTCTGCATCGCCGGCGCCGTCACCGCCTGGGGTCCTTCCGCCCTGGCCAGCACGCGCAGCGCCACCGGCATCGCGCATCTCGCGTCGCCGCCGGTGCTGGGCACCGCCCATCACTTCACCCGCGGACTCGGTGCCAGCCGTCCGAAAGTCGTTGATTTCGGCGGCGATCCGACCAGCTACATCACCACGGTGCACTGGACGTCGTGGGGCGGCAAGGTCGCGAAGGGCACCGCCACCGCGTGCCGGCCGCCGGCGAACGGCCCCATCGCCGAATGCCGCCCGACGACCGCGGCGGTCCGGGCGTTCCGGTTGGGCCACTGCTCCCAGCACGGCCCTGCGGCATACACCAGGGTCGAGTGGTGGTTCCCGATCGACGGGAAGTTCGACCCGAAGTCCAACTCCGTCTTCAACGCCTGCACCGGCGGGGTGCGGTAACCCACCGGATGCCGGGCCCGGGTCAGCCCCGCGGGCGGATCATCCGGCCCGGCAGCCGGGTGGCGCCGGCGACGACGGCGACGAACGCCGCCGCCGCGACCGCCACGCACAGACTCATCACCGCGACGTAGCCGTAGCCGTGCGGACCCGGGTCCAGGAACGGATACGGGTACCAGTCGACCGCCGGACCACGCAGCAACGTGTAGGCCAGGTAGATCAACGGATAGGCCAACCACACCACCGCCGTCCGGAACTCGATGACCCGCTCCGGCAGATCGAGCAGCCAGTCGACGACCATCGCGACCGGCACGACGTAGTGCAGCACCACGTTCGCCCACGGCAGCGGCGTGTTGACGTCGATATTGCTGAGCAACAGCGCATAGACGACGCCGGTGATCGAGATGTACACCGTCGCCGCCCCACGCACCAGGTCCAGCCGACGCGGCTCCGGCCGTCTCGGATCCGGCCGCCGCAGCTGTATGACGCCCGCCACCGCGAGGACGACGGCGACGATGAGGTTGGACTGGATGGTGAAGTAGCTGAAGAAGTTGGCGACCGTCGCGCGCTGCTGCTCGCGAGTCAGGGCCTCGACCAGTTGCACCACGACGGTGAACGCGATCAAGGCGGCGCCCGCCAGCCGCAGGGCTGCGTGCCCACGCATCAGCGCCGGCGCGCCGTTGACACGCCCGGTCGGGTCGTGCACCAACTCCCCTGCTGTCACAGGGCTCACGGTAGAGCCACTGAACCGCCGTGGCGAGCGTGACGCGAGCGATGACCTCCGTTTGCTCCCTCCGCCGTGCCGATGCGGGCGCCACGCCTGCAGCGAATGGCGGCGGCCGTGCGGGAGTATGGCGTCATGCCGCTCGCCAACCACCACGTCCGCCTCGTGTCCGATCGCGTCAAGCGCCTCATGCAGGACATCGACCAGATCGACGTGTCGATCTTCGAGGACATCGCCGCAACGCGCAGTTCCGCTCTGGACAAGGCGTTGCCGAGGCTCACCGACGTCGCCGACCATTCGGTGCTGTGGCTCGGCGTCGCCGGCGCGCTCGGCCTGAGCCGTGATCGGCGCGCCAAGCGGGCCGCGGTCCGCGGGGTCGTCTCCATCGCGGCGACCAGCCTGATCGCGAATCAGCTGGCCAAGCGGACCAATCGCCGGGCGCGTCCGTCGTTGGCGTCGGTGCCGCTCGTGCGCCTGTCGCGCAAGCTGCCGTCCTCGGCCAGTTTCCCCAGTGGGCACGCCGCGAGCGCGGCCGCGTTCGCCACCGCCGTCGGCCTGGAGTTGCCGGTGCTGTCCTTGCCGTTGCGAGCACTGGCCGGCCTGGTCGGGCTCTCCCGGATCTCGACCGGTGCGCACTACCCGTCCGACGTGGCGGCCGGCTGGCTGCTCGGCACGGCTGTCGCGCAGGTCGGCGCACGGCTGGTGCCACCGGCCGAGCCGCCCTCCGCCGTACAACGCCCCGATCTCCTGCAGCTCACCGAGCGACCGACCGGCGACGGTGTCGTGCTGGTCGTCAATCCGGCGTCGCACAGCGGCGAGGGTGAGCGCGTGCTGGACAAGGTCCGCGAGGAACTTCCCGATCTCGAGGTCGTGAAACTCACCGAGGACAGCGACATCGATCGGGTGATGCGCGAATCCGCCGCGCGCGCAGCGGTTCTCGGGGTCGCCGGTGGCGACGGCACGGTGCGCGCAGCGGCGCAGGCGGCCCGGCAGGAGCAGGTCCCGCTGGCCGTCTTCCCGGCCGGCACATTCAACCACTTCGCGAAGGACGCCTGGTCCTACCCGCTGCGTGACGCGATCACGGCGGTCAAGCGCGGCACCGCGGCGAAGGTCGATCTCGCCTACCTGAACGACCGGCTCTTCCTGAACACCGCGAGCATCGGTGTCTACACCGATTTCGTCGCCATCCGGGAACGCAACGAGCAGCGCATCGGCAAACCGCTGGCGGCACTGTATGCCGGACTGCGCACGTTGGTGCGCTCCCGGCCGATCACGGTGCGCGTCGACGACCGCACCGTCCGCGTCGACCTGCTCTTCCTCGGCAACAGCGAATACGAGCCGCACGGCTTCGCGCCCAGTTTCCGGGAACGCCTCGACGACGGACTGATCGATCTGCGGATGCTCGACGCCTCCAGTCTGGGAGCGACCCTCACCATCCTCGTGTCCCTGCTCACCGGGCAGTTGGGCCGGCACAAGCGCTACCACGAGATTCATGCACCGTCGTTGCAGATCGAGATCGTGCGCGGCGGACCGGTGCGTATCGCGCGGGACGGCGAACTCGGCGAGGAGGCCGATGTGCTCGATCTGCGGGTGGACCGTCGTGCCCTCACGGTCTACCGCCACGACGGTGCGTTCTGACCCGGCCGGGCGGCGTTGAGCCGCGGCCCGTGTGCGCCTGACCGTCAGTGCGGGTCGAGCGCGAACGCGATGTCACCCCTCTGCGCCAGCTGCGTGTCGTTGGTGGTGATCAGCACGGACGCGCCGGCCGCAGCCACGCGGTGCAGCTCGGCCAGCACGAGCACCCGGTTCTCGGCGTCCAACGCCGACGTCGGCTCGTCGGCCAGGACGACCGACGGCTCATCCGCGAGGGCCCGTGCCACGGCGACCCGTTGACGCTGGCCGCCGGAGATCTCGTCGATCAGGTGGTCGCCGATCGCCCCGACCCCGAGGCGTTGCAACGCCTCGGCCGCACGCTGAGCGGCCGCTGAGTGGTCCATCCCGCGAGCGATGAGCGGCAGCACGATGTTCTCGACGACGGTCAGCGACTCGGACAGGTCGTAGTCCTGGGTGATCACCGCGCACCCGTCGGCCGGCTCGACCACGACCGTTCCGGACACCGGCCGCAGGACGCCGCGGCATACATCGACCAACGCCGACTTCCCGCTACCGGCGTGCCCGGTCACGACAACCACTTCACCATCACCGACCAGCAGCTCCAGGTCGTCGAAAATGACCGTCCCGTCCGCTGTTTCGGCGGTCACCCGCTCCACATGGATCATCTGTGGTCGTCACCTCCCGCACGTCGTACGACGAATGTGTCGGCGTCCTCCCCGGGGCGGACGGTCACCTGCGTGCCGGCCGGGAACTGCCCGAGGACGTCGTCCGGCAGCGGCAGGCTGCCGTCCTCCCGGATCGACACCAGGGTGTTGCCGGCCCGCGCGTCCATGCGGATCCGCCCGTCCCGGATGGTGATGATCCGCGCGTCCAACGCGGTAGCGACATCGAGATCGTGCGTGACCGCGATGACCGTGGTGCCGAGTTCACGGTTGGCGCGCAGGATCGCGTCGGTGACCGCGCGCACCTCGGCGCCGGCCAGGCTGCTGGTGGGTTCGTCGGCGAGCAGCACCGACGGGTTGGTCGCGAGCGTCGCGGCGATCGCGGTCAGCTGGCGTGCGGCGCCCGAGATCGCCCGCACCGGTTGAGGTCTCAGGTCCGGCGCGATGTCAACGATGTCCAGGATGCCGTCGATGTCGATGCCGGCCCGCACCGACTTCGGCCAGCCGAGCTCGACGTTCTGCCGGACGGACAGATAGGGCAACAGGTTGCGGGTCACGTCCTGCAGCAGGACGGCGAAGTCGCTGCCACGCGCCCGGTCGAGGACGGCGGCGTTCTTGGCGCTCAACTCGTGCCCGGCCAGCCGCACTCGCCCGGCACTCGGTGACATCAGGCCGGCGAGCACGTTGAGCAGGGTCGACTTGCCGGCGCCGGAAGGCCCGACGAGCGCGACGATCTCGCCCCGCTGCACCGTCAGGTTGACGCCGGAGAGGGCGGCGACGTCCTGTCCCTCGATGCTGTAGATCTGCACCAGGCCCTCGACGGTGACGATCGGTGCTGCGTCCCCGGGCGTCATCCCAGTCATCCCCGTCGTCCCCTCTCCGCGGCCTCCGCCGATCGGGCCAGGCGGCTGCCGAAGGCCGCGCCGACGACGACCAACAGCACGACGAGCGCGGCTGCCGCGGCCGCGCCGAACGGCCATTGGAAACCCGTTCTGGTGACGGGCTGTTCGGGCGGCGTCGACCACCACAGCATGGTCGGTCCGGTCAGCCGGGAGGCGAGGGGTGCCGTCGCCGCTCCGATCAGGCCACCGGTGAGGGTCAGCATGACGAACTCCCCCACCGTTGCCCGGCGCAGCACGGCACGTGGCACTCCGCCGGTCCGCAACGCCCGCAGGTCCCGGCGACGGTCGGTCCGCGAGGCCACCGCCACGAGCACCACGCTGGTCAGCGCCGCGAGGACCGCGAGCACCGACACCACGATGCTCAGGTTCATCGCCCAAGCGGTCGCGGTGGCGTCATACCCGGCACGCACCTGTTCGGTGGTCTGCACCTGGATCGAGGCGAAGCCCGCCTTCCGCACCGCCGCCTCGAGCTGCGCCAGACGGTGTGGGTCCTGTGTCGCGGCGAAGACCTGGAAGGAGACGTTGTCCTGCCGGTCGCCGGCCGCCAGCATCGTCTTGAGGTCGACGACGATCGTGCGCGCGCCGACACCCGGGATGTATGGCGCCGCGCCCACCACGGTGAAGTCTCCGTCCACGTCGGCCATGGTGGGAGCGGAAACCGTTGCACCGACGGTGGTCTCGGTGGTCCAGGTGGCGATCAGTGCTGCCGGTCGGCCGTCCGCTGTGCCGGTGCCCAGCGCGGACCACGGCACCTGTTGCTGCAGTCCGGTGCGGCTGCCGACGTGCTGCATGGCGGACGGGATGACCCCGAGGATCGCGTTGCTCATCGGTGTCGAGGCGTTGATCATCACCGCGGGCGCGAACTCGCGGTGCTGCGGGTCGAGGGACGTGACCGCGTCGATCAGGTCCTGCCCGCTCGCGCTGCCGGGCCCGGTGCTCACGTGCACCAGCGACGTCGCCCCCAGATCGGCGGCAGTGCGGGCGGCCCGGTTGTCGGCGCCCCGCACGAAGACGCTCACGCTCAGCGTCAGCAGCGCCGAGGTGATGATCAGCGTCGTCACCGCCGTCACCACACCGGCGCGGCGGCCCAGTTGCGCGACCGCCAGTGCCGCAGCGGAGCGTCGCCGCGTCAACAGGCGGCGCACGAGCCAGGTCGCGGCCGGCGCCAGCAGTGCACCGACCACGATCGCGACGAGCCCCGCCAGCAGGACCGGCGTGATCTGCACCGGCGCACCGGTGAGGCTGTGCGTCGCGGTGAGCACGACACCCACCAGGCACACCGCACCGAGCACGGCGGCCGGCGTCGAGAGGCGAACCCCACGACGGCGCGGTGGCCGAGCCCGCAACAACGCACTGATCGACGCGCGTGCGGTCAGCCACCAGCACACCAGCCACACGGCGCCGATCAGCACCGCCATACCTGCAGCCACCAGCAGCGAGGACCAACTCCACTGGGCAGCAACGCTTCCCGGCAGCCACCAGTGCCGCACGAAGCCGTCGACGACATACGCCAGTCCGAGACCGCCCACGGCTCCGGCGACCGCGGCCGGGAGGAACTCGGCTGCTCCCAACCGGACCACGCCGGCTGTCCCGTTGCCGCGCATCTTCAGCACAGCTGCCTCCCCGCGACGCACCGTCGCGAAGAAGCTGGTCACCTGCACCAGCAGGATCAGCAGGACGACCCCGAGTTGCACGAGCAGGAAGGGCAGGATCCGGCGCACCTGCTGCACGTCCTGCCGGGTCGCGTCATAGACCTGGTTGAGACTCTCGAAGACGTTGACGTCGCCGCGCTTCTCCATCGCCCGTGCACCGGCGGCCGCGCTCGCGAGCGATGCGGGCGTCAGTCGGGACTCGAGCACCGGGTAGCTCACGGACGCCGTGACGGGGACGGATTGTTCGACCGTCCGGGGCGTCGCCAGGAGCGTCGCGACGGAGTCCTTGGAGTCAGGGCTGAAACGCGCGATGTCCACACCGCGCCAGAACCGGTCTGCCCGCGGCAGCGTGTAGACCCCGACGATGCGTAGCCTGGTCGGCGCCTGCGTGGGCCCGAGAGTCACCACCGAGCCGAGGTGCAGGCCGGTCAACGCGCGGTGGAAGGTCGGTTGCGACATCAGCACCTCGCCCTCGGCGGTGGGGCACCGTCCCTGCACCAGCGCGACGTGGCGGCACTGCCCCACGGTGGATTGCACGGTGATCGGCAGCAGCGTCTCGTGCCAGAACTCGTTGCCGTATGTCGACACGACCGGCGATCCGACGACCGGTCGCACCCGTGGATCGAGCAGCTTCTCCAGGCGTGGGATGGACGTCAGCTCGGCGGCCGTCTGCGGCGACTGCGTGCTCAGCGAGTTGGCCGTGATGAGCACCTGACCGCCCAGGTCACCCTCGGCGCGGGCGTGGAAGCTGACCACCGCATGGCTGAACGACCGGGTCAGCAGCGGGTCGACGGCAGCGGTCCCGACCAGCAGGCACACCGTGAGTGCGAAGAGCACCGTCTGCCCGAAGCGGTGCCGCCGGGCGATCGCGGCCAGCCGATTCATACCGTTGGACCCATCGGATCGCCTCGCCCCCCACTTGCAGATGTCCGCTCGAGCGGCTCCCCCCACCTGTCCGCACGCTACCGATCCGGCCGCAGGCGCCGTAGGCATAGCAGATCAATCCGACACCGAATCGTTATTGGCACAAAGACTTGACCCAGTCCAAACAATGCACGAGACTGGCGCCATGCCGGACTTCGAGACCGCCCTTCGCGCTGCCGGGTTGCGGGTGACGCGGCCGCGGCTCGCGGTGCTGGAGTCGGTGCACGATCATCCGCACGCGGACTCGGCGCTGTTGGCCGAGACGGTGCACGACGTGCTGCCGAGCGTGTCGCGTCAGGCCATCTTCGACTGTCTCAACACGTTCACCGAGACCGGCCTCGTGCGCCGGATCCGGCCCTCCGGTTCCCCCGCGCTCTACGAGCTGCGGCGCAACGACAATCACCATCATCTGGTCTGCCGGAGTTGCGGCACCGTCGTCGACGTCGAGTGCGCCGTCGGTGCCGCGCCGTGCCTGCACGCTTCGGACGATCACGGCTTCGCCATCGACGAAGCCGAGGTCATCTACTGGGGCTACTGCCCCGACTGCGTTGCCTCCCAAGAAGTTTCACCCAAGCGGGCCTGACGCTCGCCGCTATGAAAGGACGCCATGAGCACCACAGAAGAGCAGCCACTCGCTGAGATCAACGACAGCGACGCCGGCGGCGGCAAGTGCCCGGTCATGCACGAACTCGTGCAGCCGGCGCAGGGCGACAGCAACCAGCAGTGGTGGCCGCAGCGCCTCAACCTGAAGATCCTGGCCAAGAACCCCGCGGTCGCCAACCCGCTGGGCGAGGACTTCGACTACGCCGAGGCGTTCGAGGCGCTCGACCTGGCCGAGGTCAAGGCCGACATCATCGGCACGCTGAAGACCTCGCAGGAGTGGTGGCCGGCCGACTTCGGGCACTACGGCCCGCTGATCGTCCGGATGGCGTGGCACTCCGCAGGCACCTACCGCGTGCAGGACGGCCGCGGCGGCGCCGGCACCGGACAGCAGCGCTTCGCGCCGCTGAGCTCCTGGCCGGACAACGTCCTGCTGGACCGCGCCCGCCGCGTGCTGTGGCCGGTCAAGAAGAAGTACGGCAAGTCGCTGTCGTGGGCCGACCTGATGGTCCTGGCCGGCAACGCCGCCATGGAGGACATGGGCTTCAAGACCTTCGGCTTCGCCGGCGGCCGCGTCGACGCGTGGGAGCCGGACGACGACATCTACTGGGGCGCCGAGACCGAGTGGCTCGGCGACAACCAGCGCTACTCCGGCGAGCGCGACCTCGAAAACCCTTTGGCCGCAACGCAAATGGGCTTGATTTACGTCAACCCCGAGGGTCCGGGTGGTCACCCCGACCCGCTGGCCGCCGCCAAGGACATTCGCGAGACGTTCGCCCGTATGGCGATGAACGACGAGGAGACCGTCGCCCTGATCGCCGGCGGCCATACCTTCGGCAAGACGCACGGTGCGGGCAACGCCGAGCAGGTCGGTCCGGAGCCGGAGGCCGCGCCGTACGAGCAGAACGGCCTGGGCTGGAAGTCGTCATACAAGAGCGGTAAGGGCATCGACGCGATCGGCTCGGGCCTGGAGGTCACCTGGACCTACCACCCCACCCGCTGGGACAACGAGTTCTTCCACATCCTCTACGGCTACGAGTGGGAGCTCTTCCAGTCCGAGTCCGGCGCCAACCAGTGGCGGCCCGTCAACGGCGGTGGCGCCGACATGGTGCCGGAGTCGCAGGGTGACGGTAAGCGTGAGCCGCGCATGCTGACCACCGACCTGGCGCTGCGCTTCGACCCGGAGTACGGCAAGATCTCCAAGCGCTTCCTGGACGACCCGGACGCCTTCGCCGACGCCTACGCCCGCGCGTGGTTCAAGCTGACCCACCGCGACATGGGCCCGGCGACGCGTTACCGCGGCGCCGAGGCACCGACCGAGGAACTCCTCTGGCAGGACCCGATCCCCGCCACCGAGGCGCCGAGCGCCGAGGCGATCGCCGCGGCCACCCAGCAGATCGCCGAGGCCGGTTTCTCGGTCTCGGAGCTGGTGAAGACCGCCTGGGCGGCCGCCGGCTGCTACCGCAACTCCGACAAGCGCGGTGGCGCCAACGGTGGCCGTCTGCGGCTGGAGCCGCAGAAGGGCTGGGCGGTCAACGACCCGGGCGTCACCGGTCCGGTCGTCGCCAAGCTGGAGCAGATCGCTGCGGCGACAGGCGTTTCGGTTGCGGACGCGATCGTGCTGGCCGGCAACCTCGGCGTCGAGCAGGCGGCCAAGGCCGCCGGGTATGACGTGCAGGTGCCGTTCACTCCGGGCCGCGGCGACGCGACCCAGGAGCAGACCGACGTCGAGCAGATGGGCTACCTGGAGCCGAAGATCGACGCGTTCCGCAACTTCGTCGAGAGCGAGCCGAAGGCGCCGTTCGAGTTCCACCTGGTGGACCGGGCGAACCTGCTCAACCTCTCGGTCCCCGAGACGACCGTCCTGATCGGTGGACTGCGCGTCCTCGGCGCCAACACCGGCAACAACAAGGCCGGCGTCTTCACCGACCGTGAGGGCCAGCTGACGAACGACTTCTTCGTCAACCTGCTCGACATCACCGCCGACTGGAAGCCGGGCGACCGGCCGGGCACCTACGTCGGCACCGGGCCGCAGGGTCAGACCTGGACCGGCACGCGTGCGGACCTGGCGTTCAGCGCCAACTCCGAACTGCGTGCGGTGGCCGAGGTCTACGCCTCCGACGACGCCGCGGAGAAGTTCGTGCACGAGTTCGTCGCTGCCTGGGCGAAGGTCATGGACAACGACCGCTTCGACGTGGAGCGCGCCGCCCGCGCCTGACCGCACGGCGAGTGCTCGCTCGGCCTGATCGAGCGGCACAGCCCCGCTGACCGACAGGACCAGCACACGATCGAGGGGACCAGCAAATCGGCCGATTTGCTGGTCCCCTCGATGCATAGGTGGTCCTGTCGGTGACCAGGGGCGGTGGGGTCGCAGCGACTCAGCCCTGCCGGGCGAGGTCGAACTCGTGCTGCTTCTCGGCGGCCCGGAAGAAGAGCACGCCGCCGCCGAATCCGACGAAGAACGTGGCGAGCGCCTGGCCGACCCACTGCGCGTCGCCCTGGAAGAGCTCGCACAGGATGACCAGGACCAGCACGACGCCGGGCACGATCCAGGATTGCACCTGCCAGCTGCGCGGCTTGACCACCAGTGCGGCGATGATCCCGATCACGAAGCCGATGATCGGACCGATGAGCCAGGTCGGGCCCGGCAGCGAGGAGGTATCCGGCTGGAAGATGAAGTCGAGGAAGAGCAACACGACGAAGGCCAGCACCGTGACGACCGCCCACAGCAGGCCCTCCTGCTTGGCGTTGAGGTCCGAGCCCGGGGCTGCTTTGACCGGCGAATCGAACTTTCCCATGGGTTCCGCTCCTGACGAAGGGGTCGAACTTACTGGTGAGTACGTACGGGAAGCTACCGCAGTTGAAGCGCCGGTGTCGGTTACGCTCTCGCCCCATGTCGTCCCACCGTTTCCGACCCGCCCGTCGGACGACTCTGGTGGCCCTGACGGTGCTCACGCTCGCCGCCTGCTCCACCGGCGCCCGGTCGTCCACCGGTGACTCGGCCGCGGCCCCTGCCTCCGCTGGCACCTCGATGCCCGCGTCCAGGGCATCGAGCAGCGCGGTCCCGCGGTCGCCCGGTGCGTCATACAGCTCGCCCGCAGTCGGTACCCGGTCGCCCTCGTCGGCGCGGACGAATGACGCCACGACGCCGTCCGCGCGCCACGAACCCGGCACGGTGACGATCGCCGTATCGGGTGACGAGATCCCGCACGCGGCGGTGCTCGCCGCGGCCAGGCGCGGGACGACGTGGGATTTCGACCCGATGTTCGCCCAGCTCGCCCCGACGATCCGGGCGGCCGATGTGGCGATCTGCCAGCTGGAAACACCGCTGGGCGCGACCGGCGCCAACCTCAGTCACGGCTTGGTCATGGGGGCGCCGACGGCGTTCGCAACGGCGCTGCGCGAGGCGGGCTTCGACGGCTGCAGCACGGCGAACAACCACTCCTTCGACCAGCAGCTCGCCGGCGTGGGCGCCACCCGGGAGATCCTGCACCGGGCGGGGCTGCAGGCCGCGGGACCCGGCGCCGACGCCGCACACCCCGGCCAGCCGGCCATCTACCGGGCGAACGGCTTCACCATCGCGCAGCTGTCCTACAGCTACACCCTGGACAACACGGTCGGGAACACCCGGCACGTGCCCGTCGGCGCGCCGTGGGCCGCCCGCAACCTGTATGACGTCGTCGGCGCCCGCGGCATCGAGGCCGACGCCCGGTCAGCGCGAGCGCACGGCGCCGATCTGGTGCTCGTCTCGATGCACTGGGGAGACGAGCAAGACCCACGGCCGACTGCCGAACAACGCCGTCTCGCAACGGAACTGCTCTCCTCCGGCACGGTCGATTACATCATCGGGAACCACCCGCACGTGGTGCAGCCGTGTGAGCGGATCGATGGCCGGCTGGTCAACTACAGCCTCGGCAACGCCCTGTCCGACCAGGCCGCCGGCATCGTCGCGTATGGCGGCCGGAGGTCGACCGAGGCGGCACAGGACGGCGTCATCGCGCTGGTGACCTTCCGGCGTGATGCCTCGGGCAAGGTCACCACGACCGAGAAGTTCCGGCCGACCCGGGTGGACCGCGCGCACGGGTACGTCATCCGACCGGTGACACGGGCGTCGGACCCGGCGTCGTGGCAGCGCACCAACTCGGTGCTGCGGGCCGGCGGCGACAGGTGCGGCGCAACGCCACTGCCCTGAGGTCGAGGTCATTCTGGCCGAATGACGGTGGGGGCGTGTGTCCGGACCGGGAAATTCGGTGTCGAGATCGACCGCGTTCACCCAGACTGGGCCGATGGAGATGCAACTGAGCATGGTCGTGCTCGAGGTGCGCGACGTCGCGAGATCGGTCGAGTTCTACCGCACGCTCGGCCTGGCGATGCCGGATCCACGCCAGGACCGACCCGTCTCAGCCCTGCGAATGCCCAGCGGGGTCAGCCTCATCCTCGTCGAAGGCTTCGCCGGCTCCAACGACCCGACCTGGAGCCGGCCGGACGGCGGCTATCAGCAACTGCTGGAGTTCTTCGCGGGTGACGATGCCGTCGTCGACGCGATGTGGGCCAAGCTCACCGCCGCCGGCCACCACGGCCGGATGGCGCCGCGACGTACCCAGGGTCCGTATGCCGCGATGGTCGACGATCCGGACGGCAACGTCGTGTTGCTGACCTCGGATGAGGCAGCGCGAATCCTCAAGCACGACGCCGCATGAAGCTTCCCTCGGAAACTGCGGCCCGTCAGCGACTCGACGAACTGCCGGGCATCTCATGGCAGCCGTTCGGCCGTGAGGATCTGCCCGCCATCGCCGAGTTCTACACCGAGTGCGAGACGTATGACGCCAATCCCGAACGAACCTCACTGGCCGACCTCGAAGAATTCTGGGACTCGCCACGCTCCGTCCCGGAGGCGGACACGCTCGCCGGACACGACGCCGATGGCCGCATCGTCGCCACTGCGTGGTCCGGCTGCAACCGGGACATCACCGAACGCCGCACCGGTCGCCTCGTCGGAGCGGTCCGACCCGACCGGCGCGGCGAAGGCATCGGCACAGCGGTTCTGCAGTGGGAGCTCGCACACGGCCTCGCCTGGGACGACGCGTCACGCCGCCCGGGCTACAGTCCTCTGGCGTTGCGACTTTTCGCGCCGACGGAGCAGGCGGATGTGCGCGATCTGGCAGCGCGACACCAATTGCCCACCGATCGCTACTTCTTCGAGATGTCCCGCCGGCTCGACGGCCCTGTCGGCATGCCTGTGCTCGACGGTGTGCGGCTGGTCGATTGGGACCTCGCGCGCAATGACGAGGTCCACCAGGTGATGGACGAGGCGTTCCGTGAGCACTGGGGTCACACCACCGTGACCGCCCAGATGTGGCAGGAAGGTATCGACTCACACGGCTTCCGTCCTGCGTGGACCGTGCTGGCGATCGACGAAGACACCGGCCGGGTCATCGGCGCAGCGATGAACTACGCGTGAGAGCAGGACTGGGAGCCACAGGGCTACAGCGAGGGCTACACGGACCAACTGGGTGTGCTGCGCAGCCATCGCGGACGAGGCGTGGCCGCGGCGCTACTGGCCGAATCCATGCGCCGTTTCGGCGAATCCGGCATGGACGCAGCTGGGCTCGGCGTCGATGCTGCCAATGCGACCGGTGCCCTTCGCCTCTACGAGAAACTCGGCTACCAGCGCATCGCCAGCACCTGTGCGCACGTGCTGAGCCGCGCGGCCGCCGAGTAGCGTTCAGCCCGAGAGCTGTTCGGGCTCGCCCGGGTCGCCGACATACTTCGTGCCCCACGCGCCGATCAGGTCGGCGATCTCGGCGAGCGCCATACCGGCCTCGGTGAGCTCGTAGGTGACGCGCGGCGGCACCTCGGCATACACCGTGCGTATGACGACGCCATCGGTCTCAAGCGCACGCAGTTTCGACCGACGACCTGGCCCGCACCGCGGACGCAGAGCTACGCGCTCGCGGGCACACCGTGGATCTGCTGGATCTCAATGAGCTGCACTGGGATGCGGTGGTTCGCCCGGCGGACTACGACATCACCGAGTTCGACCGCCCGGTGGGTGATCATGCGGTCGATGCGCGGTGCGAGGGCACTCCCGACCCGCTCGTCGGGCACCACCAGCGACTCCTGCAGGACGCCGACCTGATCGTGCTGATTTTTCCACTGTGGTGGGCCGGCATGCCGGCGGTGATGAAGGGATGGTTCGACCGGGTCTTCACCCAGGGCTTCGCCTACGGACTGCACGACGCCGCGGGCAATTCGCGCAAGTACGGCGACGGCGCCTTCGCCGGAAAACGCGGGCTCGTCATCACCACGACCGGTGACCGAGCCTCCGCCTTCGGTGAGCGCGGTCTCAACGGCAACATCCACGACCTGCTGTTCCCGATCACCCACGGCATCCTCTGGTACACCGGCATCGCTGCGCTGGAATCCCTCGCCCTGCTCGGCATCGACACCCCCGATTGGCCGGGCATCGAGGACGCACAGGGGCAGGTGCGGGCGAGGATCGCGTCGCTGGACCGGGAGGAGCCCATCCCGTACCGCCGGATGCTCGAGGACTATGACTGCGACCGTCGCTTGCGTGAGCAGCACGCCTCCGGTCGCACGGACCTGTCGATCCATCTGCGGGACGATCGCGCCTCTTGACGTTCGCTGACCTCGAGACGTGGTCCCTGAGGAGCCCGTGAGGAACGAGCGGGCGTCTCGAAGGGCTCGTCCCTCGCTCCTCGGCCAACGAGGCGCACAGGCATGATGGGGCCATGGCTCGTGACGTCACCAGCACCTATCGACTGCAACTGCACGAAGGCTTCACCTTCACCGATGCAGCGGCGCAGCTGGACTACCTCGCCGCGCTGGGCATCTCCCACCTCTACCTCTCGCCCATCCTGCAGGCGGTGCCCGGCTCGATGCACGGGTATGACGTCGTCGACCACTCCCGGATCAGCGAAGAACTCGGTGGCCGGTCCGGCTTCGAGGAGCTGGTCACGGCGGCGCACAGCCGCGGTCTGGGCGTCGTGGTCGACGTGGTCCCCAACCACATGGCCATCCCCGCCCCGGAGTCGCAGAACGCCCAGCTGTGGCAGCTGTTGCGGGACGGCCGGGACGCGAGCACCTCCGACTGGTTCGACGTCGACTGGAAGGCCGGCGGCGGTCGCATCGGCCTGCCCGTGCTCGGCAAGCCGCTGGACGAAGTGCTCGCGGCCGGCGAGATCACCCTGGACCGGTCCGGTGCCGAGCCGATGCTGCGCTACTACGAGCACGCGTGGCCTCTCGCGCTCGGCACCGACAGCACCGACGATGTCGCGGATCTGCTGTGGCGCCAGCACTATCGGCTCGCGCACTGGCGTGCGAAGGACAGCGTGCTCAACTACCGCCGCTTCTTCGAGGTCGACACGCTCATCGCCATACGCGTGGAGGATCCGGCGGTGTTCGACGCCTCGCACGCGTTGCTGCTGGAGCTCAACCACGACGGCCTGATCGACGGTTTCCGGATCGATCACCCCGACGGCCTTGCCGACCCGGTCGGTTACCTGCAGCGGCTCACCGACAAGGCGGTCAAGGGCACGCCGATCTGGGTGGAGAAGATCCTGGAACCCGACGAGACGCTGCCGCGCAGCTGGAAGTGCTCGGGCACCACCGGGTATGACGCGCTGCGCGTCATACAGTCCGCGCTCGCCGACCCGGAGAGTGCCTCCACGTTGGCAGCGACGTGGGCTGCCACGGGCGGCGACCCGGACTACGGGCACGCGGTCGAGGTCGCCAAGCGGCAGGTGATCGCTCGCTCGCTGCAGCCGGAGGTGGAGCGGCTGACGCGGCGTGCCCGCGAGGCGCTGCCGGACCTGGCCGCCGACGCCCTACAGGCCGCCGTGGTCGAACTGCTCGTCGCCAGTGACGTCTACCGCGTCTACGTGCGCCCGGGACGCAAGCCGACGCAGGCGCAACGGGAGGATCTGCACGCCGCACACGACCGCGCCCTGCATGCACGCCCGGACCTGCAGGACGAGCTGGCCGCGTTGCTGCCACTGGCACTGCTCACCGACACGCGTCCTGCAGCCGTTGATTTCGGCGTGCGGTTGCAGCAGACGTGGGGGCCGGTGATGGCCAAGAGCATCGAGGACACCACCTTCTACCGCTGGGGCGAGTTCATCGCCATGAACGAGGTCGGCAGCGACCCGAGCCGGGTGGCCGGCTCGTCGGCGGACGAGCTGCACGACTGGGCGAAGAAGCAGCGCGGCGCTCGATCGGCCACCATGACCACGTTGTCCACGCACGACACCAAACGCAGCGAGGACGTGCGCGCCAGGTTGCTGGCGCTCGGCGGGGATCCTGAGGCGTGGCAGGCGATCTCGGCTGCGACCCGCACGGCAGCGAAGCAGGCCCGCGTGGACGGGCGCACGGCGCATTTCGTCTGGCAGACCCTGATCGGCGCCGGCGAGCTGTCGGACGAGCGGCTCACCGGCTACCTGCAGAAGGCGCTGCGGGAGGCATCCCTGAAGACGTCGTGGCTGGACGTCGACGAGGGCTACGAGCACCGCGTCATCGACTTCGCCCGCCGGCTCACCGACCAGGACGGGCCGGCGCGGGAGGCGATGGACGCTGCGGTGCGCGCGAACACCTTTGCCGTGCGGGCGATCGTGCTGGGCGCCAAGCTGCTCCAGCTGACCGTGCCCGGTGTTCCCGACACCTACCAGGGCACCGAGCTGGTCGACCTGTCACTGGTCGATCCGGACAACCGGCGTCCCGTCGATTTCGAGCACCGTGCCGAGCTGCTGACCGCAGACGACGGCACCGGCCTGGATGCCGACAAGCTCCACGTCGTCACCACGGCACTGCACATCCGGCGCGACCACCCCCGCTCGTTCGGTGCCGAATCGACATACCGCCCGGTGGTTTCGAGTTCCGAGCACCTGCTCGGCTTCAGCAGATCGGTGCAGCCGAGCCGGCTGACCGGCCCCATCGGGCGCAACGGGCGCGAGACGTTCGTGACACTGGCGACCCGCGCGCCGGCGCGCCTGGAGCGATCCGGTGGGTGGGCGGATGCGACCGTCGATCTGCCAGCCGGTGGCTGGCACGACCACATCTCGGGGGCGACGTTCACCAGCGACGGACGGCACCGTGTCGCCGAGGTGCTCGCCACCTGGCCCGTCGCGCTGCTGGAGCGGCAGTCATGAACGAGTTCGCGGTGTGGGCACCGAACGCCCATGACACGGTCGAGCTCGCGCTCGGCGACCGGCGGTTGCCGATGCGGCGTGACGGCCAGTGGTGGCGGCTGGCGGCCGAGGCGACACCGGGCCGGCGCTACGCCTTCCGACTCGACGGTGGTCCCGAACGGCCCGACCCGAGGTCGTTGGCGCAGCCCGACGGGCCGCACGGCCGGTCCGCGGTGGTCGATCTGGACGCGCACGACTGGCAGGACTCCGAGTGGCGCGGGCGAGCGTTGGACGGCGCGGTCGTCTATGAGCTGCACATCGGCACCTTCACGGCCGAGGGCACCTTCGACGCCGCCGTCGAGAAGCTCGATCACCTTGCGGCGCTGGGCGTTTCGTTGGTCGAGGTCATGCCGGTCGCCGCGTTCCCCGGCGATCGCGGCTGGGGGTACGACGGTGTTGCGCCGTACGCCGTGCACGAGGCGTATGGCGGCGCAGCCGCGTGTCAGCGGTTCGTCGACGCGTGCCACCAGCGCGGTCTCGGCGTGCTGCTGGACGTGGTCTACAACCACCTCGGACCGAGCGGCAACTACCTGCCGGAGTTCGGCCCCTACTTCACCGACCACTACTCCACGCCGTGGGGCACCGCGATCAACCTGGACGGTCGCGACAGCGACGAGGTGCGTGACTACTTCATCGACAACGCGCTGATGTGGTTGCGTGACTTCCACTTCGACGGTCTGCGCCTGGACGCGGTGCACGAGTTGCACGACGGCCGTGCCGAGCACTTCCTCGAGGAGCTCGCGCGGCGCACCGACGAGCTGTCGGCACAGCTCGGCCGGCCGCTCACGCTGATCGCGGAGTCCGACCGCAACGACCCCCGCACGGTCGCCCCCCGGGACGACCACGGTGCCGGACTGGGTCTGACCGGGCAGTGGTCGGACGACATACATCACGCCCTGCATGTGGTGTTCACCGGCGAAACGCAGGGCTATTACTCGGATTTCGCGGATCCCTCGGCACTCGAGAAGGTCCTGCGCACGCCGTTCTTCCACGACGGCACCTGGTCCAGCTTCCGCGGCCGACACCACGGCCGGCCGGTGGACCCGACCCGCACCCCGCCGTGGCGCTTCGTCGCATCGTTGCAGACCCACGACCAAGTGGGCAATCGCGCCACCGGAGAGCGCCTTTCGCAACTCGTCGGGCCGGGTCGACTGGCCGCCGCCGCAGCCGTCCTGCTGACCTCGCCCTACACACCGATGCTCTTCATGGGTGAGGAGTGGGGGGCGTCGACACCCTGGCAGTACTTCACCGACCACCAGGAGCGCGAACTCGCCCAGGCGGTCTCGGAGGGTCGGCGCCGGGAGTTCGCCGAGCACGGCTGGTCGGCGGACGTGCCTGACCCGCAAGCGGTTTCGACGTTCCGCGACTCAACGCTCGACTGGTCCGAGATCACCGAGGGCGACCACGCACGACTGCTGGAGTGGTATGCCGCCCTGCTGCGCCTGCGCCGGGTCTCCCCCGAGATCCTCACCGGCGCCGTCGAGGTGCATCGCAACGGCGCCACACTTCGGGTGCATCGCGGCGACCGCGTCGTGCTGGCCAATTTCGGCTCCTACGACACCGCGATGCCCGGCGAGGTCGTCCTCGGGTTCGGCGCGGTCACCGGCGGGGGTGCGGAGCCGGTCAGCGTCGGACCGGACTCGGTGGCGGTCCTGCGGACCTGACAGCGACCCGCCGGCCGGAAAATCGTGTGACGGTTGTCGGTGCGTCGTGGTCGACTGCACCGTGCCGAAAACCGCCTTCACCCGTGCTCGTTCCGGACTCGGTCAGCTGATCCCGCCGACCCCGCTGTCGCGCCGGCTGTCGCTGCAGTCCCTGCTCTTCGCGACCGGCGAGGGCACGTTCCTGACCGGCAGCGCCGTCTTCTTCACCCAGGTCGTCGGGCTGTCGGCGGCGCAGGTGGGGCTGGGACTGACCGTGGCCGGCGTCGTGTCCTTCCTGGTCGCCTACCCCGCGGGCCGGCTGGTCGACGTCCTCGGGCCCAAACGCATGTGGTCGGCCGGCGCCTTGCTGGCCGCGCTGATGTTCGGGCTGTGGCCGTTCATGAGCGGCTTCTCGGCATACCTGCTGATGGTGATCCTCTTCGAGATCATCGAGAACGCCGCGGGCGCCGGGCGCAACGCCTACATCCTCGACGTGATGCCGGAGCAGGAGCGCATCCGCACCCAGGCCTACATGTACTCCGCGCTCAACGTCGGCTTCACCCTCGGAGCGATCATCGGCGGTGTCGCGCTCGCCTTCGACAACCTCACGGTGCTGCGCTGGATGCCGTTGGTCACCCTGGCGATCGGCCTGCTCAACGCCTACTGGATCGCCCGCCTGCCGCGGGCATCACACGACGACCGGGCGGCCGCCCGCGACCGCAGGACCGCATCGGAGAAGATCCCCGGCAAGGGACCGCTGCACAACGTCGGCTGGATGGCGGTCAGCTTCTTCGGTGGGACGATGTGGACCAACCAGGTGTTGCTCAACGTCGTCATCCCGCTCTGGCTGGTCGAAGCCACCGACTCCCCGCACTGGTTGCTGGCCTGGCTCTTCGGCACCAACACGGTGATGTGCATCTTCCTGCCGGCTTACACCACCCGTGGCGTGCACACCCTGGCCGATGCGCTGAAGGCCGTGCGCTTCTCCGGAGCGTTCTTCGTGCTGTCCTGTCTGATCACGATGGTCACGCACAGCACGTCCGGTCTGCTCACCGTCACCCTCGTCTGGCTCGGTCACGTCACGGTCACCGGGGCCGAGCTGGCCATCTCCGCCAGCAGCTGGGCGTTCCAGGCGGAGCTGATGGACCCGCGCCGCCGCGGCGAATACGGCGGCGTTCAGGAGGTGTTCGCCACCCTGGGTGGCCGGTGGGCGCCTGCGGCATACACCTTCCTGGCGCTGAGCTGGCACGGCCCGGGGTGGCTGGTGATCGCCGCGATCGTGGTGCTGGCGACCGCCGGCCTGCACCCGGCGGTCCGCGCGGCCGAGGCGTTCCTGCAGCGGGAGGTGCCGGCCGACGTGCTCGCCCGCGACAGGAAGCCGCCGCAGGAGGAGGTCCTGGTCACCGCCGGCTGACCGGCGCACCACCCCCGCGCGCCTCAGCTCGTGGGCTGGGAGGATGGCGAGCGTGAATCCTTCCGCTGCGATCGCAACAGTGCTGCTCGACGAACTCATCCGCCAGGGCGTGCGCGAGGTCGTGCTGGCTCCCGGTTCGCGTTCGGCACCGCTGGCGTATGCCGCCGAAGCCGCCGAGCGCGCCGGGCGCGTGCGGCTGCACGTGCGGGTCGACGAGAGGTCCGCGGCATACCTCGCTCTCGGCCTGGCCAAGGCCTCCCGGATGCCGGTGCCGGTCATCACGACCAGCGGCACCGCGGTCGCCAACCTCCACCCGGCGGTCCTGGAGGCGGCGCACGGCTATGTCCCGATGATCCTGCTGACCGCCGACCGACCGCAGGAACTGCGCGGCACCGGCGCCAACCAGACCACCGACCAGGTCAAGATCTTCGGCGGGTCGACCCGCTGGTTCCACGAGTTCGGCACCCCGGAGCGGCGCGCGGGGCAGCAGGCCATCTGGCGGTCGGTGATCGGGCGTGCAGTCGCCGAGTCCCGCGGCTACCCCTCCGGCGACCCCGGTCCGGTGCACCTCAACGTTCCATTGCGGGAGCCGTTGGTCCCGGACGCGCTCGACGACACGGACACTGACAGCGACTGGCCCGAGAGCCTGGCCGGCCGTCCCCACGGTGAGGCGTGGCTGAGCCTGCGCCGGCCCGACTCGCACGGGCGTGGCGCCGTCACCGGCTCCGGCATCGCCCCCGTGCCGCGCACGCTGGTGCTGCTGGGCGACCTGCCCGCCACGCACCAGTCGTCGGAGCTCGCCGAGCTCGCGGACGCGGCCGGTTGGCCGATCATGGCCGAGCCGTTCGGGGCCTACCGCCGTGGCCGGGTGACGCCGAACGGCCCGCTGCTGCTACGTGCCCACGAGTGGATCGACGAGCATCTGCCCGAGCGGGTGCTCATCGGCGGCCGGGTGACCCTCGACCGCGACGTGGCGCGACTGTTGCAGAACCCGGCGATCACCGTCGAGGCGGTCACGCCGCTGACCTCGTGGGCCGACCCCGGGCACGTCGTCCGGCGCGTGCACGAATGGGACGACATCGAGCGCAGTCACCAGGCGGTCGCCTCCTGCGTCGACCGTGCCTGGGCGTCCCAATGGCGCACCGCCGGACAGGTCGTGGCTGCCGCCGCCGTGCCGCTGATCGAAGCGAGCTGGCCGAGCGGTCCGGCCGTCGCCCGCACCGTGGTGCACAACCTGCCCGCGGAGGCCGGGATGTATGTCGGATCCTCCAACACCGCACGAGACGTCGACCTGGCGCGCGACCCCCGGGAGATCACCCATGGCGTGATGGCCGTCGGCAATCGCGGCCTGGCCGGCATCGACGGCGTCATCTCCTCCGCCATCGGCTTCGCGCTGTCCCGAGCGCCGCACCCGGCGGTCGCGCTCGTCGGGGACCTGACCTTCCTGCACGACACCAATGCGCTGCTGATCGGGCCCCACGAACCGCGCCCGGACCTGACGATCGTGGTGATGAACGACAACGGCGGCGGCATCTTCGGCACCCTCGAACCGGGCCGGACCGAGCTGTCCCGGCCGTTCGAGCGGATCTTCGCCACACCCACCGACACCAACATCAGCGAGCTGTGCGCCGCGCACGGCATCGAGCACGAGTATGTCGGCGACCCCGACGTGCTGGCCGAACGGATCGCCAACCCGCGCAAGGGCATCCGGGTGTGCGAGGTCAGGATCTCCCGCGACGGGCAGCGAGAGCTGCGCGCCGAGCTGGCCGCGGCCGCTGCCGGTGCGCTGGCCCCGCAGCCCGCCGACTGATCGAGCGGACACACAACGCACCGAGCGGACACAACAATCGGCCTCCCAGGCCGCAATTTTCGTGTCCGCTCGGTCGTAAGGTGTCCGCTCGGCGGAGTGCGGTGTGTGCTCGGTGGAGTGCGGTGTGTGCTCGGTGGAGAGTGGTGTGCGCTCGGTGGAGTGGCGGGCGGAGTCAGCGGCGTCAGCCCCGGTGCGCGATGCCCCACTGGCCGGACCAACCGGCGCCGGGCTCCAGCACGACGAGCGCCTCACCGGTGGCGAAGGCACCCGCCGGGCAGCTCATCGGCTCCACGGCCACGCCGGTGTGCCGGGCCCGGGCCCCCGGCAGCGTGTCGCCGGTGAACACCTGGGTGTAACCGAAGGTGTCGGCCTGCGCCCACATCGTCGTGCTGCGCGCGGCTGTGCTGAGGGTGACCCGCCACCGGCCGTCGTCGCCGGCCGCCAAGCCGGTGAATGCGGTGTCGAGCACGGTCTGCCCGATGGGACGGGGACGGCGGAAGTCGTAGTCGGTGCCCTCGACCGGTCGGGTGCCGGTGGGCAGCAACTGGTCGTCGACCGTGAGGTAGTCGGTCGCCGGGACCGACAGCGTCAGCTCGTCGACCCCGTCCTCACCGACGGTCAGGTAGGGATGCGCCCCGAACCCGAACGGTGCGCGGACCGACCCGACGTTGGTGGCGCTCGGCGTCACGGCCAGGCCGTCGTCGCTCAGCTCGTAGCGGACCCGCAGGTCGAGGATCGTGTCCCAGCCCGGGCTGGGCATCAGCCGGAACCCCACGGTGAGAGCCGAATCCGTGGCGTCGATCAGCGACCACTGCTCCCAGCGGACCAGGCCGTGCATTGCGTTGTGCCGCGCCGGCTCGGTCAGCGGCAACTGCTGGTCCTTGCCGTCGAACGTGTAGGTGCCGTCCGCGATGCGGTTGGGCCACGGCATCAGCAGTTGCCCGCGGCCGGCGTCGGCCCTGGCGTCCAGCGGATAGCCGTGCAGCACCGGCCGGTCGCCGGCGTCATACGAGCGTATGCCGCCACCGACGCTCACGACGGTGAGCCGCTGCGCACCGTGCCGGATCTCCCACTGCTCGCCGGACGGCGGAATGCTCTGTTGTTCAGTCATCGGCAAGAATCTTACGGGCGGCCTCGCGCATCTCGACCTTGCGGATCTTGCCGGTGACGGTCATCGGGAACTCATCGGTCACATGCACGTAGCGCGGCACCTTGTAGTGCGCCAGGCGGCCCTCGCAGAAGTCGCGCACGGCGTCCGCGGTCAGAGGTTGCTCGCCGGAGCGCATGATGATCCAGGCCATCAACTCCTCGCCATACTTCTCGTCCGGCACCCCGATCACCTGCACGTCGGCGATCTGCGGGTGCGTGTAGAGGAACTCCTCGACCTCGCGCGGGTAGATGTTCTCCCCGCCGCGGATGACCAGGTCCTTGATGCGGCCGACGACGTTGACGTAGCCGTCGTCGTCCATCGTGGCGAGGTCACCGGTGTGCATCCAGCGCGCACCGTCGATCGCCTCGGCGGTCTTGTCGGGCTGCTCCCAATAGCCGAGCATCACGCTGTAGCCGCGGGTGCACAGCTCGCCGGTGGCGCCACGTGGCACCGTCAACCCCGTTGCCGGGTCGACGATCTTGACCTCGAGGTGCGGCATCACCCGGCCCGTCGTCTCGGTGCGGCGCGCCAGGGTGTCGTCGGTGCGGGTCATCGTCGAGACCGGCGACGTCTCGGTCATGCCGTAACAGATCGCGACCTCGCTCATGTTCATCTCCGCGATGACGCGTTTCATCACCTCCACCGGACACGGCGAGCCCGCCATGATGCCGGTGCGCAGCGTGCTGAGGTCGAAGCTGCGTTCACCCTGGTCCATCAGCGACAGCTCCGCGATGAACATCGTCGGGACGCCATACAGTGACGTGCAGCGTTCGGCCTCAACGGCTTTCAGCGTCGCACAGGCCTCGAACGACGGCGCCGGGATCACCATGCAGGCGCCGTGCGAGGTCGCCGCGAGGTTGCCCATCACCATCCCGAAGCAGTGGTAGAAGGGCACCGGCAGGCAGATGCGGTCCTGCTCGGTGTAGTCGACCAGTTCACCGACGAAGTAGCCGTTGTTGAGGATGTTGTGGTGCGAGAGCGTCGCGCCCTTCGGGAATCCGGTGGTGCCGGAGGTGTATTGGATGTTGATCGGGTTGTCGGCCGACAACCCCTCCGATCGTCGGGCCAACTCGTCGGCGGTCACCCGTGCCGCACCGGCCACCAGCACGTCCCACGACGGGTCACCGATGTAGACGACGTCCTGCAGGTCGCGACACTCGCCGCGCACCTCCTCCAGCATCGACCGGTAGTCGGAGGTCTTGTGCGACTGCGCGCTGACGATCATCCGCATGCCGGATTGCTTGACCACATAAGCCAACTCGTGCGAGCGGTAGGCCGGGTTGACGCACACCATGATCGCGCCGATGCGCGCAGTGGCGTATTGCACGAGGGTCCACTCGGGGCAGTTGGGCGACCAGATGCCGACCCGGTCGCCCTTGTCGATGCCGGCGGCCAGCAGGCCGCGGGCGACCTCGTCGACTGCCTCGTCGAACTCGGTGTAGGTCCACCGCCGGCCACTCGGCATGTCCACCATGGCGTCCCGGTCGCCGAACCGGGCGGCGGTACGGCGCAGGCTGTCGCCGATGGTGTCACCGAGCAGCGGCGCGTGCGAGGTGCCACTGGCGTATGACGGGTGGCTGCTGACGGACATCAGGGACCTCCTGCGGGCTGGCGACGTGTTGCCTCTCACAGTAGGTCAGACGACCGGGCCGCGGCACGGCGTTGCCGGAGGCGTTCCCACCACCGCCCGCCATACGACCGGCGCTCGTGCATCGCGATGCCGCGTCGGTCGAACGCCTATCCTTGGGCGGTGCCGAGATCCGCCCGCAGCTTCGCCGACGACATGCGCGCGCGCAGTGACGCGCAGTTGCATGCGCTGCTGGCCGCGCGGCCGGACCTGACCCGGCCGGCACCGGGTGACGTGACGTCGCTGGCCGCTCGCGCAGCAACCCGCGGCAGCGTGCAGCGTGCCCTCGACCGGTTGCCCGCCGACCGGCTCCGGGTGCTCGAAGCGGTCCTGGTAGCGGGGGCCGACGCGGCGCCCGCGCTCCTGGGCGCCACCAAACGCACGGTGCAGACGGCATGTCGTTCACTGTGGGACCAGGCGCTGCTGTGGCGCAGCCCGGAAGGTTATCGCCCGGCCCGTGCGGTCGGCGAGATCCTGAGCAGCCCGGCGCGACTCGGGCCACCGGCCCGTGAGCTCGGCGTCCCGGACCGCAGCGCGGCGGCGGCGGCGGCATACGCGCAGCTCAGCGACGGCGCGCGAGCGGCGATCGACCGGCTGCTTTGGCGGCATCCGCGGGCCGGCTTCGACGGGCCGTCGGCCGCCGGCGTGCTGGAGGAGCTGGTGTCCGCGGGACTGGTGGTCCGCACTGACGACGGGGGCGTCATCCCCCGGGAGACGGGGCTCGCACTGCGGGACGGACGCCTCTACCAGGACGGCATCACGCCGCCGTCACCCCCGACGCAGCGGCTGCTCGCCCACGACGTCGACGCCGCTGCGGCGGGCGCGGCGCTCGAACTGCTCTGGCGGGTGGAGACATTGCTGCGTTCATGGGAAGACGCTGCGCCGCGGGTGCTGCGGTCCGGCGGGCTGAGCGTGCGCGACCACCGCGCCGCCGCGACCGCGCTCGACGCCGATCTGCCGCTCGCCGCTTTCGTCATCGAGCTGGCGTATGCCGCCCGGCTCGTGGCCAGCAACGGCGACTTCGAACCCTGCTGGCTGCCGACCACCGCGTATGACGACTGGGCCGACAGCGACACCGCCTCACGATGGGAGACGCTGGCCACCGCGTGGCTGCGCACGACCCGCGCCCCCTCGCTCGCCGGCCGGTCGAACGACCAGGGGACGATCAACGTGCTCAGCGCGGAGGTCGGTTGGCCGGTGATGCGCAGTCGCCGACACGACGTGCTCTCCATCCTCGCCGGCGTCGATCGATCCGTCGCGGTGCCAACGGAATACGTCGATGCCATGCTGCATTGGCAGCGTCCGTTGCGACTGCCCGAGGGCGCCCCGACGCGCGCCGCGGACGTGCTGCGAGAGGCCGCCTGGCTCGGGGTCACCGGCCGTGGGGTGCTGTCGACACCGGGCCGCGCTCTGCTGGCGGGAGAGGACGCGGCAGCCGCGATGAGTGCCGCCATGCCGGCGCAGGTCGATCACCTGCTGCTGCAGGCGGACCTGACGGCGGTCGCACCCGGCCCGTTGACCGAGGAGCTGCAGGCACTCATGCAGGTGGCTGCCGATGTCGAATCCCGAGGCGGCGCAACCGTCTACCGTTTCACCGACAAGAGCATCCGGCGGGCGCTGGATGCCGGCCGGTCCGCGACCGACCTGGTCGAACAGCTGAGGGTCGCCAGTCCCACGCCGTTGCCGCAGCCGCTGGAATACCTCATCTCGGACGTGGCACGCCGGCACGGTCAGACGCGGGTCGGTACCGCGAGTTGCTATCTGCGTAACGACGACACGGCGATGCTCGACGCGATGACCAGCGATCGCAACCTCTCCGCCCTCCAGCTGCGCAAAATCGCACCATCGGTGGTGGTCTCACCCGCGCATCCGGCCACTGTGCTGGAAATGCTGCGCCAGCACGGTTATTCGCCGGTCGCCGAAGGTCAGGACGGGCAGGTCGTGCACGTCGGCGGCAGCCGCGCCCGTGCGGCGACACCCCGGGTGAGTGAACCGCCACGGCTCGACGCCGTCTCGGACGACCTGATCGACGACGTCATCGCCCACGTCCGCCGAGGCGAGGAGACAGCCGCCGGCAGGTCGTCGAACGGCTCCGGGCCGCGCATTCCATCGACCGATCCGACCGTGACACTGGCCATGCTGCAGGACGCCGCGGCCGAGGGGACCGAGGTGTGGATCGGCTACTCCGATCCCGGCGGCGTCCTGCACCGCACGCTCTTCCGTCCGCAGCGCGCGGACGGCGGACGGGTCACCGGCCTGGTCGGCGCAGGCCGCGAGCCACGCACCTTCTCCATCCACCGGATCACCGGCGTCGCTTCTGGTCAGACGTCGTAACCGGCGTCCCGTGCCACCTCGAGCACGGGTCGTCCGGTGGCCCACATCGCCTCGAACGCATAGGTCAGCGAGGTCGCGAGATCGGGATGTTCGACCAGCACATTGGTCGCCGTCAGGCCACCGGCCACCGGGTCGGTCAGCGAGAAGAGCGCGTGAGTCCCGTTGACCAGGCACAGTTTCATCGGGATCTTCTCGACGATGCGGCCCTGCTCCCCCGCCTCGGCGAACTGCTTGAGCGTCTCCACCGACTCGGCGGAGTCGAGCACCTCACGCTCGTAGCAACACCGCACGTCCCCGCCGGACTCGGCGATCCGCCGGGTCGCATCGAGGCCGGGACCGTTGTTGTCCACGACGTACGGCTTGCGAGTGAACAGCAACATCGACGTCGTCGCGCGGCTCTGCAGCTCCAGGAAGCGGGCCCCGAGACTCGCCGGGTCACGCAGGAACTCGACGAACGCCAGCGGGGTCTGCTCCCGCTGACCGCTGTGCCACAACCCGGACAGCTCCTCGGACACGTTGTCCGCGTTGAGCGCGAGCGAGCTGAAGCGCTGGCGGTGCTCGGCCACCAGCCCGGAGATGGCGATCCGGGGGTCGGTGGCGGCGAACGACACCACCTCCCCGCTCAGCGGTCGCGCCAGGCCTCGCTGGACCAACCCGTCGACGACGTCGTAGATCCGCTGCCGCGGGATGCGCGCGCCGCGCGCGAGCTCCACCGCTGTGGACGAATTGCGTTGCACCAGAACGGCATACGCCTTCGCTTCGTATGACGTGAGTCCGAGATCCCGCAGCACGCGGCAGATGTCGTCAAGGTCGGCTGACATGGAGACCATCCTCGGCCCGATCGCAGCTTTGACCAAACTCTTGACAGACCATTGCTGTTCCTTGACCCCGCGCTGGCGATGCTCCGGAGTAAGTTCCCGGTTGCCACCACCAACCAGTGGTGACAATCTGAATGTTACCTGAAAGGACACCAGATGTCGTCATCCACGCTGCGGCGCCCGCGGAGGAAAGCCGCCGGGGTCGCACTGTTCGGGATCGCCGCGGCACTACCGCTGGCGATGACCGGCGGCACGGCCTACGCTCACCCGGATCACGGGACGGCCGCGCGGCACGTTGCGCACGCTCGCTCCACGAAGGCGGCGACGCCGAGCCCCACCATGACCGGCACACCGATCAAGGCCTCGGTGGAGTCGGAACACGTGTGTTCCCAACGGGTTGCCAAGGGATGGGCCACCTGTTTCGCCATGAAACAGACCAACCCGGCGGAGCCGAACCGGATCGTTCCGCACGCCGTGACACCCAACGCGACACCGTCCGGATACGGGCCGAGCGACATCCAGTCGGCATACCACCTGCCGGCCGCCGGCGCCGGCACCACCGTGGCCATCGTCGACGCGTATGACGACCCCAACGCCGAGTCGGACCTGGCCGCCTACCGGCAGCAGTACGGCCTGCCGTCCTGCACCACGGCGAACGGCTGCTTCACCAAGATGAGCCAGAGCGGCTCCACGAACAGCTTCCCCACGGCCGACAGCGGTTGGGCCGGGGAGATCTCGCTCGACCTCGACGCGGTCAGCGCCGCCTGCCCGGCGTGCCACATCCTGCTGGTCGAGGCGAACTCCGCGAGCATGAACGACCTCGGTGCAGCGGTGAACCAGGCCGTCAACCAAGGCGCCAAGTACGTCTCGAACAGCTACGGCGGCAGCGAGGACAGCAGCATCACCAGCGCCGACACCTCGTACTTCAAGCACCCCGGCGTCTTCATCACGGCCAGCGCGGGCGACAGCGACTACGGTGCGGAATACCCGGCCACCTCGGCATACGTGACCGCCGTCGGCGGCACCTCCCTGTCCCGGAACAGCAACACCAGCCGCGGCTGGAGCGAATCCGTGTGGAAGACAAGCTCTTCGGAGGGCACTGGCTCCGGATGCTCGTCCTACGTGGCGAAGCCGTCCTTCCAGAGCGGGGTCAACACCGCGTGCAGCAAGCGCGCGGAGGCCGACGTGTCGATGGACGCCGACCCGGCCACCGGCCTGGCGGTCTACCAGACCTATGGCGGCAGCGGCTGGAGCGTGTATGGCGGCACCAGCCTCGCCTCCCCGCTGCTGGCCGCGACCGCCGCGCTTGCGGGTGCCGCGGGCAACTCCACCTACGGCAACGACCTGTCCTACTCGCACACCGGCGACTTCAACGACGTCACCAGCGGCAACAACGGCAGCTGCGGCACCGTGCTGTGCAACGCCGGCGTCGGCTGGGACGGCCCCACCGGCAACGGCACGCCGAACGGCGTGGCCGGCTTCGGTGCCGGCACCACCTCCGGTGTGTCCGTGACCAACCCGGGCAGTAAGAGCAGCCCGGTCAACACTGCGGCGTCGCTGCAGCTGGCCGCCAGCGGTGGCACTGCGCCATACAGTTGGAGCGCGAGCGGTCTGCCGACCGGCCTGTCGATCAACGGCTCCGGCCTGATCTCCGGCACGCCGACGGCGACGGGCACCTACACGGTCACCGCCACGGCGAAGGACTCGGCAGGTAAGACGGGGAGCACGACGTTCACCTGGACGATCACCGGCACCAGCGGCGGCTCGTGCTCCGGTCAGCTGGTCAAGAACTCCGGCTTCGAATCGGGGGCGGCCGGCTGGAGCGAGAGCAACAACCAGATCATCGGGCAGTGGGGCTCCTACGAGCCCACCCACGCCGGCTCGTATGACGCCTGGCTCGACGGCTACGGCCAGTCGCACACCGACACGCTGTCGCAGAGCATCGCGGTCCCGTCCGGTTGTCACGCCCAGCTGTCCTTCTACCTGCACGTCGACACCGACGAGTACGGTTCGACGCCGTACGACAAGCTGCAGGTGAAGGCCGGTTCGACGACGCTGGCGACCTACTCGAATGCGAACGCCGCGAGCGGCTACACCAAGCACGCGATCGACCTGTCGGCATACGCCGGCCAGACCGTGCAGCTCACCTTCACCGGCACGGAGGACGCCTCGCTGCAGACCTCCTTCGTGCTGGACGACGTGACGACAAACCTGTCGTGATGTCGTTGTCCTGAAACGCGATTCGGCCCGGTCGGCGTTCTGCCGACCGGGCCGGACTCGTCATCAGGCACTGATACCGGGCACCTCACCCGCGAAGTCGCGACCAATGCACACCGGATCGACACCGCCGGGCACCTCACCCGCGAAAGTCGCGAGCAATGCACGCCGGAAGCGGGTCAGAAGATGCGCACCTGCTCCTCCTCGTCGAGGTGCATGCCGTCGGACTCCGAAACGTCGAAGGCTGCGGCGAATTCGCGCAGGTTGCGTGCGACGTTCGCGCGCGCATCCGCCGGCGAGTGCGGGTCGATGGTGAGCAGTCGCTTGGCCTCCGCCTCACGCGCCTTGCCGCACCACACCTGCGCCCAGCCGAGGAAGAAGCGCTGCTCCGGGGTGAAACCGTCCAGCTCGGGCGACTCCTGGGTCTCCTGGGCGATCTGCAACGCCTTGTATCCGATCGTCAGGCCGCCCAGGTCGCCGATGTTCTCGCCGATGGTGAGGGCGCCGTTGATCTTGTTGCCCGGCGCGTCGCGGCCCTCGAGGTCGTTGAACTGCTCGATCAGCTTCTGCGACAACGCATCGAAACGCTTGCGATCGTCGTCGGTCCACCAGTCCACGAGGTTGCCGTCGCCGTCGTACCGCGATCCCTGGTCGTCGAAGCCGTGCCCGATCTCGTGACCGATCACACCGCCGATGCCGCCGTAGTTGACCGCGTCCTCCGCCTCGACGTCGAAGAAGGGCGGCTGCAGGATGGCGGCCGGGAAGACGATCTCGTTCATCACCGGCATGTAGTAGGCGTTGACCGTCTGCGGGGTCATGAACCACTCGTTCGAGTCGACCTCATCACCGACCCGGCGCAGCATCCGGTCCACCTCCCACGCGGTGGATGCCGCGATGTTGCCGATCAGGTCGTCCGCGCGGATCTCGATGTCGGAGTAGTCTTTCCACTCCTGCGGGTAACCGATCTTCGGCGTGAACTTCGCCAGCTTCTCCAGCGCCTTCGCGCGTGTCGTCTCGCTCATCCAGGACAGCGTCTCGAAGTCGCGGCGATAGGCCTCGACGAGGTTGGCGACCAGCTTCTCCATCCGCGCCTTCGCGTGCGGCGGGAAGTGTCGCTCGACATACAGCTGACCGGCGGCCTCGCCGATCAGCGACTCGACCAGAGAGACACCGCGCTTCCAGCGCTCACGGTTCTCGGGTATGCCGGACAGCGTGCGCCCGGCGAAGTCGAACCGCTCGTCCACCATCGCCTCGTGCAGGTATGGCGCCCGGTCCGACACCAGCCGCCAGGTGAGCCATGACTTCCAGGCATCCAGCGACTCTTCCGACAACGCCTCGGCGAATCCGGTGAGGAAGGAGGGCTGTTCGACGTTGACCGGATCGAGGATCCGCGCCTCTCCCCCGACGCCGTCCAGCCAGGCGTCCCAGTCCAGGCCCGGGGTGAGCTTCTCCAGCTCGGCACGGGAGAGCTTGTTGTAGGTCTTCACCGCGTCGCGCGCCGCCACCCGGTCCCAGTGTGCCTTGGCCAGGCGGGTCTCCAGCGCCATGATCGTGTCGGCCTGTCCGCCGTCCAGTCCCGCGAGCCCGAGCAGCCGGCCGATGTGCGCGACATACTGCTCTCGCACCTCGGCGTGCTCGTCCTCGCGATAGTAGGACTCGTCGGGTAGACCGATGCCGGCCTGCATGACGTAGAGGATGTTGTGCGCCGAATCCTTCGCATCGGCAATGGAATAGAAGCCGATGAAGGTGTCGACACCGCGGCGGCTGAGTTGCCCGCAGGCCCGCAGCAGATCCGAGGTCGACGCCACGGCTTCGATGATGGCCAGATCGTCGGCGAGGGCGTCGACGCCCGCCCTCTCGATGCGCTCGACGTCCATGAACGATGCGAAGAGGTCACCGACTTGGCGGCGCGGCGTGCCGGGCTCGGAGTCGGACTCGGCCGCTTCCTCGATCAGCGCGTGGACCGCCTCCTCCGCGCTCTCCCGGAGGCGATCGAAGGTGCCGTACCGGCCGCGGTCGGACGGGATCTCGGTCTTGTCGAGCCAGGTGCCGTTGACGTGCCCGAACAGGTCGTCCTGCGGCCGCACCGAGTGATCGAAGTTGTCGGTGATGAGACCAGACTTCATGGGTGAACTCCTCATTGCTGTTTGCGCCCGCGCGGACGTCTGACTGATACGTCGGACTGATGGTCAACCTACGCGCCGTCGCGCCGTGTGTCGTCCGGACCGCTCAACCCGCCAGCGCCTTCACCACTCGCGACGGCGACGGACGGCCCAGTTGTTCAGCCATCCAGACCGATGTTGCGACCAGCTTGTCCAGGTCGACACCGGTCTCGATGCCCAGACCTCGACACATCCACACCAGGTCCTCGGTGGCCAGGTTGCCGGTCGCCGACTTGGCGTAGGGGCAGCCGCCGAGGCCACCGGTGGAGGCGTCGACGACGCGCACGCCGTGACCGAGCGCGGTCACGGTGTTCGACAGCGCCTGCCCGTAGGTGTCGTGGAAGTGGACGCCGATGCGGTCAGTGCCGATCCCCTTGGCCTGCAACGCATCCAGCAGTGCGATGACATGACCCGGAGTGCCGACGCCGATGGTGTCGCCCAGGCTCAGCTGGTCGCACCCGAGGTCCATCAGCCTGCGGCAGACGTCCAACACCTGCTCGATCGGCACCGGGCCCTCCCACGGGTCTCCGAAGCACATCGAGACGTAGCCGCGCACCCACAGATCGGCGTCCTTGGCGCGCGCCACGACCGGCGCGAACATCCGCAGCGACTCCTCGACCGACCGGTTGAGGTTTTTGCGAGCGAAGGTCTCGGTCGCGGACCCGAAGACCGCGACCGCACCGACGCCCGCTGCGAGCGCGTTGTCCAGGCCGCGCTCGTTCGGCACCAGCACCGGTCGCTGGGCACCCTTGCCGAGGTCGCCCAGTCGTTCCATCAGCTCGGTCGCGTCGGCCAGCTGCGGAATCCACGACGGCGGCACGAACGACGTGAGCTCGACAGTCTCGAGCCCGGCGTCGATGATCCGCTCGATGAACTGTGCCTTCACCTCGGTCGGCACGACGGCCTTCTCGTTCTGCAGCCCGTCCCGCGCTCCGACCTCGTAGATGGTGATCGAGTCGGGCATAGTCGGCATCGACGCAACCTGTGGCAGCTCCATACCCTCATGGTCGCACCGTGTGACTTGCACCACGTATGGCGCCCTCGGCGTCACCTGTCGTCGCGCCTATCGTGGCGCCATGCCTGACACACCCGACGGACGCGGCACCCTCGACTGGCATGCAGCCGCCGATCGCACAGACCTACTCGCTGCGCCGGTCGCCGCCATGCTAGATGCGGTCCCGAGCCTGGAAGTCAGCGAAATCGACCCGACGCTCGCCGACACGGCGGAGTTCTGCGCGGCATACAGATCGGCGCCCGAACTGTCCGCCAACTGCGTGGTCGTCCTCGGCCGCCGCGGCGACGTCAGCAGGTATACCGCAGTGGTCGTGCTCGCCACCACGCGCGCCGACGTCAACAGAGCGGTACGCAAGTTCCTCGACGTGCGCAAATGCTCCTTTGCGCCGATGGACGACGCCGTACACCTGAGCGGCATGGAGTATGGCGGGATCACGCCGATCGGTCTGCCGGCCGACTGGCCGGTGCTGGTCGACGAGCAGGTCGCGAATGCACCGGCCGCAGTCGTCATCGGCTCAGGACTACGGGCCAGCAAGTGCCTTGCTCGGCCCGCTGAACTTGCCGCGCTGGCCGGTGCCGTGGTCGGCACCTTCGCAGGCTGACCGCAAGGCTCTGGCTCGCTCCACTGCACGACAGGGGGCGGCCCTGAGCATACAGAAATACCGAAATGTGTTCGATAAAATACTAGTCATTGACACGCTTCTCCGGTACCCTGTAAGTAGGCGAAAACGTCTATGGGGGAAGGGGATTCACGTCATGAGCATCGATCGTTCGACGGCGCCTAGTGCCCCGATTGCGGAGCCTGGTCGTGGGCCGGAAGTGCTCGCCATCTTGCAGTCCGCCGCACGCGTGTTGGACGAGGTACCGGGCGCCGTGCATCAGTTGGGCGAGGGCCAGGAGGGCGAGCTGATGACCGCCCTGCTGCGATTGCAGGGTCGGTCCGCGCAGGTGGCCACCCTTGTGGCCGCGGACGCTGTCCAGCGGGGCGTGTTGCTGAGGTCCGACGCGGCCAACACCGCACAATGGCTGGGCAAGCACATCGAGGGCGTTCCGGTGGAGCCCAAGACGGTGCGAGCGATGGCGTCGGTGGCAGATTCGTGCCGAGACCGGAAGAACACCGTCATCAAAGGGGCGTTGCTGGAGGGTGCATGTTCGGTGGAGTCGGCGCGGACCGCGTTGACGCAGGCGGACAAGGTCGGCCCCGTCATACCCACAGCAGAGCGCGACGAGGTGCTCGGCTGGTTCCTGCAGATCGACCCGGCCCTGGGGTCTGCGGGGTTGACGCAGCTGACTCGGCGGATCATCGCCCGGTTCGCACCCGACGAGCTGTCCAAGGACGACGAGAAACTCGAGCGGACCGAGTCACTGTCGTGGTCGACAACACCGACGGGGATGACCCGGGTGGTGGCCGAGTTGTCGCCGGCGAATGCGGCGATCTTCAAGGACGCGGTCACTGCGGGATCCGCGCCGCGCCCCGCGAAACCCGCTGATGACACTCCAGGCTCAGCGTTCGGGCTCGGCGGCTCAGACCATCAGTCGCAGGACAATCCGGTGCGAGATGAGCGATCTCCGGGCAAACGCCGCCTCGACGCGCTGATGGACCTGGTCGGCGCGGGTGCCCGTGCGGCAACCGGGGAAGGCACCCAGGCGGGTGCGGCGACGGTGCTGCTGACGATGGGTTTGGAGACATTGAGCAAGGGCCAGGGCGGCGCGACCACCACCGGTGGTGACACGGTGGATGCCGGCGCTGCTCGTAGGTTCGCCTGCTCGGCGGACCTGATCCCGGCCGTGCTCGGCGGACCGAGCGCCCCACTGGACGTTGGGCGTCGAGAACGGTTGGCAACCAAAGCAATCCGAGCCGCGGTGATCCTACGAGACGGTGGTTGCAGCTTCCCCGGATGCGACCGACCGCCCGGGTTCTGCGAGGTGCATCATGTCCGACCGTGGTGGGCCGGCGGCGAAACCTCGCTGACCAACTCGGCCCTGCTCTGTTGTCGGCATCACCAGGTCGTGCACCGTCAGGGCTACACCGCAGTCGTCGAACTCGACGGTGTGCGCTGGGACCTGACACCTGGCCGGATGCCTGGCCACCACACCGCAGCAGCCTGAGGACGACCCCGAACGCAACTCTGTCCAACGGATCGTCCGTGTCATTCGCGTCGGGATGACGCACCCTTCGCCGCAGATGCGTGCGCCTTGGCTGGCAGGGCGCCGCCTCTTCCCTGCGCCGTGCTTCCATCCTGGGGTACATCCAGTTGTCTGTGTAGGTGAGTTTGGAGAGCATTTGTCGATGAGTCTCGACAGCACTTGGAACGAGCCCGGCAGCAGAAATGTCGGTGAGTTTCGAGAGCACTGACAGCCACTGCTGGGCCAAGCCTTCGGAGCACACCGATGTGGCTGCTGCCTGTCACTCACCATCGTCGCCGCAAGCGGATCGCCTACGGAGACATCCTCACCCGCGTGTCAGCGCGAGCCGATGCTCGATTGCATCGGCTCGGTCGGTAAGTCCCCGATTGCGGCAGGTCGTTAGTTGGACCTGTAAGGGGACAACGGGCAGTGTCAAGCCGCGCCATGGGATGAGTTCGCGAGTTGCCCAGACTGCTTCGCCGATCGTTTCGTTGATGCAGTTGGGTTCGGCCAGCGTCATGATCCGGGCGACCTCAACCTTGGTGCCGGCCAGCCGCCACCGCCCAAATGTCCAGTCCCCGTCGAATGCCCACGGTGCAGACGGCGAACTGGTGAAGGTGTCGAGCACTGCGGTGGGAGAGGCCGGGGTGCCCACAAATGGCTTCAACGCGTCGGACAGTCGTTGCATCTCCCGGTCAGTAGTGGCCGGGTGAAGCAGAATGTCAACGTCACCGGGGCGAACCGGGACCTGGTGCAGTGCTGTTGCTGCGGAACCGACGAGCATCCAACGCAGCGAAGGCTGGGTGCGAGTTGCGAACTTCTCAAGAGCCGTCTGCCACTGCATCCGCGACTTCCTCTCTGCACCCTCGGCCTCCTCAACCCGAACGCTAGAGGGCGGGTGTGACAGCCAGCCGCTGCCACCGGGAAGGCGGTGCTGCGGGCGCTCGTTAGACGATCGTCTAGCGAGACACGATCAAGTCAGTTCGCCGGTCTTTCGATCGCAGAGAACGTAGTCGGCATTTTTAAGACGGTGCGAAGCCTTTCGGCATACCCGGCCCGTTCAGCTGGGGTCACCCACCGGGCGTCGTCGTGACGTTGGTACAACTTGTCACCGCTCCTTCGGGGGAAGACGTGCACGTGAAGATGCCAGACGTCCTGCCCGCCGGCCGGTTCGTTGTGCTGTCGCGTCGAGACGCCGTCGCAGCCGTATGCCGCGCGCATCGCTATCGCGACGCGCTTCGTGAGATCCCACACGGCATGGCCATCGACTGTGCTGATGTCGTAGAGGTTCTCGACGTGGGTACGCGGGATCACGAGCAGCGCGCCGTCATTGTCCGGCCACCATTTCGGCGCCACCCGTGCGAACGCGCGGTCGGTCACCGCCACCACGTCTTCAGGTTGCTGGTGCTCGTTGTAGACACCGACCTGGATACGGCAAAACGGGCACGAGTACCCGTCGGGTTCGTGACGAGACGGGGTCATTCGGACGCACCGCTCAACGTTTGTCACCCGATCCACCGAGCACCGACAGCCGCTACCGATCGGCGAGCTTGTCGACGTTCTTCTGAGCAACCTCGCTGAGCGGCAGATCCAAAAAGTTCGCCAAGACCGCTGTGTACCAAAGGACGTCCCCTAGTTCGGCCGCCATGTCATCGCGGTCCAGCAGAGCCAAGTCACTGCCCTTGTCCCGGATCAGCTTCTTGATCTTCTCGGCAACTTCCCCAGCCTCGCCGACCAGGCCGAGAACCAGGTGCATGAACTCATCCGGTGCGTCCACGTCGCGCGCCGTCCGCATCGCCGCGCGCTGATATTCATCGCAATCCATGTCGAGCATGCTCTCAGACAGCGCGTATCTCGACTCACATCTGTCACCGACGCCTGGCGACAGGACCCGAAGAAGGCTCACGGGTTCGGAAGAGCGACTTCCTGCTGCCGGCGCACCGTAGGCCTGGTCTCAATAGACGTTCGTCTTGCGGGGCTCGTGGCCTGGGGCAGGGCGGGCACCGAGAGGTCACCAGATGTCGTGAGCGAGCCCGCTGACAGCATCGATTGACCTCTCACCGCGAGTCGATCGTCGGGCGACGAGCCTTGCCTCAGGCAAGAATGGATCTGGAGCGGTCCGGGCGAGTTCGTCGAACGGCACCGGGGCCGATGGCCCTCAGCTCGGCACCATCGACCCGAATACCTGAGTCCTCTGACAGCGCGATCACGTCGTACCCGAGCATCGCCGCGAGTTGGCCGGCCAACTCATGCGGGTACCTGTCCGCGTGCGGCAGGATGCCGACATCCGGCAGGACGTCCAAGCCCGGCACGTTGGCCGAGGCGGGATCGTCCTCAATCATTCCCGCAAGCGTGATATCAGCACACGGCAGGATCGCCCCCGCGCTGCCGCCGTAGTACGTGCCGCCCGATCGGATATAGCTGGCAAGAGGGCCATCGAACTGGTGAGCCCGGATATGGCCGGTCAACTTTGAGGTAAGGCCCCCGCCAACAGCGATGGTGTCGAAGTCGGCGAGCTCTGCGGCGTCGTGTCCATCGAGCGATTCCCAAGTGGTCACGTCGGCGTTGAGTCCGCCTTCGGTGAGCGCGGCCGTAAACCAAGCTGCTGCGGAGGGAACGCGTTCGTCGGGAAGCGCAAATGGCCAGTACAAAATCGCCGTAGCACCCTCGAACGCTTGCTCCCACACGCGCATCTCCTGCGCGGGACTGCCACCGCCAGCCAAGAACATCACCACAGCGAGCAGGTTATCGGTCAGCCCAGCCGACGAAGTCGGCCTGCTTGAACGGCGTGCCGTCCCGATAACCGAACCACCAACGGTGAACTTGCACGTCACGACACGACTTTGCCCCGGTATGGCGTGCCCGTCCCGTAGCGCCGGTCCGCCTGGGCATCCCGGGACACGACCGCCCGCTCCGCAACCTCGTGACCTCCGAGCCGGGCTGAATTGTCGGACCGCTTGCCCTAGGGGGAGACGCTCACCGACATCCAATCGGCGGCATGCCGAGGTGCTGTCGAGACTCATCGACAAACGCTCTCCAAACTCACCTACACAGCCATCAAGTCGTACTCGGGCGCTGTCGGAGCTCGCGGGTTACACGGGGCCACTTCGTATAGGTGACGTTCGCACCCGCCGCCCCGCGCGGTCAGCTGGTCGGCTTCGTCAGTCGTCGAGGAACGGGTAGTCCGTGTAGCCCTCGGCGCCACCGCCGTAGAAGGTGTCAAGGTTCGGTTCATTGAGCTCGGCGCCGGTCCGCCACCGAGCGGGCAGATCCGGGTTGGCCAGGAACAGACGACCAACGGCGACAGCGTCGGCGAGGTCCTTGTCGAGGATCTCCTGCGCTGACTCGCGCGTGGTGATCTCGCCGAAGCCGTCGTTGGCGATGACCACGCCGCCGAAAGCGCGACGCAGGTCCTGGATCAGGTCCTGCTTCGGGTCGGCGAGGATGCTCAGGTAGGCCAGTCCGAGCGGCGCGAGGCCCTCCACCAGGAGCCGATAGGTCGCGGCAACGTCGGCGGGGTCCTCCTCGGTGGCGCCCTGGATGTTGTGGGCGGGTGAGATGCGGATACCGACGCGATCGGCGCCGATCGCGTCGGCTACTGCGCGGGTGACTTCCAAGGCGAAACGGACCCGGTTCTCGGGCGAGCCGCCGTATTGGTCGGTGCGGTGGTTGGATCCGGGCGCCAGGAACTGGTGGATGAGGTAGCCGTTGGCGCCATGGACCTCGACGCCGTCGAGGCCGGCCTGGACGGCGTTGCGGGCGGCCTGCACGTAGCCCTCGACGATCGAGGGAATCTCCTCCAGGGTGATCTCGCGCGGTGTCGGGAACGGCTTCATTCCGTCGGCGGTGAACATCTCGTCCGGGGCCGCCACAGGGCTCGGGGCGATGATCTCCTGACCGTCGGTGTTGTCAGGGTGAGAAATACGTCCGGCGTGCATCAGCTGAGCGACGATCCGGCCGCCATTGGAGTGCACGCCGTCGGTCACTCGGCGCCATCCGGCGAGCTGCTCCTCAGAGTGGAAGCCCGGGGTGTTCAGGTAGCCCTGGCCCTCGGGGGTGGGCTGACTGCCCTCCGTGATGATCAGGCCGGCCGAGGCTCGCTGGGAGTAGTACTCCACTGCGAGGTCGCCCGGCACGGTGCCCTCGGCACGGTTGCGAGTCAACGGCGCCATCACGAGCCGGTTCGGCAGCGTCCACGCGCCAACGTTCAGGGGGTCGAAGAGATCAGCCATGACCGCTACAGCGCTGCCGTCACCTGGCCTGTTCCTGCACACACAGGTGAGGAATCTCACCGTTCGAGCTGCTAGCAGGCAGAGCCGAGGTAGCGGCGCATCTCGATCCTTTCGTCGTGCTGCACGCTGTGCTGCCCTGGCGCGTGTCGTGCCAGCTCCCCGCAGAGGATCCGCGGGGAGCCAGCACACTCACGCCAGTGCGTCGGCGGCTGTCGCCTGTGAGGACGCCCACCACTGGTAGTGGTCCAGGACGTCGTGACCGATCCGATCAGCGGAGTAGTCGAGGACGTCATACGTCCCGCCTCCGGGCAGGACCACTTCCAGGCGAGCAGTGGTGTCATCGGCCTCGATCATCCGACCGCCGTATGCCGGTGCCTTCGCCCGCCGGATCCGGATCGTATAGCTGAATGACGTGTCCGCTTCGTTGCCGGGCACCTCGAGCGCGACCGAGTGGATGGTCGAGCCCGGCAGCTCGTCAGTGGTGACGATCCGCGCGTCGACACCTCGCTGGGTCAGCTCGTCAGCGACCTCCCGCAGCGCGGGCAGCACCACCGTGTCCAACCGGCGGGATGCCTGCCTAAGGCTGACTGTCCCGAGCGACCGGCTCAGCCGGCTGCGCCAAGTGCCGGGTCGTCGCAGCTCCGCCCCGCCGATCGCGGTGGCAGGCAACGAGGTTCGGAACGCGGTGGCCTGCAGCCGCTCGGACTCCAGCGCGCGGTGCAACCCGAGCATCACGAGGATCATCACCACCGCGAACGGGAGCCCCATGATGATGGTGGCGTTCTGCAGCGCCGGGACGCCGCCGACCATCAGCATCGCGATCGTCAACAGCCCGGTGGCGGCGGCCCATGCGATGCGCAGCCACGGCTTGGCATCCGTCTCGGAGTCGGGCAGGTCGGAGGACAGGTTGGCCATCACCAGTGCTCCGGAGTCTGCGCTGGTGACATAGAAGAGCAGACCCACGAACGTCGCCAGTCCGACGAGGAAGAGCGGCAGCGGATAGTGCTGCAACAGATCGAAGAAGCCCTGCTCGGGTGAGTTGACCGCATTCTTGCCGAAGCTGCTGTCGCCGTCGCGGATCCGCTTGACGGCGCTGTTGCCGAAGATCGACACCCACATGATGATGTAGAGGAACGGGATGGTCAGCGTCCCGAACACGAACTGTCCGATGGTGCGGCCCTTGGAGATCCGGGCCAGGAACATCCCGACGAAGGATGCCCAGGCGATCCACCAGGCCCAGAAGAACAGGGTCCACGAGCTCATCCATGCGGTCGGGTGGTCGTAGGCCATCGTGTCCATCGTCATACCGGGGAACATCGAGACGAAGTCGCCGACGTTCATCACCATTGCACGCAGCAGGAACCCGGTGCTTCCGGTGACCAGCACCCACAGGGCAAGGCCGATCGCCAGGAGCACGTTCAGCTGGGACAGGAAGCGAATCCCCTTGTCAACACCGGAGATCGCGGAAATGGTCGCCATGATCACCGCCAGCGCGACCAAGCCGATCTGTGCCGGCAATCCCTGGTCGATGCCGAACAACACGTCCAGGCCGACGTTCAGCATGACCACGCCGATGCCGAGAGAGGTCGCCACCCCGAAGATCGTGCCCAGCACGGTGGCGATGTCGACCGCGTCACCGATCCGACCCTTGATCCGCTTGCCGAGCACCGGATAGAGCGCCGAGCGGACTGCCAGCGGCAGCCCCTTGCGGTGCGCGAAATAGCCCAGGGCGATGCCCATCATCGTGTACATCGCCCAGCCGGTGATGCCGTAGTGGAACAGCGTCCACACGGTCGACTCCCGTGCTGCGTCGAGCGTGCCGCCCTTGCCCTGCGGCGGGTGCAGGTATTGCGTCGCGGGCTCGGCCACCGCGAAGAACATCACGTCGGTCCCGATGCCGGCGGCGAACAGCATGCAGGCCCAGGAGAAGGTGGAGAACTCGGGACGGTCGGAGTCCTTGCCGAGGCGCACCTTCGGATACCGCATGCCGATGTAGATCACGAACACCAGCACGGCCGTGGCCAATGCGATGTAGAACCAACCGAATCCGTCCGCGATCCAACTCACTACGTCGCCAAGCACCGTCGCAGCGGAGTCGGTGTCCAGCATCGCCCAACCTGCCACGACGGCGACGAACGCACCGGACACGATCAGCACCGGCCACTTGGTGATCGCGCCGGTGGACTGGTCGCCGTCGGTCGGCTGCATCTCCTCGGTCGAGGTCACATCGTCGCTCATCGCGCCACCCCGGCAATCGCCTGCTCGGCGCTGGGCACTGCCGGTTTCGCGTCCCAGGCGTCGTTGCGCGGATCACCCTGCGGGTGGATCGGCATGCCCGCGCCGGCGCGGTAGACCGGTGCGTGCTCAGCGGCCAGCGGGGTGTTGCCGGCGATCAGGTCGGCGGCCTTCTCGGCGACCATCATCACCGGCGCGAAGATGTTGCCGTTGGTGATGGTCGGGAAGACCGATGCGTCGACGACGCGCAGCCCCTCGGTGCCGTGCACCCGCATCGACGCCGGGTCCACCACCGCCATCTCGTCGGTGCCCATCTTCGCCGAACACGACGGATGCAGGGCGGTTTCCGCATCCTTGGCCACCCAGTCGATGATCTCCTGGTCGGTCTGCACCGACGGTCCGGGCGAGATCTCGCCGCCGTCGAAGGTGGCGAAGGCCGGCTGATCGAGGATGTGCCGGGCGGCACGGATCACCTCGACCCACTCGCGCCGGTCCCGCTCGGTCGACAGGTAGTTGAACCGGATGGCCGGCTTGTGCCGCGGGTCGGCGTCCTTGATGCGCACGTGGCCGCGCACGTCGGAGTTCATCGGTCCGACGTGCACCTGGTAGCCGTGACCGCCCTCGGCGGCGGTGCCGTCATACCGCACTGCGATCGGTAGGAAGTGGAACATCAGGTTCGGGTAGGCGACCTGATCGTTGGTGCGGATGAAGCCGCCTCCCTCGAAGTGGTTGGTCGCGCCGACGCCGCGGTTGAACAGCAGCCACTGGGCCCCGATGTATGGCGCCTTCCACTTCTTCAGCCACGGTGCGATCGACACCGGTTGCAGGCAGCTGTGCTGCAGATAGACCTCGAGGTGGTCCTGCAGGTTCTCGCCCACGCCCGGCAGCTCGATCCGCGGCGTCACGCCCGCCGCGCGCAGCGTCTCGGGATCACCGACCCCGGCCAACTGCAACAGCTGCGGCGAGTTGAACGCACCACCGCACAGGATGACCTCGCCGGCCTGCACCGTATGGCGCCGACGGCCGGCGCGCACGAAGTCGACACCGGTGACGCGATCGCCCTCCCAGCGCAGCCCGGTGACCGTCGCGAGCGTGGCGATGTCGAGATTGGTGCGGCCGCGGACGGGCCACAGGTAAGACCGGGATGCACTCTGCCGGCTGCCGTGGAACACGTTGCGGTCGAACGGTGCGAAGCCTTCCTGGCGGTAACCGTTCACGTCGTCGGTGCGCGGATATCCCGCCTGCTGGGTCGCCTCGAAGAACGCCTGGAAGAGCGGGCTGCTGGCCGGGCCGCGCTCCATCCGCAGCGGGCCGGAGCCGCCGCGCCAGGTGTCCGCCCCCGCCATACAGGACTCCATGCGCTTGAAGTAGGGCAGGCAGTGGGCGTAGTCCCACTGCTCCATCCCGTCGAAGGTGGCCCACTTGTCGTAGTCGCCGGGGTTGCCGCGCTGGAAGATCATCCCGTTGATCGAGCTGGAGCCACCGAGCACCTTGCCGCGCGCGTGGGCGACCCGCCGGCCGTTCATGAACGGCTCCGGCTCGGTCTCGTAGACCCAGTCGTAGAGCGGGTTTCCCGCCGGGAACATCAGCGCGGCCGGCATGTGGATCAGCGGATCGAAGGCGAAGTCCGAACGTCCTGCTTCCAGCACCAGCACCGAGGTCGATGCATCGGCGCTGAGCCGGTTCGCCAGCGCGGAGCCGGCGGATCCACCGCCGACGATGACGTAGTCATAACTCTGTTTCATCTCGTCTTCCTCTGCGTTCAGTCGTCCTCGGGTATGGCGAACCAGCCGGCCGGGGCGGGCCGGGTGTTGTGCCAGATGTGTTTGGTCTCCTGGTATTCGGCCAGGCCGGCGATGCCGAGCTCCCGGCCGATGCCGGACTGCTTCATGCCGCCCCACTCGGCCTGCGGCACGTAGGGGTGGTAGTCGTTGATCCACACCGTGCCGTGACGCAAGCGGCGCGCCATACGCTCCGCGCGTCCGGCGTCGTCGGTCCAGACCGCACCGGCCAGGCCGTAGACGGTGTCGTTGGCGATGCGGGCGGCAGCGTCCTCGGCCTCGTCGCGGGTGTCACCCGAGAAGGTCTCGACGGTGAGCACCGGGCCGAAGGACTCGTCGTGCACGCAGTCCATCGCGCTGGTGCAGTCGTCCAGCACGGTCGGTAGGTAGTAGGAGCCGTGCGCGAACTCGCCGCCGGCGCGCTCGCCCCCGCAGCGTAGCCGGGCGCCCTGCTGCACGGCGGTCTCGACGTATGACGCCACCTTGCGCAGGTGGTCCTCGCTGATCAGCGGGCCGGTCTCGGCATTCTCGTCGAACGGCCCGCCGAGCCGGATGTGCCGGGCACGACGGACGATCTCCTCGACGACCTGGTCGTGGATCTCCTCCTCCACCACCAGCCGGGCGCCCGCCGAGCAGACCTGTCCGGAGTCGAGGAAGACGGCAGTCACCGCGTTGTCGATCGCGGCGGGCAGATCGGCGTCGGCGAAGACGACATTGGGGTTCTTGCCGCCGAGTTCGAGGGCCACGCGCTTCACCGTGCCGGCCGCGGCCGCCATGATCGTCCGTCCGGTCTCGACGCCGCCGGTGAAGGACACCAGGTCGACCAGCGGCGACGTGGTCAGCTCCGCCCCGACCGTGGCACCGCTGCCGAGCACCAGGTTGGCCACCCCGGCCGGCAGGCCGAGGTCAGCCAGCGCACCCATCAGCCAGGCCGCAGTCTGGGGGGTCAGCTCGCTCGGCTTGAGCACGAACGTGTTGCCGGCCGCCAGCGCGGGCGCCACCTTCCAGGCCGTCTGCAGCAGCGGATAGTTCCACGGCGTGATCAGCGCGCACACCCCGACCGGCTCGGTGATCACCCGGCTGGACACATCGGCCATGCCCGTGTCGACCACGCGGCCGGCCTGCGCCTGGGCGAGCGAGGCGAAGTGCCGGAACACAGCGACGATGTCGTCCATGTCGATGCGGGACTCCACCAGCCGTTTGCCGGTGTCGAGCGATTCGAGCCGGGCGACCTGGTCCTTCTGCTGCTCCAGCCGGTCGGCCAGCCGGTAGAGCAGACGAGCACGATCGGTCGAGCCGGTGCCGGTCCACTCGCCGCGGTCGAAGGCCTGCCGGGCGGCCCGCACGGCACGTGCCGCGTCCGCCGCGTCACCCTCGGGCACTGTCGCGACGACGGATCCATCGGCGGGGCAGATGATCTGGCGTTCGCGACCCGATGCGGCGTCGCACCACTGTCCGTCGATGAACATGCTCGGCACAGGTGTCCTCCATGGTTCTGGCTGCGTGGTCTCGTCGCGCGACCCGGTCGTGCGGCCACCCGGCGACTCGATAACGACCGTTATATCATAACGAGCGTTATACTCGCGGGGTGAGAACAGCTCCCGTGCGCGATCGGCTGCTGGATGCGGCCGACGAGGTCCTTTTCATGGATGGTTCCGTCTCCACCCCGGTCGACGTGATCCTGCGGCGGGCCGGCGCCTCACCGCCGAGCCTCTACTCGCACTTCGGCAACAAGGAAGGGCTGGTCACTGCGGCACTGCAGCGACGCCTGCAGGTGTGGACCCGGGTGTGGGACGAGCAGATCTCCCGCGCGACCACCGATGCGCAGCGACTGCTCGCACTCTGGCCGGCGCTGCGGGTCTACCAGCGTGACCACCTGACCGAGCGCTGGTGCGCGTTCAGCGGCGCCGCTGCCGCCATACCGCACCCGAGCGAACGGTTGACCGCGGTGCTCGCCGAGGAGACCCAGTTGCTGCGCGACCGGCTGCTGGAGCACTCCCGCCCGATCGCCGGACGCCGGGCACGATCGCTGGCGAGTGCGCTGTTCATCGCCTACACCGGCACGATGGCCACCATGCTGCGCGAGGAGTATCACGTCGCGATCGACGAGGGCGAGGCGTGCGCGAGGGCGTTGCTCGCCGGCTACCCGACCGCCCGCTGACCACGCGGACGGGGTGCGCGCGAGGCGAGAGCGCCGCAGTGGCGGAAGAACTGGCCGGCTCCGGTCGTTACGGTTAATCGGCAACTTCTCGAAGGGAACACCCGCGTGACCGACGGACCGCTGATCGTCCAGAGCGACAAGACCGTGCTGCTGGAGGTCGATCATCCTCTGGCGACCGAAGCCCGGCGAGCGATCGCACCGTTCGCGGAGCTGGAGCGCGCACCTGAGCACATGCACACCTACCGGGTCACGCCACTCGGGCTGTGGAACGCCCGCGCCGCCGGGCACGACGCCGAGCAGGTCGTCGACGCGCTGATCCGCTACAGCCGTTACCCGGTGCCCAATCCGCTGCTGATCGACATCGCCGAGACGATGGACCGCTACGGGCGGCTGCTGTTGCGCAAGGACGATGAGGGCCGCCTCGTCCTCACCACGACCGACACCGCGGTGCTGGCCGAGGTGCTGCGACACAAGAAGATCGCGCCGATGGTCGGCGACCGCCTCGACGACTCCAGCGTGCTGGTGCATCCCTCCGAGCGCGGCGCCATCAAGCAGCAGCTGATCAAGGTGGGCTGGCCGGCCGAGGACGACGCCGGGTATGTCGACGGCGAAGCGCACCGCATCGACCTGACCGAGGACGGCTGGTCACTGCGGCCCTACCAGCAGCAGGCCGTCGACGGCTTCTGGCACGGCGGCTCCGGCGTCGTCGTACTCCCCTGCGGCGCCGGCAAGACACTCGTCGGCGCCGGCGCGATGGCGCAGGCCAAGGCGACCACGCTGATCCTGGTCACCAACACTGTCTCCGCGCGGCAGTGGCGCGACGAACTGCTGGCGCGCACCTCGCTGACCGAGGACGAGATCGGCGAATACTCCGGTGCCCGCAAGGAGATCCGCCCGGTCACCATCGCGACCTACCAGGTGCTGACGCACAAGCGGAAGGGCGTCTTCCCGCACCTGGAACTGCTGGACGCGCGCGACTGGGGCCTCATCCTGTATGACGAGGTGCACCTGCTCCCGGCGCCGATCTTCCGGATGACCGCCGACCTGCAGGCGCGCCGCCGGCTCGGGCTCACCGCGACGCTGGTGCGCGAGGACGGCCGCGAGTCCGATGTCTTCTCCCTCATCGGCCCCAAGCGGTATGACGCCCCGTGGAAGGACATCGAGACACAGGGGTACATCGCCCCCGCGGACTGCGTCGAGGTCCGGGTGACGCTGTCGGAAAGTGACCGCATGGCGTACGCGACAACCGAACCCGACGACCGCTACCGCTTCGCGTCCTGCGCACCGGTGAAGGAGTCGGTGGTGCAGGAGCTGGTCCGGCAGCACGACGGCCAGCCGACGCTCGTCATCGGGCAGTACCTGGACCAACTGGAGTCGCTCGCCGCGCGTCTCGGCGCCGACCTGATCACCGGCGAGACGCGGGTCGCGCAGCGACAGAAGCTCTTCCAGCAGTTCCGGGACGGTGAGATCAACAAGCTGGTGGTCAGCAAGGTCGCCAACTTCTCGATCGACCTGCCCGAGGCGAGCGTGGCGATCCAGGTCTCCGGCACGTTCGGCTCGCGTCAGGAGGAGGCGCAACGGCTCGGCCGGGTGCTACGCCCCAAGGGCGACGGCCGGACCGCGCACTTCTACACCGTGGTCACCCGGGACACCGTCGACGCCGAGTTCGCCGCACACCGGCAGCGCTTCCTCGCCGAGCAGGGTTACGCCTACCGGATCGTCGACGCGGACGACATACCCGCCGCCGACTGAAGGTGTCCGGCACTCGACCGACGCCAGTGTCAGTCGCGCAGGAACGCCAGCACCGCGAGCACCCGGCGGTGACCGGCGGTGTCCTCCGGGGACAGTTGCAGCTTGGCGAAGATGCGCTGGGTGTGCTTCTCGACCGCTCCGGACGTCACGACCAGCCGTCCGGCGATCGCGGCGTTGGACAGGCCCTGCGCCATCAGCGACAGCACCTCCCGCTCACGAGGTGTCAATGTTGCCAACGGATCCCGGCGCCTGGTCATCAACTGCGCGATGACCTGTGGGTCGAGGACAGTGCCGCCACCGGCGACCGATTCGACCGCGGCGAGGAACTCGTCGATGTCACCCACCCGGTCCTTGAGCAGATATCCGATGGATCCGGTGCCGGCGGCGAGCAACTCGTCGGCATACGCCTCGACGACATACTGCGACAGCACCAAGATGGGCGCGTTTGGCCACTCCGCCCTGATCCGCACCGCCGCCCGAAGCCCTTCGTCCGTGCCGCTCGGTGGCATCCGCACATCGGTGATGATCAGGTCGGGTCGCTCGCGCAGCGCTGCCTCGATCAGCGCCGTTCCGTCGCCGACGCCGGCCACCACCTGGTGTCCGGCGTCGCCGAGGATGAGCTGGACTCCCTCTCGTAGCAGCGTCGAGTCGTCGGCCACCACGATGCGCATGTGGTCAGGTTAGAGGAAGCACCGCCAGCACCGTGGTCGGTCCGCCGACCGGTGACTCGACCGCCAGCGTGCCACCGACCGATCGCACGCGGTTCTGCAGGCCGAGCAGCCCGCTGCCCTTGGAGAGGTGCGCGCCACCCTGACCGTCATCGGTGACCGACACCATCAGCTCGATTCCGTTGACCTGCATGGAAACCAGTCCCGACCGCGCGGCGCTGTGCTTGGCCACATTGGTCAGTGCCTCCGACACCACGAAGTATGCCGCCTGCTCCAGGTGCGGCGGCAGGATCACCTCGCGCAACTCGGCATCCACCGTGACCGGGATCGTGGCACGCCCGGCTGCTTCACGCACCGCGGCGACCAGGCCACGGTCGGCCAGCACCGGCGGCGCGATGCCCTTGGAGAGCGCACGCAACTCGTCGAGGGTCTCCTGGGTCGACGCGATGGCGGCCCGCAGACCCAGGATCGCGTGGCTGTCCTCGCCGACCTGCCGCTCCATCCGCGCCAGATCCATCTTCAGCCGGACCAGACGCTGCTGCGGTCCGTCGTGGATGTCGCGCTCCAGGCGGGACAGCTGCGCCGACTCGGCGACCCGCGCCGCGTCCCGCGACTGGGTCAGCTCGGCGATCTTGGCCTCCTGCTGCGCCCGGCTGAGCAGCGCAGTGGACAGCAACCCTTGACCTCGAGCGAGCCCGATCATCAACAACGGCAGGGTCGCGAAGAAGAACAGACCGACGACGACATACGTCGCGGCGGCAGCGGCATACGAATGCAGACCGATCAGGTCCGCCAGATCCTGGTTGCCGCTCCGGCCGTGGATCGACCAGCCGTAGGCCGGCCAGGCCGTCGCGCCGATGGCGACCGACCACCAGCCGATTGTCAGCGTCCAGGTGACGGTCGAGACCAGCCAGGCCACCTGCGTCCACACGATCTCCAGCCAGGTCCGCGGGCTGGCCAGGATCCGGCCGATGTAGTCAATCCATCGCTCCCGTGGCGCTCGGGCCAGGTGCCGCATCGCCGGCGCGCGCGGGGTCGATGGCGCGTCGGCGTCGACCAGGGTGTTGAGCAGTCGGCGCTCCAGCGCGGCCGCCCCGGATGCGCAGACGATCGCCAACGGGACCGCCACCGGCGCCAGCACCACCGACAGCGCCGTCGAGAGCAGGACGATGTCGACCAGAAAGATGGCCAGATGGAAGGGCCACGCGACCAGCAGGTAGAGCGAGCTGCGCAGGGTGCGGTCGACGACTCCGCGCCGCCGGCCGCCGAGACTGCCGATCGGTCCGGACCCGGGCTGCGCGTCGCCACTCATCACCAGTGAATATGTCATGTCTCAAGGCTAGGAATCGCGCGCCGTGCTGCCGATCCTGTGAACCGGTCAGTGCTCTGTCGGGCTAACCCGACCCGCAGGTGGAGGGTCGTGGCCACGATCAGGTGATCGCACGCCAAACCGACGGCCGCGGAGGCGACGACCGAGGCGGGTGGCGGCGACAGCGAGCGGGGCGAGCGACGCCGCCACCCGCCTCGCGAGGAGCCGCACAGAGGGATCAGAAGATCCGGTCGAGAACGTCCTGCACCGGTGCGATGGCGAAGTAGATGACGAAGAGCCCGGCGATCAGCCACATCAGCGGCGGCACCTGCCGCACCCGGCCGCGTGCCAGCTTCACCACGACGAAGGCGATACACCCGGCGCCGATGCCGACGGTGATCGAGTAGGAGAACGGCATCAGCACGATGGTGAGGAATGCCGGGATGGCGATGTCCCAGTCGTGCCAGTCGATCCCGCCGACCTGCTGCATCATCAGGAAGCCGACCAGCACCAGCGCCGGCGTGGCCGCCTCGTACGGCACGACCTCGACCACCGGCGACAGGAACGTCGCCAACAGGAAGAGCACGCCGGTGACCACAGCAGCCAGGCCGGTGCGGGCGCCCTCGCTGACACCCGCGGACGACTCGATGTAACCGGTGTTGGAACTCACCGACGCCATACCGCCGGCCGCGGCGGCGACGGAGTCGACGACCAGGATCTTCTGTGCGTCGGCCGGCGTCCCGGTCTCGTCCAGCAGGTCGCCCTTGCTGCCGATCGCCACCATCGTGCCCATGGTGTCGAAGAAGTCGGCCAGCACCAGCGAGAAGATCAGCAGCAACGCGGTGATGACGCTGATCTTGGTGAAGGAGCCGAAGAGGCTGAAATGACCGACCAGGCTGAAGTCCGGGGTGGCGATCCAGTCGGTCGGCAGCTTGGGCACGTTGAGCCCCCAGCCGGTCGGGTTCTTGCCGTCCGGGTTGGCGCCGGGCTGCCAGATCGCCTGCACGATGACCGCCAGCACCGTGGTCCCCAGGATCGCAATCAGTATGGCGCCCTTGACCTTTCGCACGTACAACGCGATCACCGCGATCAACCCGATGCAGAAGACCAGCAACGGCCAGCCGTTCAGCTGACCGTTGACACCCAACTGCACCGGGGTGCCGGCACCGGCCCGGATGAAGCCGGAGTCGAAGAACGCCACGAAGGTGATGAACAGGCCGATGCCGACGCTGATGGCGGTCTTCATCGGCGGCGGCAACGCCTTGAACGCCGCGACGCGGAAGCCGGACAGCACCAGCACCAGCATCACGATGCCCTCGAGGACGACCAGCCCCATCGCGTCGGCCCACGTCATGTCCGGCAGCGCGGCGATCGAGAAGGTCACGAAAGCGTTGAGCCCCAGGCCCGTTGCGATCGCCATCGGATAGTTGGCGATCGTTCCCATCAGGATCGTCATGACGCCCGCGACCAGCGAGGTCGCGGCGGCGATCTTGGCGAAGTGCGGGTCCGTGCCGCCACCCAGCACCTGCCCATGGCCGCCGTCGTCCCGGACGGTGCCGATGATCAGCGGGTTGAGCACGATGATGTAGGCCATCGCGAAGAAGGTGACGAGACCACCACGGATCTCCCGGCTGAGCGTCGAGCCACGCTCGGTGATCTTGAAGAAGCGGTCCAACGCGTTCGGCGCGAGGGCGGGTGAGCTCATGGGCAGAAGGGTAGGGCCAATGCGGTCGGTCCGGCCGAGCGGTGGGGTGCCCTAGGCTTGCGTGCGTGAACGATTCCGCGTCCGAGGAAGCCGCTGCGTTGTCCGCCGACGACCTGCTGCCGGTGAAGGTCGATGTGCTGCGCGTCGTGGAGATCGGCGTCGCGATGTGGGTCGTCGCGCTGGTGGCGACCCTCGTCATACCGGCGCTGCACGACAACGGCCGCGGCTGGTGGCCGTGGACCTGCGTCGCCGGCGCGGCGCTGGGTGCGCTGGGCTGGGCCTACCTCAAGCGCGGCCGGGGCAACGCCAGCGCGGCGTAATCCTCACCCGGCTTCCGCCACGACGGCTCAAGGTGGAAGGTTGGGGGTATGACGCCAGACGCCATGCAGGATTCGACCACATTCGTCCTCTTCGGTGCGACCGGTGACCTGTCCCGGCGCAAGCTGCTTCCAGGGTTGTTCCACCTTTTCGACACCCATCTGCTCGCCGACCTCCGGGTGATCGGCACCTCGCTGGAGGGGATGTCCCGCGAGGAGTTCATCGAGTTCGCCAAGAAGGCGGTCCACGAGTTCAGCAAGCACCCGGTGGAGCCGAAGGTGTGGAACGCCTTCGCCCGGCGGCTGCACTACGTGCCCGGCTCCGAAGGGCCTGCGGCACTGCGTAATTGCGTCACCGAGGCGGAGAAGGACATGGCGCCGCCGATCCAGCACCTGCACTACCTGAGCGTGCCGCCCAAGGCCGCGCTCGACGTCATCAAGACCCTCGAGGCCGCCGGTCTGGTCGAGGGGTCCCGGGTGATCATGGAGAAGCCGTTCGGCACCGACCTGGCCAGCGCGGTCAAGCTGAACGCCGCGGTGCACGAGGTGTTCGACGAGTCGCAGATCTACCGCATCGACCACTTCCTCGGCAAGGAGGCCGCGCTCAACATCCTGGCGTTCCGTTTCGCCAATGGGCTCTTCGAGCCGATCTGGCACCGCAACTTCATCGACCACGTCCAGATCGACGTGCCCGAGGCATTGGGCCTGGAGGGCCGCGCAGCGTTCTACGAAGGCACCGGTGCCTACCGCGACATGGTGGTGACCCACCTGTTTCAGGTGCTGGCGTTCACCGCGATGGAGCCGCCCACCTCCCTGGATCCGGTGTCCATCACCGAGGAGAAGAACAAGGTCTTCCGCTCCATGGTGCAACTGGAGCCGACCGAAGTGGTGCGCGGCCAGTACCAGGGCTACCGGGACGAGCAGGGTGTCGACCCGGAGTCGGAGACCGAGACGTTCGTGGCGCTGAAATGCCGCATCGACAACTGGCGCTGGGCCGGCGTGCCGTTCTACCTGCGCACCGGCAAGAAGCTCGCCGAGGGGCAGCGGATCATCTCCATCGCGTTCAAGGAGCCGCCGAAGTCGATGTTCCCGTCCGGGTCCGGCGTCGGCCAGCAGGGACCGGACCACCTGACCTTCGACCTCGCCGACGAAGCCCGCGTGTCCTTGTCGTTCTACGGGAAGCGGCCGGGCCCCGGCTTCCGGATGGACAAGGTCTCCATGCAGTTCGCGGTGCAGGACACCGACTGGGCCGGGTCCGTGCTGGAGGCGTATGAGCGGCTCATCTACGACGCCGTCCGCGGCGACCACACCCTCTTCACGACGGCCGATGGCATCGAGCGCCTGTGGGAGATCAGCCAGCCGTTGCTGGACAATCCGCCGCCGGTGCGTCCCTACGCCCCGGGGTCGTGGGGTCCGAACCAGATCCACCAGCTCATCGCGCCGAACGCGTGGCGGCTGCCGTTCGAGCGCAAGTGGCGCGAGAAGGGCTGATTCGTCTGCCGTGACTCCGGTCGGTTCCGGGTATGCCGATCGCGGTTGAATCGCGCAGCAGTATGCCGATCGCGGTTGATTCCACGCGATCGGCATAACCCTGGGATCGGTCGCATTCCGCAGTATGCCAAGCGCGGTTGATCCCACGCGATCGGCATACTCCTGGGATCGGTCGAATTCCGCAGTATGCCGATCGCGGTTGATTCCACGCGATCGGCATAACCCTGGGATCGGTCGAATTCCGCAGTATGCCAAGCGCGGTTGATTCCACGCGATCGGCATAACCCTGGGATCGGTCGCATTCCGCAGTATGCCAAGCGCGGTTGATTCCACGCGATCGGCATACTCGTGGGATCGGTCGATCAGCTGCGGGCGGCGAAGAGGGCGTCATACAACCGACGCACCTGGATGAGGAACTCCCTCGGTGTCAGCCGTAGGCCGATGACCGGGATGCGGAGCATCTTGTCACCTGCCAGTACTCGCTCGTTCTGCCGGAGCGCATCGTCGATGGGGTGGAGCGCCAGCGCGTGATGACCGCCGTCGATCTCGACCACGAGACCGACCTCGTCCCAGCGCACGTCGAGGTAGACCCGTCCGTTCGGACCGGTGTGCACCGCTTGACGCGTCGGAGCGGGCAAACCGACCTCGTGCGCCATCCGGGTGAAGTCGAGTTCGCCCAAGGAGTGCGCGCCGTCGGTCACATCGGCGATCACCGCGTCGAGGAAGGCACGGCGCGGCGACCGGGTCACTCCGCGCCAGGCCAGGCCGAGCCGTGCGGCCGTCGTCATGCGCTGCTGCACAGGCAGACAGATCAACAGCGCGGCCTGCCGGTCGCTGACGGCCCACGCGGCGGCGTGCAGCGTTCCGACTTCGGTCGACACCCGAGGTATGCCGGCACCGACTACCGCGGAGGGATGCTGCGGCCGGTGGAGTCGCACCCCTTCCACGACGTGGTGCCGGTTGCGTGCGGGGAGCGACACGTCGATCACTGGCGGAGTGAACCCTGTCATACCGCTGGCAACCAAGGAGCTCGAGCCGTCCAGCCGAGCACCGGAACCGCTCTCCCAGACCGCCTGCCACCGCTTCGCGATGGCGCTCAACTCGGGTGATCCGATCGCCACCGTATGACGGCCCGCCCGGAACCATCGGCCGGCGTCGATCTCGGTCCGGATGCTATGCCGGTCGATCCCGTGCTGGGCGAGGATAAGGCGGTGGACGACGCCGTCATGCTCGGCGGCGAGATCGCGGGCGATGGGACGCCGGTCGGCGCCATACAGCTTGGGCCGACCGACCACGAGGTGCTTGGCCACAGTGGACTGCTCTGTCATCCGCACGATCCTGGCCCCTGCAGGGAATGTCTGCAGCGGGCCTGTGGACAACCGGGAGACGCAGCGGCGAGTATGCCGATCGCGCGCGGCTGCCGGTCACGCGATCGGCATACTCGCAGTGCTGGAATCGCCACCATGCCAAGCGCGGCCTATTCCACGCGATCGGCATAGTCCGGACCACGCCGGAATCGCCGCTATGCCAAGCGCGGCCTGTTCCACGCGATCGGCATACTCCCAGAGACGCCGGAATCGCCACCATGCCAAGCGCGGCCTATTCCACGCGATCGGCATACTCCCAGAGACGCCGGAATCGCCACCATGCCAAGCGCGGCCCATTCCACGCGATCGGCATACTCCCAGGACCGCCGGAAGCCGGAAGCCGGAAAAGCGCCCAGCTCAGGAGAAGTCGAGCGCCAACTCGTCGAGGACCGGGGCGTCAACCGTCTCCGGCGCTGTCGCCGGGGCATGCGTCTCGCTGTGTGCGCCGCACCCATGGTCCAGCGACACGACCTTGCCGTCGGACGGGGACCACTCGCCGGCGCAGACGCCGAAGACCTGACGCAGCGCACCCGGCATCGGCACGAAGAAACCGCAGGTGGAGCAGTGCGCCTTGGCCTGCTGTGCGACGTCGGAGTGCGGCCCACCGTCGCCGTCGTACCATCGCTGCGCCGCGGCGTCCCGGCCCTCGGCGGACAGCACCCGCGGGCGGCCGAGACCGAGCTCGAAGAGGCCGACCTGGTCGACGTCCTCCTCGCCGGTGGCCTCGAAGCCGGGCTCGAGGTAGGGGTCGTCCTCGACATAGGGCCGTTCGTCGCCGGCGCCGATGTCGCCGGGTGCGAGCCGCTCGACGTAGGGCACCCAGTCCGGGGACAGCACGGCCGCATCGGTCGGCAGCAGGTTGGTCTCGCACACGGTCGCGTACTTCTGCCGCGGCGACCGGGCCACCGAGATCGCCCAATGCCACCCGACATAGCCCGGCGACGTGCATTCGAAGTAGTGCATGGCCAGCCGGTCACCGAGCATGACGGCTCCGACGTGCTCACCGACCGTGCCCGGTTCGGCGATGTCGACGGCCGCCTGGTGGGCGAGGTCGGTCGCCGCCAGCAGCACCTTGTCGGCCTTGGGCTTGGCGTCCTTCTTGCTGGTCGCCTTCTTGGTCGGCTTGTCGGTCGGCATCGCTCAGGCCTCGAGATCGTCGGCGACGGCGCGCAGCACGGTGACGACCTTGTCGGCGTGGCGCTTGTCGGGGTAGCGGCCGCGGCGCAGGCCGTTGCCCAGGTCGTCCAGCAGCTTGATCAGGTCCTCGACGATGACGGCCATGTCGTCGGCCGGCTTGCGGTGCCGCGCGGCCAGCGACGGGGATGTGTCACGCAGCGTCACACTGAGCGCTTGCGCGCCGCGGCGCCCCTCCGCGACCGAGTAGTCGATGCGGGTGCCGCTCTTGACCGACGTCACACCGGCCGGCAGCGCACTGGCCGGCAGGAAGACGTCCTGCCCGTCGTCGCCGGAGACGAACCCGAAGCCCTTGTCCGAGTCGAAGAACTTGACCTTGCCGGAAGGCACGTGACACCTACTTGATGGTTGCGGGGTTGCTGGTCGGGAAGCGCCGGCGACGCATGCGTCACGCGATGCTTGCGGCGCAAGATTAACCCGTCGGCGCCGATTCGATCGAATCGTTTGACCCGTGGACCAGGTCAGTGCGCGGCGGTCGCGCCGGCGCTCAGCTCGTCCAGTCGAGGGATGAGTTCGGCCAGTTCGTCGACGACGATGTCGGCGCCGGCTTCCCGCAGCCCGTCGGGGTCGATCGGCCCCGTCGCGACGCCGATCCCACGCACGCCCGCCGCCCGCGCGGCCTGCATGTCACCGCGATGGTCGCCGACGTATGCCGTGGCCCCGTGCTCGCGCAGCGGACCCGCCTTGTCGTGGGCGAAGAGGTCACCGACGACCACGTCCGGGACGATGCCGACGTGCGTCAGCACCGCCTGGACCGCGGTCGGGTTCTTGGCGCTCACCACCAGCACGGTGCCCCCGGCCTCGTGGATGGCGTCGACCAGGTCGCGCGCCCCGGGCAGCAGCACGGTCACTTCGATCGCGTGCAGCAGGTATGCCGCCCGGTAGTCCGCGGCCGCGCCGTGCACCTGGTCGTCGGGCAGGAACAGCGCCAGGTTGTCCAGCAACGGTGCGCCGATCAGCGGCCACAGCTCGTCCTCGGTCGCGGTGACGCCGCGCGCCTCCAGCACGCGTTGCATGCAGTCGACGATCCCCTGGCGGGAGTCCACCAGTGTCATGTCGAGGTCGAATCCGACGACGAGGCGCCCAGCGTCATACACGTCGGGAACGATAGGCCGGTCAGCGCCGGTAGGGGTCCTCGGGGTCGTCCGGACGGTATGGCGGCTGCGGCGCGCCATACCCCGGCGGCGGGCCGTACGGCGGGGCTCCCGGCCCGTGCTGACCCGGCCAGCCGGCCGCTGCGGCCCGCGCGTGGGCCCGCTCCTGACCGGACCGGACCAGCTTGACGATGCCGACCACGAGCAGCACCACCCCGGCCAGGAACGCGATCACCCCGATGCCGAGACCGATGCCGAGCGGCACGAGCACCCGCCGGGCGACGTCGTTGGCGACCTGGGAGGTGAGCACCTTGGTGCGCAGCCCGGTGCAGTCGATCGTGTAGTCACCGGTGCCGGAGCTGTGGAAGGTGCCCGCCCGGGTGTATGCCGTGCCTCCCCAGTCCATCGACAACCGCGCGTTGCCCTGGTCGACGTTGATCGGTCGGCCGTCCGGGCCGGTGACCCGGCAGGTCGGCAGTGGTGACGTCGAGTCGTAGCGACCCTCGACCAGGATCGTCTGGTCCTCGGCACCGATCACCTGCACGGTGCCGCCGGGCGCGACCCAGCGCGTGTCGCTCACGACGCTCATGCCACGCGAGACGCCCTTCCAGATGCCGATGCCGGCTGCGGTGGGCGCGATCACGAGCATCAGCACCGCGCCGATGATGGTCAGCGCGAGACCTCTGCGCTTCGGCACGTTCATGGCGTCCTCTCCGTCGGCGGGGCGAAGGGATCCTTCGGGTCACCCATTGCGGGCAGCTGCTCCCGGCGACCATTCTGGTATGGCGCCAACGGCGGGACACCGTACGTTGGCCCCTGGTACGGCCCCTGGTACGGGCCGTAGCCATACCCTGCCCGGGCGAGCAGCGCCCGCTGCCGCTCCTGGGACGAACGAACCAGCTTGACGATGCCGACGATCAGCAACGTCCCGCCCACGACGAAGAACACACCCGCAACGCATAAGCCGAGGACCAATGGCACGCCGAAGGCGTCGTCAGCGCCGACCAACACCTGGGTCGATATCACCTTGACCGGGCCGACGCCGCAGTCGACCTGGTAAGCGCCCGATGCGTCCGGGTCGAAGTACGCGATTTCCAGGTAGGAGCTGGCGCCTATCCCGCCATCGTCGTACGGGACGGGGTGGACGTCGACCGGCCCGGTCGGCCCGGCGACGGAGCAGTCCATCGCCGGTGCAACGCCGACATCGGAGACGACGATCGACTGCGGTTGGCCGCCGCCGATCTGCACCGACTGACCGACCTGCACCCAGGGATGGGCATCCAGCCTGTCGTTGGACGCGACCACTCCACGCCAGACCACGATCCCGAGCGCTGCCGGAGCGAAGATCAGCATCAGGATCGGACCGATGACGGTCAGGGCTATGCCGCGGCGAGCGGGCAGATTCATGACGGGACTCCGAGCGACTGCGGTGACGGTGCGGTGATCAGACCATGTGGCCGTCGGCCGCGTCCACCCGGTCGGCCGCCTCAGCACCGACGGAGCCCGCGGCCTGCGCGTTCCACAGGCCGGCGTATCGGCCGCCGCGGGCGAGGAGCTCCTCGTGGGTGCCGCGCTCGGCGATGCGTCCGCCGTCGAGGACGACGATCAGGTCGGCGCCCTGGACCGTCGACAGTCGGTGCGCGATGGTCAGTGTCGTCCGGCCCCGGCTGACCTCGTCCAGCGCGAGTTGTACGGCGCGTTCGGTGGTGTTGTCCAGGGCACTGGTCGCCTCGTCGAGCACCAGCACGGCCGGATCGCGCAGGATGGTGCGGGCCAGTGCGATCCGCTGCTGCTCTCCACCGGAGAAGCGGTGCCCGCGAGCGCCGACCAGGGTGTCGTAACCGTCGGGCAACGCCTCGATGAGGTCATGCACCTGGGCGGCGCGGGCGGCGGCCTCGATCTGTTCGTCGGTCGCGTCCGGCCGCGCGTAGCGCAGGTTCTCCCGGATGGTGGTGTGCAGCAGGTAGCTCTGCTGGGAGACGACGCCGACCAGGTCCGAGACGTTCTGCAGAGTCATGTCCCGCAGGTCGACGCCGTCGATCGCGACCGCGCCGCTGCTCGGATCGTGCAGTCGGGAGACGAGCCCGGCGAGGGTCGACTTGCCCGAGCCGGTCGCACCGACCAGGGCGACCTGTTTGCCGGCGGGCAGCTCCAGCTCGATGTGGTGAAGTGCGTCGCGGTCGGCCCCGTCATACCGGAACGTGACGTCGGTCAGGGTGACCTCGCCGCGCGCGGTGGCGGGATCGACGGCTGTGGGGTGTGCGGGGTCGTCGATGGTGACGGGTGCGTCGAGGAATTCGAAGACCCGGCTGAACAGGGCCATCGACGTGACGACCTCGGCGCCGACGTTGAGCACGCCGAGCATCGGCCGGAAGAGCGCGGACTGCAGCGCCGTGAACGCGACGAGCGTGCCGATCGTCATACCGCCGCCGGTTGCCGGCAGCCCTGCCGCGAGGTAGATCAGCGCGGGTATGGCGGAGAACACGATCGCCATGGTGCCCATCCGCCAGCGACCGGCCATCTGCGATTGGAGCTCGAGTTCGGTGAGTTCGCGCGAGGTTTCGCGGAAGCGTTGGGAGAGGGCGGGTCCGGAACCGACGGTCTTGGCGAGCAGCACGCCGCTGATCGACAGCGACTCCTCGATCTGGGTCTGCATGTCGGCGAGCGCCCGCTGCGCGCGGGACTGGATGGTGCGGCGCAGCCGAGCGACGCGGCGGGTCAGCCAGATCGCGGGCGGCAGCACCAGCAGGCTGAGCAGCGAGAGCCGCCAGGACAGCACGACCATGGCGGCCGCGGTGCCGACGGCGGTGGTGATGTTGGTGGCGACCGAGGTCGCGGAGTTGGTGACGACGCCCTGCATGGCGTTGACGTCGTTGGTCAGCCGGGACTGCACCTCGCCACCGCGGGTGCGGGTGAAGAAGCCGAGCGGTAGCCGCTGCAGGTGGGCGAACAGGTCGGTCCGCAGGCCGTGCATGACCTGTTGGCCGATCTTCGTTGACAACCAGGTCTGGACGACGCCGAGGGCCTGCGTGGTGACGGTGATGGCGAGCATGCCGCCCACCAGCATCAGCAGCAACCGGACGTTCTGGTGCGGGATGGCGTCGTCGATGAGGCGCTTGGTCAGGAACGGAGTGACCAGACCGATGAGCGAGCTGAGCACGATGATGGCGCTGACGATCGCGAGCGGGCGCCGGTGCGGCCGGAACAGCGCCGCGATCCGGCGCAGGGGGACGGGATGTTGCTCGAGTTGGGCGACGTCGGCGGCACTCTTGCGGCGGGGTCCGCCGCGGCCGTGGCCGGACTCGTGACCGTCTGGCGCGCCACTGCGCGGGCGGACGCCCGGCGAGCCGGGAAGTGTGGTGGTGGCTGTCACAGGCAGCACCTGCCTTTCGGTCGAAGCTACTGGTGAGGCTACCTCACATTGCTGTAACCGCGACGATCGCCATACAATTCCCGGATGCAGGATTCACACCACGCCGGTCGAGTAGCAGGTGGAGGAGCGCAGCGGGGCAAGCCGCGTCCCGATGCCTCGGACCCGACACAGCAGTCGCTGTCACAGCTGGTGATGCACACCGCGCGCGCGCTGCGCAGGGCGACCCGCACCGAGCTCGAACCCTTCGGGCTGACGCCCAGCCAGTCCCGCGCGCTGGGGGTGATCGAGCGGTATGGCGCGCAGCCGCCGCGGCTGAGCGACGTCGCCGCCCGGCTGGACATCGCGCCGCGGTCGGCGACGGAGGTGGTGGATCGCCTGGAGCAGCGCGGACTGGTGCGCCGGTCCCCCGATCCCACGGACCGGCGCGCGGTGACGATCGCGCTGACCGACGAGGGCCGTTCGCTGCGCCGACGGATCGCACGCGTGCGGGCGGCGCAGGGCGACAAGTTCTTCGGACACCTCAGCGAGTCACAGCGCGCGGAGCTGGCCGCCCTCCTCGGCGCCGCCTTGGCCCCCCACCACCGCCCGCCCTCATGACCGAGCGGAGTACCCCATGACCGAGCGGAGTACGGAATCGAGCGAAATCCGTACTCCTGTCGGTCGGTCGGTACTCCTCTCGGTCAGGGGACGCGACCTGTGCGCCAGGTGGAGGAGAAGAGCCCCCACTCGCGCTCTTCCGCGAAGTAGCGCGACCGGAAGAACTCAGAAATACCAGGGGAACGGCGACCAGTCGGGGTCGCGCTTCTCCAGGAACGAGTCGCGGCCCTCGACCGCCTCGTCGGTCATGTAGGCCAAGCGCGTCGCCTCGCCGGCGAAGACCTGCTGACCCATCAGCCCGTCGTCGGTCAGGTTGAACGCGAACTTCAGCATCCGCTGCGCCGTCGGGCTCTTGCCGTTGATCGCGCCCGCGACCTGCAATGCCTCGTCCTCGAGCGCGGCATGGTCGGCCACGATGTTGACCGCGCCCATCCGTTGCATGGTCTCGGCGTCATACGTGCGACCGAGGAAGAAGATTTCCCGCGCGAACTTCTGCCCCACCATCTTCGCCAGGTATGCCGAGCCGTAGCCGGCGTCGAACGACCCGACGTCGGCGTCGGTCTGCTTGAAGCGGGCGTGTTCGCGGCTGGCGATCGTCAGGTCGCACACCACGTGCAGACTGTGCCCGCCGCCGGCCGCCCAGCCATTCACCACCGCCACAACGACTTTCGGCATCGTGCGGATGAGCCGCTGCACCTCCAGGATGTGCAGCCGGCCGCCCTGTGCCTTGACCCGTGCGGCGTCGACGGTGTCGGCGGTTTCGCCCTCGGCATACTGATACCCCGAGCGGCCACGGATCCGCTGATCGCCGCCGGAGCAGAACGCCCAGCCGCCGTCCTTGGCGCTCGGGCCGTTGCCGGTCAGCAGCACGACACCGACGTCCGGCGTCATCCGCGCGTGATCGAGCGCCCGGTAGAGCTCGTCGACGGTGTGCGGCCGGAACGCGTTGCGCACCTCCGGACGATCGAACGCGATCCGCACCGTGCCCCGCTCCGGGCCGGGCCGCACGCACCGGTGGTAGGTGATGTCGGTGAAGTCGAAGCCCTCGACCGGCTGCCACGCACTCTGGTCGAAGATCTCGCTGACCTGGCTCTGCTCACTCACCCGGTCAAGGGTATGACTACCGTCGTATGCCGTGACCGCCACACCGCCGCTGGACGAGCTCCTCGCCACCATGCACGTCGTCAGCATCCCGATGCAGGTGCGCTTCCGCGGCGTCATGCATCGCGAGATCGCGCTTTTCTCAGGCCCTTCCGGGTGGGGCGAGTTCTCGCCCTTCCTGGAGTATGCCGCCCCGGAGGCCGCCCGCTGGCTCGACGCCGCCATCGACGCGGCCTTGGGATCGTGGCCGGCGGCAGTGCGCTCCTCGGTGCCGGTCAACGCGACCGTGCCGGCGGTCGAGGCATCCGAGGTGGCGGACGTGCTCGCCCGGTATGACGGCTGCCGCACCGCCAAGGTAAAGGTCGCCGAGTCCGGTCAGTCGCTCTCCGATGACGTGTCCCGCGTGGCGGCGGCCCGCGATGTCATGGGGGCCGGTGCGTTCGTGCGGGTGGACGCCAACGGCGGCTGGTCGGTGGACGACGCGGCATCCGCGATCGCGGCGCTCGCGCCATACGGACTGGAGTATGTCGAGCAACCGTGTGCCACCGTGGAGGAACTCGTCGACCTGCGGAAGTTGTTGGCGCGCAACGGCATCGACGTGCGCATCGCCGCCGATGAGTCGATCCGCAAGGCGGAGGACCCGCTGCGGGTGGCTCGTCTGGGAGCGGCGGACGTGGCGGTGGTGAAGGTGGCGCCACTCGGTGGTGTCGCCGCCGCGCTGCGGATCGCGACGGACGCCGGACTGCCGACGGTGGTGTCCAGCGCGATCGATTCCTCGGTCGGCATCGCTGCTGGCGTCGCGCTGGCCGCTGCCCTGCCGGAGCTGCCGCACGCCTGCGGGCTCGGCACGCTGGAACTGATGGCCGGCGACGTGGTGCGCGATTCCCTTGTCCCGCAAGACGGTTCACTCGCCGTACGACGACCCGCGCCGGACCCCGACCTGCTGGAACGACACCGCGCGCCGCAGGACCGACAGCAGTGGTGGCGCGACCGCGTGACCGCCTGTCACCGCCACCTCGCGTCGGTCGAGTAGCGAGGCACGAGCGTATCGAGACCACGCCAAGGCACTTGATCTCGATACGCGTCCCCTTCGATAGGCCCTCCGCAAGCTCCGGGCTACTCAGGACGACGCTCGTACCTCGGCCGCTACTCGATCAGCGTGGCTTATTTATATAAGCACTGTTATATTTGTCGGATGCCCGAACCCGACCTGCTCGACAGCAGCTACTACCGCCCGCTCTTCCAGCTCCTGCATGCGATGGACCAGGACATCGAGGCGGTCTACGCCTCCCGTGGCCGCGCGGTGGGCAGCCGGTCGGTCGGACCGCTGATCTCGTTGTCCCGCAATGGTCCGATGACCGTCAAGGAACTCGCGATCGACCGCGAGGTCTCCCACTCCGCCATGAGCCAGACCGTCGCCGGCCTGACCCGAGACGGCTATGTCCGGTCCGATCCCGGCACCGACGCGCGCACCCGGGTCATCTCGCTGACACCGGAGGGCGAAGAGCTCATCCCGCTGCTTCGTGCCGAATGGCGCTCGACTGAAGCGGTGCTGCGCGGCCTGGACGACCAGAGCCCGCACCCGATCATGCAGGCGGTCGACGCCTTGGCGGCAGCACTTGCGGACAAGCCCTTCCGCGAGCGGCTCGAGGAGTCGGTGGAGCACCACCTGCACACCGGCGATCCTTCGTGAAACTCCTCGCCGACATCACACCGCTGCGCACCAGCCCGGCATTCCGCAACCTCTGGCTGGGCGGCTCCGTGTCCGCGATCGGCGGGCAGTTCAACAGTTTCGCTGCGATGTATGCCGTCTGGCACCTGACCGGCTCCTCGTTCATGGTCGGACTCCTGGGCCTCGCTTCGGGCGTCCCGCTGATCGTGATCGCCTTGGCCGGCTCGATGTTCATCGATGCGGTCGACCGGGCAGCGCTGGCCCGCTGGGCGACCGTTGGCCAGCTCGTCACCAGCCTGCTTATGGCGTGGGCGGTGCTGGCCGAGCAGGTCGGCATACTCATCATGTTCACCGCGGTCGCCGCAGCACTGGGTGCACTCTCGGGTCCGGCGCGTCGGGCGCTGACCCCTTCGGTTGTCGCGAAGCACGAGCTGGCGGCGGCATACGCCTTGACGTCGTTGGCCTTCCAGGTGTCGATGCTCATCGGCCCTGGCCTTGCGGCGCTGGTTGCGACCTGGGTCAGCCTCCCCGCCTGTTTCGTGATCGACGCGGCGACGTTCGTCGTCGCGCTCGCCGGCCTGCACGGCCTGCACCGCCCGCCGGAGGATGCGACGGCCGATCGGGGACTCCGTGCCGCCTCAGCCGGGTTCCGTTTCGCCGCAAGCCAACCCGTCGTTCGCGGTGCACTGCTGTGCGACCTCGGGGCGACCGTGCTGGCCATGCCGTTCGCGCTCTTCCCGGCGGTCAACCACGACAACTTCGACGGCAGCGCTCAGACGCTCGCCTGGTTCACCACCACGGTGGCCGTCGGCGGAGTGACCGCGTCCGCGCTGAGCGGGGTGATCACCCAACGCGCACGTCCGGGCCTGGTGATGGTCACCTGCTCGACCGTGTGGGGCGCCGCGCTCATCATCGCGGGCGGTTCTCAGCTGCTGCTGCTCACGCTGGGGATGCTCGCCGTCGCCGGTGCCGCGGACACGTGGGCGGTCACCAGCCGGACGACACTCGTGCAGTCGGCGCCCCCCGACCGCTTCCGTGGCCGGCTCAGTGCGCTGGAGCAGTTCGTCGGCATCGGCGGCCCGAACCTGGGCAACTTCCGGGCGGGCGTCGTCGGCAACGCCATAGGCGCCGGTCCGGCGATGTCACTCGGCGGGCTCACGTCGATCCTGGCCGTCGCGGGGATCGTCGCCACCAGCCGTGGCATGAGCAGCTACACGCTCGTCACCGAGGACGCGGCGGAGACGGCCGCGGCCGCTGGTTGAACCAGCGCCGCAGCGCCGTCGCGTGCGTCAGACGTGCGTGCCTTCCAGGGCCGCACGCACCGTCGTCGCGATGTCGGCGCTGCCCGCGGCGACCAGCGGCGACCGCGTGCTGGTCGGATCGTATGGCGCCCCGTCGTGATACGTCGTGACACCCCCGGCCTCGGCGACCAGCAGCGAACCAGGGGCGTGGTCCCAGGGCATCACGGAGTTGTAAAGCACGTAATCACAGGCATTTTCGGCGAGCTTGGGGTAATCGATGCCGCAGCTCGCCCAGGTCAGCTCCAATGGTGCGAGATCCGCGAGCGCAGTGCCGACCAGTGACCGGCGTGACGTGCGGCCGCGCGGGTTCTGCCCGTCGCGGGACGGCACCTCCAGCCGCCGGGCGCCGCACCAGGCGCCGGCACCGCGTTCGGCGACATACGCCAGCCGGTGCTCGGGCTGCCAGATCCAGCTGCGGACGACGGCGCGGCCACGCAGCTCGGCCACCATCACCGCGTAGTCCTGCGAACCGTGCACGAAATTGCGGGTGCCGTCGACCGGGTCGATCGTGAACCAGTGGTCCGCGTCAGCGGCGGCGCTCAGTGCGCTGGCGTCGGCGGAGACAGCTTCCTCCCCCACCATCAGCGCGTCGGGGTATGCCGCGCGCAGCGCCTTGGTGATCTCCACCTCGGCCTCCCGGTCGGCCACCGTGACCAGGTCGCCGGGCTCCTTCTCCATCACCTCGGCGTCGGCGAGAGCCCGGAAGCGCGGCTCGATCACCGTCGCGGCGACGTCTTGCAGCAGGGTCAGGACCTCGTCAGTCTGCACGTGCTCCACTATGCCGGGCCGACGAAGCCACCGGTCACGCAGGCCCCGTGTCGTGGCGCGGCGAGAAAGTAACGACAGTCGCCACCCACGCGCCCCAAACGGCCATTTCCCGCGAGAAAGTAACGACAGTATCGACTTCTCCGCCGCGGGACGGGAGGCGGGCATGATCGCGCGGAGTCAGGCGTCCTCGCGGAGCAGCTTGTGTGCTGCGGCCTGCACGCGTGGGCGGACGACCAGCTGGTCGATGTTCACGTGTTCGGGGCAGGTCGCGGCGAAGGCGATGCAGCTCGCCACGTCTTCCTGGGTCAAGGGATTGCGCACTCCGGCATACACCTTGGCAGCCTTGTCGGTGTCGCCGCGGAAACGGACCAGGGAGAACTCGTCGGACTCGACCAGGCCGGGCAGGACCTCGCAGACCCGCACCGGTTGCTCGACCAGTTCCAGCCGCAACGACATCATCATCGCGTGTTCGGCGGCCTTGGCACCGCAGTAGCCGGCGGCGCCCTCATAAGACACCAGCCCCGCGGTGGAGCCGACGGTGACGATCACGCCGCGCCCGGCGCACAGGGCCGGCAGGCAGGCCTGGATCGTCGCGGCGGAGCCGATCACGTTGGTCTCGAACATGATCCGCCAGTCCTCGAAGTCGGCGTCCGCGATGTGATCGGTCCCGAGCGCGCCGCCGGCGTTGGCCACCAGCACCGCGATCCGCTCGCCCGCCGCCTCGGCGAGTGCCGCGACATCCTCGGACTTCGTCACGTCACAGGTGACCGCGCGACCGTCGATCTCGGCCGCGAGCGCTTCGATCCGGTCGCTGCGGCGCGCGGCGCAGACGACCTCGAAGCCCTCGGTCGCCAATGTGCGCGCGGTCGCGCGGCCGATGCCGCTGCTGGCTCCGGTCACGACTGCGATCGGACGGGTCATCGCACTTCTCCTTCGTCGACTGCTCACGCGGCGCCGCGGCCGGTCACCGCGTCGTCCGACGCTCACGATAGAGCGGTGGTCCAGGGACCTACGCTGGGCGGGTGCCGGATCTGCAACCGTTCGCCGTCGGTGACCTCACCGCCTACCGCACCGCCCTCGCCGCAGCGCTCGACGGCACCGGTCCGGCCCTGGCGCCGTATGCCGCGGGTCGCGTCCCCGGCCTCGACGTCTCCGCCGCGCTGCCGGACGATCTCGCCCTGGTGGTCAGCACCTCCGGCTCGACAGGCACTCCCAAGGCCGCGATGCTCACCCGGCAGGCGTTGACCGCGAGCGCCGACGCCACCCACGAACGCCTCGGCGGTCCCGGGCAGTGGCTGCTGCCGATGCCGGCGCAACACATCGCCGGCACCCAGGTGCTGATCCGCAGTGTGCGGGCCGGCACCACGCCGGTGACGATGGAGTACTTCGGGGTCGCCGAGTTCGTCGCCGCGGCAACCCGACTCGCCCATGACCGCCGTTACACCGCCCTCGTCCCCACCCAGTTGCGCCGCCTGCTGGACGGTGGCGATGCAGCGCGATCGGCGGTCGCCGCGTTCGACGGCATCCTGCTCGGCGGCGCCGCGTCCGACCCGGCCCTGCTCGACGACGCTGCGCGTCTCGGCGCCACGGTGCTGACCACCTACGGCTCCAGCGAGACCTCCGGCGGCTGCGTCTACTGCGGCGTTCCACTCAGCGGCACCACCGTCGAGCTGGCCGACGACGGCCGGATCACGCTGTGCGGCACCACCATCGCCGCGGGTTACCTGGGGCGACCGGACCTGACCGCCACGACGTTCGGGCATCTGGCCGACGGCACCCGCACGTTCCGCACCGACGATCTGGGCGTATGGCGCGAGGGCAGACTCCAGGTCATCGGGCGCATCGACGACCTGATCAACACCGGCGGGGTCAAGGTCGCACCACGCATCGTGGAAACTGCCGCCTCAACCCATCCCGATGTCCTGGAGGCGGTCGCGCTCGGCCTGCCCGACGACGACTGGGGGCAAGCCGTCGGTCTCGCCATACAAGCTCGGACGCCGTTGTCCCTGCAGGAGATCCGCGATCACCTGCGCGAGCACCTGCCGTCGTATGCGCTGCCCAAGCGGCTGCTGCTGGTCGACGAGATCCCGTTGCGCGGGCCGGGCAAGCCGGACCGCACGGCGCTGGCCGCAGCGCCCGGATGGCAGACTCTGACTGCTCACCAGCAGGCCGACTGACGGCCACCCCTCACCCGAAAGTCACCACGCACACCCATGGCCACGCTCAACGAATGGATCGCCGGATCCCGCCCTCGCACGCTTCCCGTCGCCGTCGCACCGGTCGCCGCCGGCACGGGTGCGGCCTACGCGCTGGGTGACGGCAACCCGGCACACGCGCTGCTCGCCCTGCTGGTGTCGCTGTTGCTGCAGATCGGCGTCAACTTCGCCAACGACTACTCCGATGGCATCCGGGGCACCGACGACGCCCGGGTCGGCCCGGTGCGGCTGGTCGGACAGGGCCTGGCGACCCCCGCCAGCGTCAAGTCGGCCGCGTTCGCCTGCTTCGCCGCAGCTGCGGTGTGCGGTCTGGCGCTCGTGGCGCTGTCCGGCACCTGGTGGCTGCTGGTCGCCGGAGCGCTCGCGATCGTGGCGGCCTGGAAATACACCGGCGGCGAACACCCCTACGGCTACATGGGACTCGGCGAGGTCTTCGTCTTCGTCTTCTTCGGGCTGGTCGCGACGCTCGGCACCACGTACACCCAGGCCGGATCGGTCGATCTGAGTGCCGTCGCCGCCGCCGTCGGGATCGGTGCGATCGCCTGCGCGATCCTGGTGGTCAACAATCTGCGCGACATACCCGGCGACACCGTGTCCGGCAAGCGCACCCTGGCGGTCCGGATCGGTGACGCCGCCACCCGCAAGCTGTTCACCGGGATGTTCGCGGTCGCGCTGGTCGCGGTCGTGGTCTCGGCCGTGCAGCACCCGTGGGCGATCATCGCGCTGATCGGCCTCGCACCGTCGGCACGGTCGGTGCGCACGGTCAACCAGGGCGCCACCGGTCGCGACCTGATCCCGCCGCTCGCGACGACGGGCGTCACGATCCTGGCCTACGGCGTCCTCTTCGGCATCGGGCTGCTCCTCAGCTCCTGAGGGCGACCCCGAACCGACAACCGTTGCCGGTTGGGCCACCGGCCGCCCGCCGAAGCCTCAGTTCTGCGGGCTGGTGCCGAGGGTGACCGTGGCGGTGTGCGGCTGGCCCTGCGCGTCGACCCAGCTCACCGAGACCTTGTCACCGGGGTACTTCGTGTCCAGCACGCCGGTGAGTGCCGTCGGCCCGGCCACCGGCTTGCCGTCGATCGCCGTGATCGTCGAACCGGCCGTGATGCCGGCCGATGCTGCTGCGCCACCCGAGGCGACACCGACGACCGAGGCGCCGGTCGCACTGCCGCCATACCCGTAGGCCGCCGCGGACCGGGTGCTGATCTCCACCCCGAGCGCAGCCCGGCTGCCGATGTGCACCGTCGACGTCTTGGTGCCGCTCTCGATCTGGCCCGCGATCTTCAGCGCCGCGGACGTCGGTATGGCGTAGCCGGTCACCGGCGTGCCGGACGACGCGGCGGTGTCCATGCCCACGACCTGACCACCGGAGTTGAGCAACGGACCGCCGGAGTAGCCCGGCACGATCTGCGCATTGGTCTCCAGCAGACCGTGCAGTGTCTCGGCGGAGGCACCGGTGCCGCCGTCGGACGCGGTGATCTGCTGGTTCGTGTCGGTGATGCGGCCGCTGGTCTTGTACAGGGTGCCCCGGCCGCCGCCCTGGCCGACCGCGGTGACCTTCTCGCCCAGCAGCGCCTTGCCGGTGTCCAGCGACGCGGTCTGCAGCCCACTGGCGCCTTCGAGCTTGATCAGGGCCACGTCGTGGGTCTGATCGAAACCGAGCACCTTGGCCGTGTACGTCGACCCGTTCGCCACCTTGACGCGGATCGCGGTCGAGCCATCCACCACGTGGTAGTTGGTGAGCACGACGCCGTCGGAGGTCAGCACGATGCCCGAGCCGGCCCCCTCACCGCCCTGCACGACGGTGTCGATCATGACCACCCCCGGCCAGGACGACACCGGCGTGCCCGAGGTGCGGGCACTGGTTGCCTGGCGCCACGGGCTCTGCCCGTTGCCGTCCGGTGCACTGCCGTTGCCGGAGCTGCTGCCGGAGCCGCCCGAGTTGTCACCGGACGATCCGCCGGTGCCGGAACTGCCCGTGGAAGGCGACGTGGGGATCGTCACCGACGGTGCTGCCCCGGACACGGTGACGTGGTCGGCGAGCATCTGGTCGGCGACGACCGCACCGGCGGGTGCCAGCGCGACGACGGCGAGTGCCGCGGTGGCGGCTGCGATTCGACGGTTCATGACGGCTCCTGAAATTCGACTGAACCCAGGTTCCCGCGCCGGTCAAAGCACCACCGGGGAAGGACTTGTGCGCTTCCTGTGAAGCCGCCGACCCGGCCTCCGCTCACTCCTCGTCGTAGGTGTCGTCGTCCTCGGCGCTGCGGTATGCCGCGGCGCGTTCCTGTCGCTCGGAGACCTTGCGCTGGACCTGCTCGGCGAACTGCTCGCGCTGCCGGCGCAGCGCGAAGAACGACACCACGAGCGAGACGAGCGCGGACAGCAGCAACAGCGCCCAGCTGCGGAAGCCGACGGCATACAGAACGAGCAGCGCGACCACGAAGACGAGCAGTCGCAGGACGGAGTAACGGATCATCACATACCCGAGTAGGAGTGCATGCCGACGATGAAAACGTTGACCACGCAGAAGTTGAACAGCACACAGCCGAAGCCGGCCAACGCCAGGTAGGCGGCCTTCTTGCCACTCCACCCCGCCGTCGCGCGGGCGTGCAGGTATGCCGCGTAGACGACCCAGATCACCAGTGTCCAGACCTCCTTGGGGTCCCAACTCCAGTAGTGACCCCACGCCTTCTGCGCCCAGATCGCGCCGGCGATGAGGGTGAAGGTCCACAGCGGGAAGGCGATGATCAGCAGCCCGTAGGTCGTGCGGTCCATGGCGGCCGAGCCCGGCACGGCGTCCATGAACGTGTACTTGGTGTCGTGGATGTCCTCGCGCCACTTCTGCACGAAGTAGAGGATCGTGGTGGAGAACGCGATGGTGAAGAACGCCACGGACAGGATCGCGATGGTCACGTGGATGGTCAGCCAGTAGTTCTTCAGGGAGGGCATCAGTTCGCTGGCGTCGGTGTAGAAGACCAGCGCCGCGAGCATCTCGGTCAGCAGCGTCGGGCCGACCACGAAGATGCCGAGCGAGCGGATGTCGCGCTTGAGGCTCCAGACGAGGAAGGCGCTCATCACGAAGAACGCACCGACGATCGCGAACTCGTACATGTTGCCCAGCGGCGGACGCCCCACCGACGCCGCACGCAGCACCACGCAGGCGCCCAGCAGCAGCCAGCCGAGCCACGACAGCGACATACCGATGCCGGCCCACTGACGCTTCTCCGGTATGACGTTCGTGCTGCCGGCGGTCCGCTCCAGCACCGCGGTGCCGCCGCCGACCGATGCCGACGCCGATGCCTCGTCCTGCTGCACCGCCCGCTGCTCGGCGGCCTCGGCCTCCCGCTGCTCGGAGCGCGCCGTCCGCGCGGGATAGGCGGCCAGGTCCAGCGCGAACGACAGCATCGCCAGCACCAGCACCACGCCGGACGCGTAGAGGAAGTTGTTGGACAGATCGGACAATCCCACGTCGGTCGCGTGACCGCCGAAGGAGATGCTGGGCGTGAAACTGATCATCGAGCCGTTCCTGCCTGGGATGTGGGGGTTGTGCCGGGTCGTTGGTCGACTCCGAGTCGTTGTTGGACTCCGTCGAGGAGTGCGTCGAGCGCGACCTGCAGGCGCGGGTCCTCGCCCTTGGCGAGTGCACCGGCCGTGATCAGACTACGCCCGCTCGTCCGGTCGCCTCCGTCACCGTCGCCGGCCGCGCGGACCTTGACGAAGATGCGCCGCCGGCGCAACGTCATGGACATGATCAGCCCGAGCAGCCCGAGCAGGGCCGACACCAGCGCGGTGCCCTTGCCCGGGTCGTAGCGGGCCGACAGACCCGCCCATCGCGGGATGTTCTTGCTCATCGAGATCGTCGTGCCGTCCGGCAACCGGACCGTCTGACCAGGACGCACCACCGCGCGCCAGGGCGTCTTGCCCTGTTTGACCTGGGTCATCTTCTGGGTGTTGAGCGTGTAGACCGACTGCGGGGTGCCGTCGGGGAACAGCTGGCCGCGGTAGGCCCCGACGACCAGCGCCGGGTTGTCGAGGCCGGCATACGTGGAGATCGGGCCCATCGTGTCGTCGAAGGCCGCGGTCGGCAGGAAGAAGCCGAAGAAGCCGAGTTCCTGCGGCGAGGCGGCCGGCACCTTGATCGCGCCCACCGACCGGTAGGCGTTGTCCTGTGGCAGGAACGGTGTCGCCTGGTGGTAGAGCACCTTGCCCTTCGGGTCCTTGACGGTGATCACCGGTGCGTAGCCGTTGCCGAGCAGGTAGACCGACGTGCCGTCCAGCTTCACCGCGTCGTTGACCGCGAGCGTGCGGTCGGTGGTCTTGCCGCCCGGCTCCGCGGAGGTGGTCACCGAGGCGATGAAATTGCGCGGCTGGCCGAACTGCGGTGAGTCCTTGGGGACGTTCTTCTCGAACGTCACGTCCAGCTTGTCGACCTTCAGCGTCCAGGGCTTGATGTCGTCGGTGTTGACCCACGGGCCCAGGTCGAGCGTGTTGTAGCTGCCGACGGCGCTGACGAACGAGTCGCCGCCCTCCGGCACGATGACGTCGCCGCGCCAACCCATCAGGTGATCGGCGGCGACGGCCAGCACCAGGATCAACAGGCACAGGTGGAAGAGCAGGTTGCCGGTCTCCCGGAGCCGGCCACCCTCTGCGGCCAGCGCCTGTTCGCCGTCGACGGCATCGTCGACCCGCACCCGGTATCCCTTGCGGCGCAATGTCTGGCGGGCCGCCTCGACCAGGTCGGCGGTGCTCGCGTCGACGGTCCGCTCGGCCGTTGCGGGCAGCCGGGTCAGCCGCTTGGGCACTCGCGGCAGCGGGGAGCGCAGCGCCTTGGCATGCACGACGCAGCGGGGCAGCACGCAGCCGACCAGCGAGATCAGCAACAGGATGTAGATCGCCGCGAACCATGGTGCGGCGAAGACGTCGAACATGCTCAGCTTGTCCAGCCAGGGCCCGATCGTGCGGTGCTCCTGCAGGTAGGTCGTCACGCGTCCGGCGTCGATGCTGCGCTGGGGGAAGATCGACCCGGGCACGGCCGCGACCGCGACCAGCAGCAGCAGGAAGAGCGCCGTGCGCATCGACGTCAGCTGACGCCACAGCCAGCGCAGCATGCCCACGAAGCCGATCTTCGGCGCCAGGACCGGCTGCTTGCGGCCGGAGCGGGACGTGGTCTTGAGGTCGGTCAATCAGATCACCGGTACGAACGTGTCGGAGCCGGTGAGCCGGACCTGTACCCAGGAGATCAGGTGCAACCACTGCCCCGACACCATGATCAGACCGACGACCAGCATGAGGGTGCCACCGACCAGTTGGATCGGCCGGTGGTGGTCACGCAGCCAGCGCGACCAGGACTCAGCGCGCGACCAGCCGGCCGCGATGAGCAGGAAGGGGATGCCGAGCCCGAGGCAGTAGAACGCCGCCAGCGTCACGCCACGCGAGGCTCCGGAGCGCCCGATCGGGTTGGCGAGGTTGAGGATCGCGCCATACACCGGGCCCACGCAGGGGCTGGCGCTCAGGCCGAACACGGCGCCGAGCAAGGGTGCGCCCAGCAGCCCGGCGGACGGCTTCCAGCGCACCGGGATGCCGCGCTGCCCGATGAAGCCGAGGTAGACCAGCGCCAGCAGGATCACGATCACGCCGCTGACCCGGATCATCGCGTCCTGGTGCAGGTATCGCAGGTTGACCACCCAGCTGTATGCCGCCGCGACGCTCACCAGCACGACCGAGAAGCCGAGCACGAAGAGGAACGCACCGGTGACCAGGCGGGTCCTGCGCCGCTCGTCGGTCAGTCCGGTCACATAGCCGAGGAAGCCTGGCACCAGCGGCAATACGCACGGCGACGCGAACGACACCACACCTGCGACGAGCGCCAGCAGTACGGCGATCGGCAGGCTGCCCGTGGCAACCGTCTGCGCGGCGTCGGCGGTCATTGTCCCCTCAGCCCTTCGCCTGGTGCAGGACGTCGTCGACCAGACCGACGAGGGTCGACGTGGTGGTCGGTCCGGAGACGCGCGCGGCGATGCGGTGCTGCTGGTCGAGCACCAGTGTCGAGGGGGTGGCCGAGGCCTTGCCCTGCAGCGCGACCAGCGCGGCGCCGCCGTCGTCCTGCAACGACGGGTAGGTGACACCGGCGGTCTTCAGGTATGCCGCGGCCGTCTGCGGACCCTCCTGCCGGTCCACGCCGACCATCAGCACGCCTTCGGGCTGCAGCTTCCCCCACGCCTTCTGCAGGTCGGGGGTCTCGGCCTTGCACGGCGGGCACCAGGAGCCCCAGACGTTGACGACGATCACCTTGCCCGGGTGATCCTTCGTCGACCACAAGGTGCCGTCCAGCAGCTTCCCGCTGAGCGTCACGGGCTTGCCACGGTCACCGGGTGCGAGCTGGGCGAGCGTGCCGTCACCGGCGAGGTAGTTCTTGTCCGAACCCTGGTTGGCCTGCTTGCTGATCGAGTTGCCGTCGCTGCTGCAGGCCGCGAGCCCCAGGGCCGTCACGCACGCCAGCGCGAGCGCGGGCACCACTCGGCGGGTGCGCGCCACTCGCGTGCTCATGCCTTTCCCATCGCCGAGCCGGCGGCCTCGCTGGCGCCCGGCAACAGCGCGCGGGACGGCTCGGCGTATTCGATGCGGCTGAACCGATCACCGTCGAAGACGATGCTGGTGACCGACGCCAGGGTGCACTGCCGGCGGCGCGGGTCGTGCCACAGCCGCTTCTGCTCGAAGTGCGTGCGTGCCACCCAGACGGGCAGCTGGTGGCTGACGATCACGGCCTCGTGGCCGTCGGCGGCGGCGCGCGCGTCCCGGGTCGCCGCTTCCATCCGCTCGGCGATCTCGGCATACGGCTCGCCCCAGCTGGGCTTCAACGGGTTGGTCAGTTTGCCCCAGAACCGTGGATTGAGAAGCTGTTTGGGGTTCTTGCCGACGGTCAGGCCCTCGAAGTCGTTGCCGGCCTCGACCACCCGGTCGTCCAGCTTCACCGGGAGCTTGAGCGCTTCGGCGAGTGGCTCGATGGTCTCCTGGGCCCGCTCCAGCGGCGAGCAGACGAGGTGCGTGATGTCGCGTTCGGCCAGGTATGCCGCCGTGCGCGCGGCCATCTGCCGGCCGAGCTCGGACAGATGGAAGCCGGGCATCCGGCCGTAGAGCACGCCACCGGGGTTGTCGACCTCACCGTGGCGGACGAGGTGGACCACTGTCTCAGTCATCGCACCCTCCACCCCGTCGGCTGGTCGAACGGGTGAGTCCCCCGGGGTGCGCCGTATCGGGGCCAGAGCGCCATACGAAAAACACGGTCGGAGTGTCGCATCGGATCCTGTGTCGCCTTCTCAGGAGTCGTTCAGTTCGCGGCGCCGGCCGCGGCAGCGGCCGCGGGCAGGGCGGCGAGGACGTGCTCGACCGCGGCGTCGTCGTGGGCGGCGCTGACGAACCACGCCTCGAACGAGCTCGGCGGCAGGTGCACCCCCTGGTCCAGCATGGCGTGGAAGAACCGGCCGAACGCCTCGGTGTCCTGCGCCTTGGCATCCTCGTAGTTGCGCACCGCACCGCTCGTGAAGAAGACCGAGAACATCGAGCCGGCCCACTGCACCGTGTGCGGGACGCCCGCGCGCGTCAGCTCGGCGGAGGCGGCGTCGGCGATGGTCTGCGCCACGACACCGATGCGGTCGTAGACCTCGGGGGTACAACCGCGCAGCGTGGCCAGGCCGGCCGCAGTCGCGACCGGGTTCCCCGACAGAGTGCCCGCCTGGTAGACAGGTCCGTCCGGTGCGAGATTCGCCATCAGCTCGGCGCTGCCGCCGAAGGCAGCGGCCGGGAAGCCGCCGCCCATGACCTTGCCGAAGGTGAACAGATCGGGTGCGCCGCCCTCGGGTTCGCCCTCCAGGCCGTACCAGCCGGCGGGCGAGCAGCGGAAACCCGTCATGACCTCGTCGGAGATCAGCAGCGCGCCGTGCGCACGGGTGATGCGGCGCAGCGCGCTGGTGAAACCAGGAGCGGGCGGTACGACGCCCATGTTGCCCGGGGAGGCCTCGGTGATGACGCAGGCAATCTCGTCACCGTGTTCGGCGAAGGCCGCCTCGACCGCCTGGATGTCGTTGTAGGGCAACACGATCGTCTCGTGCGCGGCCGACGCCGGCACCCCGGCGGAGTCGGGCAACGCGAACGTGGCGACGCCGGAGCCGGCCGCGGCCAGCAGCGGGTCGACGTGACCGTGATAACAACCGGCGAACTTCACCACCGTGCTGCGCCCGGTGGCACCGCGCGCCAGCCGCAACGCCGACATCGTGGCCTCGGTGCCGCTGTTGACCAGCCGTACCTGCTCCAACGGCTCGACGCGAGACACGATCTCCTCGGCGAGGGCGACCTCGTTCGCGCTCGGCGTGCCGAAGCTGAAGCCCTTCGTCGCGGCGGCCTGCACGGCTTCCAGAACCGACGGGTGTGCGTGCCCGAGGATCATCGGCCCCCACGAGCAGATCAGGTCCACGTAGCGGTTGCCGTCGACGTCGGTGAGCCAGGGACCCTGTGCGGAGGCGATGAAGCGCGGGGTGCCGCCGACCGCCCGGAAGGCACGGACCGGCGAGTTGACCCCGCCGGGAGTGACTGCCCGGGCGCGCTGCAGCAGAGCCGCCGATGCCTCGTCACGAACAGTCGTCTGGTCGGTGGGCGTGCTCGTCATACCGCCATTGTCTCAGGCGGCCCGGCGCGAAATCCTACGGGTTGTAGTTGTCGGCCGGGTCGCCGAGCAGATGCGTGCGCACCTTGTCCATCGCGTCGCCCAGAGACCGGAACAGCGCGGGGTCCATCTGCCGGATCAGGTGCTCCTGCACCCCGGTGGCGTGGACCCGGGCGGCCGACCGCACCGCCGCCAGGCCGTCGTCGGTCAACAGCAGTTGTATGCCGCGCCCGTCATCGGGTGCCGGCTTGCGCTCGACCCAGCCGCGGCGTTCCAGCCGGGTGGCGGTGTGCGTCACCCGGCTGCGGGACTGCACGGTCTGGTCGGCCAGCTTGCTCATCCGCATCGCGAGGCACGGCGACTCCGAGAGCATGGACAGCAGCTCGTACTCGGCCAGCGACATACCGAAATCCTGCAACTCGGCGTCCAGCACCGCCTCCAAGGCCCGGCTACCGCGCAGATAGGCGCGCCACGCGAACTGCTCGTCGTCGGTCAGCCACGGCACCTCCCCGTCGGCGGCGGGGGATGTCGACGACGTCGTGGTGGGTATCGACGACGTCGAGGAGGCGGACGGTGTCTCGAACACGTTCACAGCATAGAGGGACGAATTTCCGCCATGGAACGGGAATAATTGAAATCTCAACAACTGTTGTGCATGATAGTTGCCGACCTGGGCAACCGCGGCACCACGCACTTCCACTTCACCACGAAGGAGCACCATGACCAACACCACCGCTTCCACCACGCTCGACGGCCTGGCCACCGGCACCTGGAACCTCGACCCGGCGCACAGCGAATTCGGCTTCCAGGTCCGCCACCTGATGGTCAGCAAGGTCAAGGGCAAGTTCGACGAGTTCACCGCGACCCTCGAGGTCGCCGAGCAGCTCGAGGACTCCAGCGTCGAGGCCCAGGTCACCATGGCGTCGATCAACACCGGTGTCGCCGACCGTGACAACCACCTGCGGACCAACGACTTCTTCGAGGTCGAGACCTACCCGACCATGACCTTCACGTCGACCAAGGTCACGCCCACGAAGCTGACCGGTGACCTGACGATCAAGAACGTCACCAAGCCCGTCACCTTCGACGTCGAGTTCGGCGGCGTCGGCCCGGACGCCTGGGGCGGCACCCGCGCCGGCTTCGAGGCGACCGTCGAGATCAACCGCAAGGAGTTCGGCGTGGACATCGAGATGCCGCTGCAGGGCGGCGGCGTGGTCGTCGGCGACAAGGTCAAGATCATCCTCGACCTGCAGTTCGTGAAGGCCTGATCGGTTTTCACCACCCGGGCGTGACCCGCTGAGCCTGGCCGGCTCGGCGGTCACGCTTCCCAGATCCCGCGAGCGGGACCGGCATACCCCCGAGTGCCTGGTCCCGCTCGCGTTCTGGTGGCTGCGTGTCGCGCCTTCCTCGCCGCGAAGCCCCCTTCCCACCCTTCTCACCGAGCGGACGGGAAAACACCGAGCGGACAGGAAAAACGGCCGGATTCCGGCCGTTTTTCCTGTCCGCTCGGTGCACTTGGTGTCCGCTCGGTGCACTTGGTGTCCGCTCGGTGCGGTGCCCGCTCAGTGCTGCAGGCGGCGGGCGATCTCGGTCGCGTAGTAGGTCAGGATGATCTGCGCGCCGGCTCGACGGATCGAGGTCAGCGCCTCCATGACCATGGCGTCCCGGTCGATCCAGCCGTTCGCAGCAGCCGCCTCGATCATCGCCATCTCGCCGCTGATCTGGTATGCCGCGACGGGCACGTCGCTGACCTCGCGCACGTCCCGGATGATGTCCAGATAGGGCAGGGCTGGCTTGACCATCACCAGGTCGGCGCCCTCGGCGAGGTCGAGCTGCACCTCTCGCAGCGCCTCCGTCCGGTTGGCACTGTCCTGCTGATACGTGCGCCGGTCACCCTGCAGCGTCGACTCCACGGCCTCCCGGAAGGGCCCGTATGCCGCCGAGGCGTACTTGACGGCATACGCCAGGATCCCGACGTCGGTGTGACCGGCCTCGTCGAGCGCACGGCGTATGACGGCGACCTGGCCGTCCATCATCCCGGAGGGACCCACGAGGTGCACGCCGGCCTCGGCCTGCGCGACCGCCATGTCGGCATACCGCTGCAGGGTCGCGTCGTTGTCGACCCGGCCGCGCCCGTCGAGCACGCCGCAGTGTCCGTGCGAGGTGAACTCGTCCAGGCACAAGTCGGACATCAGCACGGTGTCGTCGCCCAGCTCGTCCCGCAGGCGACGCAGCGCCACGTTCAAGATGCCGCTCGGATCCGTTGCGCCGGAACCGATCTCGTCGCGCTCGGCAGGCACGCCGAAGATCATCAGCCCGCCGACACCGGCGTCGACCGCCGCACGGGCGGCCTTCACCAGCGAGTCGAGCGTGTGCTGCTCGACGCCGGGCATCGACTGCAACGGGATCGGTGCGTCGATGCCCTCCTTGACGAACATCGGCAGCACCAGATCGGCCGGGTGCAGGCGGGTCTCGGCGACCATCCGGCGCATCGCTGCCGTGGTGCGCAGCCGTCGGGGACGGGCCGAACCCGCGGGCAGTGCCCACGGGTTCCGGCTCGCCGCGCGATGACGTGCCGCGGCCCGGGTCTCGGCGGTGCCGGTGACCTTCTCGGCGCTCATCGTTGGGGTCCTCGCAAAGTATCGGAGCGACGAAGGAGCGGAGAACTTTGTGGGGTTCTCATCTGGACGCCTTGGCCTTCCGGCGGGAGGAGGACTTGCGCTCACTGGGACGCCGCACCGGCTCGCCGTTCTCGGCCGCGGTCAGGGCCAGGCCGCGACCGTAATCGGCGAGCGCGTCGACCAGCGCCTCGGCGCTCGGCTCGGTGGCCAGCACGTCGACGCGCAGGCCGTGCTCCTCGGCGGTCTTGGCGGTTGCCGGGCCGATGCACGCGATCACCGTGGTGGCGTGCGGCTTCCCGGCGATGCCGACCAGGTTGCGCACCGTGGAGCTGGAGGTGAAGCACACCGCGTCGAACTTGCCGGTCTTGATGGCCTCGCGGACCTCGGGCGCGGGCGGGGCGGCGCGCACGGTTCGGTAAGCGGTGACGTCGTCGACCTCCCAGCCCATGTCCTGCAGACCCGCGACGAGCGTGTCGGTGGCGATGTCGGCGCGGGGCAGGAAGACCCGGTTGATCGGGTCGAGGACGTCGTCATACGGCGGCCACTCCTCCAGCAGCCCCTTGGCCGACTGCTCACCGGCCGGCACCAGGTCGGGCTCCAGGCCCCACTCGCGCAGCGCCTCGGCGGTGACACCCCCGACAGCGGCGATCTTGAGGCCGGCGAAAGCCCTTGCGTCCAGGCCGAATTCGACGAACTTCTCGCGCACCGCACGCACGGCGTTGGCGGAGGTGAAACCGATCCACTCATAGCGCCCGGTGACCAGGCCCTTGATCGCACGCTCCATCTGCTGCGGTGTCCGCGGCGGCTCGACACTGATGGTCGGGACCACGTCGCTCGCGGCTCCGTGCGAGGCCAGCCGGTCGGTCATCGTGCCGGACTGCTCCTTGGTGCGCGGCACCAGGACGTTCCAGCCGAACAGCGGCTTGGTCTCCCACCAGGACAGCTGCTCGCGCAGGGCCACGACCGCGCCGACGACGGCGACGACCTGGCCGCTCAGCGGCTGGGCCTTCACTGCCGCCGCGACCTCGCCGAGGGTGGTCACGCGCGTCGCCTGCCGGATGGTGGTGCCGTCGGTGCTCAGTGAGACCGGGGCGTCGGCGTCGCGCCCGGCGGCCAACAGCTTCGCCAGGCCGGCGGCCACGGACTCGGCGGTGCCGAGCACCACCGCGGTGGCGTCCTTGGCGACCGCGCCGGCCCAGTCGGTCTTCTCGTCGGCCGCCGACAGGACGTGCACGGTCCGGGCGCCGCTGCCGACCAGCGGGATGCCGGCGTATGACGGCACCGCGCTGACCGCGCTGACGCCGGGGACGATCTCGAAGGGCAGATCCGCCTTGTGGCAGGCCAGGCACTCCTCGGCCAGGCCGTTGAACGTGGCCGGGTCGCCGTCCATCAATCGCACGACGAGACCTACGGTGCCGTCCGTGCGCGCGGCGGCCTTGGCGGTGCGCACGACCAGCTTCGCGCGCGACGCCGTGGTGAGCGGCTGGCCGGTCTCGCCGTGACCGGCGTCGACGATCTCGACGTCCGCGCGGGCGAAGGCGGCGACGAAGTCCTCACGCGCGACCTGGTCGATGATGATGACATCGGCCTCGCGCAGCAGCCTGGCCGCCCGGACCGTGACCAGTGACGGGTCGCCCGGGCCGGAGCCGATGAAGGCGATCTGGGGCAGGGTCTTGCGGGTCTTGGTTGTACTCACTTGTTCACGCTCCGCGGCGCTGGGGGGTGGTGGACGGTGACGGGATCTGCGTCCCTTGGTAAGAGTCCGCCGGGTGCCGGCTCTGGTGCTTGCCCGTCCGACGGGAACGCGTCCAGCGCTCCGTCGGCGAGCAGTAACTCTGCGACGTCGTGACCGAGTCGTTCGGGGTGGTCGAACGGTCCGGTCTGGGACCGCCGCAGGTCGAAGGTGCCGTCGGGACGACCGACGAACGCGCGCAATGAGATCTCCAGGCTGCCGTCGACGTCCTCGCCGATCTCGGCGAGGGCACCGAGCGGTGCCGAGCAGCCGGCCTCCAGCCGCGCGAGCACCGCGCGTTCGGCGGTGACGGCCGCGCGGGTGTCCGCGTCGTCGAGTTGTCGCACGACGTCGTACAGCTCCTCGTCGTCGCTGCGGATCTCGAGCGCGAGCGCTCCCTGCCCGGGGGCGGGCAGCATCTGGAGCGGGTCGATGGATTCGGTGATCTGCGCGGTCCGGCCGACCCGTGACAGCCCGGCGCGGGCCAGCACGATCGCGTCGAGTTCGCCGGAGCGGACGAAGTCGATGCGCCGATCGATGTTGCCGCGTATGGCGCGGAACTCCAGACCGAGGCCGAGCGCCGCGAGCTGGGCGACCCGGCGCGGGGACCCGGTGCCGACGACGGCACCGGCGGGCAGCTCGCCGAGCGTCAGGCCGTCCCGGGCGATCAACGCATCGCGCGGATCCTCGCGAGCGGGTATGGCGGCGATGGTCAGCCCGGGTGCCGGCGCGACCGGCAGGTCCTTCAACGAGTGCACCGTGAGGTCGATCTCGTGCGCGCGCAGCGCATTCCGGATCGCGGTGGCGAAGACGCCCGTCCCACCGAGCTGGGTCAGCGGGGCGCGGTTGGTGTCGCCCTCGGTGACGATCGGGGCGATCTCGGTCTGGTGACCCATCGCCTGGAGCCGATCAGCGATCAGTCCGGTCTGGGTCATCGCCAGTGTGCTGCGGCGGGAGCCGATGACGATCTTCATCGCGGCTCACCTCCGGCGGGTTCTTCAACACCCCACGAAGTTTCTCCCCCGCTTCGCTCCCCCGAATACTTCGCGGGGACCCCGGTGTGGGGGATCTGCGAGACACGCGACTCGTGCGGGTCGAGGTCGAACAACATGCGCAGCAGCGCGGCATAGTCCTGACCGCCCTGCTCCTCACCGGCGAGCTGCTTGATGCGCACGGTCGGCGTGTGCAGGATCTTCTCGACCACCCGGTGGACGGTCCGCTGCACCTGGGCCTGGTCGTGCTCGGTGAGTTCGGTGCGCTGCTCGAGGCGGGACAGCTCGGCTGCCACGACATCGGCGGCGCGAGCGCGCAGCTCGGCGACGGCGGGCGCGACGGCAGCTGCTCGGCGCACAACGAGGAACTCGGCCACCTCGGCGCTGACCAGCTCATGGGCTGCGGTCAGCTGGGTCTTCTCGGCGTCGTCGGCGACCGCAGCGCTGAGGTCCTCCAGCGAGATCAGAGCGATGCCGGGCAGGTCTGCCAGCTGTGGGTCGACATCGCGCGGCAGCGCCAGATCGACCAGCAGCGTGGGTGTTTCGGAGGGGCGCACGGTGTGAGCGTCGAGCACGTGACCGACGGCCCCGGTGCAGGAGACCACCAGATCCGCCTGCGTGACCGCCTCGGCCAGATCGGCCCAGTCACGTGCGGCTCCGCCGGTCGCCTCGGCGAGGCGAGCGGCCTTGGCCGGTGTGCGGTTGATGACGGTCAGGCTTCCGACGCCGGCGCGGGCGAGCGTGTGGGCGGCCAGACCGCTCATCGCGCCGGCACCGACGACGAGGGCACGTTGGGCGCCCAGCTCGCCCAGCACCGTCTGCGCGACCACCAGCGACCGCTCGACGAGCGACCGGCTGACCGTGTCGATGTCGGTCTCGGAGTGGACCCGTTTGCCGACCCGCAGAGCGTGCTGCATCAGGGCGGACAACGACGGGTCGAGGTGATCGCCATCCTGGGCCACGCGCAACGCGTCACGCAGCTGACCGAGAATCTGGGCCTCGCCGACAGCGACCGAGTCCAGGCCGGACGCGACCTGGAAGGCGTGGGCGACGGCGCGGTCCTCGAAGTGGACGTAGAGGTGATCGCGCAACTGGTCGACGGCCAAACCGGTTGTGACCGCAAGGGATTCGGTGATGCCGGTCACTGCACCGTGGAAGGTCTCGACGTCGGCATAGATCTCCACGCGGTTGCACGTGGAGACCACCACGGTCGCGTTGACGTGTTCGTTGAGCGCGAGGGAGTCGACCAGCCGCCGACTCTGCTCGTCGGTCAGGACGACGCGCTCCAGCAGGTCGACACCGGTCGTCCGGTGCGACATACCGATCACGATCAGACTCATTGCTCACCCCTCGAAGACACTCGACGCAGTCCTCGCGACTCCTCGATCGCGTCCAGCGCGTCGTCCCGGCCGCGTTGCTCGTGGAAGGCGAGGATCTGCAGCTCGGTGGCGAGATCCACCTTGCGCACCTCTACCCCGTCGGGGACGGTGATCACGCACGGCGCGAAGTTGAGGATGGACCGGACACCGAGGGCGATGGCCTGATCGGCGGCCTGTTGCGCCGCGTGCGGCGGTGTCGCGAGCACGGCGATGATGCTCTCCGGCGCCTGCTCCGCGAGCCCGGCGAAGTCGATGACCTGCAGTCCGGCGATCTGGGTGCCGATCACGGCCGGGTCCTCGTCGACCAGCCAGCGGACGCTGAAACCGCGGGTGGCGAAACCGCCGTATGCCGCCAGTGCGTGACCCAGGTTGCCCATGCCGATGATCGCGACGGACCAGTCGTGGTGCAGGCCGAGCTCGCGGGAGATCTCCTCGGTGAGGCGGCCGACGTCATACCCGACGCCGCGGACGCCGTAGGAGCCCAGGTGGGACAGGTCCTTGCGCAAGCCGGTGGAGCGCACACCCGCCGCCTCGGCGAGTTCCTCGGACGAGACGACCTCGACGCCACGGGTGTCGAGAGCCGCCAGAGCACGCAGATAGAGCGGTAGCCGAGCCACGGTGGCTTCGGGAATCTCCCGACGGGCGGCCGATGCGGTGCTCACTGGCGCTTCGACTCCTCATGCGTCTTGGGCAGGCGTATACCAAACGTCGGCCACAGAGGATCAATGACCCCCTGACTGTAGGTCTTTGTGAACGCGGGCACAAAGTCGCTAATTCCCGGCAAAAGTGCTAAGCGGGGGTCGGGTGGTGCCGCGAGGTGGCGCCGTGGTAGCGGAACACGCGCCGGGCGCGACATTTCGGCGTTGCCGGGCGCCGATGTCAACGCCTGCCGAACAGCCGCCGGCGGGACAGCGCTGTGCGCAGCCGCTGCTCGTCGACCCGCCAGTAGTCGTGCTGCTTGCCGTCGACCAGGATGACCGGGATCTGTTCGGCGTATGCCGCGAGAAGCTCCGGCTCCTGCAGGATGTCGCGTTCGGTGAAGCTCTCCCCCGTGTCCGCGCAGACCCGCTCGATCACCGCGCGCGCGTCGTCGCACAGGTGGCAGCCGGGCTTGCCGATGAGCGTGATGCGTGGGTCTGGCAAGACAGCCTCCGACTGACCGGGCCCCCGCGAAGCGTCCGAAGGGGCGGGAAGGACGTGGTGGGGTTCAGAAGAAGATCGAACGGCGTTGCAGCAGCAGCGAATACAGCGACTGCTGGATCGTCTCGCGGACCTGGTCGGTGAGGTCGAAGACCAGCATCGGGTCGTCGGCCGCGGCGGCACCGTAGGTGTCGGTGTCGACAGGCGCGCCGAATTCGATGATCCACTTGCTCGGCAGCGGGACGAGTCCGGCCAGGCCGAACAGCGGGAAGAACGGCGTCACCGGGAAGTAGGGGAACCCGAGCACGCGCGCCAGACCCTTGATGTTGCCGATCATCGGGAAGATCTCCTCGGCGCCGACGATGGCGCACGGGATGATCGGGACCTCGGCGCGCAACGCAGCGGACACGAAGCCGCCGCGGCCGAAGCGTTGCAACTGGTACCGCTCGGAGTAGGGCTTGCCGACGCCCTTGAACCCCTCGGGGAACACGGCCGCGAGTTCGCCCGCCGCGAAGAGCCGCTCGATGTCGGAGTTGGACGCCAGCGTGGTGCCCGCCTTGCGGCTGAGTTCACCGATCACCGGTGACTCGAAGACCAGATCGGCGCCGAGCATCCGGACGTGCCGGTGCTTGGGGTGCTCGTCGTGTATGGCGACCTGCGTCATCAGTCCGTCGATGGGCAGCGTGCCGGAGTGATTGGCCACCACCAGCGCGGGTCCGTCGTCCGGGATGTGCTGGATGCCGCGCACTTCCACCCGGAACCAGCGGCGGTAGAGCGGACGCAGCAGGGGCAGCCACACCTGCTCGGTGAAGTCACGGTCGAAGCCGAAGTCGTCGATCTCGTAGTCGCCGGTGAGTCGCCGACGCAGGAAGGCCAGCGCTGCGGCGATCCGCCGGTCGAGGTCGTCGCCCTCGATGCCGACGAGATCGCCGGCCTTGCGCAGGCCCTCGACGAGGACGTCGACCAGGCCCTGAAAGTCGGACGGCGACGGTGTCGACAACGATGTCGGCGACGACTGGACGTCGGCGACCTCCGGCGGATCGGGCACGACCCGCAGGGCCGGGCCGCCGTCGGGCGCCGGGTGCTCGTCCCGCCGCGCGGCGGTGCGGCGGGCCGTGGCGCCGATGTTCTTGCGAGACGGTCGGGCACCCGCGGGCTGCTGCGGCGCAACCTTCCGGCCGTCCGGTGTCTGCCGGGCCGCGGATTTCTTGGCTACTGGTTTCTTGGCTACGGGTTTCTGGGCCGGTGTCTTCTGGGCCGGCGTCTTCCTGGCAGCGGACCTGCCGGCTGCGGCGGCCGTCTTCGACGGCGTCTTCTTCGCGGCGGGGCGTTCGTCAGACACGTGCTTCTCCCGGGTTGACGACGTGGCGGCGGCCGGGCGCTCCGAGCACTTCGGTGAACGCCTCGCGCGTGGTGTGCTCCGGGACGAAGCCGAGCAGCGTGCGCATGCGCGTGGTGTCCATGCCGCGGCCGAACTGCAGGAACTGCATCTGCTCGGCGTCGAACGCACCACTGCTGCCCAGCAAGCCGCTGGCCTGCTGGATCAGCGGCGCCGCCTGCGCGAGCACGCTCACGACCGGCTTGCCCGCGATCCGGGCCGCCTGCCGGACGGTGAGCATCCCGTCCCCGGCGATGTTGATCGTGCCGGAGAGCGCGTCGGCGTGGGCCGTGCGTCGCAGGACCTGCACCGCGTCGTCGATGTGCAGCACTTGGAAGCGGCCGTCATACCCGAGCGGGACCGGCAGCACCGGCAGCGAGAAGTATTCGGAGAAGGTGGTGCGCAGGCCGGGACCGACGAGGTTCGCCATACGCAGCAGGGTGACGTCGATGTCCGGGCGACGGCGGGCGAGACCGCGCACGTAGGTCTCGACCTCCACCGAGTCGCGGCCGAAGCCGCCGGTCGGGTTGCGCCGCGCGCTCATGTCCTCGGTGAACATCGCCGGGTCACGGGGCGAGCAACCGTAGACCGAGGACGAGGATTTGACCACCAGGCGCTGCACCGAGTCCGCCTTCTGGCACGCAGCGAGCAGCTGCATGGTGCCGATGACGTTGATCTCCTTCTGCAAGGTGCGCCCGCCGGCCTGCTTGGGCGTCATGATCACGCCCAGGTGCAGGACGGTGTCGACTTTCTCCTGGGCCAGGATCTTGCCCATGATCGGGTTGCGGATGTCCGCCCGGATGAAGTCCGCGCGGCCGAGGTTGTGCAGCGGCGGCACGGTGTCGACGGCGATGACCCGGTCGAGGGCGGGGTCGGCAGCGAGCGCGCGACAGGTCATCCCGCCGACCAGACGAGACACACCGGTGACCAGCACGACTCGGCCCATCTGCCCTCCTCGGTGGTGACTCACTGCGCGCCGATCCTAGCCCGCCCGGATGTGCCGGGCGTATGGCGTTGCACCGCACGGGATATGACGGAGCCCCGGGACCCTGCTGGGCTGTCCGGGGCTCGGTCGCGTCGACGGCGCAGGCGCTCGGCCGTGCGCGGAGCGCCTTACTTCTTGTTGCGGCGCTGGTGACGCGTCTTGCGAAGCAGCTTGCGGTGCTTCTTCTTGGCCATCCGCTTACGGCGCTTCTTGACGACTGAACCCATGCGTACGCTCTTCCTGAAATTGCTGATTGGAACCGGTGGGCCGTGGCGCCCATCCGGTCGCGAAGCCTCGATGCCATCGCGCCCTTGGTGGGACGCGATCCGCCGCCCAAGGCTACGCCATGGCAGTGACCGCCGACGAATCGAGGGCGGCCACCGGTGCTCCCGCGCTCAGGCGGTGCCCATGTAGGACTGGCTGAGGTATTCGGAAACCGCATCCTCCGGCACCCGGAACGATCGACCGACCCGCACGGCGGGCAACTCGCCGGAGTGGACCAGCCGGTACACCGTCATCTTCGAGACGCGCATGATGGCGGCGACCTCGGCGACGGTCATGAACGTGACCTCGCCCGGCTGACGCTCTTCGGTCATGGCTTGTGCCAACCCTTCTCCAACGACACGTATGTCGATCCGACCTGTGGACCGCTCAGGCGCTCCACAGGTGTCTTGCTGGGCAACGATAGAGGGTCCGGAGTGTCCGTGGAAAGTCCGAGTGGGGGAAATGTCCACCTGACACGCCGATACTGGTGAGAAAAATGTGGCGACCGGCCCGCTGAGCCCAGTGTTTCCCGCGTTGCCGGTGTGGCGAGGGGGCTGCGCCTTCTGGCGACCGTTGCCTCTTCATGACACCACCGCGCCCGAAAACTGCACCCTCCCGGCACCGCGCACGGCAACCAACCGCACGACAAGCGGACCGCCGGGAGACGACGACCGCGGCGAACGGTGGCGCGAGCGAGCTCGCGAGCCGCGCCGCCGGTCGCCGCGCGAGGAGTCGAAGCAGAAGATTCAGTCGAACCAGACGTCGAGGGCGTGCAGGGGGAAGACGACTTCGCGGGTCGCGAGGACGGACTGATCCACCGGGCTGGCCGGGTCGACGCCGCTCTCCCAGGAACGCCACCAGACATGGCCGTTCTCCGCCTGACCGTCGCCCATCCGGGGCGGCCCGGGGCGGTCGAAGGTCGCCTGGACGTGGTCGCGCCATACGGCCGGAACCTCGGTCTCCAGGTCGATGGGCCGGTGGGCGGCGATCGCGGTCAGGTGGGTCCACGCGCGCGGGACGACGTCGATGAGTTCGTAGCCGCCACCCCCGAGTGCCACCCATTTGCCGTCGCAGACGTCGTGCGCCAGTTGATGCAGCGTCTGGTATGCCGTGCGCTGCGCGTCGATGGACAGGGCCATGTGTGCCAGCGGGTCGGCGTAGTGGGAGTCGCAGCCCTGCTGGGTGACCAGTACGTCGGGTGCGAAGGCGCGCACCAACGGCGGTACGACGGCGTGCAGGGCACGCAGCCAGCCGGCGTCGCGAGCGCCCGGCGGCAGCGCCACATTGACCGCGCTGCCCTGCGCTTGGGGTCCACCGAACTCTCCGGGGAAACCGGTGCCGGGAAAGAGGACCCGGCCGGTCTCGTGGAGGGAGATCGTCAGCACGCGGGGGTCGTCCCAGAAGACGCGCTCGACGCCGTCACCGTGATGGACGTCGATGTCGACATAGGCGACCCGTTCGGCGCCGTTGTCCAGCAGCCACTGGATGCCGAGCGCCGCGTCGTTGTAGATGCAGAAGCCCGACGCGCTGGCGGGCATGGCGTGGTGGAGGCCGCCGCAGAAGTTGACGCCGTGGTCGATCTCGCCGCGCCATACGTCCTGGGCGAGCCGCACGGTGGAGCCGGCGATGAGCGCCGACACATCGTGCATGCCGGTGAACGCGGGGTCGTCCTCGGTGCCCAGCCCGTATGCCGGGTCGGCCGCCCGCGGGTCGGCCGACGCGGCGCGGACCGCGTCGATGTAGTCCGGGTGGTGCACCCAGGACAGGAAGTCGTCGGTGCCGTCGGGCAACGACGGAGGCACGACCTCCACCCCTGGAGCGTCGAAGACGCCGAGGTCGCGGCACAGCCGGGCCGTCAGGTCCAGCCGGAGCGGATTCATCGGGTGTTGTGGACCGAAGTTGTAGCCGGTCAGCTCCTCACCCCATACGACGCGCACCCGGGGGTTGACGGCGGTCATCGGCGGTGGCCGTTCAGAGCACGGAGCTCGGCACTGCGCCCGGGTCGTCGCCCAGCGGGTAGACCATCGCCATCTCGTCCTCGGACACGTCACCGTCGTCTGCGGACGAATTCTGCATCGGCCGTCGTCCGTCGGTCGGACGGAAGCCGAAGCTGGACGCGAAGGCGACCGCGCGGCCGTTGTCCGTGCCGACCCAGTAGAGAACGAAGTCGTAGTTGTCCTGGCGGGCCTGCCGGACGCCGGCGTCCACCAGCTTCCAGGCGACACCCTGGCCGCGCAGGTCCGGGTGGACCCACAGACCGAAGAGCTCGCTCACCCGGTCGTCACTCTCGGCCTTGCTGCCGACCGAGACGACACCGACGACCTTGTCGCCGTCTTCGGCGACCAGCCGCCGGGACCGCTTCACGCGGGCCTGCCAGAGCTCGTCGTCGAACTTCTCCTCCTGCGACACCGATGCAGCGAAGGCGTCAGGAGCTTCGCGCAGGGCAGTCAATCGAACGTCCCGGTAAACCTGCCATTCCTCATCCCCGAGGGCGCGCACCGTGATGTCAGTCATGGGCACAACTCTCCCATGTATCGCTCAGCCACGGTCACCAGGTGTGGTGAACGTAGGGCACCGGCGCGATAACGATCGGTGCTCAGCGCTGGTCCGAGGCCAGCTCCGCCGAGCGCCGCGCAGCCGCCTCCATCGCGGTGACGAACGCCGCCCGCACCTTGTGGTCGTCCAGCTGACGCAGCGCCGCCACGGTGGTGCCGCCGGGGCTGGACACCCGCTCGCGCAGCAGGGCCGGGTGGTCGCCGGTCTCCTTCAGCATGGTCGCGGCGCCATACAGCGTCTGGACGACCAGTTCGGTGGAGGTGTCGCGCGGGATGCCGAGCAGCACACCGGCCTCGACCATCGCCTCGACGACATAGAAGACGTATGCCGGGCCGCTGCCGCTGATCGCAGTGATGGCGTCGAGCTTGCCCTCCGGCACGGCCACGACCTTGCCGGCGGCAGCGAGCAGATCCTGTGCCTGTTGCAGGTGGCGTGCTTCGCAGTGGGTGCCTGCGCTGATCGCCGTCATACCCTCGCCGACCAGTGCCGGGGTGTTGGGCATCGCCCGGACCACGGCGATGCCGTCCGGCAGATGTTCTTCCAGCGACGCGGCAGTGATGCCCGCGGCGACGGACACGACCAGCGCATCGGAGGGCAGGTGGCTGCCGACCTCGTCCAGCAGTGCGGCGACGTCGTGCGGCTTCACGGCCACCAGGACGGCGCCGGCGCTCTCGACCGCTTCGACGGCTTCGGCGGCGGAGGCGGCACGGACGCCATACTTCTGCGCGATCTGGTCCTGCCGGTCGGTGCTCCGGTCCGAGACGACGATGCGAGTGGGATCCACGTCACGGACCAGGCCGGCCAGCAGGGCCTCGCCCATCATGCCGACGCCGAGGAGAGCGATGCGCGCTTGCGTCGTGTCGGACGGTGCAGTGTGGTCGGGCATCTCGGTCAGCCTTTCGTCGTGGGGTTCAGCGGGACCGCAGCGTGTCGACCGGGTGCTCGGCCAGCAGCCGCATCACGTAGGGCGACCATTCCTCGCCATACGGGACAAGAACACGCACCTGGTAGCCCAGCTGCAGAAGTCGTCGTTGCTCCAACGGCCGGACGCCGAGCGGCAGCTCGAACTCGAAGGATTCGGGCGCGCGCAGCTGTTTGTCGGCCAGCGAACGCGCGATGTCGAAGATCTCCGCGTTCGGGGCCGCGATCACCGGATGTCCCTCCCCCTCGAGCAGGATCTTGAGGCAGCGCACGTAGGACAGCTGCACCTCGCGCCGGGTGAGGAAGGCCCGGGAACCGGGCTCGGTGTGGGTGGCGGCCCGGGTGCGCGCGCACAGCACGACCCGGCTTCCGGCGCCCGCCAACTCCCGGCAATCTGCCTCGGTACGGCGCAGTTCGGCCGGCAGAGTGGCGCCGACGTCGGGGAAGTCGCTGCGTAGGTCGCGCACGATGTCGAGCGTTGCGTCGGCCGCGCCCGCACCCGCCGGGGCGATGGTCACGGTCGTGCCGGCGCGTGCCGCCGCCTCGCAGATCTGCAGCACGTTGTCCAAGGCGATCTTGGCGCCGTCCTCGGCCAGTGCGCGGCCGAGGGTGTCGAGATCGATCACCAGGTCCGCGACGCCCCGGGCGGTCAGGTCCCGGTCCTGCAGCGCCCGCAGCAGCGCCAGGTGCGCGTCCCGGGTGCGGCGGACCTCGGCGCCGTCGGGCACCGGGTGCCCGAGCAGCTCGATCGTCGCCAGCCGACCGTCGGCGACGACGCCGGCGACCGCTCGCACGCAGTCCTCGACCGTGGTGCCGGCCACGAAACGACGAGCCACCGAGCGGCTGACCGGCGTATGGCGCACGACGCGCCGCACCGAGTCGTGCCGGCTCAGGCCGAGCAGTCCCTGTCGCAGACTCGCACCGGGGTCGATCACTTCGCAGGCTCCTTCAACGGTTCGTGGTCCTCCACCGAGCGTATGGCGCACTGCTGCGCGGCCGTCGTGCGGTTCATGACGCGGCCGGGGCGGCGAAATGCAGCCGCGCGAAGGCGAGGGCCTCGGCCAGATCCAGCTCCCGCTGCTCCGCGGACAGCTTGCGGGTGCCGACCTCCAGGACAACGTCGCCGGCGTAGCCGCGCCCGGCCAACGACTCCAGCAGAGTGGCGCACGGCTGGGACCCGCGACCGGGGACCAAGTGCTCGTCCTTGAAGGACCCCGAACCGTCGGCCAGATGGATGTGGGCGAGCCGGCCGCCCAGATCGGCGGCCATCCGCAGGGCGTCCGAACCGGCCGTCGCGGTGTGCGACAGGTCGAGGGTGACGTGTTCGTAGTCGAGATCGACCGGATCCCACCCGGGCAGGTAGGCCTGCATCTCGCGGCCGCGGGCGCGCCACGGGAACATGTTCTCGACCGTGATGCGCACGTCGGTGCGAGCGTTGCGTTCGGCGATGCCGGCGGCGAACTCCGCGGCATACTCGCGCTGCCACCGGAAGGGCGGGTGCACCACGACCGTCCGGGCACCGACCTCCTCGGCGAGCGCAACGGAGTTGTCCACTTTGGGCCACGGCTCCGGGCCCCAGATGCGTTGTGTCAGAAGGAGGGTCGGTGCATGGACGGACACGATCGGTATGCCGTAGTGGTCGACCAGCTGGCGCAGCGCCCCGGACTCCTGACTCACCGGGTCGGTCCAGACCATCACCTCCACGCCGTCATACCCGAGGCGGTCGGCCATCGCGAAGCCGTCGACGACGCCGAGCGGGTAGACCGACGAGGTGGACAACGCGACGCGGCCCTGCGGGACGGTGAGCGGGGCAGCTGCCATCAGGCGCCCAGCCAATCGAGCCTGCGCAGGATGACGCCCTCGCGCAGCGCCCACGGGCACAGATCGAGCTGGTCGACACCGAGCAGCTCCATGGCGCCGTGCACCACCATCGCGCCGGCCAGCAGCTGGCGCGACCGGCTCTGCGAAACCCCTGGCAACACTGCGCGTTCATCGGAGGTCAGCTGTGCCAGCCGCGGCACCAGCTCGCCGAGCGCCTCCCGGTCCAGCACCCGGCGGACTCGTGGGCCGTCCGCGCGGGGAGCGGCACCGAGCACCCGGGCGAGCGAGCGGATCGTCTTGCTGGTGCCGACGACCCGGTCGGCTCGACCGACCTTGTGCAGGTCGCGGACCACCCGGGCGATGTCGGACCGGATCCGCGTGCGCAACACCTTCAGGTCCTCGGCTCGCGGCGGGTCACCGGGCAGGTCACGGGTCAGCCGCCCGGCACCCAGCGGAAGGCTGAGTGCGACATCCGGCTCCTCGTCGATGCCGGCAGCCAGCTCCAGCGACCCGCCGCCGATGTCGATCACCAGCAGCCGGCCCGCCGACCAGCCGAACCACCGCCGGACGGCGAGGAAGGTCAGTCGTGACTCGTCCGGGCCCCCGAGCACCTCCAGCTTGACGTCCGTCGCGGCGTGCACCCGGGAGAGCACATCGTCGCCGTTGGGCGCTTCCCGGATCGCGCTGGTGGCGAAGGCGAGCACGTCCTCGCAGCCCTGATCGTCGGCGATGGTGAGACATTCGTGCACGAATACCGTCAACTGCTCGATGCCTTCGGGCGAGATCGCACCGTCCGCGGTGGTGTGCTCGGACAGGCGCAACTCGCGCTTGTGCGAGGTCGCCGGCAGTGGGTGGGCGCCCGGATGCGCGTCGACCACGAGCAGGTGGACCGTGTTGGATCCCACGTCGATCACGCCGAGCCGCATGGCTCAACGCTACTAGGAAGGCCGCGACCTACCATGTGACGCGTGGTCGAGACAGCACTGGAAACCCCACGGACCTGGGTCGAATTCGACAATCCGGACGACCCGGACGAACGCTTCCGCTGCGACCTGACGTGGCTCACGTCGTCTTGGACCTGCATCTTCGGCGCCGGTTGTCAGGGCATCTACGCCGACGCGCCCGATGTCGGCTGCTGCACGCTCGGGGCGCACTTCTCGGACAAGGAGGACCTCAAGAACGTCAAGGCGGTCGTGCGCGAACTCGGCCCCGACGAATGGCAGTACTACGACGAGGGCCATGCGGACGGCTGGCGGGAGAAGGAGGACGGCGACTGGAAGACCAGGGTCGTCGACGGCGCCTGTATCTTCCACAATCGGCCGGGCTTCCCCGCCGGTGCCGGATGTGCGTTGCACCAGCACGCCGTCCTCACCGGTGTCGCCCCGCACACCGTCAAACCGGACGTGTGCTGGCAACTGCCGATCCGGCGCACCTACCGCACGGTCGAGCAGCCGGACGACACGTCATACCTGGAGATCTCGATCGGTGAGTACGACCGCCGCGGCTGGGGGCCCGGTGGACACGATCTGGACTGGTACTGCTCGGGCAATCCTGAAGCGCACGTGGGGAGTTCGCCTGTCTACGTCTCGAACGAGGGCGAGCTGCGGCACCTGATGGGTGACAGCGCGTATGACGAGTTGGCCATCCGCTGCGAGGCACACCTGCTGCAGGTGACGGCGCTGCGGGAGGCCGGGCCGGGCGGTCGCAAACTGTTGCCACTCTTCGTGCACCCGGCGACACTGCTGGCGGAGCAGGCCGCGGATCAGGCGATCGAGCGGAGCAGCGTCCGGAAACGCACGTGACACAGCGGCATTCGGAAAACCACGCCATTCCGTCGCCGAACATCTGGAACTCGCCGGACGTCTACGAGATCGAGAACCGAGGCGTCGATCCGGACGGTGCCATCTGGGCGGCGATGCGGCACGTGCGCGACTGGTCCGGTGCCGACGTGCTGGACATCGGCTGTGGCACCGGATTCCACCTGCCGCTCTTCGCGCGCACCGCGCGGTCGGTGGTCGGCGTCGAGCCGCACCTTCCACTGGTGGAGGTGGCGCGCGACAGGGTGCGCCGCGACAGCCGGCGGGCGGCGGTCGACGTGCGAACCGGTGCGGCCGAAGCCCTTCCGGTGCAGGACGACTCGGTCGACATCGCGCACGCGCGATGGGCGTACTTCTTCGGCGCCGGATGTGAGCCGGGGCTGGCCGAACTGGAGCGGGTGATGCGCCGCGGCGGTGTCGCGTTCGTGGTGGACAACGACGCGTCCCGGTCCACGTTCGGCTCGTGGTTCCGCAGGGCACTGCCGTCATACGACCCGGTGGGCGTGGAGCGCTTCTGGCGCCGCATGGGCTTCACCTCGGTGCCGGTGTCGATGCGATGGGCGTTCGCCTCGCGGGCCGACTTCGAGGCGGTGGTGCGGATCGAGTTCACGCCCGACCACGCCGACCGGATCCTGACCGAACACCCCGGCACCGGCGTCGACTACGCCGTCTTCGTGCGCTGGCGTCGTTTCTGAGCTCGTCGGCCGGGGTGTCGGCGCGGGCGTCTATCGTCCGGCGTATGGCGAGCAGCACACGCAAGAAGGCACCGGCCCCCACCTACCGCTGCACCGAGTGCGGATGGCAGGCGATCAAGTGGGTGGGCCGCTGCGGCGAGTGCCAGGCGTGGGGCACGGTGACCGAGGTCGGCCAGCAGCAGGTGCGCACCGCGCCGGCGGCGACGATCGAACGACCGGCACTGCCCATCGGCGAGGTCGACGCCACCCGGGCACAGCACCGCCCGACCGGAGTGGGCGAGTTCGACCGGGTGCTCGGAGGCGGTCTCGTCACCGGCGGGGTGGTGCTGGTCGCCGGCGAGCCCGGCATCGGCAAGTCGACCCTGTTGCTCGACGTCGCCGCACGCGCCGCCCGGGAGGGGCAGACCGTCCTCTACGTCAGTGGCGAGGAGTCCGCGGCCCAGGTGCGGCTGCGCGGCGAACGCATCGAGGCGCTGGCCCGCGACCTCTACCTGGCCAGTGAGACCGACCTGGCGACGGTGCTCGCCCAGATCGACAAGCTGCGTCCGGACCTGCTGATCATCGACTCGGTCCAGACCATCGCGTCCGCGTCGGTCGACGGCGCCCCGGGCAACGTCGCCCAGGTGCGCGAGGTCGCGGCCGCCGTCATCCAGGTGGCCAAGCGCGAGGGCATCGGCACGCTGCTGGTCGGCCACGTCACCAAGGACGGTTCGATCGCCGGCCCCCGCGTCCTGGAGCACCTCGTCGACGTCGTCGTGCAGTTCGAGGGCGAGCGGCACTCGTGCCTGCGGCTGGTCCGCGCGGCCAAGAACCGCTTCGGACCCACCGACGAGGTGGGCTGCTTCGACCTGACCGAGATGGGCATCACCGGGTTGCCGGACCCCAGCGGCCTCTTCCTGTCCCGCATGGAGGAGCCGGTGCCCGGCACCTGCGTGACGGTGACTCTGGAGGGTCGGCGTCCGCTGGTCACCGAGGTGCAGGCGTTGCTGGTCCCCGGCAACGGCGGTTCCGCACGTCGCACCACCAACGGTGTCGACGGTTCCCGCACCGCGATGATCCTGGCGGTGCTCGACCGGCGGGCCGGCGTCCGACTGCGGGACGACGATTGTTACGTCTCCACCGTCGGCGGGGCCAAGCTGTCCGAGCCGGCCGCCGATCTGGCGATCGCACTGGCGCTCGCCTCGGCCAAGGACGGCTGCCCGCTGCCGCCCGGCACGCTGGCGGTGGGCGAGGTCGGCCTGGCCGGCGACGTGCGTGGTGTCGGCGGTGTCCCACGCCGGCTCGCCGAAGCGGCCCGCATCGGCTTCAAGCGCGCGATCGTGCCGGCGGGTTCGATGGGCACCGAGATCGCGCCGCCGGGTATGCGGGTGCTGGAGGTGCGCGACGTGCACGCAGCGACGCGCGCCATCGCCATACCCGTCACCAGCTGACCGGGCGGCCGGATCTCATGGCGATCGGACAGGTTGCCGGCCTGCGTGGTGCTGCTGCGCCCCCGCGCGCCACACCTACACTGACCGGGTGACCCGATCCCCCGAAGTCATCCTGCGTGAAACGCTCGCCGCCGTCGCACCCGGCACCGACCTGCGCGACGCACTCGAGCGGATCCTGCGCGGGCGCACCGGTGCGCTCATCGTGATCGGCCACGACGCGGTGGTGGAGAACATGTCGTCCGGCGGCTTCCCGATCGACATCGAGTTCACCGCCACCCGGTTGCGCGAACTGGCCAAGATGGACGGCGGGATCGTCGTCAACAGCGACGTGTCCCGGATCCTGCGCGCGGGCACCCAGTTGATGCCCGACCCGAGCATCGAGACCAAAGAGTCGGGCACCCGGCACCGCACCGCCGAACGCGTCGCCAAGCAGACCGGCTTCCCGGTCATCTCGGTCAGTCAGTCGATGCACATCATCGCCCTGTATGTCGGCGGCGTGCGGCACGTCATCGAGGGCTCCAACGCGATCATGTCCCGCGCCAACCAGGCGCTGCAGACCCTCGAGCGCTACAAGGCGCGGCTCGACGAGGTGACCGGGACCCTGTCCGCGCTGGAGATCGAGGACCTCGTCACGGTGCGTGATGTCGCCAGCGTCCTGCAGCGCTTGGAGATGGTCCGCCGGATCAGTGAGGAGATCAGCGAATACGTCATCGAGCTGGGCACCGACGGCCGGCTGATCTCGTTGCAGCTGGACGAGCTCGTGGGCGGCCTGAGCGACGACCGGGAGCTGGTGGTGCGTGACTACCTGGACCCCGGCCGCACCGAGCTGACCGTGGAGGACGCCATCGAGCGGCTCGGCGAGATGAACTCCACCGAGCTGCTCGACCTGACGGCCGGAGCACGCGCCGCCGGTTTCTCGGTCATCGGCGACATGCTCGACCTGTCGGTCAGCCCCCGCGGCTACCGGCTGCTGACCAAGGTGCCGCGGCTGCCCGGCACCATCGTGGACCGGCTGGTCGACCACTTCGGCACGCTGCAGAAGCTGCTCGCCGCGGACTTCGACGACCTGATGGCCGTCGAAGGCGTCGGCGAGAGCCGCGCCCGCGCCGTGCGCGAGGGCCTGTCGCGGTTGGCCGAGAGCAGCATCCTCGAGCGCTACGTCTAGCCCCGAGCCGATGACCGACGTGGAGGGCCTGCACCACGCCATCCTGCAGTGGTATGCCGCCGGCGCCCGCGAGCTGCCGTGGCGGATCCCGGCCGACGAGTGGCCCTGGCCGCAGATCGACCGGCCGTGGGCGGTGCTCGTCTCGGAAGTGATGCTGCAGCAGACGCCGGTGGCCCGGGTCGAGCCGGTATGGCGCAGCTGGATGCAGCAATGGCCCACGCCGGCGGCGCTGGCCGCGGACGCGCCCGGCGAGGCGGTGCGCGCCTGGGGTCGGCTGGGTTACCCACGGCGGGCGCTGCGCCTGCACGCTGCGGCGACCGCGATCACGCGGGAGCACGACGGCGTCATACCCGCGGATCTGCAGCAGTTGCAGGCGCTTCCGGGGATCGGCAGCTACACCGCAGCGGCGGTCGGGGCGTTCGCGTTCGGCCTCCGCGCGGCGGTGGTCGACGTCAACGTGCGCCGGGTCCAGGCCCGGCTGGTGACCGGCGCACAACATCCCGCGCCCAGCCTGACCGCCGCCGAGACCAGGCTCGCCGGGACGCTCCTGCCCGCCGACGACACGGCCGCCGCCCGGTGGAACGTCGCCGTCATGGAGCTCGGCGCGCTGGTCTGCAAGGCCGCAGCACCGCACTGCCCCGACTGCCCGGTGGTGTCGCACTGTGCCTGGGTGCTGGCCGGCCGGCCGGAGCACGACGGACCACGCAGGCGGGTCCAGAAGTGGCACGGCACCGACCGGCAGGTGCGGGGCAGGTTGCTGGCGGTGTTGCGCGAGGCGACCGCGCCGGTGCCGCGGACCGATCTGGACCTCGTCTGGGACGACGCGGGTCAACGGGACCGCTGCCTCGCCTCGCTCATCGAGGACGGCCTGGTCGAACCGCTCCCACGCGAACGCTTCCGCCTGCCGGTGTAGGCATGTCCCGCCGATGCCCTGGTTAGAGTGTCCAAATGAGCGCCGCTGACGACCCCGCCCAGTTCCTCATCGTCATGGGGGTGTCCGGCTCCGGCAAGACCACCCTTGCCGAAGGCATCGCCGACGCGATGGGTTGGCTGTATGCCGAGGGCGACGACTTCCACTCCCAGGCCAACGTCTCCAAGATGGCTGCCGGCGTCCCGCTCACCGACGAGGACCGCTGGCCGTGGCTGCGCTCGATCGGCACCTGGATCGACGAGCACGAGCGCGACGGCCGCAGCGCGGTCATCACCTGCTCGGCGCTGAAGCGGGCTTACCGGGACCTGCTGCGCGAGGACCGCAAGAACGTCCGGTTCGTCTATCTCGACGTCCCGCAGGAGGTCCTGGAGGACCGGCTGTCCAAGCGCACCGGTCACTACATGCCACCCTCGTTGCTGCCGTCGCAGCTGCAGACGCTCGAGCCGTTGCAGCAGGACGAGGACGGTGTCGTGGTGCACGCACACCAGTCCCCCGAGGCGTCCCTCGAGGAAGCGCTCGACCTGCTGGGTCTGACTCCGAAGAACTGACCGCGGGAAAACCACTTGCCGCGGCGTCGTCGGCCCGGTAAGTTCTCGCGTTTGTGCGTGCGGCGACGATTTCCCCCTATCTCCGCCTGTTCACAGCCGGCTTCCGCGAGCAGGCCGCCTACCGACTGGCGATGTTCGGCGGACTCGTCGCCAACCTGACCTTCGGTTTCCTCAAGGTCGCCATGCTCTTTGCCACCGTGCGTGCAGCCGGCGGCACCGTGCAGGGGTATGACGTCGGCACCATGAGCGCCTATATCTGGGTTTCGCAGGGCCTGCTCGGGTCGGTCAACCTCAACGGCCGGCTGGACCTCGCCGACCGGATCAAGAACGGCGACGTCGCGATCGACTTCCTTCGCCCCGTCAACGTCCAACTGGCAACGATCACAACGGAAGTCGGCAAGGCGGTCTTCGCCCTGATCCCCCGCGGCCTGCCCAGCCTCGGCATCGGAGCACTGGTCATCGGGATGACCATGCCGACCTCGCCGGTGCCCTACGCGCTGGGGCTGACCAGTGTGGTCATCGGCATCACGGTGTCCTTCGCCACCGTCTATCTCGTTGCCGTTGCCGGTTTCTGGCTGATCGAGACGCGCGGGATCCAGATCCTCTACATGGTCCTGTCCGGTTTCTTCGCGGGGCTCTTCGTGCCGATCACACTCTTCCCCGGCTGGCTGCTGATCATCGCCGAGGCGACACCCTGTCCGTCGATCATGATGTATCCCATCGACATCCTGACCGGGCGCGTCACCGGCGGCGCGGCATACCGGCTGGTCGGGGTGCAGTTGGCCTGGCTCGCCGGAATGCTGCTGATCGGCCATTTGCTCACCGTCGCCGGGCGCCGGAAGCTGGAGGTGCAGGGCGGATGAAACTCACCCCACGAAGTTCCCCTCCGCACCGGCACCCCACGAAGTTTCTCCCCCGCTCCGCTCCTCCGAATACTTCGCGGGGACCCCGCCGCTCCTCCGATATTTCGCAGGGACCCAGAGTCCTCGATGCAGCGTCGCTACCAGGCCGATTCGACGGATACCGGGCGGTCCTCGCCTCCCGGATGCGTTCCCAACGCAGCTATCGCAGCAATTTCGTCATCGACCTGGCCAGCTCCGGACTGGTGGGCCTCATCGAGCTCGCTGAGGTCTGGCTGCTGTTCCACCAGGTCACGGTGCTCGGCGGACTGACCTTCCGGCAGGTGCTGCTGGTCTTCGGCCTGGCCGACATGTCCTACTCCATCGCCGACATGTTCGTGGGGCACTGCGACACGCTGCCGAAGTACATCAGGGCCGGCACCCTGGACGTGTTCTACCTTCGGCCGCAGCCGCTGTTGCTGCAGCTGATGACCAGCGACATCTCATTGCGGCGCCTCACCCGGGCCGGGATCGGCCTGGGATCGTTGGTGATCGGGCTGTCGATCAACGACATCCGCTGGAACGCGGCACACATCGGTCTGCTCGTGCTGACCATCGTGTGCGCCGTCGCGATCTTCTCGGCGATGTACATCTGGGCCGCCGGCGTGCAGTTCTTCCTGATCCAGGGTGCGGAGTTCACCAACGCCTTCGTGTATGGCGGACGCTACGCGTCGACGCAGCCGGCAGCGGTCTGGTCAGCGCCGCTGAAGGCGCTCTTCGGATTCGTCTTCCCGATGGCGCTGGCGGCATACGTCCCGGCGTTGCGTCTGCTCGACCTGCCCGGACCTGCGGGCATGCCGACCTGGCTGGCGTGGTGCACCCCGATCGCCGCGGTCTGGATGTGGGGCTTCGCGCTGCTCATGTGGCGCTTCGGTGTACGTCACTACCAAGGCGGAGGCGGCTGAGACATGACCGAGCTGATCATCGAAACGGACGGTTTGACACGGGAATTCACACGGCGCGGAAAGGGCCGCGACGCCCTGCGCAGAAGCACGCTGCGCGCGGTCGACGCTCTGCGCCTGCTGGTCCGGCCGGGGGAATCGGTCGGCTACATCGGTGCGAACGGTGCCGGCAAGTCGACGACGATCAAGATGCTGGTCGGCATCCTCGTCCCGACCCGTGGCACGGTGCGCACCTGCGGCATCGACCCGCACCGGGACCGGCGGCGCTTGGCGGCACAGGTCGGTGTCGTGTTCGGCCAGCGTTCCCAGCTGTGGTGGGACCTGCCGGTGCGCGAGTCCTTCGACATCCTGGCCGCCATCCACCGGCTGCCCGGAGCGGACGCACGCGCGCGGACCGCCGAGCTGATCGAGCAGCTGGAGCTGGGTGAGTTCCTCGCCACGCCGGTGCGTCAGCTCTCCCTGGGACAGCGGATGCGTGCCGAGGTCGCCGCTGCCCTGCTGCACCGGCCGCGGCTGGTGATCCTGGATGAACCGACCATCGGGCTGGACGTGCTGTCCAAGCAGCGGCTGCGCGAATTCCTCATCACCGAACGGGCGCAGCACGGCACCACCCTGCTGCTGACCACCCACGACATGGGCGACATCGAGCGGCTCTGCGAGCGCGTGCTCGTCGTGGACCACGGCCGCGCGGTGTACGACGGCAGCATCGAGGGGCTGGCCCGTGCCGCCGGAGCGGACCGCACGCTCGTGCTCGATTTCGCGGATGCGACGCCGGACCTGACCGGCATACCGCACACGACACACCTGGGCAGTGACGTGGCCGGCGCTCGTCAACGGCTGGCGTTCGACTCCGAGATGACCACTGCTGCAGCGGTTCTCGCGGCTGTCGGCGAGCACGCGCAGTTGCGCGACCTGTCCATCGAGGAGCCGGACATCGAGGATGTCGTGCGCCGCATCTACCGCGCCAGCCGTTAGCCGACCTGCGGGCCGGCGCGGCGCGCCCGATGGCGTCGTACGGCGTCGCGGTTGGCGCAGCGCACCGAGCAGTAGCGTTGCCGGCCGTTGCGGGTGATGTCCACGACGACGTTCCTGCACGGATCTGCGGGCGCCTCGCCCGCGGCACACCGGCCGAGACGGTGCATGCCTCGGGTGGTCAGGTGCAACGCCGTCCCGACACTGATCACCGCACGGAGCACATGCGGCATCGTCTGGTCGTCGTCACGGTAGTGCAGATGCCACCCCTCGTTATCGTGATCGACCAGGCGTGGGTATGCCGTGGCGCGCTTCATCAGCGCATTGAGCAGGTCGGCCCGCTGACCGTCGTCGTCGGCGTCGACGACAGCCAGCCACTGGTCGATCATCCGCCGCGTCGCACCGTGATCGTCCGGACGCTCCGGGAACGGCATCGTCATACCGAAGGTGCGCGTCCGCGCGTCGATGCCCGCCCGGTCGTCCGGCCAGTCGTTGGCCAGTGACGCGGCCAGCAGGACGGCATACTCGCCGTAAGGGTTGAGTTGCACAACGGCATTACACCACGCTGGCGGGTATGACGACTTCGACACGGGCCCGCCACCCCGAAACTCCTTCTGTCGCCTCGGAACACGCGTGGATCACCGAGTCGCGGCATGCCACCTCGCTCGGCACGGTGCTCTACGTCCGGTGCGCGGTGTGCGGCGCGCGCCGGGTCGATCTGCATCCGGCCGCCGGCGCGGCACCGCAGGGCGCGAGCCGGGTCGTTCCGGCAGCGTTCAGAGGGTCAGGAGCATCCGGTGGTTGCCCAGGGTGTTGGGCTTGACCCGGTCGAGGTCGAGGAATTCCGCCACGCCCTCGTCATACGACTGGAGCATCTCGGCGTAGACATCCGGCTCGACGGGTTCACCGTCGATCTGCTCGAACCCGTGCGCGGTGAAGAACCCCACCTCGAAGGTCAGGCAGAAAACCCGTCGGACGCCGAGCTCGCGCGCCCGGTCCAGCAGGGCGGTGAGCAACGTGCTCCCGATGCCCTGCCCCTTCTCCTCGGCGGCCACGGCCAGGGTGCGGACCTCGGCCACGTCCTCCCACATCACGTGCAGCGCGCCGCACCCGACCAGCCGGTCCGCGCGGCCGACGACGAGGAACTCCTGCACGCCCTCGTAGTAGGCGACCGCCGGCTTGGGCACGATGGCGCGCGACTCGACATACGGCTTGGTCAGCTCGCGGATCCCGCGCACGTCCGTCGCCTGGGCCGGACGGAGGTGCAGGGCCGGGTCGCGCAGTGTCATGCGCCCATCTTTCCGCAGGTGATGCCGGCAGGGCGTGCCCGCCCCGCCAACGACGAGTGCGCTCCGCGTCCACAACCAGCGACCGTTGCCGGAAACGCACAGCGGCAAGGGCCGGGCGGAAAGAATCCGCCCGGCCCTTGCCGGTCACGATGCGGGCACCGCGGCCCGCGACGTGTTAGTCCTTGCCGAGATCGATGCCGCCGGCGGTCTCGACGGTGAGCCCGTCCGGGGCCTGCGGCTTCGGGCTGCCGGCGAAGGTGAACTTCGCATCCCGGCCCTCGCCCTCGACGTCGACCAGCACGATCTCGCCGGCGCCGATCTCGCCGTAGAGGATCTTCTCGGACAGCACGTCCTCGACCTCGCGCTGGATGGCGCGACGCAGCGGACGGGCGCCCAGTGCCGGGTCGTAACCGCGCTCGGCCAGCAGCTTCTTGGCTGCGGACGTGAGCTCGATCGCCATGTCCTTGTCCTTCAGACGCTCGTCGAGGTCCGCGATCCGCAGGTCGACGATCTGCACGATCTCCTCCTGCGTCAGCTGCGGGAAGACGATCGTGTCGTCGACACGGTTGAGGAACTCGGGCCGGAAGTGCTGCTTGAGCTCGTCCTGGACCTTGGCCTTCATCTTCTGGTAACCGGTGGAGCTGTCGTTGCCGGACGCGAAGCCCAGCGAGACGCCCTTGGCGATGTCACGCGTGCCGAGGTTGGTGGTCATGATGATCACGGTGTTCTTGAAGTCGACCACGCGGCCCTGGGAGTCGGTCAGCCGGCCGTCCTCCAGGATCTGCAGCAGCGAGTTGAAGATGTCCGGGTGGGCCTTCTCGACCTCGTCGAACAGCACCACCGAGAACGGCTTGCGGCGGACCTTCTCGGTCAGCTGTCCACCCTCTTCGTAACCGACGTAACCGGGAGGCGAACCGAACAGCCGCGACACGGTGTGCTTCTCGGAGAACTCCGACATGTCCAGCGTGATCAGCGAGTCGTCGTCGCCGAAGAGGAACTCCGCGAGTGCCTTGGCGAGCTCGGTCTTACCGACACCGGTCGGACCGGCGAAGATGAACGAACCGCCGGGACGCCGCGGGTCCTTCAGGCCGGCGCGGGTGCGCCGGATCGCCTGCGACAGACCCTTGATCGCGTCGTCGTTGCCGACGATGCGCTTGTGCAGCTCGTCCTCCATCCGCAGCAGTCGGCTGGACTCCTCCTCGGTCAGCTTGAACACCGGGATGCCGGTCGAAGCGGCCAGCACCTCGGCGATCAACTCCTCGTCGACCTCCGCGACGACGTCGATGTCGCCGGCCTTCCACTCCTTCTCCCGCTGCTCCTTGGCCTGGATCAGCTTCTTCTCGTCGTCACGCAACGAGGCGGCCTTCTCGAAGTCCTGCCCGTCGATCGCCGACTCCTTCTCGCGGCGCACGTGCGAGATCTTCTCGTCGAACTCGCGCAGGTCCGGCGGAGCGGTCATCCGGCGGATGCGCAACCGGGCGCCCGCCTCGTCGATCAGGTCGATCGCCTTGTCCGGCAGGTGCCGGTCGTTGATGTAGCGGTCGGCCATGTTGACCGCACCGACCAACGCCGCATCGGTGATCGTCACCCGGTGGTGCGCCTCGTAGCGGTCGCGCAGACCCTTCAGGATCTCGATCGCGTGCGGGATCGTCGGCTCCTGCACCTGGATCGGCTGGAAGCGGCGCTCCAGCGCGGCGTCCTTCTCGATGTGCTTGCGGTATTCGTCGAGCGTCGTGGCACCGATGGTCTGCAGCTCGCCACGGGCCAGCATCGGCTTCAGGATCGACGCGGCGTCGATCGCGCCCTCGGCGGCACCCGCACCGACCAGGGTGTGGATCTCGTCGATGAACAAGATGATGTCGCCGCGGGTGCGGATCTCTTTGAGAACCTTGCGCAACCGCTCCTCGAAGTCGCCTCGGTAACGGCTGCCGGCGACCAGCGAACCCAGGTCGAGCGTGTAGAGCTGCTTGTCCTTCAGGGTCTCGGGCACCTCCCCGCGGACGATGTCCTGGGCCAGGCCCTCGACGACGGCGGTCTTGCCGACGCCCGGCTCGCCGATGAGAACGGGGTTGTTCTTGGTGCGCCGGGACAGCACCTGCATGACCCGCTCGATCTCCTTGTCACGCTGGATGACCGGGTCGAGCTTGCCCTCGCGGGCGGCCTGCGTCAGGTTGCGGCCGAACTGGTCGAGCACCAGCGAGCCGGCCGGGGTGCCGCTCTCCTGGCTGCCCTGCCCGACGCCGGCGCCCTGCGGCTCCTTGCCCTGGTAGCCCGAGACGAGCTGGATGACCTGCTGGCGCACGCGGGACAGGTCGGCGCCCATCTTGACCAGCACCTGGGCGGCGACGCCCTCACCCTCGCGGATGAGGCCGAGCAGGATGTGCTCGGTGCCGATGTAGCTGTGGCCCAGCTGCAGGCCCTCGCGCAGGGACAGCTCGAGCACCTTCTTGGCGCGCGGAGTGAACGGGATGTGGCCGGACTGGGTCTGCTGGCTGGGGCCGATGATCTCCTGGACCTGCTCGCGCACCGCGTCCAGGGAGATGCCGAGGCTCTCCAGCGCCTTCGCGGCCACACCTTCGCCCTCGTGGATCAGCCCGAGCAGGATGTGTTCGGTGCCGATGTAGTTGTGGTTGAGCATGCGCGCCTCTTCTTGAGCGAGCACCACAACTCGCCGGGCGCGGTCGGTGAACCGTTCGAACATCATTAACTCCTCGGGTAGCTCGCTACCATCGATGCTAACCGCAGCAACTGATCGGGCCCGCGGTCAACCACGGACCGGGCACAGAGTGCAGCACGTCTTGTGGCGGACAACGCCGGCAGCCGCCAGCATGTTCCGTCCCGCGGCCGTCCGGCGCCTTGTTCGCGCAGAGCGAACAAGACCGGGTCTCCCCCGTGTGGATAACATCCCCGCATGACGGCCGAACACATCGGCGTGCTGGGCCACGAACCAAATATGGGCGTTGCACCCGTCAGCCGGCCTTCTTGGCCGGTTTCTTGGCCGGCTTCTTCGCCGCCGACGTGGAGGTCGACTTCTTCTTCGCTGCCGATTTCTTGGCTGCGGTCTTCGTGGCCGTCGATTTCTTGGCCGTCGATTTCTTGGCCGTCGATTTCTTGGCCGCGGATTTCTTCGCAGCCTTCTTCGCGGGCTTCGCGCTGTCCTGCGCAGCGTGCTGGTCGCCGGCCGGCGCGTCCTGCTCGTCGACCGGCTCGCCACGGGACTTCTTGGCCCGGTTGACGCTCTGCTGCAGCGCGGCGAGCAGGTCCAGGACCTCGCCGCCCTCGTCCTCCCGCTCCGGCAGTGGTGTGACCTCGTTGCCCTCCAGCTTGGCGCGCACGACCTCCTTGACCGCCTGCTCGTAGTCGTCGTGATAGTCGTCGGGGTCGTAGTCGCCGGACAGCGAATCCACCAGCATGCCGGCCATCGCCAGCTCGGCGGACTTGGGCTCGACCTCCTTGGCGTCGTCCAGCACACCGAAGTCGGCACTGCGGATCTCGTCCGGCCACAGCATCGTCTGCAGCACGATGACCTCATCACGCACCCGCAGCAGCGCCACGGTCGAGCGGGTGCGGATCGACACCGTGACGAGCGCGACCCGATCGGTGGCCTGCAGCGCGTCGCGCAGCAGGACGTAGGGCTTGGCCGACCCCTTGTCGGGTTCGAGGTAGTAGCTCTTGTCCAACAGCAGCGGATCGATCTGCGCACTCGGCACGAACTTGTCGACCGCGATCTCCTTGGTGTTGCTGACCGGCAGCTCCGCGAGGTCGTCGTCGGTCAACACGACCATCTGGCCGTCGTCGGTCTCGTATCCCTTGGCGATGTCGTCGTAGGACACCTGCTCGCCGTCGATCGAGCAGACCCGCTGGTATTTGATGCGTCCACCGTCCTCACGGTGCACCTGGCGGAACTGCACGTCGTGGTTCTCGGTGGCGGAGTAGAGCCGCACCGGGACATTGACCAGGCCGAACGAGACGGCACCCTTCCAGATAGCACGCACAGGTCGATTGTGCTGTGTCGGTGTGACAGACATCAAGCGAGCACCGCGTCGCCGATCACCGCAGCTGGTGGCATGCCGTCCGGCGGTTCGGGGCAAGATGGCTGCATGCGCCCCATGCTCGCCACACCCGCGGACACCGTGCCGGAGGGCGAGGACTGGCTGCACGAGGTCAAGTGGGACGGCATGCGCGTGCTGGCACACGTGTCGGGAGCGTCGGTGCGCCTCACCTCGCGCACCGAGCGGGACGTCACCGTCGCCTTCCCCGAACTCGTCGCCCCGGACGCCGGGCTGCACGGGTATGACGACCTGCTCCTCGACGGCGAGGTGGTGATCCTGGCCGACGGCGTGCCGTCCTTCGCGGCCCTGGCGGAGCGTTTCAACGTGTCCGACGCGGCCATGGCCGCCCGGCTGGGCGCGGCCGCGCCCGCGACGTTCCTCGTCTTCGACGTGCTGCAGGCGATGGAACGACCCACTCTGGCCATGCCGCTGCGTCAGCGGCGGCAACTGCTGGAGGGGCTGCAGCTGGCCAGTGCCCGGATCCAGGTGCCACCGACCTTCACCGATGGCGCGCAACTGGCCGAGGCGACAGCCGCGCAACACCTGGAAGGCGTGGTGTCCAAGCGGGCCGGTTCGCCATACCGACCGGGACGGCGCAGCCCCGACTGGCGCAAGATCGTGCACCGCCGCACCGACTCCTTCGTGATCTGCGGCTGGCTGCCCGAACGGGACAACGACCTCGCGCTCGGCTCGGTCTACCTGGCGACGCCGACGCCCGAGGGTCCGCTGCTCTATCGCGGACGGGTGGGCTCGGGCCTCGCCGGCACCCGTGGTGTCGGCCTGCTCACCCGCTTGCGCGAGCTCGCCGCCGATCATTCGCCGTTCGAGCAGGACCCACCGGTCGAGCCGGGACGGGGCGGCATCCGTTGGGTGCACCCCGAACTCGTCGCGGACGTGGAGTTCCTCGGCATCTCCGACGGCGGTCAGCTGCGCCAGCCGAGCTGGCGCGGCATCCGCGCCGACCTGACCCCCGCCGAACTCGCGGCGACCGAGACGGAGTCTCGGTGAAACCTCCGCGGGCGGAAACCGGGGGTCCCCGCGAAGTATCGGAGCAGCGAAGCGGGCGAGAACTTCGTGGGGTGGGAGCCGATGGCTGACGGGCAGATCATCGCCGAGGTGGGCGGCCGGCGGCTCAAGATCGGCAATCTGGACAAGCTCATCTACCCCGGCACGGAAACCACCAAGGGCGAGGTCCTGCATTACTACACCCAGGTCGCCGGACCGTTGCTGAGCGTGCTGGCGCAGCGGCCGGTCACGCGGATCCGGTGGCCGCACGGCGTGGCCGACCTGTCGTTCTTCGAGAAGAACCTGCCACCGGGGGCTCCCGCGTGGTTGTCCCGCGTCACCCTCCCCTCGTCGGGGTCACGGGGCACCGGTGACCGGATCACCTATCCGGTCGTCACCGATCTGGCCGAGCTGGTCTACCTGGTCAATCTGGCGTCGCTGGAATTCCATGTCCCGCAGTGGCGGCTGCGGGACGACCGGCCGACCGCACCGGATCGCCTGGTGGTCGATCTGGATCCGGGCGCACCAGCCGGTCTGCCCGAGTGCGCCCGGCTGGCGCTCATCGTCCGCGACCGACTGGCCCGCATCGGTCTGACCCGCTGTGTCCCGGTGACGTCCGGCAGCAAGGGCATGCAGCTGTATGCCGCCCTCGACGGCGGCAGCGGTGGCGGCCGCAGCAGCGAGGAGGTGCGGGATGCGGCACGCGAGCTGGCGCAGGAGCTCACCCGCGAGCACCCGGATCTGGTGGTGTGGAAGATGACCAAGTCCAAGCGGCCCGGAAAGGTGTTGCTGGACTGGTCACAGAACACCGCCGCGAAGACGACGATCGCTCCCTATTCGCTGCGCGGTAAGGACCGGCCGACCGTCGCCGCACCCCGCACCTGGGAAGAGATTGAAAGAGGCGCTGAACACCCGGACAGCCTGCGACAAATATTGTATGACGATGTGCTGGAAAGGCTGGCCGTGCACGGTGACTTGTTCGCCGACGGGCTCGCCGGCGACTGACTGACGTCCTGGCGCCTTTCCGATCGGTGGCCGGTGGAGTTTCGGGTCGGTGCCACACACGAAGAACGCCATCCGGTGCGCACAATGCGCACCGGATGGCGTTCTTGCCGGAAGTTTCTCCCAGGAAAGACTCAGCCGTTGGCCCGGGCGTATGCCTCTTGGACCTCGGCCGAGACGCGGCCACGGTCGCTGACCTTGAAGCCATTCTTGCGGCCCCAGTCACGGACCTTGTTCAGATCGGTGCGGCCGGCCGAACGCGTGGGCGCGGCGACCCGTGTCCGGCCGCGAACCGCACGCGCGTGACCGATCCACTTGGCGAAGTCGTCGCGCAACTGGGCGGAATTCGCGGCGGAGAGATCGATCTCGTAGGACTTGCCGTCCAGCGAGAAATTGACGGTCTCGCTCGCCTCCGACCCGTCCAGGTCGTCCTCGAGCAGAATCTGCACACGCTGAGCCATACGTCGTACTCCTACCGGGGGGGGTTTTCGAAGATTTCGAAAACCAACGCTAACACAGCGCTCTGCGCAGCAGTTGTATTAATTGCAGCGTGACATTCTTTGTTTTCCGGGCGGCCTATTGCGGCCGCGCAGGTCACTTCGTCTCGTCGGGACTTTCGGGCCCCGAGGCGCGATCCGCGGCTTCCGCACGCTCCCACTGCGCGTGCGCAATGCGCTCGCGGCGGTCGGCCTCCATCATGTGTTTGAGGATCACGTAGAGCAGGTAGAGCAACCCGATCGACGGGATCAGAGTCGCGATATATGGCCACACCCCACCATGGTAGGTGTCGTCGCCGTGGTGCCCCGACGCGACTCGGCCACCCGTACCAAAGTCTCCCCAGGGCAGAGTCCGGTACGCCACACACCCAGCCACCCGTACCAAGGTCTCCCCAGGGCAGAGTCCGGTACGCCACACACCCAGCCACCCGTACCAAAATCTCCCCAGGGCAGAGTCCGGTACGCCACACACCCAGCCACCCGTACCAAAATCTCCCCAGGGCAGAGTCCGGTACGCCACACACCCAGCCACCCGTACCAAGGTCTCCCCAGGGCAGAGTCCGGTACGCCACACACCCAGCCACCCGTACCAAAATCTCCCCAGGGCAGAGTCCGGTACGCCACACACCCAGCCACCCGTACCAAAATCTCCCCAGGGCAGAGTCCGGTAC
>NZ_BAAGZB010000002.1:333879-793430 GCF_054778955.1 Flexivirga lutea
ACACACCCAGCCACCCGTACCAAAATCTCCCCAGGGCAGAGTCCGGTACGCCACACACCCAGCCACCCGTACCAAAATCTCCCCAGGGCAGAGTCCGGTACGCCACACACCCAGCCACCCGTACCAAAGTCTCCCCAGGGCAGAGTCCGGTACGCCACACACCCAGCCACCCGTACCAAAATCTCCCCAGGGCAGAGTCCGGTACGCCGCCCCTCCTCGCGGCATACCCGCCGGGGGCGCCTAGAACAGCGCCTGCGCGTCACGACCGGATTCATGCGCGAGCAACCACCGCTTGCGCTCGATGCCGCCGCCGTAGCCCGTCATGCTGCCGTTCGCCCCGATCACCCGGTGGCACGGGATGACGATGGAGATCGGGTTGCGGCCGTTCGCGAGACCGACCGCGCGGCTCGCCGTGGGGCTGCCGATGTGCTGCGCCAGCTCGCCGTAGCTCCACGTCTGCCCGAACGGTATGTCGCACAGTGCGCGCCATACCCGTTGCTGGAAGTCGGTGCCCTGCGGCCGCAGCGGCAGGTCGAATTCGGTGCGTCGCCCGGCGAAGTACTCGCTCAGCTGCCGGACCGCCTGGACCAGCAACGGGTCCTCATCGGCCCGCTCGCCGTATTCGGACGGCCCGTGCTTGTGCACCTCCATGTAGACGCCGACGATCTCGTCACCGTCGGCGACGACGGAGACCGGACCGATCGGAGTCGGCTCCACGACCGTGAATCTGTGCTTGCTCATCCGTGGCTCCTTGCCTGCTCGGGAAGCTGGTTGATCTCGTGCGGGCCGCTGGCCCACAAGTGTTGTACGGCGTAGGCACGCCAGGGGCGCCAGGGCGACGAGGCGTCCAGGGCCGCGCGTCCCTGGTCCGGCAGCCCGAGTCGTGCCATCGCCTGCCGGACACCCAGGTCCGTCGCCGGGAAGGCATCGGGATCCCCGAACGCCCGCATCGCGACACCCTCGACGGTCCACGGCCCGATGCCCGGTAATGCCAGCAGATCCTGTCGCGCGCTCGTCCAGTCGGCGCTGGCCGACACGTCGATGTCCCCGTCGGCCAACGCAGTGGCCAGCCCGCGCAGGGTGCCCCGCCGGCTCTGCGGCATCGCCAGGGTGCCGTCGGACGCGCCGGCGACTGCAGCAGCATCCGGGAAGACCGCCGTCAGCCCGCCGTCCGGGTCGTCGATCCGCTCGCCGTGGGCCGCCACCAGACGGGCCGCGTGGGTGCGAGCGGCCCGGGTCGAGATCTGCTGGCCGATCACCAGCCGCAGCGCCAGTTCGGCGCCGTCGACCGTGCGCGGCACGCGCCGTCCCGGTGCGGCGGCCACCAGCGGCCCGAGCACCGGATCTGCCGACAGGTGGGCGTCGATCGCCTGCGGATCCGCGTCCAGGTCGAGCAACCAGCGGCAGCGGCTGATCGCGACCGGCAGGTCGGCCAGATCGTGCAACCAGACACGAGCGGCGACATACCCGTCCTCCGGTCGCAGCGCCACGACAGCCGGGCCGTGAGGCAACCGCAACGTCCGCCGGTAGGTGTCCTGACGCCACTCCTCCACACCCGGCACCGCGGTCGCGACCAGGTGCCCGAAGAGGTTGTCGACGCGGAGCGGCCGACGGTAGGGCAGCCGCAACGGCAGGTGGTGCCAGGCGCTACGTGTCGGGACCTGCTCCACGGCGACTCTCGTGTGCGAGCGAAGTTGACGAGGCGCCATGGCGAAGACCGCTCGCACGGTGTCGTTGAACGACCGGATGCTGCCGAACCCGGCCGCATGTGCGACCTGGGTCAGCGGCAGCGTCGTGGTCTCGATCAACACCCGCGCCGTCTGCGCGCGCTGTGCCCGGGCGAGCGCCAGGGGCGACGCACCGAGCTCGGCCCGGACCTGCCGCTCGATCTGTCGCGTGCTGTAACCGAGCCGCCGGGAGAGGCCGTCGATGCCCTCCCGGTCGACGACCCCGTCGGCGATCAGCCGCATCGCCCGCGCGACGAGGTCGGCCCGTGCGTTCCACTCCGGGGATCCGGGACTGGCGTCGGGTCGGCAGCGTTTGCAGGCGCGGAATCCATTGGCCTGGGCCGCAGCTGCGCTGGGGTAGAACGTGATGTTGCGTGCCTTCGGCGGCGTTGCCGGGCAACTCGGGCGGCAGTAGATGCCGGTCGTGCGCACCCCTGTCACGAACCAGCCGTCGAACCGGGCGTCGCGGGACCGCACGGCCGTCATACAGGTCTGCTGGTCGGTGATCATGCGGTCCAGTCTGCTCCGCGTCACCGACAATGACTAGCCGAAAAACGACACGTCGGTTTTCTGCTACTCGACGTCCGCGCCGGGACCGATCTCGAGCGGCATGTTGTCGATCAACCGGGTCGTGCCGACCTTCGCGGCGACCGCGAGCAGGGCCGGTCCGCGGTACCACTCGGGCACCTGCTCCAGTGACTCCGGGTGCACGAGCACGAGGTAGTCCACGAGTGCGAGCGGTTCCCGGACCAGGACGTCCCGGGCAGCTCGCCGCACGGCCGCCGGACCGGCGGCGACTTGCTGTGCGCCGGCTTGCAGGGCACGCGAAAGACTGAGCGCCACGTCACGATCGGCCGCACTCAGATAGGTGTTGCGGCTGCTGAGCGCCAAGCCGTCGTCCTCGCGCACGGTGGGTACGGCGATCACCTCGACCGGGAAATCCAGATCGCGCACCATGCGCCGGATCAACAGCAGTTGCTGGGCGTCCTTCTGCCCGTAGAAGGCGAAGTCCGGCTGGACGAGGTGCAACAGCTTCGCGACGACGGTGAGCACACCGTCGAAATGTCCCGGGCGGGACGCACCTTCGAGCACCTCGCCGAGCGTGCCGGCGGACACCCGCACACCCGGCTCGCCCTGCGGGTAGACGACGTCGGGCGTCGGGGCGAAGACCAGCCCGACACCCTCACGGGCACAGATGCGCAAGTCCTCCTCCAGAGTCTGCGGATAACGGGACAAGTCCTCGCCGGCCGCGAACTGCAAAGGGTTCAGGAAGATCGTGACGATGACGTGGTCGGCCGATTGCTTTGCGGTGCGTATCAATTCGGCATGCCCTTCGTGCAGGGCACCCATCGTCATGACGGTCGCGACCGTGCCACGCAGCGCCTTGCGGGCCGGCAGCAGATCCTCCCGCGTGTGTGCGACGACCGGCCCGGACGCCACCGGGTTGTGCACCGAGGTGTTCATTCAGTCCTCTTCCGTGGTGAGCAGATCGAGCATGGGTTGCACGGACTCGGCGGGCATCGCGCGCCGCGCGGCGGTGCGCGCGGCAGTCGCCGTCGCGAGCGCCCGGTAGGCACGCCGAATGTCGTCGGGCTGGTCCCGGAGCGCTTGCAGATGGGCGGTCACGGTGCCCACGTCACCGCGTGCGACCGGCCCGGTGAGCGCACGGTCGCCACGCTGGAGGGTGTTCTCCAGTGCGGCTTCGAGCAACGGTCGAAGCAACCTGGCCGGATCGTCCACGCCGATGCCCCGCAACAGCTGCCCGGACTGCGCGACGATGGTGGTCAGGTGGTTCGCGGCGTGCGACAGCGCGGCGTGATAGGTCGCCCGGTCCTGGTCGGCCAGCCGGAACGGCTCTCCACCGAGGTCCAGCGCGAGGGCGTCGGCGACCAGATCCGCGCCCATCGAGGCGGTCACCGCGATCGGAGTGCCGACGATCCGGTCGACGTCGCCGGGTGCGCCGGTGAACGTCATGACCGGATGCAGCACGACAGCGTCTCCGCCTGCTTCGACGACCGGCTGCAGCACGTCCAGGCCACGCAGCCCGCTGGTGTGGACCGCGAGCCGTCCGCCGGCCCAGGCGCCCTGCGCGGCGAGCCCGGAGACCAGTGGCCCGATGGCGTCGTCCGGAACGGCCAGCAGCACGACGTCGGCCGCCGACACCACGTCCGGCACCTCACGCACGGGCACCCCGGCAAGCAGCGTCGCCGCACGCTCCCGCGACGCGTCACTGACGGCGCTGACCGCGACGATCTCGTGCCCTGCGGCACGCAACGCCGCCCCGAGCACCGACCCGACCCGGCCGGCGCCGACGACGCCGACGCGCAGGGTCGGACGTTCCAGTTGATTCACCCGGACGACGCTAGTCGACGCAGGCCGAAGCGGGACGAACCGGGGGACGCCGGTGCCGGCGGTGCACCTAGGGTGCAGGAATGGTGTGGCAGTCCTGGCGCTCGGCGTGGCACGAGGCGCTGTACGGCCCGGACGGCTTCTACCGTCAGCCCGTCGGCCCGGCAGGACATTTCGCGACCTCGGCACAGGGCATCCCGGGCGGCGGACGGCTGCTGGCGCGGGCCGTCGGCATCCTCGCCGAGCGGTCACGGTGCCGCCGGATCGTCGATGTCGGAGCGGGTCGTGGCGAGCTGCTCCGGGAGTTGTCGGCGCTGCAGACCGGGTGGGAGTTCACCGGTGTCGACGTGGTCGATCGACCGGACGGGCTGCCCGCAGATGTCGGTTGGCTGACCGCCCCCGGCGGAAGCACCCTGCCGGCGGCCCTGTGCGGACTGCAGGACACCCTCGTCCTCGCCCACGAATGGCTCGACGTCGTGCCGTGCTCGGTCGTCGAGTACGACGGCAGGGTATGGCGCGAGGTCGACGTGGACCCGTGCGGCGCGGAGCGCCTGGCCGGGCCGGCGCCCGAGACGGAATTGCTGTGGTTGGAACGGCATGGGCCTGCGAGCCCGAGGCACGGTGATCGTGCTGAAGTCGGCATCACCCGCGACGAGGCCTACCGGCAGCTGCGCGACCGGCTCCACAGCGGCATGCTCGTCGTCGTCGACTACGGCCACACGCGGGCCACGCGCCCGCGGTCGGGCACGCTCACCGGCTTCCGCCAGGGGATGCAATGCCTACCGCTGCCCGACGGCAGCACCGACATCACCGCGCACGTGGCGATGGACACCCTCGGAGCCGGCGAACTGCTGCGTCAGCGCGACATTTTCGAGCAACTCGGGCTGCGGCCACAGCAGCCGGACATCGCATGGGCGAGCACGGACCCTCCGGCATACCTGCGAGCGCTCGCCGAGCGCAGCGGCTACACGCAGCTCACCGCGACAGGCGGCCTGGGCGACTTCTGGTGGGCGATCGACCGGATCGGTTGAGGCCTCAATTGCTCGGTCGGAAGGTGCTGATGATCTCCTCGAGGGTCTCGGTGGACAACTGCTTCGGGCCGTCGGTGATCCGCACCGCGACCAACTGGTAGGACTTGCCGCCCGAGGAGAAGGTCACCGTCCGCACCTCGTAGTGCTTGCCCTTGTCGCACTCGTCGGGTGCGCCCACCGGGGTGGTGATGGTGTATTCCAGTGCCGGGATGGTGCCCTGGTTGACCTTGATCTGCTTCGGGTCGGAGAGCTTGCCCTCCTGGGCGTGGGAGCCGTCCTCCTTGATCGCGATGGCGTCGGCGAACTTCTGCGCCACGTCCGGCCCGGCATCCGACGGGTCGCGCTTGCCGATGTTGACCAGGCCGAGCCAGGCGATGTCGGCCGTCTTCTTCTGCGCGCAGTAGCCCTCGGCGAAGGCGGCCGGCGCCTTGGCGATGACGAGCGTTTTGCCGGTCTTCGGATCGCCGTACCCGCGCAACGTGTCGGTCGAATCGAGCGTCCAGTCGTCGCTCTTCGGCACGTCGAAGGCACCTCGGCCGTCGGTGGCCTGTTGCGCCTGCCAGCCGGCCTTGAGCGGCCGCGCACCCACACCCAACGTGGGGTTCACCCAGGTCGTCGCCTTCACCGGCGGGAGCGCACTGGTGGAACCCGAACCGGCCGCCTGCTTCGGGGAGTCGTCTCCGCGGGTGAACGCGAAGATCGCCACCGCAGCCACGATCAGCACGAGCGCGGCGGCCAGGCCGAACAGCACCTTGCCGCGGCCGCCACCCCCACCGCCCTGCTGAGGGACCTTGACGCCCTCACCCGACGCAGCGGAGAAGCGGTCGTAGTAGGAACTCTGCGGATTGTTCATGGTCGGACCCACAGTGGGCCCGGTCTCCCCCGTCGACCACGACGGCGGTTGCGGCCCGTGACCACCGGTGGCCCAGGGTTGCTGTGGGCCACCAGTGACCCACGGCTGCTGTTGTCCACCGGTCCACTGACCGCCCGTGGCGCCGCCCGGAAGGCGATGACCCCCGCCGTGACCCCCGCCGTGACCCCCGCCGTGACCCCCGCCGTGCCCCCCGGTCCCCTCGGCCGGCGGTTGATGCTGTCCACCCTGGCGGTCCGGCTGCTCCGGCCACTGGCCGTTCCCTTGATCGCTCACGGCTGCAGGCTACCTTTCGCGGTGTCGTCGGCGCCCTCGGTCAGTCTGGCCCGGTATGCCGCGACGGCCAGCCGATTACCGCAGCCCGCCTCGCAGTACCGCTTGGAACGGTTGCGCGACAGGTCGACGAGCAAACCCTCGCAGTCCGGTGCCGCACACCGACGCAGCCGTCCGAGTTCGCCCGCCCGAACCAGGTCGACCATCGCCATCGCGAACTCGACCACCCAGCGGGAAGCGAGCGGCGCATCGGCCGGCGTCGCATGCAGGTGCCAGTCCCAGTCGTCGTGCAGGACCAGTTGCGGCAGCGCCGACTCCCGGCGCAACAGGGCGTTGACCCCCTCGACGACGACCGTCTCGTCGTCGGTCCACAGCGCTCGGATCTCCGGCCGGATCGCACGGATCGCGGCGCGTTCGGCGTCGTCTCCGACGACCGGGCCACTCCACTCCCAGGTGTGCACGAAATCCAGGTAGGACTGTGGCTCCAGCAACGGGTCGGGTTCCTCGACCGCGGTGTTCGCCAACGTTGCGGCGCTGGTCAGCGCCACGCGCGTGTCATGGGCAAAAAGCATTTTGACTCCTGTCTGCACCACACCCTACGATCAGTGTCTGTCATGGGCAAACCATCAGGTTGCTCATGACTCGCAGATCCGCTGCGCGACAGCGCACGCTGCACCACCACCGACATACCCATCGATCAGCTCCAGGGAGGTTCACGTGACCACCGACGTCGTGACGACCCAAGGCGTTCCCGCCGGGTTCGGGCCGACCGCGCGACCCGCCGGTCCCGGCGTCGGCACCATCGGCGTCGCGCTCGCCTCCGCCGCTGCGTTCGGCACGTCGGGAAGCTTCGCCACGGCACTGCTGCAGGCCGGCTGGACGCCGGGTGCCGCGGTGACGGCACGCATCGGCCTGGCCGCCCTGGTGCTGGCACCGCCCACGGTCCTCTCGCTGCGCGGCCGTCGCGGGCTGCTGCGACGCAAGGCGCTGCCGATCGTGCTCTACGGCCTCACCGGTGTCGCCGGTTGCCAGCTCGCCTACTTCTACGCCGTGCAGCATCTGTCGGTCGGTGTCGCGCTGATGCTCGAATACCTCTCCCCCGTGCTGCTGGTGCTCGGCTTCTGGGCCTGGACCAGGCAGCGCCCCGCTGTCGCCACACTCGTGGGCACCGTGATCTGCATCGGTGGGCTGATGCTGGTGCTGGACATCTTCGGCGACGCGCACCTGTCGCTCACCGGAGTGTTGTGGGGCCTCGGTGCTGCGCTCGGATCCGCCGGCTATTTCATCATCGCCGGGCGAGCCGACGACGAGTTGCCCCCGCTCGCCCTCGCCGGAGCCGGTATGGCGGCCGGCGCCGTCTCCCTCGGCGCGCTGGGTGTCGTCGGCATACTCCCGATGCACGCGAGCACCCAGGAGGCGACGGTCACCGGCAGACAGCTGCCCTTCTGGATCCCGCTGATCGCGCTAGCCGTCATCTCCACGGCATTCGCCTACCTCACCGGCGTGGTCGCGGCGCGCGGATTGGGCCGGACGGTGGCGTCCTTCGTCGCGCTCGCCGAGGTGCTCTTCTCCGTGCTCTTCGCCTGGCTGTTGCTCGGCCAGTTGCCGCTGCTGATCCAGTTGCTGGGCGGTGTGCTGATCGTCGGAGGTGTCGTGCTGGTGCGACTCGGCGAGCTGCGACGCCGCTGACCGATGCCTTTGGCAGACTGACCGCATGCCAGAACGCGAGCTCACCGTCGGAGTAGGTGCCGGTGGTCTCGCGACCGCCGACATGGTGCTCAACATCGGACCGCAGCACCCGGCCACGCACGGGGTGCTGCGGCTGCGCATCACCCTCGACGGCGAGCGCATCAGATCCGCCGAACCGATCGTCGGTTACATGCACCGCGGCGCCGAGAAGCTCTTCGAGGTGCGCGACTACCGGCAGATCATGGTGCTGGCCAACCGGCACGACTGGTTGTCCGCCTTCTGCAACGAGATCGGCGTCGCGCTCATCGCCGAGCGGATGCTCGGCATGGACGTCCCCGAACGCGCCACCTGGACCCGCACCCTGTTGAGCGAACTCAATCGGGTGCTCAACCACCTGATGTTCCTCGGGTCCTATCCACTCGAGCTCGGCGCGATCACCCCGATCTTCTACTCCTTCCGCGAACGGGAGGACCTGCAGAACGTCATGGAGGAGATCTCCGGCGGACGGATGCACTACATGTTCGGCCGGGTGGGCGGCCTACGTGACGACCTGCCGGCCGGTTGGCTCGGCCGGGTGAGCCGGACCATCGAGCTGGTGCGCGGCCGGCTCCCGGACCTGGAGAGCCTGTTGATCGGCAACGAGATCCTGCACGCACGCACTCGCGGTGTCGGCGTGCTGGATGCGAAGACCGTTGCGGCATACGGCATCTCCGGGCCGATCGCCCGCGCCTCCGGCGTCGACGTCGACCTGCGGCGCGACCAGCCCTACCTCAACTACGCCGAACTCTTCGCGCCCGGCGGCCCCGGACGGGTGGTCACCCGGACCGAAGGCGATTGCCTCGCCCGGCTGGAGGTGCTGCTCGAGCAGGTGCACGTGTCGCTGGACATCGCGCAGGTCTGCGTCGACAAGCTCGCCAGCATGCCCGCCGGACCGGTGAACGTGAAGTTGCCCAAGGTGCTCAAGGTGCCCGAGGGCACCGATTACCTGGCGACCGAGAACCCCCTCGGCTTCAACGGCTACTACCTGGTCTCACGCGGGGACAAGACTCCGTGGCGGCTGAAGCTGCGGTCGGCCTCGTTCAACAACATCCAGGTGCTCGGTGAACTGCTGCCCGGCAATCTGCTGTCGGACATGGTCGCAATCCTCGGCTCGATGTTCTTCGTGGTGGGCGACATCGACAAGTGAGCGGGCCGCTGGTCTCGATACGTTCCCCCGCTGCGCTCCTCCACTACCCTTCGATACGCCCGCTCGTCCCTCGCGGGCTACTCAGGACGACGCTCGACCGACGCGTGGCTCAGGCCCCGCGGATGAGGCGGTCGCCATACACGTCCTCGAGCTTCTGGTTGCGCTCGTGGCCGCCGGGCACGTTGGCGGAGATGTAGACCGGGGGCTCGGCGTTCTGCGCGAGCTTCTCGATGGTGCCCAGGGTCAGCAGCTGGGCGATGAACGCCGCCGTGAGCGAGGAGACCGCACCGGCGCCGTTGCCGTCGACCTCCATCGTCGTGTCTCCGTATGGCGCCAGGTTGTCGATCACCACATCGGCGATCTCGCTGAGACGCTTCCCGCTCGGGTGCTTCGGCTCCACTGCGGCGGTGTGCTCCAGGCTGGTCACGGCGATGACTGGGTGGCCGTGTTCCTTTGCGGCCAAGGCGAATCCGACGATCGAGCCGTTGACGCCGGAGTTCGAGGCGATGACGACGACGTCCTGCGGCGACGCCGGCACGAGCGCCCACAGCTTCTGCGCGATCTGCGGGTCGCGCTCGAGCAGACTGCTGCCGAGCATCGATCGGTCCTCGTCCCCGCGCAGCACCAGATCGCGCAGCGCGATCTTGTTCGTCGGGATGAGTCCGCCGGCCCGGCCGGCGAGCTCCATCGCGAACGCCTCGGAGTGCCCGGTGCCGAAGACGTGCACGACACCGTTGTCCGCGATCGAGTCGGCCAGCAGGGCGATCGCCGGGTCCAGTCCGCCGCTCTCGGCGAGTGCGGTGATGCGCTCCAGGCGGCTGGTGGTCTGTGCGAGGAAGTCAGCGGCGACACTGCGCGAACTGCTCATCTGTTGGCTCCAGAAGGGGTGACGAGGACACCTCGGTCGAGGCCTCTTGATCGTACGGCGTGGCCGGCGTGCAGGTCGCCGCGGCGGTCACCGGCGCCCCGACGTCGATGGCCGGCGTCACGTCTACCACCCCGCTACGGCCTCAACGCTTGCGGACCGTCGCCAGCAGCTCCGGATCTGCCCGCAGATCGATGCGGTGCACCAGCCCCTCGTCGATCGTGAAGTCGAACGCGACCTTGTACTCGCCACGGTGCAGCCAGGCAAGTCCCGCACGGTCCCCGATGAACACCGGGAACGCGGTCTTCGCCCCGCCGTTGAGCAACTGCACGGCTTGCGCACGGCCGGCCAACCGTGGTGTGCCGAGCGCGACCGCGGCGGAGTCGGCGCCTTCGATCACGACATCCGGGGCCAGCAGCCCGAGCAGCGTGTCCAGGTCACCTCCCTTGGCGGCATACAGGAAGGCGTCGACCACCGCGGCGCGGTCGATGCGCTCGGCCGGCGACTCGTGGGACGCCTCACCCGCGACCTTGCCGCGCGCGCGAGAAGCCAACTTGCGGGCGGCGACGGGTGACGTCCCGAGGATGGTGGCGACGGTCGGGAAGTCCACCGCGAAGCTGTCGTGCAGCACGAAGGCGACACGCTCGGAGGGGCTCAGGCGGTCGAGGACGACCTGCAGCGCGCTACCCACCGAGTCGGCGAGCACGACGTCGTCCACCGGGTCCGGCGCCGTCTCGTCGAGATCGAGGTCCTCCTCGGGTTCGGGCAACTTGCTGCGCAACCGGTCCAGGCACAGACGCGTCGTGACCGTGGTCAGCCAGCCCGGCAGGTTGTCGATCACAACTTCGTTGTGCGCCAAGCGGATCCAGGCGTTCTGCACGACGTCCTCGGCCTCCGCGTGATCACCGAGCAGACGCTCGGCGATCCGCGCCAGCCGAGGACGCTCCGCCTCGAACGCGGCCGTCTGATCGTCCACCCCGGCACCCATGTCCGCCAGTCCATCACACCTGCACCCGCCGCGGTCACACTTGCGCGCAGCTGCTCGTCATCACAGTGACGCACCGATGTGCGCCACCACTGCCGAAGAGAGGAACTCACGATGGGCAACTTCCGAACCGTCCTGCTCCCCACCCAGGACCTCGCCGCATCACGCGCGCTCTACATCGAATTGCTGGGTGTGCAACCGAGCGCCGACTCCGACTACTACGTCGGCTTCGACGTCGACGGCCAGCAGATCGGTCTGGTGCCCGGCAACACGGCGGTGCAGCCCAATCTGCATGTCGACGACCTGGAGGCGTCGATGACGCTGGTCACCGATGCCGGCGGCTCGGTCGTCGACGAGCCGCGCGAGGTCGGCGGTGGTCGACGCGTCGCCGTCATACAGGACCCGTCCGGTGCGCGCTTCGGCCTGATCCACGACGCAAGCTGACCGGGCTCCTCTCCACCGAGCGGACACCATACGCATCGAGCGGACACGTCATTGACGGGTTGAAGGCGGGAATGACGTGTCCGCTGAGTGTGTTTGTGTCCGCTCGGTGAAAGGGGTGTGGACGGGCGTACGAGCGGTGGTACCGCGCCTACCCGAGGTGCGAGGAGTCGAGGAGGAGATCACGGTGCCAGCTCTCCGTCTTGTATGACGTCAACCAGCCCAGCGAGGTGTAGAGCCCGTCGGCCCCTGTCGGTGAGTCCGCATCGACCTCGAGACCGACGCGGTTGCAACCGGATTCGAGCGCGTCACGGATCACGGTGTGCAGCAACGCCTTGGCGACACCGCGACCGCGCGACCGGCGGTGGACCCCGATGTAGTCGATGTAGCTGCCCAGGGCGCCGGAGGCGTCCGCCGGGATGATCGTCCCGACCACGGCTCCGCCGGGCAGCAGCCGTCCGTCGGTCTCGACCTCGGCCAGCCACCAGTGGTCCCAGCGGTGTCCGGGGTCTTCCCGCAGCCGCTGGACGAACTCCGGGAAGCTCTCCCGGTAGGAGTTGAAGTGGTCGGCGAAGGACTGCTCCAGGACCAGGTGCACCGCCTGCAGGTCCGCCGCGACCGGGGTGCCGTCGTCGTGCAGCGCGATGCGACGCACGGCGACGCCTTCCCGAGGACCCGGCAGCGCGGCGTCCTCGGCGGTCACCGGCCGGCTCATCTGCAGCCAGGTCCGGGCCAGACGGAAACCGGCCGCGGCGAGCCAGCGCTGCTGGCGGTCGTCCCCGGCATACGCACCGGAGTCCAGCTGGGTGCTGCTCAGGCCACGCACCCTCATCATGGTGCGGGCTTCCTCGCGCGCCCAGTCGAGGAGCCCGGCGGCGAGCTCGTCCGGAACGGCAGGACGTGCGGTGACCTCCACGACGGTGCGCCCGGCGGCACGGTCGTGCACGACCACCCAGGCGACGGCGACTCCGCCGGCGTCACGCACCAGCGCCTGTCGCCGCGTCCACGATCCGACGCCGGCGACGTTCGAGGCCACCATGTCCGGGTCGACCGAGCTGCTGCCGTGCGCGGCGCGCTGATGCGCGGCCAGCAAGGCGATGATGTCCGGGACGTCCGGCAAGTCCGGGACGCTGGTGACGAAACCCGGCGGGACCGCGGGCATGGGCAGGATCGGTTCGCTCACGGCATACAGTCAAGCGCACCGTGCGCCTCACGCACGCAGCGAACCGCCTGGTGAGTTGTCGTCGTCGTCCTTGTCCTGGGGGATCCGGCACCAACCCTGCACCACCAGACCGACGACGACGGCGAGGACCGATCCGACGAAGAGCACGATCGCCTGGATCATCCCGCCGAGAGCGCTGCCGGCGTCCAGCCGTCCCAGCTCGGTCAGCGCGAACGCCCCGAACCAACCGGCGAACATGGCCCCGGCCAGCACCCAGGCCTGCGCCGCCACGAGTGCGCGCCGGGCCTTCTGCGGGGACGGGGGCCGGGTGGAGGTGCCGTGCAGGTAGGCGCGCACCTCCCAGCCGGCCGACAGCACCGCGAACGACAACAGCACCAGCGTGACCAGCAGGAACCACGACATGTGCGGCAGCCCGTGCCCGTGCGCCGTCGTCCATCGCAGCGCTCCGTAACTGATCAGCAGCACGACGACGCCGACACCGGCCGCGTGCCGCCAGGTGAGCCCGGACTCGTTCACAATGGCCGCCACTGCGGGCCGACGCGTATGCCGATAGTGTCCGCCGCACGCAGGAGGCCGGCGACCGGCACGATCTTGGATCCGACACGCAGCCGGGCCTGCGGATCCGCCGCGAGCCACGGCGCGAGCACGAACGCGCGCTCGTGGGCACGGGGGTGCGGCAGGGTGAGCGCATCGGTCTCGACACGGAGGTCGGTGTCCGCGGCCGGATCGCCGACCTGGATCAGGTCGAGGTCCAAGGTGCGGGCGCCCCACCGGATCTCACGGGTGCGTCCTCGGCCTGCCTCGATCTCGTGCAAGCGGTCGAGCAGCGTCCACGGCGCCAGTCGCGTCGTCCCGACCGCGACCGCGTTGAGGTAGTCCGGCTGTTGCGGTCCGCCGACCGGGTCGGTCTCGAAAAGGCCGCTGACCTCGATCAGCTCCAGCCCCTCCACGCGACCGAGTGCCCGCACCGCGGACGTCAGTGTCGCGACCCGGTCACCGAGGTTGGCGCCCAGCGCGATGACCACGGGCCGATGCTGTTCACGACGGATCGACACCGCCGGACCGGAGAGCCCGATCAGCGAGAAGTCCACTCCCGCAGGGGCATCCGGTTTGTGCACGGTCACCTCGACGGCCTCAGCGGCCGGCCGAGCGAGCACGGACTCGGCGATCTGTTCGGCGAGGTGCTCGATGAGGTCGACGGGTGGCTGCAGCAGGATTCGCTCGGCGTCCTGGGCGACGTCCGCATAGCTGATCGTGCGGGCCAGGTCGTCGGTGGCGCCGGCCGCGGAGAGGTCGCACTCGATCACGATGTCGACGAAGAACCGCTGCGGCTCACGCTTCTCGTGCGCGAGCACACCGTGCGGCGTCGTGACGGCCAGCCGGGTGAGGGTGATCCGGTCCGTCATCCGCGGGCCTCGCGGAGATGTGTGACGACGTCGCACGCGGCGAACGTCGAACGCACGTCGTGCACGCGGATGGCCCAGACCTGCGCCTGCGCCAGCACCACGGACACCGCGGCAGTCGCGAAGTCGCGCTGCTCGGCGGGCACCGGCCCACCGTCGGGGCTGCCCATCCGAGCGAGGAACGACTTGCGCGACGCACCGACGAGCACCGGCAGCTGCATCTGCTGGAATGCCGAAAGGTGTTGCAGCAGAACCCAGTTCTGCTCGGCAGTCTTGGCGAACCCCAACCCGGGATCGATCACGATCTGCTCCCGCGACACGCCGGCGTCCAGTGCCGCGCCGACCTGGTCGGCGAGCTCGCGGCATACATCCGCGGTGACGTCGTCATAGATCGCGCGCGACTGCATGTCGTGGCTGTGCCCGCGCCAGTGCATCACGACGAATCCGGCACCGGTCCGCGCGGCGACGACGGCCATCTGCGGGTCGGCCAATCCACCGCTCACGTCGTTGATGATCCGCGCACCCGCAGCGACGGCGGACTCGGCGACCTCGGCACGCATCGTGTCGACGGAGATCCACGCCCCGGCGTCGGCCAGCCCTTCCACGACGGGTATGACGCGCGCCAACTCCTCCTGCACCGTCGGCCGCTGCGCGCCCGGACGGGTCGACTCACCACCGATGTCGATGATGTCCGCGCCCTGCGCGACGAGCTCGCGCCCGTGCGTGATCGCCGCTGCGGCGTCGAAGTAGCGGCCGCCGTCGGAGAAGGAGTCGGGGGTGACGTTGACGACCCCCATGACCAGTGGCCGGTCGGCGGGACGGTGCGGCAACACGGAATTCGCTGCCGCAGTCATCAGCGTCGGCTCTGGGCGTTGATCAGGCTCATCGCCTCGGCGCGCGTGGCGGCATCGGTCAGCTGCCCGCGGACCGCGGAGGTGATGGTCATGGCTCCTGGTTTGCGTACGCCGCGCATCGACATACACAGATGCTCGCACTCCACGACGACCAGTACGCCCTGAGCATGGAGGTGTTCGACGAGCGCGTCGGCGATCTGGGAGGTCAGCCGCTCCTGCACCTGCGGCCGCTTGGCGAAGACGTCCACCAGCCGGGCGATCTTGGACAGGCCGGTGACCCGCCCGTCCGCCGCCGGGATGTAGCCCACGTGCGCGACGCCGTGGAACGGCACCAGATGGTGCTCGCACGTCGAGTAGACCTCGATGTCGCGGACGATGACCAGCTCGGAGTGGTCGACGTCGAAGGTGCGGCTCAGTGCCTCCTGCGGCGTCTGCCAGAGCCCGGCGAACGTCTCCGCGTAGGCCCGCGCGACCCGGCCGGGGGTGTCCTTCAGGCCCTCCCGGTCGGGGTCCTCGCCGACGGCGAGCAGCAGCTCGCGCACCGCGGCTGCTGCTCGCTCCAGATCAATCTTCGGTGGGGTCGACATACCCGCCATCCGGCACCTCGACGACCGCCTCTGGCGGATGCACCTGACCGGCCTGCTGCCGGTCCTCCTTGTCCAGGTCGACACCGCGGGACAGCGCCTCACGCTCGGCCGGCGTCAGCACCGGGGGCCGGTCGCTGACGTTGCGGCGGTCGCTGGACAACCACACCTTGCGCCGGGGGCGCTTGTGCACGTCCTTGAAGACCTCCTCCAGCTGGTGCACGTTGAGCGTCTCCTTCTCGAGCAGCTCGAGCACCAGGTTGTCCAGGATGTCGCGGTTGTCGTTGAGGGCGTACCAGGCCTCGTCGTGGGCGGCCTCGATCAGCCGGCGCACCTCCTCGTCGACGACGCCGGCGAGCTCCTCGGAGTAGTCGCGCTCGTGGCCCATGTCACGGCCGAGGAACACCTCGGAGTTGCCGGAGCCGAGCTTGATCGCGCCGACCCGCTCGCTCATGCCGAACTGGGTGACCATCTTGCGCGCCAGGCCGGTCGCCTTCTCGATGTCGTTGGCGGCGCCGGTGCTCGGGTCGTGGAAGACGATCTCCTCGGCGACGCGGCCACCGAGCGCATAGGCCAGCTGGTCCAGCAGTTCGTTGCGGGTCGTGGAGTACTTGTCGTCGACCGGGAGCACCATCGTGTAACCGAGGGCGCGGCCACGCGGCAGGATGGTGATCTTGCTGACCGGGTCGGTGTGGTTGAGCGCCGCGGCGACCAGGGCGTGCCCGCCCTCGTGGTATGCCGTGATCTTGCGCTCCTTGGCGCTCATCACGCGGGTCTTCTTCTGCGGGCCGGCCATGACCCGGTCGATCGCCTCGTCGAGGGCGCGGTTGTCGATGACCTGCGCGTTGGAGCGCGCCGTCAGCAGGGCGGCCTCGTTGAGGACGTTGGCCAGGTCGGCGCCGGAGAAACCGGGCGTACGACGGGCGACCTGAAGCAGGTCGATGTCCTTGGCCATCGGCTTGCCCTTGGCGTGCACCTGCAGGATGTGGTGGCGCCCGCCCATGTCGGGGGCCTCGACCGCGATCTGCCGGTCGAAACGGCCCGGGCGCAGCAGCGCCGGGTCCAGGATGTCGGGCCGGTTGGTCGCGGCGATCAGGATGACGTTGGTCTTGACGTCGAAGCCGTCCATCTCGACCAGCAGCTGGTTGAGGGTCTGCTCGCGCTCGTCGTGGCCGCCGCCGAGACCGGCGCCACGGTGCCGGCCCACCGCGTCGATCTCGTCGACGAAGATGATGGCCGGGGCGTTGGACTTGGCCTGCTCGAAGAGGTCCCGGACACGGCTGGCACCGACGCCGACGAACATCTCCACGAAGTCCGAGCCGGAGATGGAGTAGAACGGCACACCCGCTTCGCCGGCGACCGCACGGGCGAGCAGGGTCTTACCGGTGCCGGGGGGCCCGTAGAGCAGAACGCCCTTGGGGATCTTGGCGCCCACGTCGAGGAACTTCTTGGGCGACTGGAGGAACTCCTTGATCTCGTGGAGCTCCTCGACCGCTTCGTCGGCACCTGCGACGTCGGCGAAGGTCACCTTCGGCATGTCCTTGGTGGCCAGCTTCGCCCGCGACTTGCCGAATTGCATGACGCGCGACCCGCCGCCCTGCATCTGGCTCATCAGGAACCAGAAGATCAGGATGAACAGGATGAACGGCGCCATGCTGATCAGGATCGACAGCCAGACGCTCTGCTTCTGCGGGTCGTCGGTGTAGCCCTTGGCGGGCGGGTACTTCGACAGCAGCGAGACCAGTTGGTCGCCGCGCGGGTCGACGTAGTTGGCCTCGACCTTGGTCAGGTCCTTCTTGTTCCCGACCGTGGTCGGGTCCTTGAGGGTCAGCTTGACCGAGTCGGGCGTGAGCGTCGCCGAGTCGACTTGTTTGCTGGAGATGAGTTTCTCGGCCTGGGAGGTGTCGATGCTCTGATAGCCCCCGACGTTGCCGACGGCGAGCCAGAGCACACCGATCAGCACGACCAGGATGACCCAGAGACCAGGGCTGCGAAGAACGCGCTTGAAGTTCATGTACCTGCGGGGCGTGCCCCGATCCTCCTGCTTGAGTTGGGCCGAGCCCATGACAGACCAGTAGACGGTACACCGCAGATAGCCTGGCTATTGCAGGTGTCCCGGCTGGATCAACGCGCGGGCGACGGGTGATGTTCCGTAGCAGCCGCCACAGATGTAGATGCGACCTGCTCGCGGGTCGGCACTAGGAGTAGACGTGCGGGGCGAGCGTGCCGATGTCGCGCAGGTTGCGGTAGCGCTCGTCGTAGTCCAGGCCGTAGCCGACCACGAACTCGTTGGGTATGTCGAAGCCGACGTATTTGCAGTCGATCTCCACCTTGGCCGCCTCCGGCTTGCGCAGCAGCGTGCAGATCTCCAGCGAGGCGGGCTCGCGGGAGGTGAGGTTGGCGCGGATCCAGTTGAGGGTCAGCCCGGAGTCGATGATGTCCTCGACGATCAGCACGTGCCGGCCGGAGATGTCGGTGTCGAGGTCCTTCAGGATGCGCACGACGCCGCTGGACTTGGTGCCCGAGCCGTATGACGACACCGCCATCCAGTCCATCGGGGCCGATCCCGGCAGGGCGCGCATCAGGTCGGCCATCACCAGGATGGCGCCCTTGAGGACGCCGACGAGCAGCACGTCCTTGTCGTGGTAGTCACGCCAGATGTCGGCCGCGAGTTCCTCGAGCCGCGCGTGGATCTGTTCCTCGGTGTAGAGGACGTGCTCGAGGTCTTTGCCCATGTGGCTGGCATCCATGGGCCCTATTGAACCCGACGCGCCTCGACCTCGATCAGCCCGGCGTCCCGGCGCACCTGCAGACCGCCCGGGACGTGGATCGGTTGCTGGCCGTGCCAGCGGGTCACCAGCGCGTCCACGGCGTCGATGTGCACCTTGCCGACCGAGGCCGACGGGGCGCCCGCCCGGCGCAGCAGCTCGCGCCATACCCGCGTGCGCAGCGGGGTGGGCAACGCGCTCAATGCGTCGACCGGCCACGAGGTCGCGCCCAACTCGTCGGCCCGTTGCGCGGCCCAGTCGTCCAGGAAGGTCAGGTCCTCCCGGATCAGGCCAGCGGTGCGCGCCAGACCGGCGACGACGCCCGGGCCGATGTCGTCCTCCAGGTCGGTCAGCGCCCGGCGCACCCGCACCCGCAGATAGCGCGGATCGCCGTTGTGCGGGTCGTGCCACGGCTCGAGACGCAGCGCCGCGCAGGCCGCGTGCGTCTGCGCGCGGGTCACGTCCAGCAGCGGCCGCAGCCAGACCAGATCCCCCACTGGTCGAGTGCCGTCCCCCGCTGGTCGAGCAGCAGCCGAGGAACGAGACTGCGTCTCGAGACCGAGGGCCACCGGCGCCATACCCGTCACCGCCCGCGGTCCCGACCCGCGGGCCAGCGCCAGCAGCACGGTCTCGGCCTGGTCGTCGCGGGTGTGGCCGAGCAGCACCGCACTCGCGCCGTATGACGCAGCGGCGTCCGCGAGCGCGGCGTAGCGCTCCCAGCGGGCTGCAGCCTCCGGGCCGTCCCCGGTGGCAGCCACCTCGACGGTGCGCACCTGCGCATGATCCACGCCCAGATCGCGACACTGCTCCGTGGCGCGCAGCGCCACCTCACCGGACCCGGCCTGCAGTTGGTGGTCGACGACGATCGCGACGGTGGTGATCCGCAGCTTCGGTGCTTCGAACGTCACCGCTGCCGCGAGCGCCAGCGAGTCGGCGCCACCCGAAACCGCAATGAGCACAGTGCGGCCCGCGCCCATACCGGCCTCGGACAGCGCCGCTCGGACCTGCCGCCGGCACGCCGCCACCGCGGGGTGGGGTCCCGTCATACCGATGCCCTGGAGCTTCGCAGGGTGTTCATTCAGCCGTGGACGCGGGCGACCCAGGCCGCCGGAGCGTAGATCTCGTCGGCGGTGGGAAGGTTCTCCGGGCCGGCCCAGACGGCATTGAAACCGTCGACCCCGACCTGCGCCTGAACCGCGCGGCAGAAGGCGGCGCCGTCGCGGTACTGGCGCATCTTGGCCTCCAGTCCCAGCAGGCGGCGGATGATGCGGTCCGGGCCGACGGAGCCCTTGCGGCGGGCGTCGAACGTGCGGCGGATGTCCGAGACGGTCGGCACGATCTGCGGACCGACGTCGTCCATCACGACATCGGCGTGGCCCTCGAGCAGCGACATGATCGCCGTGACGTCGGCGAGTTCCGCACGTTGTTCCGGGGTGCCGACCAGGTCGGTGAGGCCACCGCTGCCTTCCCGCAACAGCCCCGGCAGCGCCTTGGCCGCTGCCTGCAACCGCTGCTGGAGCAATTCGGGGGTGGGCACCAAGTCGACGGCGAGGGTGCGGATGCGGTCGATGAGGTGCTCCCGCAGCCACGGCACCGCGGTGAACTGCACGCGATGCGTCTCCTCGTGCAGGCACACCCAGAGCCGGAAGTCGGCGGGGCGGACGTGGAGTTCGCGTTCGGCCGCAACGATGTTCGGCGCCACCAGCAGCAGGCTGGGCCGGCCCTCCGGTGCCAGGTCGAACTGGCCGAGCACCTTGCTGGCGACGAAGCCCATCAGCGCGCCGGTCTCGGTGCCGGTGACCTTGGCGCCGACCGCGCGAGCGCGCGGGCCGGCCTTGCGTTTGGCGGTCAGCGCCTCCACCACGGGGCTGAGCAGCGCAGCCATCGAGTCGATGTTGACGTCGATCCAGGCCGCGCGGTCGACCACGAAGACCGGTGACTCCGCGCTGGCGAGGCAATCCAGCCGGGCGGTGTCGGCCACCGGTTGGAGTGCGCGGTGTGCGGCGTCGCGGAGTTCGGCCACCACCGCGGCCGCCTCGTCGGGTGTGGTCTGCGGTCCGTCGGACACCCAGCGTCGCCCGGTGCGCTTGGCCAGGTCCCAGTCGACATACGCCTCAGACATGGATCGAGGGTATGTCAGGCCGCGGCGCCTCGGGCGCGCCGCGCAGCATCCGCTGCCGGCGACCGTTGCCACTTCGGCACACGATCCCGCCTGCATCGCGGCCGTTCCAGCGACCGTTGCTACTTCGAGCAGCCGCACTTCTGCAGTGCGGCGACGAAGTCGTCGATGGCGGCGCGGGTGCCGTAGGGACCCCACGACTTCGCGGCGTTACTGATGATCGCGAAGACGAGCACCCGGTCGTCGGCGGTGATCACGGTGCCGGCCAGCGACGCGACGTGGGTGAGCGAGCCGGTCTTGGCGCGTACGTCGCCCGCGGCCGAGTCGTTGGACGGTTGCAGGAACCGGTTGTCCAGTGTGCCGTTGTAGCCGCCGACGCTGAGCCGGGTCAGCACTTCGGCGAAGGGCTTGTTCTTGCCGGTGGTGCCGGATAGCAACACGTCGGCGAGCACACGGGGCGGGATCGTGGTGCCGTCGGACAGACCGCACACGTCGGCGAGTTCGACTCCGCGCAGGTCGAATCCGGCGTCCTTCAGCGTCTTCTCGACCCAGCCTGTGACGTCGGCGGTCGATCCGCCCACCCCGTCGTGGAAGGCGGCCTGGCGCGCCAGCGATTCGATCATCGCGTTGTCGCTGGCTTGCAGGGCGTTGCCCAGCACGTCCAGCAGCGGCGACGACTGGACCGCGCCCAGTACCTTCGCATCGCCGGCCGCGGTCACCGTTCCCCCGGCCTTGGCGGTGATGCCCTGTTCGGCGAGCGCCTTGACGAACGCCTGCTGGGTGGAGGCGACCGGGTCCGCGGGCGTCGGCCGCGCGGGGTCGGTGGCACGCTCGGTCGACAGGCCCAGCTGGGCGATGCGGGCGGTGTAGCCGGCGGCGACGACGTCCGGGTCCCAGTGCTTTGCGGTCAACGGCCCCGGTGCGTATGACGTGTCGACACCGACTGTCACCGAGGTGGTGCCTGCCTTCCTCAGCGAGGCGGCGACCTGCGCGGCCAGGTCGGCGAGACCGGCGTGACCGTTGACGTGCTCGGGGTCCCCTGTGCCGGGGTTGAGTGCCGTGTCTCCACCGGCGACGAGGACGATCCGATGGTGGGTGGAGCCGTTGACGACCTTGGTGGTGAGCGGCTTGTTCAGGTCCAGCGTGTTGGCGATCGCCCATGCGGACAACAACTTGGTGGTGGATGCCGGTGTCATTGCTGCGTTTTCGTGCTGCTGCAGCAGGACCTGGCCGGTCTTGCCGTCGGCGACGACCACGCCGAGCTTCTTGGCCAGGTCCGGCTTGCCCAGCGCGGCGGCGACCTGCGCCTTGACCTTGGCCGGGTCCTGCTGCGGACCGTCGGCAGCGGCGATCGGCGACACGGTGGCCGGAGTCGGCGCCGGAACCGACGGTCCGACGCTGGTCTTGCCCGGTGCAGGGACCGCCGGCCGAGCCGCGGCCGCGCGAGTGAGCGGGCCGGGCAGGACGTCATACACGTCGAGCGCCTCGTAGCCGACCGCCAGCACGACGACGGCGGCTGCGGCGGCCGCAACCCGTTTGCCCATTCGTACCCCTCGAACCACGGCACGCCCGTCGGTGCGCCAAACTAGTCGTCAGTCAAGCACACGGCGACCGCGGGTCGTCGCACGTGCCGGCCACAGCTGACACACATCGAAGACCCCCGGCGAAGGGACAACAGGCAATGGAGTTCGACGTCACCATCGAGGTGCCGCAGGGCAGCCGCAACAAGTACGAGATCGACCACGAGACGGGCCGCCTGCGCCTGGACCGCCGGTTGTTCACCTCGATGCAGTACCCGACGGACTACGGCTACATCGAGCACACCCTCGGCGAGGACGGCGACCCGCTGGACGCGATGCTGCTGATCACCGAGTCCGTCGTGCCGGGTGCGGTCGTCGAGGCCCGTCCGGTCGGTGTCTTCAAGATGGTGGACGAGGCCGGCGGCGACGACAAGATCCTGTCGGTCATCGCGGGCGACCCGCGCTGGGACCACATCCAGGACGTCAGCGACGTCAACAGCTTCCTGCTCGACGAGATCAAGCACTTCTTCGAGACCTACAAGGTGCTCGAGCCGGGCAAGAGCGTGGAGGAGGGCTCCCACTGGGCCGGGCGTGCGGACGCCGAGCAGATCATCGCCGACGCGCTGCAGCGCGCGAAGGACCAGAACGTCGACACCGCTCGCTGGGTCGCCCCGAACCAGCACTGAGCCGGTCGGCGCGGCGGCGGCCGATGGCCCCCGCCGCGCCGAAGACGGTTACGGCGTCGACCAGGCGAGGCCGAGCACCGAGCAGATGACGAAGCTGAGCAGGAACGCCTTGCCACCGGTGAGTCGCCATCGTTGCCCGGGCGCGCCGGCGGCGCTGTCCGGCCGCCACGGTCCGCTGACGAGCAGGAAGGCCGGCAGCCCGACGACGCTGACCGGCGTGGCGATCATCCAGAACCACGCCCAGCGGGTGCCGAAGCGCGGCTGCGGTCCGTTGACCAGCACCACCAGTGCGGCCAGCCACAGGAGTATGGCGGCCGGCGCGATCCAGTCCGGGGTCTGCCAGCCGGCGATCTGGGTCCCGACGGTGAGGTCCGTCGTGGCCCGGGCCACTTGCAGGTCGCGTCGAGGCGACAGCGCGATCAGTTGTTCGCTGACGTCACCGCGCACCACTGTTTCCGAGCCGGCGGACATCCCGCCGCCGTCGCCGTTCACCGCCGTCACCCCGGCGAGGCGGGAGTGACCGCCGGCGTTCCAGCGGAAGGCCATGGTGGCCTCGCCGTGTGCGTCGGGCGGCAGGCCGCCATACACCTCCACCCGATGTGTCCGCCCGGAGGCGATGTCGCCGCGCAGGTCGCGGAACGAGACGTGCTGCCCCCCGCTGATCCAGGTGGCGAGCGCCATCGCCGCAATACCGATCAGGAGGACCGCGCGCGCGATTCCCCATCGGTCCGTGCGCAGCGCCCGCTGCATCCGGGATGTCCCCGGCGCCCCCACCGTCACGGTCATGCACGGGAGCGTAGCCGCGCGCTCCGCGCAGCGGGCGGTTTCAGCGGCCGGTGCGGACGCTGACGCCCACCTTCAGGTGCTCGTAGTCGTCGGAGGAGTGCACCAGCCGGCGGGTCCTGCGGCGCAGCCGCAGGATCTGCACGATGCCGAACGCCCACACGAGGTATTGCACCGACATCGCCGCCCGGAACGCGGCCAGGTCGTAGTGCTCGGCACCGCCGGGGGCCATCCGGTCGAGGATGACGCCGATGACGAACACCGACAGCAGGGTCGCGGAGAACCCGCCGACGTTCACGATGCCGGAGGCCGAGCCGATCCGGTGGGTGGGGTTGAAGGTGCGTGCCAGGTCGAAGCCGATCATCGAGCCCGGTCCACCGATCGCGGTGACGACCACCAGCAGGATGAGCACCGGCAATGGCGCACGCCCCGGCCACAACAGCACCACGGTCCACATCGCGATGATCGCGGCGACCGTGCCGAGCACCAGCGTCGACCGGTTGTAGGGATAGCGCGCGGTGAACGCCCCGAAGAGCGGGCTCGCGGTCACCGTCGCGACCACCATGATCTCCAGCAGCAGGCTGGCCGTTCCGGCCGACAGCCCCTCCGCCTTGGTCAGGAACGGGAAGCCCCACATGAGGCTGAAGACCGTCGCACTGAACTGCGAGGTGAAGTGGCACCACAGCCCGAGTTGGGTGCCCGGCTCACGCCAGGCGCTGGAGACGGCCCGGGCGACCGCGCGCAACTTGATCTCGGTGCGCTCCTTGGTGCGGTATGGCGAGTCGCGCACGACCACCAGCAGGATGGCGCCCATGACGATGCCGACCGATGACGCCAGCAGGTAGGACTTCGTCCAGCCGAGGTTGTGCAGTGCCACGGACAGCGGTCCGGCCGCCGCGATGGCCCCGAACTGACCGAACACGCCGCACAACTGGCTCATCATCGGCGCACGCGCCGGCGGGAACCACAGCGCCACCACACGGAGCAGCGACACGAAGACCATCGCATCGCCCATCCCGACGAAAACCCGTGCCAGCACACCCCATGCGAACGTGTCGGCGAAGGCGAAGCCGAACTGGGCGATCGTCATGGTGGTCACGCCGGCGAACAGCAGCACCTTCGAACCGAAGCGGTCCAGCAGGGCGCCCACCGGCACCTGCATGGCGGCATACACGAACAGCTGGACCATGACGAACGTCGCCAGCTGGGCGGAGCTGATGTGGAAGCGTTCGGCGGCGATGACCCCGGCGACGCCCAGGGAAGTGCGGTGGAAGATCGCCAGGATGTAGACCGACAGGGCGGACAGGAAGACGGCCATGGCGCGCCGACCGCCGAGCGGCCAATCGGCGGAAGGCGATTCGACCACGCCGGGCAGCTGGTGTTCTTCTGTGGTGGGCGGTGTCATCGCGCTGTCACCAGGCTGGTGGCTTCGGCCACGTGGTCACGGCACGCGCGGACGAACGACGCCCGGGAGCCGGTCTCCAGCAGCTGGAGCAGCTCGCGGTGCTGCTTGACCGAGTTCGCCATACGCGACCGGTCGGCGCGCATGCTGCCGGCGACGATGACGATCTGCCGGTCACGCAGATGCCGGTACTGCCTGGCGATCACGGAGTTCCCGGCGGCCTCGACGACCACCTCGTGGAACGCGCGGTCGGCGGCGCTGAACGTGCCGATGTCGTCGGCCCTCATGGCCGCCACCATCTCCTCGAGCTTCTCCTGCAGCGTGGGGATCGTCTCGGCCCGTCGCGGCCACACCCGACCGGCGGCCCACTCCTCGATGAGCGAACGCGCCTCGAACGTCTCACGTGCCTCCTGGGGCGTCGCCGGAACGACCAGCGCACCCTTCTTCGGGAACAGCTCGACCATGCCCTCCGCCTGCAGTCGCAGGAGTGCCTCACGGACCGGGGTGCGGGAGATCCCGATCTCCTCGGCAAGCTGCCCTTCGGTCAGGAAGGTGCTCGGGGCCAGGTCGCCGGCAAGGATGCCGGTCTTGACGAACTCATACGCCTTGTCACTTGCACTCATGTTGTATCCAACATAGATGCAACACCGCGGTGTCATCAACCGACGTCTCAGCGGCCGGACGTGAAGTGCGCCACGAGCGGCATAGGGCGGCGATCGGCGCCTGGACTACCGTCGATTCATGGACACCTACACCCGCGGCGACCTGGTCTTCGACGTCTCCGACTCCGGTTCCCAGGACGCACCGGTCATCGTGCTGCTGCACGGGTTCCCGCAGGACCGCCACGCGTGGGACAAGCTCACGCCCCGGCTGGTGGCGGCCGGGTATCGGGTGCTCGCGCCCGACCAGCGCGGCTACTCCCCCGGCGCCGCGCCCCGCGCCCGCACGGCATACCCGCTCTCGGAGCTGGCCAAGGACGTCATCGCCCTGCTCGACGCCGCCGGCGCCGACACCGCCCACGTCGTCGGCCACGACTGGGGTGGGGCGGTCGTCTGGCGGCTCGCCGAAGCACACTCCGACCGGCTCATGTCGGCGACCACACTGTCCACACCGCACCCGGAGGCGCTGATGTGGGCGATGCGACACAGCACGCAGTGGCGCAAGAGCAGCTACATGGCGTTCTTCCAACTGCCCTGGATCGCCGAGCGCAGCGTGCTGCGCCAACTCCCCCAGATGTACGTCAAGACCGGCATGTCGCCCGAGGACGCCCAGAAGTATGCCGACCGCTTCTCCACGCCACGGTCGCTGACCGGACCGCTGGGCTGGTACCGCTCGATGCTGGCCGGACAGATCCGGGCGGCGTTGCCGTCGGGCAAGGAACCTGACCCGTCCACCCGCACCGGCAAAATCACCGTCCCGATGAGCTACGTGTGGGGCTCCCGGGACTTCGCCCTGGGTCGTGAGGCAGCCGAGAAATCGGCCGAATACGTCTCGGCGCCTTACGAATTCGTCGAACTCGAGGGCGCCGGCCACTGGCTCCCCGAAGTCAACGCCGACGACGTCGCCGAGGCCGTGCTGCGGCGGGTGCGCTCAACGGCCTGACCACGCGAGGCCTTGTGGCGCGCCATCGGCTCTGCTAAGCCTGGCTCCGACGATCGACAACGGGAGAGTCCACATGGCGAGTCCACATCGGCCGATCCGCCCGAGCCGAGCGCTCGCCTTGAGTGCCGTGGCAGCGCTCGCCGCGGGGATGAGCCTGAGCACCCCCGCGGCGGCCAGTGCCGAGCACAGCAAACCCTTCCCACCGAAGGCCAACTCGGCGTGGGTCTACGACACGGCACAGCCGGGCACCTGGATCGACGCGATCAGGTCGTACAACGCGCGAGCCGGAGCCGGCCATGCACTCCATCAGGTCTACAGCTACGGCGCCGACATGGAGATGTACTGCCCCGACAACGACGGGCGCCGCTGCACCGCCGGCGACCTCTACTCCACCTACACCGCGGGCGGGGGTGGCCCCGCCAGGACCGCGGCCTACTACGACGCGTTCGCCGCCGCCGACCCCGATGCGTTCACCATCTCGCCGATCATCGACGGCCGCACCGACGCCCGCGGCTACCTGCAGGGCTTCAACGAGCTGAGCCCGAGCCTCGCCGCCGGGTTCGCGGACAAGGTCGCGGCCCAGGTGTGCGCCGACCCGCACGTGGCCGGCATACAGTTCGACCTCGAGCCGTTCGACGTGACCACGAAGAACGGCCAGTACTACTTCTACCTGCAACTGGCGAAGAACTTCGCCGGTCAGCACGCCGGCGACCCGGCGCACGACCCGTATGGCTGCGTCGACGCCGCCCATCCGCGCGGCCGGTTCTACTCGGTGTTCACCTTCGCCGAGGCGATCCGGCCGGGCAGCGAATCGGCGGCCAACGTGCGCGACATCCTCACGACATACGGCAACGGCTACCTGATGGACTCGCTGTACGACCTGAGCAAGGCACCGGCCGGCACGCTGAACGGCCTGGCCGACTACACCTCGGCGGCCCGCCAGGAAGCCGGAAACACCACACGGTGGGCGAACCGGTTGCACATCCGCTACGGGTTCGGCATCCCGGCCTCGGCGTCCGCGCACGAGTTCACGGCATGCAGCGCGGGTCCGGACGCCGTCGGCGAGTGCCTGCCCGACGCCACCGGCGCGACCGGTTATCCGATGGTCAGCTACTCCAGGGCGGCCGTCGCCGCGATCAACGCCAGTGGAGCGGTGCACGATCCGCGCTACATCGGCAGCGCCGTCTGGGACTTCGGCGATCACGTGTCCTGGGACGGACTCGACTTCAGCCCCGCGCCCGCTCCGGCTGACGCGCTCGACTACCTCGCCACCAGCCTGCCCGGCTCACAGAACCCCGGTGTAGCGCACGGACCGCACTGATCATCGGGACCGACATCCGCCGGGGACAGGTCCACTCACGCCAGTGAGCGCGCAGCACCGGTCGCCCACCTCGCCCGCAAGGTGTTGATCGAGGTCGGCGGACGGCGGGGGTGCACCGCGTTGGTCAGGAGTATGGCGCTCGCCCCGGTCGACAGGTCGGCCACCAGCGAGGTGCCCGTGAAGCCGGTGTGCCCGATGGTCCGGGGCCCGCTGAGCTCGCCCATGTAGCGCGGCTGATCGATCTCGAAGCCGATGCCGTGAGCGTCGTCGTCCATGCCGGTGTTGAGATCCGTCGTCATCGCAAGCACGCTGTCGCCGCTGAGGATCCGCGGGTCGTCCCCGGTGAAGACCTGCGCGAACCGCAGCAGGTCGGCGGCGGTGGAGAAGATGCCGGCGTGCCCGGCGACACCACCGAGCGACCAGGCGTTCTCGTCGTGGACCGCACCACGCACCAGTCCGCGGCCGGCGTCCTGCTCGATCTCGGTCGCCACGAACCGGTCCCACGACACGTGCTCCAGCTGTGTGCGGAATCCGGTGTCCCGCATGCCGAGCGGCGCGGTGATGCCATCGCGCACGAGCACGTCCAGCGGCGCCCCGCCGAGCCGTTCGAGGAGGACACCTGCAGTGATCAGGTTCACGTCGCTGTAGACGAACCGAGCTCCGGGCGGCGTCGCCGGCGGGTGGGTCAGCGCCGCGAGAATGCGCTCCTCACGTGTCGGCCCATCGCGCCAGAGCGGCAGCCACCACTCCAGGCCGCTGGTGTGGGTCAGCAGTTGACGCACTGTGATGCCGGCCTTGCCACCGACCCCGAACTCGGGCAGGTAGCCGGCCACGCTCGCGTCGAGGTCGAGGGCACCGGCCTCCACCTGTTGCATCGCAACGGTCGCGGTGAAGAGCTTGGTCAGGGACGCGACGTCGAAGACGCTGTCGACGGCCATCGGCGTCCGTGCCGCCTCCGGCAGCGCAGCGCCGCTGTCGTCATACAACACGGCGAAGCCGGTGGCGTGGATCGTCAGGACGTCGGCGCCGACGGCGAGCAGACCGACCGCCCCGGGAATGCAGGGCGCCCCGGGTGCGACAGGTATGGTGCGCGCTGCTTCGAGCGCCGCGATGGCCTCAGTGACCGGCTTGACGACGCCGCTCACGCTCCTCGTCCTTCTTGACCAGCAGCGGCAACTGGGGCGCCTGCGGCGGACCGCCGCGGCGCTTGTCGCGCTGCTTGCCGACCCAGGTGATCAACGCGAACAGGGCGATCATGAACAGGCAGATGCCGAAGAAGGTGACGCCCATCCCGATGGGGTGCCCGTTGTTCTGGTCGAGCTTCGTGGACAGAGTGGCAATCACCCGACCATTGTGCACGCCGTGCCTGAGTGGTCAGGGCACGCCCCTGCCGTCACCGCAGCGCAGCTGTCGGTCTCCTCCAGCGCCGGCGCGGTCGATCTCGATACGCTCGTACCTCACTACTCGATCAGCGTGCCTGACCTGCCTCGCCACTCGATCAGCGTGCCTGACCTGCCTCACTACTCGATCAGCGTGCCTGACCTGCCTCGCCACTCGATCAGCGTGCCTGCCCTGCCTCGCCACTCGATCAGCGTGCCTGTAGCGCGTCGGCGTAGGCGGTCGCCAGCCGGGCGCCGAGCAACGCGTTGTTCTTGACCAGCGCGATGTTGGCGGTCAGCGAGGCGCCACCGGTCAGCTCGACGACGCGGCCCAGCAGGAACGGTGTGGTGTCCTTCCCGGTGATGCCGCGCGCGGCCATGTCGGCGAGTGCCTGCGTGATGATGCCGGAGATCTGCTCGGCGGGGATCTCGTCCGCGGCCGGGATCGGATTGGCGATGTCGAAGCCGGCCGTGATGCCGAGCTCCCACTGTGTCGCCATGATCGCCGCGAGTTCCTGCGGACTGTCCGCACGCATCGGGACGGCATACCCGCTGGATCGTGAGTAGAACGAAGGGAATTCGTCGGTCTGATAGCCGATGACCGGGATGGACAAGGTCTCCATCGCCTCCAGCGTCAGACCGATGTCCAGGATCGACTTCACGCCGGCCGAGATGACAGCGACGGGGGTGCGCGACAGTTCGGTCAGGTCGGCGGACAGGTCCATCGACCGCTCGGCGCCGCGGTGCACCCCACCGAGTCCGCCGGTGGCGAAGACCCGGATGCCGGCCAGGGACGCCAGCCGCATCGTCGCCGCCACCGTGGTCGCCCCGTGAACGCCCTTGGCCACCATGTAGGCCAGGTCGCGCACACTGGCCTTGGTGACCGATTCTCCTGCCTCGCCGAGCATTTCGAGGTCGCCGTCGGTGAGGCCGATGCGCGGCACGCCACCGAGCACCGCGATGGTCGCGGGCACGACACCCTCCGCACGGATCAGCGCCTCGACCTCGCGGGCCATGGTCACGTTGTCCGGGTAGGGCATCCCGTGGCTGATGATCGTGCTCTCCAGCGCGAGGACCGGGCGTCCTTCGGTGATGGCGTCGCGGACCTCGTCGGTCAACTGCAGGCGCGGGTGCGGGACAGCGCCGGTCGCGCAAGTCATCGTTGCTCCTTCGGATGTGCGGATGTCAGATCTCGGGTCAACACGTCGGGGAGGATGCCGTCGATGAGAGCGGACGACAGATCCGGCCGGACGGTGTGCTCACTGGTGATGGTCAGGTATGCCGCGGCGGCCCCGTGCCGGGCCGCGGTCACCTCGTCGTGGCCGGCGATCAGCGCGTGCACGTATGCCGCGGCCATCGAGTCGCCGGCTCCGGTGACGTTCTGCACCTCGGCGGCGACCGCTGCGACCTGAGTGATCGACGTCGGGGTGAAAAGCGTTGACCCGTTCGCGCCTTCGCGCACCCACACCCGGCCGACGCCCAGCGCGTGCAACGCCGCGACACCTGCCTCGAGATCGTCCTCGCCGGTGAGCGCGATCAGTTCGGTGCGGGTGGGGGTGAGGGTGTGCACCGGACCCGCCCGCAGCGCCTTGGCGACCCGGTCGGCCTTGGGCACCGACACCGGGTCCATGACGACCGGAACACCGGCAGCGGCCGCGGTGCGGCATACGTGCTCGAGGACGTCCACGCACAGGTTCGCATCGAGCACGACGTATGACGCGGCGGTGATGACGTCCGCGGGCACGTGCTCGGCACGCAACGACTCGGCAGCCGCCATGTCGGAGACCGCCCCGACGAGCTCACCGTCGACGTCGAGCATCGCCAGGTAACTGCCGCTGGGCATCTCCAGGTCGACCGAGCGCGTCAGATCGACCCGGGCCGCGGCGGTCTCCGCCCGCAGGCGCTGCCCGAAGGTGTCGTTGCCGAAGGCGGCGACGAGTGTGGTGGGGACGCCCAGCCGGCCGAGGTTGGCCGCGATGTTGCGGCCGACGCCGCCCGCGCTGGAGTAGGCACGTCCCGGATTGCTGGTGCCCGGGGTGAAGGCAGCCGTCGACTGGGCGACGATGTCGACGTTGGCGCCACCGACGACCAGCACGTTTCCCACGGCGTCATTGTGTCAGCACACCGCTTGCCGCATTCCCGGGTCTGCACAGCGTTCCTTGAACTACTCTTCCGAGTTCTGGCAGAGATCCGTGCTATGCGCGACGCTGCCCAGGACCAACGGATCGGCAGGAGAGTGCGGCGTGACAAAGAGAGCATTTCGACTGGGGACGGCGGTGGTCGGCTCCCTGGTGATGGCCACCGGTATGACGCTGGCGGCACCGAGCCATGCGAACGCGGCCGCCGGTGACACCCAGGTGCAGATCCTGGGCATCAACGACTTCCACGGTCGCATCCAGGCCAACGGTCAGGAAGCCGGTGCCGCCGTGCTCGCCGGTGCGGTGCACGAGTTGCGCGCCAAGCAGCCCAACACCGTGTTCGCTGCCGCCGGCGACCTCATCGGCGCCTCGACGTTCGAGTCGTTCATCGCCCACGACAAGCCGACGATCGACGCCCTGAACGCCGCCGGTCTGCAGGTCTCCGCGGTGGGCAACCACGAGTTCGACCAGGGCTACGACGACCTGGTCAACCGGGTGATGGCGCCGTACGACAAGGACACCAACCCGTATGGCGGGGCGCAATGGAAGTACCTGGGCGCCAACGTCAAGCTCAAGGACGGCTCCGACGCGCTCGCACCCAGCTGGGTCAAGGAGATGAACGGCGTCAAGGTCGGCTTCGTCGGCGCGGTGACCGAGCACCTGCCCGAGCTGGTCTCCCCCGGCGGCATCGCCGATCTGAACATCACCGACATCGCCGGAGCCGTCAACACGGCCGCGGACAACCTGAAGCAGAACGAGGGCGCGCAGCTGGTCGTGATGCTGGTGCACGAGGGCGCACCCACCACCGACTGCGCCTCGGTCACCGATCCGAGCAACGACTTCGGCAAGGTGGTGACCGGGCTGGACGACAACGTGGACGCGGTGATCTCCGGTCACACCCACCTGACCTACAACTGCATGGTCAACGTGCCGGGCTGGGCGGGCCGGGCAGTCACCCAGCGCCCGGTCGTGTCGGCCGGTCAGTACGGCTACAACCTGGACCAGCTCAACTTCACCGTGTCGGCGGCCGGCCAAGTCACCGGCGTGCAGTCCGACACCCTCGCGCTGACCAAGCAGGTGCCCGACCCGAAGGACCCGACCAAGACCGTCTGGGTGCCCAACTACGCGGCCGACGGCACCGTCGGCCAGATCGTCTCCCAGGCCGTGGCGAACGCCGACGTGCTGGGCAAACAGCCGCTCGGCACCATCGCCGGGCCGTTCAACCGTGCCAAGGACTCCACCGGGGTGGAGAACCGCGGCGGCGAGTCGACGCTGGGCAACCTGGTCGCCGAGGCGCAGCGGTGGGCCACCGAGTCGGCGACGACCGGTTCGGCGCAAATCGCGTTCATGAACCCCGGTGGCCTGCGAGCCGACATGGTCGGCACCAACGACGCCGGTTACCCGACGGTGCTGACCTACAAGCAGGCCGCGACGGTCCAGCCGTTCGCCAACACGCTGGTGAACATGACGCTCACCGGAGCGCAGATCAAAAAGGTTCTCGAGCAGCAGTGGCAGCCGGCCGGCGCGTCGCGCCCGTTCCTGCGACTGGGCATCTCCAAGGGCTTCACCTACACCTACGACCCGGCGGCCGCAGCCGGTGACCACATCCGGCAGATGCGGCTGAACGGCACTCCGATCGACGCCGCTGCGTCGTACTCGGTGACGGTCAACTCGTTCCTGGCGACCGGCGGTGACAACTTCTTCGAGCTCGCCAACGGCGCCCACAAGAAGGACACCGGGCAGACCGACCTGCAGGGCATGGTCGACTACATGGCCGCGAAGGCGTCGGACTCGGCTCTCGCGGTTGACAATTCGCAGCGGTCGGTCGGCGTGCACTTCCCTGCGGGCGCGCCCGCGGCATACCGGGCAGGCGACACGGTCTCCTTCGGCCTGTCGTCGCTGGCGATGTCGACCGGCACCGTGCACGACAGTTCGGTGACGGTCAGCCTGGGCGACACGAAGCTCGGCACGTTCCCGGTGGACAGCACGGTCGGCACGGCCAAGGACGACGAGACCGGAACGGCGAGCGTGAGCGTCACCCTGCCGGACGGCGTGCCCGCCGGCACTGCCGCGCTCACCGTCACCGGAGACACGACCGGCACGTCCGCACAGGTGAACGTGACCGTCGAAGCGCCTCCGGTGAGCTCGGCCACCGTCAGCCTCGACGCCCAGGACACCACGCAGCGCTACGGCAAGGGCAACGGCACCAAACTGACCGCCTGGGTGACGCCGGAGCACGGCAAGGCGAAGAAGGTGGCCGTGGAGTTCTTCGACAAAGGAGCACTGATGGCGACCGGCACCACGAACGGCGCCGGCAAGGCCGACTACCGGCTGCCGAAGAACGCGGCGATCGGTGAGCACCGCATCACCGCCCGCTACACCGACGCGGACGGTGCCGTGGCGGTCTCCGACCCGGTGGTGGTCACGGTCGTCAAGTAGTCGCGCGCATCTGATGCCCCGGTCCCGGGCAGCTGCCCGGGACCGGGGCATCAATGCGAGTGCGTGGGCGTATGTCGCTGCGCTACCGTCCGGGCATGCCTGCCGAACCCACCATCCTCGCCACCTCCGGAGGCCTGCGCCCCGGTGAACGCACCTACTTCGAATTCAGCGAATTGACCCAGTTCGCAGTCGAACTCGCCGGTGTCACCGGTCGCGCGCCGCGGCTGTGCACCGTCGCGACAGCGACCGGCGACAACCCGCACGTGCTGCACGCGCTCGCCGAGGCGGCAAGGGCGGCCGGCTACGACCACTCCCACCTGCAGCTCTTCGGGATGCCGAACGTCGCCGACCCGGCCGAGCACCTGCTGGGCCAGGACGTCGTCTGGATCATGGGCGGGTCGGTCGCCAACCTGCTGGCCGTATGGCGCGTGCACCGTCTCGACGAGGCGATGCATGCCGCGTGGCAGGCGGGCGTCGTGCTGACCGGTGTCAGCGCCGGCTCGATCTGCTGGCACACCGGCGGTACGACGGACTCCTTCGGTCCCGAGCTGCAGCCGGTCACCGACGGTCTCGGCCTGCTGCCCTACGGCAACGGCGTGCACTACGACGCGGAGGAGCGCCGCCGGCCGTTGATGCAGCGGCTGGTGGCGGACGGGACGCTGCCGGAGTCCTACTGCACGGACGACGGCGCCGGGGTGCTCTACCGCGGGACCGACTTCGTGGAGGCGGTGTCGGAGAAGGACGGCGCGGGCGCTTATCACCTGGTGCGTGACGGCGACAGCGCCGTGGAGACGGCCCTGCCGATCCGCCGGCTCTGACCGCTGCCATCGCACTCTCCGGCGGCGTAGCAGCAACCGGCCCGGCAACGAGAATGCCCCCGACATACGTCGAGGGCATCGCCGGAGCCGCCTGTCGGAATCGAACCGACGACCTATTCATTACGAGTGAATCGCTCTGGCCGACTGAGCTAAGGCGGCGTGGCCGACGGGCTGTGCCGAAGGCCGCGACGAGTATACGCAGGAGATGGCCCGGACACCGAATCGGCGGTGGCACCGAGCACGGTGTGCGGGCGGAGCTACATCGCCTCCTCGTCCGCGAGCAGTTCCGCGACCGCGTCCACGACCGCATGGGCCCCCATCTCGCCCAGCGTGATGGTGTAGTGGTTGACGCCCGGGACCGCACGCCAGGTGAAGTTCGGCCGGCCGGTGGCCCAGTCGTCCAGCAGCGCCGGCGGATAGAGACCGCCCTCCTGGTCGAGCAGGCCGCGCGGTGCGCGCAGGAAGACCGTCGGCGCGGTCACCGCCGGCCAGGTCAGCTCGGTGGGGCCGCCGGCGAACATCTGCGGGTAGTCCTCGGTGATCAGGTCGCCGGCCACCGTGCTGCGGTATGGCGGGCCCTCGTCGCCCAGGTCGTAGTCGACGTAGTCCGCGACGGCGTCGTTCCATGTGTCGGCGAACGCCGGGTGCTCCTGCCAGAACCGCTGGTATTCCGCGCGACTGGTGAACTCGAGGGAGAGTCGCTCGACCGCCGGTCCGAGCACGGCCTGCATCGTCGCGGCCAGGTCCGCCCCGTCGGGCAGCTCGAACGGCACACCGCCGTCGACGAGCAACAGGCTGCCGACGGCGTCCGGGTGTTGCCCGGCGAGTGTCGCGGCGACGAAGCCGCCCATCGAGTGACCGACCGCGACGTCGCACCGCCCGTCGGCCAGCTCCTGCAGCACGGTGCGGCAGTCGGTCGCGTGCTGCGACATACCCGACGGCCCGGGCAGCGCACCGGACCGTCCGCGGCCGCGCAGGTCCGGCGCGAGGATCAGTGTCCCGGGAGCCACCGAGTCGGCGACCAGACCCCAGGAGCGGTGGGAGGCGGTGATGCCGTGCACCGCCAGGATGACGCGTTCGACCGGCCCGTCGCCCTGCCAGCAGCCGACGCGCAACGCGCCGCCACGAACCGGCACGTCCTGCACCGAGTAACCCATGTCAGCAAGCCTTTCCGGGCGCCGGCACGGTACCGTCGAGGAGGTAGTCGTCGACGACGCCGTCCACACACGACGAGCCCATCTTGTATGCCGTGTGCCCGTCGCCGTCATACGTCAGCAGGTGGCCGTTGGCGAGTTCCTTGGCGAGCCGTTGTGCCCATTCGTAGGGCGTCGCCGGGTCACGGGTGGTGCCGACCACCAGGATCGGGCCCGAGCCCTTCGCGGTGATCCGCTCCGGCTTGCCCGTCGCCTCGACCGGCCACTCCCCGCAGGCCAGACCGCCCCAGGCGAGCATCGGCCCCCAGGTCGGCGCGACCGCGGCGAACGCCTTGGCGTCCTTGCGGTAGGTCGCCAAGTCCGCGGATCCACCCCGGTCGAGGCAGTTGACCGCATTGATCACCTGCATGATGTTGCCGTCGTAGGTGCCGTTGCTGGTGCGCTCGGCGTACTGGTCGGCCAATGCCATCAACTTGTCGCCGCTACCGTTGAAGGCCGCCTGGAAGGCGTCGGTCAACGTCGGCCAGGACGTCTTGTCGTACATCGCCTCGGCGATGCCGAGCGAGGCCCACCCCTCGGTCAACTCCGTCACGTCACCCTCACCGGTGACCGGCAACGGCTTGGCGTCGACCTGCTTCAGGAAGCTGCGGATCCGCGCCATGCCTTCGTCGAGGCTGCCGCCGAGCGGGCAGTTGCGCTGCGCGACGCAGTCGCGCACGTAGGACCGGGTGGCCTGCTCGAAACCCTTCGCCTGCCCCAGGCTCATCTCGGTGCTGCTGATGTCCGGCGGCACGACACCGTCCAGCACGAAGCGGCCGACGCGCTGGGGGAACAGCCCCGCGTAGGTCGACCCGATGAAGGTGCCGTAGGACTTGCCCAGGTAGTCGAGCTTGTCCTCGCCGAGGGCGGCTCGCAGCACATCCATGTCCTTGGCGACCTCGACGGTCGAGACGTGCTTGATCAGGTTGCCGTTCTTCGCCACGCACGCCTCTCCGAACGCACGGCTGTCCTTGGCCACCTGCTGCTGCTCGGCGGTGGTGTCCGGGGTGGGGTCCTCACCGAGATAGCGGTCCAGCTGCACATCGCCGTAACAGGTGATCGGCGCCGACCGCTGCACCCCGCGCGGGTCGAAACCGACGATGTCGTATGCCGACCGGACGTCCTTGCTGACGACGTACCCCGAGGACGCGGCAGCGGCGTAGTCGACTCCGGAGCCACCCGGTCCCCCGGGATTGACCACCAGCGAGCCTTTCCGGTCACCGGACGCCTCCACCTTGTCGACCGCCAGCTTGATGGTCGGGCCGTCGGGCCGGGCGTAGTCCACCGGCACGGTCAGCTCGGCACACTTGGCCGGGCCGCAGTCGGACCAGCTCAGCTGCTGGTCGTAGAACTTCGACAGGCCGGCCGGCACACCGGCGGCCGAACCCGATGCGGTGCCGGACCGGCCGGCGCCCTCCGCGCTCTGGGCCGAACCGGGCGCCGACGACGGCGATGACGCCCCGGACGACGCCCCGGACGACGCGCTCGCGCCCGACCCGCTGCTGCAGCCGGCCACTGCCAGCCCCACGACCGCGACACTCAGCAGACCGGCCATGGACCGTCGACGCACCATGCGCTGCACGTTACGTCATACCGCCGCAACCACGGTGTGGACGTGCTGCTCCGCGGCCTCACCCACGAGCGTCCAGCGCCAGGAAGTCGGCGGAATTCGGTTGCTCGCCGCCGCCGGCTGCCGAACGCTGGTGTGATGACCGGATCGAAGGCGCGGCTCCGGCTCGAGCTGCTCAGCAGGGACCACGCTGCCGCGCTGGAGGCCTTCGAACGGGACAACCGCGCGTTCTTCGCGGCACGGATCGGTGACCGCGGCGATGAGTTCTTCGAGCAGTTCGACGACCGGCTGGCGGACCGGGTGGCGGAGAACGACGACGGGCGGTCGCTGCTCTGCGTCGTCGTCGATGCCGGCGGCAGCATCGTGGCCCGGATCAACGTGACGGACATCGACCAACCTGGCGAGACGGAACTCGGTTACCGGGTCGCGGAGGCGGCACAGGGCCGTGGCGTCGCAACCTGGGGTGTGCGCGAGGCCCTCGAGCTGGCGGCGCAACGTGGCGTCAGGACGGTGGATGCCCGGGTCGCCATCACGAACCCGGCGTCGCGTCGGGTTCTGGAGCACTGCGGCTTCACCCCGCTGGGTGCCGCGCACGCCCCGGACGGATCGCAGAAGACGTTCGCCGGCTACCGCACACTGCTCTGAGTCACCGGCGCGAGGACGCTCAGCCGAGGCCCGAGGACGGCGCGCGCAGACCGATCATCATGGCCTCCAGCGCGAGCAACGGCGGCACATTGGCCTCGATGCGCTCCCGGGCGGTGCCGATGGTGTCCATCGCCTGCAACAGTTGCTCGCTGCTGCGACCGTCGGCCAGGCGCTGCACCTCGTCGGCGAGATCGGCATTGATGAGCGGCACGGTGGATCCGGCGCGCACCACCAGCCCGTCACGGTAGATCGACAGCAGGTCCACCAACGACCGGTCGATCACATCCCGGCTGAAGCGGGTGGCCCTGGTCTTCTGCTCCTTCTCCAGCGCCGACAGCTGGGAGCGCACGTGCGGTGGCTGGGTGCGCGCCGCCGGGTCGGCGCCCAGCTGCGCCATCAGCCGCTCCTTCTCGGCGGCGTCACGCTCGGCGGACGAGGCGGTCGACTCCTCACCCGCGATCGCGGCGAGGTCGGCGGCTGCGGACATGGCGTCACCGAGACCGTGGATGCGCCCGGCGAGCAGCAGGGTCTTGCGCCGTCGGGCACGCGCCGACTCGTCCGTCGCGAGTCGCTTCGCCAGGCCGACGTGCGATTGCGCCGCGCGGGCGGCGTCCACCGCGATGCGCGGGTCGATCCCGTCCCGATCGGTCAGCAATCGCGCGACGGCCTCCACCGGCGGCGTGCGCAGCCGGACATGCCGGGTGCGCGAACGGATGGTGATGATGACGTCCTCCAGCGACGGCGCGCACAACAGCCACACCGTGCGTGCGACCGGCTCCTCCAGCGCCTTGAGCAACGCATCCGCGGCGCGTTCGGTGAGCCGGTCGGCATCCTCGATGATGATGACCCGCCACCGCCCGACGCTCGGCCGGCGCTGCGCGAGGCCGGCGAGCTCGCGTGCGTCCTTGACCTGGATCGACAGACCCTCCGTCGCCATCACGGTGACGTCGGCGTGGCTGCGGTCGAGCACCGTGCGGCACTCGTGGCACTCGCCACATCCACCGCGCGGACACTCCAGCGCGGCGGCGAACGCCCGTGCGGCGGTGGACCGACCGGAACCGGGGGGTCCGGTCAACAGCCAGGCGTGCGTCATCCGGGCGGGATCGGCGACCGCCGCCTGCAGGGTCGCGACCGGCTGGTCCTGACCGATGACGTCCCGCCACACCGTCATGGCCGGCCCACCCGCTCGGCGACGATCGCGGCGATCTCCTCACGAGGCAGGCTGGCATCCACCACGAGGTAACGCCCCGGCTCCGCAGCGGCCAGTTGCAAGTAGTGCTCGCGGACCCGCGCGTGGAAGTCGTCCTGCTCGGACTCCAGACGGTCGTGCACCTGTCCCCGCCGCCGGCGCCCGTCCTGCGGGGTCACGTCCAGCAGCACGGTCAGATCAGGCACGAGGTCCTGGGTGGCCCACAGCGAAAGCCGTTTGATCTCAAGCGGATCGAGCTCTCGACCGGCACCCTGATAGGCGACCGAGGAGTCGATGTAGCGATCCTGCAGCACAACGGCGCCGCGCCGCAGGGCGGGACGCACGACCGTCGCGATGTGGTGCGCCCGGTCGGCCGCGAACAGCAGCGCCTCCGCCCGCGGGGCGACGTCACCGCCGTGCAGCAGCACCTGGCGGATGTCGGCGCCCAGCTCGGTGCCGCCGGGTTCGCGGGTCACCACCACGTCATACCCGACGGCGGCCAGCCGCTCGCGCAACAACTCGATCTGGGTGGTCTTGCCCGCTCCGTCGCCGCCCTCGAACGCTATGAACACGATCCGAAGCGTAGTCGGGGCCCCCGCGAAGTATCGGGGGTGTGCAGCGGAGGAGAACTTCGTGGGGTGACGGAGGCGAACCGCCCGACAGGTGCGCGAGCGCCGACCGCGCGGCTCTCCCCTAGGTTGGTCGTATGACGCAAAGCTCCTCTCGCCTGCGCGAATCCACCACCCGCGCGCTGACCGCCTCCGCCATCGACGCCCAGCGTGCGAGTCGGACGCCGGCTCTGGTGGCCGGCGTCGCCCGGCACGGTCGGCTGGTGTGGTCGACCGCCGTCGGGCAGGCCGATCTCTCCGACCCGAGCGTGCCGCTCGGCGACGACACGCAGTTCCTCGTCGCCTCCAACACCAAGACGTTCACCGCGGTGCTGATCATGCAGTTGCGCGACGAGGGCAGGCTCAGCCTGGACGACACGGTCGACCAGCTGGTGCCCGGCACCACCCACGGGCAGGTGACCATCCGGCAGATGCTGGCCCACGTCAGCGGCATGCAGCGCGAACCGGTCGGTGACGTCTGGGACACCCTGGAGTTCCCCGACCACGAGGGCCTGATCTCCGGCTGGAACGAGGCGGAGCGCGTGCTGCGCCCGCACCACCGCTGGCACTACTCCAATCTCTGTTACGCGCTGCTCGGCGAGGTCGTCGCCCGACTCGACGGCGGCAGCTGGGAGCAGTCGCTGCAGCGGCGCCTGCTCGACCCGTTGGAGCTGCGCCGCACGACGACCAGCCTCATCGCGCCGCGGGCGGGTCTCTACTACGTGCCGCCATTCACCGACGTACCCGTCGAGGAGCCGGTGCTGGCCAAGAACACCACCGACTCGGCCGGCGTCCTCGCCAGCACGCTGGCCGACATGGTGCGCTGGCACGGGTTCCTGCTCGACCCGGACGAGGACATTCTCTCCCCCGACACGGTCGAGGAGATGCGGCAACCCCAGATCGCGGCGGACCCGGGTTGGAACACTGCGTGGGGTCTCGGCCTGGAGCTCGAACGTCGCGACGGTCGTATCTGGTTCGGGCACACCGGTGGTATGCCGGGTGGCATCACCGGCTTCTTCTCCGAGCCGGAGTCCGGCACCACCGGCGCGGTGCTGATGAACAACTCGATCTCCAAGGACCCGGCCGGCACCGCGATCAAGCTGGGCGCCTACGCGCTCACCCACGACCCGGAGCTGCCCGAGCCGTGGGTCCCGGGCACTGTCGAACCGGCCGCACTCAAACCCCTTGTCGGCCAATGGTTCTCCGAAGGCGCCGAGTTCACCTTCGCGATCAGGGAGGGCAAGCTCACTGCCCGGCTGGCCGGCGCGCCCGCGGACTCCCCGGTCTCGGTCTTCGAAGCGGAGGGCGAGGACGTCTACCGCACCGTGAGTGGTCGCGAACGCGGCGAGCGCCTCGTCGTACGACGCCGCGACGACGGCTCGGTGAAGCAATGCAACTGGGCCACCTACCGGTTCACGCGTGAGCCGCTCGGCTTCGGTCAGCCGACACCCTGAGTCCAGGGTCGGACGGGTCATGCGAGAAGGCCCCGGCGGAGATGCTCCGCCGGGGCCTTCGCACGATCACTGCGTCACTTGGACCAGACGATCTCGATCTTGTACGTGTCCCACATGACCTTCGTGGGAGCGGCACCAGTGACCTGGTAGTAGTAGCAGGCCGAGGCGCTCTTGCCGACCGCGATCTCGTCGTAGGACGCCTTGTTGCAGCCGCCGGGCAGGTCCTGGAACGGCGAGCCGCCGGCGCGGCCCTTCTCGGAGGAGTCGAAGACCGGCTTCAGGAAGAACTGGTTCGGGGCGGTCGCCCGGAAGCCGTACTTCGCACCGCCGAGGTTCGTCACGTCGAACTTGACGTAGTACATCTTGCCGTTGGTCTCGTTGAGGTTGGCGGCGGCGTATGCCGACTTCGGCGCCGCCTCGATCGACTTCACCGTCAGCTTGTACTTGCCGTCCGACTCGTCGTCGATGACCGCGGCCTGGCCGAACTTCAGCTTGGTGCCGTCCGGGGTCACCTTGGTGGTGGTGTCCTTGGCGCCGCCTGCCGCCGCAGAACTCGACGAGGTCTCGCTCGGGCTGGACTCCTCACTGGTGGCGGAGCTGGACGTGGTCGACTCCGACGGCGCGGACTCCGACGTGTTCGGTGACGCCTGGGTCGGCGCGGCCGCCGTCGAGGTGGCAACCGGCGCCGAACCGGTCGGCGTGGTCACACTTGCGGTGTCGCCGTTGCAGGCAGCCAGTCCCATAGCACCGGCGATGGCGACAGCACCGACCAGGGTGCGACGAAACATGTTGCTGGACATGACTTTCCTCCGTTGATGTCCTACGTGAAATTCGAACCTGTGACGGTGACGGTCCCCTGTTGGTTCCGGGGCATCGTACAAGTTCTCGCAGAACACACGAATCGGACGACCGTATGGCGGTCGGAGTCAGTCCACGGACTTGCTCGCCGCCGCCTTCTTCGTCGTCGCTTTCTTGGCGGTCGTCTTCTTGGCGGTGGTCTTCTTCGCAGCCTTCTTGGTGGTCTTCTTGGCTGTCCGCTTGCGCGTCGTCGGGCCCTTGGCCCGCTTCTCGGCGAGCAGCTCGAAGCCGCGTTCGGGTGTGATCGACGCCGGGTCGTCGCCGCGGCGCAGCGTCGCGTTGGTCTCACCGTCCGTGACGTACGGACCGAAGCGACCGTCCTTGACCACCACCTGCTTCTCGGACACCGGGTCGTTGCCCAGTTCCTTCAACGGCGGCTGCGCCGCCCGGCCGCGCCGCTTGGGTTCGGCGTAGATGGCCAGCGCCTCTTCCAGGGTGATGTCGAAGAGTTGCTGCTCGTCGGCGAGCGACCGCGAGTCGGTGCCCTTCTTCAGGTAGGGACCGTAGCGGCCGTTCTGCGCGGTGATCTCGACCTGCGTGGCGTCCGCACCCTCGCCCTCGGTCACCGTGCCGACCACGCGCGGCAGGCTGAGCAGTTTCAGCGCCGTGTCCAGGTCGATGGTGGCCAGATCCATGTCCTTGAAGAGACTGGCAGTCCGCGGCTTCGGACCGGCCGCCTTCTTGGCACGCTTGGGCTTGGCGCCATCGGCGGGCGCCGCCGGCTCCGGCGGCGCCGGCAGCACCTCGGTCACATAGGGCCCGTACCGGCCCGCCTTGGCGACGATGTCGTGTCCGGTGGCCGGGTCCTGTCCCAGCACGCGCCCGTCGTCGTCGGCGGCGGCCAGCAGTTCGCGCGCCTTCTGCGGGGTCATCTCGTCCGGCGCGATGTCGTCGTTGATCGTCGCGCGACGCGATTTCGGCGCCTCCGCCGAATCCGTCATGACCTCACCGGTTTTCGCGTCAACGCCCTCGGGCACGACCTCCTCGACGTACGGACCGTAGCGGCCGACCCGGACCACGACGCCGTCGCCGATCTCGATGGTGGAGATGCCGCGCGCGTCGATCTCGGGCAGGTGCTCGACCATCTCCTGCAGGCCCTCGTTGCCGTCCGGGCCACTGGTGGGCAGGCCCGGTGTGCGGTCGTTGCCGTCGCCGAAGTAGAAGCGGGTCAGCCAGTCCACCCGGCCGACGTCGCCGGCGGCGATGCGGTCCAGCCCCTCCTCCATCGAGGCGGTGAAGTCGTAGTCGACCAGCGACGGGAAGTGCACCTCGAGCAGCCGGATCACCGCGAAGGCGGTCCAGGTGGGGATCAGCGCGGTGCCGCGCTTGCCGACGTAACCGCGGTCCTGGATCGTGCCGACGATCGAGGCGTATGTCGACGGGCGACCGATGCCCATCTCCTCCATCGCCTTGACCAGGGTGGCCTCGGTGTAACGCGGCGGCGGACTGGTCTGGTGCCCCTCCGCTTCGGCTCGCAGCACGTCCAGCGCCACACCCTCGGCCAGCTTGGGCAACCGGGTGCCCGTGTCGTCGCCGGTCGCGTTGCGCTCAACGTCGCGCCCTTCTTCGTATGCCGCCAGGAAGCCGCGGAAGGTGATCACCGTGCCGGACGCCGTGAACTCCGACTGCTTGGCGACACCGGAATCATCAATCGGCACAGTGAGTTTCACCGTGGCGGTGCTACCGCGCGCGTCGGCCATCTGCGAAGCGACGGTGCGCTTCCAGATCAGCTCGTAGAGCGCGAACTCCTCGCCGCGCAGCTCACCGGCGACCTGCGCCGGGGTGCGGAAGGTGTCGCCCGCGGGGCGGATGGCCTCGTGCGCCTCCTGGGCGTTCTTGACCTTGCCCTGGTAGCGGCGGGGCTGGTCGGGCACGTAGTCGGCGCCGTACAGATCGCGGGCCTGCGAGCGCGCGGCGCGGATTGCCGACTCCGACAACGTGATCGAGTCGGTGCGCATGTAGGTGATGTAGCCGTTCTCGTAGAGCCGCTGGGCGACGCTCATGGCCGCCTTGCTGCTCATCCGTAGTTTGCGGCCGGCTTCCTGCTGCAGCGTGCTGGTCGTGAAGGGCGCACTCGGACGGCGGGTGTAGGGCTTCTCCTGCACCGAGCTGACCGCAGCGACACCCGCGGCGACCGACTCGGCAACCGAGTTGGCCTGCTTGGCGTCCAGGTGGAACACCTTGTCGCTCTTGAGATTTCCCCGGTCATCGAAGTCGCGGCCGGTGGCGACGCGGGCGCCGTCCAGGGCGGTCAGCTTGGCGGTGAACGCCTGCGCGGAGCTGCCGGAGGGCGCGAACTCACCCTCGACGTCCCAGTAGGAGGCCGAGCGGAACGCCATACGCTCGCGCTCCCGCTCGACGACCATGCGCGTGGTGACCGACTGCACGCGACCGGCGGACAGCCCCCGGCGGATCTTGCGCCACAGGACCGGACTGACCTCGTAGCCGTAGAGCCGGTCCAGGACGCGGCGGGTCTCCTGCGCGTCGACCAGGTTGTCGTCCAGGTCACGGGTCGTGTTGGCGGCGTGCTGGATCGCATCACGGGTGATCTCGTGGAACACCATCCGCTTGACCGGCACCTTGGGCTTGAGCACCTCCAGCAGGTGCCACGCGATGGCCTCGCCCTCACGGTCCTCATCGGTGGCGAGGTAGAGCTCGTCGCTGTCCTTGAGCAGCCGCTTGAGCTCGGCGACCTTCTTCTTCTTGGCCGCCGCCACGACGTAGTAGGGGTCGAACCCCTCGTCCACGTTGACCGCGAACTTGCCGTAGGGGCCTTTCTTCATCTCCGCGGGCAGCTCCGACGGGTTGGGCAGGTCACGGATGTGCCCCACGCTCGCGTCGACGACGTACTCGTCCCCCAGATAACCGCCGATCTTCTTCGCCTTCGCGGGCGACTCGACGATGACAAGCTTGCGCGCCACTCTCGTTCTTCTCGCTTCCTGTCCGACGTGCAGTGGATTCGTCACTGCTTCGACGTGCGAACGGGGCTGAGTCTAAGCACGCCGGGCGAGAGACCCCTACCGCGGTGGCTGCGACGGCACGTCGACGAGGTCCGTCCACCCTGCCCGGGGAATTAGTTGAATGTTTAATTTGTTGTTGTCATCATGGACCGTATGACCGCCGATCGCCAGCCCGTTCTCTTCCTCAGCCACGGCGCGCCGCCCCTGGCCGACGACGCCCGCTGGACCGCCGAGCTCGGCGCCTGGGGCAAGGACCTGCCCCGGCCGGAGCGGATCCTGGTGGTTTCCGCGCACTGGGAGTCCGCGCCCATCGCGGTCAGCTCGACGACCGGCGCTCCCCTCGTGTACGACTTCTGGGGGTTCCCGCAGAAGTACTACGACGCCAGGTACGACGCGCCCACGGCACCCGGGCTGGCCGACGACGTCGCCAAGCTGATCGCGACGCCCGGCCAGTCGCTGGTGCGGGACGAGGGCCGCGGCCTGGACCATGGTGCCTACGTGCCGCTGGCCGAGCTGTTCCCGGCGGCCGACGTGCCGGTGCTGCAGTTGTCGATGCCGACACTGGACCCGCAGCAGCTGTACGCCCTGGGTCGCAAACTCGCACCGCTGCGCGACGACGGCACGTTGATCGTCGGGTCGGGCTTCACCACGCACAACCTGAGCTGCATGCAGCCGAGCGCCGACGCGGCGCCCACGTCGTTCATGACCGAGTTCGACCACTGGGCCGCCGAGACGATGGCGGCCGGCGACCTGGACGCGCTGCTGGACTTCGGCCACACCGCACCCGCTGCACAGCTGGCGCACCCGCGCACCGAGCACTGGGCGCCGCTGTATGTCGCCCTCGGTGCCGCCTCCGCCGACGGCTCCGGCTCCCACACCGTCATCGACGGGTTCTGGCACGGTCTGTCCAAGCGCTCGTGGCAGTTGGACATCCCCGCCGCGTGACCGCTGTCGCTGGTCGAGTGAGCGAGGAACGAGCCCCACACTCGATCAGTGCATGTGGGGCATGACCTCGGCGGCGATCAGATCGAGGTGCTCCAGGTCGTTCAGGTCGAGCACCTGCAGGTAGACCCGCGTGACACCCGCGTCGGCGAGCGCGCCCAGCCGGTCGATCGCCTCCGAGGGCGTGCCGGCAACGCCGTTCTGCCTGAGCTCGGCGACCTCCCGGCCGATCGCCGCAGCGCGCCGTTGCAACTCGGCCTCGCTGCCGCCGACACAGACGACCTGAGCCGCCGAGTAGGTCATGGACTCGGCCGGTCGCCCCGCCGCGTCGACCGCTGCTCGGACGCGGCGCAACTGCGCCCGGCTGTCCTCGACCGACGAGAAGGCGATGTTGAACTCGTCGGCGTAGCGCGCCGCGAGCGCAGGGGTGCGCTTCGTGCCGTGGCCGCCGATCACCACCGGTATCCCGCCGCGGAAACCGTGGTGCTGCACCGGTTTCGGCAGCGCCGGACTGTCCGTGAGCTGGTAGTGGCCGCCGTCATACGAGAACTCGCCGGTCGCCGACCACAGGCCGGTGATGATCTCGAGCTGCTCCTCCAAGCGGTCGAAGCGTTCTCCGGTGCCCGGGAACGGGATGCCGTATGCCGCGTGCTCACGCTCGAACCATCCTGCACCCAGGCCGAGTTCGACCCTGCCGCCGGACATCGCATCGACGTTCGCGACCTCGATGGCCAACACACCGGGATGCCGGAAGGTCGCGCTCGTCACCAGCGTCCCGAGTCGAATGGTGGCGGTCTCGCGGGCGATGCCGGCCAGGGTGATCCACGCGTCGCTCGGCCCGGGCAGCCCTGTGCCGTCCCCCATCGCCAGGTAGTGGTCGGACCGGAAGAAGGCGTCGAAACCCAGACTCTCGGCACGCCTCGCGACAGCCACCAGGTCCTCGTACGACGCGCCCTGCTGCGGTTCGGTGAAGATGCGCAGTTGCATGACCCCGAGCCTACGAGCCGGCCACCAGCAGACCGTCGGCGACCATTTCCCGGATGGCGGGCAGCGCATCGCGCACTACTTCCGCGGCCGGCACCTGCAGCAACGAGGCGATCGCGTCGAGTGCCTGGCCGGTCGACAGCTCACCGTCGCAGACCGAGACGAACGCCGCGACCGCGGTGTCGACCCGGAAGGCCCGACGCAGGCCGCCGCCCTGCCGGATCACGATCACCGACGGATCGTCGGCGCCGGGGCGGCCGTGTCGTTCCTCGGTCACGTCGGCGGCCACCGTCAGATGGGCATCCAGCACGCCCTGATCGCCCGCCTCCGCCAGCCAGGTCCGTGCCCGCAGACCCGCGTCGATCGCCGGACCCATCGGCGACTGCACCGGCCCGGTGACCTCGACGAGATCCAGCCACGGCCGACGCCGGGTCTCCGGCAGCTGCACCGTGATCACGCCGAAGCCGATCTCGCCGACGCCGCGCGACTCGAAGTCACGCAGCCAGGCGGCATACATCTGCTCGAAACCGCTCGCGCCCGAACGCAGTCCGCCGTCACCGGACCAGAGTTCGGCGTACTCGGCGGGGTCCTGCGTGTCACGTTGCACGACCCAGGCGTCCAGCCCGGTGCGGTCGAACCATGCGGCGACGACGTCCTTCCAGTCCTTGCCCTCCGGTACCTCCCAGTTGGCCAGCAGTTGGGCGACACCGCCGGGATTGAGCTGCCGCGGCAGCTCGCGGATGAGGGACCGCACGATGCCGTCACCGACCCGTCCGCCGTCGCGGTATTCGTAGGTCGGCACCCCGTCGGCCCGTGGCGTGATGACGAAGGGCGGATTGCTGACGATCAGATCGAATCGTTCTGCCGCAACGGGTTTGAAGAGGTCTCCACGGCGCAGGTTCCACTCGCAGCCGTTGAGCGCCGCGTTCCAGGCAGCGATCTGCAATGCGCGCTCGGACGTGTCGGTCGCCACGATCCGGTCGGCGTGCGCGGACAGGTGCAGCGCCTGCACACCGCAACCGGTGCCGAGGTCGAGCGCCCGGGCCGCAGGCCGCCGCGGCGTCCAGGAGGCGAGTGTCGTCGAGGCGCCGCCGATGCCCAGCACATGATCGACCGGCAGCGGTTCACCGGTCATCACCTCGGACAGGTCGGACGCGACCCACCACTGGTGGTCGTCGTCGCCGTAGGGGCGCAGGTCGTATGCCGCGCGCACCCGCGAGCCGTCCACGGTGACCAGACCGGCCGCGCGCAGCCGCGCGGTGTCCCAGCCGGGCAGTGCACGGTCGAGGTGGCGCACGCCGACGGGCAGGCCCAGCGCGAACAACCGGACGAGGACGGCCACCGGTGAGCCGTCGTCGCGGGTGGCCAGATCGGCGGGCAGCCGCTGTTCTCGATGCAGAGCGCTGCCGGCCATCGGCCCCAGACAGTCGGCGACTCCGTCGAGGGTGAACCGAGCGGCGATCAGGGCGCGCCGCAGCGCGGCGGGGTCGTCGGCCAGCGGTGGCGCGGTGTTCGGCATACGGGCAATCCTCGCGCACCGCTCTGCCCGTCCACTGCACCGACAGGACACCAAACGCACCCAACGGACAGGAAAGCCGGCTTCGAAACGCCCCATTTTCCCTGTCCACTGGACATCGATCGTGTCCGCTCGACGAAGAGGGTCAGTCGGTCCGTTCCGAATCGGCCGTGTCCGCGGCCACCGCGGCAGAGACCGTGGGATGGATGTGGAAGACCCGGTCGAGGCCGGTGATCCGGAAGTTCCGCAACAGTCGCTCGGACGGTATGACGAGCGCGAGTTCGCCGCCGCCCAGGCGCTGCTGCTTCAGCCGGGCGACCAGCACCCCGAGGCCGGTGGAGTCCAGGAACGGCACGTCGGTCAGATCGACCAGCACCTTCTCGGCGGGATCGGTGATGAGCCGCGCCAGAGCGTCCCGCAGGCGCGCGGCGGCCGAGACGTCCACGTCACCGGCCAGCCGAATGACGGTGAAGTCGCCCTCGTCGCTGCCGCTGATGTCCAGGTCGGTCACGAAGTTGCCTTTCCGGGTCGAAGTGCCGCTTGCCGACGGCCAGTCTTTCATCGGATCCGTCAGCCGGTCGCGCGGATGTCGGGGATCGGACCTACCGTTGACGGTGGAATGACCGATATCGCTGCCACGACCGCTCCGCCGCATGGCTTGGAGGCGCCGCCCGCTGCCCCGCCGCGGCACGGCGATTTCGACGCCGAGGCGGCTCTGGCCGCGTTGGCCGGGGTCGGCACCGGCCGCTTGCTGCACACCCGCCGGCTGCCGGGCCGCGACGCGGTCGACGCCGGCTGGCCCGATTGGGTCAACCCGCAGGTGGCCGCGGCGGTGCACGGCACCGGGATCGACGGGCTCTGGTCGCACCAGCGCCGGGCGGCCGACCTCGCCCGGTCGGGCGAGCACGTGGTGCTGTCGACCGGCACCGCCTCGGGCAAGAGCCTGGGCTACCTGCTGCCGATGCTCTCGGCGGTGGCCGACGGCTCCGGAGCACCGACCGGTCGCGGCGCGACAGCCATCTATCTCGCTCCGACCAAAGCCCTTGCGGCCGACCAGGAGTCACGCATCCGCAGCTTCGCCATACCCGGTGTGCGGGCCGCGACGCTCGACGGTGACACCCCCCTGGACGAGCGCCGGTGGATCCGCGAGCACGCGTCGCTGCTGTTGACCAACCCCGACCTGCTGCACCACACCCTGCTGCCCGGCCACGAGCGCTGGGCGTCGTTCTTCCGTGCGTTGCAGTATGTCGTTGTCGACGAATGTCATGTCTACCGAGGCGTTTTCGGCTCACACGTGGCCGGTGTGCTCCGCCGCCTGCGCCGAATCGCCGCGCGGTACCACGCCGCGCCGACCTTCGTCCTGGCCTCCGCGACCGTGGCGACGCCGGGCCTGCATGCCGGCGAACTCACCGGACTCCCGGTGCACGAGATCACCGAGGACGGGTCACCGCGGGCGCCGATGGTCGTGGGCCTGTGGCAACCGGGGAGCAAGCCGGGTGCCGGACCGGACACGGCGCAGCGCAGTGCCGTGGCGGAGTCCGCGGACCTGATGGGAGCGCTCATCGACCGCGGTGTGCAGACGCTGACCTTCGCGCGGTCCCGGGTGGGCGTCGAAGTGGTCGCGGAGATGGTGCGCAACTCCGCCGATCGAGTAGGGCGAGCAACGAGCCCGTATCGAGATCAACGCACCGTCGCGGCATACCGCGGCGGCTATCTGCCCGAGGAGCGCCGGGCGCTGGAGGACGACCTGCGCACCGGTCGGCTCCGCGGTCTGGCGGCGACCTCCGCACTCGAGCTCGGCATCGACGTCAGCGGGCTGGACGCGGTGGTGCTCGCCGGTTGGCCCGGCACGCTCGCCTCCCTCTGGCAGCGCGCCGGCCGGGCCGGCCGCAGCGGCCGGACGTCGCTGGTCGTGCTGGTCGCCGAGGACGACCCGTTGGACGCCTTCCTGGTGCAGCATCCGGAGGCGATCTTCGACCGCTCCGTCGAGGCGACCACGCTCGACCCGTCGAACCCGTTCGTGCTGGCGCCGCACGTCGCGGCGGCGGCGCACGAGTTGCCGGTCACCGAGGCCGACGCCGAGCTCTTCGGTCCGTCGTTGCCCGGAGTGTTGCAGTCGCTGGTCACCGGCGGCATCCTGCGCCGGCGGCCGCGTGGCTGGTTCTGGGCGAGGGAGGACCGGCCCGCGGACCACTTCTCGCTGCGCGGCGGCGGGGACGACGACGTGCGGATCGTCGAGACCCGGACTGCGCGAGTGCTCGGCACCGTCGATGCGGCACGCGCGCATGCCGCGGTGCACACCGGCGCGGTCTACCTGCACCAGGGCACCCCACATGTGGTGACCGAGCTCGACCTGGCGGCCACCACCGCGCACGTCGTCGTGGGCGACCCGGGCTGGTCGACCTTCGCCCAGTCCGTGTCCGCGTTCGACATACAACAGGTCGAGCGTGAAAGCCGTTGGGGCAGCGTGAGTTTGTACTTCGGGACGATCCGGGTGCGCACCCAGGTCACATCGTTCCAGCGGGTGCTGCCGACGGGAGAGGTGATCGGTCAGCATCCGCTGGACCTCCCCGAACGCGAGCTGGTGACCCGCGGTGTCTGGTGGACCATCGACGAGGACGACCTGCTCGCCGTGGGGCTGACCGCGGATGAGCTGCCGGGCGCGTTGCACGCCGCCGAGCACGCCTCGATCGCGATGCTGCCGCTGGTCGCCCAGTCCGACCGGTGGGACGTCGGCGGTGTGTCGACCGCGCTGCACCCGGACACCGGGTTGCCGACGGTGGTCGTCTATGACGGTTATTCCGGCGGCGCCGGTTTCGCCGAGCGTGCGTATGCCGAGGCAGCCACCTGGCTGATGGCCACTCGCGCGGCGATCGAGGCGTGTGCCTGCCAGGACGGCTGCCCGGCCTGTGTGCAGTCGCCCAAGTGCGGCAACGGCAACAACCCGCTCGACAAGGCCGGTGCGATCGTCGTGCTCGACCGAGTGTTGCGGGACCGTCGCTGAGATCAGCCGACGGCCCGCGGTAATTCGGTTGCCGACCGGCGTCCGCACCGGCAGGGTCTCGCCTGTGATGGACGATGCGGGCCTGCTCGCGGCATACGACGACCAACTGCGCACCGAGGCCGAGATGCGGTCGATGGCCGAGGTGGCACGACACGGTCCGCTGCTGTGGGGCAAGTTCCACAGCGGCCGGGGGTTCGTCAGCTACCGCACGCTGGGTACGCCGACCGACGCGGAGCTCGAACGGCTCATCGCGGACACCGTCGCGCACTACGCCGCCGACCCGGAGGTGACCGAGTTCGAGTGGAAATCGCGTGGCCACGACCGGGTGCCCGCCCTGCCGGCGTTGTTGCAGAAGCATGGTCTGGTCGCCGACGAGGTCGAGTCGGTGATGATCGGCGAGGCCACCTCGATCGCGGCTGATGTGCCTGTGCCGGCAGGCGTTTCCTTGCGCTCCATCACCTCGCGCGATGATGTCACGGCGATGGTCACGATGCAGGCGTCCGTCTTCGAGGACGACCCGGAGACCATCACCGAGCGGGTGGACTCCACACTGCGCAAACTGCACGAGGCCGATGCCGACGGCGTCGAACTCTGGGTCGCCGAGGTCGACGGGGACGTGGTCAGCGCCGGACGGATCGAACCGGTGCCCGGCACGGATTTCGCGGGCATCTGGGGTGGCGCGACGCTGCCGCAGTGGCGTGGTCGCGGCATCTACCGGGCGCTCACCGCCAAGCGTGCCCAAGCGGCCCTGCGGGTCGGGAAGAGCCTGATCAACTCCGACTCCACCGAGTTCTCCCGGCCCATCCTGGAGCGTTACGGTTTCCGTCGGGTCACCACGACGACGCCATACATCTGGCAGCGCTGAGGCGGGTGGCCGGCCGCTCAATCCGTCGCGGCACGGCGCCGTATTGCGCGAACCTGTGGATTTTGCAAGATCTCCGCGCCCGAGGGCCCGGCGATGCACAATGCGCGCATGGTGTGGGAGGTCACGAGGAGGCGGGGGCATGTGGGCCTGGGACCCAAGGTCTCGGGACCATGGCAGACCTTCGAGGACATGAACGCGGTGACGGGGTGGCTGTTGTGGTCGCACCGGATGACGTCGCAGTTCGGCGGTATGACGGGCAAGACGTTCGCCGCTGCGGCACGGGAACAGGGTGTGCCGCTCTCGGAGACCGAGGTGTCGCGTGCGGAGAACGGCGAGACCGATGTCGCGGTGACCGCGATCGGCAAGTACGAACGCATGCTCGGTATGTCACCGGGCACGCTCAGCGCGCCACTGCGCTCCGCTGCCCGGCTCGCGCTGTCGTCACCGGGCGGCCGTCGACTCAGCCTGCTGCGGTCGGTGCCCCCGTCCACCGACGCGCGACGCGGAGTCGTCAATGCCTTCTATCAGCGGTATGTCGACGGCGATCAGTTCAGCGGCGCCGACTGGCTGATGCTCGTCGACGCCATCACCGGTGACGAGCAGTCACTGCTGCCGGATGCGCTGGCGGCACAGTGGATCCGCATGTTGCTCGACGAGTGCATGCGCTCGGTCAATCCGGCCTATTTCAGCCGGGCCGAGGCCTTGTCGACGGTGGCGGCGCACCCGCGGTACGGCGCCTTCCTGCTGGAGGCGACGCGCGAGCTGACTGCGGTGCCGGGCGTCTCCGGTGCGCCGGATGCGTGGAGCTTCCTCGGCGACATCCGCAGCGCGGAGGTGATCGACTCGCTGATCGCCGAACTGCCGTCCGTGCCCGATCACCGGTTGATGTATTACTCGATCGCCCTGTCGATGCCGGCCTGTGCCAATGTCCTGAACGCCCGGCAGACGCGCGCGATCGCCGCCGAACTGGAGCGCCGGCTGGAGCACTGGTCGCTCGGATCCTACGAACCGATCGCGACGTTGGCCGCCGAACTGCCGCGCACGATCGGTGCGCCGATCCTGCAGCGCATCGACAACGTGCATCCGTTGTCCCGGCTGACCGGCCGTCGCTCGAACCGTGACGTCACGGCGGAGGTTGCGAGCTACACCAAGGCGGCGATGGACAGCACCTGGCCGGGCCATCCCCATGGGAGCGTGCTGCCGGAGCTGCTGCGAATCCTGCTCAGCAGCGAGCAGTCGGGGATCCGGTATCACGCCGCGACACTGATCCACTGCAGCCCGTTCGCGGCTGCTGTCTGCGACGTGGCCGCGGACCTGTCGACCAGCAGCCCGGATGCACTGACCCGTCAACTGGCGACCTACCTGGTCTCCCGGCTGGCGACTCCGGACAACGACGAGCGACTGCGACTGCTCCTGAAGAACAGCGACCGTCGGAGTCTGCTGGTCAACACGCTGACCGCGATGACGCACGCCGGGGTGATCACCGAGCAGGACGACCTGCGGAAGTACATGAAGGACAAGGACCTTCGTTACTCGGCCATTTACGCGGCGGGCATCACCCACCACCCGGACCTCTACAGCACCGACGCCGACAGCGACTGGGCGACCTGGTGGCGCGGCAAGCGCGGCGGGATCTGGGAGTAGGCCCGGTCGGCCGGTGGCTCCGGCTGGGGGTCCGGACCAGCCCGTGCGCGTGCACGTGCCGGACCCAGCCCTGGCCACCGCGCGCGAACCGCAACGCTCACGGTGATGTCGTCTCCGGCGATCGAGCACTCCGCCAACGAGCCACCGTTGCGGGCAGCCACCACGCGGGCGGTCTCACACGGCGTGCCTGCAGCACCGCCGACCAGCACCCGGGCACCGGCCAAGGCCGCCAGGTCGGCCGCCGCCCGTGCCCGGTGGCTCGCCTGCACCGCCGACAGCAACGCCAGCGCGCCGCACAGACACAGCAGGACGACGCCGATCCCCATGACGACCAGCACGGTGGCCGAACCCCGGTCGCGGCCGGGGCCTTCGCCGACGCTCATCGCTGCGGGTCGGCGGTCTCGACGGGCGTCGCCGCCGTCGCCCGCAGCGGCTCGCCGCCCACCAGCCAGCCGAACGGGCCCGGAACCGGTGCGGTCACCCTGACGGTGATCTCGCCGCCGGCCCCGGTCACCTTCACGATGCTGCCGGACGGCCCCGCGCGTGCGCCGGCCTGTTGGACGGCGGCCGGACTGTCGCCCCGCGCGGCTGCCCGTGCCGCGGCGCGGGCAGCATCCACGCATCGGACCTGGTTGATGCCGATCATCACGGCGTTGACGGCGATGAGCAGCACGAAGATGAGCGCCGGAAGGGTGGCCGCGAGTTCGGCGGTGACCATGCCGCCTTCGCAACGGCGGGCGGCCCGTGCCCCACCATGCCGCCTACATCGCGGCCACCGGTCCGGCATCAGGACGCGACGCTCAGCGCTGACTGGATGATGCCGGTCAGGGCTGTCTTGACCGCACCGGACTTCACCACCGCCATCAACACGACGGCGAACGCCACCGCTGCCAGCGTGCCGACGGCGTATTCGGCGGTCGTCATGCCGGCCTCGCGACGGCCGGTGCCGGCCAACTGCAGCCAGCGCGCTTGTAGCCGCGCTCCGAGCCGGAGTGTGCTTCGTGACATGTGATCTCTCCTCCTGTTGATGGATTGCTCTTCGCGAGAGCATTTCCGCGCGCCGGGAGTGGCGCGGGTCTCAGGTCGCGGGCGCGGGTCTCGCGGACGAATCACTCATGCGGTGCCCGCCAGCAGGTCTCCGGCGAGGGCCGCGATGACCGGCACCACCGTGAGGAGGGCGAATGCGGGAAGGAAGCAGAGCCCGAGCGGTATGACGACCAGCACGGACAGTCGGCCGGTGGCTTCCTCGATGCGCCGCTGCTCGGAGCGACGCATGTCGGCAGCTGCTCGCTTCAGCAGACCGGCCGGTGGCACGCCTGCTGTCCCTGCCAACGCCACCGCCTGGCCCGCGGGCCGCCAGATCTTCGGCAAACCGTCCCAGGCACGCGATTCGGCGACTCCCCAGCGCAAGGCGGCGACCACCTGCCGCAGCTGCCCAGCCACCACCGGGCCACTGTGGCCGGCCACCACCTCGACGGCGGTAACCAGCGGAACGCCGCTGCCGAGGGCGAGCGCCAGCAGGTCGAGCGCGCCGGCGACGCTCAGCACGTCCTCCGGTGACGTGGCGCCGCGCGCTGGTGCAGGGCGGAGCACCGCACCAGCGGGCGGCGCGGGACCGGCGAGAGCCCGGCCCGGCCACACCACCGGGAGGGCGGCCACGAGCAGCACGGCCAGCAAGGTCACGACACCACCGCCGGAGCTGTGGCGCGGCGGATCATCCGCCGGGTCAGTCGCCGGCCGGCCAGCACGAAGCCGCCACCCAGGGCGAGCACGGTGAGGCCCAGCGGGCCGGCATACAGTCGCCAGGGTGGGACGCCGATGACCATGGCGATCCCGACACCCAGCACCGGCAACACCGTGAGCAGTTGCATGGTCGCTCGGGGTCCGGCCGTGGCGGCCGCAATGCGGCGGCGGAGGTCGAGTTGCTCGCGCATCATCGCGGTCGCCGCATCGAGCGCGTCGCCGATCGCACAACCCAATTGCTCGGAGAGCGCCCAGGCACGGGCCACCTCACTGAGCGCCGCCACGTGGTGCCGAGCGGACAGCCCGGACCACAGCGGGGCCAGCTCGACGCCCGCGCTCGCCTGTCGGGCGAGCTGGTGCAGGTCGGCCCGCAACGCATCGTCGGAGACGGACGACGCCGTGAGCAGCGCCGAGGTCGCCACGGCGGTGGCCGGGGTCACTCCGGCCGCTACCGCGGGCGCGATGCCTTCGACCATTGTGGTGAGCGCGTCGAGGTCGGCGTTGTGGGCCATCCGTCGGGGCCACCATCGGCGTCCGGGGATCGGCCGCAACCGCCGTGGTGGCGCACCGCGCGCCCTGCCTCGTGGCCAGCACAGTATGGCGCCGACGACGCACATCGCAGCCAGGACGGTCATCGCGGTCCGCCTCCTCGCAGGTCCGTCGCAGGGGCGGCAGGCCCCGGAGTGCGGCGGTCGGCAGGTGCCGCGCGGGTCGACGCGTGTCGGTCGAGCACGGCCAGCAATTGCGGCCAACCATCCGCAGGCCGCAGTCGTCCCGCGAGGCGGTGCATCGCCGGCACCACCCGCAATCGATCGCCGGCCCAGTCGATGACGCCGATCTCGGCGACCACCCGGGCAGCGTCCTCCCGGCGCACGTGGATGACGATCTGGACCGCCGAGGCGAGTTGCGAACGCACCGCACCGCCGGACATCGCGGCAAGCGCACCCAACGCCTCGAAACGGGCCAGCACATCACTGCTGGTGTTGGCGTGCACCGTGCCGCAGCCACCTTCGTGTCCCGTGTTGAGGGCGCTGAGCAGCTCGCGGACCTCGGCACCGCGCACCTCGCCCACGACGAGCCGGTCCGGCCGCATGCGCAGCGACTGACGCACCAGCGTCGAGAGGGTGATTTCGCCCTTGCCCTCGACATTGGGTGCACGACTCTCCAACCGCACGACGTGCGGATGGTCGATCTGCAACTCCCGCACGTCCTCGACCACGACGATGCGCTCGAGGCAATCCACTTCCGCGAGCATCGAGGCGAGCAGTGTCGTCTTGCCGGATCCGGTGCCGCCGCTGATGACGAAGGCCGCACGCGTCTGGATGATCCGGCGCAGCACCGCCAGGCCCTCCGGGCAGCAGGTGCCGGACTCGGCCAACCGCGCGAGCGCGGGGGGCTCGCGCCGTGGGACCCGCAGACTGATGTGCGCCGCGCCCTCGACCAGCGGCGGCAACAGCGCGTGCAGGCGGACGCCGCCAGGCAGCAATCCGTCGACATAGGGTGACGTCTCGTCCAGCCGGCGCCCGGCACGGGTCGCCAGTCGGACCGCGAGCCGCCGGACGGCTGCCGCGTCGCCGATCTCGACGAGTGCGCGTTCCAGACCGGCACCCCGGTCTATCCAGACGCCGGCGACACCGTTGACGAGCACGTCGGTCACATCCGCGACGGTCAGCAGCGGCTCCAACGGACCCGCGCCGAAGACGTCGGCGTGCAACCGGCCCGCGAGGTTGCGCACGCTGCGCTCGCCGAGCACCGCCGCATCGAGCCCGGCAAGCTGCTCGACGCTCTCGTCGGTCGGCGATCGGCCGTCCCGGATCTGCGCCCACAAGGCGTCGCCGACCGCCTCACTCATGCTGCGGCCTCGTCCGGCAGCAGCAGGTCCCGCAGCAGCGTGTCGCACTCGCCGACGTATGCCGACCGCGCCCGTGCCCCGGCCGGCACGCCGCGCTCCGCGTCGAGGGCGAGCCGCCGGTCGGTCGGCAGGAGTGCGGCCAGGTGCAGGCCCAGTGCTGCAGCCGCCTCACCGGCAGCGGCGCGGTTGCCGCCGCGAACCACCAGTCGCGGCACTCTTTCGATGCGTTGCGCCGTCGCGCCGGCTGCGGCCAACCCACTCGCCGTGCCGCGGGCAACGAGGAGCACGTCGTCGTAGTCGGCCAACGCGGCCGGCGACAGGTCGTGCCGACCGACGTCGACCAGCACGAGTTCGTGCACCTGTTGTATGCCGCCCAGCGTGCGCTCGAGCAGTTCGGCGTCGACCGTGCACCATTGACGGCCGAAGGAGACGACGGCCGGACCGTCGTCGCAGGCGGGCAGGCGCTCCACGAGCCGTGCACCGTCCAGCGGACCGTCCGAGCCGAGCAGATCCTCCCACCGGATGCCCGGCTCGGTCTCGATGCCGAAGGCGATGTCGAGCCCGCCCCCGCACGGGTCGGCGTCGATCGCCGCCACTCGCCGCGCCGCGGCGTGGGCGCGACACGCGAGCGCCACCACCAGCGTGGTCGCGCCTGCACCGGTGCCGGCACCCAGCACCGCAATCGTCCGTACGTCGTTCATGCAGCCGATCGTGGGCCGACCGGAACCCGGGGCGCAGCGGTGACGTCGCTACTTGTGGATGCCGGCCGACCCCCCGACGGGGTGTGGACGAGGGGACCGGAAAGGGGTCGGCCGGCATCCTGCACAACACGCCACGCGTCCTGGCGACATACATGCGAAGACCCCCGCCGGGGGGGGTGGCGGGGGTCTTCATCGGCAACGAGTCCCCGGGGGGGGTAGGAACTCGCAGCGGCGCTTCGACCTCTGGGGGAGCGCTTCGCCATCAAGTCTGGACGGCCGGCCGACGCAGCACAATGGCCCGCCGAAATCCCATAACAAGTCCTTACGTTCCGCAGAACTCCAGCGGTTCGGTAAGGACGGGAGAACTCACAGCCGCGCGGGCGCCCGTGCACACAACCGGCAACGGTCGCCAGTTCGAGCACCGTCGTGAGCCGCCCGGTGTACACAACCAGCAACGGTCGCCGGTTGTGCCGCCAGGTGGACCGCCGCAAGCCGTCACCGACGGCTCGACCTGCTCCCGGCTGACGACGCCGAACGAAGACGATGGCCCCGCCACAAGGGTGGCGGGGCCATCAACCGCTTTCTACGTCCAGTTACCAGGCGTGCATCCTCAAGGTTTGTCGCCAGGGCGCAAGGCCCCGGACGAGCGGTCCATAACGTGGACTGTCTCCGCGTGGGTGCCGGGTTCGAGAGCGGTGGTCGTCGGATTCCCATCCGTCGTCGTGCCTCAGGTCTACTCCGATCGGCCGCGGCATACAAGACTTGAATCTGGGCCGGGCCGGGCGGACAATCCGCCCTGCGCTCAGCGCGGGGCGAGCCTGCCGGCCAGCACCGCGTCGGCGATGGCGGTGGCCTCGGCGGCGCCGGCGACGACCGCGTCCGCGGAGTGCCGCAGCCACAGGGCGACCCCGTCCGGACGGCCGGTCGCGTATGCCGCGAGCGCGCCTTGGTAGGCGACCGCGCCCTGGCGGGCGTAGCCGGCTTCACTGACCACGGCACCGGTCGGATCGACGCCGAGCACGTGCAACAGCAGGCGCTCCGTTGCCCGCGCCACCACCGCGTTTCCGTGCGTGAACGGGCGCACGGTGGCGATCTCCGCGTGGGCGATCGCCGCCACGAGGATGCCTGGCTCGTTCCGAGCCTCGGCGAGTAGCCCGACCAACCCACGCAACCGCTCCCCGGCGGCCGCCGCGTCCGGTGGCTCGCCGACGTCCCGCAGCTCGGCGGCCGTCTCGCCGGCCAACCGCGGCCGGCCGAGCTGGGCTGCGTCCGCGAGATCCGCGGCGGCGGCGGTGTGCAGCCGGGCGAGCGCCTGCGCCGGAGCGGCCAGCACGATCGAGGTGAGCTGTTCGGTCGTGGCGGTCGCCTGTATGGCGCCGTGCAGCACCCGCTCCTCGGGGCCGTCGTGCCCCAGCGGCACCGCTCCGCGGATCACGTCGCGGACCAACTCCATCGGGAACTCGGCGCCATCGAGGAACGCGCTGAAGCGCGCCCCACGCACGCGTGACTCGGCCGCGGCCTCGGGGATCCTGCGCCGTAGCGCCGCATGCCAGCGCAACTGGGTGCATGCCTCGCGTGCCGCATCGATCGCAGCGGCAACCCCTGGTAGCGCGGTCAACCCGGTCAGCGCAGCGGTCATCAGGTGTCGCACTCCTCGCGCGGTCGGTGGGAACCACCCGAGGATAGGCGGTGTCACGTTCCGGGCTCGTCCGGCTCATCGTCGTTGTCCCACAGCACGCCACCGTTGATGGGCATCCGCCATCGACCCTGCGCGACGTGACCGGTCAGCGCGTTGAGCAGACCGGCGACACGCCAGGAGATGCTGATCGCCATACCGATCAGGAAGATCGCCAGCGGAATCTCGACGAGGATGGCGGAGGCCACCGACAGGTGCAGGTCGTCGGCGTCAGACGTCGTGACGTCGAACCAACCGTCCGCCAGCAGCAGCACACCTGCCCCGAAGGATGTGAGGACCACGAGCATCCGCCGCTTCCAAGCGAAGAAAGCCGTCAAGGCGAGCAGCACGATGAGCAGCACGTCGAATCCGACCCAGGTCAACGCCCACGCCCGGGCGACGTAGCGGTCCGGCAGGCTCAGCGCGAGGTAAGCAGTCCACGGCACCAGCAAGCCCGCCGCGACCGCTGTCACCGTCAGCGCGATCGCGCGCCGTCGGCGGACCCGCCGCTCGGCCGCCAGCAATGCGGCATCGCCGACGTCCCCCACCACACCGACCCGCAGCCGACGGATGAGCGTGCGGCGTGCCGCACTGTCGAGTGCATCGATCTCCTCATCGGTGAGCGGCATACCTCAAGTCAACCGCATCGCCGCGACGACGGCGTGCTGCCGACCCGGCGGCCGTCTCGCGCTGCAGGTCCCGGGCCGCCGCTCAGACCCGCTCCAGCCGGAAGACCGGGTGCGCCGGCACGACGGCCGCGATCTGCGCATCCGTCGACTTCGCGCTGACGCCTTCGGGGAAGAAGCGGCCGACCTCCCAGGCCCAGCGCTTCAGGTAGTGACGCATCACCGGCACGGCGGACTCGTCGGTGACCTCCCGGGCTTCGTACACCTGGTGCGAGCGGCCGGTCCGCAGCACCACTCGGGGCGTATGGCGCACGTTGCGCACCCATTGGGTCTGCCCGCGCGGCGCGACGAGGTAGAGCCGCCCGTCCACACGCAGCGGGTTGACCGGCGTGCTGTGCTGCGCGCCGGACTTGCGGCCGGTGACGACCAGCTCCGTCGCGCCGAAGGCGCTGATGCCCAGTCGGGAAAGGCCGGTGACGATCGCGTTGAAGACCCGGGTGCTCCGGTCGAGCTGGACGGTCATGACTGCCTCCTGAAATTGCGAGAGCACCGCTCTCTCACGTCCACAGTACTGCCGCCATATCGACAAAACAAGAGCAGTGCTCTCTCTTGCGTTCGGTGCTCACACTTGCCAGCATCGCGGCCATGAGCACGACGCCGCGAGAACGCGCCCGGATCGACACCATGGAGCGGATCCTGGAGTCCGGCCGCAGCCAGCTGGCCGAGCACGGGGCCGCCGCGCTGTCGCTACGAGCCGTTGCTCGCGACGTGGGCATGGTCTCCTCGGCCGTCTATCGCTATGTCGCCAGCCGGGACGACCTGCTCACCGCACTCATCATCGAGGGCTACCGGGATCTCGCGGGCGTCGCGGAGGCCGCGGCCGCCGGACGCGCCGCGCCGGGCCGACGGTTCGTCGCGCTGTGCGAAGCGATCCGCACCTGGGCACATGACCACCCGCACCAGTACGCCTTGCTCTTCGGCTCACCGGTCCCGGGTTATCGGGCTCCGGCCGGCACCGTCCCGGATGCCGCACGCACGCCGGCCGCCGCCATACGACTGGCCGAACAGGCTTGGCACGCAGGAGGGCTCGACACCGACCGAGCCGCGCCACCGGTGAGCCAACTCCTCCGTCGGCAGGCCAGGGAACTGCGCGCCGCGCTGGACACCGACCTGCCCGAACACGTGCTGATCCGGTTCGCGGCCGCCTGGACGCAGGTCTTCGGCGTGATCGGCTTCGACCTCTTCGGCCAATTGGTCGGCAGCTTCGAACCCGGCGACCAGGTGTGCACTTACACCTTCCACACCGCCGCGCACACCATCGGTTTCCCGGACTGACACCGCGCGAGCTCTGCGCATCACGCATCGCCCATCGGCGTCCCACGCCCCGTTGACGCAGTAAACGCCGAGTGACGCAGCAATTGCTGCGTCACTCGCCGTTTCGAGCGTCAATGGGCAGCCTTGGTAGAATGAACACCGGTGTGCCGGGAAGTGTGGCGCGAAGATTCGTTCCTCATCTTCACGTCACACTTCTGATTTTGATGGCCGTCCTTCGGCCGGACTGCTGGTCGGCGTCGTAGTTCGCAACCCCGCACACCGAAAGGCCCCGTATGACGATCCGGCCCATCACCCGTGTCTTCTCCCACGGCGACTGGCCCGAAGCGCGCCGCGTCGCCGCCCTGCTGCGTCAGGAGACCGTCGGTGGTGCGCTGCTGTTGATCGCTGCGCTCGCCGCCCTGGTCTGGGCCAACAGCCCGTGGCGGGACAGCTACCACCAGCTGGTTGCGTCCGAGATCGGGCCGGATGTGCTGCATCTGCGTCTCAGCCTGGCGCACTGGACGTCGGACGGCTTACTGGCGATCTTCTTCTTCCTGGCCGGACTGGAGCTGAAGCACGAGTTCACCCACGGTGCCCTGCGCGATCCCGGCAAGGCGGCGGTGCCGATCGTCGCCGCCTGCTGTGGCGTCGCCCTCCCCGCCGTCCTGTATGCCGCCTGCCAGCGCCTCGGCGCGGGTGCGCTCGAGGGGTGGGCGATCCCGACGGCGACCGACATCGCGTTCGCGTTGGCGGTGCTCGCGGTCATCGGCACTCACCTGCCGTCGGCGCTGCGCTCGTTCCTGCTCACCCTCGCTGTGGTGGACGATCTGATCGCGATCACCATCATCGCGCTCTTCTACACCTCGTCGATCAGCCCGATCTGGCTCGCGGTGGCGCTGCTCGCGCTCGCCGGCTTCGGCCTGAGCATGCGCGGCAGCCGGAACCTGCCGGTGCTCCTCGTGCTCGGTCTGATCGCCTGGCTGGCAGTGCTCAACTCCGGCGTGCACGCCACCGTCGCCGGGGTCGCGCTCGGCCTGCTGGTCCCGGTGACCCCGCGAGGCGGGGAGGACCGGTCACTGGGCGGCCGCATCGACAGTCGGTTGCGGCCCTTCTCGGCAGCGCTGTGTGTGCCGGCCTTCGCATTCTGTGCCGCGGGCGTCACGGTCGTCGGCGGCGGACTGGGTGACGCACTCAGCGACCCGATCACCATCGGTGTCGTCGTCGGGCTCGTGCTGGGCAAGACGATCGGTGTCTTCGGCGGCACCGCGCTGACGGTGCGATTGACCCGTGCCGAACTCGACGACGAACTGGCCTGGTCGGACGTCTTCGGGCTCAGCCTGCTCGCGGGAGTGGGGTTCACGGTGTCGCTGCTGATCGGCGAACTGGCCTTCGGTGACGGCTCGCTCGCCGACGAACACGTCAAGCTGGGGATCCTCGGCGGGTCGCTGGTCGCCGCCCTGCTGGCCACCGTCGTGCTGCGGATGCGCAATGCGACATACCGCCGCATCCACGCGGAGGAGTCGCGCGATGACGACGGCGACGGGGTGCCCGACTGCTACCAGCAGGACCCACCCGCCGCGACGCACTGAACCACGGCAGGAACACTTCGCCGCGAACCGACTAAGGTACCGGTGAGTTCGATGCACTTATCCTGGCCATGACAGGCTGAGCGAGCCGACAACACACGAGGAGTAATCGATGGCCCAGACCACGAAGGGCACGGAGCGCACACTCGGCCAGTTGGTCGCCGATGCCTCGACCGACCTGAAGGCGATCGTCAAGGACGAGATCGCGCTGGCGAAGGTCGAGGTCAAGGCCGACGTCGCCAAGGGCGGCAAGGGCGCCGGGCTGCTGGCCGCCGCCGGTCTGTTCGGCCTCTACCTGCTCGGCTTCCTGCTGCTCACGCTGGCCTGGGGCCTGCACGCGGCCGGCCTGCCGGTGTGGCTGGGCATGCTGATCACCGCTGGTGTGCTGCTGGTCATCACGCTGATCCTGGCGCTGCTCGGCATCAGCGCGCTGAAGAAGGTCAAGGGCAAGCCGGAGCGCACCATCGACAACGCACAGCGCACCGTCGCGGCCGTGAAGCCTCCGAAGGTCTGATCGCAAGTACCCGTCGACGAGAGCCCCGGTCCGCCGGGGCTCTCGCGTTTTCGGCGCACGAGTCCCCCGGCTCCGCCTGCGTGTATGCCGCCTGTATGCCGCGGGCTCAGCCGCCGTGCAGATAGCGACCGGGCACCGGCCGACGGTCGCTGCGGTCCCACGGCAGCTCCATCCCGGCCAGCCGCAACGTCGCGTCCAGCAGGATCGCGGTGAAGCCCCACACGTAGAGACCGTCCACCTCGAACGCCGGCGCCACGAACTCCCGGCCCGGGACGACCGCGCTGAACCGGTTGGCCGGGTCGACCAGTGCGGCGAGCGGGACCCGCTCCACCCTCGCGACCTCGGCCGGGTCGACGACACCGATCGGCGAGGGGCGCTCCCACCACGCCGCGATCGGGGTGACGCGGAAGCCGGTGACGCTCAGGGGCAACGCCGGCAGCACGCCGACGACACGCACACCCTCCCGGTCCAGGCCGACCTCCTCGTGGGCCTCCCGCAGCGCGGTGTCGGCCGCCGAGACGTCTCCCGGATCGACCCGGCCGCCCGGGAAGGACACCTGACCGGCGTGCTTGCGCAGACCGGCCGACCGCTCGGTGAGCACCACGTCCTGCCCGCCGAGCTCGTCCTGGCCGAAGAGCATCAGCACCGCCGAGTCCCGCCCGGCGGCCTCGGGCAGTCCGGTGACCATGGGGGCCCCGTGGGCGCGGTGCTCCAGGTCGCGCAGCCACTCCGGTGCCGGCGCCGGGACGAACTCCGTCACAGCACCGCTGCCGGCTCGGGCACACCTTCGGGCCGGGTGGCGCCCGGCGCCAGCTCGAACTTCAGCAGTTTGCGCGCCTTGTCCGGGTCGGTCTCCCCCGCGCCGTAGGACGGGCACCAGCGCGCGATCGGGCACACCCCGCACGCCGGGCGCTTGGCGTGGCAGATGCGCCGACCCTCGAAGATCAGCACGTGACTCAGCGGGGTCCACTCCTTGCGCGGGAACAGCTCACCGATCGCGTGCTCGACCTTGACCGGGTCCTCCAGGTCGGTCCAGCCGGCACGGCGCACCACCCGGCCGAAGTGGGTGTCGACGGTCAGCCCCGGCAGACCGAACGCGTCACCCAGCACGACGAAGGCGGTCTTGCGCCCGACGCCCGGCAGCGTGACCAGGTCCTCCAGTCGCGCCGGCACCTCTCCGCCGAAGCGCTCCACCAGCGCCTGACCGAGCGCCATCACCGACTTGGCCTTGGCACGGTAGAACCCGGTCGGTCGCAGCAGCTCCTCCAGCTCCTCGCGGTCGGCGCCGGCGTAGGCCGCCGCGTCCGGGTAGCGCGCGAACAGCGTCGGTGTCACCTTGTTGACGCCCACGTCGGTGGTCTGTGCGGACAGGATGGTGGCGACCAGCAACTCCAGCGGCGTGCGGAAATCGAGCTCGCAGTGGGCATGCGGGAACTGCTCCTGCAGCGCCCGGAACATCTTGCGGGCCCGGCGGGTGCGGGACAGGTCCGACTCGGCCGAGACGTCGATGGGCTTCACGGGCATCGACCTTAGTTGAGCGCACCGACAGCCGTCGGTTGACACCGCGGTCGTGCACGGCCCGGTTGTCGGCCCCCGCCGGGCACGACCCACCTGCCCCGAACAGCAGCGGGAACACCGGAATTCGGGGCCATGGCGTGTGAGCTTCGCAACAGAAGCGGCGGCTCGTGGCAGACTGCACATCGTGGATACCGAGGCCGTGCGCAAAGCGCCACTGTTCGCTGCTCTCGACGACGATGCCGCCGAGGCATTGCTGTCGACGATGACCCGCACCAGGATCGCGCGCGGGCAGGAGCTCTTCCATGAGGGCGAGCAGGGAGACTCCCTCTACGTCATCACCGCGGGCAAGGTGAAGCTCGGCCGCCGCTCGCCGGACGGCCGGGAGAACCTCCTGGCCATCCTCGGCGAGGGCGAGATGCTCGGCGAGCTCAGCCTTTTCGACCCGGGCCCACGCACCGCGACGGCCAGCGCCATCGCCGACACCGAGCTCGTCGGGCTGTCGCACCCCGACATGACCGACTACCTGGGCACCCGCCCCGAGATCGCGATGACGATGCTGTCAGCGCTGGCTGCCCGTCTCCGACGCACCAACGAGGCCTTGGGCGACCTGGTCTTCACCGACGTGCCGGGCCGTGTCGCCAAGGCGCTGCTCGACCTCTCACGCCGCTTCGGTCAGCCGTCCGACGAGGGCACTCTGGTCGCGCACGACCTGACCCAGGAGGAGCTGGCCCAGCTCGTCGGCGCCTCCCGCGAGACCGTCAACAAGGCCCTGGCCGACTTCTCCTCGCGCGGCTGGATCAAGCTCGAGGCGCGCGCCGTCACCTTGATCGACACCGAGCGGCTGCAGCGCCGCGCCCGCTGACCGGCCGCGCGGCCCACAGTGCCCCGGCGCGCGTCGCGGGCCGGAACCACGCACGCCCCGACGTCGTCCGGATGACGTCAGCGGCAGCCGAACCACGGAAGGCACGGGAGTGGACCAGAGCCACCAGCAGGGCACCGAACACGACGCCGAGCGGGGCATCGAGCGTGACCGGGCCCACGACGCGGAGCACGGCGACGGCGACCCGCGCGATCACGTCCTGCTCTCACCGCACGGCTGGGTCGCCGGTCGGTCCGACATCGGCCGGCGGCACCACCGCAACGAGGACTCAATAGCCCTGGCCGCTTCCACCGAGGTCGGCGCACGAGCGGTCCTGGTGGCCTGCGACGGCGTGTCGACCTCCACCGACTCACACCTCGCCTCCCAGGCTGCGGCGATCGCGGCGATGGAGCGGCTGGCCCGGCCGATGCCGCGCCAGGGAGTGCCGGACGAGCAGTGGCTGCGCACCGCGGCAGCGGCCTTCGCCGACGCCGCCCGCGACGCCAGCGACGCCGCGGCAGGGACCGGCACCGACCCGGACGACCCGACCCCGCCTTCCTGCACGCTCGCCGCAGCGATCATCGAGGACAACCTGGTCCTCGGCGGCAACGTGGGCGACAGCCGGGTCTACTGGATCCCCGGCTCCGGACCGGACCGCGCCGTCCAACTCGGTCAGGACGACTCGATGGCCAGCGAACTCATGCGCCGCGGCGTGCCGCGCGACAGTGCCGAGAACGCACCCAACGCCCACGCCATCACCCGTTGGCTCGGTCACACCGCACCGTCCGATCTCACCCCGCGGATGGCGCATCTGCTCGCCGACGAACCCGGCTGGGTCGTCGTGTGCACCGACGGTTTGTGGAACTACTGCTCTGCGCCGGCCGATCTGTGGGACCTGGTGCAGCGGGTGCGTTCCTCGCACGGCGACTCGGCCACCGAGATCACCGCGGGCCTGGTCGACTTCGCCAACGCCTCCGGCGGCCACGACAACATCAGCGTCGTGCTGGCCGCACTCACCCCGTCAGGCTGAACCTGCAGCGAGGTAGTCCAGCTGAGCCTGCACACTCGCCTTCGCCGCCGGCCACACCTCGCGGGGGACGTCGGCATACACGCGCTCGACGACCGCCTGCGCCACGTCGGGCGCCGTGGCGTCGCCGGCTGCCAGCGCCGCGCGCACCTGGGCCAGCCGCTCCGTGCGGTGCTGTAGGTATGCCGCGATCACCGACGCCGCGTCGGCGTGGCTCGGTCCGTGCGCCGGCGCGAGCGCGGTCGGGCGCTCGACCGCGATGGCGTGCAACCGCTGCAGCGATGCCAGGTAGGGCCCGAGCGCACCGTCGGGATGTGCCACCACCGTGGTGCCACGGCCCAGCACGGTGTCCCCGGTGACGAGCACGTCGGCGTCGGGCAGGTGGAACGACACCGAGTCGGCGGTGTGGCCGGGTGTCGTGAGCGCCCGGATCCGCAACGATCCCAGCTCGATTCGTTCCTCGTCGACCAGCGGCTGACCATGGCCTCCGCCGCGGATCGGAGCATCGACCAGTTCGGCCCAGCGACCCAGCGACTCGGTGTGGTCATGATGCCAGTGTGTGACGAGGGTGAGTGCGACATCTGCTCCGAGGTGTTCGACATACCGCAGCACCGCCTGCAGATGTGTCTCGTCGAGCGGGCCGGGGTCGACCACCACCGCGGTGGCGTCACCCGGCACGTGCAGCACCCAGGTGTTCGTGCCGTCGAGGGTCATCGGTCCCGGGTTCGGCGCCAGCACCGCGTGGGCGTGCTCGCCGAGGTCACCGCCGCGCCATACCGCTTCAGTCGTCACAGCACGTCACGTTAGCCGCAGTCGTCCACGACTCGCGCACTTGTCAAACGTTGACCGAACGCTGACACCCCGTTGGCACACGTGTGAATACCGTGAATGCTGGTGCAGTTGGGGTTCCCCTGTCCCGCTGTTCCACCCTGTTCCACCGCTTCGCGCAAAGGACCCCGACCATGAAGAAGACCCTGCCCACCGCCTGCGCCACGATCGCCGCTTTCGCGCTCATCGCCTCCGCCGCACCGGCCCACGCCGCAGTCTCCACCGACAAGAAGCCGCACCAGACCCCGACGAAGGCCGCGCAGCGCGCCGGCATCCACAAGCTCGGCGACGCCTACGCCGGCTGGGAGAAGCACGTCGGATCCGATCACGTCCGCGCCGGCCTGACGCGCGTGTCCCCGGCACTGGCCGCAGCCCGGACTCCGGGGATCGACGTCTCGGCATACCAGGGCAACGTCGACTGGAGCTCGCAGTGGAATTCCGGGGTCCGCTGGGCCTACACCAAGGCGACCGAGGGCACCTATTACAAGAACCAGTACTTCGCGCAGCAGTACAACGGCAGCTACAGCGCCGGAATGATCCGCGGTGCCTACCACTTCGCCAACCCGGGATACTCCACGTCCGCGACCGCGCAGGCCGACTACTTCGTCTCGCACGGCGGCGGGTGGTCGCGCGACGGCAAAACGCTGCCCGGCATGCTCGACATCGAGTACAACCCCTACGGCGCCACCTGCTACGGCTACTCCAAGTCCGGGATGGTGACCTGGATCAGGACATGGCTGAACGAATACAAGCGCCTGACGGGTCGCGACGCCGTCATCTACACGACGGCCGACTGGTGGAGCACCTGCACCGGCAACTCGACCGCGTTCAACCAGACCAACCCGTTGTGGATCGCCCGCTACGCGTCGACACCGGGCACGCTCCCCGGCGGCTGGCCCTACTACACGATGTGGCAGTACACCTCCTCGCCGATCGACAAGGACTACTTCAACGGCGACCTGAGCCGGGTGCGTGCGCTGGCACTCGGCTGACCCGGCCCATTCTCACCGAGCGGACACGAAACATACTCACCGGACACCTCATTCATGGCCACCCGGCCGGAATGATGTGTCCGGTGGGCGCTGTGGTGTCCGCTCGGTATGACGGAGGTCAGTCGTTGAGCTGGGCGCGCAGCAGCAGCCGGGCGCCGTCCTGCACCGGCTCGGGCAGGACGGCGTGCAGTCCTTCGCGATTGACCGTCGACGGCGTCAGGTCGGCCCATGCCTCGATCCGGCGCAACTGCACGATGGTCGGCGGCAGCATCCGCGCGGTGCCCTCGCGCACCTCGGTCAGCACCTCGCCCGGACGACGCCATACGGCTTCGGCGGCCTCGGTGGTGCGGTCGTCGGCAACCTGCCGCTCGGGCAGCCGGGCGGAGAAGAACCACGTGTCGTAGCGTCGCGGCTCCATCTCGGGGGTGATCCAATGGTCTTGCACCGCCAGCAGATCCGAGCGCAGCACCAACCCCCGGCGTTCCAGCAGCGCACCGAAGGACAGGGTCCGGCCGAGCACGTCGGCGCGGTCCGCCTGCCACTCGTCCCCGGTCACGTCGAGGACGACCTCGTGCGCCGTGGGACCGGCGAGCAGCACGCCGCATTCCTCGAAGACCTCCCGCACGGCGGCGATGACGATCGCCCGCGCGGTGGGCGCGGGCAGCCCGAGCAGACGAGCCCAGTCGGCAGCCGACGGCCCGGCCCACGGCACCCCGGCGGACTCGTCACGTGCGTCGACGCCACCGCCGGGGAAGACCCACATCGACGGCGCGAACTTCATCGACGAGACCCTGCGCTGCAGGAAAACCTCGGTGCCCACGTTCGATTCGCGCAGCAACAACACCGTGGACGCCAACCGCGCCGGAGCGATCTGGCGCTCCGGCGCGGGTATTGCGAGCCAGCTGAGCGCGTGCTCGCGCAGCGTCGGCGGCAACTCCAGGTCGTGCGTCGACGGCATACGGGACGGTCCTACTGGACGGCGACGGTGATCTCGACCTCGACCGGAGCGTCCATCGGCAGGGCGGCCACCCCGACCGCCGAGCGGGCGTGGGCGCCGGCGTCGCCGAAGGCCTTGGCCAGCAGCTCGCTCGCGCCGTTGATCACGGCCGGCTGAGCGGTGAAGCTCGGGGCGCTGGCGACGAAGCCGACGACCTTGACGACCCGGGTGACCTTGTCCAGGTCACCGACCTGCGACTTGACCGCGGCGATCGCATTGAGCGCACACGTCTGCGCCAGTTGGGCGGCGTCCTCCGCGCTCACCTCGGCGCCGACCTTGCCGGTGGCGGCCAGCTTGCCGCCGACCACGGGCAGTTGGCCCGAGGTGTAGACCAGGTTGCCCTCCTGCACGACCGGGACGTATGCCGCGACCGGCGCGGCCACTTCGGGCACCTGCAGGCCGAGCTCGGCGAGGCGATCTTCAACTGCGGACATCTGTCACTGCTCCTTCGGACGCCTGAGGTAGGCAACGAGGCTGTTGCCGTCGGGGCCCGGCACGACCTGCACGAGCTCCCAGCCGTCCTCGCCCCACTGGTCGAGAATCTGTTTGGTGGCGTGCACGATCAACGGCACGGTTGCGTATTCCCACGTGGTCATGCTCGTCACCCTATTCCCGGCCACGCGGGTCGAGTGCCGCGAGGTACGGGCGGTGTATCGCGACGAAGTCCCACGACCGAGAGGAGTACCGCACGACCGACAGGAGTACCGAATCACGCATTTTCCGTACTCCCCTCGGTCATTGGGTACTCCTCTCGGTCGAAGTAACCTCAGCGGGTCGGGTCGAAGGGGAGCAGCTCCGGCGGGGTGACACCGGTGACCATCTGCTCGGCCAGCAGCTGACCGGACAGTGGGCCGAGGGTGATGCCCCACATGCCATGTCCGCCATTGGAGAAGACGCGCGGCACCCGCGTCGCGCCGACCAGCGGCAGGCCGTCCACGGAGACCGGGCGGCCACCGACCCAGGTGTCCTGCTGGTCGTCCCAGTCCACGCCGGACAGCAACGGCTTGCCGTTCTTGACGATCGCGTCGACACGCTCGACGTGCAGCGGCTCCTCGGTGCCGGCGAACTCCATGGTGCCGCCGATCCGCAGGCGGTCACCCAGCGGCGTGCAGGCGATCCGCTCGAACGGGAAGTAGACCGGGCACGGCACGGGGCGGTTCGCCGGGTCCGTGACAGCGACCGAGAAGCTGTACCCGCGTCCGGCGCGCACCGGGATCTTGACCCCGCACGCCTTCGCCAGCTCCGGCAGCCAGGCACCGGTCGCGATCACCACGGCATCACCGGAGATCGGCTCACCGCTGACCATCTCCACGGTGACCCCGCCCGGACCGTGCCGCAGCGCTCGCGCGTTGGACCCGATCACCATGTGACCGCCCCGCTGCACCACGGCATCCGCGAGCGCGTTGACGTATTCCGGCGGGTTGATGAATCGCTGTCCGCCCAGCCGGATCGCCTTCTCGACGTCCGGGCTCACGATCGGCAACTCGGCGCGCAGTGTCGCGTTGTCGACCTCGGTGGCCTCCAGGTCCAGGCCGGCCTCACGGATCAGCGTGACCTCGTGCTCCAGTCCGGCGGCATCCTCGGCGCGGCGGAACGCCGCCATGATCGGCGCGTCGTGCGACTTCGCCTGCACGCCGTGGTCCTCCAGGAACTGGAAGGCCTCGATCGCCTGCCGGTTGACCGGCACGAACTTGTCCATCGTGCGTTTCCACTGACCCGGGGTGCATCGGCGCGCGAAGCCCAGCAGGAAGGCGGCCAACTTGGGGTCCGGCTTCATCGGGATGTAGAGCGGGGAGTCGGGGTCCAGCAACGCCTTCAGGCCGTACTTGATCACCGAAGGGTCGGACAGCGGCACGCACAGGCCGGGCGACACCCAGCCGGCGTTCCCCCAGGAGCTGCCGGCCGCGACGCCGGACCGCTCCACGACGGTCACTTCCACGCCGCGTTCCTGCAGGTGCCAGGCGGTGGCAAGACCGACCATGCCCGCTCCGACGACGACGACATGTGGGGTGCCCTGGCCCTTGGCGGGCCGGAGGGGTTCGAGCACCATTGGCAACCTCTTTCCTTCAACTGGTAGCACAGCATTTCAGCACTTCTCACGCCGTACCTGGGTGTCCCTGCTGCGAATATTCAACAAGGAGCAAGAATGAACACACATTCTGCAACCTGGACATCGGATAAGCTCGCTGTCATGGAGGATGTGCGACCGCGAAAGGTGACGCGCGACACACCGATCGACGACATCGACCGCCGGCTGCTCAGAGCGCTGTCCGAGGATGCCCGGCTGTCCAACAGTGCCCTTGCCAAGCGGGTCGGAATCGCGGCTTCGACGTGCCACTTCCGGGTGCGGCGGCTGATCGACCGCGGTGTCATCCGTGGTTTCCGGCTCGACATCGCCCCCGAAGCGCTGGGCTACGGCATCCAGGCGATCGTCGCGGTGCGGCTCCAGCCGACGGCTCGCGGGCAGATACCCCGCTACGCGGCCGGCCTGGTGCGGCTCCCCGGCGTCCTGAACGTCTACTTCGTCGCCGGTGTCGACGATTTCCAGGTGCACGTGGCGGCCGCGTCGACGGAGGATCTGCGCAACTTCGTGGAAGGCCTGAGCAAGACGCGTGAGGTCGCGAGCACGGAGACCAGCCTGATCTTCGAGCACACCGTCGGATCCGCCGGGATCGTGTGAACCCCTCCCCCGTCGTCCGCTTGCCAGCCGTGACGCGCCACGCCGTACAAGTACGCTCGCGTGGATGTCCATTCTCGACGCAGAGCAGCCGCTCCCGGACCGCACCATCGCGTACGGCGAGTCGCCCGACCAGGTCATCGACCTCCGCCGGCCGACGATGACGCCGCGCGGTGCGACGGTGGTTGTCGTACACGGCGGCTTCTGGCGGCCGTCGTACGACCGTTCGCACGCCGGGCAGCAGTCCAATGCGCTGGCACAGGACGGCTTTCACGTGGCCACCATCGAATACCGGCGGATCCCGGGCGACTGGCCGGCGATGGCCGCGGACGTGCTCGCCGCCATCGAAGCTGTCCGGGCCGATCCCGACCTGCCCGACCGGACGGTGCTGCTCGGCCACTCCGCGGGTGGGCACCTGGCGACCTGGGCGGCATACCAGTCGGTGCCGGTGACCGGCGTCGTCTCGCTCGCGGGCTGCGTGGACCTGCACCTGACCCGCGACCTCGGCCTCGGTGACGGCGCCGCCGCCGCGCTGATGGGTGCCGCTCCCGAATCCGCATGGCGCAGCGCCGATCCCGCGATGCTGGGGCGCCCGCCGGTGCCGGTCCGGTTGGTGCACGGAGCAGCCGACGACCGCGTGCCGGTGGAGATCTCCGAGAGCTTTCAGGCGGCTGCGGGCAACGGGCTGCCCTTACAGGTGCTGGCCGGCTGCGGACACTTCGAGTTGATCGACCCGAGCTCGCCATACTTCGCCCACACGGTGGCAGCCATCGACGCGATCCTGCGCTGACCGCCCCGATACCGTGGAGCCATGAGCACCGGCGACTGGGACGGCGTGCGCCTGCACGTGGTGACGGGCAAGGGCGGCACGGGCAAGACCACCGTGGCCGCCGCCCTGGCGATGGCGCTGGCGACCGAGGGCAAGCGGGTGCTGCTGGTCGAGGTCGAGGGCCGCCAGGGCATCAGTGGCGTCTTCGACGTGCCACGGCTCGGCGACGACGAGGTGCAGGTCGCCACCGGCCCCGGCGGTGGCCAGGTCATGGGGTTGTCGGTGGATCCGAAGGCGGCGCTGCTGGAATACCTGCAGATGTTCTACAAGCTCGGCATGGCCGGCGGCATGCTGGAGCGTTTCGGCGTCATCGACTTCGCCACCACGGTGGCGCCCGGCCTGCGCGACGTGCTGCTGATCGGCAAGGTCTACGAGGCGGTGCGCCGTCGTCCGAGCCGGCGCGGCACCCGCAGCGACCAGCTGTATGACGCCGTCGTGCTCGACGCCCCGCCGACCGGCCGGGTCGGCCAGTTCCTCGGTGTCAACCACGCGATGTCCGGGCTGGCCAAGGTCGGTCCGATCAAGAACCAGGCGGACGCCATCACCGCGATGCTGCAGTCGTCGCAGACCGTCGTGCACCTGGTGACCCTGCTGGAGGAGATGCCGGTCCAAGAAGCGGTCGAGGCCGTGGCCGAGCTGCGCGCCATCTCGCTGCCGCTCGGTGCGGTCATCATCAACCAAGAGGTCACTCCCCCGGTCGGCGACCGCACCCTGGAGTTGTTGGCGACGGACGGCTTCGACACCGGCCCGCTCGGCGAGGACCTGGCCGCGGTCGGTCTGCGCGTCGGTCCGCGCCTGGTGCGTGGACTGACCCAGACCGGTCTGGACCTCGTCCAGCGGCTCGCCCTGCAGGAGCGCGAGCGGACCACGCTGCACGAGCTGCACCTGCCGACCTGCCACCTGCCGCTGCTGCCGGAGGGGCTCGACGCCGGCGGTCTGCTCGAGCTCTCGGCGTTGCTCGGCGAGCAGCTCACCGGCGAGGAGGCGGCGGTATGACGCAGACACCCACCCTCGACATCGACGCGTTGCTACAGGACCATTCGGTGCGCACGATCGTGTGCTGCGGGTCCGGCGGCGTGGGCAAGACCACGACCGCGGCCGCGATCGCCATCCGTGCTGCGGAGCAGGGCCGCGCAGTTGCGGTGCTGACGATCGACCCGGCCAAGCGCCTGGCGCAGGCGCTCGGCCTGGAGCACCTGGACAACGAGCCGGCGCCGGTCGAGGCCATCGACGACTCGGCCGGCGGTTCCCTCGACGCGATGATGCTGGACATGAAGCGCACCTTCGACGAGCTCGTGCTGCGGCACTCGAACCCGGACAAGGCGCAGCAGATCCTGGAAAACCCGTTCTACCAGGCGGTTTCGAGCTCGTTCGCCGGCACGCAGGAATACATGGCGATGGAGCGGCTGGGCCAGCTGCACGCCGAGCAGGCCGACGGCGACGCCCGCTGGGATCTCATCGTCGTGGACACGCCGCCGTCGCGCTCGGCACTGGACTTCCTGGACGCGCCCAAGCGGCTCGGGTCGTTCCTCGACGGTAAGTTCATCCGGTTGCTGATGTCGCCGGCGAAGGCCGGCGGGCGCGCCTACCTGAAGGTCATGTCGGTCGGCGTCACCACGATGACCGCTGTGATGTCGAAGGTGCTCGGCGGGCAGTTGCTGCGGGACGCGCAGACGTTCGTGGCGGCGCTGGACTCGATGTTCGGCGGCTTCCGGGAGCGCGCCGACCAGACGTACGCGTTGCTCAGCGACGCGGCGACGGCGTTCGTGGTGGTGGCCACCCCCGAGCGGGACGCGCTGCGCGAGGCGTCGTTCTTCGCCGGGCGGCTGGCCGAGGAGCGTATGCCGCTGGCCGGCCTGGTGGTCAACCGGGTGGAACGCACCCACGTGCCGTCACTGCGGGAGGGCCGGGCGGAAGCCGCGGCCGACGAGGCGGATGAGCTCGTACCGCGTAAGGGGGCGGGCTGGCAGCCCGCGGACACCGCCGGCCTGCTGCGGCTGCACGCCCAGCGGTCGGCTCAGGCGGCTCGCCAGGAGGCGGCGATCGGCCGCTTCACCGCGGCCCATCCCACGATCCCGCAGGTCAGCGTGGCCGCTTCGGCCGAGGATGTGAACGACGTGGAACAGCTGCGCGACATCGGCGTCCAATTGGCCGATTGACGGTGACGCCGGCGAGTAAGGGACGACAGTCGCGGTCTACTCGCGGAAAACCCCGCCCGCCGGCGAGTAAGTGACGACAGTCGCCGTTTACTCGCGGGCCGTCCGTCAGTCCTTGGCCTCGTCGGCGCGGGCGAGCTTGAACAGTTGCGCCCACGAGGGCACATCGGGCCGCCGACGCAGCAGGGCGCGGCGCTCGCGCTCGGTCATGCCGCCCCACACGCCGTACTCGGTGCGGTTGTCCAGGGCGTCCGCGAGGCATTCGGCGACCACCGGACACCGCTGGCAGATCACCTTGGCGGACTGCTGCGCAGCCCCCTTGGCGAAGAGCTCGTCCGGGGACGCCCCCGTGCGGCATACAGCGCGCGCCGCCCAGTTGTCGTCCCAGGTCGCCTTCTCCGGCATCACAGCAGTCATGTTCTCGCTCTCGACCTTCCCCGCCCGTTTGTCACGCCCCCGCGTGTGTCTTGGGTCACCATACTGATCCCGAGCCCGAGTAGCCAGATGCTCGGGGGACTACTTCTGGCTAGTCATTTGGAACTATACGGGCGGAGTTGGTCGGTCGTCTATGATGCTGCGCCCCTGCGGCGCCGGGACAGCCCACGGGCGGCATACCACCGTGGAATTCAGGGGATGACAGTTTCGGCGGTTACCCTGCGTCGCATGCGTGTTGCGTCCCGCCTCGGCTCTGTCTTCAGCCTGCTCGGCGCCTTCGTGGCCACCGCCGTGGCGATGGGGTTGATCGTGGCGTGCCTCTTCCTGCCGGCGATCGGCGCCGCGGGTCAGGCGACCAACGGCGGGGTGAAGCTGTTCAACGACATGCCGGGGTCGTTCGCGATGAACCCGCTTGCGCAGCAGTCGCGCATCCTGGCCTCCGACGGTTCGGTGCTGGCGACGCCGTTCAACCAGAACCGCATCGTCGTGCCGTTCAACAAGATCTCCGACTACATGAAGCACGCGCAGGTCGCGATCGAGGACGAGCGCTTCTACGAGCACGGTGCCCTGGACTCCAGGGGCCTGTTCCGCGCCATCGGCTCCAACATCTTCAGCAACGGCACGCAGGGCGCCTCCACGCTCACCCAGCAGTACGTCAAGATCGCCATCCAGAACCAGGCGATCAACGCCGGCAACACCGAGAAGGCCAAGCGGGCCGTCAGCCGCACCGGCATGGAGGGTTACGTCCGCAAGCTGCAGCAGCTGAAGTACGCGGTCTCGCTGGAGCAGAAGTACACCAAGGACCAGATCCTCGACGGCTACCTCAACCTCGTCTACTACGGCGGTCAGGCGTATGGCGTGGAAGCAGCCGCGCGACAGTACTTCGGCGTGCACGCCTCCGAGCTCAACCTGCCGCAGTCGGCGCTGCTGGCCGGCGTGGTCAACGAACCGGGCAACCTCGACCCGTTCACCAACGCCAAGGGCGCCGTCGCCCGCCGCAATGTCGTGCTGACCAAGATGTACCAGCAGAAGATGATCACGCGCGACCAGATGATCAAGGCGCAGAACACCAAGCTCAAGCTCAACCCACACCCGGTGCAGTCCAACAGTTGCGCCAACTCCAAGTACGCCTACTTCTGCTACTACGTCATCGACTGGCTGCAGACCCAGCCGGCCCTGGGCAAGAACCCGAAGGAACGGATGGCGACGCTGGAGAGCGGCGGCCTGACGATCCAGACCAGCTTCAGCCCGAAGATGGCCGACATCATCGACAAGCAGATCCGCGCCAAGGTGCCGCAGGGCAACAGCGAAGGCATCGACTCGGCCGGCGTGATCGTGCAGCCGGGCACCGGCCTGGTGCTCGCCAGCGGCCAGAACACGAGCTACTCCAACGCCGGCGGCAGCGGCAAGAGCGCCTCGGACTTCACCGTGTCGGGTGAGGGCTACGCCTACGGGTCGACCGCGAAGATCTTCGCGGTGATCACGGCCTTGGAGAACGGCTGGTCCCCGGACAAGAAGATCCAGGTGCCGGTCTACGACACCACCTCCGCGGCCGGTGCGCCGGCACACGCCTTCACCCACCAGGACTTCCCCGCCGGTTGTGGCCTCGGCCGCGGCGAGAAGTGGGTGCTGCCCAACGACAAGCCGTACCCGAAGGCCGGCTCCTACATGTCGCTGACGGACGCCACGGCGCAGTCGGTCAACACCGTCTTCGCGACCATGGTCAGCCAGCTCGGCGCCTGCAACGTGCTGAAGACGACCGACAAGTTCGGCGTGCAGAGTGGCACCGGGAAGACGATCAAGGCGACGCCGGCGTCGATCACCCTCGGCACCTCGAACGTCACCCCGGTGGATCTGGCCAACGCCTACGCGACCGTGGCCTCCGGTGGCATGTACTGCCCGCCGCACCCGGTCGTGTCGATCAAGAACGGCAACGGCAAGAAGCTGAAGCTGTCCGGCATCAAGTGCAAGCGGATCATCAGCAAGAAGGTCGCCGCGGAGACGAGCAAGATCTTCGAGTCGGTGCTCACCGACCCCCGCGGCACCACCCACGGCGACATCCTGCTGGCCGGCGACCGGCAGGCCGCCGGTAAGACCGGCACCGAGGACGGATCGGCCAACATCTGGTTCGTCGGCTACACCCCACAGATGGCGACGGCGGTGTGGGTGGGCCACCACCAGGCGCCGAAGTACATGAAGGACATCACCCTCGCCGGCCACTTCTACAAGGGTTATGTCTTCGCCGGTGACCTGGCCGCGCCGATCTGGAAGAACATCATGGATCAGGCGCTCAAGGGCCAGCCGATCGAATACTTCATGAAGCCGGACGGCACGACGCCGAAGAGTTCGCCCTCGCCCAAGACGAGCGAGACGACCACGACGTCGAACCCGCCGACCTACTACCCGCCGCCCGCGACGACGCAGACCTACCAGCCGCCGTCGACGACCCAGGCGCCGCCGCCGTCCTCGACGACGCAACCGCCGCCGGCCACCACGACGACCACGCAGCCGCCCAAGACGACCGAACCGCCGAAGCAGACCGGACCGCCCCGGCACACCGGCGGCCCGCCGTCGAAGAAATAGGCGCGCCGCGCTGGTCGAGTAGCGGAGGAGCGAAGCGGGGGAGCGTATCGAGACCCGAGGCGCGGTTACTGCGGGAGTCTCCTCCCGTACCGACTCAGCCCTGCAACGCCCGCTTCACCGCGGCGGCGACACGGCCACCCTCGGCGCGGCCGGCCACCTTGGGCTGCACGGCCTTCATGACCTGACCCATGCCCGCCATACCCTGCGCGCCAGTCTCGCTGATCGCGTCGGCGACCAGAGCGGACAGCTCGTCGTCGCCCAGCTGCCGCGGCAGGTATTCCTCGAGCACCGCAAGCTCGGCGCGTTCGTTCTCCGCCAGCTCGGTGCGGCCGGCGCCGTCATACGCTTCGGCGGCCTCGCGGCGCTTCTTGGCCTCCTTGGCGATCACCTGCTGCACCTCGTCGTCGGTCAGCTCCTTGGCTTCCTTGCCGGCGACCTCGGCATTGGTGATGGCCGCCATCGCCATCCGCAGGGTCGAGGTGCGGACCTGGTCCCGGGCGCGGAGGGCTGCGGTCATGTCCTCGCGGAGGCTCTGCTTGCTCGTCATACGGCTCAGTCTCCCACCGCGCATAATGGGCGTCTCATGCATGCATTCACCAAGACCTCGACCGCCATCGCCGGTGCCGGACTCGGCACGCTCGCGTGGGCGTCGCTGGTCGAACGCCACCTCTACACCCTGCGCCGCTTCACCGTCCCGGTGCTGCAGCCGGGAGCTCGTCCCCTGCGGGTGCTGCACCTGAGCGACCTGCACCTGGTGCCGCGGCAGGAGCGGCGCATCCAATGGGTGCGCGGGCTGGCCGCCCTGGAGCCGGACTTCGTCGTCAACACCGGTGACAACTGCTCCGACCTGCACGCGGTGCCGGCGGTGCTGGACGCCATGGAGCCGCTGCTGCGCTTCCCCGGCGCGTTCGTGCTCGGCTCCAACGACTACTACGCACCCATGCCGAAGAATCCGCTGAAGTATGTCGGCCTCGGCGACCCGCATCGTCGCGGCGCCGCGATGCGGGTGCCCGACCTGCCGGTGCAGGACCTGGTTGACGGGTTCACCGGCGGCGGCTGGACCGACTTGGACAACGTGCGGACCACGCTGGAGATCGCCGGCCAACCGGTCGAGTTCGTCGGCGTGGACGACCCGCACATCGAGCAGGACGATTATCCGTCGGTCGCGGCACGGGCCGCCTCGGACGTGGTCGCGACGGTGGGGGTGGTGCATGCGCCATACGTCCGGGTGCTCGATCCGATGACGGCCGACGGTGCTCGGCTGGTGCTCGCCGGCCACACGCACGGCGGCCAGGTGTGTGTGCCGTTCTATGGAGCGCTGACCACCAACTGCGACCTGGACAACGCTCGCGCCAAAGGGGTTTCGCGGTGGTGGCCGGGGGCGTCGGGGCACCCGGACGCGGACGCACCCGACGACGCGGCGTGGTTGGAGGTGTCGGCGGGGCTGGGGCACAACAAGTTCAACCCGGTCCGGTTGGCGTGCCGGCCGGAGGCGACGCTGCTGACGCTGGTGCCGCGGTGAGGCGTCGGTTGACGAGGGCGAGGAATGAGCCCGTATCGAAACCGTCGCTGTGACCTATACCAAACACGGCGCGTCACCGCGCGCAACCGCCTGGGAGGCGGCCGGGCTCGACTGGCTGCGCGTCGACGACGGTGCCGCGGTGGTCGGCGTTACTGGGGTGGACGGCGATTTGCTGGTACTGCAACAACTTTCACCGGTGACACCCACAGCTGCGGACGCGGAGGACTTCGGCCGGGCACTCGCCACGACGCACGCGGCGGGTGCATCCGCGTATGGCGTGGGACCGGACGGCTGGGCAGGCGACGGCTACCAGGGTCCGACCGACGACCTGCTGCCGTTGCCGCTGCGCCCCTACCAGTCGTGGGGTGCGATGTATGCCGACCTGTGCGTCGAGCCACTTCTGGACCACCTGGCTGGTCGAGCAACTCCTGGAGAAGTGGCACGGGGGAAGGTGCAGATCGAGACCCGGCCTCTTGCAGAGCCGGTGCTGCGCCGACTGCGGGATGGCGAGTTCGACGGTTCGTGCGCCGTCCCGGCACGCCTGCACGGTGACCTGTGGTCCGGCAACGTCATGTGGACCGCCGACGGCGCGGTGCTGATCGATCCGGCAGCTCACGGCGGACATCCGGAGTCCGATCTCGCGGCCCTGTCGCTCTTCGGAGCGCCGCATCTGCAGCGGATCCTGGCGTCATACGAGGAAGTGGCGCCGTGGGCCGATGGTCGGCGCGAGCGGGTGCCGTTGTTACAGCTGCACCTCGTGCTGCTGCATGCCGTGCTCTTCGGCGGCGGGTATGTCGAGCAGGCCGAGCGCATCATGCGCCGCTACGCCTGATGCAGCACCCGCCGATCGAGCGTCGTCCTGAGTAGTCGTGAGGCCCGATCCGGCCTCGCTGATCGAGTAGTCGCGAGGTACGAGCGACGTATCGAGATCCGAACAGCACCGCGCGTTACGGACCCGATTGGGCGAAACGCCAGCACTGCTTGTATCGTTGCATCTCGCTGCGCGCATCCGCTGGGTGCACGCAGCATGCCACGGGGTGTGGCGCAGCTTGGTAGCGCGCTTCGTTCGGGACGAAGAGGTCGCAGGTTCAAATCCTGTCACCCCGACCAGTTGGCAAACCGGCTCTGACCTGCGGAAACGTGGTCGGAGCCGGTTTCTTTTGTGTCCCGAAGGGCATAACTGAGGCACAACAGCACCGATCGCGGACAGGTTTAACCCCCGCGAGGCGGCAACCTCCGGGGGTCTGACGACAGCAATCCAGAGGTGCTGACGTGGGTCCCATTGTAGTGGCCGCAGCTCCGCCCGTGAAGGGCGTCGAGCTTCGGCAGGGCGCAGGCCCTGTCACCTCATGTCGCCACCTGTCTCGCTCTGCCGTAGACGAGACAGGCGGTGGTTCATCGCCGGTCGGCTAACACCACACCCCCTGACGACGGGCTTCCGAGGCATCCAGCCCGAGCACCGTCCGCGCCGCCGCCCTCTGCGGCCGCGCTTTCCCCCTCCCCTACAGGAACGTCTGCGCCCGTACGGATCGAAACGGGTGGGCCGACCAGTCCTCGGCGCCGTCCCGGGTCAGAGCCGGAACTGCACCCTGCCCGAGTTCGGTGGCGTCACGCGGTCCAAGGCAGACCCGGGCGCGGACGACTGACCCTCGTACGGCGTCCCGAACACATCCCGGTCCTGGGGCAAGCGAGTCATACCCGTAGCCCGTCCCCGGCCAAGCCATACGCGACCACGCGACCGACGCGGTCTCCGGGGACCCACAACCCTGCGCGGGTTGGGGTCCCCCTACCTTCACCCCGCTCCCGTGCTCCCTCTGCGGTCCCTATTCGCCCACTCGGCGCAGGACCCCGAGAAGTGTCGCCATCTTCGCTCTACCCAGCGTCGGCGAACGCCGGAGTTCGAAGAACTCGTCGAAACGGTTGAACAGACGCACCTCGTCTTCGGACTGCATGACGACACCGCGCACAGCCTGCAGAATCACTTCCAGCTCAACGAGTTTCGGGGTGTACGGCCCGATACCCATCCGGTGCTCGACCTTGCGCAGGACAAACGCAAGGTCGATCGCGCGCTCCTCGTCCTCCCATCGGCACGCCGCGCACACCCACTTCCGCCCGCCTCGCTTGTCGGGCAGCTTGTAGATCCGATCCCCGACCGACGTCGGTGCACCACAGAGCGCGCACACGCTGTCGAACCGCGACTTGATCCCGTAGCGAACAATCGGTTCCATGCGCATGATGATGCACTATTAGTGGGGCAGACATTCATGCCCAACTCGCGTGACATCGGTGCGTGCCGACACGACGCGATCAGGTGGACCCTGAGCAGCAGGAACGCTGGGCCGAGTCGCGTAGACGGGTCGGCGCGAACGTCCGCCGGCTACGCCTGGAGCGCGGCCTGACGCAGGAGGCGTTGGCTCTCGAGTCGGGCCTCAGCCGGAACCAGTTGATCGAACTCGAGCACGGACGGCGTGGGGTGCTGTTCGAGCGGCTGGATGACCTCGCGGTGATTCTCGAGGTGGACGCGTCTGACCTCTTGGGCTCCGTTGCTCCGCCTGCAGGGTAGGTGCGCCGGTGCGTCGTCTTCAGCAAAGAATCACCCGCCGATCGACCCACCGCCCGCGCAACGGAATCAAATGCCTGCGCGCTCCATCTCGCGACTTCGTCATCCCCGGTCAAGGATCGTCTGTCGGGTGTGTGCATGCACTGTGCTTAGAGGGTCGAGTCCGCCGGCGACGGGCCAGTAGTACACCCAGGTGCCGCGGCGTTCGCACTCGATGAGCCCGGCTTCGCGCAGTTTGCGTAGGTGGTGGGACACGGTCGGTTGGGAGACACCGACGTCCTGGATGTCGCACACGCACGTCTCGCCCGCGCAGGACGCGATCCGGGTGTACAGCCGGAGCCGGACCGGGTCTGAGAGGGCTTTGAAGACCGCCGCGGCGCGCTCGGCGGTTACGGCGTCAAGGCCGTCTCCTGGCACGCATGCGGTGTCGCACACCGGCGTCGCGGCGGATGGTGTGCGGGTCGTCTTGGTCGCGGTCACCACACCATATTGACAATCATCGATGCAATGCGCAACGCTGACCATATCGACATTCATCTAATCAGTCGTCTAGTTAGAAGGTGTGGTCGCTGATGGTTTCCGTTGTCCCCCAAGAGCTTCCGGTCGCAGTGATCGGTGCCGGACCGATCGGTTTGGCCGCTGCCGCGGAGTTGGTCGGCCGCGACCAGGAGGTCGTGGTGTTCGAGCAAGGCGACGAACCGGCGGCTGGGGTGCGGTCCTGGGGGCATGTGCGGTTGTTCTCCCCGTGGTCCGAACTGACCTCTCCGGCTGCGGAGAAACTGCTGGCACCCACCGGCTGGGCGGCACCGAACGGGAAGCGGTACCCGACCGGCACCGCGTGGATCACGGATTACCTGGCCCCGTTGGCGGCAGTGTTGGGCGACCGGGTCCGCACCGGTTCCACCGTGGTCGGTGTGTCGCGACTGGATCGGGACCTGCTGGTGGAGTCCGGCCGCGACGAGCAACCGTTCGTGCTGCACGTGCAGTCCTGCGATGGGTCGATCGAGCGGGTTTTCGTGCGGGCCGTGATCGACGCGACCGGCACGTTGAGTTTGCCGAATCCGCTGGGTTCGGAGGGATACCCGGTCTCCGGCGAGACCGCGCACGCCGACCGGATTCTGTACGGCATGCCGGACGCGACAGCAGCAGGTAACCCGTGCGCGGGTAAGGCCGTCGCGGTTGTCGGCTCCGGTGCGTCAGCGCTGACGTCGCTGATCGCGCTCACCAGCGATGAGGTCCACACCCCCGGGTCCCGGGTGGTGTGGGTGCTGCGCCGCGGGACGGTCGGGAACTCCTACGGCGGCGGCGACGCCGACGAACTCCCGGCCCGCGGCGCCCTGGGCGCCCGGGTCCGTGAAGCCGTCACCGATGGCCGGATCGAGGTCGTCACCGGGTTCCGCACCATCGCCGTCGAAGACAACGACACCAACAACGGCGACACCAACAACGGCAGCGGCGCTGATGGCCGGGTTGTGTTGATCTCTTCTGATGGTCGTCGCATTGAGGGCCTGGATCAGGTGGTGTGCGTGACCGGGTTTCGTCCCGACCTGTCGTTCTTGTCCGAGGTGCGTCTGGACTTGGATCAGCGGTTGCAGGCACCGGCCAAGCTCGCCCCGGAAATCGACCCGAACTGGCATTCCTGCGGGTCGGTGCAACCCCACGGGTATGACGTCCTGGCCCAACCCGAGGACGGCTTGTTCCTGGCCGGGATGAAGTCCTACGGGCGCGCCCCGTCGTTCCTGGCGATGACCGGGTACGAGCAGGTCCGCTCCATCGCCGCGGCGTTGGCCGGCGACCTGGACGCGGCCCGCCAGGTGGAGCTCACCCTGCCCGACACCGGCGTGTGCGGCGGCGCGGGTCTGTTCGACTCCGAGGAAGGCTCCGGCGGCGCCTGCTGCGGCCCGGTCGGTCCGCAACCGGTCAGCCTCGGCGGCCTGTCCACCACGGGTGGTCTGTCCTGATGACCACAACGAGGCAGGCTCCGGCCCATGATGCGGTGGTCGGGAAACTGTCCACCCTGGACCGGTTCCTGCCGGTCTGGATCGGCGCCGCCATGGTCGCCGGGATACTGCTCGGCCGCGCCATCCCCGGCCTGGACAACGCGCTGAGCGCCGTTGACATCCAAGGCGTTTCACTGCCGATCGCGCTCGGGCTGCTGATCATGATGTACCCGGTCCTGGCCAAAGTCCGCTACGACAAATTGGACTCCGTCACCGGCGACCGGCGGCTGCTGATCACCTCACTGGTGCTGAACTGGGTCATCGGGCCGCTGCTGATGTTCACCCTCGCCTGGATCTTCCTGCCCGACCTACCCACCTACCGCACCGGCCTCATCATCGTCGGCCTCGCCCGGTGCATCGCCATGGTGATCATCTGGAACGACCTGGCCTGCGGCGACCGCGAAGCAGCCGCCGTGCTGGTCGCGATCAACTCCGTCTTCCAAGTCATCATGTTCGCCGTCCTGGGCTGGTTCTACCTGTCGGTGCTGCCCGGCTGGCTCGGCCTGCACCAAGAACACCTCAACGTGTCCGCGTGGAAGATCGCCGGATCCGTCCTGGTGTTCCTCGGCATCCCGCTGCTGGCCGGGTACCTGTCCCGCCGCCTCGGCGAACGCGCCAAGGGCCGCACTTGGTATGAGGAGAAGTTCCTCCCCCGGATCGGCCCCTGGGCCCTGTACGGGCTGTTGTTCACCATCGTCATCCTCTTCGCGTTGCAAGGCCACCAGATCACCGGCCACCCGCTGGACGTGGCCCGGATCGCGCTCCCGCTGCTGGTCTACTTCGCCCTCATGTGGGGCGGCGGGTACGCCCTCGGGCGGGCTGTCGGCCTCGGCTACGAACGCACCACCACGTTGGCGTTCACCGCCGCAGGCAACAACTTCGAACTGGCCATCGCCGTCGCGATCGCCACCTTCGGAGTCACCTCCGGACAAGCCCTCGCCGGTGTCGTCGGCCCCCTCATCGAGGTCCCCGTCCTGGTCGGGCTGGTCTACGTCTCCCTCGCCCTACGCAGCAGGTTCACCCCGACAAAGGAGTCGGCCCATGCCCTCACCTGACGCACCATCTGCCGCGGCCCGGCCGGTCGAGTTGGTGCCGATCATCGACGACCTGGCCTACCAGTTCGACGGCGTCTTCACCCGCGACCAAGTCACCACCGCCGTCACCGACGCCCGCGACCTGCTGGAACCGCCCTCGAAGATCGCCACTTTCCTGCCGATCCTGATCACCCGACACGCCAAGGAACAACTCACCGCGACCGCGCAAGCCCACGGCCTAGTCGCCAAGACCGTCCCGGAAATCCTGTTCGTGTGCGTCCACAACGCCGGACGCTCCCAAATGGCCGCCGCGATCGCCGCGCACCTGGCGCCCGGGAAGGTGCACGTGCGTTCCGCCGGGTCCCACCCCACCGGGCAGGTCAACCCGGTCGCCGTCGAAGCCCTGCACGAGCGCGGCATCGACCTGACCGAGGCCTACCCGAAACCGTTGTCCGACAGCGTCGTCCACGCCGCCGACGTCATCATCACCATCGGCTGCGGCGACGCCTGCCCCGTCTACGCGGGCAAACGCTACGAAGACTGGAACGTGGCCGACCCCGACGGGCAACCCCTGCCCGTGCTGCGCGACATCCGCGACGACCTCACCACCCGCGTCGGCACCCTGCTGCGCGAACTCAACATCTAACCCCTGTGCTCGGAACCACCCGTCCTGTCCTTGCACGCCCCGTGACCTTCCCATCCTGAAAGGCCAACGTCCATGCACCTGGTTGCCATCGGCGGCTCCGACGCCGGTATCTCCGCCGCGCTGCGCGCCCGCGAACTCGACCCCACCACCGACGTGACCGTCGTCGTCGCGGACGCCTACCCGAACTTCTCCATCTGCGGCATCCCGTACTACATCTCCGGCGAAGTGACGCACTGGACCAACCTGGCCCACCGCACCCACGCCGACCTGGAAGCCACCGGCATGCGGCTGCGACTGGACACCCTGGTCACCGACATCGACGTCCCCAGCCAACAGCTGATCGTCAAGACAGCCGATGGCGGCACCGACACCATCGGCTACGACGAACTGGTCGTCGGCACCGGCGCCGTACCCGCCCGGCCACCGATCGAGGGACTCGACCACCTCGGGACCGGTGACGGGGTGCACCTGCTGCACTCCATGGGCGACACCTTCGCCCTGACCGACTCCCTGGACCGCATCAACCCCACGAATGCGTTGATCGTGGGCGCCGGGTACGTGGGCCTGGAAATGGCCGAAGGACTGACCGGCCGCGGCATTGCCGTCACCCAGGTCGAAATGCTCCCCGAGGTCCTGCCCACGGTCGACCCCGACCTCGGCGCCCTCGTGCACACCGAACTCACCAAGCACGGCGTCGACGTGCACACCAACACCACCGTCACCCGCATCACCAAAACCGGCGACGGGCTGCACGTCACCGGGACCGGCCCCGAGAAGGAGCCCCTGTCCTGGGACGTCGACCTGGTCCTCGTCGTCGTCGGCGTCACCCCCGACACCGACCTACTCGTGCGGGCCGGAGCAACCACAGGGCCACGCGGCGCCGTCGTCGTGGACGAAACCATGGCCACCGGTCTGCCGCACGTGTGGGCCGCCGGTGACTGCGTCGTCACCCACCACCGGCTGCTGGGCACCACCTACCTGCCGCTCGGTACGACCGCGCACAAACAAGGCCGGGTCGCCGGAGAAAACGCCCTCGGCGGTCACGCGAGGTTCGCCGGGTCCCTAGGCACCCAGGTCGTGAAGGTGTTCGACCTGATCGCCGCCCGCACCGGGCTACGCGAACACGAAGCAACCTCAGCCGATTTCACACCCGTCTCGGCGACGGCGACTCCGGACGACCACAAGGCGTACTACCCGGGCGCGCACCCCATCACCATCCGGGTCACCGGTGACCAACACACCGGCAGACTGTTGGGTGCGCAACTGATCGGAGCCCGCGGCACCGAGACCGCCAAACGCGTCGACACCTACGCCACCGCCCTCTTCCACGGCATGAGCGTCGAAGCCGTCAGCGAACTCGACCTGTCCTACACCCCGCCCCTCGGATCACCGTGGGACGCCGTCCAAATGGCCACCCAAACCTGGGCGCGCGAACACGCGACTGCTCCGACAACAGCCACCACCGGGGCCTCGACGCCATGACCAACCGCCACCCGGCACCGGGCACAGCCGATGAGTAGCGACGATCAGACGCCCGTCCTGATCGTCACCGTCCGGGGCAGTACCGAGCCCGCCAGCGGGTCACGCCTCCTGACGCCCATCGCCCACGCGATCGGCAACCGGTACGCCGGGAAAGTGCAGGTCCACAGCCTGCCCTACCCGGCGACGTTCGAAAGCTTCACCGCGACCTACCCGGCACGCATCGACCTCGGACAGAGCCCGACGATCGGCGTGCGCAACCTGGTGTCGCTGCTCAACGACGAAGCCGCCTCCCGACCGCAGCAACGGACCGTGCTGCTCGGCTGGTCCCAAGGCGCCCAAGTCATCACCGACGCACTCGTGCACCCCGCCGTGCGATACGCCGGGACCGACGCACCGGACCTCGACCCCACAGCCGTCGACCAGATCGCCGCCATCGCGTTGTTCGGCAACCCCACCTTCACCGCCGGTGAACCCCACAACGCAGGCGAGCCCGCCCCCGGAGTCAGCGGAGTCATACCCCGCAAGCCCGGCATGCTCACACCGCACGCGGACACAATCCGCGACTACTGCGCCCGGGGCGACATCTCCGCCCAAAACGCGCCAGGATCAGACGTCGAAGGACACGTCGCGTACTTCCACAACGGCATGCCCGACCAGGCAGCCGACTTCGTAGTCAGCCGCCTCTAAAGCGAACGACGATCGCCGAGATCTCTTGCAACGCGAACATCACTGATCCGGCCCGAAGCCACCTCTGCCGCATCCCATCGCATCCTGGCTGCGGTTTTTCAATTGACGTTCCACAAACGGTGAACCCGCACGTCAGAACGCTGTCTGGTCTGAGCGTGGCGACGCCCCTCCCGTAAGACCCGTCCGATGAAATGCCCGGCAACGGGGGGGCCTCGTCCGACCACCAACTCGAGGCCGATTCCGGACATCCCCCGGTGGGCTACAGCCCTGAACGCGCGCTTCGCCCTGACCGCGGGTGTGCATCACCCAGCGCGGCGCTTCGCACTCCCCCGTCATCGGTCCGAACGAGGTCGGCCAACGAAACGACGCCGGCCCGCACCGACGCCCACTTCGCACCGGAGAATTTGCCCATCTCGTGGAGCCCGGCGAGGGCGCGAATAACCGTAGCGACCGCCACCGGATCCGCGAGAACGGCAGCGGTCAATGCCCGCCGATCCAACGTGCCGACATCGTTGCTGTCCTGACTCGACGTTCCCTCCGATCGCTGAGTCCCGTCGGCAATCGCCACAGACGGCTTCGACCTCACGGCGTCGATAGGGCGCGTACCGGCCCCTCCGCCAGCGCCGCGGCGTGGTTGCTTCGGGACGTCGATCAAGCGGATCTCGACGGCCGCTTCACGGGCGCCGCGGCGCACCACCGCTGCCTCGTTTCGGCACCTCGTCGAGCACCACACGGGCCGCCGACCGCGGCCGGCATAGACCACCGGGCCGCCGCACCGTGGACATGCGAGAGCTGATTCATCGCTCATTTCGATCCTCCGTGACGTGGTCCAGCAGCATGTCTCACGCGCGCGCTAGTAGGTCGTCGGCGAGGCCTTCGATGTCGCGCGCTGGCCTCGGTCCGGCGACTCGGTCCAGTTCGTTCTTGGCCAGGTGTCTCCTCCCAACCGACGCATCATTTCGCATCATCGAAACGCACATTCACCGACAATGCAAGAGCTGTGTGTTGCTTCGACTTTCGCGTTTCTGCAGGAGGTACGTCGCGGGTGGTGCCAGCGCGTTGCCCTCGTTGACCAGCGCGCACTCGAACGTCGCTCGGAGCGAGCCGCTCGGCCTGGTGCAACTCGAGCGGCGGCGAGAATTAAAAGAATTAAAGACCGCTAAAACAGCGGCGCACGTTCGTTGCGGCGGGCGCAGGACCGACGACGCCGCAGCACCGTGTATGCGACAGCGGGGCCGGGCCGGCAGCACCCAAACAAGACAACCTAGGTCGGATCACTCCACGAGCAGGGTGCGACGTCCCGGTGACGAGCTCGCCTCGTGCGCCCAGCGCTCACATCCCACCCCCGGTCGATCGACGCACACAGCCCTCCGGCGTTTCGGTTTCCGGAACATCTACCGCCGCTCGTGACCGCCAGGGACCGGATCTGCCCTTCGGGCTTGGGAAAGGAGATCCAAATGTCTACTTCTGCCAATGCCCGTCGCCACTTCGAGTCTCTGTCCGATGCCGCTGAACGAACCGGCCTGAGCGTTCGGACCCTGCGTCGCCGTATCGCCGCCGGCCACCTCCCGGCATACCGCAGTGGCCCGCGCGTGCTGCGCGTTGACCCTGCAGACGTCGATCGGCTGATGGTCCGCGTGCCGACCGTCTGATCACCCGAGGATTCCGTCAGCGAGATCTACTCCGGGCAAGCCACGGAGTCACTCTGATCTGTGGACATCTATGTCTTTGCGAGACTGTGCCTCAGCTACCCGGGCACGACGCTCGGCAGCATCCGCGATCTTCTTGAGTGACGGTTCAAGCAGCGCAACGCCGACTGCACGTGCGCTCTGCTGGCGCAGATCTTCCAACGCGACAACGTACTCAAGGGCTGCAAGGGGACCGCTGGGACCCTGACCAACAACGGTGATGGTCAAGTCCGCGACTGGTGGCCCATCAGAGCCCTGGAAGAATTCGCGGGCGACACCGAGTCCCCAACTGAAAGTGCGGTGTGGGGCAATCGAACCGATTCCCGCTGCTAGACGCTCATCCACGCCATGCACCATCTTCTTCATCCGGTCAGGAACGATCGTCTCCAACGGCGGGTCAAGGACGACCCGAACATCCGTCGCGACCGTGGGCCCCGAGTTGCCAACGACAAGCGTCAGAATCTGGCCGTCATCTCTCGGTCGAATATCCGCCCAGACGTACGGTTGCAGAGCTGCCTCTTGAGCTCGGATGGCGTTCTCGAGCTGGCGCTGGGAGATGGCTCGGGATGCCTCAGCGGCACCAGCCGAACGTTCGGCCGCACGCGCGCTGCGGGATCCGAGCCGATAGGACACGATGAGCGCCACAAGAGCGATGCCGGCGGAGACGATTGAGATGGCAACGAGAAGCATGCCCGGACCATAGCCACGTAGGCCGACATCCGGCCGCTGCACTCCTGGTTAAGCACTCGGTAATCAATCTGACGTCGTCCAGACGGTCATTGGCGGAACGGCGCGAGATCGCAAACGTTGCGGATAGTTCGCAGTAACCTGCGAGCATCATGAATGCGCCATCAGAGGACGAGGATCGGCTTGCTGCCGAGGCACGCGCTCGTGTTCTGATCGACCGCCAGCTGGCCGAGGCGGGCTGGGTGGTGCAGGACAAGAAGGCGTTGAACCTCTTCGCCGCTCAGGGCGTCGCGTGCCGTGAGGTCACCATGAAGTCCGGGCACGGTCGCGCGGACTACCTGCTGTACGTCGACCAACGCGTCGTCGGCGTGGTCGAGGCCAAGCCGCGAGGCACCACGCTCAGCGGCGTTGAGTGGCAGTCGTCGATGTATGCCGAAGGCATCCCCGCCGACATACGTCTCAAGGCGCTGACGACCGACGCCCGACTGCCGTTCGTCTTCGAGGCCAGCGGGACCGAGACGCACTTCACCAACGGTTACGACCCCAACCCGCGGGCACGGCAACTGTTCGCCTTCCCGCAGCCAGAGTCCCTGGCGCGCGCCATCCGCGACGCCGAAGCCGACCCAGACGCGCCGACCTGGCGTGCGAAGGTGCGCCACCTTCCGGAGCTCGACACCACCGCACTGCGGCCCGCACAGATCACCGCGATCGCCGGCGTCGAACGATCCCTCGCCGCCCAGCACTTCGACCGGTCCCTTGTGCAGATGGCGACCGGCGCGGGCAAGACCTACACCGCGGTGACGCTTGCCTATCGGCTGCTGAAGTTCGGCGGGTTCAAGCGGATCCTGTTCCTGGTCGACCGCAACAACCTCGCCGACCAGGCGATCGCTGAGTTCCAGAACTACCGGACGCCCGGCGACGGCCGCCGCTTCACCGAGATCTACAACGTCGACAAGCTCACCCGCGCGGGCATGCTCGGCAGCAGCAACGTGGTCATCTCCACCATCCAGCGTGTCTATAAGGCGCTGCAGGGCGACGAGGTCACGGCCGACGACGACCCGGGACTGGACGACTTCGTGCCTGACTCCCCCGTCACCGTCGCATACAGCTCGCAGCTGCCGCCCGAGACGTTTGACCTGGTCGTCGTCGACGAGGCACACCGCTCGATCTATGGCGTATGGCGCAGCGTCCTCGAATACTTCGACGCCCACGTGGTCGGTCTGACCGCCACCCCCGGCAAACAGACCTTCGCGTTCTTCCGGCAGAACCTGGTGTCCGAGTACACCTACCCGCAGTCGGTCGCCGACCGCGTGAACGTCGACTTCGACCTCTACCGGATCCGCACCGAGATCTCCGAGCGGGGCAACTCGATCGACGCCGGCACGATCGTGCCGAAGGTCGACCGCCGCACCCGCAAACAACGGCTCGAAGCGTTGGAGGAGGACCTCGAGTACACCAACAAGCAGCTCGACCGCGCGGTCACTGCGAAGTCGCAGATCCGGTTGGTGCTGGAGACTTTTCGCGATCGGCTGTTCAAAGAGATCTTCCCCGGGCGCTCCACCGTGCCCAAGACGCTGATCTTCGCCAAGGACGATGCGCACGCAGAGGAGATCGTCACGACCGTGCGCGAGGTCTTCGGCAAGGGCAACGACTTCGCCGCCAAGATCACGTACAACGCCCGCGACCCCAAGGGGCAGCTGCAGGCGTTCCGGACCTCACCCAGTCTGCGCATTGCGGTCACCGTCGACATGATCGCGACCGGCACCGACGTGAAGCCACTGGAGTGCGTCTTCTTCATGCGCGATGTGCGGTCGGCGCAGTACTTCGAGCAGATGAAGGGCCGCGGCGCGCGCACCATCACCCCGGCCGACTTCCAGTCCGTCACGCCAGACGCGTCGGGCAAGGACCGGTTCGTCATCGTCGACGCAGTCGGTGTCACCGAGCACGACTTCGTCGACCCACCGCTGAACCGCGAGAAGGGCGTCTCGCTCAAGAAACTGCTCGACAAGGCCGCGACACTCTCCCTGACCGAGGACGAAACCGCCACTCTCGCCTCGCGATTGGCCAAGTTGGAGCTCGACCTCACACCGGCCGAACGCGAGGAACTCGACGACGTCGCCGGTATGCCGGTCCGCGACATCGTCCGCGGCCTGGTCGACGCGGTCGACCCCGACACCCAGGCGAAAGCCGCTGCCGGGCAGGCGGATCCGGAAGCAGCCATCCAGTGCCTCCTGGACGATGCGACGCGACCGCTCGCCGCCAACCCCGAACTCCGCGGTCGGATCCTGGAGCTGCGCGCCACGCACGACCGGATCATCGACGAGGTCAACGCCGACACGCTGATCGACGCGAGCGGCGTGGTCGACACTGGCCGCGCGCGCTCGGTGGTCGAGTCCTGGCAGGCCTATCTGAACGAGCACCGCGACGAGATCACCGCCATACAGCTACTCGGCGAAGCCCGCGTGCGACGGATCAACTTCGCCGACATCCAGGAGCTCGCCGACCGGATCAGTCGGCCTCCGCACAACTGGACCGCCGACATCATCTGGCACGCCTACGAGACGCTGTATGTCGACAAGGTCCGCCACAGCGACCGACACACCCTCACCGATCTGGTGTCCTTGCTGCGCTATACCGTCGGCGTGGATGACGAGCTGGTGCCATATGCCGACCGAGTGCGCGAGCGGTATGCCGCCTGGCTCGCCCAACAGAAGCAAGCAGGCACGAATTTCACTGATACACAAAGGTGGTGGCTGGACCGGATGGTCGAAGTGATCGCGAACTCCGCTGGCATCACCGCCGAAGACCTCGACGAAGCACCCTTCATCGAACGCGGCGGCGTCGACGGCGCACTGCGCGACCTTGGCGACCAAGCCGCCGACCTGCTGGAGAACCTCAACGCGGAGCTCACCGCGTGACGCCGCCCGGATGGCACAGGACCACTCTGGCCGCGGTGGCACGTCTCGGGAGCGGTGGCACTCCCCAGGCGAGGAAGTCCGAGTTCTACGACGGGCGATATACCGTGGGCGGTAATCGGCGATCTCAATGACGGCATCGTTACATCGACGAAGCGGACGATCACGGCGGCTGGCCTCGATGCTTCCTCAGCGAAGTGGGTGCCCTCCGGCGCAGTTCTCATCGGAATGTATGGGTCGATCGGCAAGCTCGGCATCTCAGGCATCCCACTGACAACCAACCAGGCGATTGCATTTGTCATACCGGGTCCGGATGTCGACACCAAGTTTCTCTTCTACTACCTCCTGAGCCAGAGGCGACAACTCGATGCGATGGGGAAGGGCGCTACCCAGCGCAACATCAGCCAGACCATCCTGAGGCCGTGGCCGGTCGCCTTACCCGATCTGGATGAGCAGCGGCGGATCGTCGAGATCCTCGAAGACCACCTCTCCCACCTCGACGCAGCAGCGGATTATGCGTCCACTGCAAGGCGCAGGCTCGGTAGCCTCCGTCGCTCAACACTCCAAGACCTATTCAGTCGAGGCGAAAAGCAGGTGCCGCTGTCTCGACTGGTTGACCGAATCGAAGCCGGAAAATCCCTTGGTGGGGCCGCGGCGCCGGCTGCAGACGACGAATGGGGGATCATCAAGGTCTCAGCCATGACCTGGGGCAGGTTCCGACCAGATGAGAACAAGGCCATTCCGACCGAACGCGCCAATCCCAGGTACGAGATTCACTCAGGTGACCTGTTGGTCAGTCGGGCAAACACCGCGGAATATGTGGGAGCGAGCGTTCTCGTCGAAGAAACGGTTCGTCCTCGGCTGCTGTTGAGCGACAAAAGTCTCCGCGTCGTGCCGGCTGGCGACACGCACCCGGCCTGGCTTTGGCGAACACTGCAAACTCCAAACGCCCGCGCCCAGATTTCGGCATTGGCTACTGGGACGAAGGACTCAATGCGGAACATCTCGCAGACGTCCTTATTGCGAGTCCAGGTGCCCGAGGTCGGACCCGACGAGCAGAGATCCGCCGTCCAGCAGTACTCCGAAGCTGAGCAGCGGTGGGAGAACCTCGAATCCGAGCTCTCGCGCTCCAACGCCCGCGCTGTGTCGCTCCGGCGTGCCGTGCTTGCTGCGGCATTCAGCGGCAAGCTCACCGGTCGTCATACCGACGACGAAGTGATCGAGGAACTCGCCGAGGCCATGGCGTGAACGGCAAACAGGTCAAACTCTTCCTCGTCGACGGAACACCCGGCGGGCTAACCACGGCCGAGATCACCAACTGGACCGGCCACGTGCTGTCCGCCCGACGCTCCGACCTGGCCGACCTACTTCGCCGAGAGGAAGCCGAGCGCACCGGCGTCTACCTCCTGCTCGGCGAGGACGAAGAGGCGATCGGCGACACCCGCTGTTACATCGGCGAGGCCGACGTCGTCGCGACTCGGCTGCGCAGCCACATCAAGGAGAAGTCGTTCTGGAACCAGGTGGTGGTCATCACCTCCAAGGACACCAATCTGACGAAGTCGCACGGAAGGTACCTGGAGTCCCGGTTGATCGAGCTCGCCACCGAAGCTGGCCGCGTCACCCTCGAGAACGGCACTGCGCCGCCAACGCCCCGGCTACCGGAGGCGGATGCGTCCGACATGGAGTACTTCCTCGGCCAGTTGCAAATTGTGCTGCCGGTGTTGGGAGTCAACGCGATTCGCGTCCGCCCAACGCGATCGACGGCCGGCACAGCAAGTCCCGCCGAGTCACCGATCTTCAGCCTGCGCAGCAAGCGACAGCATGTCGATGCGTCAGCCCAACAGATCGACGGGGAGTTCGTCATGTTGAGCAACTCGCTCGTCGTGCCCGAGTGGCACGGCGTGGGCAAAGCGGCCAGCACGCAGAAGGCGTACGCGAACTACCGAGCCCAGCATGAGAGCCTGCTGGCCGACGGATCGATCGTGGTCGAGGACGATGTCGGCCGGGTCACGCGGGACATCGTGTTCTCCTCCCCGTCGACTGCTGGCGCGATCGCGCTTGGCCGGTCCTGCAACGGTCGCACGTCATGGGTTGCCTCGGATGGGCTGGCATTCGGTGCTTGGGAGAGCCGGGGCATCGATGACCAGTGATCTCGACGGGCTTGGTCACGGCGGTCCGTGGTTCGTTGTATGGTTGGGGCACCACATCCCCCGAGCCTCTCAACGATGCGCAACCGGGGGATTTTCTCTTGCCTGACAACAGCTCGCGACCGGCGACGGAGTACGCAAAGCCGGCGCTGGCCGAAATCGACCTGCTGGAGCGCTGGCGCCAGCGTGGTCTGGCCATTCCAGATGAAGAGCGAGCTACCCGGTATCTGCGGCACCTCGGCTACTACCGCCTCTCGGCATACGTTCGAAGCTTCGAGAGCGAGCAGCGTGACGTGCTTCGACAAGGCACCACTTTCGACGACGTACTCAACCTCTACATCTTCGACAGAAAGCTTCGGCTGCAAGTGCTCGATGCGATGGAGCGTGTCGAGGTAGCCGTCAGGGCCGCCATCAGCGACCGCATGTCGCGGGCTGCAGGACCTCACTGGTACGAAGACTCTCGGCAATTTGCCAACGCGGGTGTGCATCAGCGGCTTCTGCGTGACGTCGACATCATGGTGGACGAGCAGTTGCGCCGACCACGCGAGCGAGCGGTCGGCGCGGACACCTTCGTCTCCGCCCTCGAGCACTACGTGACCCACTACGGATCGCCGTCCAGGCCGCCGACCTGGGTGGTGTTCGAGGAGTTGAGCCTTGGCTCAGTCCGCGCGATCTACGGCGCGCTCGGTGACACGAGCGCTCAAGGCGACATCGCCGCGTCGCTAGGGGTGCGTGCCCCGGTCCTCCGCTCCTGGCTGCAGAGCTATCAACGAGTCCGCAACATCTGCGCGCACCATGGCCGACTCTGGAACCGCGGCCTCGGAGTGTATCCAGCGATCCCAAAGTCTCGCGCGATCCGCTGGCTCGAAGACACCGACCTCTTCGACCGAAACGCCTGGCGCCGTCAACGGCTATACGCGGTGCTGGTCTCGCTGCAGACAATGCTCCACACGATCGCACCCGGTTCAATGTGGGCGCCACGGCTGAATGATCTCTTTCTCGAGCATCCGACCGTGCCACTGTCGGGCATGGGTGTGCCCAACGACTGGTTCAGCGATCCGTTCTGGCCGAGGAGGTCCCAATGACAGATTCCCGCCGCCTCGTCGACAAGATGTGGTCCTACTGCGACGTGCTGCGCGACGACGGCGTCGGTGTCATCGAATACACCGAGCAGCTGACGTATCTGTTGTTCTTGAAGATGGCTCAGGAGCGGGCAACTCGCAAGCTCGCTCCGGAACGGATCGTGCCCGAAAAGTACTCGTGGCAGCGGCTGCTCGACGCACAAGGCGACAATCTGGAGGTCGTGTACACCCAGATTCTGGTCGGCCTGGCCCGCGAACCCGGCCTGATCGGCACGATCTTCCGCAAGGCGCAGAATCGCATCCAGGACCCTGCGAAGCTGCGCCGGCTCATAGTCGACCTGATCGACAAGGAGCAGTGGTCGCAGTCCGGCACTGACATCAAGGGCGACGCATACGAGGAACTGCTGTCCAGAGGTGCGTCCGACAAGGGCTCAGGAGCCGGCCAGTACTTCACACCACGCGCGCTCATCCAGGGGATCGTCGACGTCATCAGCCCAACGGTTGCTGACACTGTGGTCGACCCCGCGTGCGGCACTGGCGGCTTCCTGTTGGTCGCCCACGACAATGCGGAGCAGGGTGCCGAGTCCATGACACCCAAGCAACGTGACCATCTACGCGACACCTTCGCCACCGGTTACGAGCTCGTCGATGGCACCGCGCGCCTGGCATCGATGAACCTGCTGCTGCACGGCATGGGCAAGTCCAACGGCCCGTCACTGATCGAGGTCAAGGATTCGCTGATCGCCGACCCGGGTGATCGCTGGTCAGTGGTCCTGTCGAACCCGCCCTTCGGCCGCAAGTCTTCGCTGACGATGGTGGGTGCCGATGGACGCGAGGTGCGCGAAGATCGCGAGATCGAGCGTCAGGACTTCGTCGCGACCACGAGCAACAAGCAGCTCAACTTCGTGCAGCACATCATGACCATCCTTGACACCAACGGCCGCGCTGCCGTGGTGCTGCCCGACAACGTCCTCTTCGAGAGTGGTGCTGGCGAGACGATCCGCCGCAAGCTGCTGGCCGATTTCGACCTGCACACCATGCTCCGCCTGCCGACCGGCATCTTCTACGCCAACGGCGTCAAGGCCAACGTGCTGTTCTTCGACAAGAAGGTCGCGCGCCCGGGCGAGCCATGGACAGAACGGCTATGGGTCTACGACCTACGCACCAACAAGCACTTCACGCTCAAGCAGAACCCGCTGCGCCGAGCCGACCTCGACGAGTTCGTCGAGGCGTACACAGCAACCGAGCGTGTCGAGTCGGAGCGCTGGAAGCCGTTCACGTACGACGAAATTGTTGCCCGCGACAAGGCCAACCTCGACATCACCTGGCTCAAGGACGACTCGCTCGAGGACCTGGACAACTTGCCGTCGCCAGACGTCATCGCCCGCGAGATCGTCGAGGACCTAACCGCCGCTCTCGCTGAATTCGAAGCAGTAGCAACGGCTTTGGAAGAGCAGCTGCGCAGCTAACTGTCCCGGCTGTCAGCGATCCGCGTAGTCCAGTCGGGCGCCGGTTGCCCGCTCTTCGCGCTGTCCGCGATGTAGACGCACGCTGCGGCGGCTTGTGCGCGCGGGGCACGGTCGCATGGGCGCCAGGGTCGATTGGAGCGGCCAGTCACGCGTCCCCCGGCGGTCGAAGTTCACTCCACGATCGACGTTCCCGAGTGTGACCGCCAGAGGTGCGATCTGACCTTCGGGGAGTATGGCAAACACTCCCAAGTCCCGCCGCCAGTTCGAGTCCCTCTCCGATGTCGCCGAGCGCACCGGCCTGAGCGTCCGCACGCTCCGCCGCAGGATCGCAGCGGGCCAACTCCCCGCCTACCGCAGTGGTCCGCGCGTGCTGCGGGTCGATCCCGCCGATGTCGATCGGTTAATGGTGCTCGTTCCGACTGCCCAGGGTTGCGGCTGAAACACACGCCATTCTCGTTGGTGCCCCGCGTGCATTGCGCCCACTGTGACGCGTCACTCGCAGATTCTTCTTCGGGAGTTTCATTTCCCAACAGTGGCAACTCGCTCGGGTGCGGGGCACCGCGGAAGCGGGTACGCGCCACCCGGATTCTAGCGAGCGTCGGAATATCTGCATCGATGCGTAGGACGACGGCATGGACGGGCGCCGCTCATGGGCGTACGGGCGGGCTGTGTTCGCCGAGGGCCGCTGGGCGGGACCGCAAGCTACTCGATGGGCACACCGTGCCGGTCCATGGCGCGCACCTGCCCGTCCTTAACGATGTACGCCTCGATGTAGTGACGACCTGGGTAGAGGGTGTTCTCCCGCTTGGTCCGACGTCCGTCGTCGGGCGTGATCTCGCCGCGTAGTCGATGCTCGGCCACGCCCACGTTCCGGACCTTCCAGTACACGTCGTACGGCTCCTGGACGTCGGTCGTGACCTTGAAGTCGAGCTGACAGTTGCGGGCCAACCAGCGAAGCTGGCGCAAGTCCTTCTTGCGCCACCCATCCATCAGCGCGGTCGCGGCGATGTGGGCGACGTGAGTCAGGTTGAAGGTGAACCCGAACTCCTCGATGTACTGCTCGTTCGGGGCCCGCTCCAGCCGTACCGCGGTCGGGGGCGCCGACTCGGACGCCGTCGCCGACAAAGCGACTGCAGGCGCCTTGAAGCCGTCGCCGAACACCTTCTGCCAGGCGGCAAGGCTGATCGCTTTGTCCGGTTCGTCGTATGCCTCGCTGACCCACGCGGCGTACTTCTTCACCATGTTCGTGAAGTTCTTGTACTGGTCCTCATTCCAGCGGTGGTTGAAGTAGGTGCCCGGGCACGACGGGTCTTCGAGCCACGGCATCAGCGGGTACATGTCGAGCCACTGGTCGAGGTCGTTAAGCATGTTCTTCAGCGCCGTCGGCACGTCCTTGTAGCGCTGGTCCGCGTCCCACGACGTGACGCGTTCGGCGACCAGCAGGGTCAAGATGACGGACGGGATGGTGAAGGTCTGCTTGAAGTCACGCAGGTACTTCAGGAGACGCAAAACCTTGCGGAGGTTCTTCAGCGCGAAGTCGTCGCGCTCCTTCATCCAGGTGGTGAATCCGTCGGGATTGGTCTCTTCGAATTTCTCCTCGGCCCAGTTCACGATGACTTGGCGCCCGTCGGAGAGCTTGATGTACGGGACAACGTCGACGTGGCAGTCGTTGGTATAGCCGATGCGGACGCATCGGTTTTTCTTGCGGACCAATGGCTTGTACGTCGTGGACCGCTTGAACGCGTTCCGGACGGCGGTGATGTAGTCGCGCTCGGACCAGTTGGCCTGCTCTTCGAGCTCGACGAGGATATCGGCGTCGAACTCATGGTTGTTCAACGGCTTGATGATCGTATTGTGCGCCCAGGAGCCCTGCGGGATGTGCCCGACGAGGATGTCGCCGACCTCGTCATCCTCCTCCAAGGCCGACACGATCCTGTTGACGCGGGTGCCCAGCTGGTCCAGGCGGCTACGGTTCAGGTTGACGGTGTCCTTGAGGAACGCCTCGTGGTAGGCGATGAGCTTCATGCCAGGTCCAGGGCGTGCTCGTAGGTACCGTCGTCGGTGCGCCAGTAGATGGCGAACGTCGGGTGGACGTGCGGGTCGCGTGCCTGACCGAGCGCGACAGCGGCCGCGAGTGGCAGCGCGCCAACTACGTGCAGGACAGGCATTTTCTTGTCGGAGACCTCCAGGTCGGACAGCAAGGACCGGACCGCGTGCCGAAACGCGGCGACTGCTTCCGGTGAGTTGATGACGTCCACCCCGGCCTGGGTGTCGCCGACGGGCGCGAGGACGTGACGGTTGAGGCCGCGCAGGTCTTGGGGCAGCTCATCGGGGTGCACGGTGCCGGACACGTTCAAGATCAGGACTGCGGGTGAGTTGGCGGCCGCGTCGTTTGCACGCTCGTACGTCACCTCGAACCGCGGCGTCGGCGCATCCGTGTTTGGCCACGCCCACGAGTCCGTCGAGCGGTGGCGCTGGTACAGCTCGACGCCGTACGTGTCGTCGAGGCGGCTGCCGAGGTACACCAGCAGCGGAAGCCGGGCGAACGCGAACACGCTGACGTGTTGCACGGTGCCGTCCGCGACGGCGTCCTTGAGCTTGTGTTCGATGACCTCGTTGATGGCAGCCATGCCGGTCTTCCAGTACTCCTTCGTGCCCTCGCCGGGCAGCCGTTGGAGGTCGATCTCGACGCCGTGGAGGTCGTGACTCAGCGGGAAGTCGGGGAACCGGTCGTCGGATTCGAGGATCGCCGACGACGCGGTCGGCCTGGCCAGCTCGACTGTGTTGCCACGAATCTGCCCCAGCATCCGCAGGACCGTAGTGCCGCGATTCCGGTCCAGGCCCGTCATCCGGTAGATCCACGCCTCGTGGTCCCGTTTGATGGCGCGGAGCTTCTCGACTGTCATCACGTCGAGGGTGCCCTTGCGGTCCAGCTCGGTGTGCTCGTCACGGCACACGAGCATCAGGTTGTCCGCCTTCTCACGTTCGCTCTTGGGGAGCGGGTCTATGCCGCGCGGCGAACCGGGCGTCTGCTTGGCGCCCACGATGTGCGCGAGCTCGCCGAGCCGCATCGGGCGACGCGTCACCGTCCCCTCGAGCAGGTACTTCCCGCACATGGCGCACCGGCCTCCGGACCGCAGGTACACCTTGAACCGCTCCGTGTCGCTGATGCGACCACGGCCACCGTCTCCTGCCATGCTCATCTCCTCACCTATCGTCCACCGGTGAGGTTCGAAACCCCCTGGGGTACCTATTCGCACTGACAATCACGCCATCTTGGTCGCCAAGCGTATCGACCAGGTCCGACAGGGCCCGGCCTACACCACCGCCTACCAAGGCCTGCCATACCAGCCATTTGGCTTCGTCGCCGGACACCCCATGCCGTCGCAGGCCTTGCATGGCTCGACGAGCAAGAGCCTCACTGTGGAGTGGAAGCCCTAGGGGATTGATGCACTGTCCTGCGTCATACCGCCGCGTGTGTGCCTGCGGCGCGGAGGACGCGAACCGGGTAGCGATGGTCGAGCGCCGAGTCAGAACCCTGCCAGTTCGGAGAGCTTTGCTGCGATTTCGGCGTCGCGACCGCGAGCGACGTGTTGGTAGCGCATTGCTGCTTCGGCGGTGAGGTGCCCGAGTCTGTCCATGGTCTCCTTCGGGGTCGCGCCGGCCAGGGCGGCGAGGACGGCGCCAGTGTGCCGAAGGTCGTGGATACGCATGTCCTCGCGACCGGCGGCTCGCCTGGCCTTGAGCCAGTGGCGCCGGACAGTGTTGGAGTGGATCTGCCGCGTGCTGTCGCCAACCGCCGGGAAGACCAGTGCATCGCTCCCCCTCGCGACGAAGCGCGTCAGGTGCGCACTCACCACATCGACGATGTGCGGAGGCATCGAGACTGAGCGCTGCTGGCCATTCTTGGGCGTGCCGACGACGGGTGTGTTGTGGTCCCAGGTGACGGCACGCCTCACGTGGATGAGCCCGGCCTTCACGTCGATGTCGCTTCGACGTAGCTCGGCAAGCTCTCCAAAGCGGAGCCCGCACCAGGCTGCGATGAGCACGAATGCCCAATAACGGTCAGGCATTTCGTTCATCAGCGTGACGATCTCCTGCGGAGACGCTGGATCGATCGGTCGCTGCCGCTTCGCGATGCCGGCGCTTCGGATCGTGCATGGGTTCTTGGTCAGGATGTCGTCTCGAACAGCCTCGTTGAGAATCGCGCGGAGCAGGGAGTACACGTGAGCGCGTTGAGTCGGTCGCGTCTGGTCGAGCCCCGTGTACCAAGTGCGCACGATGGGCGGCGTGATGTCCCGCAGCGACATCTCCGCGAACGCCGGCAGGATGAAGCGATCCAACTGCCGCCGGTAGAGCGCGCGGGTTCGCTGCTTGAGCTCGCGCTGCGCGAGCCACGCCTCGGCATACGGACCGAACGCCTCCGTCGCACGCCGTACCTTCGCCCGCCGAGACTTCGCCGGCGACCACTCATCGTTCTGGATGAGCCGGCGCTCGGCGGCGAGCCAGCCCTCGGCGTCGGACTTCGTCTGGAAGGTCGATGGCGCACGGTGGAAGCCCTGGTCGGGTCCCATGTAGTAGGCCTGGTAGCGGCCGTTGGCGCGCTTCCGGATCGTCCCGAAGTCCCGCTTTGCCCGCGTCATGACATGCCTTTCGCGGACACATGGGGACATAATCCGGGCATAATTTGAGGTTCGTTGTGTCCTCTTGTGCCCATTACTCTCACGCGCTAGAGTCTACATCGCTGCAGGTCAGGCGCTTGCGGTGCAGATCAGAGTGTTAGCCGAAAGTGGCGAGTGAACAGTTCAAATCCTGTCACCCCGACACATGAAGACCGCCGACATGATCGGCGGTCTTTTCTCATCGATCTCCGGTTGTTCGTCGGCCCGCCGGTCACCGTAAGGCGATGCGAAGCCAGCACACCACAGGTTGCACCCAGCCACCCTCACGTCGGCACAATGTGGGCATGTCTGCCGAGCACCTTGCGACCTCCCCTCCCGGTGACACCGCGGCGGGCACCCTGATCGATCGACGACGGGTGGCCGAGCTCGAGGCGTATGACGTCATCGGCCGCGAGGCTCCTGCAGAGCTGTTCGAGCTGGCGCATCTGGCCGCCGTGGTGTGCTCGGTGCCGAGTGCGGCCATCAACCTGATCGACGGTGCGCAACAACACAGCGTGGCGACCTACGGCATACCGGTCTCGGTGTGCACCCGCGACGACTCGATGTGCGCGATCGCGCTGCACGAGACCGACACCGTGGTGCTGCAGGACGCCCGGACGGATGAACGCTTCGCCGACAATCCCTTCGTCACGGGCGCTCTGGGCCAGGTGCGGTTCTACGCCGCCAGCCAGCTGCGCACTCCGAACGGCGTGACGATCGGGACGTTGTGCGTCTTCGACACCCGGGCGCACCCGCTCGAGCCGGCCCAGGGCGACGCACTCGACACGCTCGCCCGGCAGGTGATGGAGGTGCTGGAACTGCGACGCCGCACCGCCGAGCTGGAGGTCCTGCTCGCCGAGCTGGACGCGGCCCGGTCCGAGCTGCGGCGGTCCAACGAGCAACTCGGCGGCTTCGCGCACCAGGTCAGCCACGACCTGCGCAACCCGCTCACCGCGATCATCGGCTATCTCGAAGCGCTGGACGACGACCCGGCCATCGCCACTCAGCCCGCGCTCGCGGCGATGGTCGCGCGGGCCCGGCGTGCCAGCGGACGGATGAACGACCAGATGACCGAGCTGCTCGACTACGCGCAGGTCGGCGGCGTGCTCGGCAACACCACGGTGGACCTCCGGTCCGTCGTCGAGTCGGTCCGCGAAGACCTGGTCGAACTCATCCAGCGCCGCGAGGTGGACCTCACCGTGCAGCAGCTGCCGAGTGTGCAGGGCGACCGTGTGCAACTGCACTCGCTCGTCCTGAACCTGGTCACCAACGCCATCAAGTACACGCCACCGCACCGGACGTGCCCGGTCGCCATCAGCGGCACGCTGCGTGACGACGCCGTCCGGGTCGAGGTCGCGGACCGTGGGATCGGTGTCGCACCGGACCAACAGGAGCAGGTCTTCGAGCTCTACGCCCGCTCGCGGCAGCTCGACGTCGAGGGGCACGGCATCGGCCTGGCGACCTGTCGCCGCATCGTCGAGGCCCATGGCGGCACCATCGGACTCGAGCCACGTCCCGGCGGAGGCACCATCGCCTGGTTCGAGCTGCCGACCGGCGCCTGAGCCGGGACGGCAGCCACGGACACCGCACCCGGTGTGCCGCACCGGAGCAGAATGAGCGCATGGATGCGAACGAACTGCACGCGGCCCAAGCACCGCTGAAGGAGCGCTACCGGCAGTCCGCCGCGGACGCACTGACGCCGATCGCCGCGACAGGAGACGGCACTGGCCCGGCGCCGTCGTTCTCGGTGCGGCAGACCGGCTCCACCACCCAGGCGGGGCTGCACCGTGCCGCCGGCGGCGATGGTACCGACGCCTGCTCCGGCGACATGCTGCTGGAAGCAGTGCTGGCCTGCGCCGGCGTCACGTTGCGCGCTGTGGCGCTCGCCTCCGGTGTGGAGCTGCGCGCGGTGCACGGTCGCGCGGACGCCGCCTTCGACGCTCGCGGGACACTGGGCGTGGACCGGACGGTCCCGGTCGGCATACAGGGGCTGGCGCTGGAGTTCACCGCCGACACCGACGCGACCGACGCGCAACTCGAGCGCCTCGGCCAGCTGACCGAGCGCTACTGCGTCGTGGGTCGGTCGCTCGCCGACCCGCCGTCGATCACGGTGCGGCGGGACGCCTGCGCTCACTGACCAGCTCGACGATGCCGATGACCAGCGCGGCCGCCACGAAAGCGGCCACCACGAGCAATCCGTGCCGCAGCGCCTGCAGGAAGTCCGGCCTGCCATGGGCGGAGTTGAGCACGCCGAAGAAGACGCTGCCGGTGATGGCGATGCCGGCGGCCGAGCCGACCCGCTGACCCGTCTGCAGCACACCGCCAGCCGCACCCGCCTGCGCCACCGGCACCTCCGACACGGTCAAGGTGATGTTCGGTGAGATGACCATCCCGCCACCGATCCCGGCCACGAACAGCGGTGCCGCGGCGGCGAATCCGAACTTCGCACTGGTCACGAAGTGCGCCGCGGCGAAGACGCCCAGCACACCGACCAGCACCACGAACGTGCCGATCACCACCAGCAGCCTGCCCACCCGCGTCACCAGCCGGCCGCTCACCGCGGCAGAGAGCGCCGAGCCGATGGCGAACGGCAGGCCGGCCACTCCCGACAACAAGGCCGAGTAGCCCAGCCCCTCCTGCACCGCCAGCGAGAAGATGAAGAAGATCCCGGTGAAACCGGCGAAATAGACCATGCCCAGCAGGGACCCGTTGCGGTAACTGGCCAGGGCGAAGAGTCGCAGGTCGACCTCCGGCTCGCGGCCCCGTCGCAGGTAACGCAGCTCCCACCGGATGAACAGCGCCAGCAGCACCGCAGCGGCCGGGAACATCAGCAGCCGCCATACCGAATGCCATTGCTGTTGCTCGATGAACGGGAAGATCAGCAGCAGCACCGTCAGCCCGAGCAGCACGACGCCGACCGGGTCGAGGTCGTGCCGGTGCGGGCTCGTGGACGAGCGGGTCCGGGGCAGATAGCGCCGCGCCAAGAGCAGCGCGAACGCGCCGATCGGCAGGTTGACGAAGAACACGTAACGCCAGCCGTCGTGGGTGCCGAACGCTTGGATCAGCAGCCCGCCGGTGACCGGCCCGATCGCGGTCGAGATGCCGACGACCGCACCGAACAGCCCGAACGCCTGACCGCGTTCGGCACCGCGGAAGAGTTGCTGGATCAGCCCGTTGATCTGTGGGGTGACCAGACCGCCGGCGAAGCCCTGGATCAGCCGCGCGCCGATCAGCATCGGCGCGCTGACCGCGAATCCGCACAGGGCACTGGCCAGCACGAACAGCGTCACGCCGACCATGAACATCGACCGGCGGCCGCGCACGTCGCCGATCCGGCCCGCGGGCACCAGCAGCAAGCCGAAGGTGAGCGCGTAGCCGGAGACGATCCAGGACAGCGAGTTCTCCCCGGCCCCGAGGCCGGTGCGGATGCTCGGCAGCGCCACGTTGACGATGCTCACGTCGAGCAACGTCATGAACCCCGCGGCCAGGCAGACGGCCAGCGCCTTCCAGCGGTTCGGGTCCGGCTCGTCGGTATGCCGCTGTGGTTCCTCGGTGGCGGGTTCGCTCACTGCTTGTTCGCCGAGACCCGGATCAGCTTGCGGTTGGCGAACTCCTGCATGCCGTCCTCGGCGAGTTCCCGCCCGTAGCCGGAGTTCTTCACCCCGCCGAAGGGCAGCCCCGGCATGGTCGTCCCATGCTCGTTGACGTAGGCCATCCCGACGTCGAGTCGGGCCGCGATGTCGGCCGCCTTGTCGGGGTCGTCGCTCCACACCGACCCGGACAACCCGAAGGAGGAGCTGTTGGCGATCTGCAGCGCCTCGTCGACATCGGTCATCCGGTAGATCATCCCGACCGGTCCGAAGAGCTCCTCGTCCCAAGCTCGCATCTGCGGCGTGAGGTCGGTCAGCACCGTCGGCGCGTAGAACGCCCCGGGGCCGTCCAGCGGCCGGCCGCCGGCGCGCACGGTGGCACCCTTGTCGACGGCGTCCTGCACCTGCTCGTCCAGCAGGTCGCGTGCGTCCCTGGACGACATCGGGCCGACGCGGGTGGCCGCATCGGTGGGGTCACCGACCGTCGAGTTGCGGAACTCCGCGGCGAACGCGTCCACGAACTCGTCGTAGATCTCGTCGGCGACGAACATCCGCTTCGGTGAGTTGCACGCCTGACCGCAGTTGGAGAGCCGAGCGCGCGCAGCCACCTTCGCCATCGTGCCGACGTCCGAGGAGTCCAGGACGAGCATGGCGTCGGACCCGCCGAGCTCCAGCACCGACTTGGTGAGGTTCTTGCCCGCTTCCTGGGCGACTGCCGCGCCGGCGCGCTCACTGCCGGTGAGCGAGACGCCGCGGACCCGCGGATCGGCGATGACATCGGCGATGAGCTCGTTGGAGGCGTAGACGTTGACGTAGCCGCCGTCGAGCAGTCCCGCGTCGCGCAGCACGTCCTGCATCAACTGCGCCGAGGCGGCGCAGATCGGTGCGTGCTTCAGCAGCATCGTGTTGCCCAGCATCAGGTTCGGCGCAGCGAACCGGGCCACCTGGTAGTAGGGGTAGTTCCACGGCATGATGCCGACCAGCACCCCCACCGGCTCGCGCCGTACGACGCTGCGCAGCGCACCCTGCGGGTCCAGCTGCTGCTCCTCCAGCAACTGCGGGCCGTGTTCGGCATACCACCGGTAGATGGACGCGGACAGAGCCACCTCGCCCTGCCCCTGGCGCAGCGGCTTGCCCATCTCGACGGCGATCGCGCGCGCCAACTCCTCGGACCGTTCCTCGTAGAGATCGGCGGTGCGGCTCAGCACGGCCGCCCGGTCGGCCGGGCCCACCGCGCGCCACTGCTCGTATGCCGCCTGCGCCCTCGCCACGGCGTCCATCGCTCCCTGCCGGTCGAGCTCGTCGAAGGTCCTCTCGACCTCGCCCGTGGTGGGGTTCTCGGTGCGGTAGCTCTGCATGTCGTGCACTCCTTCGATCGACGGAAGTCACCGGCTCCCGATGCCTTGCGGCGGGCGGCCGGACCTCGGGCGCATCCGTAGCGGGCGCCGTTGATCACCGTCTCACGCCGCAGCCGATCGGCCGGAACCCGCCCGAGCCGGTGGCGATGGCGGGCGGTGTCACTCCGTGCGGCGCCACCGGCGGACCGGCCGGCGCACGGCCGCCGAGACCGCACCGCGGGCCGCCCGCCAGGCCGCACCGACGGCCTGTGCCCACCTGCTCAGCAAGCGGCTGGTCGCCCCGCGCAGATCGAGCGGTCCGGTCCGGCCGAAACACCAGCCGGCGAAGAACGCCGCCACGGCCGCTCCGACCACGAACACCACCCACGCCGAGTGGTCGGCGAAGGCGAACGCGCCGGCGACCACGACCAGGCACAGCCCGCCGAGCACGAGCCGACGGCGCACCGGCAGGCGTCCGCTCATCCGCGCGGCGAATCCGGGATCGCTGCCGGACAGCGATTCCTCGATCTGGTGGATCTCCCGCTCTTCGTGCGGTGTCAGGGCCATTGCGCGCACACTCCTCGGACGACAGTCGCGGATTACCCCTCACGGCCGTCGCCGAATCGCCCCGTCACCCGCCGATCCGGGGTGAGATTGCAGCCCTGTGACGGGTGTGGCTGCGGACACCACTGTGGTGGTCACCCGGGTCAGCGCCGGCCGCCGCGGCGTGGACCCGAAACCGAAACGCGGCGGCGGCTCGACCTGCGCGAGACCACCCAAGGTGCGCCCTTCCCAGGAGGCGATGAGCGCGGTCACCGCGTGGACGTCGTGGGCCCCGTAGAACTCGTGCCGTCCGCCGCCCGCGGTGCCGTGAGTCCGCACTCCGGGCAACAGAATCCGCGCGATCGGGTCGCACAGCCGGCTGAACCAGGTCTGCCCGGTGACGCCCTGCGGGAGCGCATGCAACGACCAGCCGATCGCCGTACGCCGGCCGATGCGCGCGTCGAGGGTCAGTGGTCCCGCCGAGGCGCTCAGCCGGCGCTGGGATCGGTCCACCACGACCGGCACCACGCGCACCTCGTCGAAGGCGTAGGTGGCAGCGACATACTCGGCGATCGGGTGCGTCGGCGCCAGCAACATCCGGTGGCCGTCCGCGCGCTCGATCATCACGTCGGCGAAGCGCCCGTATGGCGAACGGGCCCAGTTGCCCACGACGATCCGGGTGCCTTCCCGGGTGCCGACGCCGAGGATCTCCCCGACGAAGCGATCCGCGCGGGGTGCGCGACGCCTGCGCGTCATACCGACCGCCATACCAACCGCCCTCAGCCTCGGGTCATGCCTGCCGACCACCGTAATCCGCCGCGTGCGCCCCGCCGGCGGCCGGACGACCGACAGGTTCCACGGTCACGCGCGCGGGGTAACGTCGCGCCATGGACATTACCGAGATCATTCAGCAGCAGCACGACGAGCAGCGGCGTGGCTTCGCCATGTTGGAGGAGTGGCCGCGGGATGACACCGAGGGCCTGGCCGCGATGTGGCGCCGGCTCGCCATCCTGCTGGAGAACCACGCCGAGGCGGAGGAGCGCTACTTCTATCCCGAGCTGCTCAAGCTCGGCACCGGAGCGGCCGACGCGCCCGACGCCGAGGACGAGACCGACGACGCGATCCACGACCACAACAACATCCGCAAGGCCATCCGCAAGGCGGACCGTGCCAAGACCGGCACCGCCGAGTGGTGGACCGCGGTCACCGACTGCAACGTCTACAACAGCCGGCACATGGGCGAGGAGGAACGCCAGGACCTCGCGGACTTCCGCCAGCAGGCCAGCCTGCAGTTGCGTCACGACATCGCGATCAACTTCCTGCGGCTGGAGGCGATGAACGCCTCCTCCGGTCTGAAGCCGGTCGACAAGGACGCCGACGACTACGTGCAGGAGCACGAGAAGGACGGCACCCCGTCCGAGGACGAGAAGTCACCCGGCCCGACCCGTCACTCCGAGACGGCCAGCGACGCCGCCTCCGAGTGATCCCGGCGCACCGCATCGCACGCCAGCCCGGTCGATCCGTCGACCGGGCCGGCGTCGTTCGTCGTCGTGCGAGTTGCCGCGCTCACTCCCCCGTCGGCCAGTCGACCGCGGCCGCAGTGGCGGGCAGCGACCGCGCCGAGTGGTCCGCGGCGCGGGCGATGATCGAGCCGATGAGCGTGCCGACGGCGATGGCCAGGAACGCCGAGAGCGCCGTGAGCAGAGATCTGCTCGTCCCGCTGCCCACTTCGATCTGCGAGGCGTTGAGCAGTCCGAAGGACCCGGGCGCGACGATGAGGAAGGCCGGCACATAGGTCACCCGCCATACCGGCCCGCGGGGCAGCCAGGAGACGACGATCGCCGCGACCATCGCGGCGAGGGCACCGAGGAAGCCGCCCACCTCCGGGTTGTAGACGATCTCCAGCGGCACCTGCGTCCCGCCCGCGGCGGCCATCACGACCGCGATCGCCACCGCGTGCTCGAGCGGCATGAAGAAATGGATCAGCAGACCGACCATGCAGACGGCGATGCCGGCGACGGCGGCCCACCAGGCCGGGTGGGCGGCCGCACTGTTGGTCAGCGAGTTCGCCGGCGTCCGGGTCAGCGCCGCGGCCGCGACCACACCGGACATGAACAGTGCGATCTGCACCCCGCCGGAGACCAGGCGGGAAGTGCCCGCGGCCGCGGCACCGGAGGCGATCTCGGTCAGCCCGATGACGATCGCGCTGCCGGGCAGCAGCACCGCGATGGCCGCGACGATGAGCCGCAACGGGCCGTCCACCCACCCGGCGTGGAAGGCGCCCAGCACGATCAGCGAGGTGCCGAACGCGGACGCGACCGGCAACAGCCGCGCCAGCGAACGCCAGCGTCGCGTCAGCATCGTCAGCAGCGCCACCACCAGCGAACATCCTGTGACGACAAGCAGATTCAGCGCTGAGGGTTGGAGCAGCAGACACAGGCCGATGCCGATCGGTATGCCGCCCAGGTCGCCGGCCCAGCGCGGCCACCGCGGCGGATTCGCGCGGATCTCGTGCAGCCGCTGCAGCGCCGCGGGGACAGTCAGCTCTCGTGCGCGCAGTGCCGAGATGACGACCAGCACCTCCGAGGTCTGATCCAGCCGCACCGCGGCATCGACCGGCGCGAAGCTGACGCTGTCCATCGGCTCCAGCCCGACGAACAGCCCGGTCGGCAACGCCGCGACGGTGATGTCCGGGCAGCCGATCACCGGGCTGAGCGCGCGCAGTTCGTCCTCCACGTCGCTGGAGGCCGCCCCGCCGCCGAGCAACGCCGCGCCCACTTCGAGCAGCAGACGCTTGCGTTCGTCCTCGCGCGCCGCAGCGGATGGCGCCGGCCCACTCGTCATACTCACGGAACCAATTCCTCTCACCGCGCCTCGGACCGCGGCAACTATAAAGCGTCGCCGATGACAGGATGTGCCCATGACCTCCAACCCGCCCGCCGCCTGGCATCCGGACCCGGCCGGCACCCACCGCCTGCGCTGGTGGGACGGCCAGCAGTGGACCGAGCACTACCAGCCGATGCCGCCGCCGCAGCAGGTGCCGCAGCAAACCCAGCAGCAGGAGCAGCCGCAGTCGGCGCGCGGTCAGCACACCGGCTTCACCCAGGGGTATGGCGACCAGAGCTTCGGCGGTGCCGTCAACGGCCCGGTCGGCCACAGTGTCGCCGGCGACCGCAACGTCTTCACCGAGCACACCCTGGTGGTCAGCCAGAAGCGCAAGCTGATCGAGCTGACCAACGAATACCTGGTCTACGGACAGGACGGGACCGAGATCGGCGCCGTCGTCGAGGTCGGGCAGAGCAACGCCCGCAAGGCGCTGCGCTTCCTGACCAACGTCGATCAGTTCCTCACCCACCGGCTGGAGATCCGGGACACCAGCGGCCGGCCGTTGCTGCTGCTGACCCGCCCCGGCAAGGTCTTCAAGTCCACCATCGTCGTCGAGCACCCCGGTGGCGGCGAGATCGGCCGGCTGGTCCAGCAGAACGTCTTCGGCAAGATCCGCTTCGGCCTGCAGGTCGACGGCAAGGACGTCGGCACCCTCAACGCGGAGAACTGGCGCGCCTGGAACTTCGCGCTGCTGGACTCCACCGGCTTCGAGGTCGGGCGCATCACCAAGACGTGGGAGGGGCTGCTCACCACGATGTTCACCACCGCGGACAACTACGTCGTGCACATCCGCCCCGAGCTGACCGATCCGTTGCGGTCGCTGGCGATCGCCGCTGCGCTGACCGTGGACACCGCCCTCAAACAGGACGAGCGCTGAGCATGACGCCGACCGTCCTGGTCATCCAGCCCGGTGACGACGACCCGCTCGGCCGGTTCACCGGCTGGTTCGCCGAGCAGGGCATCGCCATACAGACCGTGCGGCCGTGTGCCGAGGAGCCCGTCCCGGCACAGATCGCCGCCGACGGCCTGATCGTGCTCGGCGGCGAGATGAGCTCCAACGACACCGCCACCTACCCCTGGCTGGAGGACATCCGCGGGTTGTTGCGGGATGCGGTCGGCCGCGACATACCCACCCTCGGGATCTGCCTCGGTGGTCAGCTGCTGGCCCAGGCACTCGGCGGCACGGTCGTGCGCGGCGCCCACGGCACCGAGTCGGGCCTGGTCACCGTGACCGTGACCGACGCGGCATCGGACGACGTGCTGTTCGACGGAGTCGGCCCGCACTTCCCGGTCGCCTCCATGCACGGCGACGCCGTCGACACGCTTCCCGCCGGCTCGACGTTGCTGGGCACCGGCGACGTCTATCCGCACCAGGTGTTCCGGGCGGCACCGCACGCCTGGGGTGTGCAGTTCCATCCCGAGATCGGTCCGGACACGTATGCCGCATGGGCGCACGCCTTCCACAGCGATGACACCGCGGAACGAGCCCGCGTCATGCAGGGCATCGACGACCTGACGGCCGCCGACGACGCGGTGCGGCACACGTCGGCGCTGCTCGCCGGGCGCTTCGCCGCGCTGGTCACGGCGGGCAGGCGCTGACCGCCGGTGACCCGCTGACAAGGCGACTGCGCCCACCGGACCACCGGCGTGCCCGCAGTGGCTAACGTCGTCAGCATGCTCATCGCCAAGGACGCGGCCCAGTTGTCGCACGCCGGCAACACCCAACTCGCCCTGGCGGCACTGGCCGGCATCGCCGCCGTCGTGCTGCTGATCGTCGTGGTGAAGCTGCACCCGTTCATCTCGCTGATCCTCGGATCCGCGGTGGTCGCCCTGGTGGCGTGGGTGCCGGCGGCCGAGGCCGTCACCAGCTTCACCAGCGGCGCGATCAACCCCAACGGCGGCTTCGGAGGGACCGCCGGATCGGTGGCGTTGCTGATCGCCCTCGGCGCCATGCTCGGCCAGATCCTTGTCGACTCCGGCGGAGCGGGCGTGGTGGTCGACACCATCAGCGACACCTTCAGTGGGTCCGCCCTGCCATGGGGTATGGCGCTGATGGCCGCGCTCATCGGTCTGCCCATGTTCTTCGAGATCGGCGTCGTGGTGCTGGTGCCGATCGTGCTGATGGTGGCCCGTCACACCGGTCAACGGCTGATGTTGGTCGGCATACCCGCGCTGGCCGGTCTGTCCATCCTGCACGGGCTCGTGCCGCCGCACCCCGGACCGGAGACGGCCATCGCGTCGCTGCACGCCGACACCGGCCGCACGCTGATCTTCGGCCTCATCGTCGCGGTGCCCACACTGGTGATCTGTGGTCCGTTGCTGGCCCGGGTGCTCGATCGGCTGGTGCCCATCGAGCACCCCGTGCTGCCGGGCGGCGCCCGGGGGTCGGGCGGCGCCGGCCAGGACATCGACGAGAAGTCGGGTCCGGCACGCAAACCCACCTTCGGCCGGTCGATCGCCATGCTCGTGCTGCCGGTCTGCCTGATGCTGCCGGCGGCGATCATCAACATCGCGGTGTCCGATGAGAACAACCGCGCCCGCCAGGTCCTCGACGTGATCGGCACTCCGTCGGTCGCGCTGGTGATCACGGTCGTGGCGGCATACTTCGTGCTCGGCCTGGGGTCGGGTATGTCGCGCAGCCAGGCAAGCGACTCCCTCGGCAACGGACTGCCCGGCATCGCGGGCATCATGCTGATCGTCGCGGCGGGCGGCGGCTTCAAGCAGGTGCTGGTCGACTCTGGTGTCGGCAACGTCATCGCCGACTGGGCCAACGGCAAGAACATCAGTGTGCTGCTGCTCGGCTGGCTGGTCGCGGTGGGCATCCGGCTGGCGACCGGGTCGGCCACGGTCGCGACGGTCACCGCGGCGGGCATCGTCAGCGGCCTGGCGGCCGACCTGTCACCCAATCACCTGGCGCTGCTGGTGCTCGCGATCGGCTGCGGCTCGTTGTTCTTCTCGCACGTCAACGATGCGGGCTTCTGGCTGGTCAAGGAATACTTCGGGATGACGGTCGGTCAGACGATCCGTTCGTGGTCGTTGATGGAGACCGCGATCTCGGTGGTGGGCTTCGTGTTCGTGATGATCCTGAGCACCTTCACCTGACCTGTGCCCGGTCAGTCCCGGGCGAGCCGGTAACGGTGCTCGGGCCGGCCGGCGGAGCCGTAGCGCAACTGCAGCTTGACGATCCCGTGCTGCTCCAAATAGCTCAGGTAGCGCTGGGCGGTGGCCCGGCTGACACCGATGCGCTGTGCGACCTCGGTCGCCGACAGGTCGGCACCGGCGTCGCGGACCGCCCGGAGTACCGACTCGAGGGTGGCCGCCGAATGCCCCTTGGGCGGCAGCGCCGCAGCCGTCGCGGTGGGACGCAGCATCCCGAAGAGTTCGTCGACATCGGACTGCCGGGCGTGGCCGGGCAGTTCGGCCAGGTGCAGCCGCATGCGCTGGTATGCCGTCAGGCGCTCGGTCAACGCACTGAAGCCGAAGGGCTTCACGAGATAGTGCACCGCACCCAGTTGCATGGCATCACGGATCGAGGAGGTGTCACGCGCCGCCGAAATCACCATGACATCAGGTGGTTCCGGCTCGTGACGAAGCGACCTGATCACCTCGAGGCCATTGCCGTCGGGCAGGTAGATGTCCATCAGCACCAGGTCCGGACGTGTCCGACGAGCGGTCGTCAGCGCCTCCTGGGCACCGTGTGCCGTGCCGAGCACCTGGAAGCCGGGGACGCGACTGACCATCGCGGCATGGATGCCCGCGACCCGGAAGTCGTCGTCGACCACCAGCACCCGCAATGCGCCGCCGGTCATCGCGGCACCGCCTCGCGCGCCGGATCCTGCCGCGGCAGCCGCACCCGGAATCGTGCACCGGGACCTTCGGAGACCTCGATGGTTCCGCCCACGCGCGTCACCATGCGCTGGATCAGCGCCAAGCCGAGCCCGCGCCGACGCGACGAGAGGTTGGCCTTGGTGCTGTAGCCGTCCCGGAAGATGTCCTCGCCGGCGCCGGGCGGCAGGCCAGGGCCGTTGTCGGTCACGGTGACCGTCACCAGCCCCGGTTCCTCCACGATCCGGACGACCACCCGCCGCGGTGCGGGAACGGTGGCCAGTGCTTCGAAGGCGTTGTCGATGAGGTTGCCCAGGATTGTCGTCAGTGCCTGCACCTTCTCCGGCGAATCGCCGAGGCAGGTGTCCGGATCGAGGACGAACTCGATGCCGTGCTCGCTCGCCTCGGCCGCCTTGCCCAGCAGCAGTCCGACGATCTGATGTGCGCCGATGTGACTGCGCAGCGTGTTGTCCAACTCCGCCGAGGTGCCTTGCACCTCGAGCACGAATTGCAATGCCTCTTGTGGCAATCCGAGTTCCAGCATCCCGGCGACCGCATGCATCCGGTTGGCGAACTCGTGCTGTTGCGCGCGCAGCGAGTCGGTCAGGCCACGCTCGCCGTCCAGCTCCTGCAACAGCCCGGTGACCTCGGTGCGGTCACGTAGCGTGACGACCGCTCCATGCGACGTGCCGCCGATGCTGACCGGCATGCGGTTGATGACCAGGCAGTGATCGTCGGTGAACACGATGTCGTCCGGTCTGGTCGAGCCTCCCGACAACACCTCGCGCAGCCGGCCCTCCGGCATCCGCTCCTCCAGCCGGCTGCCGATCGCGCCGGTCGACAGGTGCAGCAGCCGCTGCGCCTCGTCGTTGACGACGGTCACCCGCCCCTCGGCGTCGAACGCGATCACTCCTTCCCGTATGCCGTGCAGGGTGGCCTCGCGCTCCTGCAGCAACTGTGCGATCTCGTCCAACTCGAGCCCGAACGTCCGGCGCTTGAGGCGCCGCGCCAGCTGCCACGACGCGAACGCCCCGACGAGCAGGGCGATCACGAACCAGACGGCATACGAAGGGAGTTCGTGCCACAGCGCACTGGACACCGAACTCTCCCGGATGCCGGCGGAGACCTCACCGACCATCCGCCCGTCCGGGCCGTACAGCGGCACGCGCCCGTTCGCGGACCGCCCGGTGCTCCCGTTGTCGACGCCGGTGTGCACCTTGCCGTCGACCGTCACGATCTGCTCCGACACCCTCTCGCCGATCAGGGCCGGGTCGGGGTGGGAGTGCCGCACACGGTCCATGTCGATGATGACGACGTATGACGCCTTCGCCTGATGCGCGATTCCGGCCGCGATGGCCTGCACCGCCGCCGCGCAGCCCGGGGCGGGTTTCGCCATACAGCTGCGGACCTGCGGGACGCCCGCGGCCGCCTGCGCGATCGACGCCGCCCGCGTCTCGAACTGGGTGTCCAGATGGCCGCGTTCGGCCCTGGCGAACAGCAGGAACCCGATGACGACGGTGATCGTCAGGATGACCAACTGCGCCACGAAGATCTGGCTGGACAGCCGACGCATTCGGTATCGCATGTGCGCTCATTGTGAGGGCGGCACCTGCCCCAGGCAAGGCGTCGTGGGCTGCGCAGAATGCGCTAAACGCCGATCAATGAGAGCAACGGCGAGCTTCTTGCGCAACCGCGACGTGACCTCGGTCACTTCCTACTGTCGGTCTCCAGTGCGAACGGAAGGAGCACCCATGGCCGACAACCCACCGCTGGACACCTCACCACCCGACGCGGCGGACGCCGCCCGGATCGAGATCACCGGACTCACCAAGCGCTACATCACCCCGACCGGGGAGCCATTCACCGCCATCCGCGACGTGACGTTCACCGTGGAGCCGGGCCAATTCTGCGCGATCGTCGGACCGACGGGCTGCGGCAAGTCGACCACGCTCGGCCAGGTGTCCGGCCTGGAGAATCCCAGCGGCGGCACGGTGAAGGTCGGCGGCAAGGCGGTGCACGGCATCACCGAGGGCGTCAGCTTCATGTTCCAGTCGGACGCGCTCTTCCCGTGGAAGACCGTCCTCGCCAACGTGATGATCGGTCCCACGCTGGCCGGCAGGACCAAGAAGGAGGCGACCGCGATGGCGCGGGACTGGCTGCGCCGCGTCGGTCTCGCCGGTTTCGAGGACCGCTACCCGCACCAACTGTCCGGCGGTATGCGCAAGCGCGTGGCCATGGCCGCCGCGCTCATCAACGAACCGCGGATCCTGTTGATGGACGAGCCGTTCGGAGCGCTCGACGTGCAGACGAAGGCCATCATGCAGACCGAGCTGCTCGGGTTGTGGGAGCAGTCCCGACCGTCGGTCCTGTTCATCACCCACGACCTCGACGAGGCGGTCGCCCTGGCCGACCGGGTGCTCATCATGACCAGCAGTCCTGGATCGATCAAGCACAGCTTCGAGATCGACCTGCCCCGCCCGCGTGGCGAGGTGCAGGAGATCCGGCACGAAGCACGATTCCTGGAGCTGCAGAACCAGATCTGGGCATCCCTGAAGGACGAGGTCGAGCGTGCCTACGCTCGGACGGCAGGTGCGGCGTGATGGTTGCCACCCGACCGCTCGAGTCGACGTCGGAACTCACCGAAGCAGACATCCAGCAGTCGGCACGGCACGCTCGCCGGAGGCGAGCGCTGCGGGTCTGGGCCGGCCGGATCATTCTGCCGGTGCTGGTGATCGGCGGATGGCAGGTGTGCACCACCACCGGGGTCGTCGACAAGTTCTTCTACGGCCAGCCGTCGATGATCTGGCAGTCCCTGGTGGACCTGTTCACCAAGGGCACCGCCTTCGGCTCCATCTGGTTCAACCTGTGGATCACGATCAAGGAGGCGATCTTCGGTTTCGCGCTCGGCACGGTCAGCGGGATCGTCCTCGGTCTGCTGCTCGGCCAGAACCGCACCCTCTCCGACATCTGCAGTCCCTACATCAAGGCCGTCAACTCGGTGCCGCGGATCATCCTCGGATCGATCTTCGTGGTGGCGTTCGGTCTCGGCATCCTGCCGAAGGTGTTGCTGGCCGCAGTGCTGGTCTTCTTCATCGTGTTCTTCAACGCCTTCCAGGGCGTGCGCGAAGTCGACCCGAACCTCATCGCCAACGTCCGCGTGCTCGGTGCGTCCCCGCTGCAGGTGGCCCGACACGTCACCATCCCGTCCGCCCTCACCTGGATCATCGCCAGTCTGCACACCGCCTTCGGGTTCGCGATCATCGGTGCGCTGGTCGGCGAAGTCCTCGGAGCCCAGGCCGGCATCGGCCTGATCATCGTGCAGGCACAGGGGCACTTCGACCCGAACACCGTCTTCGCCTGCATGCTGCTGATGGCTGCCGTCACCCTCATCGCGGAGTCCCTCATCGCGCTGCTGGAGAAGCGGGTCCTGTCCTGGCGCCCGCCGAGCAAGACCGAATCCCAGGCGATCTGAACCCCGCCCACCTCGGCCACACCCGTTGGACCTCGAAAGGAAATGTCCCATGCTCAAGCAAGCTCTGACCATGACCGCCATCGGCGCCTTCGCCCTCGCCACCGCCGCGTGCGGTAGCGGAAGCGGCGGCAGCAGTGGCTCGACCGCCGCCGGCGGAGGCGGCAACGCCGCAGCCGGCGGCTCGATGCCGACCGTCAAACTGATGGTCGGTGGCATCGACAAACAGATCTACCTGCCCTATCAGCTCGCCCAGGACCTCGGCTTCTACAAGAAGTTCGGCGTCAAGGTCGAGCTGTCCACCGAGCAGAACGGCGGGGTCGGCGCCGAGGAGGCGATGGCATCCGGCCAGGTCGACATGGCCGGCGCCTGGTACATCCACACCATCGATTTCCAGTCCAAGGGCAAGGACGTCATCGGCGTGGTGCAGCTGTCCGGCGCACCCGGTGAGCGAGAGATGTGCGGCACCAACAGCGGGGTCCACTCCGCGGCCGACTTCAAGGGCAAGACGCTCGGCGTGACCGACCTCGGTTCGGGGACCGACGAATTGACGCAGTTCCTCGCCTCACAGCACGGGATCTCCCGCAAGCAGTACAAGACGCTGGCGGTCGGGGCCGGCAGCACCGCGATCGCGGCGATCCAGCGCAACACCGCGCAGTGCGTGATGACGACGCAGCCCACCGTCGGCGCTCTGGAGTCCAAACACCTCGCCTACTCGGCGCTCGATCTGGCGACGACGCAGGGCGCCACCAAGGTGCTCGGCGGTGCGTGGCCGGCCGCGTCGGTCCTCGCCCGCGCCGACTGGGTCAACTCGCACAAGGACGCGGTGCAGAAGGTGGTCGACGCACTGGTGGCGACGATGCACTGGATCAACACCCATTCGGCGGCGGACATCGCGAACAAGATGCCGCCGCAGTACGTGTCGAACAGCACCATCTCCAAGGCCCAGTATGTCGCCGGGCTCACCACCGACAAGGGACAGTTCCTGCCGGACGGGATCATGCCCGCGGGAGGTCCGAAGACCATCTACGCCATGGAGAAGGTGCTGGGCGTCGACGTCGGGAAGGTGAAGCTGGCCGACACGTTCACCAACGAATTCGCCATGAAGGCCAACAAGCTCGAAGGTTTCAAGACGACGACCGCGCCGGCGGGCGCCGCGGGCTGAGTCCGTCCGCCGCGAGCGGCATACCCGTCACGGCTCTGCCGAAGGTGCGCCATATCGCACCTTCGGCAGTGCCGTAGACGGTCAGGACCGGCCGAACCAGCCGGGGCGGGCGACACGCAGGCGCAGCACCCGCTCGGACTCGCGTGCCTCGCGCACGTCACGCACGCGGCCCTCGAGCAGCATCGTCAGCGACACCAGACCGACCAGGCGCGTGGAGTCCTCACGGTCGACGACCGGCATCTTGTCGACCGCGTTGGCAGCCATGGCATTCGCCGTCTCGCGCAGTGTCTGGTCGGCGTGCGTCACGATCGGTGCGGTGATGCACAGCTCCCGCAGCGAGGTGCCGCCGCCCTGCTCGTGCACTGCCGTCTCCAACTGCGTCCGGGTGACGACCCCGACGAGCGTGTCCTCGCCCTCGATGACCGGGTAGAGCATCTGTCGGCGCGTCTCGACCTTGTCCGGCTCGGTGCCGGAGATGACCTCCAGCGCCTCCGCGGCCGTCAGGTCGCTCTCGTAGCTGAGCACATCACGGGACATCACCTCACCGACGAAGTAGATCTCCAGCGGGTCGACGTCATACTCGCGCGTCAGGTGATAGCCGCGCCGGGCGATCTTCTCGGTCAGCACCGACCGCTTCAGCAGCAGCGTGGACAGCGCGAAAGCCGTTGAGGCACCGATGATCAGCGGCAGTATGGCGTCGAAGCGACCGGTCAGCTCCATCGCGAAGATCACGCCGGTGAACGGAGAGCGCATCACGCCGCCCAGGACGCCCGCCAGAGCGACCAGCGCCCAGAAGCCGGGCCCGACGTGCGGGAAGATGTTGGACTCCAGCGCGCCGAGGGCACCGCCGATCATGAACATCGGCGCGAGGACACCACCGGACGTGCCCGATCCCAGCGACAGCGACCAGATGAGCGTCTTGACGATCAGGATGCCGATCACCAGGTCCATGCCGATGCTGCCGTCCAGCTCGGCCTCGATGATGTTGTAACCGACACCGAGCGACTCCGGCACGATCAGGCCGCCGATGCCGATGATGACGCCGCCGATGGCCGGCCACCACATCCAGTGCACCGGCAGCCGGCGGAAGCCGTCCTCGGCCGCGTAGACCAGGACGGTCGCCACGATCGCCAGCAGCCCGGCCACGATGCCGGTGACCACGCAGAGCAGTTCGGCCGTCGGCGTGATGTGCAACGCGCCCTTCACCGGGAAGAGCACGCCGTCGCCCAGCAGCGGGTGTCGTATGACGGTCGCGACGCACACCGCGGCCGCGACCGGCACGTAGCTGCGCGGACGCCATTCGAAGAGCAGCAACTCGACGGCGAGCATGATCGCCGCGAACGGGGTGTTGAAGGTGGCGGCCATACCGGCCGCGGCACCCGCGACCAACAAGGTCTTGCGCTCGTCGGCCGTCAGCCGCAGGAACTGGGCGAACAGTGATCCGACGGCCCCACCGGTCATGATGATCGGGCCCTCGGCACCGAACGGACCGCCGGTGCCGATCGCGATGGCCGAGGACACCGGCTTGAGGATGGCCACGCGCGGCTGCACCTTGCTGCCGCCCAGCAGGATCGCCTCGATCGCCTCCGGCATGCCGTGGCCGCGAATCTTCTCGGATCCGTAGCGGGCCATGAATCCGATGACCAGGCCACCGACGATCGGCGCGAGCAGGACGATCCACCACTGGTCGTGGCCGCCGCCGGGAGCAACGAGTTTGGTGTCGAACCGCTGGTAGAACACCGCGTTGGTGATGATGCCGATGAGCCGCAGCAGCGCCCAGGCGACCACGGCCGCGACCGCCCCGACCGGGACGGCGAGCGCGGCGATGATCAGCAGCCGCGGCGTCGCGCGGAAGTCACCGAGGTGGTGAACGTCGCGGGGCACGTCGTTCGGCGCGATGGGTTGGGTGCTCATGACGACGCCCTCGTTCCTCGGGTGCGGTCCTTCGCCCTGTGCCCTTCACGGCGCTGACTTCGTTCGCTCAACTCGGGAGCCACTTTCTCGATCGTGTTTATATCGTGACACGATTATGTCGTGCAACGACATAATATGGGGTCGGTCAAATCCGCCCGAAGGAGTCTCAGCCTGTGACCTCCCGTCCGCGCGTCACCGACGCCGACTACACCCGCCTGCTGCGATTGCGCACCCGGCTGCGCAAGTTCGAGCACTGGAGCGCCGAGCAGGCGGCAGCGATGGGACTGACCGCCAGCCAGCACCAGTTGTTGCTCGCGATCCGTGGACACAAGGACGACGACGGTCCGACGATCGGCGACGTCGCCGACTACCTGCTGGTGCGGCACAACACCGCCGTCGAGCTGGTCAACCGCACCCAGGAGCTCGGCCTGATCGACCGTCACCGCGACGGCAGCGACCACCGGGTGGTGCGACTGGCACTGACCGAGGAAGGTCGCAAGCGGCTCAACGCACTGTCCGCCGACCACATCGAGGAACTGGCCCGGCTGGCCGAGGTGGTGGACGAGCTCTTCGACACCCTGCATCGCCCCTGACGGCCGGTTTTGGCAGGATCGAGCCATGAGCAAGAACACCGTGCCGGCCGAACTCGCCGACGATGCAGTCATTCTCGACGTCCGCCGGCAGGACGAATGGGATGCCGGCCACGCGCCCACCGCGGTGCACATCCCCTTCGAGGAGCTGCAGGCGCGGGTGGCCGAACTGCCTTCCACCGACGGTCCGATACCAGTCGTATGCCGTGGCGGCGGCCGGTCCTCACGCGCGGCGAAGTGGCTGAACGACAACGGCCACCAGGCGATCAACGTCGCCGGCGGGATGCAGGCGTGGCATGCCGAGGGCAAGCCGATGGAGGGCGCCTCCGGCGCCGAGCCGACCGTCATCTGAGCGGCGGCGCGGCGAGCAATCGCCCCCCGAGTCGCGAATGCTGCACGCAATAGCGCTCCACAACCCCGGCGATCGGCAGTATCTTGCCGAAACCCGCTGGTCGTCCGATCACACGCGGGACTTCCTTTCTCCTGAGGAGCGCCCATGAAGCGCAGCACGTCGATCAAGATCGCCCTCGCCACCGCAACCACCGCCGGACTCACGGTCTCGGCACTGCCGGCATACGCGGCCAGTCCGGCCGGTGGCCTCGACTACACGGTCCGGCCGATCGTGATGAAGTCGCATCTGGCCACCAGCGCGATCACCCCCGCACTGACCCCCGCCGAGTGCCTTGCACAGTCCGGTGGCACCTTCGCCTGCCAGACGCCGCAGAGCATCCGGGCGGCATACAACATCCCCGCCGCGATCAACGGGCAGCCCGCCGGGACCGGGCAGACCATCGTGATCGTCGATGCCTTCGGCAGCCCGACCGCCGCCTCCGATCTGGCCATCTTCTCCCAGCAGTGGGGTCTGCCGGCCGCGGATCTGACCATCCATTACCCCGGCGGCAAGCCGACCTGGAACGGGCGTGGCACCCAACTGGGCTGGGCACAGGAGACCTCCTTGGACATCCAGTGGGCGCACGCCGTCGCGCCGGGTGCCAAGATCGCTCTGGTCGTCGCCGCCAACGACCACGGCTCCTCGCTCGACAACGCCGTCCGGTATGCCGTCGACAACAAGCTCGGCAACGCGCTCTCGATGAGCTACGGCGAGGCCGAGAACCTCATCCACGGCAACAGCGCCCAGCAGAGTCAGGTGCACAAGACCTTCGCGAAGGCTGCCGCACAGGGCATGTCCGTCTTCGCGTCCTCGGCGGACGCCGGGTCGGACAACGGTGCCGGCTACGAGAACTTCGCCCTGCCCGCAGCCGACCCGCTGGTGACCGCCGTCGGCGGCACCAACCTGTATGTCGGCAGCGGCCTGGCCGAACCCCGCGAAACCGTCTGGGGCGACTACGCGAACTGCCCGACCAACTGCGCGGACGGACCGATCGGCGCGACCGGCGGCGCGCCCAGCCTGCTCACCGCCAAGCAGGGGTCGGACGTCGCCTACAACGCCAGCGTCTACACCGGCGTGCTGACCTACCTGGGCATGATGGGCGGTGACAACAACGGCTTCTACTACTTCGGCGGCACCTCCGCCGGGTCGCCGCAGTGGGCCGGCATCGCCGCGGACATCGACCACGCCACCGGCGCGAAGCTGGGCAGTGTGAACAACTACGCCCGCAGCTGGGCCGGCAGCGGTCTGCTCTACGACGTCACCGAGGGCAGCAATTCCACACCGACGTTCCACGGGGGCTACTCGGCCACTACCGGCTGGGACTCCCCGACCGGGTGGGGCACGCCGGACGTCGGCGCGATCATCGACTCGCTGACCAGGTGAGCGACCGACCCCGCTGGGTCGCGGCCGGCCGCACCGTGGGCCGCAACTTCGTCGGCTGAAGCGACCACACGGGCCATCGGCGCGCAGTAACGTCGATGGGCCCGCTTCCCGTCACTTCCCCGGAGATGAAACATGCATCGTCGTGCAGCCACGATCGCTGCGATCACGGTCGCAGCAGCCGCACCCGCCTTCGCGCTGGCACCCACGGCCGGCGCGGACACGGGTCACCGGTCCCACGGACCGCAGCTGACCCAGCACCACGCGGTCAAGTCGCTGTCCTCATGGACCGACAAGCAGCTCACCCCGCGGTCCCACTTCACCATGGCACCCGACGGCTCCAGCGGGAAAACCCAAGGCGGAGAAGGCATTCCGAACATCGACTCGGTGAAGTCGACCATCCGCACCTACTACAACGCCGGTTCGGACGGCATCGCGAGCAAGACCTCCTCGCCATACATCGCGCAGATGAACTCGATCGTCGCCACGCAGGAGAAGAAACTCGCCGCCCTCTATCGACAGAGCCGCGCGCACGGCAAGAAACCGGCGATCGTCTTCGACGCCGACGACACGACGCTGATGACCTATGACATGGAGGACGGCGCCATGCACTTCAACTTCGATCCTGCGCTGCAGGACGAGTGGGTGCAGGACCAACGATTCCCGGCGACGCCGGCCATGGTCGGCTTCGTCAAGGCCGCGCAGGACGCCGGCTTCACGATCTTCGGGCTCACCGGCCGCAACGACGACCAGAAGGCGGCGACCGTCGCCAACCTGAACAAGGTCGGCTACACCGGGTTCACCGCCGACCGGTTCTACACGAAGTGGACCGGCAATGGTGACAGCCAGCAGCCGTCATACATCACCTGCGCGGCCGCGAAGTGCACGACCGTGGAGTTCAAGGCCGGCACGCGCAAGCACATCGAGTCGCTGGGCTATGACATCGCGCTCAACGTCGGTGACCAGTTCTCCGACCTGCAGGGCGGGTATGCCGACCACACCCTGAAGCTGCCCAACCCGACCTATTACCTGCCCTCCCCCGACCTGCCCGGCGTTCACGAGCCATGGTTGGCGCCACGCACCCACTTCACCATGAAGGCCGACGGCTCCAGCGGGAAAACCCAAGGCGGCGAAGGGATCCCGAACATCGACTCGGTGAAGTCGACGATCCGCACCTACTACAACGCGGACGCGAACGGCATCGCGAACAAGACCTCCTCGCCATACATCAGTGAGATGCAGCGGATGACGTCACGCATCACGCCCGCGCTGACCGCCGCGTGCACGTTCGGGAGCATCTTCGGCGCCAAACCGGCCATCGTGCTCGACGCCGACGACACCACGCTGATGACCTACGACATGGAGGACGGGGCGATGAAGTTCAACTTCAACCCCACGCTGCAGGACGTCTGGGTGCAGGGCAAGCTGTTCCCCGCGACCCCGGGCATGGTCGGCCTGGTCAACGCCGCGAAGAAGTCCGGATGCACGCTGATCGGGCTCACCGGCCGTAACGACGACCAGAAGGCCGCGACGATCGGCAACCTCGCGGACGTCGGTTACCAGGGCTTCACCGAGCCGAACTACTACACCAAGTGGACCGGCAAGGGCGCCAGCCAGCAGCCGTCCTACATCCACTGCGCGACGGCGAAGTGCACGACGATCGAATACAAGTCGCAGACCCGTGCCCACGTCGAGTCCCGCTCCGGTGGCGACTACACCGTCATCGCCAACTTCGGCGACCAGTTCAGTGACCTGATCGGCGGGCACGCGATCGTGCCGATCAAGCTGCCCAACCCGACGTACTACCTGCCGTAAACCAGCACCCCTTCCACCGAGCGGACACGAAACGCACTGAGCGGACACGAAAACCACCGCCATCACGGCCGGTTTTCGTGTCCGCTCGGTGTTGATGGTGTCCGCTCGGTGTAGGGGGGTGCCCGCTCGGCGGGAGGGCCGCGCCGCTCGGCGGGAGGTGGCGCGGAGAGGATCCCGGATAATGGCTCGGGTGAACCCGACTCGACTGCGCACCGTGCTGGCCCGCTGGAACGTCTGGCTCCCGATCCTGGCATTGCTGCCATTGCCCTTCACCTGGGGTGAACACATCGGCCCGGCCTGGATCGTCATCGTCGCGGTGCTGCTCGGCGCCTCGGTGCTGGCGGCGGTGCACCACGCAGAGGTGGTCGCACACAAGGTCGGTGAACCGTTCGGGTCGCTCGTGCTCGCCGTGGCGGTGACCGTCATCGAGGTCGCGCTGATCGTGACGCTGATGGTCAGCGGCGGCGCCGACGCCAACACCCTCGCCCGGGACACGGTCTTCTCCGCCGCCATGCTGACCTGCAACGGCATCGTCGGGGCGTCACTACTCGCCGGCGCCATCCGGCATCACACGGTGACGTTCAATGCCGAGGGCACCGGCGCGGCGCTGGCGTGCGTGCTGACCCTGGCCACCATGTCGTTGGTGCTGCCCAACTTCACCTCCAGTGTGTCCGGCCCGGAGTTCTCGGGGTCGCAACTGGCCTTCGCCGCCGTTGCGTCACTAGCGCTCTACGGGCTCTTCGTCGTGACCCAGACCGTGCGGCACCGAGACTTCTTCCTGCCGGTGCGACGCGAGGACTACCGCCCGCTGGCGCGCAACGGATCCGGTGCTCGAACCCCGGCGCGTATGTCGGACTCGCCGGCGACCGATGCCGCCGGCGACGACCCCGCGACCCAGGAGTACGACGGCGAGCACGCGGCCCCGCCCAGCAATCGTGCCGCGCTGCAGAGCCTGGCGCTGCTGATGGTCTCGCTCATCGCGGTCGTCGGCCTGGCCAAGGTCGAGTCCAAGCCCATCGAGGACGGCGTGCGCGCTCTCGGCCTGCCGCATTCCTTCGTCGGGGTGATCATCGCGCTGCTGGTCCTGGCGCCCGAGACGCTGGCCGCGGTCAACGCCGCCCGGCGGGACCGCGTGCAGATCAGCCTCAATCTCGGCTACGGGTCGGCGATGGCCTCGATCGGGCTGACCATCCCGGTCATCGCGGTGGCCTCCATCTGGTTGCCGACGGACCTGCACCTCGGTCTGGGCAGCACCCAGATCGTGCTGCTCGGTCTCACCGCCGCCGTTGGGATCCTCACCGTGGTGCCGGGGCGTGCCACGCGACTGCAGGGCGGCATACATCTGCTGCTGACGGCGGCGTTCATCTTCCTGGCGGCGAACCCCTGACGCCGGTCGAGTAGCGGTTCTGCAAGCTGCTACAGCCACTTTCGTTTGCGGAAGACGACGAACAGCACGCAACAGACCACCAGCATCAGGAAGATGCCGTAGGGATAACCGAGTGCCCAGTGCAGCTCGGGCATCTCGTCGAAGTTCATCCCGTAGATGCCGCTGATCAGCGACGGCGCGAAGAGGATGGCCGCCCAGGCGGAGATCTTCTTGACCTCGTCGTTCTGCTCCATGCCCGCCTCCGCGAGCCGGCGCATCTCTTCGTTCTGGGTCTGCGCGACGAGGGTGGCATTGAGGGTGAGTATGTCGGCGAGATTGCTGCGGAAACCGTCGACCCTCTCCACCACGCTCGTCGCATGGTCGGCGACGTCGCGCAGGTTGCGCCGCAGCTCCTCGTCGGTGCCGTACTTGTCGAAGCCGGCCTCCAGGCCACGCACGATCTGCAGCAGCGGCTTGGTGGCGCGCTGCAGCTCGGCGACCTCGCGGGACAGCTGGTAGATGCGCCGTGACACGGCAGGATCGGACTCGAAGACCTGGTTCTCGATCTCGTCGATGTCGTTCTCCAGGCCGGCGATCACCGGCGCGTAGCGGTCCACGACGAAGTCGATCATCGCGTAGAGGACCGCTTCCGGCCCGCGCGCCAGCAAGTCGGGGTCGCCCTCCAGCCGCTCGCGCACCACGGACAACCGCGGCCGGTCGGTATGGCGCACGGTCAGCACGAAATCCGGGCCGATGAAGATGTGCAGCTCCCCGATCTGCACGGTCTCGGACTCGTCCAGGTAGATCGCCGGGCGCAGCACGACGAAGAGCGTCTCGTCATACCGCTCGAGCTTGGGCCGCTGGTGCGCGACGATGGCGTCCTCGACGGCCAACGGGTGGAGGTCGAAAACCTCTGCCATGTCGTTGATCTGAGCCTCGGTCGGGTGGACCAGCCCGATCCAGGCCATCGGTTCGTCGGGCTCGCGCAGCCGGTGCATGGCCTCTCGCAGCGACCGGGGCGCCTCCACTCGGTGCCCGTTGCAGTAGATGGCCTTCTCCACCACCGATGCCTCGACGGGGACGTCGTCGCCCGACCGGCGCGGCTGCAGGATGCGCTCGGGCGCGTCGTCGCGTGCCGCCGCGCCGACGGCCGCGGGCAGCGCGGCCGTCGCACGGAAGGCGCGGTTCCTCCAGTTCGGCACGTTCAGAGCCTACTTCGCGGGACACCGCGTCTGGCGAGTGACGCACGTAGCGGCGAGTGACGCAGTTGCAGGTGCGTCAGTCGGCGGAAAGTGCGTCAGTCGCGATCGTGCGGCCGGGCCATCGCCAGCACGTCGAGCGCCCGGTCCAGGTCGGACTCGCTGATCGAGCCGTCCTCCAGGTGGCCGCGCTCGATCACCACCTCGCGGATGGTCTTGCCCTCCTTCAGCGACTGCTTGGCGATGGTGGACGCCTCGTCATACCCGACGTAGTGGTTCAGCGGGGTGACGATCGACGGGGACGACTCGGCGAACTCCCGGCACCGGTCGACGTTGGCCTCGATGCCGCTGACACAGCGGTCGGCGAAGAGCACGCTGACGTTGGCCAGGATCTCGATCGACTGCAGCAGGTTGTCGGCGATCACCGGCAGCATCACGTTGAGCTCGAAGTTGCCGGCGGCGCCACCCCACGCGACGGCGGCATCATTGCCGACCACCTGCGCGGCGACCTGGCACACCGCCTCTGCCAGCACCGGATTGACCTTGCCGGGCATGATCGAGCTGCCCGGCTGCAGGTCGGGCAGGAAGATCTCGGTGAGACCGGTCCGCGGTCCCGAGCCCATCCACCGGATGTCGTTGGCGATCTTCGTCATACTGACGGCGATCGTGCGCAGCACACCGGACAACTCCACGAGCGCGTCGCGTGCTCCCTGCGCCTCGAAGTGGTCGGCAGCTTCGGTCAGCGGCAGGTCCATGTCGTGCGCGAGCCGCGAAATCACCTCGGCCGCAAGGCCTTCGGGTGCGTTGATGCCGGTGCCGACCGCCGTCCCGCCCAGCGGCAACGACCCGACCCGCGGCAGCGCATCCTGCAGGCGCGACACCCCGAGCCGGATCTGAGCGGCGTAGCCGCCGAACTCCTGGCCAAGCGTCACCGGAGTCGCATCCATCAGGTGTGTGCGTCCCGACTTGACCACGTCCACGAACTCGGTCGCCTTGCCCTCCAACGCTTCCGCGAGATGCTCCAGTGACGGCACCAGCTTGCGGACCACCGCCCGCGTCGCGGCGATGTGTATGGCGGCAGGGAACTGATCGTTGGAGGAGAACGGGTCGTTGACGTCGTCGTTGGGATGCACCGGCTCCCCCAGTGCTTCCTGGGCGAGGGTCGCGATGACCTCGTTGGCGTTCATGTTCGAGGAGGTGCCCGAGCCGGTCTGGAAGACATCGATGGGGAACTCCGCGTCCCAGGTCCCCCGTGCGACGTTCGCGGCGGCGTCGTGGATCGCCCGCGCCTTGTCCTGGTCGAGCATGCCCCGATCGGCGCGGATCAGCGCCGCACATCCCTTGATCGATGCCAGAGCGCCGATCAGCTCACGCTCGATCGGCTTGCCCGAGATCGGGAAGTTCTCCACGGCGCGCTGCGTCTGAGCGCGCCATTTGGCGTCGACCGGCACCTCGACATCGCCCATCGAGTCGTGCTCGGTGCGCGTTGCATTGTGTGAATCGCCTTGTGTCGTCATTGTTTTCGGCTCCCGTCGCTGACGTATGCCGAAGGCGGATCTCCATTGATCAGCCGTCCCCGGCTCGACCACCAGTCTGCCACCCGTCCGCCGCCACGGATCAGCCGCCCGACCCGGCCCGGATCGGCGCCCGGCCGATCGGTTGTTCCGGGCGCGGCGTGATCGGGTTGGGCGCCTTCGTCGCCCGGGACGTCGGCCTGCCGGACCGCAGGGTGAACTTGCGGCCGTAGTGCTGCACGGTCGTGTGGGCATCCGGCCCGTCCTCGAGCTGGTAGGTGGTCCGCTCGTGGGTGATCTCGACCCGGACCTTGCAGCCCTGCCAGCGCAGGGTGAACGCCAGTCGCTCGATCCCCTCGGGCAGTGCCGGCGCGAAGCTCAACTGGCCGTGGTGGTCCCGCATGCCGCCGAAACCGCAGACCAGCGCGAGCCAGGCACCGGCCAGCGACGCGACGTGCACGCCGTCCTTGGTGTTGTGTTCCAGGTCGTGCAGGTCCATCAACGCCGCCTCGGTCGCGTAGTCGTGCGCCAGGTCGACGTGTCCGACCTCAGCCGCGATGATCGCCTGCGTGCAGGCCGACAACGACGAGTCACGGGTGGTGAGCGGTTCGTAATAGGCGAACGCCCTGGCCTTCTGCGCAATGGTGAATTCGTCGCCACACCAATGCATTGCAAGGATCAGGTCGGCCTGCTTGATGACCTGCCGCGGATAGATGGCGACATACGGGTAGTGCAGCAGCAGCGGATAGCTCTTGCTGTCGAAGGTCTCCTGGAAGTCCCAGACCCGGTGCTGGGTGAAGTCGGCGTCCTGCATGTGTACGTCGCGTTCGGAATCGTAGGGCACCGCGATCGTCTCGACGGCCGCCCACCAGTTCGCGCGCTCCGACTCGGTCACCTTCAGTTCCTTGGCATCCTTCGGCCACCGCTCCACGACCTCGGCGGCATACCGCATGTTCCGGGCCGCCATCAGGTTGGTGTAGAGGTTGTCGTCGACGACGGCGCTGTATTCGTCCGGCCCGGTGACGCCGTCGATGTGGAACCTGCCGTCGTCGCCGTGATAGCCGAGGTTCGCCCACAACCGCGCCGTACGCACCAGCAGCGGCAGTGCAACCTCACGGTCGAACTCCTCGTCGTTGGTCCAGTAGACGTAGCGGGCCGCGGCGACCGAGATGGCGGCGTTCACATGGAACGCCGCCGTGCCCGCCGGCCAGTACGCCGAGCACTCCTGTCCGCGGATCGTCCGCCAGGGGAAGGTGACACCGCCCAGCTTGAGGGTGTCGGCGCGTTCCTCGGCCAGGTCCGCGATCGACAGCCGCCACCTCAGCGCGTCACGGGCGGCCTGCGGTGCGGTGGCGGTGAGCACGGGCAGCACATACATCTCGCTGTCCCAGAAGCAGTGCCCGTCGTACCCGGGGCCGGTCAGCCCCTTCGCCGGTATGGCGCGCCCCTCCGCCCGGGCGCCGGCCTGCAGCACGTGCCACAGGCCGAAACGGACGGCCTGCTGGATGACCGGGTCGCCGTCGACCTCGACGTCGGCGCCGTCCCAGAACTCGTCCAGGTAGCGGCGCTGCTCGCTGACCAGGTTGTCCCAACCGGTGTGCAACACGGCGGACAGCGCCGCATCCACCTGGTCGCGCAACGCCGGCAAGGTGCGCTGCGAACTCCATCCGTAGGCAACGAACTTGGTGAGGCCGACTGTCTCGCCCGGCTGCAATTCGGTGCCGACCGTGGTGCGGGTCCAGTCCGGTTGCACGTAGGTGTTGCTGTGGAAGTCGTTCTCGCCGTGGATCTGGTGGTCACACGCAACGGCAACCCGCAGCCTGCTGCGGCGGGTGCGGTGGATCATCGAGGACCGGTTGCCACTGTTGGTGGCCTCCTCCGGCTCCAGCGGATCCTTCAGCGCGGCCGCCACCCGGGGATCCTTGGATGCCACGACGAGGTTCTCGTTGGCGACCATCTCCGACTGCATCACGATGCGGACCGGCTTGTTGACCGCCTCGACGGAGTAGCGGATGCCGAGGATCGCGCGCTGGGTGAACGAGACCAGTCGGGTGGACCGGATGTGCACCTGGGTGCCCGCGGTCGTCTCCCAGATCAGGTCCCGGTGCAGCAACCCCTCGCGTAGGTCGAGCGTGCGTTCCTGGTGCCGCACCACCCCGTAGCGCAGGTCGAGCGGCTGGTCATCGACCAGCAGCCGGATGATCTTGCCGTCGGTGACGTTGACGATCGTCTGCCCCTCCTCGGGGTAGCCGTAGCCCGCTTCGGCATACGGCAGCGGCCGCTCCTCGTAGAACGAGTTGAGGTAGGTGCCCAGTAGGCCGTTCGGGGTGGATTCGTCGTAGTTGCCGCGCACCCCGATGTGACCGTTCGCGAGCGCGAAGACCGACTCGGACTGCGCGAGATTGCCCGGGTGGACACCGAGTTCGCGCACCCGCCACGGCTCGACGGTGAACTCGCTCTTGGCGTTGTCGGTCATCGCATCAGTCCTTCTGCCCGGAGAGCCCGGCATGGTCAGTGGACGCAGCGGGGTCGACGAGTTCCGCGAGGTCGCGCACGACGACGTCGGCGCCGCTTCGCCGCAACGCGTCCGCGTGTCCGACGCGGTCGACCCCCACCACGAAGCCGAAGTCTCCGGCCCGGCCGGCAGCGACACCGGACACGGCGTCCTCGAAGACGGCCGCCTGATCCGCCGAGGCACCCACGAGTTCCGCGCCGGCGAGGAACGAGTCCGGAGCGGGTTTGCCCGGGATGTGCTGCTCGCCGAGCGTCACCCCGTCGACGCGTCCCTCGACATACCGGTCGAGACCGGTGACCTCGAGCACCATCCTGGTGTTGGCGCTGGACGACACCACGATCCGGTGCAGCCCGTGCTCTCGGGCGAGCTGCAGGTAACGTCGGCTGCCTTCGTAGACCTCGACGCCGTTGCGCTCGATCTCGGCCTGCAACCTGTCGTTCTTCCGGTTGCCGAGCCCCCACACCGTTTCGGCGTCACCGCCGTCGTTCGGTGCCCCGTTCGGCAGGTGTATGTCGCGGGAGGCGAGGAAGTCGCGGACGCCGTCCTGGCGTGGTTTGCCGTCGACATACCGGTTGTAGTCGTCCTCGGTGAACGGCCGGAAGTCCTTGCCGTCCCGCGTTTCCAGATAGGCGTCGAACATCTGCTTCCACGCCGTGCGATGGACACTGGCTGTGTCGGTCAGCACCCCGTCCAGGTCGAAGAGGCAGGTGGTGATGGAGTCCGGCAGTCCAAGCATCGAACGCTCCTTGGTCGCGTCGGCAGTTCGTTCGTCGAGGGCGCCCGGCCGTCGGGGCTTCCTGGCAGGTTAGCCCGGGGGCACCGGCGCACCAGGGATATCCACTGCAGTGTCCGGGCATGCGCCGGAGCACCCTGCACGAGAGTGAATTCTCGTCGCCGGCCGCTGACCGCCGGCCGGGCCGCGCGTAGCGTGGGAGTGGTGACTACTCCGACATACACCCTGAACGACGGCACCAGCCTGCCCGCGATCGGCTTCGGGACCTACCCGCTGAAGGGCGAGGAGGGCACGATCGCGATCAAGAGCGCGCTCGACACCGGCTACCGGCTGCTCGACACGGCAGTGAACTATGAGAACGAATTCGACGTCGGCGAGGCCTTGCGACGCTCCGGTGTGCCGCGCGACGAGGTGCGCATCCAGAGCAAGATCCCCGGCCGCCATCACGGGTATGACGATGCACTCGCGTCGATCCGCTCCTCGCTGGAGGCTCTGCGGGTGGACCGGATCGACGTGCACCTCATCCACTGGCCGAACCCCAGCGTCGACAAGTACGTCGAGGCGTGGCGCGCGCTGGTCACGGCGCAGCAGGAGGGGATGGTCTCCACGATCGGTGTCTCCAACTTCACCGCGCAGCAGCTGGACCGGATCATCGGCGAAACCGGGGTGTCCCCGGCGGTCAACCAGATCGAGCTGCACCCCTATTTCCCACAGGTCGAGATGCGCGCGGCCAACGCCGAGCGCGGGATCCGGACGGAGGCGTGGAGCCCGATGGGCAAGCGGCAGGCGCCGTTCGGCGAAGCGCCGGTGGCCGGTGCAGCCCGCGCGCACGATGTCACCCCGGGCCAGGTCATCCTGCGCTGGCACCACCAGCTGGGCTCGTTGCCGCTGCCGAAGTCCGCGACACCGCGGCGGCAGAAGACCAACCTGGACATTTTCGGCTTCGAGCTGTCCGATGCCGAGATGGACGCGATCACGGCGCTGGGTCGCCCCGACGGGCGGCTCTTCGGCGGCGACCCTGACACCCACGAGGAGATGTAACCGCGCCCACGTCTCGCCGAGACTCCGCCCCAGCATCGCGGTGCGTCTCGGCAACGGGGCGGTCAAGCGTCGCTGCGGATGGGGTCGTATGACGCCCTGCGGGCGGCGCGGCGCAGCACCACCAGCACCGGACGGCCGAGCACGGCGATCGCCACGGCATTGGTGATGGCGCGGCCGGTGTCCCACCCGCCGGTGGAGGTCACCAGCGTGTAGACGCCGAATCGGTGCAGATTGTCCAGCAGCGAATCCGCAGGGACGAAGGCCAGGTTCGCGTGCCCGGAGATGTCGGTGCCAGCGAGGAACGGCCAGGTGTAGAGGTTCATCAGCGCACCGAAGAGGTATGCCGCAATCACCCCGTAACCGATCAGCATCGCGAGCTCACGGCGACCGCGGAGCCGTCGTGGCAACAACCCGGCGCCCATCCCGATCCAGGCGGAGCAGAGCATCTGGAAGGGCAGCCAGGGCCCCACGCCCGCGGTGATCAGCGCTGACGCGAAGAGCGAGGTGCAGCCGAGCACGAAGCCGAATCCCGGTCCGAAGACCCGGCCGGCGAGGATCAGCAGGAAGAAGACCGTCTCGATCCCACCGGTGCCGCCGCCCGTCGGACGCAGCGCGGCGTCCACCGCGGACAGCACTCCGAGCATCGCCAGCGCCTTGGAATCCATTCCGCCGTCGGCGAATTCGGCAAGCACGACGAAGACCAGCAGCGGAAGCGTCACCGCGAAGATGATCGGTGCATCGGTGACGTGGCCCGTGCCCGACCCCGCATGGTGCACCAGCAACGGCCAGCAGAACATCGCCAGTCCGGCGACGCTGATCAGCGCCAGCACCAGCGCCGAACGTGCGCGCAACGGGACCGCGTGACCACCGAGCGTGGCCACCAGGTCGTGCCCGTCGCGCGCCGACATCGGCCGTTGCTCGACGACTTGCTGGTTCATGGCCTGCTGCTTGGCGGCCTGCTGTTTCACGGTTGGCCCCCGAGCGCCGCGGCGACATCGTCGACGGTGAGGAACGCCTGAGGGGCCAGCACTTTGGCCACCTGCGGCGCAAAGATCGGTGACGACGCCACCACGTCGGCGGTCGGACCATCGGCGATGACGTCACCGTCGGCGAGCACGACCACCCGGTCGGCCGCCCCGGCCACGAACTCCACGTCGTGGGTGGCCACCAGCACGGCGTGCCCTTCACCCGCGAGCGTGTCGAGCTGCCGGGCGAGCAGTTCCTTGGCCCGGTAGTCCAACCCGCGGGTTGGCTCGTCCAGCAGCAGGACTCGCGGGCGAGCAGCCAGCTGGATCGCCAGCACGAGCGAAAGACGTTGTCCTTCGGACAGATCCCGCGGGTTCTGCCGGTCGTCGATGCCGGGCGCGATCCGGTCCAGAAGGGCGCGCGCGCCGGGACCCGCCGCGGCGCACTCCTCCCCGACCGTCTCCCAGTAGAGCAGGTCGGCGGCGGTCTGCGGCACCAACCCGATCGCGGCCGACTCGGCCGAGCTGCGCCGCCGGTTCCTCGACGCGGTCTCGACGCCGTCGACCAGCACCGAACCCGCGGCGCGTGGCCCGCTGCCCTGCAAGGCCCACAGCAGCGACGACTTCCCCGACCCGTTGCGCCCCATCAGCGCGGTGACCGTGCCGGCGGCCAACCGCAGCCCGATCTCGCGTACCGCCACGCGGTCGCCATACCGGACGGTCACCCCGTCGGCCCGCAACAGCACCTCACCGGGCGAACGCGTACGCTGCGGCGGCGACCCGAGCCGCTCGCGCAACGGCCGCGCGGCTCGCCGGGCGTCACGCACCGACAACGGCAGCGGCGACCACGAGCACAGCCGGCCGAGTTGCACCACCGGTGGCGCTACCGGCGCGTCGATCATCATCGTCGCTGGGTCACCGCCGCGGACGATGCCGTCACCCGGCAGGGTGATCACCGAATCGGCATACTGCACAGCGCGTTCCAGCCGGTGCTCGGCCATCACGACGGTCGTGCCGAGGTCGTGCACCAGCCGGGTGATCGCGGCGAGCACCTCCTCGGCGGATCCGGGGTCGAGTGCCGATGTCGACTCGTCCAGCACCAACACCTTCGGCGCGGTCACCAGTGCCGCCCCGATCGCGACGCGTTGCTGCTGGCCGCCGGACAGCGTGGCCAGCGATCGGCGACGCAGCGCGGCAATGCCGAGCAGGTCGAGGGTCTCCTCGACGCGCTTGCGCATCGTGGCCGGTGCAACACCCAATTGCTCCATGCCGTAGGCGAGTTCGTCCTCAACGGTGTCCGCCACGAATCCGGCGAGCGGGTCCTGGCCGACCCGGCCGACGACGTCGGCCATCTCACGGGGCGGGTGGTCCCTGGTGTCCATCCCGGAGACGACGACCCGACCCGACAGCCGGCCTCCGGTGAAGTGCGGCACCAGCCCGTTGACGGCACCGAGCAGGGTCGACTTCCCGACGCCGGTGCGCCCGACGACCAGGGCGAGTTCGCCCTCGTCGATCTGCAGGTCGACGTGCGCCAGTGCGGCAGCCGTGCCGCCGGCCGGTCCCGGGTCGCCGGCGGGCGCACCCTCGTAACGCACCGACACGTCGTGCAGCTCGATCATGCCGCCACCTCCTCCGTCGCATCCTGTATGACGCTGGGCGGCGACACGACGGCGGCCAGCAGGCCGATGACGGCAGCGACCAGCGGCAGCAGGTCGACGATCGGCCACTGCGCAGGGGTCGTGGAGGTGTTGAGGTGTGCCGGCGTGATCTGTGCCGCCAGGATCATCAACGCCCCGGCGGCCAGACCACTGGCGGCCACGGCGCAACCAACCACCCCGAACGGATCCACGCGGTAGCGGGTGACCGCGCGCTCACGCGAGGAGCAGAGCAGCCCCAGTGCGGCGAGCGCCACCCCGAGCACGAACGCCGGCCACCGGAAGAGTGTCGGTGCGCGGTCGTCCAGGACACCGAAGATGCCGATGCAGACGGCGATCAGGCCGGCCAGTGTCAGCACGCCGAGGATCCGGCGGGTCCGCTTCGGCGTCGAGCCGCGACGCCCGTAGCCTCGCGAATCCATCGCTGCCGCGAGCAGCAGTGAGCGGTCCAGCGCATCGGCCAGCACCGGGACGATGACTCGGCGCACGACGTGCCACTTGCCACCATCGGCGTCGGCCCGCAGACGCTGCGCTCGGCGCACCCGTCGGATGCTGTCCGCCAGCTGCGGGAAGACCGAGACGGCGACGACCACCACCGTGCCGATGTCGTAGAGGCTGATGGGTACCACCTTGAGCAGTCGCTTCGGGTTCGCCAGTGAGTTGGCCGCGCCGATGCAGATGATCATCGCGGCGAGCCGCAGGCCGTCATACAAACCGTCGAGCAGGTCGGACAGGTGCACCGGGCCGAGCAGTGAGACGCCGGCAGCCCACTGCGGCAAGGGGATTCGCGGCAGGTCCAGCACCACGGGCCCGGCGCCGGCCGCGCCGAGCAAGCACCGGAAGGCGACCCGCACGACGACGACGAAGAGTCCGAGCAGCAGGTAGAGCCGCAGCGATCGCGACCACGGCGCATTGCCGCGGCGCAGGACGACCACGAAGCAGGAGACCCCGATCAGCAGCAGCAACAACAGCGGGTTGGTGGTGAACGACGCCGCCACCGCCAGTCCGATCGCCCACAACCACCAGGCGACCGGATGGACCGGTGCGGGCAGCCGTGTCGCCCTGGTGGGATGTCTCGGATCCACTGTCAGTTGCGCCGGCGGAGGAACGCTACTGCGCTGCCGCCGATGGCCAGCGCCGCGAGGACGCCACCACCCACGACGGTGGTCGCATTGATGGTGGACGACTTCTCCGCGTCCTTGATCTTCTTGTCGCTGTTGACGATCGGCGCACCGGCGGCATTGGTGGGCCCCCCGCTGGAGGTGCCCGTGATGCCCGCTCCGGTCGAGGACGTCGCCGAACTCTTGTGCGCGGCCGTCGAGGCGCCGGCCGACCGGGAAGCTGCCGTCTTCTTGTTCTTCGCGGTATGCGTGCCGGCCGCGGTCGACGACCCGGACGTCGAGCCGGTGGCGGACTGCGGTTGCGACCCACCACCGTGCTTCGGTGCGGTGCTGTGCGGGGGCGGTGGCGCGGTGGTGGTCGTATGGCGCGGCGCCGGCGGCGCCGTGGTGGTGTGCGCGGGCGGCGGCTTCGGCGCCGCGGGCCGGCTCGGGGTGTAGCGGGGCGGGTAGTTGGTGCCGCCCTCGCTGAACGCCCAGCCCTCGAAACCGCCGGGGATGACATGGCTGCTGGAGGCGCCTTCGCCGCTGGAGGTCCAGGACCCGCCATTGGGCGCCTGGGTGTACCACCAGTGCGCATTCGGCGGAGGCGTGCGCCCGCACGACTCGTGGTAACCACCGGGCAGCGTGGCCGATGCCGACGGCTGCCCGTAGATGCGGCAGATGAAGGCAAGGCCGTACTGCCGGGTCCCCTCCACCGGGATCCCGGCGGCCTGCAACGCCTGCAGACCGGTGGCGCCGCTGCCGACCGGCGAGCACCGGACCGCGATCCCGCCGCCGAGGTCACGGAAGTCGACCACGACGGTCACCCCGGAACTGGTCTTGCACACGCCGTTGTAGCCGGCGGCCTGCGCCGGCGCGGCCGATCCGGCATACGCGAAGGTGGTCGCCGAGGCGGCGAGCGCGAGGGCTGCGACGGAGCGCACCGTGCGGCTGGGCATGCGCGTGAGTCCTTTCGTGTCGGGACTTCTTGCGCGCGACACGATCTCGCCCGCGACTGCAGTCCTCGACAGTCGATCCGGTGACGGGTGGGAGCAGGTATTCCGACTCGCGACCGGTCGGCCGCTCACGGCTGCGGGACAGCGCCGGAATCGCACCGGCTTCCCCTGCTCGCACCTGGGTGCCCGACACGGGCACCCGATCCGGAAACGGTAGCACCGCCGCAGCCTGCTCCCGCACCACCGCAGCTTGTGCACGGCGCCGGAATGCCGCAGAGTCTCGCGAGTGACCTCCGTCCGCGCCCTCGATGCCGCAGCCGCCGTCGACGCCGTCGTCGAGTCGGCCGCGCGGTCCGACCGCGTCGTCATCGGGTTGACCGGGCCGCCCGCGGCCGGGAAATCCACCGCCGCCGAGTTGGTGGCCGCCGGCTGCCGGGCGCGCGGGTTGCGCACGGTCGTGGTGCCGATGGACGGCTTCCACCTGGCGCAGGCGGTGCTGGACGCGCGCGGCTGGGCACCGGTCAAGGGTGCGCCGCACACTTTCGACGGCGCCGGCTATGTCGCGCTGCTCGACCGGATCCGTCGGGAGCGGGACGACACCGTCTGGGCGCCGGCGTTCGACCGTGCGCTGGAGGAGCCGGTCGCCGGCTCCATCGCGGTCTCCCCCGGGACACGGGTCGTGCTCACCGAGGGCAACTACCTGCTGCTGGACCGGCCGCCGTGGAGCGCGGTGCCCGGGCTGCTGGATGCGGTCTGGTATGTCGACGTCCCCGACCCGCTGCGCCGCGACCGGCTGATCCAGCGGCACCGCCGTTTCGGGCGCAGTCCTGCGGAGGCTGCCGAGCGTGCGCTCGGCTCCGACGAGCGCAACGCCGAACTGGTCCGGGCGACCAAGGCCCGCGCGGACGGCATACTCCTGCTGCCGTGAACGCGGGTGGCCGGCGCCGGCCGGGCTGCCGCATGTGACCGATCGCACCTCTCGCCATACAGGTTGGCGGGCGCGCGCAGGCAACCTCGCGGGCCGTCGCACGTCTTCCCGGTGTGAGGAGGAACGTGCGAACCGACGGATGGCGGCCGGTCCCCGGCCCGTCGCGGTGCGTCGTTCCCTCCTGCGTCAGCCAGTGGTTAAGGTCTGGGCGAGGGGTTGCGGTGTCATGACACTCAGCACACCCGTCGTGTATGCCGGAAGGCCGAGTCGCTGGGGAGGTCGGATCCATGAGCATGGACCGGCTCCCGCCCACGATGCGATGACTGCGGACGACTCCGTCGATCTGGCGGAGCTCTATCGCACCCACCACCTGCAGATGGTGCGGCTCGCGCGACTGCTCGTCGACGATCTGGCCAGCGCCGAGGACGTGGTGCAGGAGGCGTTCCTCGGGATGCACCGCAACCGCGCGGCCTTGCGTGACTCGCGTGCCGCGGTCGGTTATCTCCGGCAGGCGGTGGTCAACCAGTCGCGCTCGATGCTGCGCCGGCGGCGCACGGTGCGCGCGCATCTGAAGGTCGCCGAGCCGGAGATCGCCCCGCCCGCCGACACCGACGTGATCATCGCCGAGGAGCACCAGGAGGTGCTGCGGGCGGTGGATCAGTTGCCGCCGCGGCAGCGCGAGGTGTTGGTGCTGCGCTACTGGTCCGACATGTCGGAGGCGGAGATCGCCGACGCCCTGGGGATCAGCCGGGGCACCGTGAAGTCCCAGGCGAGCCGTGCGATGGCCACACTCACCACGATCATGCAAGGAGGCGCAACCGATGAATCCGTCTGACCCGCACGACCCGGCGGAGCTGGAGCGCCGCCTGCGCGACGCGTTCGCGGCCAAGGCCCTGCAGGTCTCCGACGCCGATCTCGACCCGGCACGCGAGGCAGAGGTCGTCGCGGCGCTGGAAGCCCAGGGTCGCCGCCATCCGGCGACGCGTTGGTTCGCCGGCATCGGTTCGGCGGCCGCCGCGGCCGCGATCATCGGTGTGGCTCTCGTGGGTCTGCATGACGGGAACACGCGGCAGGTGGTCAACGGCCTGCCCCCGGCCGTGACGACGACTTCGTCGTCGCCGGGTTCGAGCACTGTGACCGGCCCGTCGTCCTCGTCCACCGGCGAGCTGGGGCCCGATCTCCAGCAGCCGGCCACCCCCGGGAACGGGCGCACCTCGACGCTGTCCTCGGTGGGATCGTCCGGTGGTCAGTCGACCGTTCCGACGTCGGATGCGTCCACCTCGCCGGACGTGAATCGCACTGCGCTGTCGCACGGTTCGACCGGTGGCTCGGCCCAGTCGTCGCTTCACACCTCCGCGGCACAGCTGCCGCCGGCGATGCCGTCCGAGCTCCCGCAGTCGGGCTCGCTGGGTGATCAGGATTACACGGGCGCGGTGCCGCTGGTGGATCCTTCCGGCGGTCCGGCGCGCATGCTGTCGATGCCGTCGGATTTGACGTGGCAGCGCACTGCGCACACGGACCACACGTTGACGGTGCGGATCACCTATCTGCCCACCGACATCGAGGCCTATTGGCGGGGGACGCTGCCTGCGCAGGGTTGGGTGGCCGACGGTGCGGGCTGGAAGTTCCCCGGCACCTCGTATGCCGTCAGCCCCATCTCCGACAAGGGCAGCTTCACCGTCACCTGGTGATCTGCCGAGTGATTTGTCGGGTGCGGCGGGCTCAGAGCCTGTCGAAGGGTTCGGCGTAACGAAAGGTGCCGCCTTTGCCCTCATATCCGCTGAGCGTCCGGACCTGGAAGTAGTCACCCCAGGACGGATCGGGCGCGGTGATCCCTACTTCGCGGGCCGGCACGAATCCGAAGCGGCCGTAGTAACCGGGCTCGCCGAGCAGCGCCACGAGCCGTTCGCCCTGTCCGTCCGCGGCGGCGAGGACCGCGTGCACCAGCGCGGAGCCAACGCCGGTCCCTTGCCGCTCCGGGAGGACGCTGAGCGGGCCGAGTCCGAGGGCGTCCTCGCCGTCGAGGTGCGCACGGGTGCAGAGGACGTGGCCGATCACCGCGTCGTCCTCGAGGGCGACCAGCGAGAGTTCGTGGATCCACGCGGGATCGTCGCGCAGCCACGACACCAGCGTCGCTTCCCCCGGGTCGCCGCCGGGCGTCACGGGCGGTGCGCTGTGCGCCGCGCTTCGGAAGGCCGCTGCGGTGACTGCCCGGATGGCTTCGACGTCGGTCGTCTGCTCTGGTCGGATAAACAACCTTGAACCGTCAGGCATCTGCTCGTATGGCGTCAACGGGTTATCGGGCACGGCGCTCCTCAGGCTGCTGCGGTGTGGTGTCCGGGCATGTGGCCGGGTGTGAGGTCCCAGTGCACGCCGTCGGGTCGGACCTCGGCCGTGTAGCCCTGCCGGTGGACGGTGTGGTGGTGGCGGCTGCACAGGAGTGCGGAGTCGGTGAGGGAGGTGTGGCCGCCGGCCCACCAGGGGGTGAGGTGGTGGATTTCGCAGAAGCCGGGTGGTCGGTCGCAGCCGGGGAAGGTGCACCCGTGGTCGCGCAGGATGACTGCGGCCCGGATGGCTTTGGTGGCGAGGCGTTGTCGGCGGCCGACATCGAGGGGGGCGCTGGGTCCGCCGAGGACGGCGGGGATGAGGTCGGCGGTGCAGGCGAGGCGGCGGGCGGCGCCGGCGTCGAGGACGTCCCCGGTGGTGGTGGTTGCCCCGTCACTGCCGGTGGTCAATGTTTCGAGGTTCATGGTGAGGAGGACGGTGGCTGCGGCGGTCTGGACGCCTTCACCGGTGGCGGCGCGGGCGCCGGCACCGACCAGGTCCATGAGGGCGTCGACGCGGCGTTTGCCCGGGGACCGCTCGTCCCGCACCTGCTCACCGTGGGTGGCCTCGCCGGTTTCGGCCTCCGGCGTGGGTTGTGCGGGGCGGGGTGCAGAGGTGGCCATGATCGCGTTTTGGAGGATTGCGGCGTTGGCCGGTGCCAACTCGGCCACCAGCCGGGTCATGCCCGTCGGTGTGGTGCCCCAGGTCAGGGTTTCGGTGCGTTCGAGTTTCTCGTCGCCCAGGGATAGTTGGTCGGGGGCGAACCGGGCGATGATCCGGCGGGTCAGCAGGGTGAGCCCGGCGCACCCCAGTCCGGGGTCGATCTGCAGGAACCAGCCCAGAACTTCGTCGCGGTCGGCGGTAGGGATCACCGGACCCACTTTGTCGGCCTGGGTCAGCGCGGTCCGGGCGGATTCCACCGAACACGACCCTGCCGTAACGCGTGCGTGATGACGGAGTTCTGGCGGTGCTGGCACGCGTCGGCCACTGCTGCCATCGCCCGGATCGTGCGCGGTTCGACCGGCACCCCACCGCCCTGCTGTCCGGTGATCCATTGGCTGGTGGTGGCCGCATCCGAGGGTGACACGACACCCCGGTCGACCACGTCCGCGGCCACCAGGGTCACCACTTGCGCGGACCGCCCGTGCAACCGCAGCAGGACCGAGACCAGTTCATCTTCCTGCTCGGTGCCGAGTTGATGCACCGCGCCCGGTACCTCGTCCAACAGGTCCGCCACGTCGTGCAGCGCGGCGAGTAACTCCGGTCCGCGACCGGGCGCCGCAGGTGTGACAACGTCTTCAGAACCGGTGCCCAGGTGGGAGGGCGTGAGAGGTTCGCCGGGCAGCTGTGGATCGACATCCATATCGCGAAACTCCTTACCGGGCAATGCTTTCGACGTACTTCTATTCTACTGCAGGGGGCGTGGGGAAACCTAGAGATTCATCGAACACGTTTTCGGTGAAGCGTATAGAGCGTTAGCTAAATGGGGAGTTCATTCCACCCGAGCACGCGCCATCACCAACCACGGTGTGATCCGAGAGAGCGTGTGAGCCGGCGCAGCCAGTTCCCCCATCGATTCGTCGGTCGCAGCGCACAACTGCAACAGCGGCGTCTCGACGCTCACTCCAAGGAACGGGTGTCTCATCATCGCGTCCGTCCTACCGCACGAGAAGCGTGGGGAAGATTTCGATCCCATCGCGGGTCCGCTGCTGACGCACGCGAATTACCGTCCAGAAGGCGAGGCTGCCTCAGTTGCGGATGCCTCAGCGGGCCGCAGGTACCTCCATGTGCAGCGCCTTCACTGCACGGATCAGGTGAGGTTCCATGCGCGTGGACGTCTCGGCGTACAGCTCATCGATGCCCCACCAGCGCACCGACGTGAACTCCCGCTCATCGGGAACGAGCACTTGAGCAGGTCGACTCTCGAGGGCGAACCACAAGCTCACATCAGTGTGCCGTGCTGCGGGGTCACCGACGGTCTCTGTGACCGTCAGGAAGAACGGCGCGGCGCCCGTCTGGGCGTCGAACATCGCCTCGATCCCGAGCTCTTCGACAACCTCACGACGCACGGTGTCCGCCGGATGCTCGTCGGGCTCGACGTGCCCGCCTGTCGGTAGCCACAGACCGGAAAGGCGGTGATCGCAGAGCAACACCGCATTGGTTGCGCGGTCGATCAGTAAGAAGTAGGACACCAGGTGCGGAGAGGGGATCGCCAGTTTCGTTCGCCGGTAGATGTCATGCGTCGAGTCCAGCCAGCGCAGCGCCACCTTTTGATGGGCGCCCGCCAGATCGTCAGATGGCTCGATGCCGGCGACAAGGGCGCGAACCTGCTGAACGAGATCGTGAGCCACGTCGTGGATCATGGCAGCAGGCCACGACATCGCACGTGCTTACCTGCGAATCATGACGACGGGCGAGCCGCAGTCGGGACACGGCTGTCGACTGAGCTGAACCGATCGCCCAGCGAGGGTGCCGAGCCACATCCGGAGCCTGGAACACTGCAGCACATGAGCGGTCGGGTCATCGTGCTGGTCGGAGTCTCAAGCGTCCGGCAGCCGGGGCCGGGGTTCTGGGTCGAGAAGACCACCGATCCCGATGGCTCACCGCGTGCCCGAATCCGCTACGGCGCTGACGGCGCAAAGCTGTTGGCCGGGATGCGAGCTGCGGTGAACGCGATGTTGGCCGCGGGCAACAACGTCATCCTCGATGAGATGCCCATCGATGACTCGATCGTTCCCGCGTGGAGGCGCGAGTTGCGAGCACGCTCGGCCTTCTGGGTTCACCTGACGGCGACTCTGCCCATCCTGGAAGAGCGCGAGCGTGGCCGCTTCAAGGGCCGGGTGCTCGGCAACGCGCGCGGTCACATCGACGTGGCTGTCGGCGACGGCTGGGACCTCGCGGTCGACACCGATCAGCTCACACCAGCCGAGACGGCGACGCGCATTCTGGGCGCACTCGATCAGGCCTGAAGACGCTCTGGCCGCTTTCACGCTCACTCCGCGATCCGCACCACGCCACTGCCCAGCGTCCGGCCAATGCCGGACCGCCAGGCGGCGCGCTGCGCCTCCCGCAACTGCGGGGACATCCCCGGATCCCACTGCCCGGCACGGTGCCAGTTGCGGCGCAGCACCTTCACGTCGGACCAGTAGCCGACGGCCAAGCCCGCGAGGTATGCCGCTCCCAGACTCACCGTCTCGCTGACCGTCGGCCGGACCACGGAGACGTCGAGCACGTCCGCGACCATCTGCATCATCAGGTGGTTTGACGTCATACCGCCGTCAACACGCAACGATTTCAACGGAACTCCCGCATCGGCGGCCATCGCCTCGACGACATCGCTCGTCTGCCAGGCACAGGACTCGAGCACCGCACGTGCCAGGTGCCCGGCCGTCACGAAGCTGGTCAGGCCGGAGATCACGCCGCGCGCGCCCGAGGACCAGTAGGGCGAGAAGAGTCCAGTGAACGCGGGCACCACCACGCACCCGCCACTGTCGTCGACGGTGCGCGCCAGCGTCTCGATCTCCGGAGCGGTGCTGATCAGGCCGAGCCCGTCACGCACCCATTGCACGAGTCCGCCGGCAACCGCGATCGACCCCTCGAGCGCATAAGCCTTCGACCCGTCCGCGAGCTGGTAGGCGACCGTGGCGAGCATGCCGTGCGTCGATCGCACCACCTCGTCACCGGTGTTCATCAACAGAAAGGCGCCGGTGCCGTAGGTGCACTTGACCTCGCCCGCCTCGAAACACGTCTGACCGAACAGCGCACCCTGCTGGTCACCCACCGCCGCCGCGACAGGCACCCCGGCGAGCGCACCCGTCGCAGTGCCGACGACGGAGGACGACGGCACGATCTCGGGCAGGATCGCCTCCGGCACGTCGAAGAATTCCAAGAGCTCCGGATCCCACTGCAAACGTTCAAGATTCATCAACAGGGTGCGACTCGCATTCGTCACATCGGTGACGTGTATGCCGCCGTCCGGACCACCGGTGAGGTTCCAGATCAACCACGTCTCCATGGTGCCCATCAACAGCTCGCCACTACGAGCACGCGCCCGTAGTTCGGGCCGGTCGTCCATCAGCCAGGACAGCCGGGGAGCCGTGAAGTATGACGCCGGCGGGATCCCGGCGCGCTCCCGGAAGAAGTCGGCGCCCGGATCGTCCAACAGGTGGTCGGCGATCGCCGTCGTGCGCGTGTCCTGCCACACGATCGCCGGGCACACCGGGCGACCGGTCACCTTCTCCCACAAGACGAAAGTCTCGCGCTGGTTGGCGATCCCGACCGCGGCGACATCGGCCACCGAGATGCCGATGTCCGCCAATGCCTGCGGTATGACGCGCCGCGTGTTGTGCCAGATCTCCGCCGCGTCGTGCTCGACCCAACCGGGACGCGGGAAGATCTGCCGGTGCTCGCGCTGGCCCATGCCGGCCAGCCGGCCGTGCTGGTCGAAGACCATGGCCCGCGTCGAGGTCGTGCCCTGGTCGATGCTGATGACATACCGCGCGCTCATGGCATCACCATCGCTGAGCCATGAGGGCGTGAGAGGTGCCGCGAGCCGCCTCGTCCAGCGCCGACAGCACTCCCTCGCGCGGAGTGCGGGCGGAGGTGAGCACCTGCTCGACGGTCCCACGGACGCCGAGCGCGGCCACGACCATGCCGCCGTGGCTGCGCACCGGCACGGCGACGCCGGCATCGGCCCGTCCGAGCGCGACCGCCAGTCCCCGGGAGCGCGTGGCCGTGATGTTCTCCCGCAGCGAGCGGGCCGCGGCGTCGATCGTTTCGCGACCCACCAGGCCGTCGAGCACTTGCCCGCCGATCGGGCTCAGCGCGAGCAGCACCTTGCCCTCGGCGGTCGCGGCCAGGTCCACCGGGTCGCCGATCTCCACTCGCTGTGGCACGGGCGATGCACTGAAGACATGGTGCGCCGTGACCCCGGAGCCGATCGAGGCCGGCGGCGCATCGGGCAGCACGACGAGTCTGGCGGACAGCCGGGTGCGGCCGGCGAGGGCGTCGACCCAGTTGGTCGCACGGGACCGCATTTCGTTGATGTCCATGGCTTTCGAGCGCCGACCGAGGATCTCCGGCGCCAGCAGGTAGCTGCCGCTCACCGGGTCCTGCTCGACGAATCCCACCTCGACCAGGGTGCGCAGTATGCCGTGCACCGTGCTTTTGCTCAGCCCGAGCGCACCCGACAGATCACCCAGCGCGCGGCCCTGTCCGACGGCCAGCAGGCGAAGGATCGCCGCCGCCCGTTCCACCGACTGCACGCTTCCCGGCATACGCCCGACCCTAGGCCGCGCAGCGGCCGTTCGACAATGTCAAACGCGGTCCGCACCGGTCCGTTGTGCCGGCTCTACCTTGGCGTGACGCAGGGCAATCTGTGATGCCGATCACATTGGAAGGTAGGAACCGCCATGAGACATCCGGTCTTCGACATACCAGCCACGGCGGCCGCACGATGAGCGCCGTCACAGCCCCGATGAAGCAGGGATGGGGCCTGAAGCAGATGGGGGGCATGTGGGGTGAGTGCGCCGCCGAGTTCCTGGGCACCTGCGTGCTGATCCTCTTCGGCGACGGTGTCGTGGCAATGGCCGTCGCGGCACTGCCCGGCTCCGGCCGCGCCGAGAGCGCGACGACGATCTTCCTCGCCTCGGGCGACTGGCTGCTGATCACCTGGGGGTGGGCCTTCGCCGTCTGCTTCGGCGTCTACATCGCCGGTGGCGTCACCGGCGCCCACCTGAATCCCGCGGTCACGCTGGCGTTCGCGGTACGGCGCAAGTTCCCCTGGCGCAAGGTGGCGCCCTACGCGCTGAGCCAACTGGTCGGCGCGTTCGTCGGCGCCGCGCTGGTCTGGTGGAACTACCACGACTCCATCAACGCCTACGACCACGCGGCCGCCAAGGCGGGGGCATCACTGGTCAACGGACACACCAACGCGACGTTCTCGATCTTCGCGACCTTCCCGTCCCCTGCCTTCCACGGCTCCATGTGGGGTCCGCTGCTCGACCAGATCATCGGCACCGCTCTGCTGCTGCTGTGCATCGCGGCCGTCGTCGACGCCCGCAACACCATCGTCAAGGCCAACCTGGCGCCGCTGATCATCGGTTTCATCGTCGCCGCGATCGGCATGAGCTTCGGCGCCAACGCCGGCTACGCCATCAACCCGGCACGTGACCTCGGCCCGCGCATCCTGGCCTATTTCGCCGGGTTCGGCGAGTTGGCGCTACCCGGCACCGTCCACGGGCCAGGCGGATTCACCGCGTACATGTGGGTGCCGATCGTCGGACCGCTGATCGGCGGGGTCATCGGCATCGTGGTCTACGACCTCTTCATCGGCAAGGCCCTGGACGCCCGGGAGCTGGTCAACGCACCCGAGGAGGCACCGGAACAGGTGCCACCGGTCGACGAGGAAGCCGAGTACTAGTCCGGACGGCGGGTCGACCACCGGTCGACCCGCTCGTCGTCATACCGCCCGAGCACAGCAGCAAGAAGACGTAGGAGAGACCATGCCCGACTTCGTAGGAGCCCTCGACCAGGGCACGACCAGCACCCGCTTCATGATCTTCGACCACAGCGGCAACGAGATCGCCAAGCGGCAACTCGAGCACGAGCAGATCATGCCGCAGGCCGGCTGGGTCGAGCACAGCCCGCTGGAGATCATCGACCGCACCCGCACCGTGATCGGCAGTGCCCTGGCCAACGCCAATCTGCAGGCGTCCGACCTGGATTCGATCGGCATCACCAACCAGCGTGAGACGACGGTCGTCTGGAACAAGAACACCGGACGGCCCTACTACAACGCGATCGTGTGGCAGGACACTCGCACCGACCGGATCGCTTCGGCGCTCGCACGCGAGGGCAAGGGCGATGTCATCCGGCAGAAGGCCGGCATCCCACCGGCCACCTACTTCTCCGGCGGCAAGATCAAATGGATGCTGGACAACGTCGACGGCCTGCGGGAAGCCGCCGAACACGGGGACGCGATCTTCGGCAACACCGACAGCTGGGTGCTGTGGAACCTCACCGGCGGCACCGACGGCGGCGTCCACGTCACCGACGTCACCAACGCCAGTCGCACCATGCTGATGAACCTGGAAACCCTCGACTGGGATGACGAACTGTTGTCGTTCTTCGACATACCGCGCTCGATGCTGCCGGAGATCCGACCCAGCTCCGACCCCAACTACTACGGCACGACGCTGCGCAGCGGACCGGTCGGCGGCGAGGTACCGCTGTGTGGTGACCTCGGCGACCAGCAGGCCGCCACCGTCGGCCAGGTCTGCTTCTCCCCCGGTGAGGCCAAGAACACCTACGGCACCGGCAACTTCCTGCTGATGAACACCGGCGAGGAACTGGTGCGCAGCAAGAGCGGACTGCTGACGACGCCGTGCTACAAATTCGGCGACAACAAGCCGGTCTACGCGCTGGAGGGATCGATCGCGGTCACCGGCAGCGCGGTGCAGTGGCTGCGCGACCAGCTCGGCATCATCTCCGGCGCGGCCGAGACCGAGCAGTTGGCCCGGCAGGTGAAGGACACCGGCGGCATGTACTTCGTGCCCGCGTTCTCCGGCCTCTTCGCCCCCTACTGGCGCTCGGACGCACGCGGCGCGATCGTCGGTATGTCGCGATACAACACCAACGCCCACCTGGCGCGGGCAACGCTGGAATCCATCTGCTACCAGAGCAAAGACGTCGCCGACGCGATGGAGAAGGACTCCGGCGTCAAGCTCGACGTGCTCAAGGTCGACGGCGGGGTGACGGCCAACAGCCTGTGCATGCAGCTGCAGGCCGACATCCTCGGCGTGCCGGTGTCCCGCCCGGTGGTCGCCGAGACGACCGCGCTGGGCGCGGCCTACGCGGCGGGTCTCGCGACCGGCTTCTGGAACAACACCGACGAACTGCGCGCCAACTGGAACGAGGACCAGCGCTGGTCGCCGGAGTGGGACGACGAGCAGCGCGCGGCCGGGTATGCCGGCTGGCAGAAGGCCGTTGAACGCACGCTCGACTGGGTAGATGTCGACTGACTCGTAGCCGGACCGCACCTCGCGCGGATGGTTCGTGCCGGCCACGAGCCATCCGCGCGCTACGCGGATCACCCCCATACCTAAGGTGGATCACACCGGTCGTCGCCATACGACCGGCAGCCAGGAGGAACTTTCATGGTGATGCAGCCCAATAGCGCCAGACTCGGTCCGGCGGAGCGCGAACAGGCGTGGAAAGACCTGCAGGAGCGCGAATTCGACGTCCTCGTCATCGGCGGCGGGGTGACCGGATCCGGTGCCGCTCTCGACGCGGCGACCCGCGGACTGCGCACCGCGCTCGTCGAGTCACGCGACTTCGCCAGCGGCACGTCGTCCCGCAGCAGCAAGCTCTTCCACGGTGGGCTGCGCTACCTCGAGCAGATGAACTTCAGCCTGGTCGCGGAGGCCCTGCGCGAACGAGAACTCATGCTCACCACGATCGCACCGCATCTGGTGCACCCGGTCTCCTTTCTCTACCCGCTGTCCCACCGTGGGTGGGAACGCCCGTACGTCGCAACGGGTTTGGCGATGTACGACCAGATGGGCGGGGCGCGGTCGGTGCCCCGGCAGAAGCACCTGACCCGCGGTGGCGCGCTGAAGCTCTTCCCCAGCCTGAAGTCGGACTCGCTCGTCGGCGCGGTGCGCTACTACGACGCGCAGGCCGACGACGCCCGGCACACCATGACGGTGGCCCGCACCGCCGCCCACTACGGAGCGGTCGTGCGCAGTTCGACCGAGGTGGTCGAACTCGTCCGTGAGGCCGATCGCGTCGTGGGCGCCGTCGTCCGCGACGTGGAGACCGACGAACGCGCCACGGTGCGTGCCAAGGTCGTGGTCAACGCGACCGGCGTCTGGACCGACGACATCCAGCGGATGAGCGGCGGTCGCGGCCGCTTCCGGGTGCGTGCATCCAAGGGTGTGCACATCCTGGTCCCCCGCGACCGCATCGCCGGCGAGGTCGGCCTGATCCTGCGCACCGAGAAGTCGGTGCTGTTCGTCATACCGTGGGGACAGCAGTGGCTCATCGGCACCACCGACACCGACTGGGAGCTCGACCTGGCGCACCCGGCCGCCACGGCATCCGATATCGAATACCTTCTGGACCATGCGAATTCGGTGCTCGCGACGCCGATCACCAAGGACGACATCCTCGGCGTCTACGCGGGTCTGCGTCCGTTGCTGGCCGGGGAGAGCGAGGACACCAGCCAGTTGTCCCGGGAGCACGCGGTCGCTCGCCCGCGACCCGGACTGGTCTCGATCGCCGGCGGCAAGTACACCACCTACCGGGTGATGGCCAAGGACGCCATCGACATCGCCGGAAAGGACATCGGCGAGATCAAGGAGTCGGTCACCGATCGGGTGCCGCTGGTCGGTGCCGATGGGTATGCCGCCATGCGCAATCTCACCCGCGAGCTCTCCGAGCAGACCGGCCTGCCGCCGTGGCGGATCGAGCACCTGCTCGGCCGTTACGGGTCGAAGCTGGACGAGGTGCTCGCGGTGGCCGCGGAGGACCCGTCGTTGCTGGAACCGGTGGCCTCGGCCGAGACCTATCTGCGGGTGGAGCTGAAGTACGCGGTGACGCACGAGGGCGCCCTGCACCTGGACGACGTGCTGGCCCGCCGCACCCGGATGTCGATCGAGACCAAGCACCGTGGTGCCGAAGCGGCCGAGGAGACCGCGGACATCATGGCTCCGCTGCTCGGCTGGACCGAGGAGCAGAAGCGCCACGAGGTCGACACCTATCGGGAGCGGGTCGCCGCCGAACGCGTCTCGCAGGAATTGCAGACCGACGCCGAGAGCGACGCGGCACGGCTGCGAGCGCCCGAGATGCGGCAAGGGCTGCGACAGGTCACCGCGACGAAGTAGCGCCCGCGGATCAGCGCACGTCGAGGTGAGCTGTGCCGTCCTCGGCGACCGACATCGCGTACCGGGTGCGTTCCCACTTGTTGCCGCGATCGGCCCATAGCAGGTAGTAACCGGCCGCCAGGTCACCGGAGCCGGTGAGCCACGCGCTGCCGTCCTCGACGACGATCCGGGTGGACAACCGCCCGTGGGCGGCGAGGCCGCGCAACCGCTCCTGGCGCTCGTCGGCCGGCAGGTCGGACACATCCGTCTCGAGCGGTATGGCGGCCAGCTCCACCGACAGCGGCTGCGGCTCGTGCAACGCGACCTTGGTCAATCGGGCACGGAAATCGGACACCGGGCCGATCGGCCCTTCCTGCGGTGCGGCGTCGATGGCCGGCACACGCAGCGTGCCGGACAGGTCCAGGCTGAGCATACCCTTGGTGTTGCGGTAGGCGGTGCCCTGCCGGCGGCCGGTCAGCATTGCCGCCGGTGGGCATCGGGTCTCGATGCCGCCGTAGCTGCGCAATCCAAGCCAGAGCGAGCGGACTCGCAGGTCGAGGACGGCATCGGGGACCGGCGCTCCGGCCGCGGCCGTAGCCGGATCGACCACGGCCCGGGTGCGATAGCTGAATCCGGTCTCCGTCATCGTCGTCGGACCGAGCAGTTCGCTCGCAACGGGCCAGCTGACCTTGCCGCTCCGGTCCCGCAGCGCGATCTCCGTCGGCTCGGGGGCCTGGCCAGTGGACAACAGGCCGCGGGGCACGAGCGTGTTCAGCGACCAGCCCAGGTCGAGGTGTCCACCACCGCCACTTTCCGGGACGAACGAGGCCTTATCGGGATCGCTTGTCGTCCAGCGAGTTTCGAGCTCCAGGTGCAGGGCGCCGTTGCGCCATCCGACCTCCGTCGCCATGACCGTCGCGCTGAGACATTCGATCGCAAGCTCGAACGACCGGATCAACCCGGGGCGGCGCAGCCGCAACAGTCGTGCCTGCGCGCTCTGCACCGGGGTGAAATTGGCCAGCACGCCGGGTTCGCCGTACCGCTTCAACGCCTGCGCCGCTCGCTTGAGGATCATCGACTCCTCTCCCGTCAGCCGGGAGCTGGCCGCCGGGTCTTTACGTGCACGAGCCGCTAGCTGCCGGGCCGACTGCTGGATGACTCGCAGGCCGAGGTTGTGCCGGATCAGGGTGTTGCGATCGTCGTCGAACTGGGGACCGGGCAGCGTCTCACGAATGTGCTCGAAGAGGTCCTCCAGACGATCCCAGTAGTCCTGGCGGTAGGGGTCGAAGGTGTGGGTGGTCTGGGTGTCGCTCGCGTGCCAGACGTACATCGCCGTGTCGACCAGTGCCGCGACCTTTCCGTAGCGGTAGGACGACACGTTGACATACCAATCCTCCCAGAGGAAGCGCCGACCCTCGGGAAAGCGAATGTTGTGCTCCAGCAACATTCTCCGCCGGTAGAGCTTGTGGGGAACCATCGGGATCATGCGCCGCACGCCCCCTGCGAGCCGTATGTCGGGCGTATTACCGAAGTCGGCGTCCTGCAGGCTCCACCAGGCGTCGTTGGTCTTCGACTCCTTGGGCGAGACAACATCGGCGTCCTGCTCACAAGCGAATTCGTAGGCCCTGCGCAAAGCGTTAGGGAAGAGCGAGTCGTCGTGGTCCATGAAGAGCACGTATTCGCCGCGCGCCTGCTCGAGGGCCACATTCCGTGGTCGGCTCGGCCAACCGGAGTTCTCCAACTCGATCACTCGGACATGCGGCCGGTCGCGGGCGAAGTCGTGCAACCGCTGCACCGTGTCGTCACCGGATCCGTCGTCGACGAAGATCACCTCCAGCCCGCCTGGCAACGTCACCTCGTCGACCGAGTCGAAGACGCGCTGCAGCCCCGGCCCGGAACGATAGGTCGGGACGATCACGGTCACCGCGACCTCGCGATCGTCGCCGTCGGTCATATCTGCCCTTCGATCAGTCTGTTGCACGCTGTTCATCGTGCCTCATGTCGCCTGGGACGTGGCTGAGACACCGGATCGGCCTTCGGCGGAGTCGGCCGAACCGCGGAGCGCGGCCGGCTCCACCCGGAAGATCCGGTCGTCGCCCGGCCGGGGGTCGCCACGGGTGTCGGTGTTGTTGGTCAGCACCCACAGCGACCTGTCCGGTGCCACCACCACGTCCCGCAGCCGGCCGTAGGTGCGCACGAAGTACTCCTTGGAGGTGGTCGGACGGTGCACCGGCACGGTGATCAGTCGCTGCCCGCCCAGCGCCGCGAGGTAGATGGTGTCGTCCAGGATCGCCATACCGCTCGGACTGGCCTCGGAGGTCGGCCACTGCTGCACGGGGTTGCGGTATGCCGGGTCCGCCGCCCGCCCCTCGTGCACCGGCCACCCGTAGTTGCCGCCGGGGACGATGACGTTGAGTTCGTCCCAGGTGTTCTCGCCGAACTCGACCGCGAACATCGTGCGGTCTGCCGCCCACGCCATGCCCTGGACATTCCGATGCCCCATCGACCACACCGGGCTGCCGGCGAAAGGGTTGTCGCCCGGCACTCGGCCGTCCGGCTCGATCCGCAGGATCTTGCCCGCCAGACTCCTTCTGTCCTGCGCGAGTTCGCGCTGTGTGCTGTCACCGGTGGACACGTAGAGCGTGCCGTCAGGGCCGAACTCCACCCGTCCCCCGTTGTGCACCGCGCCCGCGGGTATGCCGCCCAGGATCTGCTGCCGGCCGGTGAGCCGCGCCATGCCGCCCTGCGTCACGCAGCGGTAACGGACGACGTGGTTATGGTCGTCCTCGCCGGTGTAGTAGACCGCGAGCCACCCGTCGCGCACCGCCATACCGAGCAGTCCGCCCTCACCACCGTGTTGGACATCCGGCACTTCGAGCACCTGGCGCAACCGGCCGTTCACGAGCTGCTGGATGCGCGCGTCGTCACGCTGGCTGATCAGCGGGGCACCGTCGACCCACACCACGGACCACGGTGCGTGCAGACCGGTGACGACGTCGCTGACCGCGTTGCGGTCACCGCCGCCGGGTCCGGGCGGCGAGCCGGTGCTGGCCGGCCGGTGCGCGTCGCAACCGCCGACCGCGGCCATGACGCCCGCTGCGCCCACTCCGGCCAGCAGGGTCCGTCGATCGACCGTGCGATTCGCTTCCACCGTTATCACCGCCTCGGACTCCATCATCACGCCGCGACCGCTCAGTCATACAGTTCGCGCACAGGTGAGACATAGACTCGACCACGTGCGCGCACAGTGTGCGGCGAGAGGGTGAGCAGCATGAGCGAGCGCAGCGAGCGACCAACATCGTCGGCGGATGACGACACCGGAGCAAGGAAGGCGGCGTCATGAGCGACAAATCCGGCCTGAAGCGTCCCGACGGATCGCCCGTGCGCGTCCTCGTGGTCGACGACGAGAGCAATCTGACCGAACTGCTGTCGATGGCGCTGCGTTACGAGGGCTGGGAGATCAAGAGTGCCGGTACCGGGACCAGCGCGGTGCGTACGGCGAAGGAGTTCCGCCCGGATGCGGTCGTACTGGACATGATGCTGCCCGACTTCGACGGCATGGAGGTGTTGCGCCGGCTGCGCGACGAGGACCCGACCCTGCCGGTGCTGTTCCTCACTGCGCGCGATGCGGTCGAGGACCGGGTGGCCGGCCTGACGGCCGGTGGTGACGACTACGTGACCAAGCCCTTCTCGCTCGAGGAAGTGGTGGCGCGGGTGCGCGCCCTGCTGCGCCGATCGGTGGCGATGACCGAGGACACCTCCTCCATGCTCGTCGTCGGCGACCTGCGCCTCGACGAGGACAGCCACGAGGTCTTCCGCGGCGACGATGAGATCTCCCTGACCGCAACGGAGTTCGAGTTGCTGCGCTATCTCATGCGCAACCCCAAGCGGGTGTTGTCCAAGGCGCAGATCCTGGACCGCGTGTGGCACTACGACTTCGGCGGCCAGGCCAATGTGGTCGAGCTCTACATCTCCTACCTACGCAAGAAGATCGACGCCGGCCGCACCCCGATGATCCACACCATGCGCGGCGCCGGATACGTGCTCAAACCCGCCGGTTGAGCGACCCTTCACCGTCGACCGACCCACGATGACGACCACCGCGTCCTGGCACCCGAGCCGTTGGACTCTGCGCACCAAGCTCGTCGCCTGGATGCTGCTGCTCTTCGTCGCCGTGACGCTGGCCGTCGGCGCCCTGAGCGTGTGGCAGCTGAGCCGCACGCTGAACGGTCAGTTGGACAATCAGTTGAGACAGTCGGCCGCGCGTTTCAACGGCCAGTACAGCGACACCATCGGCGGGCCGCCACCGGTCGCCGGGGAGTCGATCCGGGTCACCCTGCTCAGCTCCACCGGCCGGCTCGCCCCGTTGGCGGTGCGATACCGCGACGGCAGCACGGGCGTCGAGACGGACAACTACGTCTACGGCTTCAAGTCACCGCGCAGCCTGAGCGACAAGCAGATCGCCGTCCTGCAGGCAGCGGGCATCGGCTCCTCGCCCAAGACGGTCGAACTCGGCGGCTATCTTGGCGAATACCGAGTGATCGCAGTGCATTCCGAGGCCGGGGTGGGGATCGGACCGTCCTTGCGCAATGCCGGTGTCACCACGGTCATCGGCCTGCCGATCGGCCCCAACCGGTCGACCGTCGCCAAGACCGCGATCGCGATCGCGCTGCTCAGCGGGTCGGGCGTGATCCTGGTCGCGCTGGCGGCGACATACATCATCCGACGCAACCTGGAGCCGCTGCGGCGGGTCGCAGCCACCGCGACCCGAGTGTCCAAACTTCCGCTGTCGTCCGGCGAGGTCGTCATGCCCGAACGCGTCGAACCACGCGACACCGACGAACGCACCGAGGTCGGCCAGGTCGGCGCCTCGCTCAACGACATGCTCGATCACGTCTACCACGCGCTGAGCGCCCGCCAGGCGAGTGAGACCCAGGTGCGGCAGTTCGTCGCGGACGCCTCGCACGAACTGCGCACCCCGCTGGCATCGATCCGGGGGTATGCCGAACTCTCCCGCCGGGAGACCGAGCCGGTGCCGCAAGGGGTCACGCACGCTCTGGGCCGCATCGAGTCCGAGGCGGACCGGATGACCACGCTGGTGGAGGACCTGCTGCTGCTGGCCCGGCTCGACGCCGGCCGCCCGCTGAACTTCGAACCGGTCGAGCTGCCGCTGATCGCAATCGAGACGATCAGCGACGCCCGCGCCGCCGGGCTCGACCACCGCTGGTCGCTCGACCTGCCCGAGGAAGGCATCGAGATCGAGGCCGACGAGGCGCGCATCCGGCAGATCCTGATCAACCTGCTGGGCAACGCGCGCAAGCACACCCCCGACGGCACCGAGGTGGTCGCCGCAGTCCGGCCACAGGGCGACGGCGCGCTCCTGCAGGTCCGTGACAACGGCCCCGGCATACCTGCCGCACTCGTGCCGCACATCTTCGAGCGCTTCACCCGGGGGGACGCTGCCCGCACCCGGACCGAGGGTTCGACCGGGCTCGGCCTGTCGATCGTGTCCGCGGTGGTCGCCGCGCACCACGGCACCGTCGACGTCACCTCACGTCCCGGCGAGACGGTCTTCTCCATCTGGCTGCCGCGCCGGCAGCCGACCCCGCCGGCCAAGGCACCGGCCCCCACCGCACCGCACGACCCGCGGGTGCCGGTATGACGACGGCGCCGCGCCATACCCGGCTGAAACACCAGCTGAGCAGTTTCGCCGTGATCGGGATCGTCAGCACCGTCGCCAACGTGGTGCTCTTCTACCTGCTCAACCTCACCATGAACGCGCAGCTCGCCAACGCGTTGGCGCTCGTCGTCACCACGGTCGGCAACACCGCCGCCAACCGCCGCTTCACCTTCGGCGTGCGTTCCCGCGACGGCGCGGGCAGAGCACAGATGCAGGGCCTGGTGCTGTGGTTGGTCATGTGGGCCGCCACCGCGCTCGCGCTCTTCCTGCTGCTGCAGACCCAACCGCACGCCTCGCACACCGCGCAGTCGGCGGTGCAACTGGCCGGCAACGTGGTCGCCACGGTCATCCGCTTCGTGATGCTGCGTCGATGGTTCGCGCCCCGGCCGACGACGGTGCGAGGGTGAGTGCACGCACCGGTCCGGCACACGGAAAACCCCCGGTCGCAAGCTCCCGGGGGTTCCAGTGTGCGGAGGCGGAGGGATTTGAACCCTCGATGGGGTTTTATCCCCAAACCCGCTTAGCAGGCGGGCGCCATAGACCAGACTAGGCGACGCCTCCAGTGCTGCACCGTGCGGTGAAGCGTGGCAAGGCTACCCAAGAGACGGGCCCGAGTTCAAAACGGGTCGCCGCGTCGGACAACCGGAGACAAAGGTTCGGCGTCTACTGTGATGGGGCGCCGATTTGTGATCGGCACGATCTGTCGGTCAGACTCGTTCATCACATGATCACAGAACGGTAACGGACCATAATGAAGGCAGGCGAATGACGGGGAACGTCGGGGACGTCGGGGGACGACGTCACATACCGGATCATGACCCGGACGAGACCATCATCGCCACCCGGCAGGAACTCGTCCGGCGTCAGGCTGGGGCCCGCCCGCCCGTCGGCTCGCGAGCCGACATGCGCTCCGCACGGGCCCGGGACGTCCGGCGCGCGCTCGGCCTGACCGCACTGTCGGTGCTGCTGCCCGGTCTCGGCCTGCTGTGGACGCGCCGCAAGATGGTCGGCCTGGCGATGGTCGGCATCACCGTCATCGGCGCGATCTGCCTGGGCATCATCGTCTCCAGCGGCGGCCTCATCCACGGCACCGCACAGCTGCTCACCAAGAAGGGCCTGGTGCTGCTGCTCGTCTGCACGATCGGCGGCGGCCTGCTCTGGATCGCCGGCATCGTGCTGACCGCCATGACCACGACCGGACGGCGCTGGCCGGAGCAGACCCGGTGGATGCACCGCGTCTTCGCCACGGTCATGTGCCTGGTCGTCGCGGCACCGGCCGCGTATGCCGCACACGACGTCTGGATCACCCGCAACGCCTTCAACAACATTTTCCACGAGCGCTACACCACCAACACCGATGCGGCGACCCCCGGCGGAGGCAGCGACCCGTGGGCCGACGTGCCGCGGGTCAACATCCTGCTGTTCGGATCCGACGCCGGCGCCGACCGCATCAAGCAACGCCCGGACTCCCTGATCGTGGCGAGCGTGGACACCAAGACCGGTGACACCGTCCTGGTGAGCGTGCCGCGCAACATGGGCCACGCGCCGATCCCGGCCAGCGACCCGCTGCACAAGATCTACCCGAACGGTTTCGTCAAGCTGCCGGGTCAGACCGACCCGGCCGCCGGTCTGATGGAGAGCATCTGGCAGGCGGGCGACGATCACCGGGACCTCTTCCCCAAGGACGACCCGCAGCCCGGCCTGACCGCCACCAAGGACGCCGTCACCGGCATCACCGGCTTGGAGATCGACTACACCGCCACCGTCGACCTGCAGGGCTTCGAGCAGCTGGTCGACGCCATGGGCGGTGTCTGGGTCAACGTCAAACCGGACCCGGGGCAGACCAACCCGCAGCTCGGCATACCGATCGGTGGCCGGATCATCAACGGCCAGGTCCAGCCCGGCTCGATCACCGGCTACATCAAGCCGGGCTACCAGAAGCTCAACGGACGCGAAGCACTGTGGTACTCCCGCAGCCGCGTCGCGAGCGGTGACGACCAGCGGATGCGCCGTCAGCGCTGCATGATCAACAGCCTCATCTCCCAGGTCAACCCGTTCCAGATGGTGCAGAAGTTCCCCTCGATCATGCAGGTCGCCGCCAAGAACATCCGTCTGGACATCAGCCAGGACGACCTGCCGGCCTTCGCTACGCTCGCCGAGCGGATGAAGAGTGGCAACATGCGCTCGGTCGACATCTCCAACCCGGTCAGCAACAGCAACCCCGACTACGCCAAGATCCACGCGCTGGTGCAGAAGGCGATCACCGCCAAGCACAGCAAGAAGGCGTCGACCCCGAAGAAGAGCGGCAGTAGCAGCACCAGCTCGTCCTCGACGACGCCGTCCAGCAGCTCCAGCAGCACGACCCAGAACGCCATCAGCGACACGGCCGACTCCTGCTGATCGTGCGCTGCCGGTCAGCTGTGAGTCGTGCCCACCGCCGGGTCGTGACGGACCGATGGGGTTGGATGCAGTCATGAGTTCGCGCACTGTGCTGGGAGTCACTGCCGGAGCCCTGGTCATCGCCGGCGGGGTTGGTGGCTACATGTATTGGCAGCAGGCCGACAGTGTGCACAAGCAGGACGCTGCGGCCAGGGCCGCTGCGACACAGTTCGCGCACGACTGGTCCACGCGGGAGCTCGGCGCGGCGTCATACATCGGCACCACCAGCCAGGGCGCGGCCGCCAATTTCGCAACGGCGACCGCTGCGCTGGGCGACGGCCCGATCAAGGTCGACGTGACGAAGTTCAACCGCGACGGCGACACGGCCACCGCGACCCTGCACGTGGCGTGGACGCTCAGCGACAAGCGCACCTTCAGCTGGAACGACCCGATCGAGCTGGCCAAGCGCGGACAGACCTGGGGTGTCAAGGTCGACAACTCCACGTCGTTGTGGCACCCGAAGCTGCAGGCGTCCGACGCGTTCGTGGTGCACCAGGACCACGGACTCCGCGGCGAGATCCGCAGCACCGACGGCAGCGCGATCATGATCAACCGAACCGTCTACGACATCTCGATCGACCCGACCAAGGGCACCGACGCGTCGATCGGCCAGTTGCAGAACGTCCTCAACATCACCGGTCTGGTCGACAAGCTGCACACGGCGCAGAAGGCGCACTCACAGGCGCTGATCCCGGTGATCACCTACCGGCAGGATGACTACATCATCTACCAGAACGGCGTCGAGGGCTTGGCCGGCGTGGTGGTCCAGAGCCGCAAGCAGCCACTCGCCGAGACGCGCACCTTCGGCCAGCCGCTGCTCGGCAGTGTCGGACCGGTCACCGCGGAGATGATCAAGAAGCATCCCAACCGCTACCACGCGGGCGACATCGCCGGACTGTCCGGACTGCAGGCGCAGTATGACGACAGGCTCAGCGCCACTCCTGGCTTCACCATCACACCGCGCTCGGACACCTCCGAGGTGCTCTTCGGCAGCAAGGCCGTGAATGGCAAGAACCTCACAGTCACGCTGGACCCGCGTGTCCAGAATGCCGCCGAGAAGGCGCTGGAGTCGCAGAAGGGCAAACCCGCAGCGATCGTGGCGATCAACGTCAAGACCGGCGGAGTCAGTGCCGTGGCCAACTCGCCGACATACGGGATCGACCGCGCGCTGACCGGCCGCTACGCACCGGGCTCGCAGATGAAGATCGCCACCACCTACGCGCTGCTGACACACGGCTTCAATCCCGACACGGTGGTGCCCTGTCCCAAGTCGGTGACCGTCAACGGTTATCGCATCGGCAACTTCGAGGGCGAGACCGCCGGTAGCCCGAAGTTCAGCGAGGACTTCGCCAAGTCGTGCAACACCGCCTTCGTCAAGGCGGCGTCCGACTTCAGCGACACCGAGCTCCAGCAGGCGGCGCACGCGCTCGGCTTCGGCTCCGGGTGGGCCAAGGGCGTCGGCGTCAACGGCGTCTTCGACGGCAATGTCCCGACCGCGAACGGGCCCACGGACAAAGCGGTTTCGGTCTTCGGTCAGGGCCGGGTGCAAGGTTCGCCGCTCGCCATCGCGGTCATGTCCGGGTCGGTCGCGCGCGGTTCGACGATCCCGCCGTCACTGGTCACCACACCGGCTCCGGGCGGCTCGCACAAGGCCACCTCGCTGGACCAGAGCGCCGTGCAGGAGCTGCAGAAGCTCATGCGGTTGACCGTCACTCAAGGCACGGCGAAGGCCGTCAAGTCCGTGCCGGGCGGACCCGTCTACGCCAAGACCGGCACATCGGAGTGGGCCGAGGGCGGCAAGACCGGGGTCAACGGCTGGTTGACCGGCTGGCAGGGCAACACGGCATTCTGTGTGCTGGTCGAGGACATCCCGAAGGGCAAGAGCGGCGGCGACACCGCCGCGCCGGTTGCCGCGAAATTCCTCACCACCCTGGCCAACAGCTGAGCGGCGCCGGCGGCGTACCAAAGTCTCCCCAGGGTCGACATACGACCGGGTCCCGGCCCCGGCGGCGTACCAAAGTCTCCCCAGGGGCGACATACGACCGGGTCGCGGCCCCGGCGGCGTACCAAAGTCTCCCCAGGGTCGACATACGACCGGGTCCCAGCCCGACCACGTATCAAAGTCTCCCCAGGGTCGACATACGACCGGGTCCCGGCCCCGACCACGTACCAAAGTCTCCCCAGGGTCGACATACGACCGGGTCCCAGCCCGGGCGGCGTACCAAAGTCTCCCCAGGGTCGACATACGACCGGGTCCCGGCCCCGACCACGTACCAAAGTCTCCCCAGGGTCGACATACGACCGGGTCCCAGCCCGACCACGTACCAAAGTCTCCCCGGGGTCGACATACGACCGGGTCCCGGCCCCGGCGGCGTACCAAAGTCTCCCCAGGGTCGACAACCGACCACCCCCGGACCCCGACGACGTACCAAAGTCTCCCCAGGGTCGACAACCGACCACCCTCGGACCCCGACGACGTACCAAAGTCTCCCCAGGGTCGACACCCGACCACCCCCGGCCCCGGCGGCGTACCAAAGTCTCCCCAGGGGCGACATACGACCGGGTCCCAGCCCGACCACGTACCAAAGTCTCCCCAGGGGCGACATACGACCGGGTCCCGGCCCCGCCCGACGCGCACACAGAACGCCCCGGCAACGCTGCTGCGCTGCCGGGGCGTCCTGCTGGCCGGACCAGTGCCCGACCATGGGTGTTGCTAAATCTGGGGTGCTACTTCGAGAGGTCGATCAGACCGGAACGACGTTGGCCGCCTGCGGGCCCTTGTCACCCTGGGTGATCTCGAACTCGACGCGCTGTGCCTCTTCGAGGCTGCGGTAACCCTGAGACTGGATCGCGGTGAAGTGGACGAAAACGTCCGGACCGCCGCCATCCTGAGCGATGAAACCAAAGCCCTTTTCAGCGTTGAACCACTTGACGGTTCCCTGTGCCATTGGGGGTAACTCTCAATCTATTGTTCTTCTTCGCATGACCGCGCACCTTACGTGGCCACCTGACCGCCGAGGCATCCCCCCAATGGAGTGAACCGTCCGCTCACAAACTCGGCGCCCAACCAGTGAGTCGGGCGCCGCACCACGAGGAACTGCAACTGCAGTCGAGCCTTGACGGTAGCACGGTGAGGGTGACCGCACGGTGTCCAGCAGTTGACCGATCTCACCGACTGGGCGGGGTGTTCGCCGCCCGGGCGCGCGGACCCGTCGGGGCCCGCCGTCGTGGTCACTCCGCGCTCGTGCTCGAACGCCCGGGGGACGACTACGCGCTGCGTTGCCCCGGAGTGCCGCCCAGGGCGCGGGTGAGGTCGGCCGCCGCCAGTCGGCAGTCATCGCACAGCTGCGAAAGTCGCTCCGGGCCGACCCGATAGCGCGGCGCGGCAAGCAGGATCGCGGCGATCAGCCGCCCCCGGTGGTCGTGCACCGCGGCCGCCACACCCACCTCGTCCGGCGTCGTGTCGCCGTCGTTCACCGCGATGCGAGCTGCGCCGTGCACGCTGTCCTTCGCGGCCAGTCGCCGGTATGCCGCCGCGCTGATCGACGCGGCGGCGAAGGACTCCTCGCGTTCGTCGTCCGTCAGCGCTGCCAGGCGCACCCGGACCGATGCATCCTCGATCCGGCTGTAACGCGTGCCCAGCTCGGTGGCGTGCTTGATCGGGTTCGCGGAAGGCACCTGCTCGACGATGACCGCCGCGGACACGTCCCAGATCACCAGCGAACTGGTCTCGCCGGTCCGCTCGGTCAACGCGGTGAGCACCGGCAGCGCGGCACGGCGTACGTCGAGGTCGGCCAGCAGCGCGCCAGCGACACTGAGCAGACCGAGGCCGAGCCGGAACTTCTTGGACAGCGGGTCCTGCTCGACCAGGTCCTCCGCCTCGAGGGTGGTCATCATCCGGGAGACGGACGACTTGTGCAGCCCGATCTGCTCGGCGATCTCGACGACGCCGAGCACCGGACGGTCGGGGCTGAAGCAGCGCAGTACGGCCATCGCGGTGGCCACGGGTGACGTGCCACGCGGTGTCCTGGCGATCTGCTCGGCCATCGGCTCGCTCCTCCCCTCCCGGTCGCTTACGCTGCGGATCTCCTCGGATGCTACTTCGCATCGTCGCCCGGCAGGGTGCCGATGTCCTCGGCCCACACCCGCGGGAAGCGCTGCTGGAACTGTGCCATCAGCCCGGCACACCGGTCGTCGTCGAGCACCAGGACGGTGACCCCTCGGCTGCGCAACCACTCGAGTTCTCCTGCGAACGTGCGGTTCTCACCCACGACGACGTCGGTGATCCCGAACTGCACGATTGCGCCGGAGCACATCGCGCACGGCGCGAGAGTGGTGTGCAGGATCGTGCCGGCATACGAGCCGATGCGACCGGCCCGGCGCAGGCAGTCGATCTCTCCGTGCGCGGTCGGGTCACTGTGTTGCACCCGCTGGTTGTGGCCGCTGGCCAGCAGCGCTCCGCCGCGCTCCAGCGCCGACCCGATCGGCACGCCACCGTCGGCGAGCGACGCTTCGGCCGCCTCGACGGCGGCCTCGAACGCCGATCGTGAGAAGCGTTCGCGCAGTGCGTTCAGGTGCATGGTTGTCATCCTCCTCCGTGCCACCCGCGATGGTGGCGCATTCTCGGCCATACGACGTGCGAACGCAGCGACCGGGGGACGAGCCGGCTCCGCCGCACCAGCCCGTCCCCGGGTGTCCGGGGTGTCGTCAGGCGCTGATGATGTTCTGCTCCGGACCGAACGGGAACTTGGTGATGTTCTCGGCGCCGTCGTCGCCGACGACGAGGATGTCGTGCTCGCGGTAGCCGCCCGCTCCGGGCTCGCCCTCCGGCACGGTGATCATCGGCTCCATCGACACAACCATGCCCGGCTCGAGCACGGTGTCGATGTCCTCGCGCAGCTCCAGGCCCGCCTCGCGACCGTAGTAGTGCGACAACACACCGAAGGAGTGGCCGTAGCCGAAGGTGCGGTTGGGCAGCAAGCCGTAGCCGACGTAGATCTCGTTGAGCTGCGCCGCAATGTCCTTACAGACCGCGCCGGGCTTGATCAGCTCCAGGCCGGCCCGGTGCACCTCCACGTTGATGTTCCACAGCTCGAGCGACCGGGCGTCCGGCTCACCGAGGAAGAGGGTGCGTTCCAGGGCGGTGTAGTAGCCGGACGTCATCGGGAAGCAGTTGAGCGACAGGATGTCGCCGTCCTCCAGCTTCCGGGTGGTCGACCAGTTGTGTGCGCCGTCGGTGTTGATGCCCGACTGGAACCAGACCCAGGTGTCGCGAATCTCGCTGTTGGGGAACGTTTTGGCGATCTCATGGGTCATCGCCTCGGTCCCGGCGAGCGCCACCTCGTACTCGGCGACGCCGACCTTGATCGCCCGCCGGATCGCCTCACCGCCGAGGTCACCGATGCGCGCCCCGTGCTTGATGACCTCGATCTCCTCAGGGGACTTGATCATCCGCTGCCGCATCGCGGCCTGCGACACGTCGACCAGCTCGGCACCATCGAGTGCGGAAGCCAGCCGCTGCCGCAGCAGCAGCGGCAGCTGGTCGTCCTCGACACCGACGCGCTTGGCCGTCACGCCGCGCTGCTTGAGGGCCTGCTGGATGGCGTAGTAGTAGTTGTCGCGGTTCCAGTCGGTGTAGACGATGTTCTCGCCGTAGGAGCGGCGCCACGGCATACCGGCGTCGATGTTGGCGGTGATCGTCACCGTGTCGTTCGCCGTCACCACCATGGCGTAGGACCGGCCGAAGTAGGTGAACAGGAAGTCGCTGTAGTACTTGATCGAGTGGTATGACGTCAGCACGACGGCGTCCAGCTGCAGGTCGGACATGATCGACCGCAGGCCGTCGATGCGCCGCTCGAGCTCGGCGTCGCTGAAGGTCAGCGGCACCTTCGACCCGTTGTGCAGCACCTTCAGGCGCTCGAGGTCGGCGACGCTGGTGGCGGGGGAAGCGGTGGTCGTCATGAGAGGTCTCCTTCTGTCGAGAGGTTGTCGTGCAGGTGGCCCAGCGGGTGTCCGTCACCGCTCTGGCCGGGCTGGGGGCCGGGATCAGCGATCCGGCGATGGATCCGTATGTTGGACAAGGTGTTTGCGGTGTGCTCGGCGATCTGCTGGAGGGTTGCGAACCACACACCGTCGAGCGACGTGATGTGCTCGACCAGTTCGGAGAGTGCACTGAGCCTGGTCGGTCGCCCGGAGATGAACGGGTGGTTGGTCAGCACGAAGCAGTTGCCGGCCGTGGCCGCCACTGTCGCCTCGTCGGACCACATCTCCAGCGCCTTGCGTGGCGACTCGATGAGTCCGCTTCCGGTCCACTCCGGGTAGAAGGCGAACTGCTCCCAGTCGTCCAGGGCCCAGTCGACCGGGATCTCCACCAGATCGCGCTCGACGCCATCGGCGGACGTGAACCGATAGGGCACGTCACCGTCCAACAGGCTGGAGTCGTAGGCGAACCCGCGCTCCAGCAGCAGATCCGTCGTGCGGTAGTTGTACTCCCACCAGGGCGCGCGGTAGCCGACCGGACGGACGCCGACGCGGTCCAGGCTCTCCAGCCCCCGGTCGAGCATCTCGGCCTCCTGCGCGTCGGTCAGCGCGGTGGTCTTCTCGTGCATCCAGCCGTGGTGCGCGATCTCGTGGCCGCCGTCGGCGATCTGCTTGACCATGTCCGGGTAGAGGTCGGCCGTGTAGCCGGGCACGAAGAACGTCGCTGGTATGTCGTGGTGCTCGAGCATCGCCAGCAGCTTCGGAACCGCCACGGTGGGTCCGTAACTCTGGTGGCTCATCAGCGACATACGCCGGTGGAAGGTCGCATCGAAGGCCAGCGCACCGGCTTCCGCGTCGACGTCGAAGGTCAGCGATGCGGCGAACTTCTTGCCTTCGGGCCACGGGAAGCCCGATGGCGGGTGGAAGAGTTCTCTCACGCCGGAACCCCCTCCTCCTCGGCCCGATCGCGGACCAGAGCATCCTGCTCACAGGACTGCAGCTCTGCGACCGCCTGGTGGTCCTCGATGTCACCGCGGATCCCGAGCGGGATGCCGTCGTGGATCCGGCTCTTGAACCGTCGGTAGCCGGTGAGGAAGTAGATGCTGCCGGAGGTGACGGTGCCGGCCAGCCAGGAGAAGTCGGCGCCCCCGAGGGCGCGGGCTGCCGGTCCCTGCAGGGCGGGGATGCCGCCATACATGAACATCCAGGTCATGAACAGCCCGCAGAAGAAGGCGATGATCGCGTACTTGTTGACCGCCTTGAGGTGGGTGTCCTTGGGGTCGCGGAAGAGGTAGTCGTAGTTGCGGTGCTTGCGCTCGAAGATGAAGTAGTGCACCGCCATGATGCCGCCCCAGGTGGCGACCCAGCCGGCGATCGCGACCAGCCAGGTGTCGACCACGGTGGCGAAGTCCCCGGCGAACATGAAGCCGATCACGGCGCACATCGACAGCCCGCCGACCAGCAGCGACAGGTTGCGCCGGGAGATCTTGATGTCGAGGGCCTGGCTGGCGACGCTGAAGGTGTACATGTTGATGATGTTCGTCGCGATCGGCCCGTGGATCACCAACAGGATGATCGGGATCGCCATGGTGCCGAAGCTGCCGGCGATCAACTGGCCGGGGTCGGCCTTGGGGTTCGTGGTGGCCAGTGACGCACCCAGCGCGCCCAGCCAGATCACCGGGATGATCTGGCCCGAGACGCTGGCCAGGTAGAGCCGGCGGCGCGGGACGGTGCGACTGACGAACCGGGAGTAGTCGGGTGCGTAGGTGAACCACCCGATACCCCAGCCGATGCCGATGGCGGTCATGATCGCGGTCATCGTCGCGAAGCGCGCGGTGCCGTGCAGGCCCGCGCCCTGGTAGCCCCAGTTCACGTCGACCTTGGTCCAGGCCAGGATCGTCATGATGGTCAGCACGATCATGGTGGGTGGCATCGACCAACGTTCGAAGGCGGCGATGGCGCGGTAACCGAGGAAGCAGATGGTGACCTGCACGACCATGATCAATGCCGCGACGGCGATGCGCGCGCCATAGTTGTGCGCGTGCGGGTCCACCCAGCCGAGCAGGCCGAAGAGACTCATCACCAGGTCGAGGATGATCCAGGTGTTCACGGCGGCCCAGCCGATGGCGACGATCGCCTGTATGGCGGCCGGCAGGTAGGCGCCTTTGCGGCCGAAAGCGCCGCGGGACAACAACATTCCGGTGGCTCCGGAGCGTTGCCCGAGCAGCACGAAGAAGCCGAAGCCGAACATGCCGATGAGGTTGCCGACGACGAGCACGATCATGGTGTCGCGCAGGCTCAGCCCGAGTTGGACGCCGAGGGCGCCGAGGATCCAGTTGATCGGCGCGACGTTGGCGCCGAGCCAGATCCAGAACTGACCGGAGACCTTGGTCGTCCGCTTCGACTCGGGGATCGGCTGCAACACGTCCTCGACGTCGGCCGTCCGGCCTTCGTCGGCTGATGCATCAGTGGTTTGCATTCCGGTTCTTTCTGGGGGAAGGGATTCCGGGTGTCGGGACCCAGCGGTCCGCTGTAGCCGCCGAGACGGCGTCGTGGCCGGGATCGGGAGATCCGGTCCGGTCGGCCCGTCCGCCTCGTGCTGCGTGGATGAGTTCAGGTGCCGCGGAGAGCTGTTGCCGACCGAGGCGTTTCCCTCGAGAACGTTCTTGTTGCGTTGAACGCAACTTGGTTGCACCGAAACTAGATGTGATCCGCGCCACCCGTCAAGAGCTACTTGCCAGTAATTCCCGGTCGCCGCTGCCGGGTCGTCGTGCAGGCGACCTACAGCACGGTGCGAATCCGCACCTCGAAGGCCTCCATGTGCTCCAGCATCAACCGCTCGGCGTGCTCGCTCCCGCCCTGCAACACCGCGTCGAGCAGCTCGATGTGCTCGAGGATGTGCGATCCCACGTCGGCCAGGCGTGGCGCCGCGACCGACCAGATGCGGGTGGCCAGGTTGCCGTAGCGCACGAGCGCGGTCTCCAGGTGGCCGTTGTGCGTCGCCCGATAGATCGCGCGGTGGACCTGCAGGTCCCACTCCATGTGGTCGCGGGGCGACGTCGCCGAGGGCAGCGAGCGCAGCCCGTCGCGCAGCTCCTCCAGCTCGCGGCGGTTCTCGGCGTCGGCGCGCACCGCGCCCAGCCCGGCGGCCAGCGGTTCGAGCGCCCGGCGGATCTCGGAGATCTCCGACAGGGCGGTGATGTCGACCGGGGTGGCGAACGTGCCCCGCCGGGGGTAGGTCACGACCAGATGGTCGGACTCCAGGCGCTTGAGCGCCTCGCGCAACGGCGTGCGACCGACCGCCAGCTCCGCGGCGAGCGCGTGTTCGCTCAGCGGATCCCCCGGCTCGATGTCGAGCAACACCAAGCGCTCCTTGAGCGCCTGGTAGGCAGCCTCGGTCAACGATCCGTGGGTCCGCACGTGGTTGGGCACGGTCCGCATCATGGCGCACCTCCAGGGGTTGACAGGTCGGGAGTGCGGGCCTAGCTTACCCGACAACTGATATATCAGTCGTCGATCTCACTCGCGGAAGGAAGCGTCGTGACCACAGCAAGCACCGTCCTGCCGGACGCAGCAGGACCCGGTAGGGCGCAAGGCGGCTTCAATTCGCCGCTGGCTCAGGCAGACCCGGAGGTCGCTGCCGCGATCGCGCAGGAACTGCACCGCCAGCAGGACACGCTGGAGATGATCGCCTCCGAGAACTTCGCGCCGGTCGCCGCGCTCCAGGCGCAGGGCAGCGTGCTGACCAACAAGTACGCCGAGGGCTATCCCGGCCGGCGGTACTACGGCGGCTGCGAACACGTGGACGTCATCGAGAGCCTCGCGATCGACCGGGCCAAGGCGCTGTTCGGCGCGGCATACGCCAACGTCCAGCCGCACTCGGGCGCCCAGGCCAACACCGCCGTCTACTTCGCCCTGCTGCAGCCGGGCGACACCATCCTCGGCCTCGATCTGGCCCACGGTGGCCACCTGACCCATGGCATGCGGATCAACTACAGCGGCAGGATGTTCGACGTCGCCGCCTATCACGTGGACGACAGCGGCCGGATCGACATGGACGAGGTCGCCAGGCTCGCCCGCCAACACCGTCCGAAGATGATCGTGGCCGGCTGGTCGGCATACCCGCGCACGCTGGACTTCGCGGCCTTCCGCGCGATCGCCGACGAGGTCGGGGCGCTACTGATGGTCGACATGGCGCACTTCGCCGGTTTGGTTGCCGCCGGGCTGCACCCCAACCCGGTCGCGTATGCCGACGTCACCACCAGCACCACCCACAAGACCCTCGGCGGCCCGCGCGGCGGCATCATCCTGACCAACGATGCGGCGCTCGCCAAGAAGATCAACTCGGCGGTCTTCCCCGGCATGCAGGGCGGCCCGCTGGAACACGTCATCGCCGCGAAGGCCGTCGCGTTCCGCGCTGCCGCGTCGGACGAATTCGCAGACCGGCAGCGCCGCACTCTCTCCGGCGCGCGCATCCTTGCCGAGCGGCTGCTGCAGGCCGACACGGCACAGCAGGGGGTGCGCGTGCTGTCCGGTGGCACCGATGTGCACCTGATCCTCGTCGACCTGCGCGAGGCAGCACTGGACGGTAAACAGGCCGAGGACCGGCTGCACCGCATCGGCATCACGGTGAACCGCAACGCCGTTCCCGACGATCCTCGACCTCCGATGGTCACCTCCGGGCTGCGGATCGGTACGCCGGCGCTCGCGACCCGCGGCTTCGGTGACACGGAGTTCACCGAGGTCGCCGACATCATCGCGGCGACACTCGTTGCCGACGACATCGACGCGGTCGCGGACCACCTGCGCTCTCGTGTCGCCGCGCTCACTGCGCGCTTCCCGCTCTACCCCGATCTCGCCCACCAGGAGAACTGATGAGCAACCAGCGAGCACTGCCGGCCCACCCGTCGTTCCTGTGGCGCAATCCCGACCCGCAGGACTCCTACGACGTCGTCATCGTCGGCGGCGGCGGCCACGGCCTGGCGACCGCCTACTACCTCGCCAAGGTCCACGGCATCACCAACGTGGCCGTGCTGGAACGGGGTTGGCTGGCCGGCGGCAACATGGCCCGGAACACCACCATCATCCGCAGCAACTATCTGTGGGACGAGTCGGCCGCGATCTACGAGAAGTCGCTCAAGCTCTGGGAAGGCCTGGAGGACGAGCTCGGCTACGACATCTTCTTCTCCCAGCGCGGCGTGCTCAACCTCGCCCACACCCTGCAGGACGTGCGCGACTCGGTGCGCCGGGTGGAGGCGAACCGGCTCAACGGCGTGGACGCCGAGTTCGTCACCCCCGAGCAGGTCAAGGAGATCTGCCCGATCATCAACATTGGCCAGGACATCCGCTACCCGGTGATGGGCGCGACCTACCAGCCGCGGGCCGGCATCGCCAAGCACGACTGGGTCGCTTGGGGATATGCACGTCGGGCCAGCGAGCTCGGCGTCGACCTGATCCAGAACTGCGAGGTGACCGGCTTCGACATGGACGGCGACCGCGTCGTCGGCGTGCGGACCACCCGGGGCAACATCAAGGCAGGACGCGTCGCCCTCGCCGCCGCCGGCCACACCTCGACGCTGACCGAGCTGGCCGGCTTCCGGGTGCCGATCCAGTCCCATCCGTTGCAGGCCCTCGTCTCCGAGCTGCACGAGATGATTCACCCGACCGTGGTGATGTCCAATCACGTGCACGTCTACGTCTCGCAGGCGCACAAGGGCGAGCTGGTCATGGGCGCCGGTGTCGACTCCTACAACGGCTACGGCCAACGCGGGTCGTTCCAAGTCATCGAGCACCAGATGTCGGCTGCGGTCGAACTCTTCCCGGCCTTCTCGCGCGCACACCTGCTGCGCACCTGGGGCGGCATCGTCGACGTCACGCTGGATGCGTCACCGATCATGGGGCTCACGCCCGTCGAGGGCATGTATGTCGATTGCGGTTGGGGCACCGGCGGTTTCAAGGCCGTGCCTGGCGCCGGTTTCGCCTTCGCACACACCATCGCCCACAACGAACCGCACGAGCTCAACCGCCCCTACTCGCTCGAACGCTTCGTCAGCGGCGAGCTGATCGATGAACACGGCGCTGCTGCCGTCGCCCACTGAGCACCGAGAGGACACCTTCAGATGTTGATGATCGAATGCCCCCACTGCGGCGTCCGCCCGGAGGGCGAGTTCGGCTACGGCGGACAGGCGCACATCCCCTACCCGGAGGACCCGCACGCGCTCACCGACGAGCAGTGGGCGCAGTACCTCTTCTACCGCGACAACCCCAAGGGCGCCTTTCGCGAGCGGTGGGTGCACAGCGCCGGCTGCCGCAAGTGGTTCAACGCCGTGCGTGACACCCGCACCTACGACATCACCTCCACCTACGTCGGCGCAGCACCGGTCGACGCGAACAGCACGCAAGGAGCGCAGTCATGAGCGCACACCGTCTCGAGTCCGGCGGCGTCGTCGACCGCGCCGCCGCACGCCGCTTCACGATCGACGGCCGGCCGTTGGAGGGCTTCGCCGGCGACACCGTCGCCTCTGCTGCACTGGCGAACGGCATCGTCCGGGTGGGCGACTCGATCTATCGCGGTCGGCCCCGCGGCGTGCTGAGCAGCGGTGTCGAAGAACCCAATGCCTTCGTGCGGATCAACGGTGGGTATGGCGAGTCGATGCAACCGGCCACCACCACCGAACTCCTCGAGGGACTGGACCTGACCTGGGAGGACGGCATCGGCAACCTCGACCAATCGGTCGATCCTGCCGAATACGACCACATGCACGTCCACACCGACGTCGCCGTCATCGGCGCCGGACCGGCCGGCCTGGCCGCGGCCCGTGCAGCTGCCGCGACCGGTGCCCGCGTCACCCTCTTCGAGCAGGACTTCGCGCTGGGCGGCAGCCTGCTCGGCCGCCCGCACGAGATCGTCGAGGGGGTCCCTGCCGGCGCCTGGATCACCGATGTGCACGAGGAGCTGCAGCAATCGGACAACTGCCGGATCCTTACTCGGACAGGTGTTTTCGGCAGCTACGACAGCAACTACCTGATCGCCCTGGAGAAGCGCGTCGACGCGCCGCGACGAGACGGCGTCTCCCGTCAGCGGGTCTGGCACGTCAATGCCGGACGCGTCGTGCTGGCCACCGGCGCGTTCGAGCGGACCCTGGTGTTCGCGAACAACGACCTTCCCGGGATCATGCTCGCCTCGGCGGTCCAGAACTACCTCGGCCGCTTCGGCGTGCTGGCAGGCGACCGGATCGTCGTCTTCACCACCAACGACTCGGCATACGCCGTTGCCGCCGACCTGGCCGCGGCCGGTGCACACGTCACGCTCGTCGACAGCCGGCCCCAGGCCGGCGTCGCCGACCCGGATTCCGTGGATGTCCGTCACGGCAGCGTGGTGGTCGAGGCTCTGGGCACCGGCCGGCTGGAAGGGATCCGCATCGCCCGGGTCGGCGCGAGCGCCGATGACGACACCCAGCTGCTGGACTGTGCCGTGTTGGGCGTCTCCGGCGGCTGGTCCGCCAACGTCAACCTGCATTCACAGCGGCAGGGTGCGTTGGCCTGGGACGACGCGCTGCTCGGCTTCGTACCCTCGGGTACTGTCCGCGACCAGACGCTCGCCGGGGCGGTCACCGGCACCTACTGGACCGACGGCGCGGTCGCCGAAGGCCGGGCGGCCGGTGCCGGCCAACCGCTGCCGATCACCGTCGAGGACCGTCGCAGCCGTTCCGGCAGCACCGATCCCGTGTGGGTGATCGCTTCCCCGAATGGGGAATTCGACAACCACTTCGTCGACCTTCAGCGCGACGAGACCGCCGCAGGCGTCGTGCGCGCGGTCCGTGCCGGGATGCGCTCGGTCGAGCACGTGAAGCGGTACACCTCGATCAGCACCGGCCTGGACCAGGGCAAGATCGGCGGGGTGCTCACCATCGGGCTGCTGAGCCAGCTGCTCGGCGACCACGACATGGCCTCGATGCCCGTCGGTCAGCCGGGTCAGGACCAGGGACAGAACACGGAGGCCGACGAGGGGGGTCTGGCCGGCGGCGTCGTCCCGCCGCCGTCACCCGGTGCCATCGGAACCACCACGTTCCGTGCACCGTTCACGCCGGTCGCCTTCGCAGCACTGGCCGGTCGGGCCCGTGGCGACCTCTATGACCCGGCCAGGGTGACCCCGGCACAAGCCCGGCACGTCGCCCGCGGAGCCCGGTTCGAGGATGTCGGCCAGTGGAAGCGCCCGTGGTTCTACCCGCAGGAGGGTGAGGACATGGGCGCGGCCGTGGCCCGTGAATGCCGTGCAGCACGAACCGGTGTCGCCTACATGGACGGCTCGACGCTGGGCAAGATAGAGATCCGCGGCACGGATGCGCCGACCTTCCTCAACCGCATCTACACCAACGCGTTCGCCAAGCTCCCGGTCGGCAAGCAGCGGTACGGCGTGATGTGCCGGCCGGACGGCATGGTGTTCGACGACGGGGTCTCGTTCCGGTTGGCGGAGGACCGTTACCTGATGACCACCACCACCGGCGGCGCGGCCGGGGTGCTCGACTGGCTCGAGGAGTGGCACCAGACCGAATGGCCCGAGCTGGACGTCTGCTGCACCTCGGTGACCGAGCAGTGGTCCACCACGGTTGTGGCCGGTCCGCGCTCGCGGGACGTCATCCACGCGATCGCGCCGGACCTGGACGTCTCGAAGGAGGGCTTCGAGTTCATGGCCTTCCACGACACGGTGCTGGCCAGCGGCATACCCGCTCGGATCGCCCGCGTGACGTTCTCCGGCGAACTGGCCTTCGAGGTGAACGTCAGTGGCTGGTACGGCGAGGCGGTGTGGGACGACATCACGCACGCCGGTGCGCCGTTCGGCATCACGCCGTACGGCACCGAGACGATGCACGTGCTGCGCGCGGAGAAGGCCTTCCCCATCGTGGGGCAGGACACCGACGGGACGGTCACGCCACAGGATCTCGGGATGGACTGGGTGGTGGCCAAGAAGAAGAAGGACTTCATCGGGATGCGGTCCTACGCGCGTGCTGGCCACGTCGAGGCGGGCCGCAAGCAGCTGGTCAGCGTGCTGCCGTTGGACCGTGAGCTACGGCTGCCCGAGGGCAGTCAGCTGGTGGCGGAGGCCGACGCGCCAGCCGAGCCGATCGACGGCTTCGCGGCCGAACCGATCCCGATGATCGGCCATGTCACCTCCAGCTACCGCAGTGAGGCACTGGATCGCACCTTCGCGTTGGCGTTGGTGCGGGACGGCCGATCACGGATCGGTGAGCAGGTGATGGCCTCGTTCGAGGGCAGGTTCCACCCGGTGCAGATCGCCGAAGCAGTCGTCTACGACAAGGAAGGAGCACGTCGCGATGGTTGAGCGCAGTGCAGTGTTGGAGCGCCGCCGTAGTCCCCTGCAGCGGATGGCGAAGGAACTGGCCGCGGGCAGCAGTCCACAGGTCGCCCTCCGCGAGATCCCGTTCCTGGCCCAGGTCGGGTTGCGCGCCGAACCGGGCAGCGCCTCGGCTGCCGCCCTGGAGGCGGCCCTGGCCGGACCGCTGCCGCACGGTGTCGGTGACGTCACCGAACTCGGCGGCGACCGGCAACTGCTGTGGCTGGGCCCGGACGAATTCCTGCTCGTGGCACCGGACGAGGCCAACGGCGGTGAGGATCCGGCCCGCATCGTGGACCGGTTGAGTGCCGCACTCGGCGCGTTGCCCGGTCAGGTGGTCGACCTGTCGGCCAACCGCACAACGCTGGAACTGCGCGGGGCCCGCGCGCAGCAGGTGCTCGACAAGTCCTGCCGGCTGGACCTGGACCCGATCACCTTCCCGGCCGGATCCGCGCTGGTCACTCTGCTCGGAACGGTCAACGTCATCCTGTGGCGGGTCGCTGCCGACGTCTGGCGGATCATGCCGCGGTCCTCGTTCGCGTCCCACACCGCGCGATGGCTGCTGGACGGCATGCGCGAGTACCGCTGATGGCGCTCTCGGCGCTCGACCTGTTCTCCATCGGCATCGGGCCGTCGTCGTCCCACACGGTCGGCCCGATGCGTGCCGCAGCCCGGTTCGTCGCCGGGCTGCGGCGGCAGTCCATGCTCCGGCAGGTGCAGCGGGTGACGGTGCAGCTGCACGGTTCGCTGGCCGCCACCGGCGTCGGGCACGGCACCGACCGGGCCGTGGTGCTCGGGCTGACCGGTGCTGACCCCGAGACCATCGATGTGACAGCGGCGTTCGAACAGTTCGACGAGATCTGCGACCGAAGGAGGCTGATGCTCGGCGGCGCGCGCCCGATCGACTTCGACCCCGACGTGAACGTGGAGTTCCACCGCAAGCCGCTCCCCCGCCATCCGAACGGCCTGCGCTTCATCGCGTATGACGCGTCAGGCGCTGCGCTGGCCGAGACCGAGAGCTATTCGGTCGGAGGCGGTTTCGTCGTCGACAAGGACGACGGCGAACGGCTCGGCGCGGACGAGGTGGCGGTGCCACATCCCTTCGCCACGGCCGAGGATCTGCTCGCGCAATGCACACGCACCGGCGGCTCGATTGCCGAGGTGATGCTTGCCAATGAGGCGGCGTTCCGGCCCGAGGCGGAGACGCGAGCGCACCTGCTACGCATCTGGGCGGTGATGCAGGAGTGCGTGGAGAACGGCTGCACCCGGGACGAGAAGTTCCTGCCCGGTCGGCTGCAGGTGCGGCGCCGGGCGCCGGAACTGCGCCGGAAACTGCGCGCTCACGAGGCGGCCGAGCGTGCCCGCACCGGCACGATGAGCGATCCGTTGTGGGCGATGGAGTGGGTGAATCTCTACGCGCTGGCGGTGAACGAGGAGAACGCCTCCGGTGGCCGGGTGGTCACGGCACCGACCAATGGTGCCGCGGGCATCGTGCCCGCGGTGCTGCACTATTTCACCCGGTTCGTCGACGGCGCCGACGAGGCAGCCGTGGTCGACTTTTTGCTGACGGCCGCGGCCATCGGCATCCTCTTCAAGGAGGGCGCCTCCATCTCCGGCGCGGAGGTCGGCTGCCAGGGCGAGGTGGGGTCCGCCTGCTCGATGGCCGCGGCCGCGTTGTGCGCCGTCCTCGGCGGTGCGCCGGACCAGGTGGAGAACGCGGCCGAGATCGGCATCGAGCACAACCTCGGGCTCACCTGTGACCCGGTCGGGGGCCTGGTGCAGGTGCCGTGCATCGAGCGCAATGCCATCGCCTCGGTGAAGGCGATCAACGCCGCCCGGCTGGCGATGCAGGGCGACGGTGATCACCGGGTGGGCCTGGATGCCGCCATCCGCACCATGCGGCAGACCGGACGCGACATGAAGAGCAAGTACAAGGAGACCAGCCGCGGGGGTCTGGCCGTCAACGTGATTGAGTGCTGAGTGAAGCGGCTCGCAGGGACGTTGCTCGCAGGGATATTTCTCGTACGGACAGTGCTCGCAGGACAAGGAGATTCGGCATGAGCCCAGACAACGGTGCACACCGCTACGTGCTGACCCTCGACGGTGCCGAACGCCCGGGGCTGCTGCACGCGGTCACCGGTTTCCTCGTCGACCACCGTGCCGACATCCGGGAGATGAAGCAGTTCGACGACCAGTCGGCCGGGCGTTACATGGGACGCATCGACTTCGTCGTGCCGGACGACGACGATCCCGGCCTCGAGGCGCTCAATGGCTCACTGGACCTCCTGCGGCGCGAGTGGCAGTTGAGTGCGGCACTGCGCCGGGCGGCCGACAAGCAGCGCGTGCTGGTCATGGTGTCCAAGTTTGCGCACTGCCTCAACGACCTGCTCTTCCGGACCCACGTCGACGAGCTGCCGATCGAGATCGTCGCGGTCGTCTCCAACCATCCCGACCACGAGGACCTCGTGCGCTGGCATCGGGTGCCGTTCCACCACGTGCCGGTGACCCGTGACACCAAGCCGGAGGCGGAGGCCCGCCTGCTGCAGCTGGTCGACGAGCTGGACGTGGACCTGGTCGTGCTCGCGCGTTACATGCAGATCCTGTCCGACGACCTCGCACGCACGTTGAGTGGCCGGGCGATCAACATCCATCACTCGTTCCTGCCGAGTTTCAAGGGCGCCAGGCCGTACCATCAGGCGTACGAGCGAGGCGTGAAAACCGTTGGCGCGACGGCGCATTACGTCACCGGCGACCTCGACGAGGGTCCGATCATCTCCCAGCAGGTGCAGGAGGTCGACCACGCCTACACGCCGGCCGACCTGGTCGCCGCGGGCAGGGACACCGAGTGCAAAGCACTGTCCAACGCGGTGCGTTGGCACTGCGAGGGCAGGGTGTTCGTGCAGGGACTACGCACCGTCGTGCTGCGCTAGCTCTTCAACTCCGGGAAATCGTCGTCGCGCCATTCGGGCACCGGACGCTCGCCGGCGATCTCCTCCTCGCGGCCGCGCAGTTCGACCCGGCGGATCTTGCCCGAGATCGTCTTCGGCAGCTCGTAGAACTCCACCCGTCGCACTCGTTGGTATGGCGCCAGGTGCTCCCTCGCGTACTGGAGGATCTCGAACGCCGTCTGCTCCGTGGGCTCGTGGCCGGGCGCGAGCGCGATGTAGGCCTTCGGCACGGCCAGTCGCACCGGGTCCGGCGCGGGCACGATCGCGGCCTCCGCCACGGCCGGGTGCTCGATGAGCACCGACTCCAGCTCGAACGGGCTGATCTTGTAGTCGGACGCCTTGAACACGTCGTCGGTGCGGCCGATGTAGGTGTAGTAACCGTCGCTGTCGCGGGAGGCGACGTCGCCGGTGTGGTAGACGCCGTGCGCCATGACGGCGTCGTTACGCTCGGGATCTGCGACATACCCGGTCATCAGGCCGACGGGACGCTGGCCGAGGTCGAGACAGATCTCGCCCTCGTCGGCGTCGGCCGGCAACAGCTCGCCGGTGACCGGGTCGGCCAGGCCGGACGGGACACCGGGCAACGGGCGGCCCATCGAGCCCGGCTTCACCTGCGAACCCGGCGTGTTCGCGATCTGCACACTGGTCTCGGTCTGCCCGTAACCGTCCCGGATGGTCAGGCCCCAGCATCGCTCGATCTGCCGGATCACCTCCGGGTTCAACGGTTCTCCGGCGCCGACGACCTCGCGCAGTGCGTCCGGCTTCGCGCCCAGGTCGGCGTTGATCAGCATGCGCCATACGGTCGGCGGTGCGCAGAAGCTGGTGACGCCCTCGGTGCGCAGCTGATTCAGCATCGCGGCAGCGTCGAAACGCGTGAAGTTGTAGAGGAAGATCGTGGCCTCACCGATCCACGGCGCGAAGAAGTTGGACCAGGCGTGCTTGGCCCAGCCGGGTGACGAGACGTTCAGGTGTATGTCGCCGGGGCGCAGACCGATCCAGTACATCGTCGACAGGTGCCCGACCGGGTAGGACACCTGGGTGTGCTCCACGAGCTTCGGCTTGGATGTCGTGCCGGAGGTGAAGTAGAGCAGCAGCCGGTCCTGCGGGGCGGTGCCGGGATGCGGGACCGGTTGCCACTCGGCGGTGAACGCCCCGGCGAAGTCGCGCCAACCATCCGCCTCGCCGACGCTGATCCGCAGGTAGTCCCCCGGCACCTCGTCGAACTTGGCGGTGTCGACGGGATTGCACACGACCGCGCGAGCCGCCGTCCGTTCGACCCGGTCGGTCAGGTCGGCGGGTCCGGCCGCCGTCGTGGTGGGCACGACCACGGCACCCAGCTTCATCACGCCGAGCATCGTCTCCCACAGCTCGACCTGGTTGTTCAGCATGATGATGGCCGAGTCGCCCTTGCCGACCCCGAGCGTGCGCAGCCAGGTCGCGACCTGATCCGAACGCCGGGACATCTCCTGGAAGCTGCGGCTCGTGCGTGAGCCGTCCTGCTCGGTGATGACCAGCGCCGGCCGTTCGTTGTCGACCGCGATGGCGTCGAACCAGTCGACTGCCCAACAGAACTGGTCGCCCAGCTCCGGCCACCGGAAGCCGCGGGTTGCCTCCACGTAGTCGTCGTCGTGCCGCAGCAGGAAGTCCCGTGCCGCGCGGTATGCCGTGGTCGCCGTCGAGTCCATGTCGTCATCATGGCACCGGGGCATCCGGGGGACCCCGCCTCCGGGATGAAAGGATCGAGTCAGGAGGAGATGCCGATGACCGCACGCCGTGTCGTCTCGCTGGTGCCCTCGATCACCGAGGCGTTGGCCGGTTCCTGCCCCGATGCCTTGGTGGGAGCCACCGACTGGTGCACCCACCCCGCCGACCTGGACGTGACACGTGTGCGCGGTACCAAGAACCCGAACCTCGACGTCATTCGATCCTTGCAGCCCGACGTGGTCGTGGCCAACAAGGAGGAGAACCGCGAGTTGGACGTCCGCCGGCTGCGGGAGTCCGGCATACGTGTGTGGGTCAGCGAGATCGAAACAGTGCCCGAAGCATTCGCCGCGTTCGACCAGCTGTATGACGACGTGCTGCACTGGGCACGCCCGCCATGGCTGCAGGAGGCACGGCAACTGTGGTCCGGCAAGCTGCCACCGGTCCACGCACGGGTCGCCGTGCCGATCTGGCGCGACCCGTGGATGGTGGTCGGCGCGCGCACCTTCACCGGGGATCTGTTGCGGCGCGCGGGTTTCGACAATGTGTATGCCGATGCCGCCGGTCGGTACCCGCACACCGAGGTCGCGGACATCGACGCCACCGGGGCGGACGTCATACTTCTGCCGGACGAGCCGTACGTGTTCACCGCGGACGACGGACCCGAGGTGTTCCGCACCCCGACACGACTGATCAGCGGCCGCCTCATCACCTGGTACGGCCCCTCCCTCATCGAGGCTTGGCGGCAGATCTGCTAAGCAAAGACTCCAGCACCGGGCATCACACTGAACACCAGTTGCGTCTCGGTGTGCCGCACACCCGGGTGCACGTTGATGTGCTCGAGCACCAGGTCGCGCAACTGCTCCGGCCCTCGCACCGCGACGTGCAGCAGGTAGTCGTTCTCGCCGGCGACGTGGAACACCGTCAGCACACCCGGTATGGCGGTGAGCGTGTCGTGGAACCGCAGCACATGGTCGCGGTTGTGGCTGGTCAGCCGCACCGCGATGACGGCCTGGATGGGGTGACCGAGCGCGGCCAGATCCATCTGGGTGGTGAACCCCGTGATGACTCCCCGCTCGCGCAACAGCTGAACCCGCTTGGCACACGTCGACTCCGCGATACCGGCGCGCTTGGCGAGCGCCGCGCCGGTGATGCGCGCGTTACCAGCGAGCTCGGCCAGGATGGCCAGGTCGACACCGTCCAGCCCCCGCGGAGGATTCTTCGACAACGCGGTCATCGCGGCAGCCCTGTCATCGGATTCCGTCCCACCTGAGGCATTCTGGCGCAGGATCTGCAGCAAGAGGTCGCATTCGCGCGGATCCCTCCTACCGTTCGGAGTATGACGACACCGCCGCTGCAGTTCGATTCGATCGCCACGCACGCCGGCCGCGCCGGTCTGGCCGCAGACGGCGTGCATGTTCCACCGATCGACCTGTCGACGACCAACCCGGTGCCCGATCTCGATGCCAGCGGCCTGTCCTACGAGACGATGGCCGGCGGCGGCCGGCCGGTGCCGGACGGCGGCAACGTCTATGCGCGGCTGTGGAACCCGACCGTCGCCCGCTTCGAGGACGGCCTGGCGGCGTTGGAAGGCACGGACGAGGCGGTCGCCTTCTCCTCCGGCATGGCGGCGATGACCGCCGTCATACTGGCGGCCAAGAGCGAGCACCAGGGGCGGCACGTCGTCGCCGTACGCCCGCTGTACGGCGGCACGGATCACCTGCTCGGCTCACCGCTGCTGGACATCGACACCACGTACTGCCTACCGGAAGAGGTCGCCGACGCGACCCGTCCGGACACCTGCCTGGTGGTGGTCGAGACCCCGGCCAACCCGACGCTGCAACTGGTCGACATCGCGGCGATCACCGCGGCCGCCGGCACGGCACCCGTCGTGGTCGACAACACCTTCGCGACCCCGGTCCTGCAGAACCCCGCACAGTTCGGTGCAGCGCTGGTGCTGCACAGCGCGACGAAATTCATCGGTGGCCATGGCGATGCGATCGCCGGCGTGGTGGCGACGAGCACCGGGTGGGCCCAGGCGTTGCGTCGGGTACGCGCGATCACCGGAAGCTTGCTGCACCCGCTGGGCGGCTATCTGCTGCACCGCGGCCTGGCGACCCTGCCGCTGCGGGTGCGTGCCGGCCAGGCCTCCGCCGACAAGCTGGTCAGCTGGGCGAGCGACCACCCGGCCATCGAGCAGGTGCTCTACCCGGGGCTGCCGGAGTGCGACCCGCGCGGCCTGGTCGGCCGTCAGCTGCGCGGTCCGGGTGCGATGTTCGCACTGCGCCTCGCCGGTGGGTATGCCGCGGCCGCGCATCTGGTGAGTTCGGTGCAGCTCTTCGAGCACGCGGTCTCACTCGGTGGCGTCACCTCGTTGATCTCCCACCCGGCCTCGCTCACCCATCGCCCGGTGCCCGCGGACGCCCGGCCCGATGCCGGCGTCGTCCGGCTGTCGATCGGACTGGAGGACGTCGACGACCTGCGCGCCGACCTGGAACAGGCGCTGCCCTGCTGAGCCCGCGGCCCGGCCAAAACCGACGGCGATCGCGTTCGCGTGCCCGACCTGAGCCCTAGCATGGCACCGGGCAGTTCGGATCGGCGCGCGGGAGGGTGAGTGGCATGCACTGGCTGATCGGCGATTGGTCCCGACTGGCAGAGGTGGTGCTGAAAGCGTCGCTGATGTTCGGGCCGGCCGCGGTCGGGTTACGCGTTGCCGAGCGCCGCACGTTGGCCGAATGGTCGATCATCGATGTCGTCACCGCGGTGGCGACGGGCGCGATCGTCGGCCGTACGGCGGCCGACCAACAGTCCTTCGTGACCGGGGCGGTCGCACTGCTCACCCTGCTGGTGGTGCATCGGCTGCTCAGCCGGGTCCGGATGTTGCCGCGGCTGGGACCGGCGCTCGACCACCGGGTGCGGATCCTGGTGCGGGACGGGCAGCTGTGCCGCCGAGAACTGACCCGCTGCGGAGTCACCACCGCGGATCTGGAGGCACAGTTGCGCCAGCGGGGGTCTTCGATCTGAGCGATCTGCGGTACGTCCTCTACGAGTCACGCGGTGGACTCACGATCGTGCACCAGCGGGACGCCGATGCCCCTCTCGTGCACACCGTGTTGCACCACCGTCCGCACGAGGGCAAGTGAGGTGTCGGAGCCGACATGACCCTGCTGACGATCGCCGTCCTGGTCGCGGGCGTCGTAGCGCTGACGCCGCTGTCGGACCGCATGGGGGTGCCGCAGCCGGTCCTGTTGACCGTCTTCGGGCTGCTGGTCGCCCTGATCCCGGGCCTGACGAGATTCACGGTCTCACCGGAGCTGATCCTGCCGGTCGTGCTGCCGCCGCTGCTGTTCGCCGCCACCCAACGCACGACGGTCCGTGAGTTCCGGGAGAACGCCCGTCCGGTCCTGCTGCTGGCAGTGGGACTGACGTTCGCAACGGCCGCCGCGGTCGCCGTCGCCTCCCACGCGGCCGGTGTCGCCTGGGGTGCCGCCTGGGTGCTCGGCGCCGTGGTGTCCCCACCCGATCCGGTGGCGGCCACCGCCGTGGCCCGTCGGTTGCGCCTGCCGCATCGGCTCGTCACGGTGCTCGAGGGCGAGGGCATGTTCAATGACGCGACGGCGCTGGTGATCTACCAGGTGACGGTCGCCGCAGTGGTCACGTCCCGACTGCGGGCCGATCGGGTGGTCCTGGCGCTGTTGCTCGCCGTGGCCGTGGGGGTCGGTCTCGGCGCTGTCGGCGGATGGTTGACCAAGGTGCTCCTGGCGGCGATCCACGACGGACCTGCCGAGACGACGATCACCGCCGCCATGCCGTTCGCGGTGTACCTGGTGGCCGAGCACCTGCACGGGTCCGGGGTGCTGGCCGTTCTCACACTGGGCCTGTATCTGCGCAGCTACGGCCACCGCGCCATCACCGCCAGCGGCTACGTGCTGGGCCGGTCGGTATGGCGCTTCGCCGACTTCTTGATCACCAGTCTGGTCTTCACGCTGATCGGTTTCGAGTTGACCGGGCTGCTGCGCAGCAGCCACGTCACCGGATCGATGCTGCTGGTGGCCGGCGCGACGATCGGGACCGTGGTGGTCTTGCGGGCGGTCTGGCTCTACCCCGCGGTGCTGCTGGCCCGAAGACGGCAGCTGCGACGCGACGTCGAGGCACCGTACGGCCTGCGGGAGACCACTGTGGTGGTGTGGGCCGGCATGCGAGGTGTCGTCACGATCGCCACGACATTGGCCCTGCCGATGACGATCGCCGACGGTTCTGGTTTCCCGGCACGCGCGACGTTGACCTTCACGGCGCTGTGCTGTGTCCTGATCACCCTGCTGGGCCAGGGATTAACGCTGGCGCCGCTGGTCGCGGCGTTGGGCGTGGCCACGACCGACCGCAGCGCGGACGAGGTCGCCGGCCTGCGCCGCGAGGCGGCCGCCGCGGCCCTGACCTCGCTGCGAGAGAGCACCGACGACGACCTGCCCGAACCTGCCCGCCGGGCGGCGATCGAACAGTACGAGGGCTATCTGGCCGCACAGAGCGCGCTGGAGTTCACCACGTCGGTCGCCGACGAGGAGGATCCCCAACGGCAGGTGCAGGCTCTGCGCCGGGCGCTGTCCCGCGCTGCCGAGGTCGAGCGCGAGACGATCCTCACCGCCCGCCGCACGGGACGGGTCAGCGTCGCCGCCGCAGATCAGGTGCTCGACGACCTCGAGGCCCGCGCCAGCAGCGGACTCAGCTGACAGCCGCCGAACTCAGACGTTGCGGCGGTACTGTCCGCCGACCTCGAAGAACGCCTCGGTGACCTGGCCCAGCGAGCACACCCGCGCCGCGTCCATGAGAACCGCGAACACGTTCTCGCCCTTGGTCGCCGCCTCCCGCAGCCGGGCCAGCGCGACCTGCGCTTCGTCGCGGTGCTCCTGCTGGAAGGCACCGACACGCGTCAGTTGCGACTCCTTCTCCTGCTCCGAGGCACGGGCGAGTTCGACCTTCTGCCGCTGCTCGTCCTCGTGCGGGTTGCGGAAGGTGTTGACCCCGACGATGGGCAGCGACCCGTCGTGCTTGCGGTGCTCGTAGACCATCGATTCGTCCTGGATCTTGCCGCGCTGGTAACCGGTCTCCATGGCGCCCAGGACCCCGCCGCGCTCGGCGATCCGGTCGAACTCCGCGAGCACGGCCTCCTCGACCAGATCGGTCAGCTCGTCGATGATGAACGAACCCTGCAACGGATTCTCGTTCATCGCCAGGCCCCATTCGCGGTTGATGATCAGTTGGATGGCGAGCGCGCGCCGCACCGACTCCTCCGACGGCGTGGTCACCGCCTCGTCATACGCATTGGTGTGCAGTGAGTTGGCGTTGTCGTAGATCGCGATGAGCGCCTGCAGCGTCGTGCGTATGTCGTTGAAGTTCATCTCCTGCGCGTGCAGCGAACGGCCGGAGGTCTGCACGTGGTACTTCAACTTCTGGCTGCGCGCGTTGGCGCCGTACTTCTCCTTCATCGCGACCGCCCAGATGCGTCGCGCCACCCGGCCGATGACCGAGTATTCGGGGTCCATGCCGTTGGAGAAGAAGAACGACAGGTTCGGCGCGAAATCGTCGATGTCCATGCCGCGCGCCAGGTAGGCCTCCACGTAGGTGAACCCGTTGGCGAGCGTGAACGCCAGCTGGCTCAACGGATTCGCGCCGGCTTCGGCGATGTGGTAGCCGCTGATGGACACCGAGTAGAAGTTGCGGACCTGGTTGGCGATGAACCACTCCTGGATATCGGCCATCATCCGCAGGGAGAACTCGGTGGAGAACAAGCAGGTGTTCTGGCCCTGGTCCTCCTTGAGGATGTCCGCCTGCACCGTGCCACGCACCGTCGCGAGCGCCCGCGCCCGAACCTGTTGCGTCTCCTCGGCATTCGGCTCGCGCCCCTCACGCTCGGAGAACTTCGCCAGCTCCTGATCGATCACCGTATTGAGGAAGAACGCCAGGATGGTCGGCGCCGGTCCGTTGATCGTCATCGACACACTGGTCGACGGCGAGGTGAGGTCGAAGCCGTCGTAGAGGACCTTCATGTCGTCCAGCGTCGCGATGGAAACGCCTGAGGTACCGACCTTTCCGTAGATGTCCGGACGCAGATCCGGGTCCCGGCCGTAGAGGGTCACCGAGTCGAACGCCGTCGACAGGCGGGTCGCCGGCTGCCCTTCTGACAGCAGCTTGAAGCGACGGTTGGTGCGGAACGGGTCGCCCTCGCCGGCGAACATCCGGGCCGGATCCTCGTTGTCCCGCTTGAACGGGAACACCCCTGCTGTGTAAGGGAAGTGGCCCGGCAGGTTCTCCCGGCGGAGGAAGGACAGCAGTTCCCCGTCGTCCTGGTACCTCGGCAAGGCGACCCGGCGGATCTTGTTTCCGGACAACGACTCCCGCGCAAGCGTCGTGTGGATCTCCTTGTCGCGGATGGTCACGACCTGCTCGTCGCCGCTGTAGGACTCCACGACCTTCGGCCAGTCGGTGAGTAGCCGGCTCACCGAGCCGGGCAGCACCTCGCCGGCCTCGTCGATCAGGACATTGAGCGCTCCGGGAGCCTTGTCCGCCAGCGCATCCCGGGCCGTCGTCAGATGCTGCACCCGGCGCGCCGCGTCGGCATACCGGCGCGTGTCGGCGTGATAGCCACGCACCGTCTCGCTGATCTCGGCCAGGTAGCGGACCCGCTGCGGCGGCACCACTTGCCGCAGCACCGAGGAGTGCCGCACCGACACCGGCTCGAGCGTCCCCGCGGGCAGCTCCAGGCCCTTCGCGCCGAGCTCGGCGACCAGCTCCTGATAGAGAGCGGTGACGCCGTCGTCGTTGAACGTGGCGGCGGAGGTGCCGAAGACTGGCATGTCCTCGGGTTTCTTGCCGAACGCCTCGCGGTTGCGGACCATCTGGCGGCCGACGTCGCGCAGCGCGTCCATCGCCCCACGGCGCTCGAACTTGTTGATCGCGACCACGTCGGCGAAGTCGAGCATGTCGATCTTCTCCAGCTGGCTCTGCGCGCCGAACTCGGGCGTCATCACGTAGAGGTTGACGTCCGCGAAGTCGATGATCGCGGCATCGCCCTGGCCGATGCCGGGTGTCTCCACGATCACCAGGTCGTATGCCGCGGCGCGCAGCACCGTCAGCACCTCGGCGAGTTCCTCGGGGACCTCCCGACCCCCGCGGGTGGCCAGCGACCGGAAGAAGATGCGCTCGCCGTCCAGGGAGTTCATCCGGATCCGGTCACCGAGCAACGCGCCGCCACCACGGCGGCGCGTCGGGTCGATCGCGACGCACGCCACGCGCAGCTTGTCCTGCTGGTCCATCCGGAAGCGGCGCACCAACTCATCGGTCAGACTGGACTTGCCCGAGCCGCCGGTGCCGGTGATGCCCAGGACCGGGGTCCGGCGGTCCTCGGCGGCGGACCGCAACTGGTCCAGCAGACCCGCACCGAGCGCGCCCTGCTCGGCGCCGCTGATGGTGCGCGCGACGGCCGCGCGATCCCCGGAGATCACCGCCTGCGCGTCGGGACGGGAGACGTCATACACATTGAAGTCGCAGTCCTTGATGACCTGGTTGATCATGCCGACCAGGCCGAGCCGCTGGCCGTCCTGTGGGCTGAAGATCGTCACGCCCGATGCGCGCAGCCGGTCGATCTCCTCCGGCACGATGACACCGCCGCCACCGCCGACGACGCGGATGTGGTCGGCTCCGGCGTCGCGCAGCAGCTGCACCAGGTATTCGAAGTATTCGACGTGGCCGCCCTGGTAGGAACTGACCGCGATGCCCTGTGCGTCCTCCTCGATCGCCGCGTCGACGACCTCCTGGACGCTGCGGTTGTGACCGAGGTGAACCACCTCCGCGCCCTGGCTCTGCATGATGCGCCGCATGATGTTGATCGACGCGTCGTGCCCGTCGAACAGGCTGGACGCCGTGATGATGCGCACCGGGTTCTCCGGGACGTGCAGCTCGGGTGCCTCGGACATGGGATCTCCACTCATCGAGACCCGGTCCGAGGTGGTGCTGTCACTCGCGAGCTCGGCCACACCACCTCAGCCCGAGTCTCCCGTGTTTGTTCAGGATCGGACTCGACATACTCGCCTCAATGGTAGGACGTCCAAGTATTTGCGGTCCAATCGCCGCCGGACACCCGGACACCCGGACGCCACTCTGCGATGGCGGGGTCCCAACAGCCCAGGAGCCGGGGCTACACGAGATCAGGGGCCCGGGTGGACGCCGGCCGCCGCCCGATAGGCCTCCACGAAGGTCGCCAGCGACACCAGGAAGTGCTCGCGCTCGTCACCGAGCGACTGCAACGCCGTCCCGAGCAACCGGATCAGCGCCTCGACGTCGGCGTCATACCGCCGCCGGCCCTCGCCGGTCGCCACCAACAGCGCGGGACCCGAGTCGGCGGCCTGCCGCTCCAGATGGCCGGCGCGCAGCGCTGCGTTGACCTGCCGATTGACCGTCGACTGCTCGAGATTCAGCTCGGTGGAGATGTCGCGCTGCGTCCGCGCCCGACCGTCGGACAGCAACCACAGCAGGCGGAGGTCCGCGGTCGTCAGACTCGTCCGAGCCTCGACCACCCGTCGGTCGACGTCGAACGAGTGCAGGATCGCCGCCGCTCGCTGCGCCGGGGTGAGGCGCGCATTGCGCGCGAGCACGGTCAGCTCGGCCTCCTGGGTGCGCGAGTGCGGCACGTCATCGGTGGTCATGTCGGCATTTTGACAGATGGAGTCATATGCATGCACCATACATATAACAAGAGAAACGTGAGGTCCGATGAAAACCACCGCTGATGCACCACCCGCGCCACCGACCGCGGTCAAACCCCACCTGATCATCGCCGTGCTGTGCTTCGGCGCGCTGTCCGCCGCGCTGATGCAGACACTGGTGCTGCCGATCCAGATCGAGCTGCCCCACCTGCTGCACGCGTCAGCCAGCGACGCCTCCTGGGTCGTCACCGCGACGCTGCTCGGCGGCGCCGTCGCCATGCCGGTCGCCGGACGTCTCGGCGACATCATCGGCAAGCAGCGCGTGCTCGTCGGATCATCGATCGTCCTGGTGGTCGGCTCCATCATCTGCGCGCTGTCCACGACCGTCTGGCCGATGATCGGCGGCCGGTTCCTGCAGGGCATCGCCATGGGCTTCATCCCGGTCGCGATCAGCATGGTCCGCGAAGTGGCGCCGCCGCAGATGGCCTCGACCGCGATCGCCACGCTGAGCGCCACGATGGGCGTCGGCGGCGCCATCGGCCTGCCGCTCGCCGCATGGATCGCGCAGGACTACAACTGGCACGCGCTCTTCTGGGTGTCTGCCGTCCTCGCCGTGTTGATGGTCGTCGCCACCGGGCTGCTGGTGCCCAATGTCTCCGATGGACACCCGGCATCGATCGATGTCGTCGGCGCCGTCGCCCTGGCGATCGGGCTCGTGGCCACTCTCGTGGGCGTCTCCAAGGGCAACGACTGGGGCTGGGCATCGTCCGACACCCTGCTCTGCGTGATCGGCGGGCTCGCGGTGCTGGTGCTGTTCGGACTCTACGAACTGCGCCGCAAGGACCCGCTGGTCGACCTGCGGACCACCGCGCGCCGGCCGGTCCTGCTGACGAACATCGCCGCCATGCTCATCGGATTCGGCATGATGGCGCAGTCCATCGTGGTGCCGCAGCTGCTGGAGATGCCCGCGGCCACCGGCTACGGCCTGGGTCAGTCGATCCTCGAGGCCGGCCTCTGGATGGCGCCCGGCGGGCTGATGATGATGTTCCTCGCCCCGGTGTCGAGCAAGCTGATGACCACCCTCGGCGCACGGATCACCCTGGCGATCGGTGCCGGAGTCATCGGCGCCGGCTACCTGGTGGCGCTGTTCATGATGAGCGCGCCGTGGCAGCTACTGGTGGCCAGTTGCATCAGCATGGCCGGCGTCGGCATCGGGTATGCCGCCATGCCGACCCTCATCCTGGAGAACGTGCCGCCGGCCGAGGCCGGCTCCGGCGTCGGGATCAACACCGTCATGCGGTCGATCGGCACCACGGTCGCCGGCGCTGTCATGGCCAGCCTGCTGACCAGCCAGACCATCACACTGAAGCCGGGCACACCCGCCATACCGTCCGAGGATGCGTTCAAGGTGTGCTTCCTGGTGGGCGCGCTCGCCGCGCTGGTGGGCGGCGCCATCGCCCTGACGATCTCCGGACGTCGTCCCAAGGACTGGGAGCCGGTGGTCGACGAGCTCGCGCTCGCCGACGCCTGAGCCGTCGCTTCACGCCCTGACGCCGGCCCGCACCACGGTGCGGTGTCCGGCGTCGATGCGTCTGGTCCAGCCACGAGCGTCCAGGTGCTCCAGCAGGGGTATGGCGACACGGCGCGTTGTGCTCAGCGCTCTTCGTGCCTCACTGGTGGTGAACACGTCTGGCAATCTAGCCAGTTCACGCATCGCCAAGGCCGGGGCGGTCGGCAGCAACACGACGCCGTCACCCAGTCGCAGCAACCGGCCGAGCCGTTCGGCAGCGGCCAGCGCCTCGCGACCGATGCCGAGCTCGGCGAGTTCGTCGGCCTCCGGTGCCGCGAACGGCGCCTGCCGCAGTCGCTGCTCCAGCGTCGCGACAGCCGTTTCCGCACTGCCCAGGTCCGAGGCGGTGGTGCCGGTCACGACACCTGACTGCCGGGTCAGACCCGCTGCGGCGACCACCACGTCCAGCAACGAGGCGTCCGGGAGGCCCAGCGCGCTGATCGCGGCGCCACGGGTCAGTCCGGCCGACAACGGGTGACGCGCCAGGTCGGCGGCGACCGCGGCTTGCAGCGCCTCGGACCAGCCATCCAATGCCCCCCGGTGGATCCACCAATTGCCGTGCACCACGATGTCCTGCGCGGGGTTCGCCGGCAGCACGATGCCCAGCCGTTCCAGCTGGTCCCGACGGACCGCACCACGCCGCGCCACCTCGGCCCGCAGATCACCGGTCGGGGGACGGTCGGCCAGTTGCCGGGCGCGCCGGGCACCCGCACCACGGCGCCGCAACCGCGGTGGCTCGACGTCCAGCACCCGCACCCCGGCGAACCGACGGGATCCGTTGTCCCGCAAGATCATCCGGTCGCCGAGCGTGGCCGGCACCTCGCGCTCCAGCAGTACGCGGGCGGTCGTCCCGTCGAACGGCCGCAGTCGCGCGGGGACGGCAAGAGTGCCGAAGTGGACCATGAGATGCTCCGGCAACTCGGGCAGCTCAGGGCCCGACCCGCGACGCACGTCGAGCTCAGATGTGAGTTGCCAGGCGTCCGGTGTCAGGAGGGCGTCGCCGCGATGGACGGCGTCCGCTGCGATCCCCCGCAGGTTGACCGCGACCCGGCTGACCGGACCGACGGTCGCGACCGTCGCACCGTGCTGTTGGAGGCCGCGCACCGTGACCGCCGACGCGCCCGCGCCGAGCAGGCTGAGTCGATCGCCGGTCGTCAGGGTGCCGGCGGGCAGCGTTCCGGTGACCACCGTCCCCGCGCCGCGGATCGAGAAGGAGCGGTCGATCCAGAGACGGATCCTGCCCTGCTGCAACGGTTTCGGCGCAGCAGCGAGCATCTCGTCGAGCGTGTCGACCAGCAGCTCGAGCCCGGCACCGGTGTGTGCCGAGACCGCCACCACCGGCGCGTCGTGCAGTCCTGTCCCGGCCAGTTCCTCGCGCACCTGCGCCGTGACGGTGTCGACGCGCTCGGAGGCCAGGTCGGTGCGGGTGATCACCACCACACCGCGTTCGATGCCCAGGGCGCGCAGCGCGTCCCGGTGCTCGGCGGACTGCGGTCGCCAGCCCTCGTCGGCGGCGACGACGAAGCAGACGACGGGCGCGGGCCCGATCCCGGCGAGCATGTTGCCCAGGAACCGCTCGTGTCCCGGCACGTCGACGAAGGACAGCTGGGCGCCCGAAGGTGTTGTCATCGAAGCGAACCCAAGGTCGATGGTCAGTCCGCGGCGCCTCTCCTCGCTCCACCGGTCGGGTTCGGTCCCGGTGAGGGCGCGCACCAACGCGCTCTTGCCGTGGTCGACGTGTCCGGCAGTGGCGACGACATACATGTCAGCTGCCCAGCGCCGCACGGACCGCGACGGTGAGCCGCTCGTCGTCGGACTCCGGCACACAGCGCAGATCGATCAGACACTGACCACCGTGGATGCGCGGCAGCACCGCCGGATCGCCGAGTCGCAGTGCGGTCGCCAGGTTTTCGGGCAGCGCGACAGCCCAGCCGGGCAGTGGCACGCCGGGGGCGCCGCCACCTCCGACTCGTCCGTCGTGCGCGATGACGACTCCTCCGACCGCCGCCGCGAGCGCCTCGGCGCGGCTGCGGAGCCGGTCGGCGTCGGCGTGCAGCGCTTCGGTGGTCGGTGGATGCGGTCCGCGGAGCGTTGCTTCGAGTGCGGCCAACGCGAGCTTGTCGGCCCGGACCGCCCGGGCGAGCGGGTGTTTCGCCATACGGTCGAGGAATGCCTTGCGGCCCAGCGCGATGCCGGCCTGCGGTCCGCCCAGCAACTTGTCACCGCTGGCGGTGACCACATCGGCGCCGGCGACGAGCGTGGTGGTCGCGTCGGGCTCGTCCGGGATGAGCGCGTCCGGCGCCAGCAGCCCGCTGCCCAGGTCGACCACGAGCGGCACGTCGTGCTGCAGCGCGAGGTCGTGCAGTGCATCGACCGGCGCGGCGGACGTGAAGCCATCGACGCGGAAGTTGCTGGGGTGCACCTTGAGGATCGCGCCGGTGCCGGCCCCGATGGCGTCGGCGTAGTCACGCAGATGGGTGCGGTTGGTGGTGCCGACCTCGCGCAGCCGGGCACCGGTGGAGGCGATCAGGTCCGGCAGCCGGAAGCCGGCGCCGATCTCGACGAGTTCGCCTCTGCTGACGATGATCTCGGCATCCTGCGCAAGCGCGGTCGTGGCCAGCACCAGCGCCGCGGCGCCGTTGTTGACGACCAGCGCCTCCTCCGCGGCCGGGCACGCGGCGAGCAGGGCCGCACGCGCCGCCGTGCCCCGTCGGGACCGCTTGCCGGTCGCGAGGGCGATCTCGACGTCGACATACCCCGCGGCCGCGCGGATCGCCTCGACCGCCGCCGGCGACAGAGGCGCACGCCCCAGATTGGTGTGTATGACGACGCCGGTGGCGTTGATCACCGGGCGCAGCTGTGTGGCACCGCCCCGCAGCGACGCTTCCAGCGCCGCGGGCACCTGTTCGGGGTCGATCTCGCCACGGCGGGCCCGATCCTGCGCGGCGACGACGAGGCGGCGCACGGTGTCGGCGCCCAGGTGTGCCGCGGCGGCGGTGACCAGCGGTGACGCGAGGAGCGTGTCGGTGCGCGGGATGCGGCTGCGCGGGTCCTGCGACGACATCGGCACCTCCAGCGGCATGGCAACGTGGCCGGCTCTTCTCGTCGAACGTCACGACCTGGCGGAGACGGACGGGAATCGAACCCGCCAGACCGAGATGCTCGGCCTCACCGGTTTTGAAGACCGGGGGGCCCACCAGGAACCCTGACGCCTCCAGGCGTCAACCTACCGTCCGTGGTGTTCGCTCGCGCGGCACCTCCCGCGCTGCGCGCCGCCGGCACCCGGGCAGCGCGAGCTGTCTACCCTCGATCACATGACCGGCACCCAGACGCTCCGACTCACCACCTTCGCGCACGGCGGCGGCTGCGCGTGCAAGATCCCGGCCGGTGAACTCGAGGACGCCGTGCGCGGACTCGTCGGCCAGACCGGACCGGATGTGCTCGTCGGCGTGGACGACGGCGACGACGCCGCGGTGGTCCGGGTGCACGATGACCTCGCCGTGCTTTCCACAGCCGATTTCTTCACACCCGTCGTGGACTCGCCCTACGACTGGGGCCGCATCGCTGCGGCGAACGCCCTGTCCGACGTCTACGCGATGGGCGGCCGTCCGGTGGTGGCGATCAACCTGGTCGGCTGGCCGCGCGGCGTGCTCCCGATGGAGCTGATGACCGAGGTGCTGCGCGGCGGACTCGACGTCGGCACGCAGGCCGGCTGCCCGGTGATCGGCGGGCACACCATCGACGACCCGGAGCCGAAGTACGGCATGGCGGTCACCGGGGTCGCCGACCCGGATCGCTTGCTGCGCAACGATGCCGGCGTCGCCGGTATGCCGCTGACACTCACCAAGCCGATCGGCGTCGGCCTGCTCAACAACCGGCACAAGCAGACCGGTGAGGTCTTCGAAGCGGCGATCGCGAGCATGACCGCCCTGAACGACGTCGCGGCCCGCGAGGCACTCGCCGCCGGCGTCACGGCCGCGACCGACGTGACCGGTTTCGGCCTGCTCGGCCACCTGCACAAGCTGTGCCGAGCGTCGGGCATCGGCGCGGTGCTCGAGCGCTCCGCGGTCCCCGCCGTCGACGGCGCGCTGGACGCCCTGGCCGGCGGCTACGTGTCCGGGGGCACCCGGCGCAACCTGGACTGGGTGCGACCGCACCTGCAGTCGGCATCGACCATCACCGAGGACGACCTGCTCTTCCTCGCCGACGCCCAGACCTCGGGCGGGCTGCTGGTCGTCGGCGAGTTGCCGGGCCATCCGGTCATCGGCCACACGGTCGCCGGCTCCGGCATCCGGATCAGCTGATCGGGCACCTTCGGCGATTCGAACGGTCCGGTGTGGGTATGACGCTGAGGACCGACAGTCGCGAAGGAGTCGACCATGGGCGCAGATGTCACCCTCCTCGCGTCGCCGTACCTGCCGTTCGCACTGGGCTTCTTCGGGCTCGGCACCGGCTACTTGATCTACGGCCCGCAGGAGTTGTTCGGCTATCCGCCACGTGATGCGAGCGTGGACCGGTCCGTCGGGGTCTGGGGGATCTGGCTTCCCGGATTCTGCCAGTTCGTCACCGGAGTGCTGCTCTTCGTCGGCATGACGTGGTTCCAGGTCTTCCGCGAAGGGCCCGTCTACATGGCTGCCCTGGCGTTCTCGGCATACGGGATCCACTGGTTCGCGATCGGCTGGAATCGCTATCAGGGCAACGACCCCCGCCCGAACGCCGGGATGTGCATCGCGTACATGGTGATCTCCGCGCTAGGAGCGACGGTGTTCTTCCAGGCCGACGACATCCCGGTGTTCATCCTGTTCGTCGGGCTGTTCCTCGTCTACTTCGCGGACTTCTTCGCGTCCCTGGCCATCGAGCTCGGGGAACGCGCCCTCGGGTTGTTCCACACACTGACCGGAGTGTGGCTGATGTATTTGACGTTCGCAGCCACGGTGAACTTCTCCCTCGGCTACCATTGGTGGCTGTGATGGGTCGCGGCAAAACCTTCCTCTCCTGGCCCGTGGTGCGCCAGGCGCTGGGGCCGGACCGGCTGGGTCGCGGCGCCGCCGCCAAATCCGGCAAGGACTGGACGCCGCGCACCGAGTCCGCGGACAAGGTCGTGCAGAGCGTGTGCCCCTACTGCGCCGTCGGGTGCGGTCAGCGGGTTTTCGTCAAGGACGGTCGGGTCACCCAGATCGAGGGAGACCCGGACTCGCCGATTTCGCGCGGTCGCCTGTGCCCCAAGGGGTCGGCGAGTGAGCAGCTGGTCAACTCCTCCACCCGGCAGACATCGGTGCTCTACCGACGTCCCTACGCCACCGAGTGGGAACACTTGGACCTGGACACCGCCACCGACATGATCGCCGACCGGGTGCTCGAGGCCCGTCGGCGCACCTGGCAGGACACCGACGAGCAGGGGCGCATGCTGCGCCGCACCCTCGGTATGGCGCACCTGGGTGGCGCAACGTTGGACAATGAGGAGAACTACCTCATCAAGAAGCTCTTCACCGCGCTGGGCGCGATCCAGATCGAGAATCAGGCGCGTATTTGACACAGCGCCACGGTTCCCAGTCTGGGGACCTCGTTCGGTCGCGGTGGCGCGACGACGTTCCAGCAGGATCTGCAGAATTCTGACTGCATCGTCATCCAGGGTTCCAACATGGCCGAGTGTCACCCGGTCGGCTTCCAGTGGGTGATGGAGGCCAAGCGCAGGGGCGCTCGCGTCATACACATCGACCCGCGTTTCACGCGCACCTCCGCGGTCGCCGATCAGCACGTGCCGCTGCGCGCCGGCAGTGACATCGTCTTCCTCGGCGGGATCATCCACTACATCCTGGAGCAGCAGAAGTACTTCCGGGACTACGTGGTCGCCTACACCAATGCCGCCACGATCGTCGGCGAGGACTACCGCGACACCGAGGACCTGGACGGGTTGTTCTCCGGCTACGACCCCGAGACCGGCACCTACGATCCCGCCAGCTGGAGCTATGAGGGCGTCGAGGCATACGCGGCGGCGGGCAATGCCCGTGCGTCCGCGGCGTCGGCCGACGATCACCGGGACCGTGCGGCCGGTGACACGCACGGCAGCGCCGGTGCGGTCGGGCATGGTCACACCCAGACCGAGCGGGACGAGTCGCTGCAGGATCCGCGGTGCGTGTTCCAGATCCTGGCGCGCCACTACCAGCGCTACACCCCCGAGCTGGTGGCGCAGGTGTGCGGCGTCTCCGAGGAGGACTTCCTGTCGGTGTGCGAGGCGGTCACCGCCAACAGCGGCCGGGACCGCACCACCGCGTGGGTCTACTCGGTCGGCTGGACCCAGCACACGGTCGGGGTGCAATACATCCGTGGCGCGGCGATCATTCAGCTGTTGCTGGGCAACATGGGCCGGCCGGGCGGCGGCATCATGGCGTTGCGCGGGCACGCCAGCATTCAGGGCTCCACCGACATCCCCACGCTGTTCAACATCCTGCCCGGATACCTGCCGATGCCCACCGCCGACCAGCACGGCACGCTGCAGGAATACCTCACGTCCGTCACCAGCGACACCCAGAAGGGCTACTGGACCGAGGCGGCGGCATACACCACCAGCATGCTGAAGTCGTGGTGGGGCAAAGCCGCCACGGCGGACAACGACTACTGCTTCGACTACCTGCCGCGGATCAGCGGCGACCACGGCACCTACAACACCGTCATGCGGATGCTGGACGACCAGGTCGACGGTTACTTCGTGATGGGTGAGAACCCTGCGGTCGGGTCGGCTCACGGCCGATTGCAACGGTTGGGCATGGCGCACTGCAAGTGGATGGTGGTGCGTGACTTCCAGCTGATCGAATCGGCGACCTGGTGGAAGGACGGTCCGGAGGTCCGCTCCGGCGAGTTGCGCACGGAGGACATCGGCACCGAGGTCTTCTTCCTGCCGGCCGCGACCCACGTCGAGAAGGACGGCACGTTCACCCAGACCCAGCGCATGCTGCAGTGGCACCACAAGGCGATCGACCCGCCGGGCGATGCCCGCAGCGAGCTGCACTTCATGTGGCACCTGGGCAACAAGATCCGTCAGCGACTCGCGGACTCCACCGACGAACGTGACCGGCCGTTGCTCGACCTGACCTGGGACTACGGCCAGGAGGGCAGCGACGAGCCGTCCGCGGACGCGGTGCTGCGCGAGATCAACGGATGGCAGGTGAACGCCGACGGCAGCGCGGGCGACCTGCTGTCCAGTTACACCGAGATGAAGGACGACGGCAGCACCGCGGGCGGATGCTGGATCTACACCGGTGTGTATGCCGACGGCGTCAACCAGTCGGCGCGACGCAAGCCCGGGTCGGAGCAGTCCTGGGTCGCCCCCGAGTGGGGCTGGGCGTGGCCGGCCAACCGGCGGATCCTCTACAACCGGGCGTCCGCGGACCCGCAGGGTAAGCCGTGGAGTGAACGCAAGGCGTACGTCTGGTGGGACGAGCAAGCGGCCACGTGGACCGGCCACGACATACCGGACTTCCCGGCGAGCAAGCGCCCCGACTTCCAGCCGGAGGACGGGACCGCCGGGCCGGAGGGGCTGGCCGGCGATGACCCGTTCATCATGCAGTCGGACGGCAAGGGATGGCTGTTCGCGCCGAGCGGGCTGCTGGACGGGCCGCTGCCCGCACACTACGAGCCGCAGGAATCGCCGTTCCGGAACCGCGTCTATGCCCAGCAGTCCAACCCGACCCGCCAGGTGTACAAGCGCAAGGACAACCTGTCCAACCCGTCGGCGGATACGCCCGGTGCCGACGAATTCCCGTTCGTCTTCACCACCTACCGGCTGACCGAGCACCACACCGCCGGCGGCATGAGCCGGTGGCTGCCCTACCTGTCCGAGCTGCAACCACAGTTCTTCTGTGAGGTGTCGCCGGCCCTGGCAGCCGAGCGCGGACTGGTCAACGGTGGCTGGGCGACCATCGTCACCGCCCGCAGCGCCGTCGAGGCGCGCGTCCTGGTGACCGATCGGATGGTCCCGCTCGTCGTGGACGGGCAGACGGTGCATCAGGTCGGGCTGCCCTATCACTGGGGGCAGGGTGGCAAGGGTGCCGTCGTGGAAGGTGACAGCGCCAACGACCTCATCGGCGTGACGCTGGACCCGAACGTGCACATCCAGGAGAGCAAGGCCGGCACCTGCGACGTACGAGCCGGGCGCCGGCCGGACGACAGCCGGGTGCGGCAGCTAGTCGAGGACTACGTGTCCCGGGCAGGGATCACCGTGGAGACCAGCAATACCCGGCACCAGGACCCGGAGGAAGCGTGAGTTCACATCGCCTGTTCGGCCCGCTCGACCCCGCCGCCGACGCCGGCTGGGACCAGCAGGCCCGCAAGGGGTTCCTCACCGACACCTCGGTATGCATCGGGTGCAAGGCCTGCGAGGTCGCCTGCAAGGAGTGGAACGCCATACCGGCAGATCTCGGTGAGGGCCTGACCGGCGACTCCTACGACAACACCGGTGCACTGGGTGCGGACACCTGGCGGCATGTCGCCTTCATCGAGCAGACCGTCCCCGCCGGTCCCCCCACAGTCGACCTGGGTATGCCGTCGGTGGGTCCGCCGCCGGATGCGGCGGATGCGGCGGATGACGAGTCCGGCGCACGTCCGGACTTCCGGTGGCTGATGTCCTCGGACGTGTGCAAGCACTGCACCCACGCGGCCTGCCTGGACGTCTGCCCCACGGGTTCGCTGTTCCGGACCGAGTTCGGCACCGTTGTCGTGCAGGAGGACGTGTGCAACGGCTGCGGCTACTGCGTCCCCGCCTGCCCGTATGGCGTGATCGAGCGCCGGGGCGGCGGCCCGGAGGTCAAGAACGCCGGCATCGCCCAGAAGTGCACGCTGTGCTACGACCGGATCGGTGTCGGTGACATGCCGGCGTGCGCCAAGGCCTGCCCGACCGAGTCGATCATGTTCGGCGACGTCGACGAACTGCGCGAGCGCGGCAGGCAGCGCGTGGCGCAACTGCAGGAGCAAGGTGTCGACAGTGCCCGGCTGTACGGCGCCGACCCGCAGGACGGGGTCGGCGGCACGGGTGCGATGTTCCTGCTGCTGGACGAGCCGGAGGTCTACGGACTGCCACCCGACCCGGTCGTCACCACCCGTGACCTGCCGATGATGTGGCAGCGAGCGGGTCTGGCAGCAGCCGGGCTCGCGACCGGGGTCGTGCTCAGTTTCCTGGGGGCGCGCGGATGAGCACCGCCGGACACGCCGAGAGCAGGTACGGCCGGTGGCCCGACGACGACCAGCCCCGCCGAGGACGGCGCGCGGCGGGGCGGATGCGACGGGCTGCCGGCGCGGGCCGACGGCGCCGCGGCGGCCGCGGCGGTGAGCGTGCGATGGTGCCCGAGGCCGAATTCAGCTCGTACTACGGACGACCCGTGGTCAAGGCGTCGCCGTGGCAGGCCGACATCCCGGCATACTTGTTCACCGGTGGGCTGGCCGGGGCCTCTTCACTCCTGGCGGCCGGTGCGGAGCTGAGCGGACGCCGGGCGTTGGCTCGTAACAGCCGGATCTCGGCGCTGGTGTCGATCGGCGCCAGCACCTATTTCCTGATCCACGACCTGGGCCGGCCCAGCCGGTTCCTCAATATGCTGCGCGTGTTCCGGCCGACCTCGCCGATGTCGATGGGCTCCTGGATCCTTTTCGCCTACGGGCCGGCGGCCGGCCTGGCCGCCACCGCGGAAGCCGTCGCCGCCTTACCGGCCGGCGCCCGCAACGCGCTGCCGGATGTGGCCACCACGGGGTTGCAGTTGGCAGCTCGACCGGCCGGGCTGCTGGCCGCGGTGACCGGCTCGGCGGTCGCGACCTACACCGCGGTGCTGCTCGGGGACACCGCCACTCCGGCCTGGCACGAGGCGTCCGGCCAGCTGCCCTTCGTCTTCGCCGGGTCGGCCGCCAGCGCCGCCGGTGGCCTGGCGATGCTGACCTCTCCGAGGCACGAAGCCGCACCCGCCCGCCGGATGGCGGTCGGCGGAGTGGCCGCGGAGCTCGCGGCATACACCTGGATGCGCCGGTCCATGGGCCTGTCGGCACGCACGCTGGATGAGGGCCGACCCGGGGCGATGTTGCGCGCCGCCGCGGTGACCTCCAGCATCGGGGCACTGGGCACCGTGCTCGGCCGGCGCTCGCGTCCCGTCGCCATGGCGTCCGGCGTGGCGCTGCTGGTCGGCTCTGCGCTGACCAGATTCGGCATCTTCGAGGCCGGGCAGGCCTCCGCCCGCGACCCCAAGTACACCGTGGTGCCGCAGCGCGAGCGAGTCGACGCGGGCCGACAGGTCCGTCACCCCACCGACGGATCCTGACCGCGGAGGTCATCGCCGATCTGGTCGGCGCCGACGCCGCGGATCTGCCATGCTCTCGCCATGAGCACCCCAGCGACCGCAACCGGGCAGGAGGTCCGGCGCCTCGGCGTGGAGACCACCGGCATCGAGATCATCGAGGAGTCCGAGCGCACCGCGCAGCCGCGCGACCTGTTCTGGCCGTGGTTCGCCGCCAACGTGTCGGTGTTCGGGATCTCCTATGCCGCTTTCGTGCTCGGCTTCGGGATCTCCTTCTGGCAGTCGGTCCTCGTCGTACTCGTCGGTGTGGTGGTCAGTTTCGCGCTCTGCGGGGTCATCGCCTTGGCCGGCAAACGCGGCTCGGCACCCACCATGATCCTGTCCCGTGCGGCATTCGGCGTGACCGGGCAGAAGGTGCCGGGCGTCATCAGCTGGCTGACCTCGATCGGCTGGGAGACCTTCCTGACCATCAACGCCACCCTGGCCACGGCGACCGTGATGCGCAAGCTCGGCTGGGGCGGCGGCACCGCGACGAAGATCATCGCCTGCTTCGTCGTCGCGGCCCTCGTCGTCCTCGCGTCCGTCGCCGGCTACCACGTCATCATGCGGCTGCAGTCCTGGCTGACCTGGATCACCGGCATCATCACCGTCGTCTTCATGGTCGTGGCCGCGTCACACATCGAGTGGTCCAAGGTGACGGCGCTGCCCACCGGCAGCTGGCAGCAGACGGTCGGCGCGCTGGTGATGGTGATGACCGGCTTCGGCCTGGGCTGGATCAACATCGCCGCGGACTGGTCGCGCTACCAGCACCGGGACGCCTCCGGCGGGGCGATCGTCGCCTGGAACACCTTCGGCGGTGCCGTGGCGCCGGTGGTCCTGGTGATCTTCGGGTTGCTGCTCGCCGGCTCGGACGGCACGGTCGCCGAGGGCATTCTGAGCAACCCGATCGGTGCCCTCGCCGACATCCTGCCGACGTGGTTCCTGGTGCCCTTCCTGGTCGCAGCCATCCTGTCCCTGGTCAGCGGTGCGGTGCTGGGCATCTACTCCTCGGGACTGACCCTGCTCTCGCTCGGGGTGCGGATCCCGCGTCCGGCCGCGGCCTTCGTCGACGGCGTGATCCTCACCGCCGGCACGATCTACGTCGTCTTCGTGGCGGAGAACTTCGCCAGCCCGTTCCAGTCGTTCCTGATCACGCTGGGCGTGCCGCTGGCTTCGTGGGCCGGCATCATGATCGCCGACATCGTCCTGCGCCAGCGGTCGTATGACGAGAACGATCTCTTCGACTCCGCCGGCCGCTACGGGTCCTGGGACTGGACATCGATCGGCATCCTCTTCGTCACGTCGGTCGTCGGCTGGGGTCTGGTGGTGAACAACTACGCACAGGACGCGTCCTGGAACAACTGGCAGGGCTACCTGCTGCATCCGCTTGGGCTCGGCACGTATGACCCGAAAACTGCCGCCTGGAGCGGCAACTGGGCCTACGCCAACCTCGGTGTGATCGTCGCCCTCGTGTTGTCGTTCGTGGCGGCATACCTCCTGCGGCGCGGCACGGTCGCCCGCCAGGAGGCTTCGACCGAGGAAAACGCAGACCGCGCCGCGGTGGAGGCCTGATCCGATGGACGCCGAAGGCGTTTCGCCCGGCGACGGGTGGCTGGTCGTCATCGATTCGCAGGCGATCTTCGCCGACCCGCAGACCTCACCGTGGGGTTCGCCGATGTGGGCGGGCACGGTGCCGCGGATCCGGGCCGCCGTCGAGGCGTATGCCGGCCGGGTCGTCTTCACCCGCTTCGTCGCGGACGCGCGGCCGCGGGGATCCTGGGTCGGCTACTACCGGGAATGGCCGTTCGCGCAGGTCCCTGACGGCGACCCGCTCTACGCGCTGGTGCCCGAGTTCGCGGATGTGGTCGCCGACGGTGCACCGGTGATCACCGCCCCGACGTTCGGCAAGTGGCCGGCGCTCGCCGAGATCGTCGGCAGCACACCACGACTCACGCTCGCAGGGGTGGCGACCGACTGCTGCGTCCTGTCCACCGCGCTGGCCGCCGCGGATGCCGGCGCCACCGTCCACGTGGCGTCGGCACTGTGTGCCGGGTCCACGCAGGACAACCACGACCGGGCACTCGCGGCCATGGCGCTCTACGGACCGCAGATCACCATCGAGCTGGATCGGCCAGGCAGTCGCGGGTGATCTGCTCGATCGACGTGACGCCGGACAGCGCCATGGTCAGGTCGAGCTCGGCCAGGATCCGCTCCATGACTGCCTCCGCTCCGGCGGCACCGTCCAACGCCAGCCCGTAGAGCCAGGGCCGGCCGACCAGCACGGCCGATGCACCCAGGGCCAGCGCCTTGAAGACGTCCGCGCCGCTGCGGATCCCGCTGTCGAAGAGCACGGGCAGGCGGCCGTCGACGACCGGGGCGATGCTGGCCAGCGCGTCCAGCGAGGCGATCGCGCCGTCGATCTGACGGCCGCCGTGGTTGGAGACGATGATGCCGTCGGCGCCGTGGTCGGTCGCGAACTGCGCGTCCTGCACCGATTGGATGCCCTTGAGCACGATGGGTAACGAGGTCCACTCGCGCAGTTTCGCCAGGTCGTCCCAGGTGAGCGCTGGGCAGGGGAACACATCCAGGAACGTCTCGACCGCGGCACGCGGCAGCGGCGAGCGGAGGTTGTCGCGGAAGCGGCCCGGGTAATGGCGGGTGATGGAGAGCAACGTGCGCACCGCGGCCGGTGTGGGCCGCTCCGCCCCCCGAAGTTTCTCCTCCGCTTCGCTCCCCCGAATGCTTCGCGGGGACCCCGGACTCCTCTCTGCAGTGCTGTACTTGCTTGTAGTAGTCTGCTCCGCCACACGTTTGTGGATGAGTTCCTGGAAGACCGGGTCCGTGAGGTACTGCGCGATGCCCTCCCCGCGGGCGAAGGGCAGGTAGCCGAGGTCGAGGTCCCGGGTCCGCCAGCCGAGCAGGTGAGTGTCGAGGGTGACCACGATCGCCTGGGCGCCGGCCGCCTCGGCGCGCTGCACCAGCGATCGGGCGAGCTCGTCGTTGTTGCTCCAATAGAGCTGGTACCACATCGGATGGGCGCCCAGCTCCTGGGCGGTCTGCTCCATCGGGACCGAACCCTGCGTGGACAACACCATCGGCAGGCCCAGCGATCGCGCCGCTCGTGCGACAGCCAACTCGGCCTCCGGCTGCACCATCTCCAGCACTCCGATCGGCGCGAAGAGCACCGGCGCCGGCAGGTCGTGCCCGAAGAGCGTCACGCCGAGGGAGCGCTCCGAAACGTCCCGCAGAACACGCGAAACGATCGGAAACCGTTCGAACGCAGCAGTGTTCGCCCGGTCGGTGCGCTGCATCCCGGCGCTGCCGGCGACATACGACCACGCCTGCGGGCTCATCCGGCGACGCGCGGCGTCATACAGTGCGGCCGGCTCGACCGGCACCTTCGACTTGCGGCCATAGGCACCTGCCGCGTAGATCGCGCCCTGCACGGCGCGACCGATGCCGGACAGCTCGCGCGCCACTCAGTTGACCTGCTTGTCCTGGTCGGCCCAGAACGGTTGGCGCAGTTTGAATTTCTGCAACTTCCCGGTCGCCGTGCGCGCGAGTTCGTCGCGGAACTCGACCTTCTTCGGCGCCTTGTAACCGGCGAGCGACGCGCGGGCGTGCGCGATGAGCTCGTCCTCGGTCACCCCGCCGTCGGCGACAACGAGTGCGGTGACCAGCTCACCCCACTTCTCGTCCGGTATGCCGATGACGGCGACCTCGCGCACGGCGGGGTGCGACATGAGCACGTCCTCCACCTCGATCGACGAGACGTTCTCGCCGCCGGAGATGATGACGTCCTTCTTCCGGTCGGCGATGACCACCGCGCCGTCCTCGAGGTGGCCGCCGTCGCCGGTGTGGAACCAGCCGCCCGCCAGCGCCGCGCTGGTGGCTTCGGGGTTGTCCCAGTAGGCCTCGAGGTTGTGATTGGTCCGCGACAGGACCTCGCCGCTCTGGTCGACCGACATCCGCACACCGATCGCCGGATAACCGGCGCGGCCTAGTTTGCGGGCCTGGTCGGTGGGCGACAGGTCGGCCCACTCGGCGCGCATCCGGCTCATGGTGAGCAACGGTGCCGTCTCGGTGAGGCCGTAGATCTGGATGAACTCCCAGCCGAGTTCGTCCCGTACCCGTTCGATCGTGCGGGTCGGCGGCGGTGCGCCGGCGACGACGATCCGGGTGCGGTCCCGGCCGGGGATCGGACCGTCCCACTGCTGGGCGCCGTCGAGCGCCGCTGCGACCACGGCCGGCGCGGCGCACATCAGGGTCACGCCGTGCTCCTCGACGCGACGCAGGATCTCCGTGCCGTCGACCTTGCGCAGCACGATGTGCTTGCCGCCCATGCCGGTCACCGCGAACGGCATACCCCAGCCGTTGGCATGGAACATCGGCAACGTGTGCAGATAGGCGTCCTCGTCGGAAACGGTTGCCTGCCAACCGAAGACCGTCGCATTGAGCCAGTTGTTGCGGTGGGTCAGCTGCACACCCTTGGGCCGCGCCGTGGTGCCCGAGGTGTAGTTGATCGTCGCGGTGGCGTGCTCGTCGCCGTCCCACGCGCGCGGCTCCGCCGTGGCGCCGAAGATCTCGTCGTCCGATTCACCGAGCACGAACTTGCGGTTGCAGTCGACCGCGTCGAGCAGGTGGCGTAGTTCGGGGTCGACCATCAGGACCTCGGCGCCGGAATGCTGCACGATGTATTGCACCTCGGGGACCGACAACCGGAAGTTGACCGGCACCAGGATGCGCCCGTAGCCACTGACTCCGTAGAACGAGGTGAGCAGGCGCGCGCTGTTGTGCGACACCACCGCCACGCGGCCGCCCACGGGCACGCCCATCCGGTCCAACCCCGCCGCCTGTGCCCTTGCGAGTTGGGCCATCCTGCGGTAGGTGATCGCGCCGCCGCCGAAAGGCGTTGCCGGCTGGTCGGGTTCGTCCACGATCGCGACGCGGTCGCCGTAGACGGTCTCCGCGCGGTCGAGGAAATCACGGACGATCAGTGGCACTTCCATGTGCGTCCTCCTACGGGTCGAGGTCCGGTCATTCTGGCAACCACAGCTGTATGCCGCCAGGAGATCAGCCGAGTTCGACCACTTCGGCGAGCAGTTCCCCGGCTCGGTAGTGCGTCAGCCTCGTCGCGCGTCGCCGTGGATCGGCATCCCGCAGCACCGGGGAGTCGCTCACCGAACGCAGCACCGCGACGGTGTCGTCCGACACCCAGATCCCCTCCGCGTGCCGAGCTCGCATCAGCTGGTCCATTCGTCCTCGGTCCTCGACCGAGGACAGGAACGACGAGCCGATGACCACGGGCAGCCGTCCGAAGCCGAATCCGTCGGCCGAGACCACCTCGAAGGCGTTCCGCCGGGACACGACGATGTCCTGTTCGTCCACGATCTGCGCAGCGCGGCGCACGCGGGCCTGCGCCTGGACCTGCTCCGGCTCCAACTGCGCCAGCATGCGGTCCAGGACGCCGTCCTGCTGCGGGTGCAGCGGGTGCAGATCGTAGCCGCGACGGGCGGCGATGTGCTGTCCCCGCAACAGATCCGGCTCGAACGCCTCGGCCACCAGCTCGAGTCCGGCGGCCGCGCCGACCGCGACGAGCTCGAGGGTGACCGGTTCGGCATACATGGCCTGCAGGTGCTCGGTCGCCAGCCGCAGCATGCGCACACCGGCCAGCGGATCGTTGAGCGGCAGCGGCGGTTCCAGCAGGCGACGACCGATCGGGCCGCGCCGGTCGCGCAGCAGCTCGGTCCACAGCTGATAGGAGCGCCCGTCGGGTGGCAATGTCCCGTGCAGCACCGGGAAGTAGCCGGCGAGCGGCCGACTCGCTCCGAGGGCGCGCAGTTCCTCACTGGTCGCACGCAACAGCTGCTGCGGCGATCGCCAGTCGGCGAAGTCCAGCCCGTAGGACGTGAACGCGGTGAAGGTCCGGTCGTCCGACCCGGTCTCGGCCCCGGCAAGAGCGCACCAATGCCGGTAGAGCGGACCGGTGAAGACCTCGGCGGCCGCAGCGAATGCGGCGCGGCAGTCGGCGATGTCGATCATGGTCGGTCCAATCTAATAAGCCGGCCGCAGCCGACGACACACGCCCGCGTCATACCTCCAGCATGCGGTGCAGGAAGGCCTGGGTCCGCGGCTGTCGCGGATGATCCAGCACCTCGGCCGGCGTGCCCCGCTCCACCACCACCCCGCCGTCGATGAAGAGCACCTGGTCGGCGACGTCTCGGGCGAAGCGGATCTCGTGCGTCACGATCACCATCGTGCGGCCCTCCCGGGCCAGCTGGCGGATGACGTCCAGCACCTCCCCGACCAGCTCCGGATCGAGCGCCGAGGTGGGTTCGTCGAAGAGCAGCAGATCCGGCTGCAGCGCGAGCGCTCGAGCGATCCCGACCCGTTGCTGCTGACCGCCGGACAACTGGTAGGGAAACTTGTCGGCGTGTTCGGCCAGGCCGACCTTCGCCAGCAGCGCCCGGGCCTGCTCATTCGCCTCGGCCGCGGGGTGGCCCTGTACGACGATCGGACCCTCGGTGACGTTCTGCAACGCCGTGCGATGTGGGAAGAGGTTGTGACCCTGGAAGACCATGCCACTGTGCGACCGGTAACGCCTGAGCACGGACCGGTCGCGCGACCCGAGCCGGCCTCGACGCGACGCCCGGATCGTGGCGAAATCCACTGTGACGTCGGCAATCCGGACCACGCCGCTGTCCGGCCGCTCCAGGGCGTTGAGTCCGCGCAACAGCGTCGTCTTGCCCGACCCGGACGGTCCGATGATCGCCGTCACCGTGCCACGCGGCACGCTGAACGACACGTCCTTGAGGACCTCGTGGTCACCGAACTTCTTGGCCAGTGAGGTGGCCTCCAACAGCTCACTCATGCGACGACATACCTGTTCAGTCGGGTTTCCAGACGACCCTGAAAATGGTTGAGCACGAAGCAGATCACCCAGTAGTAGACCGCTGCGGCGCAGTAGAGCGCGAAATAGCTGTAGGTCGGTGCGGCGGCGATCTGCGCCTGGTGGAAGAGATCGAGCGCGAGGATGGTCGAGGTCAGCGAGGTGTCCTTGACCAGTGAGAGCAGCGTGTTGCCCAGCGGTGGCACCGCGATCCGGGCGGCCTGCGGCAACACGACCCGACGCAGCGAGGTGGGATAGTCCATGCCGATCGTCTCGGCAGCTTCCCACTGCCCGTCGGGCACCGACGAGATGGCCGACCGGACGATCTCCGCGCCGTAGCCGCCGACGTTGAGACTCAACGCGATCGCGGCCGAGACGAAGGTCGAGAATTTGATGCCGATCTCGGGCAGCCCGTAGAAGACGATCACCAACTGCACGAGCAGCGGCGTGCCGCGGATGATCGAGATGAAGACTCGCGCGACCCAGGCCAGCACCAGCACGCTGGAACGTCGCATCAGCGCCACGACGACGGCGATGGCCAGTCCGATGATGAATGCCACGATCGTCAACGGGATGGTGGTCTTCAGCGTTGCCTGCAACATCGGCCAGGCGTTGTCCTTGACCACCTGCCAGTCACTGGTGCCGGACGCCTGCTGCGCCTTGGCGCCGAAGTACTTGTCGTACAGGCGTTGCGCGGTGCCGTCCTGCTGCATCGCCGCGATCTGCTTGTCGATCGCCGGCATGTAGCCGCTGCCCTGGCGAGCGGCGAAGACGGACTGGCTCTTGTCGGCGGTCGTGGCGACGATCTTGACTCCGCTGTCGCCCTTGGTGTTCAGGTAGTTCTTGACGGCGAGCTGGTCGTTGACCATCGCGTCGACCCGCCCCTGGGACAGCGCGCTGATCGCCTTGTCCATCGCCTCGACGCCGACGACGGTGGCGCCATGCTGTGTGGCGACGTCAGCCCAGTTGCTGGTGACGTTCTCCGCGGCCCGCTTGCCCTTCAGGTCCTGCAGCGACGTGATCGACTTGTTGTCCGAGGCGACGACCAGCACCCCGGTCGTGGTGACGTATGGCGCCGACAGGTCGTACTTCGCCTTCCGCTCCGGGTTGAGAGTGACCTCGTTCGCGACCAGGTCGATGCGGTGGGACTGCAGCGCCGAGAACATCGAATCCCACGGCGTCTCGACGAACGTGATCTTGACACCCAGCCGCTTGCCGATCTCCTCGATGTAGTCGACGTCGTAACCGGTCAGCTTGTCGGAGGAGTCGTGATAGCTGAACGGCGGATAGACGCCCTCGGTGCCCACTCGCAGGGTCGACGGCAGCCCCGACGAGGGATCGGACGCGGCATGCGCCGATGGCGCGAGCGCCACGCCGCCGACCAGGAAGAGGGTCGCGAGGAGCGCCGCTACACGAGCAAGCGATAAGCGGATCTTATGCACCGCAAAAGCATACGTGTGCGAACTTTCTGTCGCGAATCCGCGAGTCGGAGGCTCGGGAGGCCTCAGATGGTGTGTTCGGCGATCTGCAACGCGTTCAGCGCCGAGCCCTTGCGCAGGTTGTCGGCGCAGATGAACAACTCGATGGCGTTGGGGAAGCCGTCCAGTCGGCGCACGCGGCCGGCGAAGATCGGGTCGGCGCCGACGACATCGACCGGTGTCGGCCAGCTGTCGTCCAACGACCCGGCCGAATCGTCAAGGACCACAACGGAGTTCGATGACTCGGTGAGCACGCGCACCGCGTCGTCGCGGTCGGTGTCGGTCGCGAACGTCGCGTGGATCGACACCGAGTGGGTCCGCACGACCGGCACCTGCACACACGTCACGGCGACCGGAAGATGCGGCACCCGCAACAGGCTGCGCAACTCGTCGCGGACCGCCGTCTCGGAGTCGGTGGCTCCGTCCTTCGCCTCGCCGCCGACCCACGGTATGACGTTGAACGCCACCGGCGCCGGGAAGGGCGACTCCCCCAGGTCGGACAGCATCCGGCGGACGTCACCCGGCGACTGGCCGACACTCTGATTGCCGGCGAGCTCCATGGTCTCGTCATACAGCCGCAGGGCACCGGAGACGCCGGCGTCGGTGACCGCTTGGAAGGTCGTCGCCACGACCGATGTCAGCTGCCACGAACTGTGCAGCGAGTGCAGCGCGCCGACCATCATCAGGGTGGCTGCGCTCGGGCTCGCGATGATGCCGGCAGCGGGGTTGCGTGCGGCGTCCGGGTTGATCTCGGGCACCACCAACGGCACGTCCGGTGCACCGACGAAGTGGCCGGAGTTGTCGATGACCGTGGCTCCGGCATCGACGGCGACGGGCGTCCATGGCGCCGACACGTCGCTCGGCACGGCCATGATCACCACGTCGACGTCCTCGAACGCTGCGGGTTTGAGCTCCCGCACCACGGTCTCGTGACCGAGGATCGACACCCGCCGGCCCACGGAGCGGCCCGACGCGATCGGCCGGATCTCGCCCCACAGGTCGTCGCGGGTCGGCAGGAGCGACAACAGCGACAGCCCCACCACACCGGTCGCGCCGACCACCGCCAGGATGGGTTTGTCCGACTTCATGCCCTCACCGTCCTGCGGCGATTACCTCGGCGATCTGGATCGTGTTGAGCGCAGCGCCTTTTCGCAGGTTGTCGCCGGAGACAAACAGCACCAGGCCCTTGCCGTCGGGCACGGACTGGTCCTGCCGGATGCGCCCGACGTATGACGGATCCTTGCCCGCCGCCTCCAACGGAGTCGGCACGTCGGTCACCACGACACCCGGCGCGTTCGCGAGCAGCGCCCTGGCCTCGTCCGGACTGATCTGCTTGTCGAACTCGGCATGGATGGCCAGCGAGTGTCCGGAGAAGACCGGCACGCGCACGCAGGTGCCGGCGACCGCCAGATCGGGCAGCCCGAGGATCTTGCGCGACTCGTTGCGCAGCTTCTGCTCCTCGTCGGTCTCCTCGCTGCCGTCCGCCACGACCGAGCCGGCCATCGGCAGCACGTTGTAGCCGATCGGGGCGACATACTTCTTCGCCGGGCCGAGTTCCACGGCGGATCCGTCGTGGGCGAGGCCCTCGAGGTTGCCTTCGACGCCCTGGCGGATCTGCCCGGCCAACTCCTCGACGCCGGCCAGCCCGGAGCCCGAGACCGCCTGATAGGTGGCGACGATCAACCGGCGCAGCCCCGCCGCGTCGGACAGCGGCTTGAGCACCGGCATCGCCGCCATCGTGGTGCAGTTGGGGTTGGCGATGATGCCCTTGGGCGGATCGGCGATCTGCTCCGGGTTGACCTCGGAGACAACCAGTGGCACGTCGGGGTCCTTGCGCCAGGCGGACGAGTTGTCGATCACCGTCACACCGGCCGCGGCAAAGCGCGGCGCCTGTGACCGAGACGTCTCACCACCGGCGGAGAAGATCGCGATGTCCAGGCCCGCGGGGTCCGCCGTCGCGGCGTCCTCGACCACCAATCGCTTGCCCTGCCAGTCGATCTCACGACCGGCCGACCGGGCCGACGCGAAGAGCCGCAGCTCCCCCACCGGGAAGTTGCGCTCGGCAAGCAGCTTCAGCACGACGCCACCGACCTGGCCGGTCGCGCCCACCACACCAATGTTCAGTCCGTCGCTCATCGCCCGGTACCTCCGTACACGACTGCTTCGCCCTCGCTGGAGTCCAGCCCGAAGGCGGTGTGCACCGCGCGGACCGCGTCGTCCAGCAGATCACCCTTGGTGACCACGGACACCCGGATCTCCGAGGTCGTGATCATCTCGATGTTGATGCCGGCATCGGCCAGTGCCTGGAAGAGGGTCGCGGACACCCCCGGGTGGCTGCGCATGCCGGAGCCGACGAGGGAGAGCTTGCCGATCTGGTCGTCATACTGCAGCGACTCGAAACCGAGCTCGTCCTTGGCCTCCTGCAGGGCCTGCACCGCACGCTGCCCGTCGCTCTTGGGCAGGGTGAAGGAGACGTCGGTCTTGCCGGTCGCGACCGCCGAGACGTTCTGCACGATCATGTCGATGTTGACCTGCTGCACGGAGATCAGGTTGAAGATCGCCGCGGCGCTGCCCGGCGTGTCCTTCACGCCGACGACCGTGATCTTTGCCTCGCTGCGGTCGTGCGCGACGCCGGCGATGATCGGGGCTTCCACGTCTTCTTCTCCTTCTGCTGGGTGCACCCAGGTGCCCTCGCGGTAACTGAACGAGGACCGCACATGGATCGGCAGGTTGAACCGTCGGGCGTATTCGACGCAGCGCAACATCAGGACCTTGGCGCCCGACGCGGCCATCTCCTGCATCTCTTCGTTGCTGATCCGGTCGACCTTGCGTGCTGTCGGCACGATCCGCGGGTCGGCGGTGAAGATGCCGTCCACGTCGGTGTAGATCTCACACACGTCGGCGTCGAGCGCGGCGGCGAGCGCCACCGCCGTCGTGTCGGAGCCACCCCGCCCGAGGGTGGTGATCTCCTTGGTGTTCTGGCTGACGCCCTGGAAGCCGGCGACGATCACGATGTGGCCGCCCTCGAGCGCCTCGGTGATGCGACCGGGCGTCACGTCGATGATGCGTGCCTTGCCGTGCACGTCGTCGGTGATCACACCGGCCTGCGATCCGGTGAAGGACAGGGCGGAATCGCCCAGGTTGGCGATCGCCATGGATACCAGCGCCATCGACATGCGCTCGCCCGCGGTGAGCAGCATGTCCAGCTCACGCTCGGGCGGCGCCGGAGACACCGCGTCGGCGAGATCGAGCAGCTCATCGGTCGTGTCGCCCATGGCGGAGACCACGACGCAGACCTGGTTGCCGGCCTTGCGCGTGTCCACGATCCGCCGGGCGACCCGCTTGATGCTTTCGGCGTCGGCGAGCGACGAGCCGCCATACTTCTGGACCACGAGAGGCACTGGTCGGGGTTCCCTTCACGGGTCGACATCACGGAAATGGGATGTGCAGAGTCTAACGAGCGCACCCGGGCCGCCGGGTGCCGCCCGCATGTCGGGACCTGGCTCCGTCATACGGACACCACAGCACGGCGCGCCCGCGCCCACGCACGTCACGCGGGCGATAACACGAACACTCCGTGAACAGAGTGCGATTTCGGACTGTGAGAGTTCAGTGACAGAATTGGTCATGTGTCGAATCGTTCGGGAGGGGTCGACGGCCTCAGCGTGAAGCGGCGCCGACCCGAATCGGGACCGGCGCTGCTGCCGCTGGGCTGGCGCGCCTACCGACGACCGCGCTGGTGGTTCGAGATCATCGTGCTGGTCGTGCTCGACCTCGTCTACGAGCACCTGCGCAATCTGGTCCCGCTGCGGGAGGCCGCGGCACTGGACCGCGGCTGGGATCTCTTCGACTTCGAGCAGCGCATCGGGCTGGACATCGAGCTGACCCTCAACCATTTCGTGATGCGGCACGAGTGGCTGGCGCAGATCGCGAACTACGACTACTCCTTCTTCCACCTGCCGATCACCGGCGCGGTGCTGATCTGGCTGTTCTGGATGCACCGGCGCGTCTACAAGACGGCGCGCACGGTGCTGGTCTTCACCACCATCCTGGGACTGATCGGCTTCTGGCTCTTCCCGATGGCGCCGCCGCGGCTGCTGCACGGCAGCGGATTCACCGACACCGTCGTCTACTTCAACACCTTCGGGTCGTGGGGCAGCCCGACGGTGGCGCAGCACTCCAACCTGTATGCCGCCATGCCGAGCCTGCACTGTGCGTGGGCCCTGTGGGTGGGGTTGTCGGTGTTCTTCGTCGCGCGGCACAAGCTGGTCCGGATCGTCGGTCTGGCCTACGGGTTCTGGACGGTCTTCGTGGTGATGGCGACGGCCAACCACTTCATCTTCGACGCATTCGCCGGTTACGCGTGCGTCGCGGTCTCGGTGCTGGCGGTGTGGTTGCTGTTCGGCCACAGCCCGTGGAGTCCGGCGCGCGACAAGGCGCAGTTGCTGCGCGGTGAGTCGCCGGAGGCCGAGCAGGTCGGCGACGCCGTCGCATCGGCGTCGCACGAGGACACCGACGCATCCGCGAAGACCTCCGTCTGAGGGTTCGGCGTTCCGCTCGTCGGGGTGCCGGCGAAGATCGCTACTGTCGTCACTTACTCGCGCTCTAGAGCGAGTTGCGGCCGAAAGATCGCTACTGTCGTCACTTACTCGCCAGCGTGGAGTGGATCCGGCGAGGATCGCGCGACTGTCGTCACTTATTCGTCCCGTCGCCGCGTTCACGCTCACGGCGTGTGCCGGTCAGGGGTGCAGCGCTTCGAACTCCGCGTCGGCCATCGTGTCCTCGTCGGCGTCGAGTCGCAGGTGCCCGAGGATCGTCTGCACCACGCGCAACGCGGCCGAGGAGCGCACACCCCACTGCGACAGGTAGCTGAACTGCCACCACCAGAGCGCTTCGGTGAGGCGTCCGTGGTCGAAGTGCACCAGTCCGTGCTCGAGCGCTCCGACGATGTCAGCCAGGTCGTCCGACAGCGCGCCGCGCGCCGGCTCGACCGAGGTGACGGCGTCGACCACGTCGGCGTAGTCGTCGATCCCGTCGAGCATGTTGGCCAGCCCCATCCGCAGTGCGTCCAGGTTGCTCTCCGGGCCGGGGTCGGCCTCGTAACGCTCCTCCGGCACCACATCCTGTATGGCGCCCAGCCGTGCTCCCGCGACCTGCAGCTGCGACAGCATCAGCAGCATCAGGGGCAGGGCGGCGTCCGGCGCGGAACCGGCCGCGAGCTGACGCACGGACTCGCAGAACGCGCGGGCGTCCTGCGCGGTCTCGGCGGCCAGCGCACCGACCTGCAGGGCTTCGGTGTCCGGTGTCTCAGGCATCGACAACTCTCCGTCCTTCGAATGCACGGCCGAGGGTCACTTCGTCGGCATACTCCAAGTCTCCCCCGACGGGTAGGCCTGATGCCAGCCGCGTGACGCGCAATCCCATCGTGCGCAGCAGCCGGGACAGGTAGGTCGCGGTGGCCTCGCCGTTGAGGTTGGGGTTGGTGGCCAGGATGATCTCCTCGACCGGTTCCTCGCCGAGCCGGCGGACCAGCTCGGTGATCTTCAGGTCGTCGGGGCCGATGCCGTCGATCGGGCTGATGGCGCCGCCGAGCACGTGGTAGCGGCCCCGGAACTCGCGGGTGCGTTCGACCGCGACCACGTCCTTGGGCTCCTCGACGACGCACAGCAGCTTGTCGTCGCGGCGCGGGTCCTGGCAGATGCGGCACAGGGTGTCCTCGGCGACGTTGAAGCAGCGCTCGCAGAAGCGGACCTTCTCCCGGACGACGGCCAGCACCTCGGTGAGCCGGGAGACGTCGGCGGGGTCGGCCTGCAGCAGGTGGAAGGCGATGCGCTGTGCCGATTTCGGACCGATGCCCGGCAGCTTGCCGAGCTCGTCGATCAGGTCCTGGACCACACCCTCATACACAGTGGTCGAGCCTAATCCTCGGCCGCGACACCGCCCGCATCGACGCCCGACGCGCCGGACTAGCCCGGCGGACGTTCGTTGTATGACGCGGCCCGCTCCTGACCGGACAGCTCCGCGATGGCGTCCATGATCTCGTCGGTGGCCTGCCGGCGCGCCTTGCCCGCGGGCATCGTCCGGTAGTCGTCGCCGAATCTCAGCGGTTCGCCGAACCTCACGGTGACCTTCGCCAGCCGCGGCATACCGGACGGGTTCGGCTGCACGTCCGGGGTGCCGATCAGTCCGACCGGGACGACCGGCACGTCGGCCTGCATCGCCAGATGTGCGACACCGACCCGGCCACGGTAGAGCCGCCCGTCCCGGGAGCGAGTGCCCTCCGGGTAGATGCCGAACGCCTCGCCCTCCCGCAGCACCCGCAACGCCTGGTCGAGGGAATTGACGGCGGCGCGGGAGTCCTCGCGCTCGACCGGGATCATCCCCATCGCGTTGAACCAGGCGCGCATGGCAATGCCCTTCGCACCCTTGCCGGTGAAGTATTCGGCCTTGGCCAGGAAGATCACCTTGCGCGGCGCGACCAGCGGTATGACGACGCTGTCGATGAACGTCAGATGGTTGCTCGCGATCAGCACGCCACCGGTCCTCGGGATGTTGTCCGCACCTTCCACACGGGGCCGCCAGATCGCGCGGAGCATCGGCGAGATGGTCATCCGCGACAACGGGTAGAGCGGACCGCCGCTCATGACCGACCCCTCGTTCCTCGGGTGCGGTCATGAGCCCTGCCCTTGTTCGATCGCTCGCTGCGCTCGCTCATCAGTCGACCTGCTCGTCGATCACGGTGGCGCCCAGCACCGCCTGCATCACCGGCAGACCCACCTGGCCGGGATCGTCGACGTCCTCGTCGTCCATCGACTCGGTGATCTCGTCCTCCGTGGGCTTGTCCGGCTCCGCGGACGTCGCCGGCGCAGCGGGGTTCTCGGCGGTCGCCCACTCCGGCGGCGGCGCGTTGACCGAACCCCATCCACCGCCGCTGTCCATGGCCCCCGAGGCAGCCGAGAGCCCGGCCTGAGCGAGCGCCTCGGCCGCACGGGAACGCCGGGCGGGCTGCGAAGTCGCCGGCGCCGCGTGCGGTATGTCGGCGTCGTCGCTCGACGGCCCACCGGGACCGTCCGAACTCTGCCGAGTGACGGCTTGCTCCGCGAGTGACGGCGGCATCGCACCGTCGGTCGGCGAGGACGCCGTCATTCGCGGTTGTTCAGGTCGCGGTTGGTCAGGTCTGGGTTGGTCAGGTCTGGGTTGGTCAGGTCCGGGTTGGGCCGGGGGGCCCGATGCCGGGGGGCCCGATGCCGGGGGGCCTGATCGATCCGGCTCCGGCGGCAGATGCGGCGCCGGCGCACCGGCATCCGGCCGGGCCTGCACCCGAGCCCGGACGCCCAGGGCGTCATACAGCGCGGCGGCGACGACGTCCGGGTGCGGCGCACGCTCGACCGCCGAGGCGAGCCCTGGACTGCTGGTGCCCAGCACCAGTGTCTCGCCGTCGAACTCAGCGACGTGCGCGTGCTGGCTGAGCAGCGCCCAGGTCACGCGCTTGGTGCGGGCGATGCGATCCAGCACGTCCGGCCAGGCGCGGCGCACCGCGTCGGTCGTCACCGTGCCCGTCGGCGCGGCCGGCTGCGACGCGGGTTCGGCGACGGTTGCGGGGGCGGCGGCCGGCTCGGCTCTCGATACGGCCTCCTCCGCTGCGCTCCCCCCGCCTACTCGACCAGCGTCGCCGGGCTGCTCGCTCGCCGCTGTGGCGGCCGGCTCGGGTCTCGATACGGCCTCCTCCGCTGCGCTCCCCCCGCCTACTCGACCAGCATCGGCCGGCTGCGGCGCGGGTTCGGCGACGGTTTCCGGGGGTGCGGCGGCCGGCTCGGGTCTCGATACGGCCTCCTCCGCTGCGCTCCCCCCGCCTACTCGACCAGCGTTAGCCGGCGGTGCGCCGCCGATGTCCATGCGACGCTCCAGGCGGTCCAGGCGGGCGGCATACCCCTGCTCGCCGGAGGTGGCCGGCAGCAGCACGCGCGCACAGATGAGTTCCAGTTGCAGCCGCGGGCCGGTCGCGCCGGTCATCTCGGACAGGCCGGTGTTGACGATGTCCGCCGCGCGGGACAACTCGCCGGGACCGAACGACGCAGCCTGCTGCCGCATGCGTTCCAACTGGTCCTCGGGCACCCCGCGCAGCACCTGGGCAGCGCCGTCCGGCACCGCCGCGATGACGATCAGGTCACGCAACCGCTCGAGCAGGTCCTCGACGAACCGACGCGGATCGTGGCCGGACTCGACGACCCGGTCGATCTGCCGGAAGACCGCGCCACTGTCGTGCACCCCCAGCGCGTCGACGGTCGCGTCCAGGAGTTCGCCGTCGGTGAACCCGAGCAGCGCGGCGGCCCCGGCATACGTCAGGCCCTCCTCGCTGGACCCGGCGATCAGCTGGTCGAGCACGGACAGCGAGTCACGCACCGACCCGGCGCCGGCCCGTGTCACGAAGGACAGCACGCCGGGCTCGACGGCCACGCCCTCGGCGTCGCACAGCTGCTGCAGGTAGTCGGTCAGCCGCGCCGGCGGCACCAGCCGGAACGGGTAGTGGTGGGTCCGCGAGCGGATCGTGCCGATAACCTTCTCCGGCTCGGTGGTCGCGAAGACGAACTTCACGTGCTCCGGCGGCTCCTCGACGATCTTCAGCAGCGCGTTGAAGCCCTGCGGCGTCACCATGTGCGCCTCGTCGATGATGTAGATCTTGTAGCGCGACTGCGCCGGGCCGTATGACGCCCGCTCCCGCAGGTCACGCGCGTCGTCGACGCCCCCGTGGCTGGCCGCGTCGATCTCGATCACGTCGACCGTGCCCGACCCACCACGGGCCAGCGCGACACACGACTCGCAGACGCCGCAGGGTGTCGGCGTCGGGCCCTGCTCGCAGTTGAGGCAGCGCGCCAGGATGCGTGCCGAGGTGGTCTTGCCGCAGCCGCGGGGGCCGCTGAAGAGGTAGGCATGGTTGACCCGCCCGGTGCGCAGAGCCTGCATCAACGGCTCGGTCACGTGCTCCTGGCCGATCACGTCGGCGAAGGTCTCGGGCCGGTAGCGGCGGTACAGCGCGGTGCTCACGGGACCGACTCTATTCTCCTTCGCCCACAGGGCGTCAGGGCTCGGTGTCGAAGCAGCGCGACGCGCCGGGCCAGCGTTCTCGCTGCCTCGCGATCCGTGCGCATCACCTGCTGGCGCGGTGCGATCATGGGTGTGGCACCAGGGGATTCAGCAGGGACAAGCAGGCACTCATCAGCGATCCGTGAGCGGATCATCGACGGAGCCCGTTCAGGGGCGGAAGGTAGCGTGGACCCATGCTCTCGTCGCGTCGGCTGCGCTCGCCGACGACGTTGGCAACGGCGTGCGCTGTCGTGTTCGCGCTGGTCTACATCTTCTGGACCCCGCAGGTGCCCGACCTGGCCGCACAGGTCGCCCGAGCCAAGGTGGCCCGGGTCGGCGGCACGCCGGTGTGGTGGGGCGGTTGGTTCGGCGGCATCACGCTACCCAGTTACAGCGCGTTCGTGCCGTTCTCGATGGCGACGTTCGGCATCCGGCTGACCGGTGTCGCGGCCGTCATCCTCAGCGCGTACGGCGGGGCGCTGCTCGTCCGCAACGCCCCTCGCCCACGGGCCGGCGCGGTCGCGATCGCGCTCGCCCAGGCGGCGGACCTGCTCAACGGCCGGGTGACCTTCACCGTCGGTGCCGCGGTCGGCATCTGGGCCCTGGTGGCGCTGCGCAATCGGCACGAGAAGACGACCGTGGTGCTGGCGTTCCTGTCGTTCCTCGGCTCGCCGCTGGCCGGCTTCTTCGTCGGCATCATCGCGATCGTGGTCGCCATACTCCGGCAGGACCTGCGGCGGACGGCGTTGATCTGCGCGGCCGCGTTGCTGGCCGCCGGACTCGCGATGGCGGTGTTGTTCCCCGGCACCGGACGGATGCCGTTCCCGATCAGCGACGCCGCGCCGGCGATGCTCAGCTGCATCGTCGTCTTCGGCGTCTGTCACCAGAAACTGATCCGCGCCACCGCCCTGCTGCTGGCCGTGTCGTTCCTGCCGCTGCTGGTCGTGCCGCTGGCCATCGGCACCAACGCCACCCGGCTGGCCTGGCTCGCCGCAGTGCCGGTGATCATCGCGTATGCCGAGATCCGCGACTCCCTCACCTGGTTGTGTGCACTGGTCGTCGCGGTCTGGCCGGTGAGCGACCTGGTCAACCAGCTGCATCTGGCCGGGCAGCCCTCGAGCAGCTACGTCTACTACCAACCACTGGCGACGGCGCTCAAGTCCGACCAGCAGAAGGTCGGCGCCGCGGCGATCGGCCGGCGCGTGGAGGTGGTGGACACCAAGAACCACTGGGGTTCGGTCTACCTCGCGTCCTTCTCGATCGCCCGCGGCTGGGACCGGCAGGCCGATCAGGCGGACAACCCGATCTTCTACCAGCAGGGACTGCTCAACCCGGTCAGCTATCGGCAGTGGCTGGACTCCCTGGCGGTGGGCTGGGTCGCGGTGCCGAAGGCACCCATCGACTACGCCTCGCGGGATGAGGCCAAGCTGGTGCTGGGCGGCCTGCCCTACCTGAAGTTGACCTGGAGCAACTCGGACTGGCGGCTCTTCCGGGTCATCAACCCGGCGCCGCTGGCGACCGGCGGGACGGTGGTCACGATCGACTCGCACGGGGTCACCCTCGACGCGACAGCGAGCCGGCCGATCGATCTCAAGGTGCGCTACTCGGCATACATCGGGGCGGTCGATCCGCGCACCAAGAAACCGCTGACCGCGTGCATCGTCGACAACAACGGCTGGCTGCGGGTGACCCTGCCGGTCAGCAGACAGGTGCGGCTGACCAGCGACTTCACACCGGTGCGCTCCCAGCCGCCCGGATGTGTGTCGCCGGACGAGACGACGTCACCGTCCTCGTCACCGAGCCCCACCCGCTGACCGGGTCCGCTCGGGGCGGACGTGCCGCGGCATGAGTGAACCCCCCGCACACCTGGAAGAGCTCTCCTACCCTTGCTGCATTCCTGCCCTGGGGGAGTTCGGAGAGGTACCACCGCACGAGGGGTCCGGCGCCAACTGTAGAACACGCGGCGCCGTCATACGCAATCGAGGCCGCCACCGGATGCCGATTCGGCGTCCGGGCGGCGAGCAGGTATTCTCCTCGGCGGAGGATTCGCATAGTGGCCTAGTGCGCACGCTTGGAAAGCGTGTTGAGTGAAAGCTCTCAGGGGTTCGAATCCCCTATCCTCCGCCGCTGAGTCGTCTTGTTCGACTCCTCGCAGCACTGTGAAGGGCGTTCCCGAACGAGTTCGGGGACGCCCTTCCTCGGTGTCGGGCCCCATCTGCATTGTGACCGAACCGCCACCTCGGGGTGCACGGGATTCACATCAACACGACTCATACTGTGTGCCACAAGGATCGTCGGGGCGCACAGGTGGGAACATGGGGATGACCGGGAGGCGCGTGGCGGGGGCCACGGTCGTGATGACGTTGGCGTTGCCGGCGCTCGCGGCGTGCGACAGTTCGGCACCGGGTCACGCGATCAGCGAGTCGTGCGTCACCACCCCGTCGACCCCGTCGATGAAGATCGCGCTCACCACGATCCACGCGAACGTCTGGAACGCCGCCGGCAAGACCGGACAGGCGGCCAGCGTGGCCTCGCAGCTGTCCTGGCGCGGAGTGCACATCATCGACACCGGCAACGACCCGGTCGGCGGCGAGCCGCCCAAGCACGCCGAGATCCGGTATGGCGCCAACGGCAAGCAGATCGCGCTGACGCTGGCCCAGCAGATCAAGGACGCGACGCTGCAGCAGGACGACCGGACCAACCCGAGCGTCGACGTGGTGATCGGCAGCAACTTCTCGCTGGTGCCGGTGCCGCCGCCGGCTCCGTCCAAGATCACGGTCAACGTCTACAACGCCTACGTCATACCCGGCGCGGCGGGCCAGCTCGCGTCGACGCTGCGCAAGCGTGGTTTCACGGTCGCCAAGGTCGCCAACGACACCAGCGACTTCTACCCCGACCATGCGGCGATCGTGCGCTACGGCGTTCGTGGCGAGCCGGCAGCTCGCCGGCTCGCGCTGCAGTTCCACGACGTGCGCATGGTGCAGGACCATCGCAAGGGCACCACGATCGACATCGTGATCGGCAGCAAGTGGTCCGACGGCGCCGTGGTGCCGGCGGCGCAGGCGACCGTGCCGCCGAAGCCGTCGCCGACGACGCCCACGTGCACGATGCCGACGAAGACCTCCTGAGTCTGCCGGGCTTCAGCGCCGGCGACGCGCCGTGCCGAACAGGCTGCGGGTGATCTCGCGGCCGAGCACTGTGCCCGCCGAACGCAGCGCCGATTTGAACGCCGAGGACTTCACCACCTGCTCCACGATGCTCGGCTCGTCCTGCTGGGTGGGCGCAGGCTTCTTCTCCGAAGCCGAGGCGTCCGCGGGGGCAGTGTCCTCGGTCGGCGCGGCGGCGAGCTTCTTGTTGAGCATCTCGTATGCCGACTCCCGGTCGACCGCCTGGGAGTACTTCGGCGCGAGCGGCGACGCGGCGATGATTCCGTCCATCGCCTCGGCCGGGGTGGGCGCCATCAGCGACAACGGAGCCCGCATCCGGGTCCACGCGACCGGCGTCGGGGCGCCCTTCTCGGACAGCACGGTCACGACCGCCTCGCCGGTGCCCAGTGCGGTCAGCAGCTTGGCCAGGTCGTAGTCGCTGGTCGGGAACGTCTGCACGGTGGCCTTGAGTGCCTTGGCGTCGTCCGGGGTGAAGGCCCGCAGCGCGTGCTGCACCCGGTTGCCCAGCTGCGAGAGCACGTCGTTCGGGACGTCCTTGGGCGTCTGGGTGACGAAGAAGATGCCGACGCCCTTGGACCGGATCAGTTTCACGGTCTGCTCGATCGCCTGCAGGAACGCATCGGAAGCGTCGCTGAAGAGCAGGTGCGCCTCGTCGAAGAAGAAGACCAGCTTCGGCTTGTCCGCGTCACCGACCTCGGGCAGGTCGTGGAAGAGGTCCGCCAGCAACCACATCAGGAAGGTCGAGAACAGGGCCGGCTTGTCCTGCACGCCGGGGACCTCCAGGCAGGTCACCACTCCGCGGCCGTCTTCGGCGACCCGCATCAGGTCCGCCGTGTCGAACTCCGGCTCGCCGAAGAACACGTCGGCGCCCTGGTCGGAGAACGCGATCAGGTTGCGCAGTATGACGCCTGCGGTCGACGCGGACAGTCCGCCGAGCCCCTTGAGATCGGCCTTCCCCTCGTCCGAGGTGAGGAACTGGATGACCGCCGTCAGGTCCTTCAGGTCCAGCAGGCTCAGCCCGCGTTTGTCGGCGTAATGGAAGACCAGACCGAGCGAGGACTCCTGAGTGTCGTTGAGCCCCAACACCTTCGACAACAGCGTCGGGCCGAAGGAGGTGATGGTGGCGCGCACCGGGACACCCTTGCCCTTGCCACCCAGGGACAGGAACTCGGTCGGGAAACCGGTGGCCTTCCACTCCTGACCGACGTCCTTGGCGCGAGCGTCGATCTTCTCGCCGCCCTCGCCGGGGGATGCAATGCCCGAGACGTCGCCCTTGATGTCGGCCAGGAAGACCGGCACGCCCGCCGTCGACAGCTGCTCGGCCATCAACTGCAACGTCTTGGTCTTGCCGGTGCCGGTGGCGCCGGCCACCAGACCGTGGCGGTTCATCATCGACAGCGGTAGCCGGATCGGCGTGTCCGGATGCGCAGCGTCGTCGATCACGGCGGCGCCGAGCTCGATCACCGCCCCGTCGAAGGAGTAGCCGCTCTTGAGCTGTGCGAGCTGGGCGTCAGCCGTGGATTCAGTCACATTGACCGAGAATAGCCACGCCACGCCGGTGACCGAGGGGTTCTGCGACACCTCGCCATTAAGCTGTCCCTTGTGATCTTCAAGGCTGTGGGCGAGGGGCGGCCCTACCCGGATCACGGCTTGGTGAGCTCCAAGGACTGGCGCACCGTGTCACCGCGCGTGGTGCGTCTGGACGAGCTCGTCACGATCAAACGCACGCTCGACCTGGACACGCTGCTGTCGGAGGACTCGACCTTCTACGGCGACATCTTCGCGCACGTCGTGTCGTGGCAGGGGGATCTTTATCTTGAGGACGGACTGCACCGCGCGCTGCGAGCAGCGCTGCAACAACGACCTGTGCTGCACGCGCGGGTCCTAATGCTGTGAGCTATGTACGCGAGGACGGCGGCCTCGCCCAGGCACGCCGCCGGCGCCGCCGCAGGTCGATGATCGTCATCGCGGTCGCGGTTGCCCTGGTGCTGGGTGCGTTCCTGTATGCCGTCAGCTACATGAACCGGCACAGCCAGGCGGCGCCGACACCGTCGTCCTCGTGCGACGTGACGCCGACGCCTCCCCCGCAGTCGGTCTTCGTGCTCAACGTCTACAACGCCTCACCGGACAGCGGCCAGGCCAAGGACACGAGCATCGCCATGACATCCCACGGCTTCCGCATCGGCACGGTGAGCAACGACCCCTACAAGGAGCACCTCACCGGTGCCGGGCAGATCCGCTTCGGGCCCAAGGGCAAGAAGAACGCCACCGAATACGTCAAGAAGTATGCGCCGGACGCCACGTTGGTCGAGGACGGCCGCACCGACGATTCGGTCGACCTGGTCCTCGGTGCCAGCGCGGCCAAGGTGCCTTCCGCGCCGCCCACCACGGTCACGCCCCCGCCCGGCTGCCCGGCTGCTCCGTAGCGGTTCCTGAGGAACGGGGCGCGTCGCCGGTGCGTAGCGACCGTTGCCGGTCATGCACGACCGCTGCGTCTCGAGGTCCCCGCGACCCTCGAAGCGGTGGCCGAGGTGCGAGGAACGAGCGTCTCGAGGTCCCAGCCGTCCGCGCTGGTCGAGCGGCGTATCGGATCCGACCACCTCGTTTTGGCGTCGCGCGGCCCGTCAGGTAGCCTCTTCGGCGGTGGCGTGTCCGAGCGGCCGAAGGTGCAACACTCGAAATGTTGTGTGGGGGCGACTCCACCGTGGGTTCAAATCCCACCGCCACCGCCCGATGAAGCAGGACCCCGACGCACAGCGCGTCGGGGTCCTCCTTCTTTTCATCAGAGACCACCGAGCCGCTCCGCCGAGTCTGCAGCCGCCGCAAGGGATCACGGCGCACGCATCTCGTCCTCCACCACCCATTTGTGGTTCTTCATCGTCATACCGTTCGCCGTGTAGTCCACGACGTAGACGGTCTGGCGGGTCGAGCTGTCGATGGTGGCGTGTGCGCCCTTCATGCCCTTCATGTGGTCGGCCAGCAGCGTGACCTCGGCGCCCTTGGGGAACGGCTTGTCGCCGGCACCCTGGATCTCCTCCTGGACGACCCACTTGTGGTCGACCACCGGGTCGCCACCGGTGGTCGGGGTGTACGTGACCGCGTAGGCGGTGGTCGCGTAGGCGCCCACGACGGTGGCCTTCGCACCCTGCATGCCTTCCATGTGGTCCGCCGTCAGCACCACGGTGCTGCCCGGGGCGAACTTCGGGTGTTTCGCCTTCGTCATACCCGCCGGCACGGCACTGCCGGACATGTCGTGGTGCATCGCGGACGACGACCTCGCGGACGACATCGCGGACGACATGGAGGACCCGTGGTGCGCCGGCGCCGCGCCCCCGGAGGAGCACCCGGCCAGGACGAGGGCGGCGGACGCGATCAGGGCGGCCGGTGTCATACGTCGGACGTGTTTCGGATTCACTGCCATACCCGCCACCATATACCCCCACCGGGTATGTGAAGCGGTCGGCTGCCGACCGGGTCTCAGACCGTGTTGCCCGAGCCAGGCTTGACCGGACCGACCGTGAGGTACGGACCACCGGATGCGCAGGTCACGCCGGGCAGCGGCACGAACGCCGCCTGGTAGGAGTCCGGCGGATAGACCCGCAGGCCCCGCACGTGCACCTGCTGGCAGTCGCTCTTCTCCGGCGCGCTGGACAGGAAGAGCCCTGCCGACACGGTCTCGTTCGGGATCAACACCATCGGCTGGTGCCCGACGATGCGCTTGGCCGCCTTGCCGACCTGATGCCCATCGTCACCCGCGACGTACGACACACCGGGTGCACCGGTCAGCTTGCAGGCGGTCTTGCCGGTGTTGGTGAAGCGCAGCGGCCGGTGCGCGCCCTGCATGTCGGAATTGCCCCGGCCGACGGTGATCCGCAGCTGGTCGATGCTGCACACGGGCACCGGACGGTCGCCGGCGGACGGGTGGATGGACGGTGTGGCCGGGGGCTTGCCCGGCTGCGTCCCGCTCGTCGACGGCGCCGGCTCTGCGGTGGAGGACGCCGAGCCCGAAGTGCTACTGCCCGTTGCCGTACCCGCCGTTCCGGTGTCGGTCTGTGCCGGACTCGAAGCCGTCGAGCCAGTGTCGGCAGCCCCGGACGGTGATCCCGCCGCCGAACTCGAACCGCCGGACCCGCACGCCGCGAGGAGCAGCGTCATACCGACGCCCGTTGCGGTGAGAACAGCACGTGTTGACATGCGATTCATCGTGGTCCTCCCTGCTCACGATCGATCTCTCGCCGATCGACCTCTCTTCGTAGGACGCCCGAGGCCTGCCCTCGGTTGGCCCGGATCCTCAACGCTGGTCGAGCAATCCGCGCACGTAAGCGAGCTGGCCGAAGTGCTGGGTGATGTCTCCCACCACCGAGACGAGCCGCACGGCGGCGGTCACCGGCGGATCCCAGCGTTCGTCCACGATCCGGTCGTAGTCCGCGCGAGTCTGCAGTGATTGCAACACTTCCAGGGTGAACGCGTGCACGTCCGCGTGATATCCGGTGAGCAACGCCGGGTCAGCGACGGAGAACGCGCCGACCTGCTCGCTGGTCTGTCCGTAGCCGATCGCAGAGTCGTCATACGGCAACCCGAATCGTGCGGACCAGCCACGCGTCCAGACCTGCTCGACATCACCCACCCCGGCCAGGTGATCGTCCTGGACACGCGTCAGGTGCCAGGCGAGCCAACCGATCGGATTGGCGTCGGATGCCGGGCGCCACAGCAGTTGTTCTGCGGTCAATCCGTCCAGCTGTGAGGGCAGCTCGTCGTGCACACGGGTGAACAGGTCGGTCAGGATCTCGGTCGTCAGGTCAGCCATCACTCCACTCAACCACTCCCCTGGACACGCCGCGCGGAACGGGCCACCTTGTCCGTGACCCCGAGCTGGCGGACACTGGTCGGGTGAGGGCGACCGAAAGTGTGGCGCGCGGCCGCGAGCGCCTGGCGGTGCTGTGCGGGCTGCTCAGCATCCTCGCGCTCGCTGCCGACACCGGACCGGCTCCGGCGCTGGCCGGCGTCGTACTCGCCGGCGCGCTGCTGCTGTCCGTGCTCGGCCGCTTCGTCGTGCCGGTCGCCACGTGCACCGGCTGGTGTGGACCGCACGGTGCGCGCGCACCCGACGCCATACTGCCGAGCACCCATCCGGCAGCAGCCGGACATCCCAAGCCCAGAGCACCCGGGGCCGCATCGGTGGCCCCGGCCTGACCGATGCCCCCGGGGCCACCTCCGATCGCCGATTCCCTTGATCCGGAGGACTTCCCATGCACCTGCTCGCCCTGCTCGACCCCTGTGTCCACCTGCTGTATGCCGCCATCCAGCCGGCTGCCGCACACGTTCCCGCGCCACTGCTCGTGGTTGGCCTGACCCTGCTGACGCGCCTGGCGCTGCACCCGTTGATGCGTCGTCCCGGGGTGTTGACCGCCCTCGCGCAGGCGCCGGTCTTCGCCACCGTCTATCGTCTCTTCACCAGCCCGGTCATCGCCGGACAGCAGAACCTGCTGCTCGATCAGTCGATGCTCGGGGCGCCGATGTCCGCGCACCTGGCGAGCGCCGGCGCACCAAGCGTGCTGGTGCTCATCGGGCTGCTGGCGCTGCTGGCGGCGATCACCTGGCTGACGGTGCTCGACGCGCGCACCCACCAGCCGGCGCTGCACCTTCCCGACGATCAGTCGGCCGAGATCGTCGCCGCGGCGGAACGGGTGCGGCGCGTGGCGCCATACCTACCGTGGGGTTCGGTGCTCTTCGCGGCGTTCATGCCACTCGCGGCGATGCTCTACCTGGTGACCAGCTCCACCTGGGGACTGCTGGAGCGACGGCAGCTGCGCACGACGGCAGCCGCCTGACGGTCAGCGTCGCGTGGCGACGACCGTCACCTCGTGACGGTTGTGCTGCAGCTGCCGCATGAAGCTCGGATCGTATGCCGCGGCAAGGACGTTCAGCGCATCGTCGATCTGCTTCTCCGGGTTGTTGGTGCCCAGTTTCAGCGTGATGACGGCCTGTCCGCCCGGTCGCAGCAACGCTGCGGCGTCGACCATCGTGTGAGCGGTCAGCTGCGGCACCATGCGCATGTCGTTGACGATGAGATCGATGGGTGCGCCGTCATACGTCGTGCCGAAGTCGTTGATGAAATCGCCTGCGGTCTGCCGATGATGTATGACGCCGGGCAGCACCGACACCCGATCGTCCAGCGCGGCCGGGTCGACGGCGTGCACCTGCCGAAACCCTTGCGCGTGCACGATTCTCGTCCAGCCGCCGGGGCTCGCACCGAAGTCGACCGCGACGTCCCCGACGGGGGCGCCGACATACGAGAAAAGCTCCTCGAGCTTGAACTCGGCGCGCGACACCTGCTCCGGCACGGTGGCCAGCCGGATGCGACCGCCTGGCCAGTCGCACAGCGACACCTCGCTCGGGTTGACTCCCGCGACGATCCGGTCGGTGCCGATGCACACACTGGCGACGGTGTCGGCTCCGCTGGTCACCACCCGGATCCCGTTGTCCAGCAATGCTTCCAGCAAGGGCCGACGCACCTTGCCCGGCGCGAACTTCGCGTCGCCGCTGTCCCAGGTGTGCAGGCTGACGGTGTCGCCGACCTCCAGCGAGGCCAGCAGGACGCTCTCTGCCCACTCGGCGAGGTCGGCGGGCGTGTCGAAGGTGCCCGCCCCACGGACGGCGTCGGCACGCGCCAGATGCCGCACCAGCGGGATCTGGCCACCCCAGCATGCGTCGGCCGCGCCGTGCAGGGTGCCGGAACCGAGATGCACCACGCCGGCATCGGGGCCGACACGCTGTGCCTTCGTCACGTCGAGGGCGGCGCGGAGTTCGGCGACGGCGAAGCGGTAGTAGTCGGGCGCGACGGAGAAGAGAACTGTTGGTTCCACGAGGTCATCGTCTCAGGTGCTGGTCCTCATGATCTCGATACATCTCCTCCGCTTCGCCCCCCCGACACCTTAGATACGCGCGCTCGTGCCTCACGCGCTGCTCAGGACCACGCTCGATCAGCAAGGTGCAGGAATCTCATCCTCCAGTCGGAGAGGGTTCAGCCATTGGTCGAATGCGCCACGGCAGCCGGCCCGCCATGATGGATCATGTGCCGCCGGTGTGCGGCCCACACCGTCACCACCACTCCGTCACCGCACCATGTGCAACGACCTCAGGGGAGATCAATGTTCGCCAGCCTCGGCCGGTATGTCGTCAAACACCCGTGGCAGATCATCGCGGGCTGGATCGTGGCCGCCATCGCGATCGTGGCCTTCGCCCCGGCACTGCCCAACAGCAGCGACGAGAGCGACTTCCTGCCCCGCCACTACGAATCCATCAAGGCCGCCGACGTCCAGCAGGAGGCGTTCCCGGCGGCGTTCACCCCGTCGATGATCGGCGTCTTCCAACGCGACGACGGCAAGCCGCTCACCGCCGCCGACCAGGCGAAGGTCACGTCGTTCGCGGCTGACCTCACCGCGAAGCACATCAAGAACGTCCAGCAGGTGATCCCGGCGCCGGCGTCGCCGAAGAAGCTGGTGCAGACGCTGTTGTTCAAGACGCCGGAGCAGACGGGCAGCAACTACAAGGAACTCAACGACACCGCCAAGGCGGTCCGTGACCAGTTGCACGCCATGGTCAAGGGGACCGACCTCACGGTGGGCACGACCGGAGCGATCGCGCAGAGCCTGGACCAGCAGGAGGCGTCCGGCAACTCCGACGCCATCATCGGCATCGCCACGATCCTGCTGATCATCGTGCTGCTGCTGGTCATCTTCCGCAGCCCGATCATCGCCTTCCTGCCAATCATCTTGATCGGCATCGTGAGCCAAGTCGCCAACGGCCTGATCGGCTTCGCCGCCAAGGGTTTCGGACTCAAGGCGGACAGCTCCATCAACCAGCTGCTGATCGTCGTGCTCTTCGGTGTCGGCACCGACTACATCCTCTTCCTGATGTTCCGTTACCGCGAGCGACTGCGCGCCGGGGAGGACCCGAAGCAGGCGATGGTGACGGCGGTGACCCGCGTGGGCGAGGCCATCGCCTCGGCCGCCGGCGTCGTCATCATCGCGTTCCTGGCGATGGCGCTGTCCTCGCTCGGCATGCTGCGCGCCATGGGTCCGTCACTCGCGATCGCGGTGGCCGTCACCCTGATCGCCGGCCTCACCCTTGTGCCGGCGGTCGTGTCCCTGCTGGGCACCAAGGTGTTCTGGCCGAGCAAGGCGTGGCGCCACGAGCCGAGCAGCGCTCGGTATGCCGCCATCGGCCGGTCGCTCGGCAAGCGCCCCGCCGTGTTCGCGGCCGTCTCCGGCGTCATCATGCTGGTCCTCGCGGTCAGCGCCATCGGCTTCAAGCCGACCTTCGACCTGGCCGGCTCGTCCATGCCCAAGGACGCCGAATCCGTTGTCGCACTGCACGATCTGGAGCGCGACATGCCGGCCGGTGCCACCGAGCCGACGGACGTCTACGTCCAGTCGGGCTCGCAGCTCGACAAGTCCGCGCTGGCGGCATACCGGACGAAGCTGGCGAAGGTGCCGGGCGTCGCCCAGGTGGCCGAGCCGAAGCTGTCCACGGACGGTAAGACCGCCGACTTCTCGGTGATCCTGGCCGACAGCCCCGAGTCGGACAAGGCCCTCGACACCGTCGGCGGACCGTTGAGGGACGTCGCCCATCACGAGGCGCCCGAGGGTGCGACGGCGTATGTCGGCGGCATCACCTCCGTCTATGTCGACATCAAGTCCGCCATGAACCGCGACTATGCGCTGGTCTTCCCGGTCGCAGCGATCCTGATCATGATCGTGCTCGGCCTGCTCCTGCGCAGCCTGGTGGCGCCGTGGTATCTCATGGTGTCGGTCGGCCTGGGCTTCCTGGCCACCCTGGGCGCGACCACGTTGATCTTCCAGGGGATCCAGGGTGAGAGCGGCCTGATGTTCATGCTGCCGCTGATCATGTACATGTTCGTGGTGGCCCTCGGCACCGACTACAACATCCTGATGGTGTCGCGACTGCGCGAGGAGGCGCAGCAGGGTTTGTCGCCCCGGGACGCCGCGGCCGTCGCCATCCGTCACGCCGGTCCGACGATCGGCGCGGCGGGCCTGATCCTCGCCGGGTCGTTCGGGTCGCTGATGCTGGCCGGCAACTCGCTGCTGTCGTCGATGGGCTTCGCCCTGTCGTGCGGCATCGTGATGGCGGCGTTCCTGATGGCCACGATCTTCACACCGGCGCTCACCGCGCTCATCGGGCACCTCGCCTGGTGGCCCGGTCACGCCGACGAGAAGGCACCACCGGCAGAGTCGTCCGAGGGCGAGCTGGCGGCGGCCGCCGCCGAGTAGCGGCCCACGGCCCACGGCCACGCTCCCCTACCGAGCGGACACGAAGCATCCCGAGAGGACACGAAAAACCGCCCGATTCGTGCGGTTTTTCGTGTCCTCTGGGTGCGTATGTGTCCGCTCGGTGATGGGGGGCGGGGCTGTGTCAGGGCGCGGATGCGCTCGTGGCGGTGCTCATCCCCGCGTCGCGCACCACGCGATAGCGAACGAACACCGGTATGGCGGCCGCCGCCACCAGCACCAACACGACCACCAGCACGCCGCCGCCCGTGGCGGCGACCGATGTGCCGACGACCGCAGCCGCACCGCCGTGCACGACGTCGGCCACCCGTGGACCGCCGGCGACGACCACCGTGAACACGCCCTGCAACCGGCCCCGCACATCGTCGGCGGCCGACTCCTGCAACATGGTGGACCGGAACGCCGCCGACGCCATGTCGGCCGCGCCGCCGACCACCAGCCCGGCGAGCGCGAGCATCAGGAAGACGTCGGCCCGGCCGTCGGCGAGCCCGACGCCGATGCCGAAGACCACCATGGCGGCGCCCCACACCACGATGGCGCCGACCACGGCAAGACCCTGCCGCTCCACGCGCGACACCCACCCCGAGAAGATGCCGCCGACCACCGCACCCGCCGGGATGGCCGCGAACAGCAGCGCGAAGGCGAGCCCTCCGTCGGTGGGACCGCCGAAGCTCTCGTGCGCGACCTGCGGGAAGAGGGCACGCGGCATACCGAAGACCATCGCGATGATGTCGACCAGGAACGACATCAGCAGCACCTTGTGCCCGCGCAGATAGACGAATCCGTCGATGACGGAACGCAACCCGGCCTTCGACGTCCCGTCGTGCGTCGGTGGCATCGCCGGGAGGGTGATGACCGCCCACAGCGTCGCGAACAGACAGATGGTGTCGGTCAGGTAGAGGTACTGGAACCCCAGCACCGGGATCAGCGCACCACCGACCAACGGTCCGGCGATCGCGCCGAACTGCATCACCGTCATGTTCAGCGAGTTGCCCGCCGGCAGCTGGTCCAGCGGGATCAGCCGCGGCAGGATCGCCGACCGGGTCGGCTGGTTGACGGCGAAGAACGCCTGCTGCACCGCGAAGAGCGTGAGGATCACCCACACGTTGTCGACCTTGCTGGCCGCCTGCGCCCAGAAGAGCGCGCTGCAGCCGATCAGGCCGACGGTCGAGATCATCAGCAGCCGCCGCCGGTCCATCACGTCGGCGAGCGCACCGCCATACAGCCCGAAGATGACGAGCGGCACCAATCCGAAGACACCGGTCAGCCCGACGTATGCCGAACTGTGCGTCTCGGCGTAGATCTGGGCCGGCACCGCGACGACGGTCAGCTGGGCCCCGATGACGGTGATGATGTTGGCGCTCCAGAGCCGCCGGAAGGCGGGCACCTGCAACGGCCTGGTGTCGGCGAACATGCCGCGCAGGCTGCTCACTGTTCTCCTCGCAAGAGCATCGAAGTTTCGCCCCTCAATGTATGCCGGTCCGGCTGCCCGAGGGAACGCGTGCACACCTGCCGGACGTCGTTACGCTGCACACCACAGGCATGGTGGGGTTGGGCAGGGTTAACGGAGGGCTCGAGGGATGCACCGCACCGATGGCACCGAGGTCGGCGGCCGCTACGTGCTGTCCTCGCGCATCGCCGGCGGCGGCATGGGGGAGGTATGGCGCGGCACCGACTCCGTGCTGGCGCGTCGGGTGGCCATCAAGCTGCTGCGCACCAACCTGACCGACGACCCGGAATTCGTCGTGCGCTTCCGCACCGAGGCGCGCAACGCCGCGCAGCTCAGCCACGGCAACATCGCCCAGGTCCACGACTACGGCGAGGACGGCGGCACCGCGTTCCTGGTCATGGAGCTGGTCGACGGAGAACCGTTGTCGGCACTGATCGCCGAGCGCGCACCATTGCCCGAGGTCGATGCGGTGCACCTGCTGGTGCAGGCGGCCAACGCGCTGCACGCTGCACACACCAAGGGCATCGTGCACCGCGACGTGAAGCCGGCGAACATCGTCGTCGACGATGAACTCGTCGCCAAACTGACCGACTTCGGCATCGCGCGAGCGCTCGACGCCTCCTCCATGACACGCGCCGGCGAGGTGATGGGCACCCCGCAGTACCTCGCGCCGGAGGCTGCGTTGGGCCGGGAGGCGACGGCCCAGTCCGATCTCTACTCGCTCGGAGTGGTGGGGTTCCAGTTGCTCACCGGGCACCTGCCGTTCCACGCCGACACCGCGGTCGGGTTCGCCCTGGCGCACGTGCAGCAGCCCGTCCCGGCTTTGCCGGACTCCGTCTCGGAACCGCTGCGTGACGTCATACACGCGACGCTGGCGAAGGACCCGGACCACCGCCCGCACGGCGCGGTCGAGCTGGCCGAGCGGTTGCAGGCCGCGGTCGGGGCCGCTCCGGCGACGACCCGGCGGGTGACACCGGTCCGCGTCGCGCATTTGCCGGAAGCGTCGGCCACCACACCCGTCCCCCGCACCCTCACCGGGGCAGCGCCGCGCCAGGCGGTCTTCACCCTTTCCCGCGGGCAGAACGCCCCGCTGTCCGGCACCCGGTTGACGCTGCGCGTGGACGCCACCGGCGCCGGCAGTGTCGACCTCATCGCCTGCGAGCTCGGCGCCGACGACCGTGCCCTGGGCGACGAGAGTCTGGTGTTCTTCAACAACCGCACCTCGTCCGACGGCGCCCTCCGGCTGGCCGATTCGGGGCGCATCCACCTGGACGCCTCGGCGCTCGGGCCCGACGTACACGCCGTCGTCCTCGGTATGGCGGTCGACGCACCGGCCGTCCTCGGCGACCTGCCCGGCCTGCGCACCACCTTGTATGCCGAGGGCGGCGACCAGCGCGAGGAGTTCCAGCTGCCGGCGCAGCTGGTCCGGGAGCGCGCCGCCGTGCTGGCCCGCATCTACCGGCGCAGCGACTCCTGGAAGGTGCGCAACGTGTCGGCCGGCTGGGAGTCCGGCCTGCCGGCACTGGTCGACGCACTGGGCCTCTCGGTGCAGTCCGCAGCCGACTGAACCCCTCGCTTACGCTGCTGTCCCGTGACCGACCTGTATGACGCCGCCACCGCCCCGAACTCCTACTACGTCCCCGTCCGGCCGGGCGTCTATCAGCCGACGATCCACGTGCAGGGCGCCTGGCAGGAGACTGAGCAGCACATGGCGCCGATCAGCGGTCTGATCGCTCACGAGCTGGCCATGCACGAGCGACGCGACGACATGCAACTCGGTCGGATCTGCTTCGACATCCTCGGCATGATTCCGTTGCAGGAGAGCACGATCCACGTCGAGACGATCCGTCCCGGCCGCACCATCGAGCTGCTCGAGGCGACGCTGACCATCGGGGGCCGCACTATCATCCGCGCCCGCGCCTGGCGGCTGGCCGTCTCCGACATGTCCGACGTGGCCGGCAACGAGCTGCCCGCAATGCCGCACCCGGAGGATGCCTCGGCCGGTGCGGAGGTCCTCGACGGCAGCGACGAGTGGCCGGGCGGCTACATCCGTTCGCTGCAGCTACGCGCTGTGCCCGGCGGCCGGGAAGGCCGTCGCCAGGTGTGGATCCGCAGCAACTGCAATCTCATCGAGGGTGTGCACGCGGCGCCGATCGCGGCATACACGATGCTGGTGGACACGGCCAACGGAATCGCGACGCGGGCGCGGCCGACCGAGCTGATGTTCCCGAACGTCGACCTGACGCTGCACTTCCTGCGTGAACCGGACCCGTCCTTCGTCGGCCTCGACACCAGCGTGAGTTTCGGGCCGAACGGGCTCGGCCTCACTTCGTCAGTGCTGAACGACGTCCACGGGCCGGTCGGTCGTGTCGAGCAGTGCCTGACGGTGCGGCATTTTCCAACTCGCTAAGACTCCCGGTCCGCCGAGCCCCCGTGGCAGGTGCAGCGGCCGGCGGTGCAACACGCGCCAGGCCGCCAACAGCACCAACGCGTAGAGGACCCCGGCGATCTCGTCGGTGACGTAGTGCTCGCCGGAGTAGACCAGGGTGAACGCCATCAACGCCGGATAGAGCAGCAGCAGCGGCCGCGCCCAGCGACGGACGCTGAACCAGAAGAAGCCGACGACCAGGGTTGCCGTCGCCATGTGCAGCGACGGCATCGCGGCGACCGGGTTGGAGCGGTCCTGCGCGTCGCCGAGCACCTCCACGGCGCCGTGGAAGTCCAGCCACGCCCAGCCCTGCCCGGAGATGCGCAGCACCGCCGACCCCGGCAGGTAGCCCTGCTGGGACGCCAGCCACGGCGGGCTCATCGGGAAGAGGAAGTAGGTCGCGATGCCGGCCACCGCGAGCGCCACCAGCAGCGCCGCCCAGACGCGGAAGCGCTCCCGCGACCGGACCCACAGCACTGCGGCGATGATCGGCGAGACCATGAAATGGCTGCAGTAGCAGAGGGTGACGAAGACCGACCACCACGGCGCGTGTTGCACCGCACCCGCGAGGTGCTGCTGGATCCACTGGCTGGGCAGGTGACCGCCGAACAGCCACTCGTCGACACGGATCGGGAAGGTGACGTGCAACGGCATACCGATGCGGTTGTGCGCGCCCTCCTCCGGGAAACCGGCGATCAGCCCGCCGGAGAAGTGCGAGGCCGCCCCGTAGCTGTAGTCGTAGGCGAGCAGGATTCCCTGGAACGGCAACCAGTCCAGCATCATCCGGCCCCAGGTGCGCCACCCCCGTCCGACGCACACGGCGCTCAGTCCGGCGACGATCCACAAGGTGAGCCCGACGCGGTCCATCGGCACCCCGCGGGTCGCACAGAAGACGGCGAGCACGGCGGCATACAGGCCAAGGATCCCCCAACGGACCGTGTCCCAGGACACGCGGGAGGAGAACGACGAGGGGGCGTTGTTCTCCCCGGAAACGACCATTGGGCACATAGTAAACAAACATTCCCTGGCGCGACGGCGACTCCGCGCAACCCCGACCGGACAGTCGGTCAGCGAGCGTGTCGCACCCGCCGGGAGCGACGTCGTGTCGCCGCAGGGAGCGGATGTGGCAGGCTCGTGGTGGACAATCGCGCGGCGCCGGACGACCGCGCCGGCACACGGAACGGAGAGTGACAGGTCATGGCTGGGATGGCATACAAGGTGCTCGTCAAGGTGTCCGGCATCGCCGCGGGCGTGGCCGCGCGGAAGGTCACCGCGACCACCTGGAAGACCGCCACCGGCGGCAAACCACCGGTGGACAAGCACGATCCCGACTACTCCGCGACACAGGTCGCGGTGTTCGCCATCCTCTCCTCGGCGATCGCCGGCGGATTCCGCGCCTACGCCCAGCGCAAGGCGTCCGACTACTACACCAAGTCCGCGGGCCACCTTCCTCCGCCGGTCCTCAAGGCCCGGGAGAAGGCCGCCACCCAGAAGAAGGCCGAGGCGAAGGCCGAGCACGCCTGACGCCCCCGGCAGCCTCGGCTTTCGCCGGCTGATGCGCACGCCTCCACTGAGTTAGGGTCGCCTTATGAGCGACGCGAATCCGGAGGCACCCGCACCGTATGCCGCCGCCTGCGCGGACCTCGTGCGCAGCGGCGACACCAAGGCCCTGCTCGCCCGGCTGGATGACGGCATGCCGGTCGATCTGGCCGACCCCAGCGGCAACACACTGCTGATGCTGGCGGCCTACCACGGTCAGCCCGCCGTGGTGTCCGCGCTGCTCGAGCGCGGCGCCGACGTCAACCGGCTCAATCACCGCGGCCAGTCACCGCTGGCCGGAGCGGTGTTCAAGGGTGAGGACACCATCGTCTGGCTGCTGCTGGAGGCCGGCGCCGACGTCGATGCCGGCTCACCGTCCGCCGCCGCCACCGCCGAGATGTTCGGCCGCGGCGACCTCCTGCGGTAGCGCTGGTCGAGTGCGGCCGAGGTACGAGGCCGTGTATCGAGACCGAGCTCGGTCCGTCGCCCGTCACCTCTCCCAGGGGGCCCCTGCTCCGCGGATCTCCTCGAACGACAACCAGGTCCGCGTGCCGATGACGCCGGGGATCGCCTGGATCCGCTCCAGCACCAGCGCGCGCAACGCCTGGTTGTCGGGAGCGTGCACCAGCGCCAGCACGTCGAATTCGGAGCCGAGCAGCGAGATCGACTCGATGTAGTCCAGCTCCGCGAGAGCGGCCGACACCGAGCGCCAGGTGTTCTGCTCGATCTGCAGGGCGACGTATGCGGTGGTCTGCAGCCCGACGAGGTGCGGCACCACCCGTGCGGAGAAACCGTCGATCACACCGTCGTCAAGCAGCCGCTGCAGGCGTGCGTAGGTCGCCGCACGGGACAGGTGCAGGCGCTCGGCCAGTGCGCGCACCGACAGCCGCGCATCGCGTTCGAGGGCGCCGACGATCTGCAGGTCGACGTCGTCGAGCACCCGGTGCTCCGCCGACCGTCCGGTCGCACCCGCTGACCGGCCGGGTTTGCTGGACGTTTGTTTCGCCATACAGCAAGTATGGCGCCAGCCGTCTCGTGATGAGCGGGCATCACCGGCAATATGCCCGGCCCGCGAGACACTGGTGTGATGGAGACCACAGCCGAGACGATGACGGCTGCGCTGTTGCCGTCGCCCAACCCGGTCCAGCTGATCGATCCGACCGGCGCCGAGGTCGAGCAGGCCGGCGCCCGCCGGGACTATCCGATGCCGAGCGCCGGACGGCTGCGCACCATCTGGCACGCGATGGTCGTCGGGCGTCGCTTCGACGTGCAGGCCACGGCGCTGACCAAGCAGGGTCGGCTCGCGGTCTACCCCAGTTCCCGCGGCCAGGAGGCCTGCCAGGTCGGCGCCACGATGTCGGTCACCGGCGACGACTGGCTCTTCCCGACCTACCGCGAATCGATGGCGCTGGTCACCCGCGGCATCGACCCGGTCGAGGTGCTCTCCTTGCTGCGCGGCGACAGTCACTGCGGCTACGACCCGATCGCGACCAAGACCGCGGCACAGTGCACGCCGTTGTCGACGCAACTGATCCACGCCGCGGGCGCGGCATACGGGGAGAAGCGACGCGGCACCGATCACGTCGCGCTCGCCTTCATCGGCGACGGAGCGACCAGCGAGGGCGACTTCCACGAGGCCCTCAACTTCGCCGCGGTCTTCGAGGCGCCGGTGATCTTCTTCGTCCAGAACAACAAGTACGCGATCAGCGTCCCGCTCTCCAAGCAGACCAAGGCACCGTCCTTGGCTTACAAGGGGATCGGGTACGGCGTCCCCGCCGAACAGGTCGACGGCAACGACCCGGCCGCCGTGCTGGCCGTGATGGACGTCGCCCTCGAGCACTGCCGCAGCGGCAAGGGCCCGTTCCTCATCGAGGCGCACACCTATCGGATGGACGCGCACACCAACGCCGACGACGCCACGCGCTACCGCTCCTCGGACGAGGTGACCGCATGGCTGGACCGCGACCCCATCGCCCGCGTCGAGGCCTGGCTGCGCGCGCGCGGCGAGCTCAACGACGACATGGTGGCCGCGACCAACGCCGAGGCGGAGGCCAAGGCCGCGGAGCTGCGCGAACGGATGAACGCCGACCCGTCGGTGGACCCGATCTCCTTGTTCGACAACGTGTTCGCCGGTTCCACACCGCAACTGGACGAAGCCCGCGCGATGGTCGCGGCGGAGATCGAGGCGGAGGCCAACTGATGACAATCACCATGGGCGGTGCCCTCAACACTGCACTGCGCGATGCACTCACCGCCGACGACGACGTGCTGGTGTTCGGTGAGGACGTCGGCACGCTCGGCGGCGTCTTCCGGATCACCGACGGACTGGCCCAGGAGTTCGGCGAGGAACGCTGCTTCGACACGCCGCTGGCCGAGGCCGGCATCGTCGGCTTCGCGATCGGCATGTGTCTCACCGGTTTTCGTCCGGTGGTCGAGATGCAGTTCGACGCGTTCGCCTACCCCGCGTTCGAGCAGATCACCTCGCACGTGGCCAAGATGCGCAACCGCACCTCGGGTGCGGTCGGGCTGCCGATGGTCATCCGCGTGCCGTATGCCGGCGGCATCGGTGGTGTCGAGCACCACTGCGACTCCAGCGAGGGCTACTACGCGCACACACCGGGCCTGAAGGTCGTCACGCCGTCCGACGCGGCGGACGCCTACAGCCTGCTGCGCGAAGCGATCGATGATCCGGACCCGGTGATCTTCATGGAGCCCAAGGCGCTCTACTGGTCCAAGCAGGACATCGAACTTCCGTGCAAACGGCCGGCTTTCGGCAAGGCGAAGGTGCGCCGCGACGGCGACGACGTCACCATCGTCACCTACGGCCCGTCGGTGCCGACGGCGCTCAAGGCCGCCGAAGCCGCCGCCGAGGAGGGCTGGAGTGTCGAGGTGATCGACCTGCGCACCATCGTGCCCTTCGACGACGAGACCGTCGTGCGGTCGGTGCGGCGTACCGGACGTTGCGTGGTGGTCGCCGAGGCACAGGGTTTCGCCGGCGTCTCCGGCGAGGTCGCCGCCCGGGTCACCGAGCGGTGCTTCCACTCGCTGCACGCGCCGGTTGCCCGGGTCAGCGGGCTGCCCACGCCATACCCGGCGCCGATGCTGGAGAAGACCTATCTGCCCGGCGTGGAACGCATCCTGGACGCCATCTCCCGGCTGCAGTGGGACGACCAGCCCGACCTCACCTACGCAGGGGTGGGCGCGCATGGCTGAGCAGACCTTCAACCTGCCCGACCTGGGCGAGGGCCTGACCGAGGCCGACCTGGTCGAGTGGCTGGTTTCCGACGGTGACGAAGTGACCATCGACCAGCACGTCGTGGTCGTCGAGACCGCCAAGGCGACCGTCGAGGTGCCCTGCCCGTATGCCGGCCGGGTGCACACCCGGCACGGTGCCGAGGGCGAGACGATCGCCGTCGGATCCGCATTGCTGACAGTCACGTCGGACGCTGCGACCGGGGCTGCCCCGGCGCCGAGCGGCGATCACGACAACGGGGCCGACGGCTCCGGCGCGGTGCTGGTCGGCTACGGCACCACCGACACCGGGGCCTCCGGTTCGTCCGGCCGGCGCGCCGCTCGACTCCGCAGACGATCCGCGCGCGACTCGTCGACACTGACGGCGCCCGGCACGAGTGACGGCGTCATACCGCCGTCAGCCGTGCAACAGACCGTCAGTCTGGTCGCGCCGAAGGTCATCTCACCGATCGTGCGCAAGCTCGCCGCCGAGCACGGCCTGGACCTGCGCTCGATCACCCCCGGCCCGGACGGCGTCATCCGGCGCACCGACGTCGAGGCGGCGGTTGATGCTGATCGAGTGCCAGGTCTCGATACACCCTCCTCCGCTGCGTTCCCCCGGGCACTCGACCGGCGCGACGAACGTGTTCCGCTGACCGGCCTCCGCCGCGCCGTCGCCGACAAACTGACCACGTCGCGCCGCGAGATCCCCGATGCCACCACGTGGGTGGACGCCGACGCCACCGGACTGGTCGAGGCACGCCGGGCCATCGGCCTGGAGCGAGGCGGACTGCTCGCGCTGCTCGGCCGGATCTGCGTCGCGGGCCTGCGCCGGCATCCGGAGCTGAACTCCTCGGTCGACACCGACCGGCAGGAGATCGTGCGGCACGGCGCCATACACCTGGGCTTCGCGGCCGACTCGCCGCGCGGCCTGGTCGTCCCGGTCGTGCACGACGCCGACCGGATGACCACCCGGCAGCTGGCCGAGCGGATGGTGCAACTGGTCGACGCGGCCCGCGCCGGCACCCTCGCGCCGGCCGACCTCACCGGCGGCACGTTCACGTTGAACAACTACGGCGTCTTCGGGGTCGACGGCAGCACGCCGATCATCAACCACCCGGAAGCCGCCATGCTCGGGGTCGGGCGGATCGTCGACCGGCCCTGGGTGGTCGACGGGCAACTCGCGGTCCGCAAGGTCACCCAGCTGGGCCTGACCTTCGACCACCGGGTCTGTGACGGCGGCGTGGCCGGCGGCTTCCTGCGCTTCGTGGCCGACGCGGTGGAGCAGCCGCTGCAGCTGCTCGGCGACGTATGACACCGGCATGACAGCTGTATGACGCGTGTATGGCGCCGGGCCGGCGGGATGCCCCGGCCGGGACGCACCACGTAAGCTCGGGGCCGTGATGCGCATGACAGCTGGAGGCTCCATGAAGAACTCTGTCCGCCGTGGTGCGGCTGGTCTCGCGGCAGGCGTCGCAGTCGTCGGGCTGCTCGCCGGATGTGGCGACAGGGTGGTCAAGAAGAGCGATCTGGAGTCGCAGATCAAGGAGAAGGTCAGCGCGGCCGCCACCGGCTCCAAGGTCGGCGACGTCACGTGCGACGACAACCTCAAGGCCACGGTGAAGGCCTCTGTCGAGTGCACGGTCGACCTCGACGGCAAGAAGCAGAAGGTGACCGCGGTCGTCGACAAGGTCGACGGCGACAAGGTGAGCTACAGCATCAAGCACGGCGGATGACCTGCGAGCGTCGGAGCCGGGTATGGCGCTCCGGCCGGATCGACACCAGCAACATCACGCTGCATGACGTCCCGCGGCTGCTCGCCGAGGACGACACCCTGACCTGGATCGACCTGCTGGACCCGCAGCAGGACGACCTGCGCGAGCTAGCCGACGCCATCGGCATCGACGAACACACGGTGGAGGACGCGCTCACCCAGCACGAGCGGCCCAAGGCGGTCCGCTTCCACTCCTACTTCTTCATCACCTGCTTCACCCTCACCGACGCCGCGCAGGACAGTGACCTGCACCGGATGTCGATCATCGTGCTGCCCCGTGCGGTCGTCACCGTGCGGCTGGGCGGCAACTTCCCGGTCGACGACGTCGAGGACGCCTTCAACGACGAGCCGGCGCTGACGCGCTGGGGTGCCAGGGCCCTGCTGCACACGATCCTGGACACCGTCGTTGACGGCTACTTCGATGCCACGACGCGCATCGACGACCGGGTCGACGCACTGGAGAGCCGATTGTTCGCCGAGCGCCACGCCGGACCGACGATCGCCCGTGAGGCGTTCGACCTGCACAAGCGCATCAGCCGGATGCGCCGGGTGGCGCTGCCGATGCGCGAGGTCGTCACCACCCTGCTGCGGCGGGTGACCACCGAGGACGACCAGCACGAGCTACTGCCGTACTACCAGGACCTCTACGACCACACCATGCGGGCCGCGGAATGGTCGGAGTCGTTGCGGGACACCGTCGAGTCGGTGCAGGACACCAACCTCGCGCTCGGCGACGCCGCGCTCAACAACATCATGAAGAAGCTGACCTCGTGGGCGGCGATCATCGCGGTGCCGACGCTGATCACCGGGTGGTACGGCCAGAACGTCCCCTACCCCGGGTTCAGCACGGACTGGGGCTTCTGGCTGAGCACCGCGCTGATCGTCGGCCTGTCGGTCACGCTGTATGCCGCCTTCAAGCGACGCAACTGGCTGTGAGCCGGCCTCAGCCCGTCACCGGCTCCCGGAGCCAGGAGTGTGCGATCGGCACACCCGGGCGGTAGGGCAGGTGCAGGTAGGACGGCGCGTCCAGCACCGTCAGGTCCGCCCGGGCACCCTCCCGTATGACGCCGATGTCGTGACGGCGCAACGACTTCGCCGCACCGCGGGTTGCGGCGTGCAGCGCCTCGGCGGGCGTCATACCCATGTCGCGGACGGCGACGGCGATGGCGAAGGGGATGGAGCTGGAGTAGCACGTGCCGGGGTTGCAGTCGCTGGCCAGTGCCACCTCGACGCCGGCGTCGAGCAGGCGGCGTGCATCGGGGTATGGCGACCTGGTCGAGAACTCCACCCCGGGCAACAGGGTTGCCACCGTTGAGGATCCAGCCAGAGCCTCGACGTCCGCGTCGGACAGGTAAGTGCAGTGGTCGACACTCGCGGCGCCCACTTGCACGGCCAGTTGCACGCCGGGGCCGGGCCCCAGCTGGTTGCCGTGCACCCGGGCCTGCAGATCAGCGGCGAGCCCGGCCCGCAGGACCCGCTCGGACTCCTCACCGGTGAACGCGTAGGCGCTGTGCGGCTCACAGAAGACGTCGATCCAGCGAGCGTGCGGCGCACACGCGGCGAGCATCTCGCCGCAGACCAGGTCGAGGTATTCGGCTCGTGCGGAGTCGCTGCCGCCGAACTCTGGCGGGACCACATGTGCGCCGAGAAAGGTTGTCTCCTCGGTGAACTCACGCGCGATGCGCAGTGCGCGTGCCTCGTTGTCGACATCGAGTCCGTAGCCGCTCTTGATCTCCACCACCCCGGTGCCCTGTGCGCGCATCTCGGCGACACGAGCGGCCACCAGGCGGCGCAACTGGTCGTCGTCGGCGGCGCGGGTCGCCGCCATCGACACGGCGATGCCGCCGCCGTCGTACGGCTCACCGGTCATCCGGGCCGCGAACTCCGCCGACCGGTCGCCGGCGAAGACCAAGTGGCTGTGGCTGTCGACGAACGACGGTATGACCGCAGCACCGTCGAGGTCCTGGCGTGCGTCGGTGTCCGGGACTGCGGACTCCGCGCCGGCCCAGACGATCCGGTCACCCTCGACGACGACGGCGGCGCGGTCGATGAGGCCGAGCGGCGACCCGTCACCGTCCTCGTGGGTCGGGTCGTTGGTGACCAGTTGCCCGATCCCGACGAGTGCGTATGACGTCATGTCTCCTTCTCCCACAGCTGATCGATGGCCCGGGTCAACAGATTGCCGACGTCGCCGAGCCGGTGCCGGCGGCCCGTGACGACCGCCTCACCGTCCCGGACGACGTCGGTGACGTCCGCCGAGGTGGCCGCCGTGAGCACGAACTCCGGTGGCACACCTGCGGTTCGCGGGGAGCCGAGGTCCACGGCCACCAGATCCGCCTTGGCGCCGACCTGCAGCCGGCCGGCGTCCGACCAGCCGATGGTGTCGTGTGCGGTCGCGGCACGCAACAGCTCGTCCTGGGCGATGCGGCCGCGGTGCAGGGTGCGCAGCCGCTCGTGCGACTCCAGGCCGCGAACTTCCTCGAACGGGTCGATCACCGCATGCTGGTCCGAGCCGAGACTGAGGCGCGCACCGGCGTCCAGCAGTTCGCGGGCCGGGCCGATGCCGTCCGCCAGGTCGCGCTCGGTCGTCGGGCAGAAGGCCGCCGTGGCCCGACTGCCTCCGAGGAGCTGTATGTCGTTCGTGGCCAGGTGGGTGGCGTGCACGGCACTGAAGTCCTGGTCGAGGACTCCGGTGTCCGCGAGCAGCTGCACAGGTGTGCGCCCGTAGAACGCCTGGCAGGCGTCGTTCTCGGCCGGCTGCTCCGACACGTGCGCGTGGATCGCCGGCACCTGCAATCCGGCCCGGGCGTAGTGGGCCAACCTCGCCAGGTCCGCCTCGGGCACGGCGCGGACCGAGTGGATGGCGGCACCGATGCGGGTGGTGCCGTCACCCCACAGGCGGGACACCCGCTCAGCCCACCGCGACACATCGCGGTCACCGAACCGGCGCTGCTGCCGGCTCAGCGGCTGATGCCCGTCCGGGGTCAATCCGCCTGCCAGATAACAGGTGTCGAGCAGGGTGAGTCGGATGCCGGCGTCACGGGCGGCCTGCTGGAGTGCCTCGCCCATCGCGTTGGGGTTGTCGTACGGCGTGCCGTCCGGGTTGTGATGGACGTAGTGGAACTCGCCGACGCTGGTCACACCGGCCAGCGCCATCTCGGCGTAGGTGGCCCGGGCCAGCGCGAGATAGTTGTCCGGGTCGAGCCGGCGCGCGGCGCCATACATGACCTCCCGCCAGGTCCAGAACGTGCCGCCGCCGGTGTGCGTGCGGCCGCGCAGGGCTCGGTGGAACGCGTGACTGTGGGTGTTGGCGAAGCCGGGCAGCACGACGCCGGGCAGCCGCTGCGCATCGCCCTGCGGCTGGCCGACGTCGATCGCGTCGAAGACATCGCCTTCGATTCGGAACCGCACATTCCGCGCCAAGCCGTCTGGCAGCAGCGCGTATTCGGCCCAGAACTCGCTCATGACGCCAGCTCCTGGACCACCTTCGTCAGTGCCTCGACGCCGCGCAGGCAGTCGTCGCGCTCGGCGAACTCCGCAGGCGAGTGCGACACGCCGGTCGGGTTGCGCACGAACAGCATCGAGGTGGAGACGCCCGCGGTCGCGAGCACACCGGCGTCGTGGCCCGCCCCGGTGCCGAGCATCGGCGTGTGCGCGCCGAGGATCTCGCGCAGCCGGCCGGACAGGTCGTCGTCGAAGCGGGTCGTGTCGGTCCACGACTCCTCCGACAGCGTCCCGCCGCACCGGGCGGCCGCCGCCGCGACGGCGGAAACCGTTGCCCGCACGGCGTTCTGGTCCGCTCCGCGGGCATCGAGCCACAGGCGCACATGGGAGGGTATGGCGTTCACGCCACCCGGCTCGACCTCGATCTTGCCGGTGGTGGCCACACAGCCGTTACTCGCCGCCGCCGAGCGTGCGGCGAGCACCACCTCCGCGGCGGACAGCATGGCGTCCTGCCGGTCCGGCAACGCCGTCGTACCGGCATGGTTGGCGGTGCCGGGCAGATCGATCCGCCAGCGGCCGTGCGGCCAGATGTCGGTGCCCACGGCGACCGCCGACGTGGCGTGGTCCAGGTCCGCCAGCGCGCGGCCCTGTTCCACGTGCAACTCGACGAACTGGCCGACGCGGCGCAACGTCTCGGGGTCGGCACCGATCGTGTCGGGGTCGCGGCCGGCACGACGCAGCGCCTCGGCCATGGTGACACCGTCGGCGTCGGTCAGGCCCAGGGCACGTTCGGCGGTCATCGCGCCGGTGATCACCCGCGAACCGGCGCAGGCCACGCCGAACCGAGCACCTTCCTCGTCACCGAAGTTGACCACGGCGACCGGTCGGGCGGGAACGAAACCGTTGTCTCGCAACGCATCCACCACGGCAAGGCCGGAGACCACGCCGAGCGGCCCGTCATACGCGCCACCGTCGGGCACCGAGTCCAGGTGCGAGCCGACGACCACGCCGGGCCCGTCACGATCCGGGTCTCCCCACCACGCCCACTGGTTGCCCATGCGGTCCTCGACCAGGTCGAGGCCCCGCGCCGCACACTCGCCGGCGAACCACTCGCGCAGCGTGTGGTCCTCCGCGGTCCAGGCAAAGCGCCGGTAACCACCGGTCGACGTCCGACCTATCGGCTCCAGGTCGGCCCACATCCGATCGAACCCCAAGCTGGTCGAGTAGGGCGAGCCGCTAGGCGAGCCCGTATCGAGACTCTTGTCATTCATACGAGCTCCTCCTCCATGCTCTCCAGGTCGTCCGGCAGGATCGTCCGCTCCGGAGACCGCTTGGTCGCGCGTGCCCACGGGTAGTAGACCAGTGCGGTCACCACCAGGCCGACGATCCACGAAACATCCGCGCCGTCAAGGGATTTCGCGATCGGCCCGGTGTAGAGGCTCTGCGACAGGAACGGGACCTGCACGACGACACCGATCACATAGGTCACCAGGCCGCAGACGTTGTAGCGGCCGTAGCGGCCGTTCTCGTCATACAGGCCCGGCACGTCGACCTGCTCCTTGGAGACCAGGTAGTAGTCGACCAGGTTGATCGCGCTCCACGGGATGAAGACGGTCAGCAGCAACAACACGAAGTTCTTGAAGTTGTCCAGGAAGTCGGCGGATCCCACCCATGCGATGAGCACCGAGACGATGAGGAAGCCGAAGACGAACGCGATGCGGACCAGCGGCGGCACCTGCTTGCGACGGGTGAACCCGGTGGTCGTGGTGAGCAGGGTCATCGCGCCGCCGTACGCGTTGAGGGTGTTGACCGTCAGCTTCCCGACCACGATCACGACGTAGATCACGAACGCGATGAGACCGCCACCGGCCAACTCGCCGACGTAGCCGACCTGGTTGTCCAGGAACGTCGACTTCGGGACCGACGCGATCAGCGCACCGAGGGACATCGACCACATCGATCCGATCACACTGCCGCCCAAGGTCGCCCAGAAGGTGCTGGCGATCGTGGTCGTGCGCGGCAGGTAGCGCGAGTAGTCGGCGACGTAGGGCCCGAACGTCAGCTGCCAGCCGGCACCCAGCGCGATCGCCAGCAGGAACGGCGCACCGTCGACGTGGGGAGTGCCGAACAACGTGTGCGCGCTGTTCTCGTGAAACACGCGGAACGTCAACCAGGCGAAGCCCAGGATGCCGAGCACCGTCGCGACACGGCCCAGAGTGTGGATCCACCGATAGCCGAACGCCGCCACCACGAACGTCAGGAGGCCGAAGATGATGATGCCCACGGCCTTGGCGTCCACGTGCAGGATCTTGTTGATCGCCTGCCCGGACAGCACCGTGCCGGTCGCCGCGAAGCCGAGGTACATGATCACGACGAGGACCAGCGGCAGGGCCGCCCCGAGCACACCGAACTGCGCACGGCTGCTGATCATCTGCGGCAGCCCGAGGTGCGGACCCTGCGCGGAGTGCAGCGCCATCACCGCACCCCCGAGCAGGTTGCCGATCAGCAGACCGATGATGGCCCACAGCGCATCGGCGCCGAAGACGACCGCGAGCGCACCGTCGACCACGGCGGTGATCTGCATGTTCGCGCCGAACCACAACGTGAATTGGTTGATCGGAGAACCGTGCCGCTCGGACGCCGGCACGACCTCGATGCTGCGCTTCTCGAACTGGGCGCCGCCGGCCGCCATCGCGCTCAGTCCTCCCGCATCGGGACGCGCACACCACGTTCGCTGGCGACTTCCTCAGCACGCTCGTAACCGGCATCGACGTGCCGGATGACACCCATGCCGGGGTCGTTGGTCAGCACCCGGGCCAGCTTCTGGGCCGCGAGCGGGGTGCCGTCGGCCAGCGAGACCTGACCCGCGTGGATGGAGCGGCCGATGCCGACGCCGCCGCCGTGGTGGATCGACACCCAGCTCGCGCCGGAGCTGGTGTTGACCAGGGCATTGAGCAGCGGCCAGTCCGCGATCGCGTCGGATCCGTCTGCCATTGCCTCTGTTTCGCGGTATGGCGAGGCAACCGAACCACAGTCCAGGTGGTCGCGGCCAATGACGATGGGCGCGCTGACCTCGCCACGGGCGACCAGGTCGTTGAAGGCCAGTCCGGCCTTGTCACGCTCGCCGTAACCAAGCCAGCAGATGCGGGCCGGCAGGCCCTGGAAGGCGATCTTCTCCTTGGCGCCGCGCATCCACTTCTGCAGCCGGTCGTTGTCCGGGAAGAGGTCCATCACGGCCTTGTCGGTCGCGTAGATGTCTTTCGGGTCACCGGACAGCGCCGCCCAGCGGAAAGGGCCCTTGCCCTCGCAGAACAGCGGGCGGATGTATGCCGGCACGAAGCCCGGGAACTCGAAGGCCCGGTCGTAGCCGCCGAGGCGCGCCTCATCGCGGATCGAGTTGCCGTAGTCGAAGACCTCGGCGCCGCCGTCCTGGAACTCCACCATGGCCTGCACGTGCTTGGCCATCGACGCACGAGCCCGGTCGGTGAACTCCTCCGGCTTCTTGGCGGCGTAGTCGTGCCAGTCCTCGGGCGGAATGCCTTCGGGCAGATAGGACAGTGGGTCGTGGGCGCTGGTCTGGTCGGTGACGACGTCGATCGGCACACCGCGGCGCAGCAGCTCGGGGTAGATCTCGGCGGCGTTGCCGACGACGCCGACCGACCAGGCGCGACGCTCGTTCTTGGCCGAGACGGCCTTCTCGATGGCGTCGTCCAGGTTGTCGGCGACCTCGTCGAGGTAGCGGTGCTCGACCCGGCGACGCAGCCGGGACTCGTCGACGTCGACGATCAGGCAGGCGCCGTCGTTGAGCGTGACGGCCAGCGGCTGTGCGCCACCCATGCCACCGCAACCGCCGGTCAGCGTGAGCGTGCCGGCGAGGGTGCCGCCGAAGCGCTTCTCGGCGACCGCGGCGAAGGTCTCGTAGGTGCCCTGCACGATGCCCTGGGTGCCGATGTAGATCCAGGAACCGGCGGTCATCTGGCCGTACATCGTCAGGCCGAGCTTTTCCAGCCGGCGGAATTCCGGCCAGTTCGCCCAGTCCGGCACGAGATTCGAGTTCGCGATGAGCACCCGTGGCGCCCACTCGTGGGTCTGCATGACGCCCACCGGGCGGCCGGACTGGACGAGCATCGTCTCGTCGGCCTTCAGCTTCTCCAGGGTGCGCACCATCGCATCGAAGGAGCGCCAGTCGCGCGCGGCGCGGCCGGTGCCGCCATACACGACCAGGTCGTCGGGGTGCTCCGCCACCTCGGGGTCGAGGTTGTTCATCAGCATCCGCATCGGTGCCTCGGTCGCCCAGGACTGGGCGGTGAGGCTGGTCCCGCGGGGGGCGCGTACGGGTCGTGCACCTTCCATGATCGTCAGATCCTTTCGTTGTCAGTCAATTCCGAATAGGGCCGGTCGAGTAGGGCGAGGCGCTGGCCCAGCCACCCACGCCGGTCGAGTAGGGCGAGGCGCTGGCCCAGCCACCCACGCCGGTCGAGTAGGGCGAGGCGCTGGCCGAGCCCGTATCGAGACCAGCGTCAGCGCAACGCACCCGTGACCGTCTCCGCCGCGGCCAGCGCGTCGCCCGTGGCGACGAACTCGACGGCCTGGTCGATCTCAGGCGCGAGGTAACGGTCCGGTCCGGGGACGCCGATCCCCGGCAGCGCGGCGATGACCGCAGCCGTCGCCGGCCCGGGGCGCAGTGGCTCGCGCAACCGGATGCCGCGCGCGGCGGTGAGCAGCTCGATGGCCAGCACCCGGCGCAGCCCGTCGACCGCACGACGCAGCTTGCGTGCCGCGGACCAACCCATCGACACGTGGTCCTCCTGCATCGCGCTCGACGGGATCGAGTCGACCGACGCCGGGTTCGCCAGCCGCTTCAGCTCGGACACGATGGCCGCCTGGGTGTACTGGGCGATCATGTGACCGGAGTCGACGCCCGGGTCGTCGGCCAGGAACGGCGGCAACCCGTTGTTGCGCGCCACGTCGAGGAATCGGTCGGTGCGTCGTTCACTGATGCTGGCCAGGTCGGCCGTCACGATCGCCAGGAAGTCGAGCACGTAGGCGATCGGTGCGCCGTGGAAGTTGCCGTTCGACTCGACCCGGCCGTCCTTGGTCACCACCGGGTTGTCGACGGCGGCGGCGAGCTCGGCGCCGGCCACACTCGTCGCGTGGGTGATCGTGTCCCGCGCACCGCCGGCCACCTGCGGCGAGCAGCGCAGCGAGTAGGCGTCCTGCACGCGGGTGCACGCGGCCGGGTCGCGATGACTTTCACGGATCGCGCTGTCCTTCAACAGGACTCGCAGGTTGGCGGCACTGTCGCCCTGGCCGCGCTGCGGACGCAGTTCGTGCAGGTCGGCAGCGAAGACGTCGTCGGTCCCGAGCAGTCCCTCGATCGACATCGCGGCCGTGATGTCGGCGACCTTGGTCAGTTCGGTCAGGTCGGTGATCGCCAGGCACAGCATGCCGAGCATGCCGTCGGTGCCGTTGATCAGCGCGAGGCCTTCCTTCTCCCGCAGCTCGACCGGGGTCAGACCGGCGGCGGCGAGCGCGTCGGCCGCGGACTGCTGCCGGCCGTCGGCGTCCCGGACCTCGCCCTCGCCCATCAACGCCAGTGCACAATGGGCCAGCGGAGCCAGGTCGCCGGAGCAGCCGAGCGAGCCGTATTCGCGGACGCACGGCGTGATGCCGGCGTTGAGCATCCCGACGTACGTCTGCAACACCTCGGGGCGCACGCCGGTGCGACCGGTGGCGAGGGTGCTGGCACGCAGCAGCATGAGTGCGCGCACGACCTCGCGCTCCACCTCGGGGCCCGAGCCGGCCGCGTGCGAGCGCACCAGCGAGCGCTGCAACTGGGCGCGCGAACGGGCCGGGATGTGCTTGGTGGCGAGCGCACCGAAACCGGTGGAGACGCCGTAGTGCGGGATCGGGTCGTCGGCGAGCCGCTCGATGGTGGCGCGGCTGCGCGCCACCTCGGCCAGCGACTCCTCGGAGATCTCCACGAGGGCGCCGCGCCGGGCGACGGCGACCACATCGCCGATGGAGAGGGCGCCGACTCCGAGAACAACAGTTTCGCTCATGTGACCCATTGCATACCCGCCGCCGCGGCACGGACAGCAGCTGGCGCGGCTTAGTGTCTCGGATCTGAGACACTGCACGGTATGGCGAACGCCCCTGCGGCGGCCTCGGCCGTCGCCCTCTTGCAGCTACTGGCCCGGCACGCCGAACCGATGCCGGCCGCCGCGATCGCGCGTCAGCTGGGGCTGCCACGGTCGTCCACATACCACCTGCTCGCGGTGCTGGCCGACGCCGGCTTCGTGACCCACTTGTCCGACGACCGCCGGTGGGGGCTGGGCGTCGCGGCGTTCGAGTTGGGCACGGCATACGTGCGGCAGGCGCCGCTGCAACGGATCGCCCGGCCGGTGCTCGCCAGACTGGTCGAAGGCACGACGCACAACGCACACCTGGCCGTGCTGCACGGCCGGGACGTCTTCTATGTCATCGAGGAGCGTGCCCCGCGGCGACCGTCGCTGGTCACCGACGTCGGGGTGCGGCTGCCGGCCGCGGTGACCGCGTCCGGCCTGGCCATGCTCGCCGCGCTGCCCGGCCCCCAGGTGCGGGCGCTCTACCCCGACCGCGAGTCCTTCGTGCAACGCAACGGCCTGGGACCGACGTCGCTGACCGCCCTGAACTCGGAACTCGCCCAGGTCCGCAGACGCGGGTATGCCGTCGAGACCGGCTCCGTCTCAGCAGGTTTCGCCTCCGTGGCAGTCGCGGCCCTGGACCACAACGGAGGTCCCGCCGCCGGGATCGCGATCACCTACCCCGCGGAGGACCCCCCTGCTGCCGGTCCCCTGGTGGCGGCCATCCGGTCTGCCGCGGCGGACCTCAGCCGACGACTGGGCCACCGCCCGCCGCCGCGGCGGCTCGATCAGAAGAGTTCAGGCGGCGACGCGTGAACGCCCCAGGAGTCGCAATGCACCCCGTGCCGCCCGGCGACCCGCTCGGGTGGCACCCAACGTGGACGCGCTGGGTCCGTAACCGACCACGAAGAGCCGCGGTTCTCGCACCAGTGACACGTCGTCGTCCGCCACGAGCAGGCCGCCGCCGGATTCGCGAAGCTTCAGCGGCGCCAGGTGCCCGAGGGAGGCCCGGAAGCCGGTCGCCCACAGGATGACGTCGATGTCCTCGTGTGTGCCGTCCGCGAAGTCGACGCCGTCCGCGGTCAGACGTGCGATCGGGCCACGGCTCACGAGCGTCCCGCGGGCGATACCGGCGTCGTAGTCCGGTCGCCGCAACAGTCCGGTGTTGGAAACCACCGAACCTGCGGGCAGGCCGGCGCGGGTCTTGGCCGCGACACGCTTCTCCACCTCGGCGCCCCAGCGCGGGTCAACGGTCCGATCGGTCCACTGCGGCGGGCGCCGGGTGGACCAGACGGTGGAGACGCCATACCGCTCGAGGAGCAGGAGGAACTGCACGGCCGAGGCGCCGCCGCCGACCACGAGCACCCGCTTGCCGCGGAAGTCCTCCGGCGCCCGGAAGTCGCGTGTCGTCAGCTGGATCCCGGCGAACCGGCCGGGGTAGGTCGGGACATACGGCCGGTCCCAGGTGCCGGTCGCGCTGATCACCGCATCGGCGACGAGATCGCTTTGCCCGCCGGCGTGTTCGGCACGAACGCGCAAGGGGCCGTCGCCGGCGTCGTCGACGGCGGTCACCCGCCACGGACGCCGCACGCGCAAGCCCTCGTGCTGCTCGTAGGCGTCGTAATAGCGCTTGACCACCTCGCGGGCCGGCTCGGTGCGATCGGGCTCACCGAGCGGGAACTCCGGCAGGTCATGTATGCCGTGGGCATCGCCCAGCGTCAGCGCGTCCCACCGGTGGCTCCAGGCGCCGCCCGGCGTGGGGTTGGCGTCGAGCACCTCGAAATCGACGCCGGGTTCGAGTCCGCCTCTGCGCAGGAAGTGCGCCGCCGAGAGTCCGGCCTGCCCGGCGCCGATGACGACGACACCGCGATGCAGGACCGGGACGGTGGAGGTCGTCATACAAATTTGAACAACCCGCCGACGGACAGCATTCCGTGCCCGCAGTGGTCGTGACGATCCTGCGAACCGGCGACTGACGCGCTTGAGGCGCGAATGACGGCGCCGACCGGTGCAGAGCCGACCGAGTGGGTATGGGCCCCACGTGCCCGGCGATCGCGACGCCGCGGTCGCCGGGCGCGACGAGGCACGACACCCGATCGGAGAAATTAGATGACTGACCGTCCAAGCACCGGATCGACGACCGGATGGGGCGCTCCCTCACCCAGCGACCGCGACACCCTGTCGGTGGGCAGCAACGGTCCGCTGCTGCTGCACGACGTGCACTTCCTCGAGCAGATGGCGCACTTCAACCGGGAGAAGGTGCCCGAGCGCCAGCCGCACGCCAAGGGAGCGGGCGCCTTCGGTGTGCTGGAGGTGACCGAGGACGTCTCGGCGTTCACCAAGGCCGCCGTCTTCGCCCAGGGCGCACGCACCGACATGCTGATCCGGTTCTCGACCGTCGCCGGTGAGATGGGCAGCCCCGACACCTGGCGGGACGTGCGCGGCTTCTCGATGAAGTTCTACACGTCCGAGGGCAACTACGACGTCGTCGGCAACAACACCCCGGTGTTCTTCCTGCGCGACCCGATGAAGTTCCCGCATTTCATCCGCAGCCAGAAGCGGCTGCCGGACTCCGGACTGCGCGACAACAACATGCAGTGGGACTTCTGGACCCTCAACCCGCAATCCGCCCACCAGGTCACCTACGTGATGGGACAACGCGGGCTGCCGCGCACCTGGCGCAACATGAACGGCTACGGGTCGCACACGTTCATGTGGATCAACGCCGGCGGGGAGAAGTTCTGGGTGAAGTACCACTTCCACACCGACCAGGGCATGGAGTTCTTCAGCAACGACGAGGCCGCCGCCGTCGCCGGTTCGGACGCCGATTTCCATCGGCGCGACCTGTTCGAGGCGATCGCACGCGGTGATCACCCGAGCTGGCGCGTCTCGGTGCAGGTCATGCCGTATGCCGAGGCGGCCGACTACCGGTTCAACCCGTTCGACCTGACCAAGGTCTGGCCGCACGCCGACTATCCGCTGATCCCGGTCGGCCGGTTCACGCTGGACCGCAACCCGGACAACTTCTTCGGGCAGATCGAGCAGGCGGCGTTCTCGCCGGGCAACCTGGTGCCGGGCATCGGCCTGTCGCCGGACAAGATGCTGCTGGGCCGGGCGTTCGCCTACCACGACGCTCAGCGCAACCGGATCGGCACCAACTTCCACCAGCTGCCGGTCAACCGGCCGCGCACCGAGGTGGACAGCTACCTGTTCGACGGGCAGATGAACTACGACCAGCAGGGCAACGCCGCGGTCTACGCACCGAACAGCACGGGACATGCCTGGTCCGACAGCACCGGTCCGGCCGAGGACGGGTGGGAGACCGACACCGAGATGGTGCGCGCGGCATACCGGCTGCACGCGCAGGACGACGACTTCGGCCAGCCGGGCACGCTGCTGCGCGAGGTGATGGACGAGGCTCAGCGCGAGGCGCTGGTCGAGCAGGTCAGCGGCTCGTTGCTCGGCGGCCTGACCGACGAGGTGCTGGATCGGGCGCTGGACTACTGGGCCGGCATCGACGGCGACGTGGGCAAGCGCATCGCCGCGAAGGTCCGCGGCGGCGGGGACGGCGACGCGCCCGTGGAGGGCATGGGCGAGGGCTGAGTGGTGCCGTCGGGATCAGCCGGCGACCGCCCCCGTACCGTCGATGCCATGCGTGCGATCACCCTGCCGACCTTCGGCGACGAGTCCGTGCTGACCCTCTCCGACCTACCGGCCCCCACCATCAGTGACGACGAGGTGCTCGTCGACGTGGCCGCTGCCGGCGTGAACAGAGCGGACCTCATGCAACGCCAAGGGCATTACCCGCCGCCCAAGGGTGAGTCCGAGATCCCTGGCCTCGAGGTCAGCGGCACGATCAGCGCCATCGGCTCCGCGGTCACCGGCTGGTCGGTCGGCGACCGGGTCTGCGCCCTCCTGGCCGGCGGCGGGTATGCCGAGCAGGTCTCGGTGCCGGTCGGGCAGCTGCTGCCGGTTCCCGCCGACCTCGACCTGGTCGAGGCGGCGGCATTGCCGGAGGTCGTGTGCACGGTGTGGTCCAACGTGTTCATGACCGCGCGCCTGCAACCGGGCGAGCTGTTGCTCGCGCACGGCGGCTCCAGCGGCATCGGGACGATGGCCATCCAGCTGGCCAAGGCGTTCGGCTCCCGGGTCGCGGTCACCGCGGGCTCGGCGCAGAAGCTGCAGCGCTGCGCTGAACTGGGCGCGGACATCCTGATCAACTACCGCGAGCAGGACTTCGTCGAGGTCATGTCGGCCGAGGGCGGCGCCGACGTCATCCTCGACGTGGTCGGCGCGAAGTACCTCGCGCGCAACATCGAGGCGCTGGCGCCGGACGGCCGCCTGGACATCATCGGCATGCAGGGCGGCCGCACGGGCGAGCTCGATATCGCCGCCCTGCTGGCCAAGCGCGGATCGGTCATCGCCACCGGTCTGCGTGCGCGCGACCGTGCGGACAAGGCGCGGGTGGTCGCGAGCGTTCGCGAGCACGTCTGGCCGCTGATCGACAGCGGCGCCGTGCGCCCGGTCGTGCAGGAGACCATGCCGCTGGAGCGGGCCGCCGACGCACACCGGGCGCTCGCCGAGTCGCAGCACATCGGCAAGCTGCTGCTCACCGCATGATCAGCCACGCAACGACCAGCCGAACCGGCCGCATTTGACAGGATGGACGGTATGACGCCTGACGAGCACAACCAGGACAGCCCGGAGGACCAGCAGCGGATCGTCGTCGTGACGCAGGACGGCATGGGTGTCGCAACGCCACCCAGTGGTGACGAGGCCGATGACGAGCAGGCCGCATCGCCCGCGGAGGAGAACCCCGCGGATCTGGTCGAGCAGCCGGCGAAGGTCATGCGCATCGGCTCGATGATCAAGCAGTTGCTCGAAGAGGTCCGCAACGCGCCGTTGGACGAGGCGGGCAGGCGACGCCTGGCCGACATACATCACCGCTCCATCGGTGAGTTGAAGGAAGGCCTGGCGCCGGAGCTGGTCGAGGAGTTGGAGCGCATCGCGCTGCCCTTCACCGACGACGCGCCGAGCGACGCGGAACTGCGGATCGCCCAGGCGCAGCTGGTCGGCTGGCTCGAGGGGCTCTTCCACGGCATACAGACCGCGATCGTGGCGCAACAGATGGCGGCCCAAGCCCAGCTGCAGGCGATGCGGCGCGGCCTACCGCCCGGTCAGGGCACGCACCCGGGCCCCGCCGATGGACCGACGGGGCCAACGGGGCAGTACCTCTGAGCAGCTCCCCGCCGGCGGCACGTGCGCGGTGGGCGCACACGCCGGCCGGGCGGTCGTGGCTGACCGGTGCCGCCGTCTTCGTCGTGGTGCGCGCCATCGGCGCCGGGTGGCTGCAGTATGTCGGCAACCGCAACGGCAAATCCCTGCACGACATGCTCGCGGCCTGGGACGGGCAATGGATGCTGGCGCTCGCACACCACGGATACAACGACCTGCCAGCGAACCTCACCGACGCTCACGGTGAGCAGACCGCCGACACCGCCTACGCCTTCTTTCCCGGCTACCCGATGTTCGTCCGGGCCGTCGACGCGTTTCCGGGCATCAGCACGTATGCCGCGGCCATCCTGACCAGCCTGGTCGCCGGAGCGGCCGCGACGGTGGCGGCATACCGGATCGGCCGATGGTGCGCACTGCGCCGGTGGCCCGCCGACGAGGCGCGCGGTGACCGGGCCGGGCAGATCATGGCGGTGCTCTTCGCCTCGACCCCGATGAGTGTCGTGCTCACGATGGCCTACACCGAGGCGATCTACTGCGCCTTCGCCGGCTGGGCGCTGTGGGCGATTCTCGAAAAGCGCTGGCTGACAGCGGGATCGCTCACCATGTGCGCGGGACTGACCCGCACGACCGCGGTCGCGCTGATCGCGGTCCTGCTGATCGCCGCATTCGCGCACCGTCGCGACGGCTGGCGACCGTGGGCCGGCGCAGCGCTTGCGCCGCTGGGGTGGCTGGGGTGGATGGCCGTCGTAGGCGTGCGTGCCGGATCCCCGACTGCCTGGTTCCGGATCCAGAGCGACGGCTGGGGCACCCGCTTCGACGCCGGAGCAGCGACGCTGCACTATCTGATCGACACGTTGTCCACCAGCCAGACCGCGGGCGACGTCGTGACGGCCTGGGTCATCCTGGCGACGGTCGTGTTGATCGTGCTCACCTTCGTCACCCGCCTGCCGTGGCAGGTGTGCGTTTACGGCACGCTCGCTGCAGCCACCGTGCTGCTGTCGACCGGGCTGATGAACTCGCGTGTCCGGCTCCTGTTGCCGGCCTTCGTGCTGCTCGTCCCGATCGCCCTGGCGCTCGCCCAGCGGTCGCGCACCACCCAGGTGACGGTCGGCGTCGCGACCACGGTCACCAGCGCCTGGTTCGGCGCCTACATGCTCGGGATCTATCCCTACGCCATCTGAGACAAGGGCACGGGATCACCGGTGTCGCGCCGGTATGCCGGCCGGTACCCCTCGCCTCCGGACGGTCAGCTGTCGTGCACCGCCCGGAGCACGGCCAGGGCGTCGATCAGGGCCGCTCGTGGTCCTTCGGTCGCGAGCACTCCTGCCGTGCTCAGCACGACCTCGTCCACGCCCGCGGCGGCGTACTCGCGCAGTTCGTCCGCAATGTCCGCCGGGCTGCCGAAGACGCTCAACTGAGCCTCGCTGATGCGCATCGACCCGGCGACCGGGTCGTCGGGGTGCGCATCGATACCGGCGCGGCGGAGCATGTCGGTGTAATGCGGAAGAGTCAGGTGACCGAAGAACCCGGCATACGCCAGCTCTGCCGGAGCACGCCCTTCGCGGGCCACGGCGACGTGCACTATCGACGCGATGCGAGGTGGCGCCGAGCGGGCCCGGGCGCCCGCGGCAAGTGCCGGCGCAAGCACTTCGGAGATGTAGCGCGTCGGCGTCAGCAGCGTGATGGCGACGTCGGCCCAACGGCCGGCCGCCTCCGCCATCCGCGGACGGAGCACTCCGGCGCCCAGCTCCACAGGCGGATGCTCCATCGAAGGAACCAGCCCCGTGGCCGGGACCTGCAGATAGCTGCGCACGGAGTCGATGTACCTGCCGACCTCACGTGCGGATGGCTGCGAGCCGTCGCGCAACTCCCGGGCAAGGTTCGGCGGCCCTGCGCCGAAACCCGCGACGACCGGGGATCCGCTGAGCAATGCCAGCGACCGGGCCTCGAGCGCAGCTTGATAGGGATGCCGCGTGGGCGAGAGCTGCACGGACAGCCCGCACGGGATGCGGTAACCGGCGCCGGCCAGGTAGGCCATCAGCTGCGAACTGTCGGCATACAGCGACGTTCCGGCCCACAGGCGGTCGGCGAGTCCGCGCTGGACCAGCTCCGCGAACGGCACCACGTGTTGCGGATCCGCGACGAACATCGGGTACATCACGGAGACTCGCATCAGTTGCCGCCGTTGTATGCCGGGTGCGCCGCCGGAGTGTCACGCATTCGACTGTGTGCGCGACTTCCTGGCTCGGCGGCGCATTTCAATGAGATTGACGATCGCGAACGCTGCTGCAATGAGCAGGACCCAAGCCGCTGCACCGTTTCCCTGAACGATGATTGCGACGATTGCGCCGACAACAATGATGGGTAAGGCAACCCAGATCACGCGTTCCCATATGCTGGCCGGTTTCAACATACGCCATTCGCTCCATTCGATTGAATGCTGGGTTGGTGGTGCCACGGGATCGAGTTCCTGTCGCCGAGAGCAACACTGAACACGGGTGGCAGCGATATTGAAGGATCCGATGTTAGCAGTCGGGCGTAATGCCAACCCGACAGGCCGAGCATGAAACCCGGCATATCAGGTGCCGCACCTATTCCGCTGTCCCAGCCGCCATCGTCGTAACGATCGAGAAAGTCATCCCGTAAAGCAATCGCCGCATCGCGCAACGCCGGATCAGCAAGCCGCACCGACAACGCACACAACACGGCGATCCTGCCGGCCACGCCATGGCAGAGGCTGATATCCGTGGAGATCGGCGCATTGATGACGGCGGATATCTCGGCATCGAGTTCGCGCCTGATCTCTGCGCTGGAATATCCGATCACACCGAGGGTTTGCGCGAGGGCGCAGACCACGCCCGAGTATCCCTTGCACCAGCCCGCACTCGAGTCGACGTCGGCGAGTGAAGCGTCCCGCCATCGGTGGCGAAGATAGTGCTCGGCGAATTCTTCCAGGTGCGCGCGCACGCCAGTGCCGGCCACGTCCGTGGTTGCGGCCGACACGGCCAGGGCGGCGATGCGCCCGAGGCGCCCGTGGGCCAAGCCGAGCGGGCCGCGATGTGTCGACGCGTCACCATCAACATCGACGAGACGCGTCAGAAGGTCCTCTCGCGTGACCGCCGGAACGCGGGGCCCATCGGGATCGGCATACGTTGCCAGATAGGTCAGGTAGCCCGAGAGTCCGTTGATGTAGTCGAAGGAATCCGCGGTAAGGGTCGTCGCGTCGAAGAGCCCGTCGTCCGGCAGTGTCGCGACCGGCAGGTCGGTGATCTCAATCCCGCGTCGGGCCATCTCGAGGCCGACGATGCGCCCCGACAGCAATCCGTTGAAGGGTGATGCTGCCGCCGGGTAGGGATCGGCCGCCAAGGGCGCATCGGCGGCGTTCTGGTAGATCGAGGCAATGTCGATCTCGGCCGCGCCGTCGCATCCCTGCTGCGTCGCCTGGGCGAGATACACCAGCAGCCCGCCGCCTTCGTACAGAAGTGAATTCGCCACGTCGAGACGCTGACCGCCGCGGTGCAATCGTGGCAACATCCAGGTCGCCTTCGCGCCCTGCCCGACCACCAGATCGGCGAGTATGCCGTGCCACTCCTTGGTGTCCGACAGTGGAGGAAGCGAGCCGTCGATCATTTTGCGCCGGTTTCGCCGTACTCCCGGCTCCCACAGATCGTCGGCCGAGGCAGAGAGTGAGAAGCGGATGTAACTCAAATCGCGGCTCAATGGCCGCTCGAAGGATGCCGCGATGCGTTCGGCAAGTGCGATGCGCGCGGTCATCGGCACCGCGTCCTCGATGTGCTGGTCCGTGCCGTTCACCCGCAGGTCGCGGCTGTCGGCATCGATTTCGAAGAACGGGATGTCCAGTTCCATCAGCGCGTCGACCTCGGCACCGCACACCACGTCACCACACGACGGATCAAGTCCGCGGTGTTGGGCCGGCATCTTCCGGAACAACGTGCGGCGGTCTTCCGCTGAACCCAGGTATGCCGGATGGGTCGATGCCTCCAGGAATCTCCAGTAGATGAAGGTCGGGCGCAGAATCTGTCGGACGGACCACACCGAGGTCGTCGCAATGTCCTCCAGGCGGTCGCGGTGCGCGCACAGCCGTTCCCGGCCCTCGGCATAACCAGCGGTGATGTGGTCCACCCAGTCACGAGGATCGAGCGCCGTGCCGGCGAGCGTCGCGAGGTTCGCCCCGTCCGGCGCCACCTCGGCCGCGGTGGTGTCGAATCTGATGTCGTCCGTGCCCGCATCGACGATCACGAACGAGCGCAGTCGTTCAGACGGTTCGTTGCCGATGTTGCCCAACGCCGACAGGTCCATATCGAGCGCACCGCCGATCGTGCGCACGGGATACAGCAGGGTGTGCAGCGGCGACAACTCCACATCTCGTGCCATCTCGGCATACCGCTCACTGGGAGCCCGGTCCGGCAGGGACACCAGGGTCTCCAGGTCGACCACGATCGGACCGTCCGCCGTGGCGATGACGTTTTCGTGGTGCAGGTCGTTCGCGCCGAAAATGGTCAGCAACGCCGAAACCCGCCCGAATCGGCGAAAATATTCTGCCGCGCCCGCTGCCGGCTCATCGGCCTGTGCGCACACGTCGGAGTGCTGAACGAATTCCTGCCACAGGTACTGCGAGCGCACTATCGACTTCGGACAGACAGGACCGAACAGCGTTCTGTCCCCGTCCACTGCATCGAGGACGCTGGACAGCGGACCGTAGAGGCTGCTCTCCTGCGCCTTGAAGACAGTCCGTATGTCGGTGTCCCACCGCAGCACACAGACTCCTCGGCCGCCACGATGAGAATCGCCTTGCCCTGGTGAGAGATGTATGACGCGGGTCCCGGCGGCGAGATCGCGGCGCAGCACTGACGCGTCCGCCACAAGCGCTGTCAGCACTTCGCGATCGGCTCTCAGGTGGCGTTCGACGACCAGGCGGAGCAGCCTGCCCAGTTCGGGGTAGTGCGCGAGCACCTCGGCTCGGCCGGAGTCGGTCGACAGCCAGGCGTGAAAGCCCTGGTACGAGAGGCCGCCGGGCTCTTCTCGCTGCGCGCGGAACATCGAGATCGCCGTGCGCACACCGATACGGTGCAGGTTCTCCAGGACCGCGTCAACCAGCTGCTTCGCGATGGAGCGCCAGTCGATGACGGCCCGCCCCGGTGCATCGAGGTCGTCCTCGCACTGGCGGATTCCGCGGGAGTACTCACGCAGCGACTCCGCGTACAGACCCGAGAAGAGCCCGGCGCGACGCTCGAGACTCTCGTCGATGACGGCGTCGAGATAGGCAAAGGAGAGTTGCTTCATGGGATGGGCCAGCTCCTGGGCGACGGCGGAGGACGGAACGTCTGGTGCCCGGGTGAACCCGGGCACCAGACATGGTGGGTTCAGCAGCGGCTGGTGCAGGCGGTCGAAGGGCAGCCATCACCCCACGCCGCGCTGATGGCGGTCGCCGACGCCACGGTGGCCGAGATCGCACAAGCGATGGCGGTGCTCATCGGCTGCACCGCACCGGCACCCGTGACGTCCTCGGATGGCGCGAACAACTCCAGCAGCTCCTCCTCGGACACGTAGCCGGTGCTGGCGTCTTTGCCAATTCTGGGCATGACAAATCCTCTCCATATACTTGATTGATTGCGACAAAACGCGACCCCCTGTGGGCCAATTAAGCATTGGCACAACATCTCAGTCATCGCAACCATTGCGACAAATATTTACGATGTTCTAGGAAGTTTAAGACCGCTTGACGAGGTCCTTAACAACTACTTACGTGGGATTTGCAGAATATCGTGGCGCGATATGCCTAGCATGCGAGGTGTCAGGCGGGGCGCCATCTGGGAACTCAATCGCGCATTCGGCCTCCGGCACATGGGGCATTCGTTTCGGGTTCCAGCGGAGAACTCCACCGTCATGACGGTTCGGGCACAGGGCCTGGATGACCGCAAAATCAATGTGAGAGGAAGAAACATGAAGCACGGAAATGACCCGGTCGTCAGCATCCTCGAAGAGGTCGAGGACCAGGGCGCCGCGACCGGAGCCGGCTGGGTGGAGACGATCATCTCCCCGCTCGCGTGCGGTGTCAGTTACCTCGGGGGCGACAAGGGTCGCCTGTGTACTCTCACCGTCGAATGCCAGAAGAGCTGCTGAATTCGGCAACCGGTAATTCCGCTGGATCCCGGCAGGGATCCTGAATATCCGAGTGGGTGGATTCTACGGCCGGGAACGGTCGTGGAATCCACTCCACCGGTTGACGTCGCATGACAATTCGGCATACAGAAAGAGTTGGTCCACCAATGGGACGTCTTCGGCCGGAGCTGCAACTCACGCCCACGGAGTGTGGCCTGTGCTGTGCAGCCATGGTTCTGCACTCTCGCGGTTGTCGCGACAGCACGGTCTTTCTACGCGCGGAACTCGACCTCGGCCGCGACGGCGCCTCGATCGGGCAGCTGCGTTCTTTGCTGGAGGCTCGCGGGCTGAGCACCAAGCTGTACAAGGCCAACACCGAAGGCCTGCGCAAAGTGGGCGGCCAGGTGATCGCGCACTGGGAGAACAGCCATTTCGTCGTCGTCGAAAAGATCGGCAGGCGGCGGGCACGGATCGTCGACCCCGCTGTCGGGCGCAGGTCCGTCGATCTCGAAAGGTTCGAGGAATCGTTCAGCGGCGTCGCGATGGAGATCCTTCCCGGGTCGGCCGAAACAGTCTCGCCCGATCGTCGCGGCCGGGCCGGCGAGCCGCGACATGAGACGGAGCGGCCGTTCGTCGACGCGGTCAAACACTCCCGCGGCCTGCTGTTGCAGGTCGTGCTGATCTCGCTGGCGATATACGCGGTCGATCTGGCGCTGCCCTATGCGACCAAACGACTGGTCGATCAAGCGGTCGGAAATGCAGCGGGATCGGTGCTCAAGTCGTGGATACCGCTGCTGCTCGCCGGTGGGGCGGGACTGATCCTGATCGGCATGCTGCGGTCGGAACTCGTTGCCCGCGTTTCGACCCGGATCGGTGCCGAGTCGAGCGAACGCATCATGGCGCACATGCTGCGGCTGCCCTTCAAGTATTTCGACACCCGTCAGCCCGGCGAGCTGGCCTACCGGTTGTCCGGCGTCGCGGCCATTCGCGACATGTTGGCCGGTCAATTGTGGAATGGCGTGTTCCAGGCAGGCGGCTTAGCCGCTTACCTGGGCTACATGTTCTACACCAATGTCCAGCTCGGACTGCTGTCCTGTGTGCTGGTCGGCATCGCGTTCGGTGTGCTGTTCGGCAGTCGTGGTCCCATCTACAACGTCATCCAGAACGAGATCCTGCAGACCGGCAAGGCACAGACGCTTCAGGTGGAGGCCGTTCAGTCGATTCTGGCTCTGAAGGCCGCCGGCGGCGAAGGCTACGTCTATGACCGCTGGCGCACCGAGAACAACGGCGCACTGAGTTACCTGCGGAAGCGAACACGGATGCAGGGCGCCGCCAATGCATTCATCGGCATGCTGCAGCTTGCCGGGCCGTTGACCGTGCTGCTGGGCGGGTTGTGGCTCTGGAAGCGCGGCGACATCAGCATCGGCGATGCCATCGCCGGCCAGGGGGTGGCGATCGCGCTGTTCTCGTCGGCCACGGCCATCTATTCCTCGGTCACGCAATACATGACCTGCCGATCCCTCGCACGACGGATCCGGGACATCGTCGAGTCGCCGGTCGAGGAGCGAGGAACTGTGACGCGACGGCCACGAGCGGAGATCGCCGTGCGTCGAGCGACCTTTCGATACACCAGGACGGCGCCGGCCACCTTACGTGGCATAGACCTGGATGTCCCGCGGCATCAGACGGTGGCGATCGTCGGGCCGACGGGATCGGGAAAGAGCACCCTCGCCAAGCTGCTGCTGGGTGTCTACAGCCTCGACGAGGGCGAGATCTCGGTCGGCGGGGTACCCGTCACCGAACTGGCTCCGCACACGCGAGCGAGCCTGATCGGGTTCGTTCCACAAGAGGTGCTGCTCGAGACCGCCAGCATCGCGGACAACATCGGCTTCGGCGCCGACGTGTCGCGAGCGCAGATCGTCGAGGCGGCCAAGCACGCCTGCATTCACGATGACATCGAGAAACTGCCGATGGGTTACGAAACCCTTCTCACCAATATGGGCAGCAACGTCTCCGGTGGCCAGCGACAGCGGATCGGCATCGCACGGGCCTTGGTGCGCCGCCCAGAGATCCTGGTCCTCGACGAGGCAACCAGCTCCTTGGACTCGGCGACCGAGTCCAAGATCGTGGCCAATCTCCACGAACTCAAGTGCACGATGGTTGTGGTCGCACACCGCCTCGCTTCGGTGGTCCGGGCGGACCGGATCTACGTGCTGGAGGACGGTGTCGTCAGGCTGCACGGCCAGCACCACGAACTGATCGCACGGCCCGGCATCTACCGGGAGATGTTCGCAGCGCAGTCCGGAGGCTTCCACGATGAGCAGTACGCAGTCTGACCCGCGGACCGGCCATGGCCGAGCATCCGCCAGTCGCAGCACGGGCCCGTTCGTGCCAGGCACCTACTTCCTACCGGCGGAGTACGGCGAGGAACTGCAGGCCCGACTGCGTGGCATCTGCGTCGCAGAATGTATTCCCGGTGACTTGCGACGGGACGTCACCGCCCAGGCTGGTCGGCGGCCGGTCGGCACCGACACCGGTCTGTACTTCCCGCAGTTCCTGGAGTCCGCATTCGGCGGCACGATCGCGCACGCCGTGTCGAAGGTCGAGCGCACGGCCGTCGATTGCGGGCTGTCGTTGACCGAACGTTGCTGCGCTGAACTACAGCGCACCCTCTACGAAGTGACCGATCGCATGTGGGCTCGCACCCTCGTGTCCCGCATGCGGGCACTCGCGCAGCGCGGGGAGTTGCCCGGCACCTCGCCGGAGGAGCGTTTCCAGCACTTCTCGACCGTGCTCGCCGTGCAGAACGCTCAGCAGGTGTTGCGCGACCATGAGTTCATGGCCGCTCGCTCGGCTGCCAAGCTGGACAGGGTCGCCGGCTACCTCGCCGACGTCGTCCGCGCGATCGCCGGCGCGTTGCCGCAGGTGACATCTCTCGAACCTGCTGTGTCCACCTGCATCGACCGGATCGAGACGGGTCTCGGTGATACCCACTGCGGGTCACGAAGCGTGTGCATCATCACGTTCGACTCCGCTGCGCGTCTGGTCTACAAGCCTCGCAGTCCGCAGCTGGACCTCGGGTATGCGGCCGTGGCGAAGCCGATCATGCAGGCCGCCGGTTGCCGGCTGATGGCGCCCTGGGTCCTTCCGGCCGGCACCGGAATGATCATGCAGTTCCTGGAACCCGATCCCCCCTCGTCGCCCGAGCAGGAGACGGCATACTGCCGTGCGCTGGGCGCTCACGCCGCCGTGCTGTACCTCCTGGGTGGTCACGACCTGCACTTCGAAAACGTCATCGCACGCCGTGGCGGCCCGGCGTTGATCGACCTGGAATGCCTGTTCCGATCGACCCCGGACAGCTCGGTCGCGTCCGCCACTGACGCGATCTGGCGTCTGCTCGACGAATCGGTGCTCGGGACCATGCTTCTGCCGACGGTCATGCGCATCGGCGACGAAGCGGTCGACATCGGCGCCATGGGCTTCGACGGGCAGGCGCTGTCGCCGGTCAACTCGCTGGTCGTGAAGAACGCCGGTCGTGACGACATGGAAGTACGTCTCGAACAACTGCCCTTGACCGACGCCGACGACACCTACGGATTGGCGAACATGTCACTCGACCCGTGGTCGGCCATGCGTGCCGTCACGGACGGCATCGAGTCCGCGTTGGACAGTGTCCTGAAGTCGCGCGAGGAGGTGCTGGAACACGTCCGCTCGCGCTTCGCCGGGGCTCGAGCGCGGCAGTTGATGGCCCCCACCGGCGGCTATGGCCGGGTGATGCGGATGCTGACGCATCCCTCCCTCGCCGCCGACGCCGATGAAGCGGCACGGGCGATGCAGCGGCTCGGCCTGGTCGACCAGTCGGATTCGGTGGAGATCCTCACCTCCGAGATATTCGACGTGCTGAATGACGACGTCCCCTACTTTTCGCTGGACCTCGACTCCGGCGAGATCTTCGACTCCCGCGGACGTGCGGTGAGTGCGGCAGCGGGCGTCGCTCCGCTGCACGCGTCAATCGCTCGGATCCGAGCTCTGAGCGCCGATGACATCCGCCAACAGGCGTCCCTCGGCCGGTCGGCGTTCGCCGAGAAGTGCGGAGAGCCTTACGCCTCCCCCGCCATTGCAGCCGTGCACGCGTCCGGCGCAAGCCACGGACAGCAGTTGCGTGAGATCTCGTCCTCCGTCGCGAACGACTTGGTGGCACACATGATCCACGGCCACGGACCGCGCGACGTGGCGAACTGGGTCGACGTGCGGGTCGGAGGCGACGGGAAAGCCCTGTGGTCGCCAGGCGCCATGGATCACAACCTGTATGGCGGCTTCGTCGGCGTCGCCCGCTTTCTGATGTGGGCCGGGACGGTGCTCGACCGCAGTGCATACCTGGAGGCGGCCGGCGACGTCCTGGAGCCGTTCGCCCGGCAACTGGAGAGCACGCCGCAGATGCTGGAGGACTTTCCGACCGGCGACCACGTGGGAGTCTCCGGCATCGTGAAGACGCTGGTCGAGTATGCCCACTTGACGCCGGACCGCCGGTGGATGCAGGTTGTCGCGCTCCAGCAGCTGGCCGGACGAACGAACCTCGGCGCCGACACCGGCGACGTGTTGTCCGGAGCCGCCGGCCTGCTCGGTGCCTGCCGCGACCTCGCGTCACTGTGTCCCGAGGACGAGCCATTGCTGCGCGGCATCGCCCGCCATACGATCGCCTCGCTCGCCGCCAGCACCCGCGGCGGCGACCTTGCCGTCATACAACATTCCGGGTTCGCGCACGGGGTCGTCGGCTTACTCGCTCAGCTCGGCCCGTGGACGGGCCTGGAGCACGGACAGGAACTCGCCACTCGGCTCGGCGACGAACTTCGCTCATTCTATGCGCTCGACGAACGGGCGTTCCACACGTCCCGCAACAAGACGGGGCGTGCATACGGCTGGTGTCACGGCTCACCCGGAATTCTGCTGGGCTGCGAGCTGTTTCGTGCCGGTGCCGGCCATTACCCGATAACCGGCGAGACAGTGCAGCGGTTGCGCGACCTCACTGAACAGGAGTGCCTGGGCCGCAGCTTCAGCTACTGCCACGGCGACCTCGGAACCGCGGACATCCTGCTCCGGTGCGCACAGCTCACTGGCAACGCCGCCGATCGCTCTCGCCGTGTGCTCACCGATGCAGTGGTCCGATCATCGGCGATGGTGCGCTCGGATGCACCCTCCCGGGGTGCTTTCACCAAGAGCCTGATGGTCGGAACGACGGGCATCGGGTATGCCGCCCTGCGGGCGATGGACCCGGACAACGTTCCGTCACTCCTCGGCTGAGTGGATCGAAGGCCCGTAGCCGGAACGTTAGCCTGGCGGCATGGTGATGGGGCTCCTGGGCGGTGTCGGCCTGGTGATCTGCAGTTCCGTCCTCTACGTCACCACCCGTGCGGCGGCGCGTGGCACCGTGCCGCGCAACGGGCTGGCCGGCATCCGCACCGGCCGCACGACGGCCTCCGACGCGGCCTGGGCCGCGTCGGGTACGGCGTGATGCTGGCGGGCGCGTGGTGGATCGTCCGGGTGGCGAATCGCGCGGCGGCGGAGGCGGATCCGAGAGCGGGCGAGTGAGGGGACGGCCGGGCACCGTTCGGTCATCGGGCGGATGCTCGGCCGGATCAGTCCAGGACCACACCCGGCCGCGGGTCGTGCCGCACTGCCCGCACGGCGTGCAGCACGCGCTCGGTGGCCCGGTCGATGTCGGTCCAGTCATCCAACGGCAGCCATTCGTATGATGTCGCCTCGCTGCCGACCTCGACCGCGGGTTCGCGATCGCACACGACCCGGAAGAGCACGTCGATGTGACGCACCCGGGTCTCGAAGGTGGTGGCGACAATGTCACCGGGGTCGATCCGGATGCCGGTCTCCTCCATGACTTCTCGCGCCACGCTCTCGGCCGGGTGCTCATCCTTCTCGACCAGCCCTCCGGGAAGGCTGACCCCACGCCGATGGCTCTGCCGCAGCGCGAGCAGCCGGCCGTCGTACTCGATGAGCGCGACGGCACCGACCGTGAACGTGGGCGAGCCCAGGCGCACGAACGGCCACGTCAGCTGCGTCGGCGTCATCCGGAAGATCCGCAGGCCGAGGCGCCGCAGCGGTCCCACCTCCTCCGAGGCCATCAGCCGACCTGCGCCGCGGCGGCCCGGCCCGCCGAACGGCCGGAGAAGATGCATCCGCCGAGGAAGGTGCCCTCCAGCGAGTTGTAGCCATGCACGCCCCCGCCGCCGAAACCGGCGGCCTCGCCGGCCGCGAAGAGACCCTCGATCGGTTCACCGGTCGGTCCCAGTACGCGCGACTGCAGGTCCGTTTGCAAGCCGCCCAACGATTTTCGCGTCAGCACGTGTAACTTGACCGCGATCAACGGCCCGGCGGCCGGGTCCAGGATGCGATGCGGCTTGGCCACCCGGATCAACCGGTCGCCCCGATAGCGCCGAGCACCCTGTATGGCGGTCAGCTGTGCGTCCTTGCTGAACGGGTTGGCCACTTCACGGTCGCGTTCGACGATCTGCCGCTCCACCTGCGCCGCATCCAGCAACGGTTCCGCGGTCAACGCGTTCATCCGATCGACGAGCGTCGAGATGTCTTCCGCCACAACGAAATCCGTGCCGTTGCGCTTGAACGCCTCGACCGGTCCGGGTGCACCCTTGCGCACTCGGGACGCGAGCAACTTGAGGTCCTTGTTCGTAAGGTCGGGGTTCTGCTCGGAGCCGGACAGCGCGAACTCCTTCTCGATGATCTTCTGCGTCACCACGAACCACGAGTGATCGTATGGCGCCAGCTCGGGCCGGGTCCGCAGGTAGCGCAGGGTACCCAGCGTGTCGAAACCGGGCAGGTACGGGTGCGGCAGTCGCCGCCCCAACGCGTCGAACCACATCGGCGAGGGCCCGGGCAGGATGCGGATCGCGTGCTGCGGCCACACCGGAGCCCAGTTGCGGATGCCCTCGACGTAGTGCCACATCCGATCCCGGTTCACCGTGCGTGCGCCGGCCCGCTCCGCGATGTCGATCATCCGGCCGTCGACATACGCGGGCACGCCGGTGATCATCTCCCGCGGGGCAGTGCCCAGCCGCTGCGGCCACCAGTTGCGCACCATCTCGTGGTTGCCGCCGATCCCGCCGCTGCTGACGATCACCGCCTGGGCGGTCAGCTCGAAGTCACCGACCTCATCGCGGGACGACTGCTCACCGCGAGCGGCGTTGTCGTCTGCGAGGATCCGGCCACGTACCCCGGTGATCGCGGAGCCGGCGCGGACCAGTTCGTCGACCCGGTGACGATGCAGGAAGCGCACCTGACCGGTCTCGGCCGCGGCGAGGGCCGCGGCGACGAAGGGCTGCACCACTCCCGTCCCGGTGCCCCAGGTGATGTGGAACCGCGGCACCGAGTTGCCGTGTCCGTCGGCGCGCCCGTCCCCCCGTTCGGCCCAGCCGACGATCGCCAGCCAGCTCATCCCGCGCTCCTTGAGCCAGGACCGCTTCTCGCCGGCCGCGAACTCGACATACGCCCGCGCCCACGTGCTCGCCCAGCTGTCCTCGTCGTCCAGCCGATCGAAGGCGGCACTGCCCTGCCAGTCCTGCCAGGCGAGCTCGGCCGAGTCCTTGATGCCCATCCGGCGCTGCTCCGGGGAGTCGACGAAGAACAGGCCTCCGAAGGACCACCACGCCTGCCCGCCCAGGTTCGCGGCGTTCTCCTGGTCGACGACGACGACCTTCTTGCCGGCCGTGATCAGTTCGCCCGCCGCGACGAGGCCGGCCAGACCTGCTCCGACGATGATGACGTCAGCGTCCATGGTGCACCTTTCGAAGTCGCGAACCCTCAACCTACTAGCCGGTATCACCGGCCGGCGGCGACGACCCGCGCCCCGGGCCCTCCGCGTGCTGTTGACTGGTCGCATGGCCGCGGACGACTTCGACACCACCGTCGAGCAGCTGTATGGCGGCCCCGCCGAGGAGTTCATCGCCCGACGCGACGCCGCCACCAAGAGCGCACGTACCGCAGGGGACAAGGAATTGGCGAAGCGGATCAAGGCACTGCGCCGGCCGACGACCGCGGCCGAGCTCGTCAATCGGCTGCACCGCGACGACGGCGAGAGCCTGGAGGAGTTGCTCGATCTGGGCGAAAAGCTGCGCGAGGCGCAGTCGGCGCTCGATGCCAAGGCGATGAAATCGCTGAGCGGCGAACGCAATTCGCTGATCACGCGGTTGGTGAAGCAGATCGCCGACGCGGCGGACGAGCCGGTGTCGACGGCAGTGCGGGAGCAGTTGTCCGACACGTTCACCGCCGCTGTCGCCGACGCGGACGCGGCCCACGCAGTGTCCAGTGGCCGCTTGGTGACCGGTCTGCGATACAGCGGATTCGGGGAGATGGATCTGCGCGACGCGGTCGCCACGCCACTGCGCAAGCCGGCGGCAGCGCAGTCAACCGACACCGCGGACACCGAGGCAACGGACACCGAAGCAACGGACACCGACGACACTGCTGCCGCGGCGGAGGCGGCCGAGCGCGAGCGCCGGGCCGCGCAGCACGCCCTCTCCGAGGCTGGGGACGCCCTGGCAGCGGCGCGGCGCGCGGAACGAGCGGCGCTGGAGTCGGCCGATCTTGCGGACCGCGCGCTCGCGGCGGCGCGTCGCACCGCGCAGAGCGCCCGATCTCGCGCGGAAGCGGCGACCGCCGCCCGCACGGACGCCGAAGAAGCGGTGTCGGCAGCCGAGAAGGCGGCAGCTGACACCACGAGCGACGAGTGACTACTGGGTGGTGAGCACCTTCTGGCAGTAGGACCGCAGGCTCTCGGAGTCGGTGTTGTAGGTCGACGGGTCGACCGTCTTGCCGGCGAAGCGGTTGCTCGCCATCGTCTCCAGGTCACCCGCGACCGCCTTGACGCGCGAGGTGAAACCCTTCTGCCGCGCCTTGCCCTCGAGCTTGCGCAGCGCCGTCGCGGTCGACTTGAAATTGCGCGCCGCAGCGTCCAGCTTGCTCTTGGACTGCGAATCGACCGCGGTGTTCCACTGGCTGATCGCGGCGTTGCTCTTGCTGTTGGCGGTCTTGCACGCGCCGACCGGATCGGCCTTGACGGTCGGCTTGGTGCTCTTGCTCGCGCTGGCGCTGCTGGACGCGGAGGTCTTGCCGGAGGCCGATCCACTGGCCGAGGAGCTCGGGCTGCTCAGGACCGAACGGCTCGCCGAGGGGGAGCTAGTCGTGCTCGCTGCCGCCGACGACGACGTGGTCGCGGCGGTTGGGGCCGAGGACGAAGCGCCGGTGGAGCTGCCGCCGGAGCAGGCGCTCAGCGCGACGACACCGCAGGCGACCGCGGCGACCACACTCAGCCGGCGGGCATGGACGTGCGTAGTGCTCATTCGTCCAGAATGCCCGGGGCGCCGTCGACTCGCCAAATCGCGTGACACCCGTCACGCCCCGGCGGACACGGCTCCATGCAGGCCCGTCGTCGGGTGCGCGTCGACCCAGTCGAGCACCTCCTCGGCCACCCACTCGGGGTAGTCCAGCATGGGCGTGTGGCCCTTGTCGGCGCCCTCGACATACGTCCACTGCGGGTGCGCGGCGGCCAGTGCCCGTGCGGTCTTGACGTGCACCAGCCGGTCCTGGGCGCCGTGCAGGAGCAGCACCGGCTGCAGGATCCGGTACATGGTCCGGGTGAACCGGCCGCGCCGGAACAGTTGCCACAGCACGGATTTGGTCGCCGCGAGGTATTGGGCGTCGGCGTTCTGGATGGTCTGCCGACGCTCGAGAGTGTCGTCGAGGTGCAGCCGGCGCAGCTCGGGGCTGATCCGGTCGAAGTTGCTGGTGACCAACCGCATGGTGAAGTCCACCTGCTCCTCCAACGCGACGCGTTTGCTCTGCCCGGCCAGCACCCGGGGCCCGACGAACGGCAGCGAGCTGATGCCGAACCCGGCCACGACCATCGGGTGTGGTCGAGCCGAAGGTGTCGGCGGTATGGCGGGATCGATCAGCACCGCACCGGCGACCGCGCGCGTGTCCAGCGCCGCCAGTTGTGCGGCGAGCAACCCGCCCATCGAGTTGCCGATCACCACGACCGGGCGATCGGGACTGGTGCTGTGCACGAAGCGTTGCAGCAGCGTCAGGTTGGCCGGCACCGTCGACTGCGCCGGCGTCGCCTGGGTCAGCCCGTGCCCGCCCAGGTCGAGCGCCACCACCCGGCCGCGCTGCGCCAGCAGCGGCATCACGTCGGCCCAGTTGGCCCAGGAGCCGCCGAGACCGTGGACGAGGACGAAGCGGGGCCCGTCCGCCGGGCCGTGCTCGGTCACGTAGTGGACCCGCACCCCGTCGAGGTCGACATATCGCTCATCGGGGTGGCCCGGTCGCTTCGCAGTCGTCACGGTGGCCAACTTACGAGACGGGAGGTTGGTCCGGTCACCGCCATGTCACTCGTGGCACGCGGGGTCATCGCTCCTCGGGGCGATGACCGGCGCGCAGCACCAACTCCAGCTCGAACCGCCGGTCGGGGTCGTCCAGGTCGTCGGCGAAGACGTCGCGCAACTGGCTGAGCCGGTAGCCGACCGTCTGTGGATGCACGTGCAGTTCCTCGGCGATCCGGCCGCGCTCGCCGCGATGCTTGAGCCAGACGAGCAGTGTCTCGGCCAGGCGTTCGCGCTGCCCGGGCCGCAACTGTGCCATCGGCTCCAGGCATCGCGCGGCGAGGTCGGCCATCACCAGTGGATCGGCCTGCAGGGCGATGGCCGTCAGGTGGTCGTCCACCCAGCGCACGCCCGCATCGTCCTGTGCCAGCGCGGGGATGGTCGCGGCCACGGTCGCCGCCCGGTAGGACTCCTCGGCGCGCTCCCAGGTGCGCGCCGGGCCCACCCACGCCGGGCGGCCGCGCAGCATCGCGGTCAGCGCCTCTCGGTCGGCAGCCGTCTCCGGTGCCCGCAGGAGGATGACGACCTCGCCGGTGCGGCCGCTGATCAGCGCGTCGTCGCCCAGCGCGGCCCGCAGCCCCTCCCCGTGCTCGCTGGGCACGATCAGCGCGACCAGCCGGGCCGGGATGGTCCAGCCGGCCCGACCGGCCAGCCGCCGCGCCTCGACCTCGGGCAGCTTGCCGGCGAGCAGCCGGCGCAGCAGCGACTCGCGGCGCCGGTCGCGCTCACCGAGCTGGCGCGACTGCTCCTCGGTGAACCCCTCGATGCTGGCGGCGGAGATCTCGTCGATGTAGACGAAGATCGATTCGCCCAGTGGCAGCATCAGCCGCGGCTCCAGACCGACCCGGTCGGCGATCGCGGACACCGCGCGGAACGTCACGCGCGCGCCCAGCCGGTATGCCGACAGCAGCGCCTCCAGCGAACGCCCGGTGCGCGCCTCCCCCACCCCGATCTGCCGGTAGACCGAGCGGGTGGCGGGCATCAACGCGGGCTCGTCACGCCCGGGCAGGTCGATGAACAATCTGCCCAGCGCGATCTCCACGCCCTGGCGGACCGCGGTGCCGAAATCGCCCTCCAGCGGACGGGAGTATTCGGGCACCTCCTGCGGGATGCGCGAGACGATCTCCTCCACCAGATCCGGCAGGGACCCCTTCAGCAACTCGCTGACATCGCGCGGCAGCGCCGCCCACGGCATCTCGGCGCCGATCAGCGCACTCCCAGCTGGACGTGCCGCGCTCGTCATACCGGCCCCTCCGGACGATTTTTGTGGTGCCGCGATAAATCGACGCTGCCCATTGTAGGCCGGAGGCGGATGAATCAGCGCGGCGAGCCAATTACAGTGGAAGGCATGGGTTTGAAGTCGGTCGCGATGCGCGCTGCCTCCGTGTTCACGCATCCTGCGCCGCCGCACGACTTCCTCGCGTTGATCAATCCACTGTCCTCCGCCCGCCAGCTGCGCGGCGTGGTCACCGCGGTCCGGCCCGAGACCGCGCACTCCACGACGATCGCCTTCCGGCCCGGTGATGGCTGGTCACCGCACGACGCCGGCCAATGGGCCCGCATCGGCGTGGAGATCGACGGTGTCCGGCAGTGGCGGTCCTATTCGCTGTCCGCGCCGGCGGGTGGCGACCCGGAGATCACCGTCACCGCGTGCGGCAAGGTGTCGGCGCACCTGGCGCACGAGACCCGTGTCGGTGACATCTTCTTCCTGGCACCGCCGCAGGGCGAGTTCCTGCTGCCGACCGGTCCGCGTCCGCTGTTGATGCTCACCGGCGGCAGCGGCATCACCCCGGTGATGTCGATGATCCGCACCTTGCTGCCCAAGCGTTCGGACGCCGACGTGGTGCTGATCCACTCCGCACGGGACGCCGAATCCGCCCTGTTCGGTGACGAACTCGCCGAGCTGGCCGAGCGGCACCCCGGCTTTCACGTCGTGCACCGCTACACCAGCGCCGAGGGACGGATCGACCTCGGATCCGTCGCCGACCTCGACGCCCTGTGCCCCGACTGGCGCAGCCGCAAGACCTACGTCTGCGGACCGGCCGCGATGCTCGACGACGCCGAACGACTGTGGCGGGACGCGAACCTTCCGGAGACCTTGACCGTTGAACGCTTCGAGACCGCGAAGCTCACCGACGTCAGCGGCGACGGTGGCACGGTGATCTTCGAGAAGTCCGACCGCGAGGTCCAGGCCGATGCGAGCACCCCTTTGCTCGAGGTCGGCGAGGAGGCCGGCGTGCTGATGCCCAGTGGTTGCCGCATGGGCATCTGCCGCACCTGCCTGACCCCGCTCCTGTCCGGCCGCGTGCGTGACCTGCGCACCGGCGAGATCAACGACACCGAAGGCGACCTCATCCAGACCTGCATCTCGGCTGCCGCCGGGACCTGCCACCTCGACATCTGATCAAGGACCCCAAGATCGTGACGCTCACTCCTGAACTGACCAACGAGACCACCGCGACCCCCACCGCGGTCAAGAAGCGCACCGGCGTCCTGCCGACCACCGGCGCACCCCTGGTCAGGCCGGACGATGCCGCGCACCTGACCGACGAGCAGGTGCACCAGCTCGGAGTCGAGCTGGACGCGATCCGCGACGAGGTGATCGCCCAGCGTGGCGCTTCGGACGCGGCATACATCCGCCGGGTGATCCGGATCGCCCGCGGCCTGGACGCCGGTGGCCGCATCGCGCTGGCCTTCAGCAAGAGCAAGCTCGGCTGGACGCTCGGCACCGGCGCCATCGCGCTGTGCAAGGTGCTGGAGAACATGGAGATCGGGCACAACGTGCTGCACGGCCAGTGGGACTGGATGCGCGACCCCGACATCCACTCCACCACCTGGGAGTGGGACTTCGTGGCCCCGGCCCGGGGCTGGCAGCACACGCACAACGACATCCACCACACCTGGACCAACGTGCTGGGCAAGGACCGTGACGTCGGCTACAACATCCTGCGGGTCAGCGACGACCAGCCGTGGCAGCCGCGGGACATCTTCAACCCGGTCGTCAACGCCGCCCTCGCGCCGTTGTTCGAGTGGGGCATCGCGTCCTACGACCTCGAGTGGGACATGGTCTCGGCCGGTCTGAAGACCAAGGAGGAGTTCAACTCCGACCTCGCGGCCCTGAAGAAGAAGGCGATCCGCCAGGTCGCCAAGGACTACCTCGCGACGCCGGCGGCCGGGCTGCTGGCCGGCAACTCCTTCAAGCGCGGCCTGGCCGGCACCGTCACCGCCAACGTGGTCCGCAACGTGTGGGCGCACGCGGTGATCTTCTGCGGCCACTTCCCGGACGGGGTGGACGTCTTCACCGAGGAGATGATCGAGGGCGAGACCCGCGGTGACTGGTACATCCGCCAGATGCTCGGGTCGGCCAACCTGTCCGGCTCCAAGCTCTTCCACATCCTGACCGGCAACCTGTCGCACCAGATCGAGCACCACTGCTTCCCGGACCTGCCGTCCAACCGCTACATCGAGGTCGCGCCCAAGCTGCGCGCCGTATGCCGCAAGTACGGCCTGCCCTACACCACCGGCCCGCTGCCCAAGCAGCTCTTCCAGACCTGGAAGAAGATCTGCCAGCTGGCGCTCCCGGACGAAGACCGATGGGAGACCATCAAGGCGGTCTACTCCCCTAACAAGGAGAAGCGGCGCCGGGCTCGTATGGCGCTGCCGAAGCCGGTCCCGCGCACCGCCTGATCCGGCGACTGCCGGCCCTCACCGGACCGCCATACGGCTCGCACAGCGGGGCCACACCGGCGGCCGGTTGAGTGGTCGGCATGAGCACCACGAGCACGTTGCTGCACCACGACGATTCGTCCGGTTTCCTGCGGCGTGCCGGCCGCGCTGTCCTGGGCAGCGCGGCCATTCTCGTCGCGGGCGCCGGTGCGCAGCCGGCGGCGCAAGCAGCAACCGGCTCCGGTGCGGCCTCGGCGGCGCGGGACGGTTTGGCTGCCGGGCACAGCGGGTAGCCGCGCCAGGGTGCGCGCGAGTCTGGAGGCACGCCTGCGAGGGATCCGCCAGGACGTCGACGGGGCCCGGCCGGTGCACGTCGTCCTCACCCTCGCCGCAGTGCTGGCTCTGCAGGCCGCCGACGGCTCGGCCATCGGGTCGGACGCGACCGCCCTGGAGTCCGGGCTCGGCATCACCGTCACCCAGATCGGCCTCCTGCTGAGCGTCGGGATCATCGTCGGTGCGGTCATGTCGGTGCCGGCCGGTGTGCTGGTGGACCGCTTCAATCGCACGCGGTTGCTCACCTGGAGTGTTGCCTGTTGGGGCGTTGCAATGACCGCATCGGCCGCAGCACCCGGTTACCGGTGGCTGCTGGCCGCGCGCCTCGGACTCGGTGGCGTCGCCGCCACCGCGGGGCCGGCCATCGCCTCGCTGATGGGCGACTACGTGCCGGCCAGACACCGCGCCCGGATCTACGGCTACGTGCTGTGCGGCGAACTGATCGGTGCGGGTTTCGGCCTGGTGGTCGCCGGCGAACTGGCCACCATCAACTGGCGGATCCCGTTGGTGTCCCTCGCGGTTCCCACCATCGTGGTGTGCTGGCTGCTGCACCGGCTGCCCGAGCCGAACCGCGGCGCGCAGGCGGAGCCCACGGTGTCCGGCGATCCCGGCGGCCCTTTGTCGCTGTGGCAGGCGGTCCGGTATGTGCTGAGCATACGGACGAACGTCGTGCTGATCGTGGCATCGGCGCTGGGATATCTCTTCTTCGCCGGAGTGCGTGGTTTCGCAGTGCAATTCGCCGAAGAGCAGTACTCACTGGCGCAACCCGTCGCGGTTCTGGTCGGGCTGTTCATCGGGGTGGCCGCGGTGATCGGCCTCGTGCTGGGCGGGCGTTTCGCCGACCGGCTGCTGCGCAACGGCCATCCGACGGCCCGCATCGTCGTGCCTGCGTGCAGTGTGTTCGTCGCGACCGCGGCGTTCCTGCCGGGCATCCTGACGCACCACCTCTGGCTCGCCATGCCCTTGCTGCTCGTGGGTGGCGCCGGCATCGGTGCCTCGACCGCCCCGTTGGACGCGGCGCGGCTCGACATCGTGCGGGCGAACACCTGGGGGCGGGCCGAGGCCGTGCGCACGCTGCTGCGTGACGCTGCCGAAGGCGGCAGCCCACTGCTCTTCGGCTTCCTGGCCGGTTCGGTGTTCGCCGGGCACCACGGGTTGCGTGACGCGTTCGCGCTCACCTTGCTGGCCCTGGTCGGCGAAGGGATCGTGCTGATCACCATCGCCCGGCGGACCTACCAGCGCGACCGGGACGCGGTCGCCTCGACCCGTACCCGGCGGTGAGCTGCCGCGCCGATCACGGCGCCCACGACTGCACCGATCAACCCGGCCGCCGCCAGCACGATCGCGGTGATGATGGCGGCTGAACTGCCGTGCCAGGACCCGACGTGGATCCGCGGGAACAGGTCGAACTGGTAGAGCACCGCATACTTCGTGCTGGACGCCTCGACGATCAATGACGCCACCACGGCGGCGATCGCTGCCCAGAACCACACCGACAGCCCCTCCAGCGCTCCGTGCTTGCGCGCCATCGTGCCGCAGACGTAGCCGCCGATGAGGCACACCAGGAAGGCCAGGATCAGCAGGGCGATGGCGCCGCTCCAGGTGACCGACGCCGGCTGGCCGGCGCGAGCGCCGTCCAGGGCCTTCGCGATGGTGTGGCCGGAGCCGGCCCGGGCCACCACGGCGTGCACGACGGACGCGATGACGACGTAACTGCCGACCGCGGCGAGGAACCCGCACAATCCGCTGCCGAACTGCGGTGCACGCGGGGCGATCCGGCGTTTCTCGACGACGACGTCGGATGCCACCGGCCGGACCGCCTCCGCGTCACCGGCGTCCCGGACCGCGCGCCGGTCCTCCGGTGCGTCACCGCGTGCGTCATCGCGCACTGCCGGATCGCGTACGTCGTCCGCCGACCGCTCCCGGTCGGCGACATCGTCGTCGTTCTTGTGCAATGGATTGAATCGCATGGTCATCATCTCGATTCCTGATCGGGTGCGCTGTCGGTCGCTGGACGCGTGCAGCCGGTACCTGTCGCTACCCCCGCCCGGCATACCCAAACAGCCCGACGGCCGCTGCGCTCCCCCGCCGACACTTCGCGGGGGCCCCGGCTAGGTTGATGCCATGCCTCGTTCGATCCTGCTGGTGCGGCACGGCCAAGCCTCGTTCGGCAAGAGCGACTACGACCAGCTCAGCGACGTCGGCCGCACCCAGGCGCGGCTGCTCGGGCAGTTCTTCAGCACCCGGGAGGTCCGGCCCGACCGCATCGTCAGCGGCAGCCTCAACCGGCAACGCCAGACCGCCGCGGGCATCTGCGTCGCCGCCGGGTGGGTCACGCCGACCGACGTGGACGCGGCCTGGAACGAGCTGGACCACGTGGAGGTCATCAACGCGTTCAAGCCGGCATACAAGAACATGCTGGTGCTCAAGGCCGACATGGTCCGCACCCTGCGCCCGCGGGCCGCCTTCGAGGACATGTTCACCCAGGCGATCGCCCGCTGGGCCGGCGGCGAGCACGACGAGGACTACACCGAGAGCTTCGCCGCCTTCGACACCCGGGTGCGCACCGCGATGTCGTCGCTGCTCGACGGCGACGCCGAGTGCACCCTGGTGGTCTCCAGCGTCGGCCTGATCTCCTGGATCATCGCGCGGCTGCTCGTGCGCGAACCCTGGGACCGCGACGTGCGCGACCCGGAACGCCCCGACACCAACGACCTGGCGATCGAGAGCATCTGGCGCGCCACCTCGATGGCCGGCTACAACACCGGCGTCACCCGGCTGCAACTCGACAAGGACGGCCTCCCGCAGCTGCTGACCTACAACGAGATCGGCCATCTGCCCGAGGCCAAACTCGTCACCGCCCGCTGAATACCGAGCGGACACATTACGCACTGACAGGACACGAAAACCGGGCCCGATCACGCCCGATATCGTGTCCTGTCGGTGCGTTTCGTGTCCTGTCGGCGAAGCGGCGCGTCGGTCGGGGGCGCCTCGGTCAGGGGCGCGACGGTCAGACGCGCGGGTACCTGCCTGACACGACGTCGTCGACATAGCCGTCGTACATCGGCACATAGCCGCCCGCAGCGTCGGTCAGCACCAGGACGGAGTCGTCGCCGGCCTCGGTGAACCCCTGGTTGCGCAGCTCGACCTTGCGGCTCTTGAACGTCGAGGTGTGCTCCAGCGAATCCGTGATCCGGATGAAGAGCGGCACCGCGTATGACGGCAAGGAGCCGGCCAGCCGGGCGGCCCAGGCGCGCCCGTCCAACTCCGCTCCGTCGTGGAGGACGACGGCCGCCATACCTGCCTTGCCGTCTGTGCCGGGCACCTGCACGCCGTAGACGGTGACGTCGTCGACCTCGGCGAGTTCGTCGATGGCGCCCTCCACCTCGGTAGTCGCGACGTTCTCGCCCTTCCACCGGAAGGTGTCGCCCAGCCGGTCCACGAACGCCACGTGGGTCAGCCCCTGGTGGCGGACCAGGTCGCCCGTGTTGAACCAGATGTCGCCGTCCTTGAACCCGCCCCGCACCAGCTTCGCCTCGGTGGCGTCCTCGTCGGTGTAACCGTCGAACGGCGCCCGGCCGGTCACCTTCGCCAGCAGCAGCCCGACCTCACCCTTCTTCACCTTGTGCAGCCGGCCCTTGGCGTCCCGGGTGGCCGCACCGGTCTCGGTGTCGTAGGCCACGACCGAGTAGGGCAACGGACAGGTGCCGGCGGTCTGGTCGAGGTTGTAGGCGTTGATGAAGGCGATGTTGCACTCGCTCGCGCCGTAGAACTCGGCAATCCGGGCGATGCCGAAGCGCCCCTGGAACTCCTGCCAGATGTCGGGCCGCAGTCCGTTGCCGACGATGACGCGTATGCCGTGCTCGCGGTCGACCGGCCGTTGCGGCTGGGCGAGCAGATAGCGGCACAACTCGCCGATGTAGACGAACGCCGTGGCGTCATACCGGATGCAGTCGTCCCAGAAGTGGCTCGCCGAGAACTTCGGCGGGATCGCCATCGCCGCCCCGCTGACCAGCACCGCGCCGAGCGCGACCGTGACCGCGTTGTTGTGGTAGAGCGGCAACGGGCAGTACATCGTGTCGGCCGGCTTCAGCCGCACGCCGAGTGCGCCCAGGCCGCTGTAGGACTTCAGCCAGCGGAAGTGGCTCATCACCGACGCCTTCGGCATACCGGTGGTGCCGGAGGTGAAGATGTAGAACGCCTTCTCGTGGGCGACGATCTGCTCGCAGACCGCCGGATCCTGCTCCGACTGCGCCTCGGCCGCCTGATGCAACTCGGTGAACGTCAGCGTCTTCTGGGCACTGGCGGCACCGCCTGCCGTCGCGAAGGCGTCGGCGCAGTCGTCCTCGACGACGACGACGCGGGCGTCCAGGATGCCGAGGCTGTGCGCGAGGACGTCGGAGCGCTGATGGTGGTTGAGCAGGCCGGCGATGGCCCCGAGCTTGACCGTCGCGAGCATCACCAGCAGGTTGTCGATCCCGTTGTGCGCCATCAGCCCGACCACGTCGCCGCGCGCGACGCCGAGCGACTGCAGCACGTGGGCGTAACGATTGACCAACGCGTTGGCCTCGCCATACGTGAGGGTGCGGACGCCGCCCTTCCCGTCCTCGCCCTTGACGAACGAGCGGTCCGGGTGCCGGGCGGCGTTCTTCTGGAAGATCAGGCCCAGGGAGTTCTTGGCGGTCGGCTTGCGCAACAACAGGCCCGGCGCCTCGCGGGCGAGCAACGGCAGGTCCGGCAGGATGCCGAGTGCGCCCTTGCCGAGATCGAGCAGGCTGACGCGCTGACGGGTCTGTGGGCTCACGGGAACGACTCCTTGCTGCTGACTCCGAGGCTCCGGGCAACCCAGCTTACCCACGAGTAACCAGTTGGTCAGGGGTTCGGGAACCGTTAATGAATTGTGCACACCGGATCGCACATGTCACAGTGTCCGGACCATGAAGAGCTGAATCCGTCATCGCTCGCGCCCGCGGCGGCACCTGCCCGGCGAGCCCACCCACATCTCGTGGAACGGATGCTTCATGTCATTGCAGATCACCGATCTCGTCTTCTCGTATGCCGACCGCCGCGTCCTGGACGGCGTGAGCCTGTCCGTCGCACCCGGCTCGACCGTCGGGCTGGTCGGCGAGAACGGCTCCGGCAAGTCCACGCTGCTGCACCTCGTCGCCGGATTGCGCGATGCCGACGGCGGTGCCGTGCGCCGGCCGGAGGACTGCGGCTACTTCAGTCAGGACAGCGGGCTGGACCCCTCGGCCACCCTCTCCGAGGTGTTGTATGACGCCCTGGCGCCGTTGCACGAAGCCGTCGAGCACCTGGAGTCCCTCGCGGCGCGATTAGAGCACCAGCCCGAGCTCGCCGACGACTACGCGCGACTGCTGGACTGGGCCACCCTGCACGACGCCTGGGACGCGGACCGCCGTGCCGAGGTCGCGGCGCACCGGCTGGGACTCGGCGCACTGGAGCCGACGCGGACGGTCGCGTCCATGTCCGGCGGCGAACGCTCCCGGTTGGCCCTCGCGGCGCTGCTGACCCGCCGTCCCGAGGTCTTGCTGCTCGACGAACCGACGAACCATCTCGACGATCAAGCGCTGGATTTCCTGGAACAACAGTTGAATTCGATGACGGGTGCCACACTGGTCGCCTCGCACGACCGGGTCTTCCTCGATCACGTGTGCACCGCGATCGTCGATCTCGATCCGTCGCACTTCGGCACCGATGGTCGGGGTGGCCGCCTCTTCTCGGGCAATTTCACCGACTACCTGGCGGCCAAACATGCTGCCCGCGAGCGTTGGCAGGAGGAGTTCGAGGCGCAGCAGGAGGAGCTCAACGGATTGCGCGCGGCGGCGCGCACGACCAACACCGACATCGCCCACGACCGCGGACCGCGGGACAACGACAAGTTCATCTACGGGTTCAAGGGCCAGCGTGTCCAGGCGACGGTGAGCCGCCGACGCCGCAACGCCGAGCAGCGCATCGAGTTGCTGGAGCGTGAGCGGATCCCGAAACCGCCTGCGGTGATGCAGTTCTCGGGCTCGTTCGACCGCGAGCCGATCGCAGCGGTGTCGCTGCGTGACGTGCGAGTGGCCGGCCGGTTGCGGTGCGACCGGCTGGACGTGGCACCGGGAGACCACCTGCTGGTCACGGGCGCGAACGGCGCCGGGAAGTCGACGCTGCTGGACGTGATCGCCGGGCGGCGCGTCCCGGACTCCGGCCGGGTCGATGTCCACGCCCGCCAGGTCGGCCTGCTCACGCAGGACGTCAGCCTGGCCGACCGGTCGATGTCGGCGGGTGCGCTCTTCGCCGACCTGTCGATCTCGTTGTCGTCGTTGGGGCTGCTGCATCCGCGCGACCACGGGCGTCCGATCGGTGAGCTGAGCCTGGGCCAGCAACGCCGGGTGGAACTGGCGCTGTTGCTCGCCCAGCAGCCGGACCTGTTGCTGCTCGACGAACCGACCAACCACCTGTCGCTGACATTGGTCGACGAACTCGAGGAGGCGCTCGACCTCAGCCCGGTCACCGTCATACTCGCCAGCCACGACCGGTGGATCCGGCGACGCTGGACGGGTGAGCGGACCGCGCTGGAGCCGGCGAGTTGAGGGCTGCGTCGCGGTGCGGCCGGCCCGTGTCGCGGATGCCCGCGAAAGTCGCGACCAATGCACGCCATGGACGCGACGCGCGCCCGGTCGCGAGCCGCAGCGGAGAGTGGCGCCGGCGACTACGTTGGGCCCATGGCAGCCAAGGGCAGCACACCCGCGACCGAGGTCGAGGCCGGCGAGCACCTGATTCGTGTCTCGCACCCGGATCGCGTCTACTTCCCCGAGCGCGGGGAGACGAAGCTGGATCTCGCGCACTACTACCTGGCCGTCGGTGACGGCATCGTGCGGGCGCTGCGCGACCGGCCCACCATGCTGCACCGTTACCCGACAGGGGTCACCGGTGAGAAGGTGCACCAGAAGCGGGTGCCCCGTGGGGCGCCGGACTGGTTGGAAACCGTCAACATCCACTTCCCGCGCTGGAATCGCACGGCGGACGAGCTGTGCGTGACGGAGATCGGTGCGGTGATCTGGGCCGTGCAGATGTCGACCGTGGAGTTCCACCCGTGGAACTCGCGGCGTTTCGACGTCGAGCGGCCCGACGAATGGCGCATCGATCTGGACCCGATGCCCGAAGCGGGCCTCGGTCGGGTGCGGCGCACCGCGCACGTCGCGCACGAACTGCTCGACGAACTCGGCATCACCGGCTACCCGAAGACCTCCGGCGGGTCCGGCCTGCACGTCTACGTCCGCATCGAGCCCGAGTGGGGTTTCCAGGACGTCCGCCGGGCAGCGCTCGCCTTCGCCCGCGAGGTCGAACGCCGCGCGCCCGAGGACGTGACGACGACCTGGTGGCGCAAGGACCGCGACCCGAGCATGGTCTTCGTCGACTACAACCAGAACACCCGCGATCACACCATCGCCGCCGCCTACTCGGTGCGCGGCAATGCGGCGGGCACCGTCTCGACACCGTTCAGCTGGGACGAGCTCGACGACATCGAGCCGCAGGACTGCACCATCGCCACCGTGCCGCAGCGGTATGCCGAGCGCGGCGACCTCACGGCCGGCATCGACGACGAGGCGTTCCGGCTCGACACGTTGCTGGAGTGGGCCGACCGCGACGAGCGCGAGGGCGCCGAAGAACCGCCGGAACTTGACTGATCGTCGCGTCAGCCGCCGACGTCCGAAACCTGTGTCACCACTGCTGATTCGTCGATGCCACCACGACCCAGCGTCCCCCGTAGCACCGACAGGTGCGCTTCGACGACCGGGTCCGTGCCGGAACGTCTGGCGAACTCCTCTGTTCTTGGAGGATTTCCACGGCCTACCTTCGTGTTCACTTGCTCGCGGACGGCGAACCGGTCGGCTGGGTGAGGTCGTAGAAGGTCGATCCTCCGAGCGTCACTGCCGTGTAGTGCGCCTCCACCCACGAGGTGATCTGCTGCGCCACATCGGAACCGCCCTGCTGCCCGCCACCGCCGACGCCACCGGCCAGGAAGTAGTGGATGCGCGCGGCCGCCACGTCGCTCCGGAACTGCGCCAGCGTGGGCGACGGATCGCTGCCGTTGAAACCGCCGATCGGCATCACCGGCTCCCCGGTTGCCAGCTGTAGGCCTGCGGCATTGTTGCTGCCGATGGCCGCGGCGACCCAGGTGTATTTGCCGGCATCCGCCTGCAGCGCGGTGACGATGGCAGTGCCGGGGGTGTTCGCGTCGAGCAGTCCGCCCACCCCGCCTGCACCCCCACGCCGGCTCGGGCCCGGGCCGGCAGCCTGTCCCGGCGGCCGTCCCGGGCCGGCGGCCCGTCCGGGCGGCGCCCCGGGACCCGCGCCCATGACGCTAATGCCACTGGGCCCCGCCGTCGGGATCGATCCGGTGTGTGCCGAGGTCACCGTGCTCCAGCTGTATGCCGCGGGCCCGGCCAACCCGGCGGCGATCGCGGCGACCAGCACCACGGGAATCACCGTGCGAGGCAACCACTTCAGCGCCAGCAGCAGGACGGCGGACGCCATACCGACCGCCAGGATCGACAGCCGCAGCCAGTCACCGTAGGCCGACACCCGGGTGAGCAGGATGAACGACCAGGTGGCAGTCGCGGCCGTCGCTGCCGCGAGGGTGATCGACCCGACCGCATCACGCCGGCGCTCCCAGGCTTCCTGCGCGCCCATGCCGACCGCTGCGGCGATCGCCGGTGCGAGAGCGACCGTGTAGTACTGGTGGAAGATGCCCGCCATGAACGAGAAGGTCAGGCCGGTGACCAGCAGCCAGCCGCCCCAGACGAGGTATGCCGCCCGGCGTGCGTCGGTCCGCGGCCGCCTGCCCCGCAGAGCGATGCCGGCGCCGAGCAGGACCAGCGCGGCGGGAAGCAGCCACGAGACCTGACTGCCGACCTCCGATCCGAACATCCTGGTGAGACCCGGGACGCCCCACGTGCCGCCGCCGGCACCGCCCGGCCCTCCGCTACCGACCGAACCGGTCTCCTGGCCGCTCAACCGGCCGAAACCGTTGTAACCGAAGGTGAGATCCCAGAACGAATTCGTCTGGCTGCCACCGATGTACGGCCGCGCACCGGCCGGAGTCAATTGCACGATGAGCACCCACCACCCCGCGGCGGCGACCATCGCGACCAGGCCGGCACCAAGGCCGAGCAGTCGACGCGTCCGGCCGGTCCGCGCGGCGACGACATACGCGATCGCGAAGAACGGTATGACGAGGAAGACCTGGAACGTCTTGGTGAGGAAGCCGAAGCCGAGAAACATCCCGGCCAGCGCCGTCCACCGGGCGGAGCCCTGTTCGATCGCCCGCAACGTGGCCCAGGCACCGAGTGTCATCAACAGGACGAGCAGGGCGTCGGGATTGTTGAACCGGAACATCAACGCTGCCACCGGAGTCAGCGCGAGCACGGCACCGGAGAGAAGGCCGGCTGCCGGGCCGAAGTGTCGCCGCACCATCGAATAGACCAGGCCGACCGTCGCGACGCCCATTAGTACTTCCGGCATCAGGATGGCGAACGAGTTGAGGCCGAAGACCCTGATCGAGAGCGCCATCACCCACAGCGCGGCGGGTGGTTTGTCCACCGTGATCGAGTTGGCCGCATCCGAGGAGCCGAAGAAGAAGGCTTCCCAGTCGACCGAACCAGCCTGGGCCGCAGCCGAATAGAACGAGTTCGCCCACCCGCTCGCCGTCAGGTTCGAGAAGTACAGCACCGCCGTCGCGACCAGCAGCGCGATCATCGACGGACGGGCCCAGGGCGGATCCTCCTCGTGTCCGCGCCACATCCGGGAGAGCCGATCCGGGGCCAGGACAGCACCGGCACCCGAGGATGCGCCGCTACGGACTGCCTGATCTGAGCTCCGCAGTGGTGCGGTCACCGAATCCATGGCGAGAACCGTGACGCCGCTGCTTGTGGCACTGCTGTGGCGTCAACCTGGGCCGCCCGTGAACGGTCAGCGGACCTGCCGCCCTTTGCCAGCGCGCCGCGGGCTCCCGGACCTGACTCAGACCGACACCAGGGCCGCCATCGCGTCGAGCCGCTCCCGCGCCAGCTCGGCCATGCTGCGCTCCTCGCCGTCGGCGATCCACTGCTGGAACGCCAGATGAAAGATCGTCACACCGGCTTCGGCGGCGAGTGTCGCCGTCGGTTCACCGATCCCGCGATCTCGCATCAACTCACCGAGCCGCGTCTTCAAGCTGGCCAGCTTGCCGAGTTCACGCTCCTGCAGCGCGGGTTCACTGCCGATGATCGCGGCACGCGTCCGGGCGAACGTCCGGCGCTCCAGCGGGAAGAACTCACCCGCCGCTTCCAGCGCACGCCGGACGAGTTCATAGGCCGGGGTGCCCGCGGGCGCCGCCTCGATGGGGTCGGTGAACAACTGCAGGAAGTCCTCCTGTCCGGCGAAGAGCACCTCGCGCTTGTCGGCGAAGTGGCGGAAGAACGTCCGCTCGGTGAGTTCGGCCGCTCCGGCGATCTCGGCGACGGTCGTCTGCTCGAACCCGTGCTCGGCGAACAACCGCAGGGCGACCGCCTGCAGTCGTTCCCGTGCTCCGGGTTGCCATCGCGCCATACCCGGATGGTACTGATGACAGTCCCTGACATCAAGGTGTACCGTCGTTGATGTCAGTTAGTGACATCACGTCGATGTGAAGTGCTCCTCCCGAAAGGACTCAGCCATGCACGTATTCGTCACCGGAGCCTCCGGCTGGATCGGCTCGGCCACCGTCGATGACCTGCTGCAGGCAGGCCACGAGGTGACCGGTCTGGCCCGCTCCGACGCCTCCGCCGCCGCGCTGCACGCACAAGGCGTGACGGTGCTGCGCGGCGACCTGGACGACCTGGACTCGCTGCGCCGCGGAGCGCAGGCAGCGGACGGCGTCATACACCTTGCCAACAAACATGATTGGGCGAATCCGGCGATTTCTGCCGCTGCCGAGCGCGCAGCCGTGGAGACGATCGGTGAGGCACTGGTCGACAGCGATCGGCCGTTCGTCTTCGCGTCGGGGGTGGCCGGCCTCGTTCACGGCCGGCCGGCCACCGAGGACGACCCCAGCCCGCATGTCGGTCCGAACTCCCTGCGCGGCGGCGCCGAGAACCGGGCCTTCGAGTTCGTCGACCAGGGCGTGCGCGCCGTGGCGGCCCGGTTCGCGCCCACGGTGCACGGCGCCGGAGACCATGGCTTCATCGCCTACCTGGTCGCCACCGCCCGCGACCGCGGCGTGTCCGGGTATGTCGGCGACGGCACCAATCGATGGGCGGCGGTGCACCGCTCGGATGCCGCCCGGCTCGTGCGGCTCGGTCTGGAGGGCGCCGCACCCGGGGCGCGGCTGCACGTCACGGCGGAAGTGGGCGTGCCCCTGAAGGACGTCGCCGAAGCGATCGGCGCCGGACTCGGACTGCCGGTCGTGTCGGTCGATCCGGACGACGCGCCGGCGCACTTCGGCTTCCTCGGCCGGTTCGTCGGCGCGGACGGCGCCACCAGCTCCGAGCTGACCCAGTCGCTGCTGGGGTGGGTCCCCACCGGCCCGACGTTGCTGGAGGACATCAAGGCCGGCGCCTACTTCGAGGTGTGAGCCGCGGCGGACCTACAACGCGGCGACGGCGTCGGCGATCGGCGTGCCGCCGTTGTTGAACCGCACCATCGCCCCGATGGTGTTGTCCGCCGGGATCAGGGCGGCCACCACGGCCGCGACGTCGGCCCGTGAGACGGCACCGGCCGCCAGCGCGTCCTGGCCCCCGACCTCGATGCGTCCGGTCGGCTCGTCGTCGGTGAGCCGGCTGGGCGCAGCTATGGTCCACCGCAGGCCCGTGCCGCGCAGATATTCATCGGCCGCGGCCTTGGCCTCGGCATACGCGAAGAACGAGTCATCCTCGGGGACACCGTGATCCGGCGAGGCACCGAAGTACGAAACCATGACGTAGCGCTCGATGCCGAGCTCTGCCGTGGCGTTCATGCTGCGGATCGCGGCGTCGCGGTCGACCGCATAGGTGCGCGCCGGGTTGCCGCCGCCGGCGCCCGCCGACCAGACCACGGTGTCGACGCCCTTGAGCAGGTCGCCCAGCGCGGCGACGTCGAGTTGCTCCACGTCGGCCACGAGGGGCGTCGCGCCGGTCGAGGCGACCTCGGGTGCGTGGTCCTCGTTGCGGAACAGCGATCGCACCTGGTGGCCCTCGCCGACCAGCTGCCGCGCCAGCAGCATCGCGACCTTGCCGTGCCCGCCGATGATGGCGACCGAACTCATCTCAGACCTCACTTCTTCCTGGTGCCCAGCGCCTGGAGCTTCTCGACGATCTTCGGTGTCGCCGGCCGGCCCGTGCCGACCTGCCGGCCGGCCGCGTTCATCGCTCGATCGTAGATCGGTCGCGCGAAGCGCTTGGCGGCATACGCGATGTGACCGTCACGGTCGGTCAGGATGATGTGCTTGCCGGCCTTCATGCCGGCGAAGGCGACCGCCGCCACCTGGTCCGCCGACCGCGGCGCCTTGGTGATCATGTCGGTGCCGCTGGCCTCCATGTCCACGTCCTTGCCGTGGAACGACTCGGCCAGATGGGTGCGGAAGAACGACGGGCAGATGACCGACACACCGATGCCCCACGGTGCCAGCTCCGACCGCAACGTCTCGCTGATCGCCACCACACCCGCCTTGACCGCGTTGTATGACGCCATCGCCGGCGCGTGGACCAGCCCCGCGAGCGACGCGGTGTTGACGATCTGTCCGCTGCCCTGCTGCTTCATCATCGGCACGAAGGTGTGACATCCGCGGGCGACGCCGAGCAGGTTGATGTCGGTGATGCGCCGCCACTCCTCCATGTCCGCGACGTCGATCCGGCCGCCGGCCGCGATGCCGGCATTGTTGACCAGCAGGTCCAACCCGCCGTAGGTGGACTCCACGAAGGCGCGGGCCGCGTCCCAGTCCTCGTCGCGGCTGACGTCGAGCCGCACATAGTCGACGCCCTCGGGCAGCGATCCCTCCGGTGCGTCCTGGTGCACGTCGCCCACCAGGACGCGGGCACCGTCGGCCACCAACAGGCGAACCAGGGCCTGACCGAGACCGGAGCAGCCGCCGGTGACCAGGCACCGGGCGGCGGCATAGGAGCGGGCAGGCCGACGGGTGCGAGCAGCGAGAAGTGTGCGCATGCCTGCCACCCTAGACATTCTTACCGGCCGGTAGGTGGCGCGGCGGGCCGTCGGTGACGGCCGGCCGGTGCGGCCCGCGGGCCCGGTGCACGCCGCGACTGCACGCCGCGACTCATTCCAGCAACGCCCGAATGTCGTCGGGCGTGATGGCGCCCCCGACACCGCCGTCGCCGTCCACGACCTTCTCGAAGAGCGCGCGCTTGCGCTCCTGCAGCGCGACGACCTTCTCCTCGATGGTGCCGGCGCTGACCAGCCGGTAGACCATGACCGGTCTGTCCTGCCCGATGCGGTGCACGCGGTCGATGGCCTGCGCCTCGGTCGCGGGGTTCCACCACGGGTCGAGCACGAAGACGTAGTCGGCCTCGGTGAGGGTCAGGCCGACACCGCCGGCCTTCAACGAGATCAGGAAGACCGGGTCGTCGCCGTTCTTGAAGTCGTCGATGACCTGCTGCCGCTTGCGGGTGCGACCGTCCAGGTAGGAACTGGCGAGGCCGGCCTTGTCGAGGGCGTCGCGCGCCAATCGCAGGAACGTGGTGAACTGACTGAAGACGAGTGCGCGGTGGCCTTCCGCTGCGAGCTCGCCGATCTGCTCGACCAGCAGGGCCAGTTTCGCGGACATCTCGCTCTCGGTGCTGGGCACCTCGTCGACCAGTCTCGGATCGAGGGCCAGCTGCCGCAGCCGGGTCAGCGCGGCCAGGATCGCCACGCGGTTGCCCTCCGGGTCCTCCAGCAGCCCGAGCACCCGCTGCCGCTCACGTTGCAGGTGCCGCTCGTAGGTCTGGCGGTGTTTGGCGGTCAGCTCCACCCCGAGCAGCTGCACCTGCTTGGGTGGCAGATCGCCGGCCACCTGCTCCTTGGTGCGACGCAGCATGAGCGGCCGGACGCGACGGCGCAGTTGGTCGAGCAGCTCCGGAGACTCGCCCCGCTCGATCGGCTTGCGGTAGCGCTGCTTGAACAGGTCGGGGCGCGGATAGAGCCCGGGCGCTGCGAGCGCCAGCATCGACCACAGGTCCATCAGCGAGTTCTCCAGCGGGGTGCCGGTGATCGCGAGGGTGAACGGCGCACCGATCCGCTTGGCCGCCTGGAAGGTCTTGGACGTGTGGTTCTTGACCCACTGGGCCTCGTCGAGCACCAAACCGTTCCAGCGGGTCTGGGCGAACTGGTCGGCGTCCAGCCGCAGCACCGCGTATGACGTCACCACCACATGGGCGCCCGCGATGGCCTCGGCGACAGTGCTGCCGCGGCGCTTGCCGGTCTCGCTGAGGGCGACCACGCGCAGGTCCGGCACGAATCGGGCCGCCTCGCTCACCCAGGTGCCGACCACCGAACTCGGTGCGACGACGAGCACCGGCACGTCCAGCTCGCCTTCCTCCCGGGCTCGCGCGAGCAGCGCCAACGTCTGCAGGGTCTTGCCCAGACCCATGTCGTCGGCCAGCACGCCGCCCAGCGCGCAGTCCCACAGCGCGGCCAGCCAGGTGAAGCCGTCCAGCTGATAGGAGCGCAACGTCGCGTGCAGCGACCGCGGAATGCTCGGGGCGGTGAACCGGTCGAGGTCACGCACCCGCTCCAGCTGGCGGGTCCATCGCTCGCTCTGCTGATCGATGACGCCCAGCTGCTCGAGCTCCTCCCACAAGCCGACGTGGAATCTGTTGAGCGCGAGGCCCTCGCGCTGCTTGTCGGACAGCTCTCGCGCCTCGGCGATCAGCCGCTCGAGCTGCAGCAGCTCGGGCCGGTCGAGACTGAACCAGGTGCCGGACGCCAGCAGCATGGCCTCGTCGCCCCGCGCCAGCGCGGCGAACAGCTCGGCGAAGGGCACCTCCTCACCGTCGATGGTGACGGTCACGTGCAGGTCGAGCCAGTCGGTGTCCTCGGAGTCCGAGGCGCCGATGCGGATCACCGGCGCCACGGTGCTCTCCTCGAACGACGGCAGCTCGCCGTCGATGACCAGGTCGAGGTCGTCACACTCCTCCAACTCGGTCAGGCTCTCCGCGAACCGCACCGCCGGCCACCCGCGCAGCAGGCTGCGTCCCACGGGCCACCAGCCGAGCCCGCCGACCAGCTCCATCAGCTCGTGCTCGCGCAGCGTCTCCTCGAGCCGGGCCACCAGCGCGTGCTCGCCGGCGCGGTCGCGGGTGCGGTCGTAGCTGTCGAGGGCGACCGGCTTGGCGTGCTTGCCGGCGTAGAGCATCTCGGCCGAGACATGGATGGCCTGCGGCTCCGGCGCGCTGAGGGTGAGCCGCAACCGGATCGGCTCCGGCACCGGCAATCCGTCGCCGGCCACCAGGTGCAGCTGGCGGGTCAGCCGCGGATAGTAGAGGTCGCGGAACTCCTCCGCGTCCTCCGCCGGCACGTCCACCGGCCCGTCGAGCAGCAACGCCCGTGACGCCGAGCTCAGCGGGCCGTCGAGTGCTGCCAGCACGATGCTGCCGTCGTGGCCGACGCGGGCGATGCCGTGGCCCGGGTCGCCCAGGACGACGATCTCGCCGGTCTGCTCGCCCAGGCCCACGACACTCGCCGACCCGCGCAAGGAGCCATCGTCGCGAGCGCCGAAATCGGCGGCGACCCGGACCGGATCGGGCACGAAGCGGACCTCACCGTGGCCGTTGTATGCCGGCAGCAGCTCCACTCCCGCGGCGAGGCACTCGCGCAGCGCGGGCCATACCCCGGCATTGCTCTCATCCAGCTGGACCAGTGGGGCGCCCAGCGACCAGGCGTGCCGGCGGCCGGCGGTGACGTCGCGCAGCGCGGTGACCGCGTCGGCCTGTGCGAGATGGAAGCGTCGGCGGATGCGGTTGAGTCCGACCTCGTCCCAGGAGGCCTGTTTGGACCACCGCTCGGCCTTGGTGCGGTGGGCCAGGCTCAGCGCGATGCGGGTGACGCGCCGCCGGCCGCGCAGCTCATGACCGGCCGACACCCGCAGCGCGAGGCGCACGCCGTCGTCGTGCTGATCGATGCGCGGCTCCTCCAGCTGCTCCTGGACGAACTTGCGCCACGCGGGCAGTTGCGGCGCGCCACCCCCCAGGTGGTCGCGTGCCGTCAGCAGCGTCGCCGCGACGTGCTTGCACTCGGTCGCCACCGGACAGGAACACCGCGAGTGCCATTCGGGCACCCCCTCGAAGTCCTGCATCCGGGTGATCATCACCGTGTAGGGCCGGTCCCGGTTGCCCTCGACGGTGGCCAGCAGCAGCCTGCCCTGATCGCCGGTGTTGATCGACTGCACCCGTTCGGAGTCGACATACAGCTCCGCGCGGGCCAGGGTCAGCTCGCCCATCCGCTCGGCGAGTTGATCGGGTGTCACCCGTTGCACCCACTCGGCGCCGCGCAGGTGCACCGAGGAGTCGTCCCTCGTCATCGGTGCACCTCCCCGAGCCCGAGTGCCGCCCTTCGGTCGGGCAGCTGGAGTGCGGCCGGCTTGTTCACGCTCCGACGGTAGCCCTCGGGGATGACAATCGCGGTCGGCGCCCGGCGCCGCGTGGATGACGAGCGCCGCGCGTCGGGGTTGTGGACGAGCCGTCGGACAGGTCACAAGATGATGTGGATTCGACCGGTAATTCGAGACGACCCTTCACGCGACCGGGTCGACGACGGATACTCGACCCATGCGCAGGGCACAGAACGTCATCGGACTGTGCCTGGCGTTCCTCGTCCTGCTGGGCGTGTTCGGCCTGTGGTTGTGGGGCAAACCGCGCACGACCGTCGCCATACCGCCGACGTCCGCGGCTCCCGCCCAGGTGGTGCGCACCTTCGCCCACGCGCTGAACGAACGGGACTATTCCACCGCCAAGGCCATGGTCGTGGGCGACAAGGAGGGCGTCGACGCGGCGTGGTGGGATCTGCACGGTCCGCGGGTCGAGGAGCTGCGGATCATCAGCACCGGCCCGGTCACGACCGGGCGCAAGTGCGACAGCGACACCGCTGGCGGCTGGAAGCAGTGCGTCGTGGTCGACACAACGTCGACGTTCCGGCACGTCAAGGGCCTGACCAAGGGCGACAAGCCCACCCATGAGCCGTGGACCTACTACCTGGTCCGCAACGGCAACTCCCAGCACTGGCGGATCCTGGACTGGGCGAAGGGCTGAGCCGGCCGGGCGTGCCGTGGCTCGTACCTTTCCCGACCCTGGGGAGAGTTTGGTACGCCCCGCGGCCCCAGACCCGGACCTTTCCCGACCCTGGGGAGACTTCGGTACACCCCGCTGCCCCAGACCCGGACCTTTCCCGACCCTGGGGAGACTTCGGTACACCCCGCTGCCCCAGACCCGGACCTTTCCCGACCCTGGGGAGACTTCGGTACACCCCGCGGCCCCAGACCCGGACCTTTCCCGACCCTGGGGAGACTTCGGTACACCCCGCGGCCCCAGACCCGGACCTTTCCCGACCCTGGGGAGACTTCGGTACACCAAGCGGCCCCAGACCCGGACCATTCGCGACCCTGGGGAGACTTCGGTACACCCCCGGACGTCATACCCGGACCATTCCCGACCCTGGGGAGACTTCGGTACACCCCCGGGGGCGCGCCGAGGTGCAGTCACCCAGCTATTCCTTCGGCACACCTTCGGCCAGGTCGCGCAGCCAGGCCGCGGCATTGCCGTCGCTGGGCGCGCGCCAGTCACCGCGCGGCGACAGCGCACCCCCGGCCACGACCTTCGGACCGTTGGGCAGCGCCGACCGCTTGAACTGGCTGAACGCGAAGAACCGCCGGACGAAAAGCTCCAGCCACGAGCGGATCTCCGGCAGCTCGTATGCCGTCCGCCGCTCCGGCGGGTAGCCCGGGGGCCAGTCACCGGCCGCCGCATCGTGCCACGCGTGCCACGACAGGAACGCGATGCGGGTGGGCCGCATGCCGTGCCGCAGCGTGTGGAACAGGTTGAAGTCCTGCAGGGCGTAGGGGCCGATCGCGTCCTCGGTGGACTGCGGCTTCTCGTCGGCGCCGGCCGGCACCAGCTCGGGACTGATCTCCGCGTCGAGGATGGTCTGCAGCGTCACGGCCGCGGACTCGTCGAAGTGCCCGGCGCCGATCACCCAACGGATCAGATGCTGGATCATCGTCTTGGGGATGCCGGCGTTGACGTTGTAGTGCGACATCTGGTCGCCGACGCCATACGTGCACCAGCCGAGCGCCAGCTCGGACAGGTCGCCGGTGCCGAGGACGATGCCGCCCTCCTTGTTCGCGATGCGGAAGAGGTAGTCGTAGCGCAACCCGGCCTGGACGTTCTCGAAGGTGATGTCGTAGACGGGCGCGCCGTCACCGGCCGGGTGGCCCAGGTCGCGCAGCATCTGGGTGGCGGCCGGCCGGATGTCGAGCTCCTCGAAGGTCACCCCCATCGCGTGCGCCAGCTCGGTCGCGGCCGACTTGCTGGCACTGCCGGTGGCGAAGCCGGGCATGGTGTAGGCGAGTATGTCGCTGCGCGGACGCCCCAGTTCGTCCATCGCACGGGCCGCCACCAGCAGCGCATGCGTGGAGTCCAGACCTCCCGAGACGCCGATGACGATCTTCGGGCCGCCGATCGCCCGCAGCCGCTGTTTCAGCGCGGTGACCTGGATCGTGTAGGCCTCGTAGCAGTCCTGCGCCAGGTGCGCCGGATCGTCCGGCACGAACGGGAAGCGCTGCAGCTTGCGGCGCAGCCCGATGTCCTCGCGTGGCGGGTCGAGCCGGAACGCGACCTGCCGAAAATCCCTGGTGTCAGGATGAGTTCGCGCGTTGTCCGCCAGCGAACCGTCCCGCAGTCGCTCCTGCCGGAGCCGATCCAGGTCGACGTCGACGACCGTGCGAGTGGCCTCCTGGGGGAAGCGCTCGCCCTTGCCGAGCAGCGTCCCGCACTCGTGGATCATCGTCATGCCGTCCCAGGAGAGATCCGTGGTCGACTCGCCATACCCCGACGCCGCATAGATGTATGCCGCAAGGCATCTCGAGCTCTGCGCCGCCGCGAGCGCCTGCCGGTCCGCCGCCCGACCGACCGTGATCGGACTACCCGAGATGTTGACCAGCACGTTCGCGCCCGCCAGTGCGGCGACCGACGACGGCGGGATCGGCACCCACATGTCCTCGCAGACCTCGACGTGCAGCGCCAGCGACGGCAGGTCCTCGGCCGCGAAGATCAGGTCCGGCCCGAACGGCACGCACGCACCGCCGGCCGTGCCGCCGAGCGTGATCGACGCACCACGCTGATCGTCCCCGGGCGCGAAGTAGCGCTTGTCGTAGAACTCCCGGTAGTTGGGCAGATAGCTCTTCGGCGCGACGCCCAGGACGACCCCGCGGTGGATCACCACCGCACAGTTGTAGAGCCGCAACCCCTTGCGCAACGGTGCACCGACGACCACGACCGGCAGCAGGTCCGCCGTCGCTGCCGCGATGTCACCGATCGCACGCTCGACCGCATCGAGCACAGCGTCCTGCATCACCAGGTCATCGATCGCATAGCCGGTCAGGCACATCTCCGGGAATGCCGCCACCGCAACGGAATCCGCATCACATGCGCGGATCTGCTCGATGATCATCGCCGCGTTGGCGTCGGGATCGGCGATCGCCGTCGGGACGGTGCACGCTGCGATGCGTGCGAAGCCCTGGTCGTATGCCGAGTAGAAGTTCATACCCGCAGTCTGCCAAGTCACCGTGGGCGCTGCCGTCGACCCGGCCGTCCGCTGTCATCCTTGACGCCATGCGCTTCCCTGGCTGGCTCCGCGTCGCGTCCGCCATGTTCGTCGTCGGCTGGGGCGCCAACCAGTTCACCCCGCTGCTGCTGGTCTATCGCGCGACCGATCACTACTCGCAGACGCTGGTCACGGCGATGTTCGCGGCATACGTCCTCGGCCTGGTGCCCGCGCTGCTGATCTCCGCCGAACTCGGCGGGCGTTTCGGGCACCGCCGGGTGATGCGCCCGGTGATGGTGCTGACCGCGCTGTCCTCGTTGTTGCTGGCGATCGGCGAGTCCGCGCCCGTGCCACTGTTCATCGGCCGGGTCCTGTACGGCGTGTGCACCGGCGCCGCGATGGCACCGGGCACCACCTGGGTGAAGGAACTGTCCACCGACGCGCCCGTCGGGACGGGCGCCCGCCGCGCGGCCATCGCCCTGTCGGCCGGGTTCGGCGGCGGCGCCTTCCTCGTCGGCTTCATGGCGCAATGGCTGCCGGCGCCGAAGGTGCTGCCGTATGCCGTGCACATCGCGCTGACCGTCGTCGCCGCCGTGCTGGTCTGGAACGCACCTCAGGAACCGGGCCGCCGAGCAGCCACGCAAGGCAGCGCCGTAGCGGCTCCGAGCGGTGACGTGCGGCACTACGCGCTCAGCCGGCACTTCTGGACCCGCATCGGACCGATGGCGCCGTGGGTGTTCGCCTGCCCGGCGATCAGCATGGTCATCCTGCCGACCCTGATCACACGGCAGATCGCCGGCGCACCGCTGGCCTTCACGGGCACTGTCTGCGGCCTCACGCTGGGCACCGGGGTGCTGGTCCAGCAGCCCGCCCGGCGGCTCGAGTCGCGTCGTCCCGGACAGGTCACTGTCCTGGGGATGCTCGCCACGGTGGCCGGCGTCCTGCTCACCGCGCTCGTCGTGACGCATCCGTCCGTGGCGTTGGTGATCATCGTCTCCATCGTGCTCGGCGCGGGTTACGGGATGAACCTGGTGGGTGGCCTGACCCGCGTCGAACGATCCTCTCCCGCAACGGAGCTGGCGATGGCCAACGCCGTGTTCTACTCGCTCACGTACGTCGGGTTCTGTGTGCCGACGGCCGTTGCGGTGCTGGTCGACCACTGGCCGGAGCGCGACGTGGTCCTGGGCCTGGGCCTGCTCGCCCTGGCCAGCCTCGTCGCCGGGGTGCTCGCCAGATCAGCCGCCCGCGCACCCGCCGTCTCCGGCCCGCCACGCTAGGCTCGGACCATGCGGGAGGAGAGGCTGACCGACCCGGAGGGCCTGCTCCTCATACCCGACGAACACTGCGGGACGGGCGTGCTCACCATCGGCGGCTCGAGTGGCCGCATCGACGCCGACCGTGCCCGCGTGCTGGCCGCACATGGTGCGCTCGCGATGTCGATCCGCTGGTTCGGCGGGCCGGGTCAGCCGGCCGGCCCTCGGCTCGTGCCGCTGGAGACCTTCTCCCGCGCGCTGGACCGCATCGCCGGCGCGTGTGACCGGCTGGTCGTCTCCGGGATGTCGTTCGGTGCCGAGGCAGCCCTGCTCACCGCGTCGTGTGACGAACGGGTCGACGCCTGCATCGGATTCGCTCCGAGTCCGGTGGCGTGGAGCTTCGTCGATCCGGACGGCTCGCAGCTGTCGCACTGGACCCGTGACGGTCGCCCGGTGCCCGCGGTGCCGTTCGACACCAGCTGGCGTCCCGACACCGATCCGCCGGCATACGTCGGCATGTACCGCCGGAGCCTCACGGTTGCCGACCCGGAAACCGTTGCAGCAGCGCAGATCCCGGTCGAGCGGATCGGTGAACTGCTACTCGTCGCAGGCGGTGACGACCAGGTCTGGCCGTCGGTGGACTTCGCCGCGCGCATCGCCGCCCGACGGGCGCACCATGCACTGGCCACCACGTCCGTCACGCTGGAGACCGCCGGTCACCGCACCCTGCTCCCCGGCGAAACACCGGTGGTGGCAGGGCAATCGATGCGTCGAGGCGGCACCGAGGACACCAACCGGGAGCTCGGCCGGTTGGCGTGGCCGCAGCTGCATCGCATCCTGCGGCTGTCGCACTAGCGGCGGGGTTGGAAGGTCGGCTCCTCGCGCCGCAGACCGGCGGTGCGGGCGATCCGGAAGTTGTTCCCCAGCAACAGTTTCGTCTGTTCCCACCGCTCCCGCGCAAAGGTATGGCGCGGGGACGACCGCCACGTCCGGTCGAAGAGCCGCTTCGCGGCGACCACCGCGTCCGGCGACCGCTGCGCGAGTGACTCCGCGAGAGCGTGCGCGGCGGCATACGGCTCCGCATCGACCTGACCGGCCAGGCCGATGCGGGCGGCATCCTCGCCGGAGATGATCTCGGCCGTCATGGTGAGCCGCTTCGCGGTCTCGATGCCGACCAGTTCGGACAGCGTCCGCACGCCACTCATGTCCGGGATCAAGCCCCATTTGCCTTCCAGCACAGACCATTTCGCGTCGGGAGCGGTGACCCGCAGGTCCGCTCCGAGAGCAATCTGGAGCCCGCCGCCGTAGCAGTGCCCGTGCACGGCAGCGATCACCGGCACCGGCACACGGCGCCAGGCCCAGCACGCCTCCTGGAAGACGTTCGTGCCCCGCCAGGGCCGCGGCAGCATGCCCAGCGGAAGCTGTTTCGGGTCGCTGGTGACCGCCTTGAAGTCCAGTCCGGCACAGAACGAGTCACCGGCACCGGACAACACGACCGCGCGGATCTGCTTGTCCCGGCGTAGTTCCCGCGCAGCTGCGGCGAGGTCGTGCAGCATCGGCAGGGTCAGGCCGTTGAGCTTGTCCGGGCGGTCCAGCCGCACGTCGGCGATGCCGTCGGCCACCGTCACGTCGATGGTGCTACTCATGAGTAGAGAGCCTAGTGCGGCGCTCTTTGCCCCGCGGCCAGACGTGCCAGTTGCGCCGCCTGCCACCGGTGCGCGCCCGCCTCGTAGGCGATGATCGTCACGAACGGCGCCGCCATGATCAGCAGCAGGCAGATCGAGATGGGCGCCCCGACCGCGGACAGGACGATCGCGCCGGCCAGCAGACCGGCGGTGAGCGCCAGGTTGATCAGGTGCAGCGGGTCGAAGCGGCCGATCAGCACGTCGTGCAACGTGTAGATCGTCGCGAGGTAGAGCGCCACCGGGAACGCCAGCAGCGTGACGGCGGCAGTCTCGGTCAGCGCGGATCCGCCGTCCAGGTAGAGGCCGAGGATGTGCAGCCCGGCTCCGGCGCCGGCGACCCCGACGAACGCGAGGATGTGGCCGTAGCCGAAGAAGTAGCCGTAGGTCGGCCGATACTGCAGGCAGACCCCGAACGGCATCAGGAAGTAGACCCACCACATGCCGAAGGTCAGCCCGATGCCGGTGATGACCACAGCGACGGCGTTCCAGCTCCACGCCTCACCGGCCGCCCCTCCCAGCAGACCCTGCGAGGAGCCGATGGTGCCCACGATCCCCTCACCGAGGGTGATGATCGCGAAGGCGCTGTACCGGTCGGCGATGTGGTCCGGGTGCCACGGGGTGCCGTTGGCGCCGCCCTGCGCGAGGACCGGGATCAGCAGCTCGCACGCCCCGAGGAGGACGCCGATCACCACGGTGACCGCGAGCGTCATCGGGACGAATCCGAAGACCACCCAGCCGGCCTGCACCACCAGCATCCTCCGGATGTTGCGCAGCGCGACCAGCCGGTATCGCCCGGATTGCCGTGAGGCCCGCCACCACTGTGCGGCGAGTGGGACGCGCATCACGATGTACCCGATGACCATCAGCCGGGTGTCGACGTGGTGACCGGCATCGACGGAGTGGAACATCGGCGGCAGGCCGAGCGCGAAGACCACCACGCCGACCATGGTCAGCATCGTCAGGGTCCGGTAGAGCCAGTCATCAGTGTCGAACGACGACGCGAACCAACTGAAGCTGATCCACGCCACGCAGATGGCGAACATCGCGAAGAGGAAGGCGAAAACCCCCTTGGCGATATGTCCCTCCGCCGCCATGTCGGCCAGTTGCGCCGCCGACATACCCACGGCCACCACGAAGATGAGGTCGAAGAGCAGCTCCAGCGGCGTGGACGCCCGCTCCCCCTCGCGCGGGTCCCGGCCGCGCATCGGGACCAGCCGTCGGCGGAACTCCGATGGTGACGGTGCGCTGCTGACGTCCTCGGCTCGGTCGGCGCTCATGACCGCCATCTTTGCAACAGCGGTCCCTTCCGGGCGGTCAGGCGCCGGCGTCGATCGCGACCGGCTGGCCGTTCTCCCAGGCGTATGGCGTCATCTCGGTCAGTCCCGGCGCATACGCGTGGATGGTGACCGCATAGCCATCGCCGACATTGGTCAGGTTGTGCGCGGTGCGCGGGCCGATCGACTTCTCGTCACCCTCGCACAGTTCCGACCAGTGTTCGGTGCCGCCCTTCCACTGCCGGTCGATGAGCTCACCCTCCACGACGACCATCGCACCGGCGGCGACGCCGTGGTCGTGCCACCCGGTCGACGCCCCGGGCGGCCAGGTCATCACCCAGACCTCGAGGTGGGGTGTCTTGGTCAGCTGGTGTCGTTGCCGCTCGGCACCGGTGCGCTCGATCGTGCTGGTCACTCCGGCTTCGTGCGCGAAAAGCTTTGCCATGCGGACCAGTTGGTCACTGGTGAAATCCCGGACGCCGGGTGAAGCAGTTGTCATCGAAGTCTCCGTGGAAAAGGGAAAGGTCGCGCCGCCGTGGGGCGCTGGTGGTCTGCGGCGAGCTGAACGACGGTCGGCTCAGGAGCGGCAGACATGCCACGGCGTCATACGTCGCCGGTCGGCGATGCGCATGAGCGGCGTGACGTGCGAAGACATGCCATCAGCAGAACATGGGACGGACCCGTTTGCCAAACGCAATCTCGGTCGTATCACCATACGAGATCGGCATCTTGGGATGTGGACGTCCGGTTCGTCGGCCGCGGAAGGATCCGCGGCGTCCGCTCGTTGGCACTGAGGAGGGCGGCCGATCCGCTGCGGACCGGGACCGCGGCCGACACCGAATGTCGGCAGCCTTCACCGAGGACCGACTCAAGGAGCACCGCAATGGCAACCAAGACCCTCACGACCGACACCTTCACCGACGAGGTGCAGTCCGACGGCATCGTGCTGGTGGACTTCTGGGCCGACTGGTGCGGCCCGTGCAAGATGTTTGCGCCGATCTTCGAGGATGCTTCGAAGGAGCACCCGGACATCACCTTCGGCAAGGTCGACACGGACGCGGAACCGGCGCTGAGCCAGGCCCTGCAGATCACCTCGATCCCGACGCTGATGATCTTCCGCGACGGCATCCGTGTCTTCGCGCAGGCCGGCGCCCTGCCCGGACCGGAACTCAACTCGCTGATCGACCAGGCCCGCAAGCTGCCGATGGACGAGGTGCGTGCGCAGATCGCCGAGGAAGAGGCCAAGCAGGCCAACCCCGACCAGGAGTAGCCGGCGCAGTCGGCGTCAGCTCTCCGGACCGCCGGGGTTGCAGCCGGCGTCATACATTCGCTGCGCCGAGACGACGGGGCGCCAGGGCTCGAGGTTCCAACTGGGCTTGTTCGGGCGGGCGAGTCGGGCGAAGACCCAGTGACAGTCGAATTGCGCTCGCATCCCTGGGCTTCCGGCGTCGGGTGCCTTCCGCAGCACTTCCCGCCAGGCCTGCTGCTCCGCATCCTCGCCCTGGGCGACCCGGCCGTGCGGTGTCGGATGGACCTGCAGACTCGCCCCCCTCGGCAGACGTACCCACACCACCCGGCCGATGTATGGCGGAGGCGTGGCGTTGTTCGAACTCGGCCGCGGCGCAACGCTTTGCGTCGTGCTGGCGCCAGCGGACCGGGACATCGTCACCGACGCCGCGGCGGCGGACGGCGCCGGACCGCTCCCGGTGGCGCTCGTGCCACACGAGGCGACGGCGCCGAGCAGCAACAGCGTCATACCGACGCGAACCAGGGACATGCCGGCATTCTCACCGACTGACGCTCGAAACAGCGAGTGACGCCGCTGCAACGGCGTCAGTCACGACCAACGGCGTCAGTCGCCGAGCTCGTCAATCGCTCGCACCAGGCGCGGACAGCACCCGCAGCGATCCGTGCTGCGCGACCTCGCCGAAGCCGTCGGCGATCGCTGCTTGTACGACGTGCCACGGCGCCTGACCGCCGTCGGCCGGGTCCGGGAAGACGTCGTGCACCAGCAGCAGGCCACCCGGGACCAAGTGCCGCGCGAACGCCCGATAGTCGTGCTGCGCGGTCTGCTCGGTGTGGTTGCCGTCGAGGAAGAGCAGATCGATCGGTGAATTCCACCAACTGGCAACAACTTCCGTGCGTGCGACAACCGCGGAGCACACGTCGGCCAGCGCGTCGAGCACTGGCCGGAAGTGCGGCAAGGTGTCGAGCAGGCCGCTCGTCGGGTCGACCATCGTGCTGTCGTGCCACTCCCAGCCCGGCTGGTTCTCCTCCGAGCCGTGATGGTGGTCGACGGTCACCAGTCGTGCGTCGCGCGCGCGGGCGGCAGCGCCCAGTAGCAGGGTCGACTTGCCGCAATAGGTGCCGATCTCCAGCCAGGTGCCGGGGTTCGCGCGCAGCGCGACGTCATACAGTGCCTCGCCCTCGTCGACGGGCATGAATCCCGTTGTCGCCGCCACGGTTTCGGCGAGCTCCGAAGGCACGGGCATCACCCGGCCGCCTCGCCGCCGGCCGCCTGCACCGCCGCGACGGACTCGTCGCCCGGCCATCCGGCGTCGCGCCAGAGCGCCGCACCGGCGGTCGTCTGGGTCACCGCATCGGCCGCCAACAGCACGGCGGCCGCCGTCCAGGACGTCTGCTCCCGGGGCCAGAGCACCATGTCGGGCAGGTTCCGGCCGGTCCAGTAGCCGCCGGTCTCCCGGTCGCGCAGACCCTGCAGGTCGGCGAGCACGGCCAGCGCACGGTCGGTGTCCCCCGTCGCGTCGAGTGCGGCGACCAGCTCCGCCGACTCGGCGGAGGTCACCCACGGCTGGTCGCTGACGCATCGCGCGCCGTGACCCGGCCGGACGAAATCGGCCCAGCCCGCGTCGATGCGGGCGATCGCCGCCGGTCCGCGCACCGCACCGGCGAGCACCGGGTAGTACCAGTCCATCGAGAACCGCGACCGGTCGGCGAAGGACTCCGGGCGCTCGCGCAGCGCCTCGGCGAGCCGATTGCCGGCCCACCGCCAGCGGGGCCGGTCGTGACCGAGAGTCGCGGCGATGAGGCAGGCGCACTCGATCGACTGCAGTGCGCTCGCGCTGCCGGTCAGCAGCGCGAAGTCGGCCACCCCGCCGTCGGTGCCGACCGCCCAGCCCAGCTGCCCGCCGGGGTGCTGCGCCCGGATCACGAAGTTGATCGCGGCCTCCACCGTCGGCCACAGCCGCGCGAGGCCGTCGGTGCGGCCGGTGACCAGGTAGTAGTGCCACACTCCGACCGCGAAGTACGCGCACTGGTTGGTGTCGGAGCCGGCGTCCTCGATGCCGCCGTCACGCAGCACCATCGGCCACGAGCCGTCCTTGCGCTGGGTGGCCGCCGACCACTCCAGGGCGCGCCAGGCCGCGGACCAGTGCCCGGCCACGGTCAGCCCCATCGCCGCCTCGACGTGGTCCCAGGGATCCAGGTGGCTGCCGTCATACCAGAAGATCGCGCCACTGGAGCGCTGCTGCCGCAGCACGAATTGCGCTGTGGCAGCACACTCTTCGGCGGTCAGCACGCCGGGGACGGCCAGCGCGCCGAGCCGTCGCATCACCGTCACGCCTGCTCCGGCTTCCGCAGGTAGGCCACGAAGCTCTTGCCCGCGAACGGATTGAGAGCGTTCTCGGCGGCCCGTGTCACGAACGGCGCCTTCATCATGTCCCACACCAGCAGCCGGTGATAGGCCTTGACCGCCGGGTTGGTGTCGTTGTCCGGGCCGACGGCGCACTTCAGCCACCAGTAGGGCGCGTGCAGCGCGTGCGCGTGATGTTGTTTGTATGGCGCCAGGCCCGCCCGCTGCAGTTTGGCGACGAGCTCGGAGGCGCGGTAGATGCGGATGTGCCCGCCCTCCACCTCGTGGTAGGAGTCCGACAGCTTCCAGCAGATCTTCTCCGGCCAGCTGCGCGGCACCGAGACGGCCACCAGCCCACCGGGCTTCACGACCCGGAAGATCTCCGCCATGACCTGCTCGTCCTCGTGCACGTGCTCGAGGATCTCCGAGGCGATGACCCGGTCGAAGCTGTTGTCCTCGAACGGCATCGAGCGCGCGTCACCGTGCAGGACCGTGCCGGACGCACCCTCGGGCACCTCGCCCTCGAGCTCCATCGCGCCGAACATCGTCTTGATGTCGGCCAGGTCCGACTCGGACTGGTCGAACGCGGTCACCACGGCGCCGCGGCGCAGCACCTCGAAGGAGTGACGGCCCTGTCCGGCGCCGACGTCGAGCACGCTCATCCCCGGGGAGACCGGGAAGGCCGAGTCGAAGTCCATCGTGATCATCGTGGTGACTCCTCGTAGTTCCCCGCCTCGGTTGGCGCGACTTCCGCGGGCATCGTGCGCCCGCTCGCGGCGATCACCTCGGCGTAGACCTCAGCCGTGGCCCGGGCGACCGCGCGCCAACTGTAAGTCTCGACCGCCCGGGTCCGGCCGGCCGCTCCCATCCGGACGGCTTCCGCCGGTGAGTCGAGCACCTGCTCGATCGCCGCCGCCAGCGCCGCCGGATCCCCGGCCGGCACCAGGCGGCCGACCCCGTCGGCCAACAGGTCGGGCAGCGCTCCCACGCCGGACGCCACCACCGGCGTGCCGCACGCCATCGCCTCGACGGCCGGGATCGAGAAGCCCTCGTAGCGCGAGGGGATGACCTGCAGCGAAGCCGACGCGACGAGTTGCGCCAGCTCCTCGTCGGTCAATCCACTGCGGAACGTCACCCGGTCGACCAGCCCGGCGTCGGCGAGCCGTTTGCCGGTCGCCTCGGACGGTGTGCCGACCACGACGAGTTCGCTCCACGCATCGTGCGGCAGCGCGGCCAGTGCATCGACGAGCACCGGCATACCCTTCAACGGCACGTCGGCGCTGACGATCGCCACGATGCGCCCGGGCACCCGCGGTGTCTCGCGCGGGCGGAAGCGGTCGACGTCGACACCGACCGGGACGACGCGCATCCGGTCGCGCGGCACCCCGAAGTCGGCCGCGATATCCCGGGCGGACACCCGCGACACCGTCAGGATGTGCTCGCTGCGCCGCGCCACGCGACGCTGCATCTGCACGAAGCCGTACCACCGGCGTTTGGTGATCCGGTCCCAGCCGGTCGCCGCGTCCAGCTCCAGGCGCCGGTCACGGCTGATCGGGTGGTGGATCGTGGTCAGCAACGGCAGGCCGCGGCGCTCGAGTGCCAACAGCCCGGGTGCGAGCGTCTGGTTGTCGTGCAGGATGTCGAAGTCGCCCGTCCGATCGCGCAGCAGCCGCGACAGGCGCATGCCGAAGGTACGCGGCTCCGGGAAGCCGGCGGTGCACATCGTCGCGAACTCCAGAACGTCCACCGCAGCACGGAATTCGCGCAGCGCCGGCCGCCGGAACGGGTCGTCCGCGCGGTAGAGGTCAAGGCTCGGCACCGGTGTCAGCCGCACGCCGTCGTCGAGCTTCGGGTAGGGCGGGCCGCTGAAGACCTCGACGTCGTGACCGAGCGCGACGAGCTCACGGGACAGGTTGCGCACGTAGACGCCCTGGCCACCCGAGTGCTGCTTGCTGCGGTATGACGCGAGCGCGATCCTCATGCGTGATGTGCCGTCATCAGGCGACGCTCCCGACGGCGGCACCGGCACGGTGCACGTCGTCGTTCGGCGAACGCCGCTCACCGGGTCGCACGAACGTCATGTCGTCGGTCACGTCGGCCCGTCGGGCGTCCCGCCGGTCGGCGAAGTAGTTCTGCCGCAGGAACCACGGTTTGCGGTCGCCCTGCTTGGGCAGCGTCGCGATGGACCGCTGGATGTAACCGGCCGCCAGGTCCAGTGCCGGCGACGTCGGCATCTCGCGCTCGACGGTCGGGTAGCCGTAGGCGTGCCCCTGCTGCCGGACGTGATTGACGAACCGGCAGAAGAACTTCGCCGACAGGTCGGCGCGCAACGTCCAGGAGGCGTTCGTGTAACCGATGCAGATCGCCGCGTTGGGCACGCCTTCCAGCATCAGCCCTTGGTAGATGTAGCGGCTGCCCGGGTCGCACTCCTGCCCGTCGACCCGCACCGTCGCACCGCCGGCGAGCTGCACGTTGAGCCCGGTCGCGGTCACGATGACGTCGGCGGGGATGCTGCGGCCCGAGCCGGTGCGGATGCCGTCGGTCTCGATGCGCTCGACCGTGTCGGTGACGACCTCCACGTCGTGCTGCCGGATCGCCGTGAAGAGGTCGGAGTCGGGCACGACGCACAAGCGTTCGTCCCACGGGTTGTAGCGGGGGGTGAAGGCGGCCATGTCGACGCCGCTGTCCTTGAGCTGGCGCTCGACACCGCCGCGCAGCACCTTGGTCGCCAGGCCGGGGGCCCGGCGGCAGAACTCGTAAAACCCCACCGAGGTGGCGGCGTTCTTCAGCCGCGTGGCGGCATACGCCTGCTTGCCGGGAAGCAGCTTGCGCAGCGTGTGGGCGAACGCGTCCCGGGACGGGAGGCTGATGACGTAGGTGGGCGAACGCTGCAGCATCGTGACGGCCGCGCCCTTCCGGGCGAGGGCCGGCACGAGAGTCATCGCGGTCGCCCCCGAGCCGATGACGGTGACCCGCTTGCCCTCGACGTCCAGGCCGTCGGCCGGCCAGAACTGCGGGTGGATGACCTCGCCGGGGAAGTCCTCAATGCCGGGGAAGTCCGGCCGGTAACCCTGCTCATAGTTGTAGTAGCCGGAGCAGAGGTAGAGGAAGTCGGCGGTGACCTCGCGCTCGCCGTCGGGGGTGGTGACGGTGACCGTCCAGCGGGCGTCCTGGCTCGACCAGTCGGCGGCGGTGACCCTGGTGGAGTAGACGATCCGCTCGTCGATGCCGTACTTGGCCGCGGTGTTCTTCAGATAGGCCAGGATGTCGGCGCCGTCGGCGATCGACTTCTCACCGGTCCACGGCTCGAACGGGAACCCGAGGGTGAACATGTCCGAGTCGGAGCGGATCCCGGGATAGCGGAACAGGTCCCACGTGCCGCCGAGGCTCTCGCGGGCCTCCAGGATCGCGTAGTCGGTGCCGGGACACATGGTCTGGATGCGGTAACCGGCGTCGATGCCGGACAGGCCCGCCCCCACCACCAGCACCTCGTAGTGATCCTGCAAGGGCATCGCATCTCCTCGGCTCGCCGATCGGGGGTCGTCCGGGGACCAAAGTTACCCGCCGGTCACCTGGCACGCCAGATCGCCCACCGGTGACGCCCCCGCCCGCTGCTCAGTCCGCGACGACCACCACGTGCAGGTGACGCGGACCGTGGACTCCCTCGATCCGGTTCAGCTCGATGTCGCTGGTGGCGCTCGGGCCGCTGATCCAGGTCAGCGCCCGGTGGGCGTCGATCGCCGGCCGCAGCAGCCGTATGGCGCCCGGGACGTCCGCGGTCACCTGGCTCTCGGACACGACGCACACATGCACGTCCGGCACCAGGGTCAGCGCCCGGCGCCCCTGGTCGGGCGTGTGGTCCAGCACGATCGTGCCCGTCTCGGCGATGCCCACCGAGGCCGCCGTGACGACCGCGTCGCAGCCGTCCAGCTCGGCGGTGGTCAGCCCGTCGTCGGTCACCGTGTGCGCGGTGACCACGCTCAGCCAGTCCTGGTCCAGTCCGGGCGGTATGACGACCCGCTCGGCGTCATTCGTGCGCAGCGCCGCGGCGACGTGCGCGGCGATGTCCTCCGGGGTGCACCGCTGCACGACGGCGCGATAGTCCGCGGTCACCTCCACGAAGCGCTGCACCATCGCCTCGTGCTGCTCCGGGCCGGCGGGCAACCGGGGCGCCATACGACCGGGATCGGGTGGGGTGTCGGCCTGCCGCGCGCCGGTCTCGTCGAGCGCGTGCCGGATCCGGCCGAGGATCTCCTCGCGTGCGCCTGTCATGTCGACTCCTCGTCGTGGGTGCGTCGCCACCAGGAGCGGAACGACTCCTTCGCGGGGACGGGTGCGTTGCGCGCCTGCGTCCAGGCGGATGCCGGCCAGGGCAACTGGCTGATGGAGGTCTTCTTGCCGAGCAGCCGGCCGGCCGCGGCGGCACCGGCCTGCACGCCCTCCAACCGCTTGTGGCTGCCGAAGATCCAGGATGCTGCACGCATCCCGGCCGCTTCGGCGGAGGGCACACCGCCGCGGTGCTCGTCGACGACCTGGCTGCGCAGCTCGACGAGCATCCGCGGTATGTCGATCCGCACCGGGCACGCCTCGAAGCAGGCGCCGCACAGGCTCGAGGCATAGGGCAGCGACTGGTCGATCTCGCTCGTGGTCCCGCGCAGTTGCGGGGTCAGGACGGCGCCGATCGGGCCGGGATAGACCGACCCGTAGGCGTGCCCGCCGGCGCGTTCGTAGACGGGGCAGACGTTCAGGCAGGCCGAGCAGCGGATGCAGCGCAGCGCCTGGCGGCCGAGTTCGTCCTCCAGGACGTGGGTGCGGCCGTTGTCGAGCAGCACCACGTGCACGTCCTGCGGGCCGTCCTCGGGCGTCGCGCCGGTCCACATCGTCGTGTAGGGGTTCATCCGCTCCCCCGTGCTGGACCGGGGCAGCAACTGCATGAAGGTGCCGAGGTCGTCCCAGGTCGGCACAACCTTCTCGATGCCGACCACGCTGATCAGCGTCTCGGGCAGGGTCAGGCACATCCGGCCGTTGCCCTCCGACTCCAGCACGACGAGCGTCCCGGTGTCGGCGACGGCGAAGTTCGCGCCGGAGATCGCCACCTTCGCGCGCAGGAACTTCTCCCGCAGGTGCTTGCGGGCGGCCTCGGCGAGCTGGGCCGGCTCGTCGGTCATGTCGTCCGGCGCGGGCCGCCCGACCTTGCCCATCTCGCGGGCGAAGATCTCGCGGATCTGACTGCGGTTGCGGTGGATCGCCGGCACCAGGATGTGCGACGGACGGTCGTGACCGAGTTGCACGATGAGCTCGGCGAGGTCGGTCTCCCACGCGTCGATGCCGGCCGCCTCGAGCGCTTCGTTGAGCTCGATCTCCTGGGTGGCCATCGACTTGACCTTGACGACCTCATCGGTGCCGGCGGCCTGCACCAGCTCGGTGACGATGGAGCACGCCTCGTCGGCATCGCGCGCCCAGTGCACGGTGGCTCCGGCAGCCTGCAGGTTGCGCTCCAGCTCCTCCAGGTGGTGGTCCAGGTTGTTCAGCGCGGCGTCCTTGCTGCGGGCGCCGTCGACCCGCAGCTCTTCCCAGTTGTCGACCTCGCCGACGACCTGCGCCCGCTTGTCGCGGATGGTGTGCGTCGCCATCTGCAGGTTGTGCCGCAGCACCGGATTGCGCAGCTCGGGAGCCGCGAGCTTCGGGAACTTCGGCATACCGAGGTATGTCGGGGTGGTCGTGCCGACGGGGTTACTCATGCCGGGTCCTCCTCGGTCGATGCCAGGATCTGCGCCAGGTGCAAGGAGCGGACGCCCGAGCGACTGCGGTCGAGCAGTCCGCCGATGTGGGCGAGACAGGAGTTGTCCCCTGCGACGACGACTTCGGCGCCGGTCTCGCGGATGTGCCGTGCCTTGTCGGAGCCCATCGCCACGGAGATGTCTGCGTTCTTCATCGCGAACGTCCCTCCGAATCCACAGCATTCGTTGGCGCCGGGCAGTTCGACGAGGTCGATGCCGCGGACCGCCCGCAGCAACTGGAGCGGCCGGTCCCCCACGTGCAGCATGCGCAGTGAGTGACAGGTCGGGTGGTAGGTGACGCGGTGCGGGAAATAGGCCCCGACGTCGGTCACACCGAGCACGTCGACGAGGTATTCGGACAACTCGTGGACCCGGGGTGCGAACTGCTCCACCTCGCGGGCGAGTCCCTCGTCACCGCACCGCCGGGCGATCCACGCGTGCTGCTCGCGGACCGACCCGGTGCAGGACCCCGACGGCGCCACGACCGCGTCATACGACCCGAACACCTCGAGGAAGGAGCGGACCAGCGGCAGCGCCTCGTCGACATACCCGGTGTTGGTGAACATCTGGCCGCAGCAGGTCTGCTCGACCGGGAAGTCCACCGTGACACCGAGGCGTTCCAGCAGCGTCACCGTCGCGCGCGGCGTCTCCGGCCAGACCGTGTCGTTGAAACAGGTGGCGAAGAGCGCGACGCGCGGTGCTGAGGTCATGGCAGCATCCATGCAAGCACGGTCGACTGAAGGCCGACCAGCAGGCAGACGATCACCAGCAGGCCGATCGACCACAGGATGACCTTGCGGAGGATGTCCGACTCGCGGCCGACCAGGCCCACGGCGACGGCGGCGATGGTGAGGTTCTGCGGGCTGATCATCTTGCCGACCACACCACCGGCGGAGTTGCCGGCGACCAGCAGCGTCGGGTCGATGCCGGCCTTGTGACCCGCGGTCTGCTGCAGCGTCGCGAACAGCGCGTTGGAGCTGGTGTCCGAACCGGTGACGGCCGTGCCCAGCCAGCCCAGGATCGGCGACAGGAAGGCGAATGCCGCGCCGGTGCCGGCGATCCAGGTGCCGATCGTGACGGTCTGACCGGACAGGTTCATCACGTAGGCCAGGCCCAGCACGGAGGCGACGGTCAGGAAGGCGAAGCGCAGCTTTGCCCCGGTCTCGACGAATTCGCGGCCCCATTGCGCCGGGCTCACCTTGTAGACCAGCGCGACGACGACCGAGCAGATCAGCAGCAGCGAGCCGGGCGAGGAGAGCCAGGGCAGGGTGTAGACGGTGGTCTTGCTGACGGCGCCGGACGCGCTGAGCACGTGGCCGTCCAGGCCGGGCCACTCGATCTTGACGTCGGTGTCGGCCAGGAAGTTCTTGATCGGGTCGATCAGCTTCGCGGCGGCGAAGACCGCGATGACCAACAGGTAGGGAAGCAGCGCCATACCGATGCGACTCGGAGTGAGATCGCCGGCTCGCTGATCCATCTCCTCGGCCGAGGTGAAGGCGATGTCGTCCTCCGCGACGCCTGTCCCCGCATCACCGGATCCGGCTCCGACAGTGGCAAATTCGAGCTTGCGGGCCTCGGCAATGGACTCGTTGGCCTCGTCGCGGCCCTGCGGCTGCCAGAAGCGGAGCATGATCACGGCGGCGGCGAGGCCGACGAGAGAGGCGATGACGTCGGTCAGCTCGACGGAGATGTATGACGCCGAAACCCATTGCGCCACAGCGAAGGCCGCGCCGACCACGAGTGCGATCGGCCAGGTCTGCCGGACGCCGCGGCGGCCGTCGACCAGGAAGACGAGCATGAGCGGGACGACCAGCGCGAGCACCGGGGTCTGGTGGCCGACATACGCGCCGACGACGTTGTAGTCGATGTGCGTCAGGTTGCCCGCGGTGATGATCGGGATGCCGATCGCACCGAACGCCACCGGAGCGGTGTTGGCCAGCAGCGCGACGGCAGCGGCCCGCAACGGCGAGAAGCCGACCGCGACGAGCATGACGCCGGTGATGGCCACCGGTGCGCCGAAGCCGGCCAGCGCCTCCAGCAGCGCGCCGAAGCAGAAGGCGATGATGATCGCCTGCACCCGCGGGTCGTTCGACACGAGGTGGAACGCCGCGCGCAGGTCCTCGAAGCGGCCGCTGACGACGGTGATCTGGTAGAGCACGATCGCGCTGAAGACGATCCACATGATCGGCACCAGGCCGTATGCCGCACCCTCCGACCCGGACAGCAACGCCAGCGAGACCGGCATCTTGAAGGCCGCGACGGCGACGATCAACGCGATGACCAGGCCGGTCAGGCCGGCCCAATGCGCCTTCCAGCGCAGCAGTCCGAGCGTGAGGAAGATGCTCAGCAGTGGTAGGGCGGCGATCACCGCGGACAGCCACAGGCTGTCCGCGACCGGGGTGACGGGTGGTTGGTAGGTCGGCATGTGCGAGCTCCAGACAGGGGACCGGTGCAGGGGACATAATGGTCAGACCATTAATGTGACGCAGAACATACCAGGCGAACCGCCGCTGCGTAACCCCCTTCCGGCACGTCGTAGGCTCACCGTCGTGTCCGATGACGTCACGCCGAAGAAGGCCTGGGAGCTGGTCGTCGACTGGGTCGAGCAACGAATCCTGAGCGGTGAGTACACCGTCGGGTCGCACCTGCCGGCCGAACGTGAACTCGCCCAACGGGTGGGAGTGAGCCGGGCGGCCGTGCGGGAGGCGGTGCGCACCCTGCAGGCCTCCGGGGTGGTGCGCTCCTCGGTGGGCGCGGGCGCGGCGGGCGGCACGACGATCACCGGGGCGCCGCACCAGGCGCTGACCCGGTTGCTGCGCCTGCACGTCGCGCTCGCCAACTTCCCCACCCCGGACGTGACCGAGGTGCGGGTCGCACTCGAACGGCTCTCGACCGGCCTGGCCAGCCGGCGAGCGACCGCCGACGATCTGGCCCGGATGCGCGACCTGCTCGAGGCCATGGACGACGACACCCTCACCATTGCCGAGTTCAACAACCACGACACCGGCCTGCACGTCGCGATCGCCGAGGCGGCGGGCAACCGGCTGGCCAGCGACCTGACGATCGCGATCCGCGAGTCGATGCGACTGCCGATCCTCTCCGGCCTCGCGGCCCTGGAGCGCTGGGAGGATGCGCGCGCCGTCCTGCGGGCACAGCACCATGCGATCGTCGACGCCATCGCCGCGCAGGACGCGCCGCAAGCCGTCGCGTGCGTGGAGGAGCACATCCGGTCGGCATACGCCCGCATGACGAGCCTGCACCCGTGACGCCGCCGGTGTATGACGTCGTGGTCGTCGGCGCCGGACCGGCCGGCAGCCGTGCGGCGCAGACGGCCGCCGAGTCCGGCGCCTCGACCCTGCTGGTGGATCGGGCGACGTTCCCCCGCTACAAGACCTGCGGGGGCGGCCTGATCGGCCCGACGCTGGCGTCGCTGCCGGCCGGGTTCGAGGTGCCGGTGCAACAACGGATCACGCGGGCCTCGTTCACGATGCGCGGGAGGTCGGTTTTCGAGAAGTCCACCGGCGACCGCATCCTCAGCCTGGTCGACCGCACGGAGTTCGACGCCGCACTGCTGGAGGCCGCGCGCGCCGCCGGCGCCGAGGTGCGCACCGGCGTGACCGTCACAGCCGTGCGGCAGAGCGGTGCCCTGGTCACCCTGTCGACCTCGGCCGGCGCGATCGAGGCTCGTGCCGTCGTCGGCGCGGACGGATCGGCGAGCCGGATCGGCCGGTACGTCGGGGTCGAACTGCGCCAGGTCGACCTGGGCCTGGAGGTCGAACTCGCGCCGGACGCCGCCGCACGCCGCGCCTGGGCCGGCCGCGTGCACCTGGACTGGGGTCCGGTGCCGGGGTCCTACGCGTGGGTCTTCCCCAAACGGGATGTGCTCACCGTCGGGGTCATCATGGCGAAGGGCTCACCCGCCGAGACCAAGCAGTATCTGACCGATTTCGTTGACCACCAGCGGTTTTCCGCGTTGCCGGTCGTCCGGGACTCCGGACACTTGACCCGCTGCCGGGCCGCCGGCTCACCGCTCGGGCGCGGCCGGGTGCTGGTCGCCGGGGACGCGGCCGGACTGCTCGAGCCCTGGACTCGCGAGGGCATCTCGTACGCCGTCCGCTCCGGCGTGCTCGCCGGTGCGGCGGCGGCCCGGGTGGGCACGGACACGGCTGCACCGGAGGCGGGTCTGGCGTCATACGCACGAGGGATCGCGGACGGACTGGGTGCCGAGATGGCCGTCGGCGAGCGCACATTGCGCGCCTTCGAGCGGCATCCCCGCGCCTTCCACACGCTGCTGCGGACGGCGCCCGGCTGGCGCGTCTTCACCCGCATCACGCGCGGCGAGACGACGCTGGCCCGGGTGGCCCGGCACCGGGTCGTGCGGGCGGGGCTCACCGCGATGAACCGCTGGTGAGGTCGCCGGATGTCGTATGACGGCCGACTCGGGGTATGAGGGTGCGGTGAGCGACTTCGAGCAGGCGCGTCAGGAAACCGTTCGGTACCACGAGGAGCTGTATGCGGCAACGGATCTCGGCGAGTCCGGGACCTGGCTGGCCGAGCCGGATCCGTTGTTGTCCACCGCACTGGACCTGGTGCCGGACGACCGGCCGACGGTCGCCTACGACCTCGGATCCGGCATCGGCCGGCACACGGTGCCGATGCTGCGCCGGTTGCCGCCCGGCTCGCAGGTGTATGCCGTCGACCTCCTACCGTCCGCCCTCGAGCAGCTCGCAGACGCCGTCCCGGCCGGAATATCCACCGTGGTGCACACGCGCGCAACGGATCTGCACGATTTCGACTTCGCGGAGCCGGCCGACCTGGTCTTCGCGTTCTCCGCGATCGAGCACCTGCCACGGCCGGGCGCGGTGCGAGACCTGCTGTCGCGCATCCGGGGCGCGATGCGGCCCGGCGGTGTGGTGGCGCTCGGGATCATCGCCGACCGCGTCGAGATCCGCAGCGACGGCAGTCGTCGACCGGCGCTGCTGGAGAGCGACCTGTCGATCGACACCTCCCGCGAGATGCTCGCAGACGTCTTCGCCGACTTCACGGTGGCCGATGTGCAACTGCGTCCGGCCGAGGTGGAGGAAGAGCGTGACGGCGAGCACTACACGCTCGCGTCGACGCTGTTCGACTGGGTCGGTGTCGCGCCCTAACCGACCACGGAGTCGTCGGGCAGCCAGCCGTCCGGCCCGGCGGAACCCGCCGGGTAGGTCTCCATCGGCACCCGCCCTGCCTTCCACGCCTTCAGCACGGGATCCATGATGCGCCAACACGATTCGGCGGCATCGCCACGCACCGACAGCAGGCTGTCGCCGTCCAGGATCTCACGCAGCACCTCGCCATAGGGAAGCATCCAGCCGGGCGCCAGCTCGGCCCGCAACGTCTTCTGCTCCAGGTCCATCGGGTTCCCCTCGGCGTTCATCGTGAGCACGAACGACACCGCACCCGGTTTGAGATCGATGATCAGCTTGTCCGGCGCGGCCGTGTTGTCGAAGCCGCTCGGCAGGTGCGGCACCGGCCGGAAGTAGGCGATGACCTGCTTGCGCGGTGCGCCGAGCGCCTTGCCGCTGCGCAACGTGAACGGCATACCGGCCCACCGGTTGTTGCGGACCTCGACCTGCACCTGGGCGAGCGTCTCGGTCTCCCGCGACGGGTCGACGCCCTTCTCCCGGGTGTATGCCGGGATCTTCCGGTTGCCGATCCGGCCGGCGGTGTAGCGGGCGCGCTTGCTGGACCGTTTGGGACTGCCGCCCCACAGGTGCGTGGCGCGCAGCACCTGCGCCTTCTGGTCCTGCACCTCCTGCGCGGACAGGTCGGCGATCGATTCCATCGCGAAGATGCCGAGCACCTGCAACAGGTGCGACTGCAGCATGTCCTTCAGCGCACCGGCTCCGTCGTAGTAACCCGCCCGGCCTTCCAGCGCGAGATCCTCGTCGTAGATGATCTCGACGCGCTCGATGTGTTCGGCACTCCAGATCGGTTGCAGGATCCGATTGGCGAAGCGCAGGCCGATCAGGTTGAGCACTGTGGACTGCCCGAGGAAGTGGTCCACCCGGAAGATCTGCTCCTCGGGGACGACCCGGTGCAACTGGGCGTTGAAGGCGCTCGCGGACTTCTCGTCGCCGCCGAAGGGCTTCTCCAGCGCCAGTCTGGTGTCGTCCGGCAGTGGGATGTCCTCCAGCAGCCGGCAGACCTGGATGGAGGCGGCCGGTGGCAGGGCGAAGTAGATGACCAGCGGGCCGGTGCAGCTGGCGACGAGAGCGGCGAGCTGGTCGGGATCGAGCAGGTCGGTCTGCTGGTATCTGGTGCGCGACAGCACCGAGCGGGTGGGCCGCGCCGGCACCGGCACGGTGCCGAAGGCGTCCTCGACCCGGCTCTTCCACTGTGCCGCAGACAGATCCGCCCGGTCGGCGCCGATGATCTCGATCTTCCGGGCCGGCTCGATCTTCAGCAGGCTGCCCACTCCCGGCAGCAACAGTCGATGGGTGAGGTCACCACCGGCACCGAGGATGAGCAGGGTCACGGGGTTGTCAGCAGCCATGGCCACGAGCATGGCATGCCGGGCCGGATTGTTCGCGATGCGGACGGCGGCAGTTGCCAGCGGCCGACGCCAGCAGGTAACGTGATGTTATGCTACACATCATCTCATGTGATTTTGGTCGGCTCGTCCATCGTGCGGTCGATCAGTTCGTGGGTGTTGTATGACGACCGCTGCCGTCTCCGAGATGACCTGGCAGTCGGACCTTTTCGTCGCCGCGTCGACGGCGACCCCCATCCGGCCGGCGGCGCCCGGCCCGGTGCAACTGCTCAGTCCGCGCGCGGCCTTCCAGGAGGTGCTCTGGCAACGAGCGGCGCTGGTCGACATACGACCCGCGCGGCAGCGGGCGGCCGCAGGCGAACCTGCCGTGTCACTGGCGCCACGGCCGCTCGAGGACGCCGGCCCGCAGGGGGAACCGGGGCAATCCGTCATCGTGCTGTGCCAGGACGGATCGGCGTCGCCCGCGGTTGCCGAATCGCTGGCCCGCCAAGGCGTTCGACGGGTCGCGACCGTCGTCGGCGGCTTCGCCTCCTGGCAGGCACTCGGCCTGCCGGTCAGAGACTGACCCGGGCGACCTCCGTGCCGTCGATCAGGAAGCGCGCCTCGATCGTCAGGTGCGAGCGCAAAGAGTTGGCGATGAAGCACTGCTCGTGGGCGATGCGCGTCAGGCGCTGCAGCTGGTCGAGTCGGCTGCCGGCCGCCAGAGTCACCACGGGGCGCAGCACGATCTCGCTGACCGACATCGGCGAATCCCCTTCGCGCATGGTGCCTTCGGCTGCGTCGGCGTAGTCGACGACATCCAATCTGGCACGCGCCGCGACAGCCAGGAAGGACAGCAGCTGGCAGCTGCTCGCCGCCATCACCAGCAGGTGCTCGGGGTTCGGCAGCGCTGGGTCGCCACCGAAGTGCGGATCCGACGACATCCGCATGCCGGTCAGCTCGGCCGGAGCGACCCGGTGCTCGCGCGGGTAGGCGGCATACCCCTCGCCGGTCGATCCGTGCCAACTCAAAGCGACCGGGTACGAGTGGAGTTCGGCCATGTCCCGATCCTATGCCGCCTCGGTGCGCCGACCGGTATGCCGCCCCGGCCGCGGTTCAGCCGCACCACGGCGGGTATTCAGCGCGGGTCACCCCTGAGCGAAGGAGCTGTCATGGCGCAGGAACATGCCGCGGTCAATGTGTCCGGCCCGCCGACCGAGACGTGGACCGTCCCACCGGCGGGTGAGCTGGATCCGGCAGTGGTCGAGGAGACCTTCCGCAGGATGATCCTGCACCCCGAGTATCCGTGCGTCGGAGCACGATCGGTGCTGACCCAGGCCCGCGCGACGGTGCAGATCCTTCCCCGCCTGGGCTCCCCGGAGGCCGCGGAGTTGCTGCTGCCGACGCTGGACCGGTTCGCCTCGACGGTGGACTTCGAGGAGGGATTTGCGTCGTTCCTCGCCGTCTTCCCCGAGCCCGCCCGGCTCACCGAGGAACGTTTCGAACAGCTGCTGTGGCAGCAGCTGCAACTGCTCGCCGAGGCCGACGAGGAGCCGTGGACCGATGAGGTGTCGGACGACCCGGCCGACCCGCACTTCTCCTTCAGCGTCGCCGGCACGCCGTTCTTCATCGTCGGCCTGCACCCGGACGCCTCCCGGCTGGCGCGCCGCGCACCGTGGCCGACGTTGGTGTTCAACGCCCACCAGCAGTTCGAGCAGCTGCGCGCGAGCGGGCACTACGGCCGGATGCAGGACCGGATCCGCGATCGCGACGTGCGGCTGCAAGGTTGCGTCAACCCGATGGTCGAGGACTTCGGCGAATCCTCCGAGGCACGGCAATACTCGGGTCGTGCCGTCGACGAGACCTGGACGCCGCCGGTCGACCTGAACGCCGCCCAGACCCCCCACCCCAACAAGGAGAATCGATGAAGCATCGCCTCGCCCCGCAGACCGGCGAAGGACTGCAGCTGACCGCCGGTGACCAGCTGGTGATCACCGACCCCACCGGCGGCCAGGTGAGCGACTTGTTCTGCGTGGCCGCGGACGGCACCGGTGACTGGCTCAGCAGCGGCCGCACCATCGACTACGCCGACAAGATCTACCTGACGACCGGCGACACGCTCTACAGCAACACCAGCCGTCCGATGCTGACGATCACCGAGGACACCTGCGGCCGCCACGACTTCATCCTGACCCCGTGCAGTCAACAGACCTTCGATCTGCTCTACCCCGAATTCGATGGTGCGCCGCACCCGAGCTGTTTCGCCAATCTCTGCCAGGCGCTGGACCGCTTCGGCGTGCAGCCGACGACGATCTCGACCACGCTGAACGTCTTCATGAACGTGTGGTTCGACCCGGACGGCACCATGCACATCGACCCGCCCACCTCGCGGGCGGGCGACCGTTTCGTCGTCCGTGCCGAGACGGATCTGTTCGTCGGCGTCACCGCGTGCTCGGCGGAGAAGTCCAACGGTGGCGTCTGCAAGCCGATCGACATCGAGGTCGTGCCGGGCGGTTGATGCGGCCGGCAGCGGGTACACCATCCGCAATCCCATCCGGTCGCGCTCTTCACGAAGGAATGCAGACATGACACAGACGTCCACCGATGATGCGCCGGAGGCGCCCGAGGACAGACCGCATCACCAGAACGCCTCCGCGACAACGGATCCGGCTACCTCGGCACACATGCCGTCCGATGTGACCGACCACCTCGTATTCTTCGACAGCTTCGCGACATCGGCGTCGCGGTTCTTCTCCAATGCCTGGTTCTTCGCCTTCTGCGTGCTGTTGGTCGTGCTGTGGGCACCGTCGTACTTCGTGCTGGGCAACCTGGACACGTGGCAGTTGATCATCAACACGGTCACGACCATCGTGACCTTCCTGATGGTCGCGCTGCTGCAGAACAGTCAGACGCGCGCCGACGACGCGCTGCAGGACAAGCTCAACGCGATCTCGGCCGCGCTCGGCGAGCTGATGACCAAGAGCGGCATCGACCACTCCTCCGTCCAGGAACTGCGTATGGCGGTGGGTCTGGAGGACAAGGAGTCGTCCTCCGCCGGCAAGTCGGCGTGACGCAGCCGCCGCAGGGTCCGGGCCGTACCGTGTCGGAGGTGACAGCGATGACGGACGCGTGGGAAGAACTCACCGGGTCGTTCGACCCTGCCCTGGTGATCGTCACCACGGCGCTGGACGGCGAGCGCGCCGGCTGCCTGGTCGGCTTCCACACCCAGTCGAGCATGGATCCGCCCCGCTACTGCGTGTGGCTGTCCAAGGCCAACCACACCGCGCGGGTGGCCCAGCGGGCCAGCCACCTGGCGGTCCACGCCGTGCCGGTGGGCGAGCTCGCACTGGTGCAGCGGTTCGGCTCCGAGACCGGCGACGCCGTCGACAAGTTCGCCGGCCTGACGGTGCGCGACGGCCCGGGTGGAGTGCCGCTGCTGGCTGCGTGCCCGGCCGGCGTGGTGCTGCGCCGCTGCAGCTTGTTGGACGAGGGCGGTGACCACCTGTGCATCACCGGCGAAGTGGTCGATGCCTGGTCGGCGGCGTTCGACCCGGTGCGGCAATCGCGGGTGGCCGACCTCGAGCCCGGTCACGAGAACACCGAACGCCCGCACCCGCCCACCGAACGGGCCGACTGAGCCGCGCGCTCGGGCCGCGCTTCGTCCCCGATCGGCGATACTGAGCGCCGGACCCCCGATCGGAAAGGCAACGGCGATGATCCGCGTGCGCTGCTCGGCCGGCGACATCTCCGCGATCAGATTCGTGGTCGACCCGGCCTGGAACGTGCTGTCCAGCATGTCGTTGTTCGTGCAGCCCTCCTCGCGTTCGCTGCATGCCCCGCTGGCGGCGGCGCTGCGCGACCAGGACGCGCCGGGGGTGGCGACCCTGCGCGGGCTCACCACGAATCCCGCCGCGCCGTCGTTGCTGGTGGTGCCGGGGTACGCCTACGACGTCGACAACTCCCCGGCGGCGGTGACCGAACGGCTGCGCGAACTCGTGCGGACGATCCCCGACCGGGACGTGCAGGCAGTCGCCGAGCAATTGCGCGGCCAGGACTCGCCGTTCGCCGGGCACGACGCCGCCGGGCTGCGGGTCGTCGCACAGGAGGCGTTGGTGGAGTACTTCAGCGGGGTGTTGCAGCCCTTCTGGGACCGGGCGCACGCCATCGCCCTGCGGGACCTGAACATGCGCGCCGAACGCATCGTCCGGGAGGGCGTCGGCGGGGTCCTGAACGACCTCAACGAGCAGATCCGCTTCGACGGGCAGGTGCTGGAGTTGCAGCACGAGTTCGACATCGACATCCCGGTGCCGCCCGGCGGGCTCGTCTTCACGCCAGTGGTCTTCAAGGGGGCGGGCTTCATCATCCACGGCCCCGACGAGCACGACTCCGCAGACATGCCGGTCGCGATCGGATACCCGGCCTGGGGCGCCGCGACCCTCTGGCTGCCGGAGAAGGAGGAGCCGGCCTCCAGCCTCGAGCAGCTGATGGGCAGCACCCGGTCGCGGATCCTGCGACAGGCGACGGTGCCGGTCAGCACCACCGACCTGGCCGACCAGCTCGCCCTGCCGAAGCCGACGGTCAGCGGCCACCTGAAAGTGCTGGAGCGCGCCGGGCTGCTCAGCCAGTTCCGGCGCGGACGGTATGTCTACTACCAGCTCACCGCTGCCGGAATCGCCTTACGGGCGAACTGAACTCACGCACCGGTCAAGTGCACCAGCGGTTGCCCGGTGCGGTAGGCGGCCTGCACGACGGTCTGCACGATCGCACCCGCCACCAGCTCCGGGTTGTCGATCATCGGCACGTGACCGCACTCGGGCAGCGTCAGGTGCGACACCATCGGCAGCGCCGCACGGGCGGCGGTGGCCTGCGAGGGAAGCAGCAGCCGGTCCCGAGTGCCCCACGCGACCGTCACCGGCACCAGCGGCTGGCGCCGGTAGCGCGAGCGCACGGCATACCAGGCGACCGGGAAGAAACCGGGCGAGGTGCGCAGGTTGAGGGCGTCGTCGAAGGCCACGTCGGCGGGCAGCAGCTCCGGGTGCCGATAGAGCGCGCGCAGGCTCACCTTGCGCAGGAAGGCCTTGTCGGAGAACACCTTCAGCACCGGGCGTGGCGCGTAGGTGGAGGCCTTCATCATCGCCAGGTTCATCACCGCGTTGACCAGGCCGAGCGGCCCCCAGAACCCGGCCGGCGAGATCGCGGTGGCCGTGCGCACCGCACCACGGGCCGCCAGCTCGAGTGCGAACATGCCGCCCAGCGAGTTGCCGGCCACGTGCGGCCGGTCCAGGCCGACCTCGGCGAAGAACTCCTCGAGCTGATCGACGTAACTGTCCATCCGGTAACTGTGCGGCTTGTCCGGCCGCGGCGACCTGCCGAAGCCCGGCAGGTCGATCGCGATCACGTCGAAGTCCTCGGCCAGCAGCTCGAAGGTGTCGCCCCACGCCGAGCGCTGGTGACCGATGCCGTGGATGAGCACCAGCGGATCGCCGGAACCTGCTCGCGTGTAACTGATGGTGGTCATCGAACCTCGCATAGATCGCCCGAGTCACGGACGCGTCGAGAGTCCGTGGATCCTGCGGGCCTGCCGCTCGCGGCGCGCCCACAGGTGCCCAACACATTACCCAGTGCACCTGGCCTGCAGGTGACTACGGCGTGACCACCCGCAAGGAGACCTCGGACACGAGTGCACCGGAGGCGTCATACGTGATCTCGGCGGCGATGCACTCGCCGCGCAACACGTGCGGCAACCAGATCCGCGAGTCGTCCCACATCGCCTCGAACGGCAGGTCGGCCACCGGGTGCCACTGCGGATCCAGCTCGTCCGAGGCCACCAGCTCACCGGTCCAGGTGGTGCACCGGTAGAGCGCCACGGACATGTCGGCCGCCGGACTGGCCGGGAAGTGGAACATGATGCGGCCGGCCTCAGCCAACTGCGTCGGTATGACGTGCAGGCCCGTCTCCTCGAAGGTCTCCCGCACGGCCGTGTCCGGATCGGACTCCCCCGGCTCGACGTGCCCACCGATGCCGACGATCCGGCCGGTGCCGAAGCCGCGCTGTTTGAGTCCGAGCAGCACCTGGGGCCCGCTCGGCCCGTCGCGCAGCAGGAAGACCAGGCACATCGGTTTCGTCACCTGAGACAGCATGCCGGACAAGTTGCCCGCAATCGGCCGCCACCCACCACGATGGACCCGTGAGCATCGGAATCCTGACCAGCGGCGGCGACTGTCCCGGCCTCAATGCGGTCATCCGCGGGGCCGTGATCAAGGGCGACCGGATCCACGACGTGCCGTTCCTCGGCATCCACGACGGATGGCGCGGGCTGGTGGAGGACGACATCGTGCCGCTCCCCCGCAACGACGTGCGCGGCATCTCCCGTGCCGGCGGCACCATCCTGGGCACGTCGCGCACCAACCCGTTCGAGCACGGCGGCGCCGACCGGATCCGCGAGGTGATGGACGCGCGCGGTATGACGGGGCTGATCGCCATCGGTGGCGAGGGCACCCTGACCGCGGCTCGGCGACTGGCCGACGACGGCATCCCGGTTGTCGGCGTGCCCAAGACGATCGACAACGACCTGTCCGCGACCGACTACACGTTCGGTTTCGACACCGCGGTCTCGGTCGCGACCGAATCGATCGACCGGTTGCGCACCACCGCCGAGTCGCACCACCGGTGCATGGTCGTGGAGGTCATGGGCCGGCACGTCGGCTGGATCGCCCTGCACGCCGGCATCGCCGCCGGCGCCCACGCGATCCTCATCCCGGAGGTCGAGGTGTCGGTCGAGCAGATCTGCGGCTGGGTGGAGGATGCCCGCGACCGCGGCCGGGCACCAGTGGTCGTGGTCGCCGAGGGGTTCGTGCCGTCCGGTGAGGAGCAACGTTCCGGCCGAAGGACGGACCAACAGCACCAGGCACCTGACATGAAGATGAGGAACGAATCTTCACGTCGGGTGCACGCACCGCGCGGCCTGGACGCGTTCGGGCGGCCGCGACTCGGCGGCATCGGCGAACGGCTGGCTCCGCAGATCGAGCAGGTCACCGGCATCGAGACACGCGCGGCCACCCTGGGACACCTGCAGCGTGGCGGGGTGCCCTCGGCATACGACCGGGTGCTGGCGACCCGCTTCGGCACCGCCGCCGTCGACGCGGTCATCGAGAAGCAGTGGGGCACCATGGTGTCGCTCATCGGCACCCGGATCGAGCGGGTCGATCTGCACTCCGCCACGACCGTGCTCAAGACGGTCCCCCGCGAGCGCTGGGACGAAGCCGCGATCCTCTTCGGGTGACCGACACGTCGGTCGAGCGCCGTCCTGAGTAGCCCGCGAGGAACGAGCGGGCGTATCGAAGGGTAGGCGAGCCGCTAGGCGAGCGCGTATCGAGACCACGGGACCGGTGCTCTTGGTCTCGATACACCTCCCCCGCTGCGCTCCTCCGGCACTCGACCAGCTTCTGTTAGGTCAGCTGCGCCACCACGTCGGCGACGTAGGACGCGATGGCGTCGCTCGCTCGCGATGCGCCCTCGAGCGGCGGCCCGACATACTCCGGCGCGAGCAGCCCGGCGTCGGCGAGCGCATGCACCAGCGCGTGCTTCACCGCCGGCCGCTCCAGACCGGCCGGCACCGGGAACGCGTAGACGTCCGCGGCCTCCGAATCGATCTTCGGGAAGCGTTTGCGCAGTCGGCCCAGCTCCTTGTCCTTGGCGTGCAGGTGCAGCCAGCTGCGCAGCGCCGGCGGCATACCGGTCGTGCCGACATACAGGATGTTCGCCCGCGGGTCCGGACCGTCCGGCAGCCGCCAGACGTACACCCAGGAGTCGGGCCGGTCCCCGAGCAGTTCGCCGTCCCTCACGTGCCAGACCTCTACGCCGTCCACGCAGCCATTCTTACTCCGGCGCGGTCTCGATACGCTCCTTCGTCGCTACCCTTCGATACGTTTGCTGGTATGACGTCGCGCGCCGAACGCACCGACCTGACCGGCGACCCCGCGGCGGCAGCACCCGGCGGCACCGAGCCGGATCCCCAGAAGGATCCGCTGCTGCGCAGCGCCGTCCGCCGTTCCGTGCGCCGGCTGGTGCCATTCGTGGCTCTGCTCTACTTCGTCAACTACCTGGACCGCACCAACATCGGCTTCGCCGGCCCGAACGGCATGAACGACGACCTGCACCTGTCCGGGTCGATGTTCGGCTTCGCCTCGGGCATCTTCTTCCTCGGCTATCTGCTGCTCGAGGTGCCCAGCAACATGGCGTTGCACCGGTTCGGCGCGCGCCGGTGGATCGCGCGCATCCTGGTGACGTGGGGCATCGTGGCCGCCGCGATCACCTTCGTGCCCAATGCCGGCACGCTCTACGTGCTGCGTTTCCTGCTCGGGATCGCCGAGGCGGGCTTCTTCCCCGGCATCGTGCTCTACCTGACGTTCTGGTTCCCGCAGCGCGAACGTGCCCGGATGACAGCGCTTTTCATGGTTGCGGTGCCACTGTCTAGTGCCATCGGCACACCGGTCTCGTCACTGCTGATCGACCACGCGCACGGCTGGCTCGGGCTGGACGGCTGGCGGGTGATGTTCCTGCTCGAGGGTGTGCCGGCGATCATCCTCGGCGTCATCACCTGGTTCTTCCTGACCGACCGGCCGGAGAACGCCACGTGGCTCCCGGCCGGCGAACGTGACGCGTTGCAACGGGTCCTGGACGCCGAGGAACGCGGCCGGCGCCGGGCCTATCAGGTCAGCATCCTGCAGTCGCTGACCCGGCCGCGGGTCTGGGCGCTGGCATTCGTCTACTTCGGCATCGTCTACGGTCTCTACGCGCTCGGCTTCTTCCTGCCGACGATCATCGCCGGGTTCGCCGACCAGTACGGCACCAGCTACTCGATCGTGCAGCGCGGCCTGATCAATGCCGTCCCGTATGTCGTCGGCGCCCTCGTGATGATCCCGTGGGCGTTGCACGGTGACCGGACCCGCGAACGCGTCTGGCACGTCGCCGGACCGACCATCCTCGGCGGCGTCGTCATACCGATCACGCTCTACCTGGGCAGCCCGTTCGCCGCCATGGTCGCCGTGACGATCTGCGCGGCCGGCATCATGTGCGCGCTGCCGACGTTCTGGGCGCTGCCGACCAACTTCCTGTCCGGCGCGGCCGCGGCCAGCGGGATCGCGCTGATTAACTCCGTCGGCAACTCGGCCGGCTTCTTCGCGCCCTACTTCACCGGCTGGCTCAAGGACGGCACCGGCACGGAGAAGACCGGACTCTGGCTGGTCGGCGTGGTGATGGTGCTCGGCGGCCTGCTCGCGGTCGTGTTGCGTGCGGCGCCGCCCGCGAAGGTCGACACTTCCGCTGAGGCCCTCATCACGAAGGAGACGTGACGCCATGAGCACCATCCTGCTGCTGCATTCCGCCTTCGGCCTGCGCCCGGCGGTCATCCGGTTCGCGGATGCGCTGCGCCAGCACGGGCACGATGTGCTGACTCCGGACTACTACGGCGGCAACGTCTTCGACGACACCTGCGCAGGACTGTCGCACCGGGACGACGTCGGTCCGGCTCAGCTGCTTATGCGGGTGCGCCCGGTGCTCGACGACCTGCCGCCCGACGCCGTGCTGGCCGGCTTCTCGCTCGGCGCCGCGTTCGCCCAGCGACTGGCCGCGGACCGCCCGGAGGCAGCCGCCGTGATCCTCCTGCACAGCGTCGCGCCGCCGCATCGCGGCCGATGGAGCGGCCAGCCCGTGCAGGTGCACCGGTATGCCGAGGATCCCTTCGTGCAGGTGCCGGACGTGCAGGCACTGGGCCGTGCGGTGCGCGACTCGGGCGCATCCTTCGAGGACTTCGTGACACCTGGCACCGGTCATCTGTTCACCGACACCGATCTGCCGGACGGGGACGCCGCGGCGACGGCACGGACGATCGACCGGATCGCGGCTCTCCTGGCGTCGTGACACAGCGCACGGAAAATGCGTTTCCGGAGAGAGCCTCCGAGTAATACGCTGGTCGTATAGCCCGGGGGGCGGCTGTGTCCGTGTGGCGGTGAAACCGCGCTGAAACCGATCCCGGTCAGGCTATTGCCGAAAGCCTCGTCAATGTCCCCAAGGAGGACAGAGCGTGTCGAACGCTGCACCAACCGAGTACCCCGAGGAAATCGACGGCGCGGTCCTGAAAGTCGCCGGCGTCGTCGTCCTCGGCGCGATCATGTCGATCCTCGACATCACGGTCGTCAACGTCGCGTTGCCGACCTTCCAGCGGGTCTTCGCGGGCGGCGGGGACCCCATTGCCTACTCGACCGTCGCATGGACGGTGACGGCATACACCCTCGCCCTGGCGACCGTCATCCCGCTGACCGGCTGGGCCGCGGACCGCTTCGGCACCAAGCGTCTCTACATCCTGGCGATCCTGCTGTTCACCATCGGTTCGGCGCTGTGTGCGACCGCGGGTTCGATCGAGGTGCTGATCGGCTTCCGGGTGCTGCAGGGTCTCGGCGGCGGCATGCTGATGCCCTTGGGTATGACGATCCTGACGCACGCGGCAGGCCCGAAGCGGATGGGCCGGCTGATGGCGATCCTCGGTGTGCCGATGCTGCTCGGCCCGATCGGCGGCCCGATCCTCGGTGGCTACCTGATCGAGCACGCCAGCTGGCACTGGATCTTCCTGATCAACGTGCCGATCGGCATCGTCGCGATGGTCTACGCGTGGTTCGCGCTGGAGAACGACAGCCCCACCCCGTCGGAGTCCTTCGACTTCGTCGGCATGCTGATGATGTCGCCGGGTCTGGCGCTGTTCCTCTTCGGCGTCTCGTCGATCCCGACGGACGGGTTCGGCTCCGCCAAGGTGCTGATCACCGGCATCATCGGCCTGATCCTGATCCTGCTGTTCATCCGGCACACCTTCAAGCCGCAGCACCCGCTGCTGGACCTGCGCCTGTTCAAGAACCGACTGCTGTCGCTGTCGACGATCACGATGTTCCTGTTCGTCGCGGCGTTCTTCGGTGGCCTGCTGCTGGTGCCGACCTACTTCCAGGCTGTGCGCGGTGAGTCGACCTTCGACTCGGGTCTGCTGGTCGCGGCCCAGGGCATCGGCGCCATGATCACCATGCCGCTGGCGGGCTCGCTGGTGGACAAGATGCCCGTCGGTCGGATCGTGCCCTTCGGCCTCGTCGGGATCATCGTCGGCATGTTCATGCTGACCCAGATCGACGAGAACACCAGCTACTGGTACATCCTGCCAGTGTTGTTCCTGATGGGTCTGGGCATGGGCGGCACGATGATGCCGATCATGACGTCGGCGCTGAAGACGCTGAAGTCGCACGAGATCGCCCGCGGCTCGACACTGATCAACATCGTCCAGCAGATCGGTTCGTCCGTCGGAGTGGCCGTGCTGTCCACCGTGCTGACCGATCGGCAGAAGGCCTCGCACTACGTCCAGCTCGGTCAGGCGATCCAGGAGCGTGCCCAGCACAAGCCCAACCCCCTGCCGCCGACCCATGACCAGCTGCAGGCGATCGCGCAGGCCGGTGGCATGAAGCAATTCATGGCGCACGCGCTGCACGACCTGGCCGGCTCGTTCAGCACGACCTTCTGGGTCGCTGCGGTGCTGTGCCTGCTGACGGTCATCCCGGCCATGATGCTCCCCCGCAAGCCGCTGCCGGAGCCGGCGGCCGGCGAGGAAGCCGCGCCCGTGATGATGCACTGAGAGCTACGCAGTACTCCGAAACGGCCCGCACTCTCACCGAGTGCGGGCCGTTCTCGTATGGCGCCCATGACGCGCATCCGCGGTCGGGATCCGGACACATGGCTGCTGATCCGGAGGGGGCCACCTCGAGAGGTCAACGGATGTCGCGAGCTTCGACTCTCACGACATCCGTTGACCTCTCACCGCGCCGGGGCACAGCTGGCCACAGGGCACGTCGTCAGCTGCGCGCCGCGACGTCCGGCGGGAAGCCGCCCGTGGCGATCGGGCCCCAGTCGGTGATGCTCACGGCGATGAGCGACTTGCCCTGGTCCCGCATGGCCTGCCGGTACTCGTCCCAGTCGGGGTGCTCTCCGGAGATGCACCGGAAGTACTCCACCAACGGCTCGACGGACTCGGGCAGGTCGATCACGCGCGCGGTGCCGTCCAGCTGGACGTAGGCGTCGTCCCAGTCGTCGGACTGGATCACCAGCGACACCTGCGGGTTCCGGCGGATGTTGGCGGCCTTCGCACGTTGCGGGTAGGTCGAGATCAGCACCTCCCCGTCGGCGCTGACGCCGCAGGTGACCAAAGACAGCTGCAGTCCGCCGCTGCGCTTGTGGGTGACCAGCGTCGCCCGGTGACGGGTGCGGACGAAGTCCAGCAACTCCTCCCGGTCGACGCGCTGTGCGGTGGCGATACGAGGTGACATGGTGTCGATCGTAGGCGCGTTCGACGGAGCGGACACGGGAGTGGCTGCGTCATACCTCGCGACCGACGGTGGAAGGACAGGGGAGATGACACGGATCAGATCGCTCACCGCGGCGGCGGTGCTGCTGGCGACGGCCGGGACACTCAGCGCGTGCCAGCAACAGGACGGCCCGGCGGTGTCCGAGGCGACGGCCGGTGGCCGCACGGCCTCCACGTCGGCGTCGAACCGCGGCGGGCCCGCCACGGTCGGTCCCGAGGACGGCGCGCTCGGCGACGACGGCGGCTGGTATGCCGAAGGCAGCACGATCACCTTCGTCTACACCAACGGCATCCGCTTCAGCGTCGACACGGGCGCGCCGATCACCGACCTGCACCACACCACGAGCCGGACTTCGCGCGGTGTGCTCACACTCACCCCCACCCGGGCGACCTGGATCGGAGCCGACGGCACGCCGTCCACGGTGAACACCCGCGGCGCCGGCGTGATCTCCGACCCCTCCGGCGTCATCGGGGTGCTGCCGGACGGCTCGGTCACCTGCGCCAACAAGCAGGGCCTGCAGTTCGTCGGGTCCGACGGCTCGAAGGGCGCCGCGGACGAGAGCGGGCTGTTCTACGTCGACAAGTCCGGCAAGAAGACCGTCGCCGGCAGACCACCCGCGGGCGGAAAGCCGGCCGGGCGGTATGTCGTCTGCAACGTCGGCGACACCTCGACGGTCGACCTGAACGCGGACGTGCTCTTCGCCTACGGCAGCGCGAAGCTCACCCCGGCCGGTGAGCAGGTCGTCGACCAGACGGCGATCTCGATCAAGTCCCACGTCGACGGCAAGACCGTCGCGGTGGTCGGCAACACCGACTCCATGGGCAGTGACGCGTTCAACCTGAAGCTCGGCAAGCGGCGCGCGGACGCCGTCGCGGCGCAGCTGCGCAGCAAGCTGCCCGGCATACAACTGAAGATCGCCAGCAACGGGGAGTCGCAACCGATCGCCGCCAACACCGCACCCGACGGCTCGGACAACCCGACGGGCCGCGCGAAGAACCGTCGCGTCACGATCTCCTGGGCGAACAAGTAGCCACCTCTGCAGCGCTCAGACTCCCGGATTACTCTCGTTCACATGGCCTTTCGTAACGCGACCGACGTCCAGACCGCACCGCTCGCCGCCCTCGGGTTGGTGGGCGGCTTCCTCGCCGCCCGCGAGACCGGCATCCGCCCGCTCGGCGGCGTCGTGCTGGCAGCGGCCGGCGCGTATGCCGGCCGCAGCTGGCTGGCCAAGTCCGGTCCGGCCGGCACCGCCGCGCTGAGCGCGATCTACCTCGGGTCGTTCGGCGCCTCGCACCCGCTGGCGAAGAAGATCGGCGCCTGGCCGTCGGTGTTCGCCGCCGCTGCGGTCAGCGCCGGTGCGGCATATCTCGTGGCGGACCGCTGAGCCGACGGGTACGCTTCCCGACATGCATCACGCGCAGCGGACGACGACGCCGGATCCCTCCGGCCGAGCCGTGCTGCACTGAACCAACCGCACTTTGGCGCCCCGGAGTCACCTCCGGGGCGTTCTTCGTGCCGCAGGTGTCCCCGGGGCTTCACCCGAGGAAAACCATGAAATCACCTGACGAGCAACACCTTTCACCGCACGACCACCGGGCGTTGGGCCGCGATCTGGACCTCTTCGCGAGTGATCCGCTGGTCGGCTCCGGGCTGCCACTCTGGCTGCAGGCCGGTTCGGTGATCCGCGACGAGCTCGAACGACTGGCGCGGGACGTCGCCCGCGCCGACGGCTGCGTCGGCGTACACACCCCGGTGCTGGGCAAGCGGGAGCTCTTCGAGAAGTCGGGGCACTGGGCCAAGTTCGCCGCCGACATGTTTCCTCCCATGGCGCTCGGTGACGAACCGCCCGGCGACCAGCTGGTGCTGCGGCCGGCGAACTGCCCGCATCACGCCATGGTGTATGCCGCCCGCCAGCACTCCTACCGCGAATTGCCGCTCCGCTTCAACGAACTGGCGCCGATGTTCCGCGCCGAACGTTCCGGCGTGGTGTCCGGGCTGACCCGCGTCCGGCAGATCACCCTGGACGACACCCACGTCTTCTGCCGACCGGAGCAGGTCGCGAGCGAAGCCGAACGCGCGCTGCGATCGGCGCTGCATGCACAACGCGTCCTCGGCATGCCGGTCGACTACGTGCGGCTGTCGCTCGCGGACGACGGTCCGGGCTACCTGGGTGATCCCGACCTGTGGGCGGACGCGATCGAAGCACTGCGACAGGCGGCCGCGGGAGTCGACCTGGCGGCATACGGGCTGGAGCTGGTGGAGGCGGAGGGAGAGGCCGCGTTCTACGGGCCCAAGCTCGACCTGCAGATCATCGACGGCAATGGGCACGAGGAAAGCATTGCGACCGTGCAGGTGGACTTCGTGCAGCCGCAGCGCTTCGACCTACGGTACGACGGAGCCGACGGCGGCCGCCATCTGGTCGTGATGATCCATCGCGGCACCGTCGGCTCCATGGAGCGAGTCACCGCAGCACTTCTGGAACGGTATGACGGGCGGTTGCCGTTGTGGCTCAACCCGGTCCAGCTGCACGCGCTGCCGGTTTCCGAAGCGGTCGACGGCGTCGCGCGTGAGTTCGTGGATACGCTGGTGGCTCGCGGTCTGCGGGCCCAGTTGGACGCGTCCGGATCACTCGGATCGCGCATCAGGGCGAGCCGAGCGCACCGCGACTACGCGTTCGCGGTGCTCGGCGACGCCGAGGCGGTCGCCGGCTCGGTGCAGATCAGCGACGCCTTCACCGGGTGGAGCGGTGCACTCCCTCGGGAGCAGGTGGTCGACATACTCGCCGCGGCGTATGCCGACCGGTCGGCACCCGCCTGGCCGGCCGCGCACTCCGAGGGAACGCAGATCAGTTGACTCGGTAGTCCGCGATGTCGGATTCGCGGACCGTCACGCCCAGGCCCGGCCGGCTACGGTCCGGGACGAGCACACCATCCGAATCCGGTTGCAGCACACCGTCGAAGACCAGCTGCTCGATGCGGGAGTGGTCGTGGAAATACTCCAGGTGCCGCAGGTGCCAGATCGCCGTGCCGACGTGCGCGCTGATCTGCGGCGCGCAGTGCAGCGACAGGTCGATGCTGCGGGCGTCGGTCAACGCGGACACCCGCAGCGCACCGCTGACGCCGAGGCACCGGGTGGCGTCGACCTGGAGACAGTCGACCGCACCGGCGTCGAGCATCTGATGGAAGTAGGGCAGATCGTAGCCGTATTCGCCTGCCGCGATGTCCATTCCGGCCGGACCGCGGTCACGCAGCAGACGCAGACCTGCCAGGTCGTCCGAGCTGACCGGCTCCTCGAACCACCGCACGTCGTGCGCTGCGAAGCGCTCCGCCCACGCGAGTGCCTGCTTGCGCTGGTGGGCGCCGTTCGCGTCGACATACAGCTCGGTGTCCGGACCGATCGCATTGCGGGACACAGTGATCCGGTGCTCGTCCCGGTCCGGTTCACGACCCACCTTGATCTTGACCCGCGGGATGCCCGCCTCCACCCAGCCGGCCAGCTGCCCGGCCAGCTGCTGATCGTCGTATGACGTGAAACCGCCACTGCCGTAGACCGGCACACCGTCGTGGACGGCGCCGGCCGCGACCGACAGCGACTGGCCGATCAGCCGGGCGTAGAGGTCCCACAGCGCGATGTCCACGGCCGCGATCGCCTGCGCCGCGATGCCCGGTTTGCCGAGGTTGCGCACCTGGTGCTGCATCGCCGCCCAGGACGCCCCCGGGGTGAGGGCGTCCCGGCCCTGCACGACGTCGGACAACGAGTGGTCGACCACCGTGGCGACCGCCGGACCGGCGTAGGTGTAACCGATCCCCACCTCATCCTCGGCGTGTGCCCGGACCAGCACCATCGTGGTGGCGTTCCAGGCGAAGGTGCCGTCGGATTCCGGTGCGTCGGTAGGGAATCGGTAGGTCGCCACCTCGATGCGCTGCACCGGGACGGCAGCTGGACCGGCCGCCGCGCGATCAGTCATCGCGACCGAGCGCGTTCTGGACTCCTGCCTTCAGCTCGGCGCCGACGGCACGGACGGATTCCTTGATGACCGACGTCTCGGCCGGGTCACCCTTGCGCATGGCGGCCAGGAAACCCTTGGCCTCCTTCAGCGACACGTGAGCCGGCAGCGGTGGGACGTTGGGGTCGGTGTGGATGTCCAGGACGACGGGACGGTCCGAGCCGAACGCCGCATCCCACGCTCCCGGCACGTCCTCCGGGCGCTCCACCTTGATCCCCTTCAGCCCGAGCAGCTCGGCATAACCGGCGTAGTCGATGCGCTCGACCAGCTGCGAGGTGTCGTAGCGCGGATCGCCGGCCTCGCGCATCTCCCACGAAACCTGTGTCAGGTCACCGTTGTTCAAGATCAGGACGATGAAGGTCGGGTTGTCCCACGACTTCCAGTGCCGCTTGACGGTGATCATCTCGTTCATGCCGAGCATCTGGAACGCACCGTCACCGATGGTGCACACGACCGGACGGTCCGGATGGGCGAACTTGGCGGAGACGGCATACGGCATGGCCGCCAGCATCGACGCGAGCATGCCCGACAGGTTGCCGCTGCCCTCCCGGCTCAGCTTGATGTGGTGGCCGTACCAGTCGGCCGTCGAACCGGCGTCGGCGGTGACGATGACGTTGGACGGCATGCGCTTGTTGAGCTCGTGGTAGACGTACCGCGGGTTGATCGGATCGGCCTTCGCCTCGGCCTCCTCCTGCAGGACGGTCTCCCAGTCCTTCATCCCCTCGATGACGCCCTCCTGCCAGGAACGGTCCTCCTGCCGCTGCAACAACGGCAGCAACGCGGCAAGCGTCGACTTCGTGTCGCCGGCCAGGTTGACCTCCATCGGGTAGCGCAAGCTGAGATGCCCTGCTGACAGGTCGATCTGCACGCCGCGCGCCTGACCGGTCTTGGGCAGGAACTCGGCATACGGATAGTTGCTGCCGACCATGAGCAGCGTGTCGCAGTCCTGCATCATGTCGTAGCTCGGCTTGGAGCCGAGTAGCCCGAGCTGCTGCGTGTGATACGGCAGGTCGCCCGGCACGACATCCTTGCCGAGCAGCGCGGTGATGACACCGGCACCGAGCCGCTCCGCGACGGCGATGACCTCGTCGGTGGCGCCACGGGCGCCCTGACCGACGATCATGGCCACCTTCTTGCCGGCGTTGAGCACCTCGGCAGCGCGCTGCAACTCGGCCTGGTCGGGCGTCAGCTCCGTCGACGCGTAACCCACCCCGGTGCGTGCGACCCAGTGCTCCTTCGCCGGCGCCTGCATCGGCAGGTTCTGCACGTCGGCCGGCAGGATCACCACGGTGGGAGTCCGCTGCGCCGCCGCGATACGCACCGCACGGTCCACCACCAGCTGAGCCTGCATGGGAGTCACCACGGTCTGCACGTAGCCGGCGACGTCCTGGAAGACCCGCTCCAGGTCCACCTGCTGCTGCGTGTCGCTGCCGAACGCCGCGCGGCCCTGTTGTCCGACGATGGCCACGACCGGCTGGTTGTCCATCTTGGCGTCGTAGAGACCGTTCAGCAGGTGTATGGCGCCCGGCCCGGAGGTGGCGATGCAGACGCCCACGTCGCCGGTGAACTTGGCATGCGCGGACGCCATGAACGCAGCGATCTCCTCGTGGGTCGGGCGGATGTAGCGGAAGTCCTTCCCGTCGCGCTCGCCCCGCTCCAGCGCTCCGTCAAAACCGCCGATCCCATCACCGGGGAACCCGTAGAACTGATGCAGGTCCCACTCGATGAGGCGGTCGATCACAAAATCGCTGACGGTGTCACTCATGCTGAATCTCCTTACCTGGCAGTGCAATAGAAGTGCTTCGCGGTTTCGGCCAGCCGATCACCCGACCTGCTGTCGGGCAGGTGTTGTGCCGGCGCGTTGCTCGGGGTCGTCCGACATGGCCGAGCCGTCCGCCATCCGTTCGGCGAGCCGGGAGGCGAGCGCCATGATCGTCAGCGCCGGGTTGGCCGAGCCCTGGGTCGGGCAGACCGACCCGTCGGCGAGGAAGAGGTTGGGCACCTCCCACGACCGCTGGTTGGCGTCGACCACACTCGTCTCGGGTGAGCTGCCCATCCGCGCGCCGCCGATGAGGTGGGCGTAACGGTGGATGGTCAGCACGTCCTGGGCACCGCCGGCCTTGAGGATGTCGGTGATCACCTTGGTCGAGTACGCCATGTTGGCCTTGTCGTTGTCGGTGAGCGAGTAGTCCATCCGCGCCACCCGCAGCCCGTAGGCGTCGGTCTCGTCGGCCAGGGTGATCCGGTTGTCCGGGTCGGCCAGCAGCTCGTTGAGCACGCCCACGGTCGCCCAATGGTTGTAGTCGCGCATGTATTCACGCATGGCGCGACCCCAGTGGCCGTCGGCCAGCACGTGCTCCGCCCAGCCGCACGGCAGCGGCGAGACGGTCTGGATCGAGAAGCCGCGCGCGAAACCGCGCGAGCTGTCCGTCTCGTAGAAGTCCTCGCTGGAGACCTCCGGCGGCGGCGCCTTGTACATCCGCAGCTCTTCCGACCAACGGCCGGCCGTCTGGGTCGCGCCCTGCACCATCACGTAACGTCCCACCAGGTCGTGGTCGTTGCCGATGCCGTGCGGGTGCCGCGCCGACGTCGACGCCAACAACAGCCGCGGCGTCTCGATCGAATAACCAGCCACGGCAACGAATTTGGCCCGCTGCAGGCGCTCGGCACCACCGGGCTCGGACAGGTAGACCACGCCCTTGGCGCGGCCGGTCTCGTCCAGCTCGATCCGGGACGCCATGCACTCCGAACGGATCTCGACGCTGTGCGCCAGCGCGTCCGGCAGGTGCGTCACCAGCGGACTGGCCTTGGCGTTGACCTTGCAACCCTGCAGGCAGTAGCCGCGATAGATGCAGTGCGGGCGGTTGCCGAAGGTGCCGTTGACGATGCCCACCGGCCCGACCCGCATCTCTATGCCGAGGGACTCGGCTCCGCGCCATACGACGTTGGCGGCCTCGGAGACCGGGTGCGGGCTGAACGGATAACTGTGCGGATGCCCCCACGGCCAGTCCTGCCCGGCCACCGGCAGCTCACGCTCGACGCGCTCGTAGTGCGGCAGCAGGTCCTCGTATCGGATCGGCCAGTCCGCGCCCACGCCGTCGCGGGTGAAGGTCTCCATGTCCGAGGGGTGGAAACGCGGGGTGTAACCGGCGTAGTGCACCATCGAGCCGCCGACGCCGCGACCGGAGTTGTTCTTGCCCAGCTCGATCGGATCTTCGCCACCGATGATCCGCTTGCTGGTCCAGTAGAGGCCGTGCGAACCGACCTCGTCGGACACCCAGTCGCGGTCGGGATCCCAGAAGGGACCGGCCTCGATGATCACGATCCGCCAGCCCTGGCGTGCCAGCCGCTGCGCGAGCACCGACCCGCCGGCTCCGGCACCGACGATGACCAGGTCGACCTCGTCCTCGTCGCGGTACTGCTGCATCGTCCTCCGGCCCGGCAGGGCGCGTGAATGCACGTCCAGCAGGTAGCGGGAATCGTTGTCCTCCGGGCCGATCGAGCCCTTGGCGATCGTGCGCAGTGTCTTCTTCACGCTCATGACGGAAACATCTCCGGGTCGTCCTGCACGGCTGCGACGGGGTCCTCGGCGTCCGCACCGGGACGCTCGAAGGGTTCGGTGCTGTTCAGAGCACCGGTGCGCATGTAACCGCGTGGGTAGGCGGGTCCGCCGAAACCGATCTCGTTCCACGCCCAGGGATGGGAGTAGAAGCCGGCGAGGATCGCGCGCATGCACACCTTCCACACCAGGTTGACGTCCAGTTCGTCCCACACCCCGCCGCTGAGGTCTCCGGTCGAGAGATCTCCGACGATCTGCTCCTGCTGGCGCATCTCCAGGTCGGCGAGCGCCGTCCCGAACCGTTGCTGCGCGGTCTGCTCCAGGCCGACCAGCGCCTTGTGCCACGTCTCGCGATCGTCGGGCATGTCGGCGTACTGATAACCGTCCAGCCGGCCGTCGGCGAGCTTGGTGTCCACCGCCTCCGCAACGGGCACCCGCGGATCGGCGTCCTGGCCCGTCGCGACGTCACAGAACGCCCGCAGCGTCGGCTCCTCCGCCGGCGCGAAGAACCGCATCGGGCCGGGCGGATCCAACCGCGCCATGACCACGGCGCGGGTCACCTCGTCCCAGCTGTCGGCACTGTCCAGCACGTCGTAGTCGGGGTAGCGCCCGATCATCTGCGGTGTCGTCCCGCGCCGCTGCCGCGGCAACCAGGACGGGTGCGGCGGCTGGCCGTCCGATCGCAGGTGCGGCAGGTGCTCGCCCTTGTCCTGTCTATCCGTTCGGTGTTCCCGCTCGTCATCGACCTCACTTCTCCCGGCGCAGGATCGCGGCGAGCAGCCCCATGCCGCCCACGACACACATCAGACCCGGCGCGGCGATCGGCGGCCCCATCGGCACGTTGTATGACGCCAGCTTCCAGCCGCCGGGTTTGCGAGAGACGCCGCGAGCGTGGAAGTACTCGCCGGCCAGGCCGTTGAGCGTGTAGACCGCGGCGGTCACCGGCAGCGCCGTCTTGGCCCAGCGCTTGCTGAACACGCCGGCCACGCCGGCCACCACGACCGGAGGGGTGACCAGCACCGGCGACCACATCCACTTGTTGCCGAAACCCGCCTTGTAGTGCTCGAGGTAGATCTCCGCCGTCGTCACCATCGCGGCGACCGCGGTGAGCCCGGACAGGGACCGCTCGAACCGGCCGTGCTCGACGTTCGACACCGCCCGATCGATGAAGTGGACCACCTCCTGCGATCCTCTGGGACTCATGCGCAACAAGGACATCTCAACCTCCATCGTCGAACGGGTCAGCCTGCGTCGCTCTCACCGACAGCGCCGCGGTCGGCACGGGGTGGACGTCATGCGGACACACACCTTCGGCCACTACCCGAAGTTCGGCCCGGTGAACCGGCGGCCGTGGCGCCGGCCCGAAAGGGGCCGGCCACGAGGCCTATTGAGGGTCCGAGCAACGGTGATCGGCCCGGTGCGCACCGGTCCGACGTGTCGTTGTCCGGCGGAGGCGCCGTCTCCGAACATAGGGACCGACCCTTGGTGTTGTCCATGTGCCGGCTGTGCGCCGCCGGCCGTGCAGCCTGTCCGTGCAGCCTGTCCGTGCAGCCTGTCCGTGCGCGCGGTCAGTGCACGCGGGCGGGCTGCCGGACCAGTCGCCCGTCGACCAGCCCGACGACCGCGTCCCCGGGATCCAGCGTGCCCAGATCGTGGGTGACGACCAAAGTGCCCAGCTGCCGCTGCTGGGTCAGCGTCCGCAACAGGTCGACGATGGCGACACCGCGTTCGTGGTCCAGTGCCGAGGTCGGCTCGTCGACCAGCAACAGCTTCGGGTCGCCCATCAGCGCACGGGCGATCCCGACGCGCTGCTGCTGCCCGCCGGACAATGCCGACGGCCGCTTGTGCATGACGGCACCGAGGCCGACCTGGTCGAGCAGGTCCTCGGCGTGCTGCCTGCTCCCCCGGGAACGGTCACCGTCCAGCCGGGCCACCATCACCAGCTGCTCCAGCGCGGTCAGTGACCCGAGCAGGTGCGGACGCTGGAAGACGAAACCGATGTCGTCCCTGCGCAGGTCGGTGCGCACCTTCGCGCCGGCAGCGGTGACGTCGCGGCCGGCCAGCCGCACCGTCCCGCCGGTCGGTGTCAGCAGCAGGCCGGCGACCGCGAGCAGGGTCGACTTGCCGGACCCGGACGGTCCGGTCACCGCCAGCAGCTCTCCGGGCGCAACGGACCGCGACACCTCGCGCAGAGCGAAGGTCCAGCCGTCACCGTCCCGGAAACGGACGGTGACCTGGTCGAGTTCGAGTGCGGGCACGGTGTCCTCCTGCGTGCAGTTCGAGGCTTGCGTCTCGGGGTGGGTGCTCCGGTGCGTCATCGGGAACCGGCCAGTGCGGTCATCGGGTCGACAGTCACCACACGGCGCAGCGCGGCGGTCGCCCCGAGCAGGCCGATGAGCACCATCAGGCCGAACGGCACGGCGATCGTGGCGACGTCGATGACCACCGGCACCTGGTTGCGGATCGCCAGGCCGACGCCGAGGGCTGCCACGGTGCCGACGCCGCCGCCGATGAGCAGCGTCAGCAACGCCTGACCGAGCGCGTCGCGCAGCAGGTAACGCGTCCGCGCGCCGATCGCCTTGAGCACCGCCAGGTCTCCCTCACGCTGCACGGTCCACACGGTGAAGAACGCGCCGATCACCAGCGCCGAGACCGCGATCAGCAGCAGCCGGATCATCGTCAGCGAGCCGTTCTCGGCCGAGTAGGACCCGATCGCGGACAACGAGTCGCTCTTGGACTCGGCCACCAGGCCGGTGGCGGCGTCGAACGCCTGGGCGTCATACGCCGGGGTCGTCCGCAGGGCGAGCACGCTGCCCTCGCCGCCGCCCGCACCCGCTGTATGGCGCCAGAGCGACCGCGGCACCCAGACGACCGGCACGTGACTGAAGGACGCGTCCGGCACGATCTGGCCGACCCGCAGCGAGGTGCCGTCGACCGTGATCGAGTCGCCGACCTGGACACCATGGCCCGACGCGATGTCGCTGCTGACCGCGGCGCTGTGGGCGCCGACCCCACGCGGCGCTACGGCGGCTCCCGGGTCGACACCGAAGAGGGTCGCCGGCGCGGGCGTCGAGCCGATGGTGATGCGGGTCGAGCTGATGCCGATCGGGTCGGCGGCGCGCACACCCGGCTGGCGGCGCGCCGCCCCGAGCGCGGTGGTGGTGATCCGGCTGGTCGACATCGACAGCGTCTCGCCGGAGACCGGTCGTTCCATCGCGATCCGGTCGGCGCGCAGCGAGGTGATCGCCGACGTGCTCTGCCGCCCCAGGCCCTCGGTGAGCCCGGACAGCAGCACCACCAGCAGTGTGATCAATGCGATCGCGGCGGCCATCAGCGCGAATCTCCCCTTGGCCCACCACAGATCCCGGATCGCCAGGAACACTTCGGCTTCTCCTTCGTGTCAACGTTTTTCGGTATGTCCCCAGCCAACGCCGGATCTGTGCAGCGCACATCGCACCAACGGTCGAATCGGTGATGTCCTTCGATGGAGGCGCGGGTCAACCGTTCGATGGATGACGGGAAGGCGCGCGACACGGCGGGGATCCATTAGCGTCAATCCGATGCTCCATCACCATGCGCAGGACCACGTCCCGACCTCCGGCACGTCGGTCATGCGCGCCCTGCAGCTGGCCATGCACGGGCTCTTCGTGCTGCTGCTCGTGATCGGCACCCTCCGCGGCGTCCAGGAGTCCGGCCGCCCGGGGCTGCTCGTCGCCGGTTGCGTGCTGGTCTTCGCCTGGTATGCCGCCGGATTGCTGCTCACGCAGGCTCGGTTCGGCGACCGGCGGGCGGTCGCCGGCCGGCTGTGGTTCCTGGTGCTCTTCGTCGGCTGGGCGGTGCTGGTCGCCGCGTCCGCGGAGCTGAGTTGGGTGGCGTTCGCGCTGTTCTTCCTCGCGTTGCACCTGCTGCCGCGGTGGATCGCGCTCGCCGCCGTCGTGGCGGGCGCGGTCGTGGTGATCGTGGCGCAGCTGCATCAGCCGGACACCGCGACGGTGCCCTCGATCCTGGGTCCGTCGCTGGGCGCGATCGTCGCGGTGGGCATCTCGTGGGTCTACGCGGCGTTGCGGGCGGAGAGCGAGCAACGCCGGCTGCTCAACGCCGAACTCGTGGCGGCGCAGGAGGATTTGGTGTCCACCCACGAGGCGCTGGCCGGCGCGCAGCGCGAGTCGGGTGTGCTGGCCGAGCGTGCTCGCCTCGCCCGCGACGTGCACGACACGGTCGCGCAGGGATTCTCCAGCATCCTGCTGCTGTCGCGCGCCGGCCTGACCGGTACGCACGACCGGCAGCAACTGGTCCACTTGCTCCGGCAGATCGAGGCGTCCGCGGCCACCGGGCTGGACGACGCGCGCACCGTCGTGCACGCCCTCACCCCCACGGATCTGGAGCGATCGCCGCTGTCGGCGGCCCTGCAGCGGCTGGTCGACCGCCAGGGCGGTGACCTCGACACGCGGCTGATCGTCGACGGCGCCGAACGCCCGCTGCCCACGGCGGTCGAAGCCGCGTTGTTGCGGATCGCGCAGGGCGCCTTGTCCAATGTCCGCCAGCACGCGCGGGCCGGACACGCAGTGATCGCGCTCGGTTTCGGTGCCGGAGCGACCGACGCCCTGACCCTGGACATCACCGACGACGGTGTCGGATTCGACACCACCGTTGACATCGTGCCCAGCGCCGCCGGTGGTTTCGGCCTGCGCGCCATACAGGAGCGGGCCCGGGAGGCCGGCGGGCGGGCGACGATCGAGTCGGCGCCCGGCGAGGGCACGAGCGTGCACGTGGAGCTGCCGACCGGTGGTGCGCGGTGACCAGAGTGCTGCTCGTCGACGACCACCCGGTGGTGCGCACCGGGCTGCGGATGCTGTTGAGCGCCGCGGGGATCGAGGTCGTCGCGGAGGGCGCGAACGGCAAGGACGCCGTCCGGCTGGTGCGCGAGTATGCCGTCGATGTCGTGCTGATGGACCTGCAGATGGGCACCGGCATGGACGGCGTCGCGGCCACCGAGCAGATCCTCGCCCGCTCCGACGCGCCTCGGGTGCTGATCCTGACAACATACGACACGGACCAGGACATCCTGCGGGCCGTCGAGGCGGGGGCGTCCGGCTATCTGTTGAAGGACGCGCCGCCCGACGACCTGGTCGAGGCGGTGCACCGCGCCGCGCGTGGTGAGACGGTGCTCGCTCCGGTAGTTGCCGACCGGTTGCTGGCGCGGCTGCGAAATCCGTTGCGAACGCTGAGCGCTCGTGAGTTGGAGGTGCTGCGCCAGGTGTCGCACGGCCGGTCCAACCGCGAGGTCGCCAAGGCGCTCTTCCTCAGCGAGGCGACCGTGAAGACCCATCTGGTGCACGTCTTCGAGAAACTCGGTGTGGACTCACGCACCGGGGCCGTGGCTCGCGCCCGCGAGCTCGGGCTGCTGCGGGACTGAGCACGATCACATCGCGTGGTGTCCCGGTGGCGTGGCGTCGACGTGCAGATCAACGATCCGACGGGCCCGCGGTCCCAGTTCGTCGTCGTCCAGGAGGCCGCGGACCAGGGGTGCGGACCCACCGACGCAGGTCCAGTCGTCATCCCAGAGCGTCGACACCAGCCAGGACCGGTCGGCGGGAAACATCAGATTCGGAAGGACACTGCCCCAGAACGAGCTCTTGTCCTCTCGCCGCCAGGACGCGGCCTCCGCAGGGCCCGCCTCGACGAGCACGTATCGCCAGTCGGCATACAGCGTCACCGTCGGCGCATCGGGGAAGACGATGTCGTCGGCGCCGGTGTCGAGATACCCGAGCCACCACGGCTGGTCGTCCGTGCGTGCTCGCAGTAGAGCGAGCAGAGCTCGGTCGTGACGTGCGCGCGCCTCGCCACGCGCTCCGTCGTCATCCCATTCATGGTCGTCCTGGGCGCCACTGCCCGGAAGTTCTACGGTGGCGTAATCGCTGAACACCGGCGGGATCGCGGCCGTGATCGTGGTGGAGGGTGGCGTGCCGCCGCGAATCCATTCGACATCGGCGGCGATGCCGATCCGCGCTCGGCGGCCACTCTTCATGCGGATGACCCGGGTCTCGTGGGCACCCACGGTCAGGGTTCCGTTCGCACGTGGGCAGGGCCGGATTCGCTGCCTTCTTGCTGGGCTCGTTCGTAACTCAGTCCGTCCGGCGTCCGGCGAAGGAGTCCTGCGTCGACCAGGGCACGCCGCAGAGTGGCCACGTCGTCATACATCGCCCGGAGCTCGTTGTTGACCTCCGTCTCGGACATCATTGTGCCAGCAGGGAATTGGTCCGCCACCGCGGCATACAGCAGTCGGGCCACGGACGGCTTGCACGGGATCCTGCTCAGTCGTCCGCCCCGGACGAAGTTCGCCAATCTCGGCTCGCGTGCCACGATCCGTTCGTTTGATGTCGTCATGTGCCGAGTACAGCACGATCCGTCGCGCGCGTGGCACCACATGATCCAGCAAGGCTGCATTCGCTCCTCTGGCACCGCTGGTTGCGCTCGGTCTCGATACACCTCCTCCGCTGCGCTCCCCCGGCACTCGACCAGCGCTGGTGAGCACTCCGCGGGGCCTCGAGACGCTCGTGCCTCGCTCCTCGGCCACCGATGGTTGTGCGACCCGTCGCTAGTCGCTGAGTCGGCGCCGCAGACCGGTGGCGCGGCGGATCTGTGCACCGACCGCCGCCCGGATCGTCTGCTCCCTGCCGACGATGGTGACGTGGTGCTGAGCACGGGTGACCGCCGTGTAGAGCAGTTCCCTTGTCAGCAAAGCGGATTCGTCATCCGGCAGGAGCACGGTGACGCTGCCGGCCTCGCTGCCCTGGCTCTTGTGGATCGTCATCGCATGCATGGTCTCGACGTCGGACAGGCGGCTCGCTGCGATCGGTATCGGCCCCGCCGCGGTGCCGATCCAGGCCGTGGACGGGCCGTCACCGGTCATCGCCACTCCGCTGTCGCCGTTGTGGACCCCGAGCGCATAGTCGTTGCGGGTGATCAGGATCGGACGCCCGGCATACATCGGCTCCCACATCGGGTCACCGGTCGACTCCGAAAGCCATTGATCGACAAGGTGATTCCACCACCGGATGCCGCGCGGTCCACTGCGCTGCGCGCACAACAGCCGGTGCTCACCCAGCACGGACAACGCGCCTGCACTGTCGCCCGCAACGGCACACTCGCGCAGCCGCAGCGCGTGCTGCAGCAGGCGGCCGCGCAGCACCGGCACCGGGTCGTCGTCCTCGATCCACTCCACCGCCTCCCCGCCAAGACGAAGCACGGTCAGCACCGCGTCGGCGTCACCGGCGCGCACCGCCGCGGCGAGCGAGCCGATCTCGGCGTCGAACCGGTGCGACGTGCTCAGCCGGCACACGGTGCCCGGCGCGAGTTGCTGATAGCCGTCGACGAGATCCGCCATCACGGCGCCGGCGTCGACCGACGCCAGCTGATCGGCGTCGCCGACCAGCACCAGTCGGCTGGTCGATCGCGTCGCACGAAGCAGTCGCGACATCATCGTCAGCGCCACCATCGAGGTCTCGTCGACGACGATCAGATCATGAGGCAGCCGGTTGGTCTCGTGGAAGCGGATCTTGCTGCTACTGCGCGAATTCCAACCCAGCAATCGGTGCAACGTCAGCGCGTCGAGGTCACGGATCCGTGCCGCGTCGGCCGGTGCCAGCTGCGCCGCCGCCTGTGCGACCGACTCCTTCAGCCGAGCCGCAGCCTTGCCGGTCGGCGCGGCCAGCGCGATGCGCATCGGCCGGGACCGGCCGCTCGCCTCCCACTGCTCGGCGACCAGCACCAGGAGACGGGCGACGGTCGAGGTCTTGCCGGTGCCCGGGCCGCCGGTCAGCACCGTGGTCCACTGCCGCACCGCGCGGTCGGCAGCGGCACGCTGTTCGGCATACGGCGTCCCGTCGAACAGCCGGTCCAGGCCGGTCGCCAGCCGCTCGGTGTCGACCACCGGCGGTTGCTGCACGGCCCGCTCGCGCAGGATCTCGGCGACACGGACCTCCTCCTGGTGGTAGCGATCCAGGTAAACCAGGCCGAACTCGACACGCAACACCCCGGATCGCAGCAGCGCGCTGTGTTGCACCGCGGCCAGCCAGCTGCCGGCGTCGGTGGGCCAGAGGTCCGTCAGCTCACCCGCTGGGGTCGCACTTGGTCTCGATACACCTCCTCCGCTTCGCTCCCCCGGCACTCGACCAGCGTGCGTCGGCTCGACCGCGTCCGGCCCATCCGTCACGGGATCGGCGAGAGTGGCCGGATCCATGGCATCACGCAGATCGAGACAGATCGACCCGCGGCGCACCGCCCGCACAGCCAGCGCGAGCGCCAACAACACCGAAGAATCGGTCTCCCCCGCAACGTCTCCCAGCTGTTGCGCCACATGCACGTCGGCCGGCGTGAGGATGCCCGCACGGTTGGCCACGCCCAGGACACCACCACTTCGCCGCGCGATGCGGACGTCGTCGTCCACCGTCATCGGCCACCACCTTCGCCGTCGAGCAGATCGGACAGCTCCAGAACGAGTGCGGTCGGCGGCCGCCACGAGAACACACCCGTGGGATTGCCTTCCACCACAGGGCTGTCGGAGCCGGCCATGCCGCGCAGATAGAGGTAGAGCACACCGCCGAGGTGGCGTTCGGGGTCATAGTCCGGCAGCCGCCACCGCAGATAGCGGTGCAGCGTCGCGGCATACAACAGCGCCTGCAGCGGGTAGTCCGAATGCCCCATCGCGGCGGCGAGCGGCTCGGGTCCGTAGGCGCCCAGCAGCAGCGGCTCGTCGGCCGGACCGAGCCAGTTGGTCTTGTAGTCGGCGACCAGGTAGCGCTCACCCACACGCAGCACCACGTCGATCGACCCGGTGAGGTAGCCGCGCAGCACCTGCCCACCCAGCAGCTCGGTGTCCAGCAGGTCGGCGTAGGGCAGCAACGGGTCCCCGGCCGTCAGATGCCGACGGAGTATGGCGCCCAGCTGGCCCAGCCGCACACGCTCGGGCCTCTCCGACGCGCCCAGTGGCACCTCGAAATCGAGCTCGGCCAGCTTGTTACGGCCGACCGAACGCAACGTGACACCGTCGGCGAGCGGCCCCAGCGGTGTGTCGTAGACCGCCACGAGCGCGTCGACCAGCTGCCGGACATCCACGTCGACCGGCCAGCGGACGAGTTGCTCGTGCACCCGCTCGGTGAGCTCCACGGCGAGGTCGGCAACCGTCGGATCGGCGGTCTCCAGGACGGCGTGGACCAACGACCCGAAGGTGGCTCCGACCGGGAGGGACGCCATCAGTGACCGGCGATGGAGGGGGTCGTCGAGAGCATGCTGGCCCCGATCGATCTCCTCCGCGGCGCTCCCCCGGCACTCGACCGTCCGCTCCGTCACCCGGACAGCGTGCTGCGCGTCCGGCAGGCGCTCGTCGTCCTTGACGACGACGTCGACCTCGGTGGTCACGCCTTCCACGGCCGAGACCTGCTCCAGGACACGACTCAACGCCGAGTAGGAGGTGCGGCGCCAGTCCTCGTCGATGACGCGGGTGAACTTGCGGATCGCGAGATCCGTTGCCCCGGCGTCAGATCCGACCCGGTCGGCTCCGGCGCGCGTCACCTGCTCCCAGTGCGGACCACCGGCGTCGGCCCAGCGTTCCAGCAGCGCACGGGCCTGCGAGTCGCTGCGCTGCCCGCGGGAGTCCGCGATCGCACCGTCCGGGCCCGCCGCGGCCGGGTCGCGGTCGATCAGCATCCGATGGATCGCCGAGTCCGGAGCGTTGTTGGACGGCCCCCACCAGGCGACGACCTGCGACTTGGCACGCGTGAGGGCGACATACAGCAGCCGCAGCGACTCGCCGGCGTCCTCCTGACGGGCCAGGGCCGCCGTCTGCTTGTCCGGGGTGCCCACGTGGAGGGAGCGCCGGGGCGGTTGGCCCGGCGCGTGGAACAGTGGATTGTCCTCGTCGTTGACCCACCGGTCGGCGACGAACGGCAGGTAGACAATGGGGAATTCGAGGCCCTTGCTGCCGTGGACGGTGAGCAGCTGCACTGCTTGTGCGTCACTGTCCAGTCGTCGCGCGCGGGCATCGCCGGAGGCGGGCCGGTCCTGCTCGGCCTGCTCCTGCAGCCACGCCAGGAGCGCGGGCAGGCCGCTGACTCGCTCCATCGAGACCGCGTGCAGTGCCTCGGCGATGTGACGCAGATCGGTCAGCTGCCGCTCGCCACCGATCTCGGCCAGCACCCGAGCCGGCAGTCCATCGATGTTGCATGTCTCGAAAACCGCTGCGATGCCTCGGTGTTGGTAGACGGACGCCAACCAACGCAGCCGGTCGGTGACCTGCTCGGTGATCGTCTCACCACCGGCGTCGAGCTCGACCGCCGTCGCGCCGATGAACGGAGTCAGCGCGGCTGCCCGGACCCGGGCCGACCGGTGCGGCTGGTCCATCGCCTCCAGCAGGATCCGCCACGCGTCAGCGGCCGGCGTGCGGAAGACGCTGCCGGCGCCGCTGAGCACGGCCGGGACACCGACGTCGCGCAGCAGCTGCTGCATCAGCGCCAGGTGGTCGTTGCGGCTGGCCAGCACCGCGATGTCGCTGGGCCGGACCGGCCGGGCGTGACCGCCATCCGTATAGGTCGCAACGGAATTGAGCAGCCGGGCGACGTCGTGGGCGGCGTCCTGCGCTGCCCGGTCGCGGTATGCCGCGGCGCGGATCGCGCCGTCCTTGAGCACCTGCGAGCTGTGGACCTGGTCGGCGCCGAGCAGTCGCAGACGGAACGGCGCAGGCTCGGGGGCGCCGGCGAGCCGGCTGTCCGGGTGGCTGGCGACGACGGGGTGCACCAGGATGTCGGGGTCACCGAGCGCGGCGCCGCCCAGGAAGCGCCCCAGCGCGGAAACCAGCGGTGCGTCCGAGCGCCAGTTGGTGCCGAGGGTGCGGCGCACACCCGCGGTGCGCGCCGCCTGCAGGTAGGTGGTGACGTCGCCACCCCGGAAGGCGTAGATCGCCTGTTTGGGGTCACCGATCAGGACCATCGTGGCGTGACCGCGGAACGCCCGGTCGAACACCTCCCACTGCACCGGGTCGGTGTCCTGGAATTCGTCGATCAGCACGACCTTCCATTGCCGGCGCAGTCGTTCGCGGGCGGGGCCCTGCGGATCACGCAGCGCGTCGGCCACCTGGGAGAGCAGATCGTCGTAGGTGAGCAGTCCGAGGCGGCGCTTGCGTCGTGCCAGCTCGGCCCGCACCGCCTGCGCGAAGCCGACCTTGCGAGCCTGCGCGGACTGCAGCGGCGGGTCGGTCGGCACCAGCTGTGCGCTGGGGTCGCCGGCGACGCGCCGGGCGATGCGCCGTGCCTCGGCCAGGTCGAACTCCGGCGCCGTCTCCTGCCCGGCGAAGCCGCGCAGGTAGAGGTCGTCGACGACCTCCATCAGCAGGTCGTCAACATCCTCGACGAGCGTCGCACCCGCGTCGGTGTCGCCGGCGATGCCGAGCCCGCGCAGCACTTGGTGACAGAACTGGTGGATGGTCGCGATGGTGGCTTCGTCGAACCCCGCCAGCGCGTCGCGCACCCGGCGCGCGCGGGCCGCCCGCTCGGCCGGCGCCACCTCGATGAGGGCACGGAGCAGCGGGTCCGGCGGAGCGGCGTGCGGGTCGTCGAGCGCCTCGGCCGCGGCGACCAGTTGCTCGCGGACCCGCTCCCGCAGCTCCCGCGAGGCGGCGCGTCCGAAGGTCACCACCAACAGTTCGTCGAGGGTGTGTGCGCCCTCCGCGACGTAGCGGGTGACCAGGGCCGCGATGGTCCAGGTCTTGCCGGTGCCGGCACTCGCCTCGAGCACGGTCGTCCCCGTCGGCAGCGGGCCGTGTATGTCGAAGGGCTCGTCGGCCCTTGAGGGATTCATCCGTGAGCCGCCTGGTGTTGCAGCATCGGGGCCCAGACGCGCAGCGCGTATTGACCGAGCCGGCTGGTCGCGGCGTTCCAGGACTCGTCGTCGACCGGGCGTTCGGCGAGCAGTTCGTCGAAGGTGCGGATGCCGCCGTACAGCAGTCGCTGGGCCGGCTTCTCCGCGTCACCGGGGATGCGCGAGTCGCGGAAACCGCTGCTGTCCCACTTCCGGCGGGCGGCTTCGGCGGCGTAACGGTCGTTGCCGGGGCGTTGCAGCAGCTTCTCGGCATACGCGAACGACGTGTCGAGCGGCAGCGGGATCGCATCGCAGCTGCCACGGTCGTAGACGTCGATCAGTTCGGCGAGGAGACCGGCGGCAGTGTCCTGGTCGAGCCCGCCGGCCAGGTAGTAGCCGGCCCGGCGGTTGCGGCCGCCGCGCAGCCAGCCGGCGGCCACGGCCTGCCAGGGACGCTCGGGTGCCCCGGCGGCGAGCGCGAGCAATGTCAACCACGACTGGAGGCGTTGTTTGGCCCGCAGGGTGGAGAACGTCAGCGCCAGGTGCACGTCACCGCGCATGTCGCCGACGGTGCCGGTCAGCCGCCGACCGTCGGGCAGGCGCACGTCCAGGTCGATGCTGGTGACCTCGCGTGAGAGCAGCGGCACCACCGGGCCACGCAGTGCCTTGACCCCGTCGATGGCCTTGTCGAGCACGCCGGCCCCCAGCGCTCCCGGCGGTATGGCGCCCCGCAGCCGCTCCCTCCGGGCGATGTCCTGCGGGGCGGTGCCGACCAGCGACTCCTGCAGCGCGCGATCACCGATCTGCCAGGACTGCAGGCCGTCCAGGGTGATCGGCATGGCGTCGCCGGCACTCTGCTGCTCGTAGGGCAGTGCGATGTCCAGCCGCCGGCGGACGAAGTGCGCGGCCGGGTCGGCGAAGAAGTGGATCAGATCGGCGAGCGTGACGTCGTCGGGGGGCGGTGCGGGCAGCGGTGCCACCACCAGGCGCGGCTCGCTCGGTCGCTGGTGCTGCGCCGCGCGGGCGCCGACGAGCGCGGTGCGGTCGAAACTGAACGGGCCGCTGGTGTCCAGCGCGCCGGGGACCAGGTTGCGGGCGTCGAAGGGCTGCAAGGGATGCCACACGATGACGTCGCGCCCGGCCGGCCAGGCGGCGCAGCGGCGCGCGGCATCGATGAGCTCACCGAGGGGTGCGGCCGGCGGACGCTCGGCGCCGGTGTGCTCCCCGGCACCGGTGTAGGTGACGACCAGATGGTCGGTGGCCGACAGCACGGCGTCCAGCAGCAGCTGGCGGTCCTCGCTGCGCAGGTCCCGCTCGCCGGTGAGCGGCGACCTGGCCAGCACGTCGTCGCCGTCGATGCCGCCCGTGCGCGGGAAGACCCCGTCGTCCAGACCGAGCAGGCAGATCACCCGGTGCGGGACCGACCGCATCGGCAGCATGGTGCAGACCGTGATGGTGCCGGTCCGGAAGTTGGCGCGGGTGGCGCGGCCCTCCAGCCGCGCACGCAGCAGCTCACGCACGTCACTCACCCGCAGGTCGGTGCCGCCACCGGCCATGCTGCGCACGACCTCCAGCTCCCGATCGAATTGAGCCTGCTGCCAGATGGTTTCGCGTGAAACCGCGCCCAGACCGGAGACGCCGTCGGCGAGCGCGCGCATCCAGTCGTCGGCACTGCGCGCGTCCTGGAGCGCGCCGATCGCGGCGTCGATGCGGTCGATCAGCTCGGCGAACCGGCCGATCAAATCGATGTCACCGCTCTCGACGTCGTCGACCGGCAGCACCTCACCGAGTGCGGCACCGGCCCTCGCGCTCATCGTGACGCCGAGCAGCAGCCGCCGCAGACCGAACCGCCAGGTGTTCTGCGGGATGTCCTGCAGCGCGAACCGGCGCCGGTGGTCTCGGTCCATCCCCCACCGGATCTCCGCCTCGGCGATCCAGTCGGCGATGCGCTCCAGGTCTTCCTCGTCCAGATCGAAGCGGCGGCGCACCGGCTCACGGGCGATGAGCGCGCGGAAGTCGCTCACTCGCAGTCTTCCGACCGCGAAATCGACCAGGTCCGAGGCGATCTCGAACAACGGGTTGACCCGCGCCAGCGACCGGTCGGCCAGTTTGACCCGCAACGTGTGCGCGGGATGCCCGGCGGTGGTGGCACCACCGGGACGGTCGCCGAGACCGAACGCCGCCTGCACCAGCGGTGCATAGCTCTCGATGTCGGGGCACATCACCAGGATGTCGCGCGGCTCGAGCGTCGGGTCGTCCTGCAGCAGCCCGGTGAGCACTTCACGGAGCACCTCGACCTGCCGGGCCGCGCCGTGGCAGGCGTGCACCTGGATCGACCGGTCGTCGGCGGACACCGGTCTGGCGGCGCGAATCTGCGGTGTCACCAACGCATTGCGATGGATGTCGTGCTGCAACCAGCTCAGCACCGTCGAGGGCTCGGCCGGCGGTGCACCCGATCGGCTGTCGTCGCGTGCCGGCGGCAGTCCGCGCTGCAGCTCGCGGGCGTCGCGGCCGAGCGATGCCAGCAGGGGGTGATGCACCAGCTCGGCACTGTCGTCGCCGGCGCGCGGCACCGCCCCGGACGGCAGGGCGCGGGCCGCCTCCCACAGTGCATCGGACGGCTGCGGCAGCCACAGGTGCACGTCACGGTGTATGGCGAGGGCCTCCAGCAGCTCCAGCTCGGTGACCGGCATCCGCGTGTGCCCGAAGAGCGAGATGCGTGGCGGCAGAGCGGCGTTCGGCGCCGGGTCGACACCGTCGCGCAACTGCTGGACGGTGCGCGTGTGACGGGCGGCAGGTGCCGGCTCGGGCACCGCATCGACCAGCAGTCGCCACAGCTGCGCCTGCCAGAGCAGGTCGTCGTCGAGTGCCGCGCCCGTGCCGTCGGTGCACCGGCCCGCACCCCAGTCGGTGAGCAGGCCCGGTCGTTGGGCGGCATACGAGGTGAAGAGGCCGGCGAGGCGTCGAGCGACGGCGTATCGCCGGCCGGCCTTGTGCCCGTCGGGGTCGTCCGACCCGTGGCCGAGGTGCTCGGCGAGGGTGCGGCACCAGGGCTCGTCGAGGCGGGCGTCGATCTGCTCCAGCAGCGGCCAGACCAACCGGTCGGGGTGCCATGGGTCGTCCCGCTCGCGCCCGGTCAGCAGCGCGACCAGCGAGTGCGGCGCGACGAACCGTACCCCGGCGCAGATCCCGTCGCCGCCCCGCGGCCCCGCTCCGAGCCGGTGGGACAGCGACTGCGCCAGCCAGCGCTCCACACCGCGGGTCGGCACGATGACCAGCTCCTGCACGAACGGATCGTCGAGCGGGTCGGTCAACAGCTGCGCCAGCCCCTCGGCGAGCACGTCGGTGCGCTCGGCGCGGTGCAGGATCAACGTCACGGGCCCGACCCTATGACGCGGCACCGACGCGCCGCGGGAAGGAACCGACCTTGCGGCGACGTCGTTGGGGATCAATAGTTGAAGGAGTCGACGATCCGTCCAGCAGAGGGAGATCACCATGGCAAACAGCGATCAGTTCAAGAAGGCCGGTGACGCCGCCCAGCAGGCCAAGGAGCGCGCCGGGCAACTGGCGCACGACAACCGGGACAAGTTCGCCGGTGTCCTGGGCAAGCTGGCGTCCAAGATCGATGAGCGGACCCAGGGCAAATACCACGACAAGATCGAGAAGGCGCAGGACGCGGCGCTCAGGAGCGCCGACAAGCTGGCCGAGCAGCGCCCGGACGGCGACACATCCGGCCAGGCCGGTCCGACGGCCGGCGACGGCCAGGTGCCGCCGCCCACCGATCCCGGGCAGCACCCGCAGTCCGGCGTCTGAGCCACGGCATCAGGAGGAGAGCGGTCCGTCGTGCGGCGGGCCGCTCTCGTCATACGCACGAGGGCGTGGCGCCACCACCCGATCGGATCGCGGCGCTGTCGGTATGACGGCCTAGAGTTGTGAGGTTCCCCGGGACGTCCGCCCGGCCGATCTCTCTCACCCTTCGAAGGACCCCTCCCGTGGAGCTCCAGCAGGTCAATCCGTGGCGCGCGCTGATCGCCCTGTGCGTCGGCTTCTTCATGATCCTGGTCGACTCGACCATCGTGTCGGTCGCCACGCCGGCCATCCAGGAGGGTCTGCACACCGACATCAACAGCGTGGTCTGGGTGACCAGCGCCTACCTACTCGCGTATGCCGTGCCGCTGCTGGTCACCGGCCGGCTCGGCGACCGGTTCGGTCCGCGGCGGCTCTACCTGATCGGGCTGGCGGTCTTCACCCTGTCGTCGCTGTGGTGCGGCCTGACCGGCACCATCGGAATGCTCATCGCGGCGCGCGTCGTGCAGGGCCTGGGTGCGGCGATGATGACACCCCAGACGATGTCGGTGATCACCCGCACGTTCCCGGGTGAGCGGCGCGGCCAGGCGATGAGCCTGTGGGGCGCCGTCGCCGGTGTCGCGACCCTGGTCGGCCCGGTGGTCGGTGGCGTCATCACCGAGAACTGGGGCTGGGAGTGGATCTTCTACGTCAACGTCCCGGTCGGCGTGATCGGCTTCGTGCTGGCGTGGTGGCTGGTGCCGGCGCTGCCGGTGCACTCGCACACCTTCGACTGGGTGGGTGTCGCACTCAGCGGCGCCGGCCTCTTCTGCCTGGTCTTCGGCATCCAGGAGGGCGAGTCCTATGACTGGGGCACCATGTGGTCGTTCGTCTCGGTGCCGGCGCTGATCGTGGTCGGCCTGCTGCTGATGGCGGTGTTCGTGTGGTGGCAGGCGCGCACCCGGGTCGACCCCTTGGTGCCGCTGGGGCTCTTCAAGGACCGCAACTTCAGCCTGGCCAACGTGGCGATCTGCGTGGTGGGTTTCGTGATCACGTCCTTCGCGCTGCCGATGATGATCTACGCGCAAGTGGTGCGCGGGCTCTCGCCGATCGAATCCGGCCTGTTGTTCGTGCCGATGGCGGTCCTGTCCGCGATCCTCTCGCCGGTGGTGGGGCACCTGGTCGACCGCTACCACCCACGGCTCATCGCCGGCTTCGGACTGACCTGCCTCGCGGTCGGGCTCTTCTGGCTGGGCGCGGCGATCGGCCCGGAGACCCCCACCTGGCAACTCGTGCTGCCGCTGATCGTGCTCGGCCTGGCCAACGGCTTCATGTGGTCGCCGATCTCGGTGACGGCGACGCGCACCCTACCGCCGCAGCGCGCCGGTGCCGGGTCGGGCGTCTACAACATGACCCGGCAGATGGGCGCCGTCATCGGCAGCGCCGCGATCGCCGCCGTCATGCAGGCCCGGCTCGCGCATCACCTCGGCAGCTCGGCGGGTGATCTGGCGGCCACCGGCGGCAGCACCACCACGGTGCACTTGCCGCCGGCCGTCGCAGCGGGCTTCGCCCGGTCGATGGGCGAGTCGATCTATCTGCCGGCCGCTGTCGCCGTCCTCGCGATCGCCGCGGCGTTGTTCTTCCGCAACCCGCACGGTGAGCGCCGCATGGCGGCCCAGTTGGGGAAGGATCAGGTCCCGGCCGGCAGCGTCGACGGGCTCTGAGGGCACGCCGTCGACGGGCCTGACGGTCCATCGACGATCTTTTTGCCGTTTTAGCAAAGTCTTTTGCCATATGATGAGTCGGCTGGCGATGCTGGACCCATGCAGACGAACCAGCCCGCCGACGCGGCGGCACACGCACATCAGCACGGCACCGACGGCACTGACCCGGACTACTTCGAGGCGTCCTCGTGGGACGAGCGGTATGCCGGCGCGGATGCCGTCTGGAGCGGCAACCCCAATCCGCAACTGGTGACCGAGGCGGGGCGGCTCTCCCCCGGGGCCGCACTGGACGTCGGCTGCGGCGAGGGCGGCGACGTCATCTGGCTGGTCCAGCAGGGCTGGCACGTCACCGGCGCCGACTTCTCGAGCAAGGGCCTCGCTCGGGCAGCGCAGCACGCGGAGGAGGCCGGGGTGACCGACCGCACCGACTGGTGGCAGGTCGACGCCCGCGAGTTCGATGCTGCGGGCCGGTCCTTCGACCTGGTGACCTCGCACTTCCTGCACCTGCCGGACGGCCGGATGGTGGATGCGGTCGGGCAACTGGCCGCCGCGGTCGCCCCGGGCGGGCACCTGCTGGTCGTGGGCCACTCTCCCGCAGCGCATTTCACCGAACTCACCGAGAGCAAGCGACGGGCGATGTTCCTGGCCGCCGACCTGCTGCCGGGCCTGCCGGACGGCTTCGAGGCGCTCGTGGTCGAGCAGCGTCCGCGCTCGGTCACTCGTGACGGCGTCACGGTTGAGATCGACGACTCGACACTGCTGGCGCGCCGCACAGCCTGACCCGCTCATTTCACTCACCCCGCATCCCGCGTCGTACCAACGGGATCAGCGCGCCGGGCGAACGCGCCACAATCGCACCCCGCCACAGGCCGAGGCCGTAGGCGAGGTCGTCGAGAGCGCGCAAACCGATGAACCGGAACGGGTCGAGCTGCGGACGCTTGCGGCGATGATCGACGATCCCGGCGACGATCGTCGACAGCAGATACGCGCGGCGGGCGCGCTCGGAGAACGGTGTGAGCGCCAGCGTCACGGGAACGTAGTGCCGTGTGACGAGTGACCCCGCCTGCTCCAGGGTCGAACGCAGCGCCACCTTGGTGAGCGCGGTCGCGGAACCTGACGGATCGTCGGAGAATGCGAACCGCCGCTCGAGGCCGCGCCACAGTGCGGCCGTCGTGAGAGCGATGACGAGGGGACTCCACCGCCGTTGCAGCAGCAGTGCGGCGGTGACAGCCGCCGTCCAGGGGGTCAGCACAGCCGGAGCGACCGCTCTCCCGTGCCGATCGGCCAACGGCGCAGCCCCCGTGCCGTAGAGCAGTTTCCGGCCGAACCACTCGCGCAGTTCCGTCCGGTGCTCGTGCCGGACGCGTGCCGCCGGCTCGTACCGAACCGACCAGTCACCGGCGAGCCGCCATACCAGGTCGACATCCTCGGCGACCGGCATCGTCTCGTCGAAACCGTTGCCCAGAGCGGCTTTTCGGGCCAACATCATCGCGCTCGGGACGTAGGAGACCCGAGCGTGCGGGCGAACGAGGGCAGGCTGATCACCCAGGTCGAGCGAAGAGCATGCGGCCTCGTAGCGCGACAGCGCTCCACCGTCCTCCACCATTCCCAGAATGCGTGGCGCCACCAGCGCCACCATCGGGTCGGCAAAATGGCGGCGCAGCACGGTCAGGCTGTCGACGTCGACGATGACGTCCGAGTCGACGAACGCGACCAGTTCGGTCTGCACCTGCGCGAGACCCGTGTTGCGCGCCGCCGACGGCCCTCGGGACGTCTGGTGACGCAGCAATCGGGCGCCGTGTCGCTCGCACACCGCGCGCAACTCGTCCGGATCGTGCGAACCGTCATCGACCACGATTGCCCGGACACCGACGCAGCCCGCCAGCAGCCGGTCGACCGACGACGCCCGGTCCCGCACCGGTATGACGAGGGTGATGTCCTCAATCCGGGAATGCGGCAGCGGATCGCTCCAACGGGGCTCTGCCATACCGCGATCCAGCAGGATTCTTGCCAACGTGCGGGAGGTGGGGTCTTCGACGTGCACCACACCCGCCGCGTCGATGCGCTCCACGGCAATGGGACGAAGCCGCAGCAGGGTTCCGGCGTCGCCGTACAGCGTGCGGCCGTCGGTGCAACGGTGCGTCCAGGCGCCGAGTTTTACCTCGAAACCATCTGGCAGCCGGCCCGATTCAGACACGTCCGAACCCCGCGTCCGCTGGCAGGATCGAGCCGTGCACGACCGGTCCGGCGTCCAGTGCGAAGAGCACGACGCGGGCGATCTCCTCCGGGTGGAGCGGACGCCGGCCGTGTTGCTGCTGCACCAGGTCGTGCACGTCGTCCAGCCCGTATGCCGCCGCGGTCCGTCGCAGCATCGTCGTGTCGGTCGACCCGGGCGCTATGCCGCACGCAGTCACCGACGTGCCGATCAGGTCTGCGGAGAGGGCCCGAACGACCCCGGCCGTCGCATGCTTCGCCACGACGTATGGCGCCAGCCCGTAGAGGCCCCTCTCCCCGGCGACACTGGTGAACGCCACGAACGCCGGCAGTGCCTCCGCCGGCCGGGTCAACAGATGCGGCAGGGCGGCGTGCGCCAGGTGCCAGCTGGTGAGGGTGTTGAAGGCGAGTGCCTTCTCCAAGGTTGCGGTGTCGGTCTCCCACAACGGGCGGCCGCCGGTGACCGCACCCGCAAAGGCCACGGCCGAATCGACGTGCCCATGCCGCTCCACAACCTCAGTCACGGCGGCGTGGGTTGCCGACGCGTCCCGTAAATCGACGGTCCTGCTCTCGATCCCCGAAACCTCCTGCAGAGCCTCCCGATCGGATGGCCCGGCCAAGGGGTAGAAGTCGTCAAGAGTGTCGAACGCGTCCAGCACCACGACCTGGTCGCCGCGCCCGGCAAGCAGCCGCGCCGTCGCTGCACCGATGCCGCGGCCCCCACCGCCGAGCACCACCACCCGCGTCATCCGGGCGCTCCCGCGGGCATCCGAGTGCGCACCAGGGCACCGCTGTGGTCAACGCCGGCTGCTCCCATCGCGCTGATCTGCGCTGTCACCCGGCGGGTCAGTGCGGTCAGCATGCGTTCGCCGTCCCGGCCCGTCGCGGTGCGCGGATCGCCGAGCACCCCGTTGGGCGCGACGGCGGCGATCCCGCCGGCCTTCAGCGCCGACCAGAGCTCGGCAGCAGCTGTGGTGTTGCCCACCTCCGCCCGCTCCAGATGAACGGACGCCGGCGCGACAGCGAGCATCATCGAGGTCTCCGCGTGGCCAGCATGCGCGTCGAAGTCCGGCTCGGCGCACGTCGTCCACGCGACCATCGGCTCCTCGAAACGCAGCAACTGCACGGCTTCGATCATCGCACCGACGTTGCCCCCGTGCCCGGACACGAGGACCACTCGGTCGGCCCATCGCCTGGCCGAGCGCACCATCTCCACCAGCAAAGCACGCAGCGCGTCGTGACCGATCGAGATGGTCCCGGCGAAACCTTCGTGCTCGCCGCTGGACCCGTATTCCACGCACGGCGCCACCGCGGCCGAAACACCCTGTGTCGCAATCTCTTCGACCACCCGGCCGCAGACCTCCGTGGCGATGAGGGAGTCGGTGGACAGCGGCAGGTGTGGCCCGTGCTGCTCGACGCTGCCGAGCGGAACAAGCAGCAGGTCGAGGTGCACGGCCTCGGCGCTGGGCACACCGGCCAGGTCGGGTTTCGACACCCTCCCCCGCTTCGCTCCTCCGCTACTCAACCCGCAGGACCCCGCTGCTCAACCCGCGTGGCCCGCGAAATCGAGCGGGTTCACCGGACTCTCGTCGCACATCGTCGCCGGCGGACGGCGTCCGATCTTCACCGGCACCGGTGCATTGCGGACGGTGCCCTTGTGTGAGTGGTCCTGCGACGGCGCCGGCCGGTCACCGGCGGTGACGAATTCCGCGTTGCCCTTGACACATTCCGGGTCTGGCCCGTCCAGCGGCATGCCGGTGAAGAACTTGGCCGCCATACAACCACCGCGGCACGAGTCGTATGCCGAGCAGGACGAACACGCACCGCCGGTCTGCGGCTCGCGCAACGACTTGAACAGTTCGGCGTCGCGCCATACATGCTGGAAGCCTCCGTCGCGGATCGAGCCCGCCAGGAAATTCTCGTGTATGGCGAACGGGCAGGCGTAGACGTCACCCACCGGATCGACCAGGCAGACGACACGGCCGGCACCGCACAGGTTGAGGCCCGGCAGTGCGTCGCCGAACGCAGACAGGTGGAAGAAGGAGTCGCCGGTCAGCACGTTCTCGCCATTGGCGACCAGCCAGTCGTAAAGCTCGCGCTGCTGGTGCGGCAGCGGGTGCAGCTCGTGCCAGACCTCCGCGCCACGGCCGGCCGGGCGCAGGCGAGTCAGCCGAAGCTGCGCGCCGTGGCCGTCCGCGATGGCCTTGAATTCGTCGAGCTGCGAGATGTTTTCACGCGTGCACACCACGGACAGCTTGAAATCCTTCATCCCGGCATCGCGCAGGTTGTCCATGGCGCGGATCGCCGCGTCATACGTGCCGGCGCCGCGGATCGGGTCGTTGACCTCCGGTGTCGCGCCGTCCAGCGAGACCTGCACGTCGACATAGTCGGTCGCTGCCAGGCGTTCGGCTCGCTCCTTGGTGATACGAAAACCGTTGGTGGAGAACTTGACTCCGACGTGGTGCTCAACTGCGTAGTCGAGCAGCTCCCAGAAGTCCGGCCGCACGGTCGGCTCGCCGCCGCCGATGTTGACGTAGAAGATCTGCATCCGCTCGAACTCGTCGATCAACGCCTTGCACTCGTCGGTCGACAGCTCCCGCGGATCACGCCGGCCGGACGACGAAAGACAGTGCACGCACGCCAGATTGCAAGCGTAGGTCAGCTCCCAGGTCAAGCAGATCGGCGCGTCGAGCCCGTATTCGAAGTGGTCCACCAACCGGGTCGGTGCGGGGCGCTCAGCCACTGCGGTCATGGTGTGTTCCTCCGAACGATGAGGTGCTGGTCGGCGAGCCGCTCGAGCGCCGCCTGGAAATGGGGACGCTGGTCGTCCGAAATGCCCACGGCATCAAGCGTTTCGGTGATATTCGGGTGGTCACCCAGTTGCCGGACGACGTCAACCAGCGCAGGGTCTTTCAGGAACGACAGTCGTCGCGTCGTGAAGTCGTAGGCGAGGGCGCCGAACGACTCGGGGCGCAGCGCCACCGAACCGTTCAGCTCCCATGGCTGAGTCGAACATTCGTCCCTCATCTTCGACTCAGCTGCTGCTTCTTGTGGCCGGCCTTCGGCCGGGCCGCCCGATCCGGCATCAGTAGACGCCGCACATTCCGTCGATCGAGACATCCTCGACCAAGTCGTCGGCGACAACCTCGTCCACGTTCGACTCTGCTGGATCCGCGGTCTCGAGCTCGACTTCTTCGGTGGCCACAGTGGCTCCTCTCGTCGTGGGTATGACGCAACCCGGCAGTGCCGAGATCGCGCGCGCCGGTTCGAGCGCACGATCCACGCTATGAAGCCGGCGTCGCACCCCGCACTCACCGCCCGGGCGGCGTACACCTACCCGCTCGGGTAGGAACACGCACCCCGAAGCCCTCCGCTCATTCCTGCACCCCACGAGTTCCTCCTCCGCTTCGCTCCCCCGAATACTTCGAGGGGACCCCGCAGCCTCGCTCCGATACGTCGCGACGACCCCGCCTGCCTGAGCGGGTAGGGCTCGCCCTCCCCGGTAGGTCAGCGAGTGCGGACCGAAAGGCCGGTGCCGAGACCTGCGTCACATTCCTAACGTCGAAGGTGTCGGCATTCCCCCGATTGCGCACTCGCGCCCATCCCTCACCGAGGAGGACCCATGCAAGTTGATGAGTTGCTGAAGCCGTTCCCGATCAAGGAATTCCATCCCTTCCCTCGTGGGCTGCTCGGTCCGGGCGGAGCGGAGATGATCGGACCGGAGGCCCTCAAGCTCGGCTTCAAGAAGACGCTGGTGATGACGACCGGGCTCCGCGGCTCCGACGTGGTGCACAACATCGTCGAGTCGATGAAGTACCACGGGCTGGAGGTCGTGCTCTACGACAAGGTCGAGTCCAATCCCAAGGACTACAACGTCATGGACGCGGTCTCGCTCTACCAGGACAGCAAGTGCGACTCGTTCGTGTCCATCGGCGGTGGCTCGTCGCATGACGCCTGCAAGGGCGCACGCATCTCCGTCGCGCACGACGGCCGCAACATCAACGAGTTCGAGGGTTTCAACAAGAGTGAGAACCCCAAGAACCCGCCGCACATCGCCGTCTCCACCACGGCCGGCACCGGCTCGGAGACGTCCTGGGCGTATGTCATCACCGACACCACGACAGACCCGGACAAGCCGCACAAGTATGTCGCGTTCGATGACGCGGCGATCACCTCACTGGCGATCGACGACCCGGTGATGTACTACTCGACACCGATCGACTTCACCGCACAGTGCGGATTCGATGTGCTGGCGCACGCGTCCGAGCCCTACACGTCACGGCTGAACTTCCCGCCGTCGTTGGGCAGCGCGTTGCAGGCGATCAAGCTGACGGCGGAGAACCTGCGCGAGGCGACCTGGAACCCGCAGGACCTCCCGGGCCGCGAGGGAATGATGTACGCGCAGTACATCGCCGCTCAGGCCTTCAACTCCGGTGGGCTGGGCATCATCCACTCGATCAGCCACGCGGTGTCGGCCTTCTACGACCTGCACCACGGCCTGAACAACGCGATCGCACTTCCGCGGGTATGGGCGTTCAACATGCCCGTCATGTACAAGCGCTTCGCCGACATCGCCGAGGCGATGGGCGTGGACACCCACGGTATGACGGACGTGCAGGCCGCTGATGCGGCGCTGGCAGCGTCGATCCGGCTGCTCCGCGACGTCGGCATTCCCGAAAAGTTCACCGACGTCACACAGGACAGCTACATCAAGAACCGGCTCGGCCAGGGCCCGACGAAGTACTACGAGAACAAGAAGGTCGTCAAGGGCGACAAGGCGGACGTCGACAACATCACCAACCACGTTCTCGGCGACACGTGTACGCCCGGCAACCCGAAGGAATGCACGTTCGACACGGTTCGTCCGGTCGTCGAGCACTGCTTCAACGGTGACCTGGACGACCTGCTCGGCTGAGACGGCGGCCGACCGCCGGCCGGACTGTCGATCGTCCGGCCCCTGCACACGCTGCCCGCACACGAGGCGAACTCGCGTGCGGGCAGCGCACCCAACCACCCAGTCGAAGGAGAGCACCCGTGACAACGCCCGTGAGCCAGAGCACCGAGACCCAGCCGGACGAGATCGACCCCGACTTCCACAGCGTGGAGGACGCACGTGAGCGGCTGCGTGGCGTCGGCTACCTCACGAACGAGCGGCTCGCGACCACGGCATACCTGCAGTCCGCCCTCGGCAAGCCACTGCTGTTGGAAGGTCCAGCAGGTGTCGGCAAGACCCAATTGGCCCAGAGCGTCGCTGCGGCGACCGGGCGAAAGCTGTTGCGGCTGCAGTGTTACGAGGGCCAGGACGAGACCAAGGCACTCTACGAGTGGGACTACGGCAAGCAGCTGCTCTACACCCAGATGCTGCGCGAGAAGATCGGCGACATCATCGCCGACACCGCGGACCTGAACGCCGCGGTCGAAAAGATCGCCGCTCAGGACAACGTCTTCTTCTCCGAGCGCTTCCTCGCACCTCGACCGCTGCTGGAGGCCGTGCAGTCGACCGAGCCGGTGGTGCTGCTGGTCGACGAGGTCGACCGCGCCGACGAGGCACTCGAGGCCGTGCTGCTGGAACTACTCGGCGAGTTTCAGGTGTCGGTCCCCGAGATAGGCACGTTCATCGCTCAGTCGACACCGCTGGTGCTGCTGACGTCGAACAACACACGCGACCTGTCGGCCGCTCTCAAGCGCCGCTGCCTGCACCTCTTCCTCGACTACCCGGACGCGCAGCGGGAGCTGGAGATCATCCGCTCCAAGGACACCGGCCTGGCCGACTCGATCGCCGAGCAGCTCGTCGAGGTGGTGCGCACCCTCCGCACGCTCGACCTGCGCAAGTCGCCGAGCATCTCCGAGACCATCGACTGGGCGCGGACTCTCGCCGTACTCGGGGTGCACGACATGTCGCCTTCGGTGCTCGCCGACACCCTGAACGTCGTGATGAAGTACGAGCGCGACCTGACGCTCGCCACCCGGCACATCCCACGCCTGCTCGACCCGAACGCGGACGTCCCGGAGTCACTCGGCCATGGTCACGGGCATGGCCACGGGCATGGACACAGCCACGGGCACAGCCACGACGACACCCCGGCGGATGCGGACGGCGTCCAGGTCCGCGAGGACAAGGACAAGCCCGGCCGACACGATGAGCGCTACTACGGTTCACCGACGGCGAAACCTGCCGCTCCCCGCAAGGTTCCGCCCGGTCAGGGTGAGCGATCGTTCAACCGTGGAGCCGCCCGCAAGCGGCCGGTCTGAGGCAACCGTGGACGGCACACTGCACCGGTTCATCCGCTTCCTGCGGCTGCACGGGATGCGGATCAGCGTCGCCGAGGCGCTCGACGCCGTAGAAGCGGCGGCCCGCCCCGGGATCGCGTTGGACCGGGAACGGCTGCGCTCTGCGCTCTCGGTCTCGCTGGTGAAGGACCGACGCGATCTGGAGGTCTTCGACGACGTCTTCGATCGGTTCTTCAAGCTGCAGGCAGTGGTCCGGGACCCGACCGAGCACGGGCACGCGCACGACGATCTCGACGACGAAGGTGACCTGCAGGACTTCACCTTGTCCGACGAGCTGTCCGACACCCCGCAAGAGGGCCACTCCCACGACGCACCCAAGGACATCAAGGACTACTTCAAGCAGGAGGATCTGGCGCAGCAGTACAACCTGCACCAGGAGGCCAACAAGCTGGATATGGCGTCGATGACCGACGAGATCGTCGTGTCCAAGGACGGCAAGGTGTCACCCGGTGAGGCCGCGCGCGTGCAGATCACCGCCAACCGGTTGCACAATCCGGGCACGCCGGGCCGGCTCACCAAGAGCGACGGCCTGAAGATCGACGCCGAACTGTCGGTGGCCGAGGAGATGGCACTGCTGAGCTGGCTCGGTGAGCCCGACGAGTCGGGCGACGAGCCGGAGGTCGATCCGGATCTGGCGGCGCTGCGCGAGCGACTGGCACCGTTCCTCGCGGCGCTGCCCGAGCAGCTGCGACAGCACCTGGAGAGCCTGCTGAACGACGAGCAGGACGTCGAATCCCGCGAGATCGAGGCCGCCCGGGCCGAGGTGATCGAGGAGACCGAGCGCATCGCGTTCGAGGACTCACTGCGTCGCCTGTTGCACAGCCTGCGTGGCGCCCCTCGCCCCCGGCGGCACGTGTCGGGCACCGGAGTCATCGACAGCCGACGCACCATGCGCACCAACATGCGGTATGACGGTGTGCCGTTCCGGCCGGTACTGGTCAGCCGCCGGGAGGACCGGCCGCGGCTCGTCGTCCTCTGCGACGTCTCCCTGTCGGTGCGTGCGACCTCGGCATTCGCGCTGCATCTGGTGCACAGCCTGCAGTCGATCGCATCGCAGGTGCGCTCGTTCGTCTTCGTCGACGAGTGCGTCGAGATCAGTACACTCTTCGCCGATCACCATGTGCAACAGGCTCTTTCGCAGATCATGGCGGGCAAGGCCGACGGCGGCAAGATCGATGTCGACGCCGATTCGGACTACGGGACGTCCCTGCGGCAGTTCCTCGAGGAGTACGGCTCGGCGATCAACCACCGCACCACGGTGATCGTCATCGGTGATGGTCGCGGCAACGGCAACGATCCCGCGCTGGACACGTTCGCCGAGATCGCCCGACGGGCGCGGTCCGTGGTGTGGCTGACGCCCGAGCCGCGCTATTCGTGGGCGCTCGGGCGATGCGACCTGCCGTTGTATGCAGAGGAGTGTGACAAGGTCGAGGTCGTGCGCAACCTGCACCAGCTGCGCGACTTCTCGCACGCCATGACCGAGGGGGTCGGCTGAGCGAGCGACCGGAGGTGGTCGGGACGTCAGGGACAAGGGATGAGGGGATCAGGGTGAGTGGGGTCGACGAGATGGAGCTCGACGCCTACCTGGCGTGCCCAGGCGGGGTCTACCGGACCGACACCGTCACGGTGCGCCGCCGACCGCTCGTCGAGCAGCGCCGCCTGGGCATCGCCCGGACGGACCACTTCGATATCGGCCGGGTCGGCACCGGACTGCTGCTGGAGCACGACCTCGCCCCGGACCAGGTCGATGACGACCTCTCCGGGATGCTGAGCGTGGAGCTCTTCGACGCGGGGTGGATCCGCGGACCGCGCCTTTTCGAGGAATTGCTCGTCGGCATCGTCCTCACCAGCGCCGACGCACCGCAGCAGGCGTGGCTGAACTTCTACCGCAACACGATTCGTCGGATCGACGCAGAGATCACGGACCCGAGCGGGTGCGGTTCGATCGCGGCATACGCACCGGTGCACGCGCACGTGGAAGGCGTCGTGCGCGGTTCCTCGGTGCACGAACTCGGCACCTGCTTCGGCTTCCAGGCGCTGCGGCTCGCCCGGTGCGGCCTCGACGTCACCGCCAGTGACTTGTCGGCCGGCTCCGTGGACCTGTTGCGGGACATGAGCCACCTACTCGATCTGCCCCTGCACACGCTCGTCGCCGACGCAGCCCGGATCGCCGCGCCCGACGGCAGTTGCGACACGGTGCTCGCCATACATCTGCTGGAGCACGTGCCGGACGACACCGCGGTCGAGATCATCCAGGAAGCGTGCCGCATCGCCCGCAAGCGGGTCGTCGTCGCGGTGCCGTTCGAGGACGAGCCGGCGCAGCAGTTCGGGCACCTGCGCAGCCTCACGCTCACCGACCTGCGTGCCTGGGTGCGAGCCACGGGTGCGGACTGGGACTGGCAGGTCTACGAGCACCACGGTGGATGGCTGCTCCTGGATCGTCCGGAGTGAGCCACCAGTGCGCGTCGAGCCACACCGCACTGCTGGGACGTGCAGGGGTTCGATACGCCCTCCGCCAGCGCTCCGGGCTACTCAACCACCGTGAGCGTCCGGGGCGCTCAACCACATTGGGTCACAACAGGTTTCGCTTACTCGCCTCGTAGACGGCTTCCGCCCTGCTGGAGACCTCGAGCTTGCGCAGGATGTTGCCGACATGGAACTTCGCGGTGGTCTCCCCGACATACAGCCGCTTACCGATCTCCTTGTTCGACAGGCCACGCGCCAGGTGCCGCAACACCTCCAGCTCGCGGGGTGACAGACCCGGCTTCGCCTCCGGTGCTGGCGCCTGCATCCCACGAACCATCGCGGCGGCGCTGCGAGCGTCGAAGGCCGACTCACCCCTGCTCACATCGTGTATGGCGCGCATCAGCGCGTCGGTGTCCACGTCCTTGACGACGTACCCCTTCGCGCCGGCCTGGACGGCCTGCAACACCAGTTCCTCGTTGAGGAACGTCGTCAACACCAGGATCGCGACCTGCGGATGCCGGTCGGCGACCTCCCGTGCCAGGTCCAGTCCCTCGGTGTCACTCGAGGTCGACAGCTTGAGGTCGAGCAGCAGCACATCCGGCGGTGCGGAACAGTCCATCAGGGCAAGGCATTCGCCGCTCGACGACGCCTCCGCGGTGACCTTGATCTTCGGGTCCCGCTCCAGGATGGACCGCAAGCCCTGCCGAATGATCGCGTGGTCGTCGACGAGCATCACTCGGATCTGCCCCTCGGTTGCGGTCATGACACCTCCGGTGTGTGGAACGGCACGGGCAACGGCAGGTTGAGCACGACACGTACGCCGCCGAGACGTGACCTCCGGAAGGCCAGCGTGCCACCGAGTTCGTGCAGCCGGTCGTCCATGTTCGCCAGTCCGCGGTGCCGTCCGTCGCCCACCGCCCGCTGCTCCAGACGAAGCATGCGTCGCAGTGCCTTCGGGTCGCCATTGCCGTCATCGGAGACCGAGACGGTCAAAGTCGTTGCCCGATAACGCAATCGGATGATCACCCGGGTCGCGCTGGCATGCGCGGCAACGTTGAAGAGCGACTCCCCGACGGCGCGTGCCAGCTCCTGACTCGCTGCGGGCGGGACATCGCTCACCGGGCCTTCCGCCACGACGCGCACGTCGAGCGCGGGACGGTGGTGCGCGACGACCTGCTCGATGAGTTCCTTCAACGACGCGGCCGCCTCAGCCGGTGGCTGATCGAGCGCGTAGATCGCCGTGCGCAATTGTTGGACCGCCGTCTGGGTGAAACCCTTTGCCCGCGCGAGTTGCTCGACCAGCTCAGCCATGCCGCGGGTCTCCGCCTCGCCGCGTGCGACCTCGACCGCCATACCGGCCGACAGAACGTATTGGGTGACGCTGTCGTGGAGTTCACGCGCGATGCGATGGCGTTCGCCGCCGACGAGCTCACGCTGCATGGCGACCGCGAGCTGCTTCTCCGCCGCCTGCAACTCGGCAGTGCGTGCCGCCAGGTCACGTGCCTGCAGCTCGGCCGCCCGGTTGAGCCGCTGGGCGCGCCGGTGCAATGTCACGCCGGCCTGGTATTGCTCCGAGGTGTGCAGCGACACCGCCGCCTGGTTGGCCAGGATCCGCAACACCGCGAGGTCCTCGGGTTCCGGCTCCTCGCCGAGCCCCGGCTGCACCGACAGCGCACCGATCTGCCGGCCCTCCAGGTTCATCGGCGCCCTCAGCCAACCGTTGTGCACCGCACCGACCGGATATGCGCCGGAGCGGATGGCGGCCAGCTCCACTTCGACCTCGGCGGGAAGGTCCGTGGTGTCGCCGCGGCTGCTTCCGCCCGGGCCGATCGCCACGAGCCGCGGCCGCGCACCACGCAAGTGCTCATCGGCGAGCGCCAGCAGCGCCCATTGCGCCTCCAGGTGGCCGGCCGCTGCCCGGGCAACTTCTTCCAGCACTCCGCGCGGGCCCTCGACGGTGCGGACCACCACGCTGGAGATGCGGTCCATCGCCCGGACCGTGCGTTGCATCCGACGACTGGACCGGACGAAGGCCGGGTAGTAGGAGTTCTTTCCCGTGCGGACTCCGGTGAGCCGGGAAAGATCATTGGTGGGGTCGGTGGCCACGGAACTACAGGGCCTCGCGGAAGATCCGCGCAATGTCCGCGGCGTCGGAGTGCCGCGGGTTGGTCGTGATGCAGGCGTCCTCCAGGGAGTTGCGCGACAGCAGGTCGACGTCGCTCTCGGTCATCCCGAGCGCACTCAGCGATCGCGGCACGCCGACCGCGTCCGCCAGCTCACGAACGCGTTCGGCCAGCCGCTCAGCGACTTCGTCTCCCGGCGCTCCCACGGCCCCGATGCCGAATCGTCCTGCTATCTCGATGAATCGGTCGGGCGAGCTCTTTGCGTTGTAACGGATCACATGCGGCAACAGGATGCCGTTGATGACACCGTGTGGGGCGTCCAGTAGACCGCCCACCTGGTGGCTCATCGCGTGAGTCGCGCCAAGTATGGCGTTGCTGAACGCGAGGCCGGCGTTGAGGCTGGCCTGCGCCATACCGACGCGGGACGTGTCGTCGTCCGGCAGGTCGACGGTGCGGGTGAGATGTTGGTTGACCAGCCCCACGGCGCTAAGGGCATGCACGTCGGCCAACGGGTTGTGTGCACGGGAGACGAACGCCTCGATCCCGTGGGTCAGCGCGTCCAATCCCGTTGCAGCATTGAGCCATTCGGGCATTGTGACGAGAAGGCGCGGATCGGTGATCGAGATGTCCGGCACGAGGGCGCGCCCCATGATCGTCACCTTCACGTGGCGGGTCGTGTCAGTGACGATGCAGAACTGGCTGACGTCGGCTCCGGTGCCGGATGTCGTCGGAATCATCAGCAGGGGCGGAATCCGATCCCGCACCTGGTCGACGCCGCCGTAGTCGAGGATCTCGCCACCGTTGCCGGCCAGGATCGCCACCCCTTTGGCCGCGTCCATCGCGGAACCGCCGCCGATGGCGACGACGACGTCACAGCCCTCCTCGGCATACCGCGTGTATGCCGCGGCGATCTCGTGCTCCTTGGGATTGGGCGTCACACCGGAGATCACGACAGGCGTCAGGCCGGCCACGTGGAGATAGCTCTCGAGGACCGATGCCCAGCCGACTTCGACGATGCCCTCGTCGGTCACGACCATCGGGCGTCGCGCGCCCAGGCGCAGTGCGCAATAGCCGGCCTCCGCGAGGGCACCGGGACCGAAGACGATCTCCGGTGCCTGGAACTTGACCAGCCCTGCAGCGGTGTCCGAGACGGGTGCGTCGGCGAAACTAGCGGTCGTCATGCTCGGCCTCCGTCCTGCCCTGGCAGCGATGTCGCTGCCATCCGGACCTGTCAACTCTAGTTCGACATCGCATGTCGTGTGACATATCTGCCGTCATACGGCGACGAGCGGTGCTGTCACGGCGCGGTCGAACCCGCCCGGGATCAGCAGGTGTTCCGGCCGCAACTCGTCGATCGAGGACAGCCCGAGGCCGAGCAGAGCCGAGTCGATGCCGCTGCGCAACACGTCCAGCACGTTTTCGACACCCGCTTGACCATTGGCCGCCAGCCCCCACAGGTAGGCGCGACCGATGAGGACGGCATCTGCACCGAGTGCGAGCGCCTTCACCACGTCGGACCCGCGCCGTATGCCGCCGTCGAGCAGCACGGTGATCTGGCCGCCGACGGCTTCGCTCACCGGTCGCACCGCACGGATCGTTGCCGGGGTGCCGTCGAGGTTGTTGCCGCCGTGGTTGGACACCGAGATGGCGTCGACGCCGGCGTCGACCGCTCGGAGCGCGTCATCGACGCGGTAGACACCCTTGAGTACGAACGGTTTCCCGCTGAGTTGCTTCCACTGGTCAGCCATCCAGGCGACGTCGTCCCACGTGGGCGGCGGTGTGGTCATCCACTCGTAGTAGGCGCCGAAGAACGTCGGCGCCTCGCCACCGGGCGCCTGCAGGTTGGGTGTCGTCAGGTCGGGAATCGTCCCTCTCCTGCCGAACTCCCACAACCATCGCGGCCTGGTCGCGACCTTCGGCGCGAAGCGGACCATGGTCTGCACGTCGACCTTCTCCGGGATCTCCGGGCTCCCCCAGTCACGGCCCATCGAGAACGACCAGTCGAGCGTCGCGATCAACCCTTGCGCCCCAGCGGCACAGGCACGTTCCATTCGCTGGATCATGACCTCACGCTGGCCGGTCCAGTACATCTGGAAGAAGGTCGGTGCGCCGGTCGCGGTCACCTCTTCCACCGACTTGCTGGCGAAGTTGGACAGGCCCATGACCGTGCCGCGGCTGGCAGCGGCCCTCGCCACCGCGACCTCGCCGTCCGGGTGAACGGCCTGCACGCCGGTCGGACTGATCAGCACCGGCAAGGACACGTCCTGGCCGAGCACCGTGCGGCTCATCGAGCGCTCGGGCCGGTGACCGGCGACGTGCGGGGCGAGCCCCAGCTCGGTGAACGCCCGCTGGTTGTCCTCGATGGTCTGGCCGCGCTCCGACCCGGCGATCAGGGCGCCATACACCGGTGTGGGGAGCCTCTTGCGAGCGCGCTCCTGCGCGACGGCGACGGATTCGAACCAGGGATTCTGTTTCCAGGGGTTCGCGAACTTCATCGGGTCATCCTTCGTCGGCTTGCCGTGTTCTTCGGAATATGTGATCGGGACCACACAATAATGGCACTCGGGGTCAAAAAGAAAGCGATGCGGTAATTTGGCGATCATGACCACGACGTCACCCCGCCCGGGAGTAGGGCGTCCCGTCGCGACATCGCACGCCGAGATCGAGCGGGTCGCCTTCCGGCTTTTCGCCGAAAAGGGTTTCGTCGGAACGACTTTGGAAGACATCGCGCGCGCCGCCGGCATCGGTCGGCGCACTCTGCTGCGTTACTACCGATCGAAGAACGACATACCGTGGGGACGTTTCGACGACACGCTCAGCGGCTTCCGCAGCATCCTGCACAGCTTCGACGACCGGCCGTTGCACGAGGCCGTCCACCTCGGGGTCATCGAGTTCAACCGCTTCCCTGCCGCCGCCATGGCCGAGCACCGCACGCGGATGCAGCTGATCCTCACGACGCCGGAGTTGCAGGCACACTCCGTGCTCCGCTATGCCGAGTGGCGCCAGGTCGTGGCTGCGTATGTCGCCACGAGAACACGTTCCGAACCATCCGCGTTGCTACCGCAGATGGCCAGCCACGTGGCGCTCGCGCTGTCGATGGCGGGGTATGGCGAGTGGCTGGCAGGGGACGCAGGTGCCGACCTACCCGCCGTTCTCGATCGCGCGTTGCGCACCTTGCAGGACTACTTGGCGGTCTGACCCTGCCGGCCGCGACCGGTGCCGGGTCCACCGTCGATCTGCCCGATCAGCCAGGTGTATCCACGTCGGGTACGCGGTGTACTGATGCGATGAGCCCTCGACCAGCGGCGAGCATGCGCGCCCGGGTCGCCGACTCGTGGCATCGATCAGCCGCTGCGGGAGTCGATCCGGACTCGACCAACGCAGCGATCACCCTGCCCTCGGACACCCTGCGCGACTACCGCGAGGCGCACCCGCTCGCGCGGATCCTGCCGATTCTCGACGATGCGCTGGGCCAGACGGCGATCGAATGCGAGTCGCTGATGGCGGTGGCCGATCACCAGGGCCAGCTGCTGTGGGTACGTGGCCATTCGGGCGTCCTGCGAAAGGCGGAGTCGATCGGCTTCGTGGAGGGCAGCAACTGGGAGGAACGGCTCGCCGGGACGAACGCGCCGGGAATGGCGCTTGCTCTCGACGAGCCGGTGCGGGTCGCCGGTGCCGAGCACTTCCGCCATACAGTGCGCCCGTGGAGCTGTGCGGCCGCACCGATCCATGACCCGCAGGACGGCAGCATCCTTGGCGTGCTGGACGTCACCGGTGCCACCCGGGCCATCGGGCCGCAGGCCCTGGCGATGGTGCGAGCGGTCGCGCGGATGGCCGAGACGGAGATGGCGCGGGACCTCCGGTCGCGGCCGGGAGCCGCGGACGCTCACGAGGCCTTCGGATTCCCCAGAGCTCGTCTCGAATTCCTGGGCCGCACCGACGCGCTGCTGACCATGGGCCCCGTCGGCTGCTCGCGAACCGTGCGAATGAGCCCGCGGCACAGCGAGATTCTGCTGCTGCTGACCGGAACTCCGACCGGCTTGTCCGGCCCGGAACTGGGGACTCAGCTCTACGAGGAGGACATGATCTCCTCCACGCTCCGGGCGGAGATGACCAGGCTGCGCAACCTGCTCGGCGAGGACCTCCTGCCGTCGCGGCCGTATCGACTGGCCGCCGAGGTCACCGCCGACTGGCTCGCCATCGAGGCGCAACTCGCCGCAGGAGATGTCGCTGCGGCCGTGCGCACCTACCGCGGACCCATCCTTCCTCGCTCCGTCGCCCCGGGCGTATGCCGGATCCGCGACAGCGTCCAGTCGAGCCTGCGCGAAGCGGTGCTGCGAAGCGGTCAACCCGAGCTCATGTCGCACTGGACCACCTCGAGCTGGGGAGCGGACGACTACGAGATGTGGCAGGTGCAGTCGCGATCGCTCGACCCCCGATCGCCGTTGTTGCCGATGGTCCGCGGCCAATTGCACCGACTAGACGTCAGCCTGGGCGCCGTGGACCACAGCTGTTCCTACGGGCACTGAGGTCCTGCCCCGGACTCACTGCAGCACGGGCCGTCCCACCGGCAGCCCTCGCCCGCCCGTCGCCGCCGCCAGTGCGTTGTAGAAGAGGTACACGCCGACCAGCACGAAGGCGAACACCGCGAACCCGCCGGCCTTGGTCAGGCCGGAACTCGCTTGTGAGGTGCCGAGCAGAACCAGGGCGAGCGCCACGTCGACCAACACGAACAGCACGGTGAAAACCAGCGGCAAGCGCAGCGTGCAGAGCGTGAGCATCACGATGACACACAGCCACGTGGTGAGGAAGAGCTCCTGCGTTCGCACGGCGTCCTGTGCCGCGACTCCGAACCAGCCATGGGTGAGACCGAGCACGAGCGCGGCGTAGCTGAGCCAGAACCCCGCGAACGTGCCGAAGACGCTCGCGACCGCGTTCTGGGCGAGCGAAGCGGCCCAGACCGCGGCGATCACCTGGCCGAGACCCGTGGCCGTCATGATGATCGGGATCGACGCGCCGACAGACGCCGCTGGGACGAACCCGACGAGTACAAGGCCGAGCGCGATCGATCCAGCGACGAACGTCGGGACGCCGATGACTGCCGGGTCACCCACGACGACGGCGCTCGCGTGTTCACTGTCGTCCGGAGTCTCGCGGGCTGCTGCCCGGGTTGCTGTCTCGGTCATGACTGTCACTCCTGTGCCGTAGGGGGGCGGAAATGCTTGTCGTCGAAGGGAAAACGCGGCCGTGACGAACGCTCGACCGTGGTGAAGAGCGTAGGAACGCACGGCTGCAATGACGCTGCACGACTACCTGGCGGTCCGACCCGGGCAATGACGCCGTTGACCAGTGCAACGTTGCTGCAACCTGACGCTCCTTACCGTGTGGGCCGCATCACGTCGACACCCCTGGAGAAGATCAATGGCGCAAACCACTTTGTCCAATCTGTTGCACGAGACGCGACGTTTCGATCCGCCGGCCGACCTGGCCGCCTCGGCCAACCTCACGGCTGACGCGTATGCCGCGGCTGACGCCGACCGACTGGGTTTCTGGGCGGAGCAGGCGGAGCGGGTCACCTGGGACACGCCCTTCACCGAGGTGCTGGACTGGTCCGACCCGCCGTTCGCCAAGTGGTACGTCGGCGGCAGGCTGAACGCGGCATACAACTGCCTGGACCGGCACGTCGAGGCCGGCAACGGCGACCGCGTCGCCTACTACTTCGAGGGTGAGCCCGGAGACACCCGGACGATCACCTACGCGCAGTTGAAGGACGAGGTCTGCCAGGCCGCGAACGCGCTCATCGAGCTGGGCGTCAGGACGGGGGACCGGGTCGCGATCTACCTGCCGATGATTCCCGAGGCCGTCGTGGCGATGCTGGCGTGCGCGCGGCTCGGTGCGCCGCACACGGTCGTCTTCGGTGGCTTCTCCGCGTCGGCGCTGCGCGACCGGATCATCGACTGCCAGGCGGAGATCGTCCGTCATCACCGCGGACGGCGGCAACCGCAAGGGCAAGCCCTCGGCGCTGAAGCCGGCTGTCGACGAGGCGTTGCAGGAGTGCCCCGACGTCCGAAACGTGCTGGTGGTCAAGCGAACCGGTCAGGACGTCGGCTGGACCGAGGGCCGTGACCTGTGGTGGGACGACGTGGTCGGAAAGCAGTCGACCGAGCACACGCCGGAGGCGTTCGACGCCGAGCACCCGCTGTACGTCATGTACACCTCGGGCACGACCGGCAAGCCCAAGGGCATCCTGCACACGACCGGTGGCTACCTGGTGGGTACGGCATACACCCATTGGTCGGTCTTCGACATCAAGCCCGAGACCGACGTCTACTGGACCGCGGCCGACATCGGCTGGGTGACCGGGCACTCCTACATCGTCTACGGTCCGCTGACCAACGGCACCACGTCGATCATGTACGAAGGCACGCCGGAGACCCCGCACCCCGGCCGCTGGTGGGAGATCGTCGCCAAGTACAAGGCGACGATCCTCTACTGCGCCCCGACCGCGATCCGCACCTTCATGAAGATCGGCCCGGAGGTCCCGGCCGCGCACGACCTGACGTCGCTGCGGCTCATCGGGTCGGTCGGCGAGCCGATCAACCCGGAGGCCTACGTCTGGTACCGCGACACGATCGGTGGCGGCAAGACTCCCGTCGTCGACACCTGGTGGCAGACCGAGACCGGGATGATCATGATCAGCCCGCTGCCGGGCGTCACGAGCACCAAGCCCGGCTCGGCGATGAACGCGTTGCCCGGTGTCGTCGCAGATGTCGTGGACGACTCCGGTGAGTCGGTGCCCGACGGCTCGGGTGGCTACCTGGTGCTCAAGGAACCCTGGCCGGCGATGCTGCGCACCATCTGGGGTGACGACGACCGTTATGTCGACACCTGCTGGTCGCGCTTCAAGGGCCTCTACTTCGCCGGCGACGGTGCCAAGAAGGACGAGGACGGCGACATCTGGGTGCTCGGTCGCGTGGATGACGTCATGAACGTCTCCGGGCACCGGTTGTGGACGACCGAGATCGAGTCGGCCCTCGTGTCCCACCCGAAGGTCGCCGAAGCTGCCGTCGTCGGCGCCGCCGACGTGACGACGGGGCAGGCGGTGGTTGCCTTCGTCATCCTGCGTGCGAGCGCCGACGGCGGCGGAGACGACGTGGTCGACGAGCTGCGCAAGCATGTCTCGTCCGAGATAGGGGCGATAGCCCGCCCGCGCAGCATCCTCGTCGTCACCGAGTTGCCCAAGACGCGCTCGGGCAAGATCATGCGACGCCTGCTGCGCGACGTCGCCGAGCACCGCGAGGTGGGCGATGTGACCACGCTGGCCGACTCCTCGGTGATGGGTGCCATCGAGCAGGGCATCACCACCTCGACCGAAAGCTAACGGGCACACTGCGATTGCCGCCCCGGCAGCTGCCGGTTACCGTGGACCGATGGGATCGTCGGGATCCATCCAGCCGCATGATGATCGTCGTCGCGCCGAACAAGCCCGCGCCGCGTTCCTCGACGAGCGCGCGCGGGGTCAGGTCCGTCCTGAGGTCTACCAGTCGTGGCTCCGCTCGCTGACGGACGGACTCGAGCCGGAGGCCGAGCTGTCCCAGGAGCCACTGGCCGACGATGCGCTCAGTGCACTGCGGGATCAGCATCCGCTCGCGGCATCAATGCCATTGATCCGCTCGCTCCTGACGCAGAGTGCCACGGAAGCAGGCCTCCTCGTCGCCGTGAGCGATGCAGCCGGTCGGCTGATGTGGGTCGAGGGCAACACCACGCTGCGTCGGCGCGCGGAGAAGATGCTGTTCCTCCCCGGCGCCGACTGGACCGAGCAGGCGGTGGGAACCAACGCACCCGGCACCGCGATCGCGATCGACCGCGCTGTCCGCATCCACGGCGCCGAGCACCTGGCTCGTCAGGTGACGCCGTGGAGTTGCTCGGCCGCGCCGATCCACGATCCCGACACCGGAGCGAAGCTCGGCGCACTCGACCTCACCGGCGACGACGACGCCGCCACCCCACAGAGCCTCGCGCTGGTCGGCGCAACGGTCGCTGCGGTCGAGGCACAGTTGCGCGTCGCCCGGCTGACTTCGGGTATGGCGAGCTACGACTCGTCCCAGTTCGCGTCCGCTCACCAGCTGACAGTCCTCGGATGTGGCGGCGCCACTCTGTCCAACGGCGAGAGCGTGCACAGATTCGGCCTTCGCCACAGTGAGCTGCTGCTGCTGTTGTCGGAGGCGTCGGACGGTATGACGGCAGACCAGCTGGCCGTCGCGCTGAGTGATGACGACCGGCCCTCGGTGACCCTTCGTGCAGAGATCTCCAGGCTGAGATCGTCGCTCCCGTCACGACTGTTGTTGTCGCGCCCCTACCGTTTCGGGACCGAGGTCCGCAGTGACGTCGCGGTCGTGCGCGATCACCTTGATCGCGGGGAGATCGGTGCCGCCGTCAGCGCCTACCGAGGTCCGGTGCTGCCCAACTCGGAGGCCCCGGCCGTCATACAGATCCGGGAGCAGCTACACGCGCGGATGCGCAATTCGATTCTGAAACACGGTGATTCGGACCTACTGCTGCGGTTCGCCGACACGACGTTCGGGCGTGACGACCTGCAGCTCTGGGAGGCTGCTGAATCCTTGATGAGCCCGCGCTCCCCGCGCAGCGACACCGTCGCCGCACGCGTCAGCCGACTGCGCGGGTCGTGATCCGCAGCGCAACGTTCGTGCAACGTTGCGCTACGTAATCTGCGTCACACGCCGGGCAAGGATGCCCGGAGCGGAATCCCCCAGAAGGACACGCAGAATGACGATTTACGCGCGGCCGGGCGACCAGGGCAGCCCCGCCTCCTACAAGTCCCGCTACGACAACTTCATCGGCGGCGAATGGGTGCCGCCCGTGACCGGCAAGTACTTCGAGAATGTTTCCCCGGTCAACGGCAAGGTCTTCACCGAGGTCGCCCAGTCGACCGCCGCCGACGTCGACAAGGCACTCGACGCGGCGTGGGCGGCCGCCCCGGGATGGGGCAAGACCTCGGTCACCGAGCGGTCCAACATCCTGTTGCAGATCGCCGACCGGATCGAGCAGAATCTCGAGATGCTCGCTGTCGGCGAGACGTGGGACAACGGCAAGCCGGTCCGCGAGACCCTTGCCGCCGACCTCCCGCTCGCAGTCGATCACTTCCGCTACTTCGCGGGCGCGATCCGGGCGCAGGAGGGTCACCTGAGCCAGATCGACGACGACACCGTCGCCTATCACTTCCACGAACCGCTGGGCGTCGTCGGTCAGATCATCCCGTGGAACTTCCCACTGTTGATGGCGACCTGGAAGCTGGCTCCCGCGCTGGCTGCCGGCAACTGCGTCGTACTGAAACCCGCCGAGCAGACGCCGGCCTCGATCCTGCTTCTGATGGAGCTGATCGGCGACCTGCTGCCGCCCGGAGTCCTCAACGTTGTCAACGGTTTCGGTGTCGAGGCGGGCAAGCCGCTCGCCTCCTCCAACCGGATCCGCAAGATCGCGTTCACCGGGGAGACGACGACCGGCCGGCTCATCATGCAGTACGCCAGCGAGAACCTCATCCCGGTCACTCTCGAGCTCGGCGGCAAGAGCCCGAACGTCTTCTTCGACGACGTCGCCGCCAAGGATGACGCGTTCTACGACAAGGCGCTCGAGGGCTTCGCGATGTTCGCGCTCAACCAGGGTGAGGTCTGCACCTGCCCGAGCCGTGCGCTGATCCAGAAGCCGATCTTCGACTCGTTCCTGGCTGCCGGCACCGAGCGGGTGAAGGCGATCAAGCAGGGCAACCCGCTGGACACCGAGACCATGATCGGAGCCCAAGCCAGCAACGACCAGCTCGAGAAGATCCTCTCCTACATCGACATCGGCACCAAGGAAGGTGCACGGGTCGTCACCGGTGGTGAGCGTGTGGACCTCGGTGGCGATCTGTCCGGCGGATACTACGTTGCACCAACGATTTTCGCTGGCAACAACAAGATGCGGATCTTCCAGGAGGAGATCTTCGGGCCCGTCCTCTCGGTGACCGAGTTCGACGGCTTCGATGACGCGATCGACATCGCCAACGACACTCTCTACGGTCTCGGCGCCGGTGTCTGGTCGCGCGACACCAACACGGCGTACCGCGCCGGCCGGGAGATCCAGGCCGGTCGGGTGTGGACGAATACGTACCACCAGTACCCGGCACACGCGGCGTTCGGAGGTTACAAGTCGTCCGGCATCGGTCGCGAGAACCACGCGATGATGCTGGACCACTACCAGCAGACGAAGAACCTGCTGGTCTCTTACAGCGAGAACAAGCTCGGGTTCTTCTAAATCACCCCGATCCGAGGAGAGTCGATGAGCCACTATCAAGTGGCCGTCACCGACGAGGCGGCGCAGATGCTGCGCCGCCTCGTCGATGAGCACGGCAAGCTGATGTTCCACCAGTCCGGTGGTTGCTGCGACGGGTCGTCTCCCATGTGCTACCCGGACGGCGAATACCGGCTGGGTCAGCGCGACGTGCACCTCGGGGACCTGGCGATCGGTGACGGCTACGACTGTGTGCCTGTTTACATCTCCGGTGAGCAGTTCGAGGTATGGCGCCACACGGAACTCACCATCGATCTGGTGCCGGGACGCGGGTCCGGCTTCTCACTGGAGGGGCCGACGGGGTATCGGTTCCTCACCCGGTCCGACGTGTGCACGCCACCCGATCAGTAGGTTCCACGCCCGGTGATCGAGCGGCATACCGCTGCATTGAGCGGCATACCGGGTCGGCCGGTTTCGCTACGCCGCTCAATCCCGTGGTATGCCGGTCAATCTTCGCAATGGGCTACGCGAGCACCGTTGCGGGGTCGACGTATTCGATGCCGTGGGCCTGCGCGACGGGCTCGCACACGACATCGCCGGCATACGTGTTCAGCCCGCGGGCCAGCGCCGGGTCGGACCGCAGCGCCGCACGCCAGCCCTGCGCCGCCAGCTTGACGACATAGGGCAGCGTGGCGTTGGTGAGCGCCCAGGTGGAGGTGTTGGGCACCGCCCCGGGCATGTTGGCGACGCAGTAGAAGGTGCTGCCGTGCACCTGGAACGTCGGGTCGGAGTGGGTCGTGGGGTGGGTGTCCTCGAAGCAGCCGCCCTGGTCCACGGCAATGTCGACCAGCACCGATCCGGGTTTCATGTTCGCGACCATCTCGTGGGTGACCAGCTTCGGCGCCCGGGCGCCCGGGACGAGCACCGACCCGATGACCAGGTCGGCACCCAGCACCTGCTCGCGCACGGCCATGGACGAGCTGGCGATCTGCCGCACCCGGTTGTCGTAACGCCAGAACGTCATCCGCAGCTTCTCCAGGTCGGTGTCCAGCACCGTGACGTCGGCACCCATCCCGAGCGCGATGTTGGCGGCGTTCTGGCCGGTCACACCGGCGCCGAGTACGACTACCTTGGCACTGGCCACCCCGCCGACGCCGCCCATCAGCACCCCCGAACCGCCCTGCGCCTTCAACAGCGCGTGCGCCCCCACCTGTGGCGCCAGGCATCCGGCCACTTCGCTCATCGGGTAGAGCAACGGCAACATGCCGGACGGCAATTGCACCGTCTCATAAGCGATCCCGGTGACCTTGCGCTGCATCAACTCACGCGTCAGGGTTTCGTCCGCGGCCAGGTGCAGGTAGGTGAACAGAGTCAGGTCGGCGCGCATCCGGTGGAACTCCTCCGCCACCGGCTCCTTCACCTTCAGCACCAGCTCCGCGTCGCCCCACACGTCGTCGGCCGCGTCCACGATGGTGGCACCCTCGGCGACATACTGCTCGTCGCTGATCGAGCTCCCCTCCCCGGCGCCGCGCTGCACGAGCACGTCGTGACCGCTGCGGACCAACTCATGGACGCCGACCGGGGTGATGGCCACCCGGTGTTCGCCCGACTTGATCTCGGTGGGTACTCCGATCCTCATGGCTGCGGCTCCTGTCGTCGACGTCGTCACGCGAGCGTCTTCGAGACTAGCCACGGCACCGCGCGACCGTCACGGGTTCGAGCCGCCCACCGCTCGTCCACCGGGTATGGCGATTCGGCGACCGCCACCGGCGATCCGGCGCGGCATCGACCCATCCGATCCACTCCCGGTGCCGAACTCCCCCCGAGCACCACGCAGGACCGGTGCTCGCCCACAGACGGCAGGTTCGGGATCGCGTCGGCCGTTCCCCGAAGGAAGTCCGAAGGAAATCGAGGAAGTCTCATGACCAAGAAGGCGCTACTTCTTGCACCGGTCGCCGTCGCAGCACTGGCCGTCTCGGGTATGCCGGCCGCACACGCGGACACCGGAACCACGACCTACCAGGCCACCCTGACGTCGATCAACAACTCCGGGGCGTCCGGCACGTTGTGGCTCAAGCTGACCGGCAACAAGGCCGTCATCACCGAGCAGACCAGCGGTCTCGCCGCAACCTTCATGGGCGCGCCCTACCCGCACGTCCAGCACATCCACGGCGGCGCCATGGGCATGTGCCCCGACATGTCGGCCGACAAGAACGGCGACGGCGTCATCAGCACGACCGAGGGCGGCCCGCACTACGGCAACATCGTCACCACGCTGTCCACCAGCGGGGACACCAGCCCGGCGTCCGGCACGAACATCAAGATCGCCCCCAGCGGTGCGTCCTACAAGTACCACCGCACCATCACGTTGTCCGATACGTCGGTCGCGGCGCTGAAGGACGGCACCGCGGTGATCGTGGTCCACGGCCTCGACCCGTCGAAGCTGTCCAAGAAGGCACAGGGCGAGAAGAGCGACCTGGTGCCCTCGCTGCCGCTGGCGGCCACCTCGCCGGCACTGTGCGGCAAGGTCGTCGAGTCGCAGATGAACACGATGCCCAGCGGTGGCGTCCAGACCGGTGGTGGCGGCACCGCCGGCCTGCAGAACGCCGGATTGTTCTACGCCGCAGGCGTTCTCGCGCTCGGCGCCGGTGGCACGCTGGCCGCCCGCCGCAAATTCGGCAAGCAGCACTGAGGTAGTCGGCTCGATATGACTGCGACACGCCGCAGCCGGCGCCGCAACCGCACGGTCCTGTCCGTGGTGGCTGCGGTGCTGGTCGTGGCGGCGGCCGTGGTGCTGGTCGTCGCCATACGCTCCCAGCACCACGCGCCGCAACCGCCCGCGTCGGCCGCCCGACCGGCCGCCGAGGGCAACCGCACAGCGCCGTCGACCCCACCCGGCTCGAGTGCGGATCCGAGCAGAACCGCCGGCACGCCCGGATCCGACGCCAGCAGCCCGAGCACGCGTGGGCCGGTGCTGGACCGGTCGACACCGGTGTCGCTCAGCGTGCCGAAGATCGACATCAAGAACACGCCGCTGGCGCAGTACGGCGTCGACAAGCACCACGAGATCGCGGTCCCGCCGTCGAAGACGGACACCCCGGCGGGCTGGTTCACCGGGTCACCGACGCCCGGGCAACTCGGCCCGTCGGTGATCGTCGGCCACGTCGACTCCGACACCGGACCGGCGGTCTTCTTCCGGCTCGGCCAGTTGCGGCCCGGGGACCGGGCATCGGTGACCCTCGCCGATCACCGGGTGGCGGTCTTCGAGGTGGACAGCGTCGAACGCTTCAAGAAGGCCGACTTCCCGACCCTGGAGGTCTACGGCAACCTCGATCACGCCGGCCTGCGGCTGATCACCTGCGGTGGCCGCTACGACAACTCGATCCACCACTACGTCGACAACATCGTCGTCTACGCGCACCTCGTCTCCAGCCATCCCGCCTGATCCGGAGCCCGTCATGTCCGCCCACGTGCCTGCACGTACCACCGCCCGCATCGCCGCCCTGATGACGGCCGCTGCCCTGCTCGCCGGATGCGGCACCTCGGCCGGCACCTCCGCCGCCGGATCGGCCGACCCTGCGTCGGCCACCGCCTCCCAGCAGGCGTCCCAGGATCCCGCCGGCGAACAGCTCGTCGCCCACGAACGCCCGGTCGCCGAGGCGCCGGACGACGCCTCGATGGTGTGCTCCGACGAGCTGCGGGCCAGCATCGCCAAAGTGCTGCACGTCTCGTCCGTGCCGCGTGGACACGCGACTTGGGACGGCACGCTCTTCACCTGTCGGTACGACCTGTCGGCCGGCCCGCTCGTGCTGACCGTGCACCAGTCATCGGACAAGCAGGCGGCACAGGGCTACTTCCAGCAGCGCAAACAGGCCGCCGGCGGCCGGACCATCACCGGCCTGCAGTCACTCGGCCTGCCGGCCTTCCAGGACCGGGCCGGCACCGTCGGCTTCGTCAAGGACGACTTCACGCTGCTGGTCGACGCGAGCAAGCTGTCGGGCACGCTCGGCAGCCCGGACACCAGCCAGACCGACTTCGCCTACACCGTGGCCACCGACGTGCTGGCCTGCTGGAGTCACTGAGGAATCACTGAGGAATCACTGAGACGGCGCCGAGGATGGCATCGGGCCGTACCAAAGTCTCCCCAGGGTCAACACAAGACCAAACCCGACCCCCCTGGCCGCACCAAAGTCTCCCCAGGGTCGACACAAGACCAGACCCGAACCCCCTGGCCGTACCAAAGTCTCCCCAGGGTCGACACAAGACCAAACCCGACCCCCTGGCCGTACCAAAGTCTCCCCAGGGTCAACAAAAGACCAAACCCGACCCCCTGGCCGTACCAAAGTCTCCCCAGGGTCAACAAAAGACCAAACCCGACCCCCTGGCCGTACCAAAGTCTCCCCAGGGTCGAGAAGGGTCCGGCCCTCAAGCTCTCCGGCCCTCCGGCCGTCCGGGAGCGCCGGTCACGCCCTGTCGCTCAGCTGATGGCCGCGGACGGCCCGACGCATCCGGTCGGCGGCCGCCTTCTCCCGCTGCGGCGCCCGGGCGAGCAACCCCAGGTAGAGCAGGTCGACGACATACAGCTGGGCGATCCGGGAGGCGGTGCCACCGGACCGCAGCCGGGGTTCGTGCGCGACCGGACGCAGCGTGTGCGTCGACACCCGGCTGAGCGCGGAGGTGGCGATCGCGGTGATGGCTACCACGGTGACGCCCGCCTCGATGCCGGACTGCGCGACCTCGAGGCACTCGCGGGTGTCGCCGGAGTGGCTGATGACGACGGCGACCGTGTGGGCCCCGGCGCGCGCCGTCAGCGACAGCGCTCGGTGCACATCGGTGGTCGTGGTCACCGGCACTCCCACCAGTCCGAGTTTGAAGTCCAGGTCGGCGAGCACAGCGGCCGCAGCTCCGACACCGAAGCCGAGCACTTGCCGGGCGGCGCCGATCGCGTCGATGACCGACGCCGTCGTGTCGATGTCCAGTTGGGCGAAGGTCAGGTCGACCGCGTCCACGTGCGCATTGCGGACGGCACGGGCGACGGTGGCCAGGTCGGTGCTGTGCTGGACGTCCGCGAGTGACACCGCCGCCGGCTCGCGGCCCTGAGCGAGCGCCACCGCGATCAACGAGCGCAATTCGGGAAAGCTGGCGACATCGACGCTGTGGCAGAAGCGCGACACGGCGGCGTCCGAGGTCTCCGACCGGCGGGCGAGTTCGGCTGTCGACATGTGCACAACGTCCTGCGGCTGGCGGGCGATGGTGTCGGCGATGCGCTGCAGTGCCGGACTCAGCTGGTCCCGTCGGGCGGCCACCAGGCGCAGCACGTCGGTGGTCCGAGCGAGCGGCTCGTGGTGCACGAGGACCTCCCGGATCGTGCCGTGGAGTGACGCTCCACAATGATGGCGATAGAATGAAATTCTATTACATCACTGCAGAAGGGCACCGCGAGATGCACATCGAGGTCGTGGCCGACAACGCGGCGCTGGGTCGGGTCGCCGCCGACCGGATCCTGCGCTCGTATGACGAGGGCCGGCTCCAGGTCCTCGGTGTCGCGACCGGCGGCACGCCGGCCAGCACCTACCGTGAGCTGGCCGAGCGCAGCGAGGGACGTCTGCACGACATCCGCCTCGCGGCGCTGGACGAGTATGTCGGCCTGCCCGCGGACCACCCGGGCAGCTACACCACCTTCGTGCGGCAGAACATCGCCGAACCGCTGGGCATCGCACCGGGGCAGGTGGGTGTGCCGCGGGCCGAGGCAGCGGATCTCGCGGCCGCGGCGGCCGGCTTCGAGCAGCAGTTGCGCGACAACGGCGGCGTCGACCTGCAGATCCTCGGCATCGGCTCCAACGGCCACATCGGCTTCAACGAACCGGGCTCGGCCGCGGACTCACGCACCCGGGCGGTCACGCTGGCCGAACGCACCCGGCAGGACAACGCCCGCTTCTTCGATTCGATCGACGACGTGCCCCGGGAGGCCCTGACGCAGGGCATCGGCACGATCCTGGAAGCGCGCAGCATCCTGTTGCTGGCCTCCGGCGCGCGCAAGGCGCAGGCGCTGGCCCGTGCGCTGGAGCAGCCGCCGACCGCCGACTGCCCGGCGTCGTGGCTGCAGCGGCACCCCGACGTGCTGGTCGTGGCCGACGAGGCCGCCGCGGGCGCGCTCTCCCGGCGGCCGCTGGCGGCTCGAGGCGCCTGACCGGCGGCATACCGCCGCATCATCGGCGGCCTCAGAAGTCGCGCGCGGACTCGTGCGGCGTGCCGTCGGCGATCCGCCCTAGATGGATGCGGCGGACCAGCCGGATGCCGGGCCGGGCCACGAAGAGGATCGAGCCGACCAGGAAGAACCAGGTCGCGGTGATGGTCGTCGACTCCCAGAAGAACAGGATGCTGCCGACGACAAAGAGCACCCCCGCCAGGAAGTCGTTGGTGATCGACAGCGCCTCGTAGATGCCGCGGACCCGCAGCTCCTCGTGCCCGATCGTCAGGGTCACGTCGCGGGGATCGTGCTGTCGCTCGGTGTCTCGTGTCATGGACTCAGCCTGCCTCCGTGGCGCGTCAGATCTCGCGCGGGGTGCGCGGTGCGGTGTCGGGTGCGGCGTGCGGTGGCGCGTGCCGCGTCACCCTGGCGGCCCGGTAGGCCGGCTCCCGCAGCCGGCGGACCCAGGCGTAGGGCGGCAGGTCCGGCAGCGCGTGCAGCACCGGGTCGAAGTCAATTTCCGGTCCGCTACCCGGGCCCCAAGCTCGTCCTGGACGAGCTTGGTTTCTTCACACGACGTCAAGATTCTCGGCGTTTACCCAGCCCCGCCCGAGCGGCACTGAGGTCCTTTTGGAGGCGGCTCCGTGCCGAACCTGACCCTGGGGAGACTTTGGTACGCCACCAGCGGCATAGCCGGTGTCGGCAGCCGGTCATTTCTCGACACTGGGGAGACTTTGGTACGCCACCAGCCGGTATACCCGTGCCGAACCTGACCCTGGGGAGAGTTTGGTACGCCACCAGCCGGTATACCCGTGCCGAACCTGACCCTGGGGAGACTTTGGTACGCCACCAGCGGCATAGCCGGTCATTTCTCGACCCTGGGGAGACTTTGGTACGCCACCAGCGGCATAGCCGGTCATTTCTCGACCCTGGGGAGACTTTGGTACGCCGCCAGCCGGTGTACCCGTGCCGAACCTGACCCTGGGGAGCATGGCGGCGCGCGCAGCCGACCGATCGCCACCGTGATCCCGCGCAGCAGCGAACCGGCCGCGTCCGTCGTGACATCCAGGCTTCCCATGCCCGGCGACATACCCGGCCGGCCGCCGCTCGAACTGCGGACGGGTCGCTTCCCGCCCGCGCTGCGTAGATCCGCCGCGGATGGGTAGGGGAATGACATCCCCACTTCCACGGAAGGAGCCGATGCATGTCCCCAGGCGCACCACGGGGCGGGCGATCCCGCAATCAACACAAGGGATCGTCGGGAGGGAAGCGGACGCACGCTGCGCAACGCGGCCACCAGACCTGGGCGGCCAATCATCCGAGCGTGCTGCGTGATCTCGCCCTGCTGGCCGACGGCGAACGCGGTGCCGTCATCGGGCCGCAGGGCGACATCGTCTGGTTGTGCGTGCCCCGCTGGAACGACGAGCCGGTCTTCGCCAGCCTGCTCGGCGGCGCCGGTGAGTTCACCGTCACCCCGACCGACCCGTGGCACGTGTGGGGCGGCAGCTACGAGCCCGCGTCCTTGGTATGGCACAGCCGCTGGGTCGGCCACGACGGCATGATCGACTGCGACGAGGCGCTGAACTACCCCGCCGACCTGAGCACGGCCGTGCTGCTGCGCCGGGTCCGCGGAGTGACCGGCCCGGCCAAGGTGCAGGTGGTCCTGGAACCGGTCGGCGGGTTCAACGGCACCCCGGTGAAGAACTTCACGCTCGAGAACGACGTCTGGACCGGCACGGCCGGCGACCTCCACGTCCGGGTGAGCGGGCTGGCCGCTGCCACGATCGAGCGGCCCGGCCGGCTGGCCGCGGAGCTGGACATCCCGGCCGGCTCGCACCACGACATCGTGGTCGAGCTCACCCGCGACGAACTGTCCGACGATCCGCCCGAGGCGGACGAGCTGTGGACCGCGACCCGGTCGGCCTGGGACCGCGCGGTCCCCCAACTGGAGACGGTCCACTCCCGGCAGAATGTGCGCCAGTCGTATGCCGTGCTCGCCGGCCTCACCTCGGTCGACCACGGCATGGTGGCCGCCGCCACCCTGTCGCTGCCGGAGCGTGCCCGGGAGGGACGCAACTACGACTACCGCTACGCCTGGATCCGTGATCAGTGCTACGCGGGACAGGCGATCGCCGCGCTGGGGCCCTACTCACTGCTGGACTCGGCGCTGGCGTTCGTCACCGACCGCCTGCTCGAACACGGGGCGGACCTGCGGCCGGCATACACCGTCAGCGGTGAGTCGGTGCCCGACGAGCACCATGCCGGGCTGCCCGGCTATCCCGGCGGCGGCGACGTGGTCGGCAACTGGGTCAACGACCAGTTCCAGCTCGACACCCTCGGCGAGGCGCTGTCCATGTATGCCGCCGCGGCGCCGCACGGTCTGCTGCAGCCACGGCACTGGGAGGCGGTGGACACCTGCGTCGAAGTCATCGAGCAGAAGTGGGGCGAGCCGGACGCCGGCATCTGGGAGTTGGACAACGACCTCTACACCCAGTCGCGGCTGGCCTGCGTGGCCGGGCTGCGCGCGATCTCACGACACGTCGACGCCGCCGAAGCGGCACCCTGGCTGGCACTCGCCGACCGGATCCTGGCCAAGACCAGTGACACGTCATTGCATCCGACCGGCCGCTGGCAGCAGAGTCCCACCCAGGAACGCGTGGACGCCTCGCTGTTGCTGCCGACCGTGCGGGGCGGCATCGCCCCGGACGACCCGCGCAGTGTCGCCACCCGTTCGGCGGTGATGCGGGAGCTGACCCGGGACGGCCACGTCTACCGCTTCCGGCACGACCAGCGCCCGCTGGAGGAGGCCGAGGGCTCGTTCACCCTGTGCGGGCTGATCCTGGCGCTCGCCCAGGCCCAGGTCGGCGACCAGACCAAGGCCATCCACTACTTCGAACGCGCCCGGGTCTCGTGCACCAACTCCGGCCTCTACACCGAGGAGTACGACGTCCGCGAGCACCAGCTGCGCGGCAACCTGCCGCAGGCGTTCGTGCACGCGTTCTTCATCGAAGCCGCGGCGCGCCTGAGCACCCACTTCGACACCGGACCCGATTTCCACAACCCGCAGGAGCGCAGATGAACCTGACCAAGACGAACACCATCACCTCCGACACCGTGGTCGCGGTCACCGGCTCGACCGGCGGCATCGGGCGCGCCTCGGCCATCGAGTTCGCCAAACACGGCGCGACCGTCGCGCTGCTCGCGCGGGGCGCGGCCGGGCTGCGCGGCGCCGCCGAGGAGGTCGAGCGCGCCGGCGGCAAGGCCATCGCCATACCGACCGACATGGCCGATGCCGACCAGGTCAACGGTGCGGTCGACCGGATCGAGCAGGAGGTCGGCCCCATCGACATCTGGGTGAACGACGGATTCACCTCCGTGTTCGCGCCGTTCGACCAGATCAAGCCCGAGGAGTTCCGGCGGGTCACCGAGGTCAGCTACCTGGGCTACGTCTACGCCACGATGGCGGTGCTGCCCCGGATGAAGGAGCGCGGGCACGGCACGATCGTGCACGTGGGTTCGGCGCTGGCCTACCGCGGCATACCGCTGCAGTCGGCATACTGCGGCGCCAAGCACGCGATCCAGGGCTTCCACGAGGCGTTGCGCTGCGAACTGCTGCACGAGAACAGCCCGATCAAGGTGACCATGGTGCAGATGCCGGCCGTCAACACACCGCAGTTCTCCTGGGTGCTGTCCCGGTTGCCGCGGCACGCCCAGCCGGTGCCGCCGATCTATCAGCCGGAGGTGGCCGGGCGCGCCGTGGTGTATGCCGCTCAGCACCCGTCCCGGCGTGAGTACTGGGTCGGCGGGAGCACCATGGGGACGCTGGCGGCCAACGCCGTCGCGCCCGGCGTACTCGACCGCTACCTGGCCAAGACCGGCTTCAAGTCCCAGCAGACCCAGCAGCGGCGAGACCCGGACCAGCCCGAGAACCTGTGGGAGCCGGCCGACCAGGAGCGCGACTTCGGCACGCACGGCGTCTTCGACGGCAAGTCGACGGACCGGTCGGTGCAGCTGTGGGCGTCGCACCACCACGGCCTCCTCGGCGCCGCAGCGACCGGGGCCGCGATGCTCGCCGTGGGCGTCGGCCGCCGGCTCGCCCGATGAGCGGGTCCGCGCCGGTCCGGGGCCTGGAGGTCCTGCGCGCGGCATACGGCGTGGCGTTGCTGGCCGCACCCGAGCAACTCGGCCGCGCGGTGACCGGTGAGCGGCCCGGCGTGACCGCCACCTGGGTGATCCGGGCGCTGGGCGCTCGGCACGTGCTGCAGGCCGCGGTGACCGCCCGCGCACAGCCCGGCATCACCCGGCGGCTGGCCGCCGCGGTCGACGCGTTGCACCTCGTCTCGCTCGGGCCCATCGCGCTGCTCTGCGAGCCGCGTGAGCGGCGGTTGACCGGTGCGGACGCGGTCGTCGAGGCATTCTTCGCCGCGGCCGAGCGCCGTCACGATCGAGCCGCTTGACCCCTCCGCACGTCCGCCGCCGGAGCTGCTGTTGCACGCGCAGGAACACGGGCCAAAATATGCGGCATGGATGCTTTTGAGTTCGCAGCGCTCGCTCAAGAGTTGAGTCGAGCCGACGCCCCCGACCAGACCGCGGCCCAGGTCGTCGCCCATGCCTGCACGGCACTGGGCGCGACGCACGGCGGCGTCACCTTGATCCGCAGCCGGGGCCGGCTGGAGACGATCGGCGCTTCCGACGACGTGGTCGTCAAGGCCGACCAGTTGCAGTACGAGCTGGGCGAGGGGCCATGCCACGATGCCGCGTGGGAGGGGACCACGCTGGTCAGTCAGGACCTGAGCAGTGACACCCGCTGGCCCGAATGGGCGCCCCGCGTGGTGCAGTTGGGCATCAAGAGCGCGATGGGCGCCGAGCTGACCGCCGCCGACGACGGCCGGCGGCTGGGCGCGCTAAACCTCTACTGGACCGAGCCGACCGTCTTCACCGCGGACGACCTGGCCTATGCCAGCATCTTCGCCGTCCACGCCGCGGTGGCGCTGTCGGCGTCACTGCAGGATGCGCAACTGCACACGGCGCTCGACGCCCGGAAGGTGATCGGCCAGGCGGAGGGCATCCTGATGGAGCGGCACGACCTCTCGGCCGATCAGTCCTTCGAGGTGCTGCGCCGCTACTCCCAGGACCACAACATCAAGCTGCGCGAGGTGGCGCAGCAACTGGTCGACTCGCGCCGACTGCCCGAGGGCGGCGCCGCGCTCAGCACACCGATCCAGCCGGTCGACCCGGCACCGGATGCGGAGCCGGTCGCCTGAAGCTCAGGTCTCCGCGGCAGCTGAGGTCATGGCCGTTAGCTGAGCCCTGCCGCACGCAGGTCGGGTCGTGCGCCGGGACAGCAGTTCCTGGCACCGGAATCGGTTGTACCGCTGGATGGCGATGAAGGGCAGATTGACCAGCACGCCGTAGGCCATGAGCAGGCCGGCGGGCAGTGCCGGGTTCCAGAGAACGAACACCGGCCCGCACGCCAACGCGCCCCAATGTGCGAGTTCGGCGCGGCGGGTCTCCCGGATGAGGAGCTTGAGCCCGCCGTCGGAGGCACTCGGCAGTCGCGCCTTGCTGATGCCGCCGTCGAAGAGGTCACCGGCTTCGGGCACCCGGTCCTTCCAGGCATGGATGCGCAGCCGGCGCCGGTACCACCGCCCGGAGTCCTCGAACCTGCGGGGGCGCAACAGCCACCCGTCCTGGTCCAGGCACCGACCGGTCAGCCGATGGGCGGCATACCCCGTGCCGGCGTGGAAGACGCCCCAAGCGGCGATGTCGACCGCGATGGTGACCGGCATCGGCATGACGAAGTCGAGCACCGCGGTCGCCGCCCTTCGATTCCCCCGGCCGGTCCATCCGGCCACCGGTCGCCTTCAAGTATGACGCCTCGGCCGACTCCGCGGCGGGTGCCGGATCAGCTCAACGAACCGCGCAGGACACTGCGTTGGTGGGTGTTGTCACCGTTGAGCTTCTGCGCCGAGACGTCGACGACGTGGAACTTGCCCAGGTCCAGGCCGGCCGGCACCGGGAAGCTGCCGTCGTGCCCCGCGCCGAGGGTGCCGATGGCCACCATCGTGTTCGCCTGCGGATCGAACAGCCATACCTCGTAGTAACCCGACGTGGCAGGCAGTCGCGACGTACGCACGTCGACCGCCCGGCCATCCTTGGAGGCGCGAACGGTCGCCGTCCCCGAGGCAGCTGCCGGAGCCCCGGGTTGGCGGCGCAGGTCTGCGTTGGCCTGCTGCGTTCCGGTGGTGGGGCTGTGCGACGCACCGACGAGGTAGCCGATCACCCCGGCGCCACCGGCGACGACCACGGCAACTGCGGCTGCGACTGCTCGGCGGCGGCCGAGGCGGGCTGTGCCGGCGGGATGCGAAAACGGACCGGCCGACCGGCGGTCCCGGATCCTATCCGGCGGGGCGAGGGGCTGGGGTGTCGCCTCGCGGAGCTGGAGATCTGCGGCGATGCGACCCCACAGGTCGGGCGGAAGCTCGGGGTCCGCCGAGTCGACCGGCGCAGACCGGAGCACGTCGATGGTGCGCCGATGGCGCCGGACGTCCTCGACGCACTCCGCGCAGTCGCGAATGCGCTCGGCGTCGACCGCTTCGATCGGCTGGCCGCACGCCACATCGATGATGGCGTCCGCACGCTCGGCCGCGTGGTCGACGTGACCCGTCTCATCCAGTGGGCTCACGATCCACCTCCCAACGGTCCCGGAGCGCCGCCAGTCCTCGCCGCACGTGACTCTTCACCGTGCCCAACGGCAGGCCGGTCTGCTGCGCGATCTGTGCATGGGTCAGGTCACCATAGAAGGCAAGTTCGAGCACGTTGCGCTGTGAGTTCGGCAGACCGGCAAGGCGATCGAGCAGGCTCAGCCGCTCGATCATGCCATCGATGTCGCTGACGGTCGCGGGCCGGGTGGCCTGCACCGCGGCCACCGCCTCGACGGTGCGTTGCTCACGGTGCAGCGCGCGCAGCCTGTCGATGCAACGGCGCCGGAGTATGCCGATCAGCCAGACGCGCAGACTGCCGCGGCCGGGGTCGAAGGTGGTCCGCGCCTGCCAGGCCGCGACGAACGTTGCCTGCACGGCGTCCTGTGCGTCGGACTCGGTGGGCAGGCAATTCAACGCGATCCGGTACGCGAGGGGACCGTGCTGGTCGTAGATCTGACGCAATGAGCCCTCGTCGCCTGCTCGGAAAGCACGCACGAGCGCCTCCTCGTCGGCCGAGCGCGGCGCGACGGAGGTCACCGCGCACGCTCCACGACATCGCTCATCCTCACCATTGTGGCAAACCCGGCAAGAACCTGTTCGAGCTCGGCTGAACCACCAGAGTGCATCCGGGAGGGCCACAGCGGTCGTACCTGTTGCATAGGGCGGGAACGGCCCGTCCACAATGCGAGGAGTTCATCATGCGACACCACCGCATCCGTTACAGCGTCATCGTGGGCATCACCGCCGTCGCCGCCGGCTCGCTGGCCGCAGCCACCCCGGCCGACGCCGCAACGACGTCCACCTCCCACGCGGCAGCCAGCCAGCGATCGGCGAGGTGTCTGATGGGCCAGACCTCGGTCACCACCGCACCGGGGATCGCACTGACGCTGATCCGCAGCGGCGTTCTGCCCCTGCCGGTGCTGCCCCGCACCGGATTCGGGCTCTCCTTCTCGCACGGGTCGCTCGCCGCGACCTATCGCTTCCCCATCACCGGCGGCGACCCCGATCTGGCGGGGCCGTCCGGCGACATACACCATGACGGCGGCATCTACTTCGCGGGACGGCGCAGTCACCTGGAGATCGGCAGATTCGATATCGACCTGTCCGCCGGGAAGATCTTCGCCGACCAGGTCGATTTCCGCGGCGCGCATCTGCCGGTGCTGGACCTGGACCTGAGCGGCCTGAAAGTCGACCAGCATGAAGGCCGTACGGTGCTGTCCGGCATCGGGCTGAAGCTCGACCCGGCGGCGGCGAACGCACTCAATTCGACCTTCGACCTCGGCCTGCCCACCGACGGCAGCTTGCTGTTCGGCACCGGCCAGGTCACCCTCAAGAGCGGACCGTGCAACACCTGGCCCCGCTGAGTCACCGCTTCCGAGCGAGCGGCACATCACCACGACACACTCAGTCCCGGAACGAACGACTGGGCCACCAGATGCGCGCGCCGATGTCCTCGGACAGCGCCGGCACCAGCACCGAACGCACCACGAAGGTGTCGAGCAGCACTCCGAAGGCGACGATGAACGCGATCTGTGCCAGGAACAGGATCGGGATGACGCTGAGCGCCGAGAACGTCGCCGCCAGCACGACCCCGGCCGAGGTGATGACGCCTCCGGTCGCAGCCAGGCCAGTGCTGATGCCGTCCCGTGTGCCGCGGCGCAGCGACTCCTCGCGCACCCGGGTCATCAGGAAGATGTTGTAGTCCACGCCCAGCGCGACCAGGAAGACGAAGCCGAACAGTGGCACCGACGGGTCCGCACCGGGGAAGTCGAGTAGGTGGTTGAACACCAGCGCGGAGACTCCCAGCGTGGCCGCGAAGCTGAGCACCACCGAGGCAAGGAGCAACACCGGCGCCAGGATCGCTCGCAGCACGAGCATCAGCAGGATCAGCACGACTGCCAGCACGATCGGAATGATCAGCGCACGGTCCCGTTCCGCGGTGCGCTGGGTATCCAGTTGGATCGCCGTCGATCCGCCGACGAGAGTCGATGGAGCCACGGTCCGCACGGCCTGCCGCAGCTTCTTCACCGTGTTGATCGCGGCGTCGCTGTCCGCCGGTTGGGTCAGGACCGCCTGCAGTTCTGCGCGTCCGTCGACGACCTTGGGCCTGCTCTGCGGCGGCGCCGGACGGCCCGACGTCCCGATCACCTCGACGGACGACACGCCCTGCACCGTCGCGACTTTCTCGGCGAGCTGACCGATCTTCGACGCCGGCCCGATGATCTGCACCGGGCTGCCGGTGCCGCCCGGGAAGTGCTCGGCGGCTACTCGTTGACCGGTGACCGACTCGGCAGGATTCAGGAAGAGCGCCGTCTGCGGAACGCCGCTGGCGCGCAGGGTGGGCAGGAACGCGGCGCCGATCACCAGCAACACGGTCGCACCGATCCACAGGTGCCGCGGCCGCTGCTTCACCAGGGCGGCCACCTTGCCCCACACCCCGGACCGTTCCGGATGCGGCGACCCCAGCTGCGGTCGCTTCGGCCAGTACGCCGCCCTGCCGAGCAGGACCAGCACGGCGGGCAGGAACGTCAACGCGGACGCGAGCGCACAGACGATCCCGATCGCGGCCACCGGGCCGAGGCTGCTGGTGGAGTTCAGGTCGCTGACCAACAGGCACAGCAATGCCAGGATCACCGTGACACCGGAGGCGGCGATCGGTTCGAGGGATTGCCGCAACGCGACGCGCATCGCTGCGAACCGCGACTCCTCCTCGCGCAGTTCCTCCCGAAATCGCGAGGTCAGCAACAACGCATAATCGGTCGCAGCACCGACCACCAGAATCAGCAGGATCCCCTGACTCTGCCCGTTGAGAGTGAGCACCCCCTGATCGGTCAGCAGGTAGACGACGCCGCTGGCGAGCGACAAGGCGAACAAGGCCGACAGCAGGACGACGAACGGCAGGATCGGGCTGCGATAGACGATCACCAGGATGATGAGCACGACCACGAGTGCGACCAGCAGCAGCACACCGTCGATGCCGCCGAAGGCGTTGCCGAGGTCCGCCGCGAAGCCGGCCGGCCCGGTCACGTAGGCGTGCAGACCAGCGGGCAGGTCACCCTTCATCCGCTGGCCGAGCTGCGTGACGACATCGCCGGTGCGATCGCCGAGCTTGCCGTTCAGCGGCACCACGACCTCCAGCGCCTGCCCGTCCTTGGACGGTATCGGCCCGACCACTCGGCCGGCGACACCGTCGAGGGACTGCACCGACCGTGCCCGACGCTGCACTGCGGACCGGTCCGCCGCACTGACGCCGCCGTCGCGTTGATAGACGACCAGCGCGGGGTTGACCTCCTGGCCCTCGAAGCCCTTGGCCAGCTTGGTCACCTGGGTGGCCTCCGCGCTGGCCGGCAGGAACGCGGCCGGATCGTTGGTGGCCACCGTGCTCAGCTTCCCGGAGTAGGGGCCGGCGACCGCGCCCACCACGAGCCACACCAGCACCAACAGCGCAGGCAGAACCCATCGGCGCCGGCGCTCGGACCGGCTGCTCTGCAGGGCATTTCTCATCGCATCCCCTTCCCGGCCTCGACATCGTCAAGCCGGAAGACGGCGAATCTTGGCAACGCCGACACGATCGAGGCGCGGTCCGGAGAAGGCCCCAGCCCGAAGGCACGCACAGCCCAAGGCACCTGCACCGCTGACAGGTAGGCTGCCACGACGTCTGCGGCGACATCACCGGTGACCTCTCGAGCCTCGCACCGCTGCTCCCCCGCGCCGGACCGCAGGGAGCACCTTCCGTCAGCGCCGAGGTTGCGCGGCCAATCCCGACGCCGATCGGGACACACCAGGAACAGTCGGCCCGCCAGATGCAGCACCCCGACCGGAGTCAGGTGCTCGGCACCGGTCCGTCGGCCCTTGGTGCACAAGACCCGCAACTCGTGCTCGCCATCCGCAACCTCGGTCTCCGGTGCAGACAGCAACCGGGACACCATGTCCGCATTGAGCTGTTGGGGCGTGGGTGTTCCCCGATCGGGATGTGCTGCTGCGGGTGCTGTCATGGGCGTCAGGGTAACGCACCTTAGTAGATTGTCTAGCTAACTGTAGGGTTCTACGATTCGTAGATGCCCGACGCCGCAGCCCCCGCACCGCAGCCACGCTGGGTGATCGGTCAGCAATTGCGGCGACTGCTGCAGGCGGCTCCCGCGGTTCACGCAGAGCTGGCACGGAGAATCGGGGTCGGCGTCACCGACCTGCTCGCCTTGGACCATCTGACATCGGCAGATCAGCCGGCTGGAGTCGGCGAGCTATCGCAGCTGCTGAAGATCCGCTCGGCGTCTGCAACCGTGCTGGTGGACCGGCTCGTCGCGAGCGGACACCTCGAACGCGGTCGGCATGCCACTGACGGCCGGCGCACCACCCTGCACGCGACGGCGAGCGCGTATGACGACGTCCGCGATGCCCTGCTTCCACTCATCGCCGACATCAACACGATCACCGAGACACTCAGCGACGTCGAGGCCGAAGTGGTGCTGACCTTTCTGACGCGGATCGTCGCAGCGCTCGACTCGTTCGCCGCCGGCCCGCCGACCAGCGACTGAACGACACTTCGGCGAAAGAAATCTGGGCTCGCCCGCATCCAGGCGACCTCCATCGGTCGTATCAAGGACAAGAAGCAGGCAGCTTCGCGCCCGTCACGTCCTCCGTGGCGCGGTGTACCCCGCAGGACGGAAGGGATCGAGCAATGAAACCAGTACGCATCGCGGCCGTGGTCGCCCTGGCGATGACCCCACTGGCGTTGGCGCCGGCAGCGCACGCTGCAGGACCGAATGACGCCAGCGTGTCGGTGTTGCACGCCGTGCCGGGCGCAACAGTCGACGTCTACGCCAACGGCAAGGAACTGCTCAAGGACTTCAAGCCCGGCACACTCACCGCGCCGGTCATGCTGCCGGCCGGAAAATACGACCTGAAGATCACCGCGCCGGGAGCCGGCGCAAACGGCAAGGCGATCGCCGAAGCCGACGGAGTCACCGTTCCGGCGGGGGCCAACATCACCGTCGTGGCGCATCTGAGCGCCGACGACAAGCCCGAGCTGACCCCCTATGTCAACGACGTGTCGAAGATTCCGGCGGGTCAGGCGCGCCTCACGGTGCGGCACGACGCCGCGGCTCCCGCGGTCGACGTTCGTGCCAACGGGAAAGCAGCGTTCAAGAACCTGACCAACCCGAACGAGATGAAGGCCGTCCTTCCCGCCGGGAAGATCTCGGCCGACGTTGTTCTCGCCGGGACCGACAAGGTCGTCATCGGTCCTGCGTCCCTGGACCTCAAGGCCGGTTCCAACACGATCGTCTACGCCTGGGGCAGCGCGAAGGGCAACAACCTGAAACTCGCCGTGCAGAACATCAGCGGTATGGGTATGCCGCCCGGAGGCGTGCCCACCGGCAACGGCGGTCAGGCTGCCACCGCGCACGACGGCCTCGCGACCGCGGCGGCAGTCGGCGGCGCCGCCGCGCTGGCCGGTGGAGCTGTCCTGTTCGGACGTCGCAAGAAGGTCAACCGCTGACGTGCCGTCGTCTCGGTTCACTGTCCGCAGGGTGGCGGCGGCGGTCGCCGTCGCCACCCTGGCCGGGGCGGGCAGCGGGTGGGTCGTGCACGCGACGGCGGCGCGCAGCACGGCGCTTCCGCCGGCCGCTCTCGCGAGTGCGCCATCCGCCTCCGGCGCTGCCGCTGCTCCATCACCATCGGACGGTGGGGCAGCGGCAGCTCAGACCAGCGCCGCCGCGGCCGAACAGAGCAACGGCGAGGACGAGCTACCGGCCCCTTCACACCTCACCATCCGACGACTGGGCATCTCGATGCGCGTGATTCCCCGCGGAGTGAGCAAGGACGGTCAGATGGCGATCCCGGCCGACCCCGACACCGTCGGCTGGTACGAATACGGTCCCAAACCCGGTGCACCGCAGGGGACACCGGTGCTCGCTGCGCACATCGACGCGGACGGGTACGGCCTGGGCCCCTTCGCCCGGCTGGTGAACCTGCGACGTGGCGATCGGGTCGACGTGACCGCCGGCCGGACGAAACTGAGCTACCGCGTGCAAACGGTCACCGCGATCGCCAAGCCGGATGTCGATCTGCCTAACTTGTTCGCCACGACCGGGAGCCCGCAACTGCACTTGGTCACCTGCGGTGGATCCTACGACTACAGCACACATCACTACCGGGACAACATCGTGGTCACCGCTGTCCCGCTTGCCTCGTGAGCACCGGTCATCGGCGCACCCTCGCGCCGCGAACCGTTCGGAGCGAGGGTCCGAAAGTATGGTGAATGGTATGGCGCAGCAGCACCGGGACGTCGAGTCGGTCTGGGACTATCCCCGGCCGCCCGCGGTTCGCACGACGCGGTGTCGCGTGGAGGTCCTGCTCGGCGGTGTGATGATCGCCCGCGCGGACGAGGTTGTCGAAGTGCTCGAAACCAGCCATCCGCCGACGGTCTACCTGCACCGCAGCGCCTTCGCCGACGGCTGCGTGATCGAAGCCGACGGCACCTCCTGGTGCGAATTCAAGGGTCGCGCACGGTACGTCGACCTGGTCGGTGGTGCGCGCCGAGCACGGCGAGCGGGCTGGTACTACCCCGACCCCACGCCTGGTTACGAGGCCCTGTCCGAGCGCATCGCCGTCTATCCGGCACCGATGGATCGGTGCCGGCTCGACGACGAGGTCGTCGAGGCGCAGGCCGGCGACTTCTACGGCGGGTGGATCACCTCCCGGATCACCGGACCGTTCAAAGGTGCCCGCGGGACGCACGGATGGTGAACGACACGACGTCCCGCCGGCGCCGCTCGCTGCGCCGACGTCTTGGCGAATCCGTGCGCGCTCGAGTCGCCGGGCCGGATGCGGCTGCCGCCCATGCGCTGATCTGGGACACCCCCGGCCCACGCTGGTTCGGACCCGAGGATCCCATCTGGCGGGTGCACGCCGACGCCTCGATGTTCACCGGCGGAATCGCCGCGCTCCTGCTGCAATCGCTGCATCCGTTGGCAATGGCCGGAGTCGCCGGGCACAGCGGTTATCGGGCCGACCCCTGGGGCCGGTTGGCGCGCACCAGCCGCTACCTCGCCACGACGACCTACGGGACGATCGAGCATGCCGAGCGCGCCATCGGTGCGGTCCGCGCGGTGCACGAGCGGGTGAGGGGACGCGCCCCGGACGGTCGCCCGTACCGAGCCGGCGACCCCGACCTCCTCCGCTGGGTACACGTCGCCGAGGTCTGGTGCTTCCTCACCGCCCATCAACGGTATGGCGCCGAGCCGCTGAGCACCGCCGCCGCCGATGAGTACGTCGCTCAGGCGTCACGGCCGGCCGCTGCGCTGGGTGCGACCGACCTGCCCGCCAGCGTGGGCGGGTTGCGAGCCACCCTGGCGGCATACCGCCCGGCAACGACGGCGACACCGCAGGCACTGGACGCTGCGCACTTCCTGCTGCGCGAACCGCCGCTGCCGCTGGCCGCTCGACCGGGCTACCGGCTACTGGCGCACGGCGCGGTCGAGATCCTGCCGCCGTGGGCGAGGACCGAGTTGCAGCTGACGCGACGGCCTCTTGCTGCCGTTGCAGGCCGGCTTGGCACCCGCGCCATCCGGTGGGGAATGAGCGGCCTCTGAGAACCATGCACCTTCATCCGGACCGGCTGGCGGTGACCGCGGCACCGCTGCGGCTGGTCTTCCCGCACCAGCTCTTCGAGGACCACCTGCACGCTGCGATGGGGACTTCCTTCGTCCTGATCGAGGACGATCTGTACTTTCGGCAATATCGTTTCCACGCGCACAAGCTGGTGCTGCACCGGGCGTCTCTCGCTCGCTTCGCCCGCCGCCTGCGGGGCGTGGGTCACGACGTCACGGTGATCACCTCCTCGGCGCAGGAGTCGACCGGCATCCGGCTCACCCGGCTGATCCGTCGCACCCGTCCGGTGAAGGTCGAGGTGTATGACGTCGTCGACGACTGGCTGGCCAGGGCCACGACGGCGGCGTTGCAGGCCGGCGGATACGAGTTGGGTCGCGAGGACGTCCTCGAGTCTGCGGGATTCCTCACGGCCCGTGCCGATTTCATCGAGTGGTTCGGCCGTCATCCGGCGCGGATGCAGCACTTCTACCGGTGGCAGCGCCGCCGGCTCGGTGTCCTCGTCGAGGGCGACCGACCGGTCGGTGGTCGCTGGTCCTTCGACACCGAGAACCGCAAGAAGCTACCGCGAGGTCATCACGCTCCGCAGGTGGATGCGGTGCAAGGTCACAGCCGCGAGGTGCGCGACGCCATCGAGACGGTCGCCCGCGACTTCCCGGATGCGCCGGGCGACCCGCAGTCGTTCGCCTGGCCGACCGACCACACCGAGGCCGCCGGCCACCTCGCGCAGTTCCTTGCCGAACGCTTCGCCGACTTCGGTCCCTACGAGGACGCCATCTCGGTGGAGCATCCGCATCTCTACCACTCGCTGCTCACCCCGATGCTCAACACCGGATTGCTGACGCCAGGACAGGTGATCCGGGCAGCTGAGGTAGCGGCCGCCGCACACGAGGTGCCGCTGCCGTCGTACGAAGGCTTCGTCCGTCAGGTGATCGGCTGGCGGGAGTACATGCGCGCCACCTATCACCTCTTCGGCGAACGGATGCGCACCTCGAACACGCTCGGGCACACCCGCTCGCTCGACGCCGGGTGGTGGAGTGCATCGACCGGTTTGGAGCCGGTCGATCTGGTGGTCCAACGGGTGCTCGACTCCGGCTACGCGCACCACATCGAACGACTGATGGTGCTGGGCAATGCGATGTGTCTGCTGCGCATCGACCCCACCGACGCCTACGAGTGGTTCATGAGCCTGTTCGTCGACGCCTACGACTGGGTCATGGTCCCGAACGTCTATGCCATGAGCCAGTTCGCGGCCGGCGACGCGATGACGACCAAGCCGTATGTCTCCGGCAGCAACTACCTGCGCAGGATGTCGGATCTGCCCCGCGGCAGCTGGACCGACGACTGGGACGGTCTCTACTGGACGTTCGTGCGCGATCATCGAGACGTCCTGGAGGGCAATCACCGGGCCCGGCACATCACGAGCTTGTGGGATCGGATGACCGTAGAGACCCAGCAGCGGCACCTGCGCCGTGCAGCCAGCTGGCTCGGGCGATGAGCCGGTGATGCTTCGACACTCTCCGGCACTGATGGCCGGCTGCTACAACTTGCTCATCTTTCCGAACGGGCTGACGATGCGCTGTGCGCTTGACCGGAAGTCGACGGTGACCGCTGATGCCTCGATGCCGATGACCCGCCCCATGCCGTAGGTGTCGTGACACACGAGGTCACCGCATGCGTACTCTTCGACTTCGGGCACGACAGTCGGCCGGAAGGGGCTGTTGGTCAGGTGGCGGCGCCGAGCCGGTGAGGCAGTCATGACCGCAGTATGCGCCCGGATGCTGTGAGCCGTGCCACACCAACGCGCCCAGCTGACATCACGTGACCTCACCTGACCTCGCCGTCGCCGGATCAGGCTCGGGACGGGCGTAGAATAGATACGTAGGGACCGTTTCGCGCGGGGCTGATCAGACAGCTTCGCCTACCCTGTGTCGTCGGCGCCGGTGCGCGTCGACGGACGCGCCTCCATCAGCCGCCTGATGTGTGTCGCCGACGACAGCTCCGCTCTCACGCACTCGAATACCGTTCTGGCGTCGGCATATCCGCTCACGACAACGAGCAGCCGGCCCAGACCACCGCGGTTCCTGATCAACATCTTCTGTCGCTCCCGAAGGGAGCCTGTCATGGTCACCACTCCCCTCCGCGTGATCGCCTGCTGGATCGTCTCCGGCTGGCCGACACCGGGGCGTCCACTCACTTCGCCACCCGTTGAGCCCCTACGGCCATCACACGTCGGGGTGTGGTCCTGACCGTGGAGGCCGCACCTGGCCCGGCTGCGGCCACCGGCAGCCGGTGGAGCTTGAGCACGACCCGTGGCACCGGTCCCTCCGATGGAGCATGGTGGCCGCACAGCACGGACCTGGCGACCGAGATCGCAGCCCTCGACGTGGCAGTCAACGCCCACTTCCACCAGCGGATTGCACGGGTCTCCTACACCCAGGGCCAATGGCCTCCGGCTCCGCGCAAGATCCGTACCGCACTCGGTATCACCAAGTTCGGCTGGTTCGCCGGCGGCCGTTATCCCGAGAACATCGGACTGTCCCTGACCGGTGGCACCCGTTTGGTACTCACCGTGATCCCCTCCGCAACCGATGCAGATTTTGCCGGTATCGCCCTCACGGACCGCGGCACCGTGGTCACTGCCGCGACGCGGACCTCCGACGACCCCGGCGCTGCAGCCGACCGCCGCTGGCTCCTCGACCGATGACGTCGAGGGGCGCATCCAGCGGGATCGGTAGATCGCCGGGCACCGAAAAAGCCACCGCCCACGGCGGACCATCTGCGCGACCCGACGTCGAAGACACAACGACTGTGATCGCACCCCGGCTACGGGGGTGGTTCCACGCGGTGATGACACCGCTGGTGACCATGGCGGGAATCGTGCTGGTCGTGCTGGCACCCGACGCGCCGGCTCGGATCGGTGCGACCGCCTTCGCTGTGACGGCCGGTCTGCTGTTCGCGACCTCTGCCGCGTATCACCGCGGCAGCTGGACGCCGCCCGTGGAGCGCCGGCTCATGCGGATGGACCACTCCAACATCTTCTTGATCATCGCCGGCACCTACACCCCGCTGGCTCTCGTCCTGCTGGACCGTTCGCAAGCCACCGTTCTGCTGTCCCTTGTCTGGGGTGGCGCGATCCTGGGCATCCTGTTCCGGATGTGTTGGGTCGGCGCACCTCGCTGGCTGTACCTGCCGATCTATCTCGCTCTGGGCTGGGCAGCGATCTTCTACCTCGGCCCGTTCGCTCGGGCCGGCGGACCTGCGGTCATCACCCTCATCGCGATCGGCGGCCTTCTCTACACCCTCGGTGCGATCGTCTACGGCACCAGATTCCCGGATCCCTCACCACGGTGGTTCGGCTTTCACGAGATCTTCCACAGCCTCACCACCACCGCGTTCATCACCCATTACGTCGCCATCTCGCTCGCGATCCACCACGGCGCGTGAACTCGATCGCCAGCTGCCCTATCAGCGACTCCCGCGCCTCGGAATCGGCACCCAACTCGCCCCGAACGCGAGCAGCCAGCCGAAGCCGTGCTCGACCAATCAGCCACGATCCGTCGCTTGAGACCACTAAGAGCTCCACTGTGATGGACTCGAACCTGGCGCTGGGTCAGCCCCTTGCGGGTCGCAACCGCTGCGGATGCGTGGCACTCCAGCTGGCAAGGACCTTGATCCCGTCCTCCGACGTGGTGCCCGGTTCGGCTGTGTAGACGACCAGCTGGTGCATGGCCCTCCGGGACACGGGCAGGTCCAGGGACTGGAACGTCAGGTCCAGTTGTCCGACCTCAGGGTGCTGGAGCCGCTTGACGCCCGCATGTCGCAACAGCACATCGTGCTCGGCCCAACGGTCGCGGAAAGCCGAACTGAGGGTGGCCAGCTCACCGACGAGCTCACGCAGCGCCCGGTCGCCCGGCTCGCGCCCGGCCTCCGCGCGCAGCAGCGCCGTCGTGGCACTTCCGGCGGCCTCCCAGTCGACGAAGAAGTCCTGGGCGCTGGGGTCGAGGAAGATGTAGCGAGCCAGGTTCGGACGCCCCCGACCGTCCGAGGTGGAGCTGTCGAAAACGGGCGCATGGAGGGCGCGGGCCAAGGCGTTGGCGGCGACGATGTCAGCGCGGCCGTTGCGGACGAATGCCGAGGACATCGTCATGGAGTCGAGAAGCCACTGGACCTGCGGCGGGACGGTGCCTTCCCGGTGACGAGAGGGCGCCGGGCTCGCGCTGCGCGACGACCTGGCCAGCTCGAAAAGATAGGTCCGTTCGTCATCGTCCAGTTGCAGGGCGCGAGCGACAGCGGCAAGAACTTCCTGGGAGACGCCGCCGATGTAGCCTCGCTCCAGCCGCGTGTACCACTCCGTACTCACTCCCGCGAGCACGGCGACCTCCTCCCGCCGCAGTCCGGCGACCCGACGGCGGCCAGTGACCGGCAGGCCGGCCTGAGCCGGCGTGATTCTGGCGCGTCGGCTCACCAGGAAGTCCCGTACCTCGCCTCGTTGACCGCCCTGCTGCGTCACGTGCGCCATCGTAGCCAGCGGGCGCCGCCGCAAGGGGTGCGAACTTGTACCCCCATGAACAGCAACTTCCTCCGCGGCGCCGCTCGCGGTCCACTGGTGTCGGCCGGCCGACCCGCGGCTTCGAATACACCCATGGGAGATACGACATGACCGACAACGAACTCACCGTGCCGCCAGTGGCTCTTGGCACCTGGGCTTGGGGTGACAGCGGTGCGCCCGGCGAGGGGCACTTCGGCAGCACGCTGACCGAGAGCTCCCTGCAGGAGGTCGTCGACGCCGCCATGTCGAAGGGGTTCACCTTGTGGGACACCGCCGTGGTGTACGGGATGGGCCGCGCGGAGACGATTCTCGGGCAGGCACTCAAGGCATACGACCGCAGCGACTACCAGTTGTCGACGAAATTTACGCCGCAGGCCGCTGGCGAGGACGACGCCGCGGTCGACGTCATGCTCACGCAGAGTCTGCAGCGGCTGGGTACGGACTATGTGGATTTCTACTGGATCCACAACCCGGCCGACGTGGCGCGGTGGACGGCACGGCTGATACCGCTGCTGGAAAGCGGCCGGGTCAGGCACGTCGGCGTCTCGAATCACGACCTGGCACAGATCACCGTGGCCAACCAGGTCCTCGGCGCGGCGGGCTTCCGGCTGGAGGCGGTGCAGAACCATTACAGCCTCTTGTACCGAAGCTCCGAGCGGGCCGGGATCATTGACTACTGCCGCGAGCATGACATGAAGTTCTTCGCCTACATGGTGCTCGAACAAGGCGCGCTGACGGGCCGATTCGGCCCGGCCAACCCCATGCCGGAAGGTACGAGCCGGGCCGCGGTCTACAACGAGCTGCTGCCTCAACTGCAGGCCCTGACCGACCGCATGGCAACCATCGGACGGTCCCATGGCGTTTCCCCGGCCGAAGTCGCGATCGCCTGGGCCATCGGCGAGGACGTCACGCCGATCGTCGGAGCGACCAAGAGGGTGCACGTCGAAGGATTGGCCACTGTCCGCAACATCGCACTGACCGAACACGAGGTGGCCGAGCTGGAAGCGCTGGCCGACGACGCGGGCGTGGACACCCGCGGCTGGTGGGAGCAGGAGATGTGAACCGCGCAGCACCGGGTCAGCTGTCGGGACTGCCGGCGGGCGCCGAGCCGATCGCCGCGCGGGCGGCGGCCAGGTCGACGACCTGCGCATACTTCGCCTGCAGGTCGTACAGCGATGCGTCGTGCACCGCAGCGTCCCGGTCGCCCACGGCATCGGCGACGACGATCGGGACGAACCCGTGTTGGAGGGCGTCGACGGCGGAAGCGCGAACGCATCCGCTGGTGCTGACCCCGACGATGACCACGGTGTCTGCACGCATCGCAGCCAGGGTTGAGGCCAGACTGGTGCCGAAGAACGCGCTGGCGTATTGCTTCACGAGCACCAGTTCGTCGGCCCGTGGCTGCACCTCCGGCATCGTTCGGCCCAGTGGCGTGTCACCGGCGAGGCGCCGCAGGGCCGGCACCTTACGCACGAAGAGGCCGCCGTCCAGTGCGCTGGCGGCATACTTGACCACGGTGTGAATCACGGGCACTCGTGCTGTCCGGGCTGCGGAGACGATGTCGACGGCCGCCTCCAGGCAGGCCCGGTCGGGCAGACAGAACGGCGACCCCGGCTCGAAATATGCGCGCATCAGGTCGATCGACAGGACGACCGGTCGGGGTCCCGGCCGCAGCTCGCCCGCGAATCCTTCGGCCCAGTCGGTCATCGGCGGCTCGTGGGCGGCAGGGGCGCCGGCAGACCGGTTTCCCGCTGTGCGCGGGCCAGGATCGTCGCGAGGTCGGGACCCTTGTCGAACAACGGCAGTTCGTCCGGCCGCCTCTGCCGCAGTTGCGCGCGCAGCTCTTCGGTCGCGTCGGCGTCGACTCCGTCGGCCGTGCAGACGACGCCGTAACGTCGGGCGCCCTCCGGTGAGATCAGCCCCCGGCGGACCTCCAGTGCCACCAGCGCCGGATCCCGCTGCAACGGATCGCCCCAGCCGCCGCCACCCCAGGTGACGAAATGCAGCACGTCGTCGGCCGCGACCTCGAAGTCGTGGACCTTGGACGAGATCACTTCGCGCGACCCGTCCACACGATCTATCCACTTCGTCCCGCGCGCACCCGGCTCGCCACCGAGCACACCCCACGGGTAGGTCAGCCACCGGTCGTCGTGAATCGCGATGGTGCCCGGCTGCAGGAAACGGTAGGCGACGTCGACGCCGTTGCCGCCTCGGTGCAGACCCGCGCCGCCGGTGTCAGCGACCGTCTCCCAGCGCTCGATCCGCAACGGGTAGTACGACTCGAGGTACTCACACGGGATGTTGACGAAAGACGGCCACAACGAGTGGCCATCGGGTCCGTCACCGACCGGACGTCCGGGTATGCCGCCGAAGCCGATCGAGTAGAGCTGGAACCACTCGCCTGCACGATCGCCTTCGGTGTAGTTCCCGGAATACATGAAGTGCGGCGACGACGAGAAGCCGGCACCGTTGAGCAGGCTCGGGTTCGATTGTCCGAGCAACCCACCGAACAGGTCGAACAGCCGGCCGATGCCATGGTTGCGCCCGTTGAGAGCGGCCGGGTACTTGGGCTTCCAGAAGGAGTCGTCGGGGATGTTGACGTCCACCAACGGGTAGTAACCGTCGTTCCAGAGGATTTGCGGATCGGCCACGGTGATCAGGTAGATCCCGAAGAACATCCGGATCAGGTTCTCGTTGATGTAGTAGTTGATCGGTCCTTCGGCCTGGGGCGAGGAACCACTGAGGTCGATCAGCACCTTGTCGCCGGAGCGGGTGATCGTCATCGTCAGTTCGTACGGACCGTGTCCGCGCCCGTCGTCGTCGATGTAGTCGGTGAAGGTTAGGGGCACGCCCTCCTCGAACACGGCAGCCAGCAGTGTCTTCATCGCACGGTAGTTGCGGTCCAGCAGAGCGCTCAGCGCCGAGGTGTAGGTGTCGACGCCGAAACGCGCACACATCTCCTGCACTCGACGCGACGCCGTCCGACAGGCCGCGACGATCCCGTTGAGGTCGGCGCGGTTCCAGTCCGGCTTACGCACCTGGTTCAGGATGATGTTGAGGGCGTCCTCGTCCAGCACCCCCTTCTTGTAAAGCTTGAAGGGAGGGATTACCACGCCTTCCTCGAAAATGGTGCGGGCATCCGTCGGCATCGACGCGGGCGTCTTGCCACCGACGTCTGACATGTGCCCGAACTGTGATGCCCAGCCGACGATCCGCCCCTCGAAGTAGATCGGCATGACCACGAGCCAGTCGTTCGCATGGCTGATAGCCGCGCCGCAGGAATACGGATCGGACGTCAGGAGGACGTCGCCCTCCTCGATGGTCCCCTCGAAGTTGTCGAGAAAGTCCGGGATCGACAGTCCGAACTGACCGACCACCATCTTCCCTTCCGGGTCGCCGATGAGCGGAAACTCGTCGTGCTGCTCGCGGATTCCGGGCGAGAGCGCGGTGCGGAAGAGCACCTCGTCCATTTCGTAACGCGCGCTGCGCAGCGCGTTCTCGACCAGGTCGAGAGTCACGACGTCGACGTCGACCTGCTCGAACGGAGCGTCGTCGGTTTGGAGCAACGTGGCCATGGGTCAGTCCTTACCTGTCGCGGAAGTCTCGGAGGTCTGGCAGGGCTCGATCGGGCGGATCAGCAAGGCACCGCTGGAGTGCACGGTCGCGGCGTGTCCGGGAAGGACCAGAGTGGTCGAGTCCATCTCGACGACGACCGCCGGGCCGGTGATCACATTGCCGGCCCGCAGCAGGTTGCGGTCGTAGATCGTCGCGTCGACCTCGACGCCATCCACCCACAGGCGGTGTGGCCGCAGCGCGGCGTCGGCCGCGTCCGGCGAGCCCTCGTCGAGCACCACCGGCGCCATGCTCGGTCGGGGGCCGCTGGCTGTCGCTCGCACCGTCACCAGCTCGTGCTCGTTGCGCAGCAGGAAGTTGAACAATCGCTCGTGTTCGGCGTCGAATGCCGCACGCAGCCCGTCCAGGCCGTCGCTGTCCAGCGTGCCGCGGTCGATGACGACCGGGATCTCGAAACCCTGACCGTGGTAGCGCACGTCGGCAGCGAAGGTGAGGCTGACTTCCTCGGCTGCGACTCCGGCGGCCAGGAGCGACTGTTGTGCCCCCTGTGCCAGTTCGTCGAGAATTGCGGCGAGTTCGTCGGCGGTGACTTCGTCGAAGCGGCGGATCAGGGTGCGCACTGACTCGTCCCGCAGGCTGGTCGTCGCGTCGCCATACGCGCACAAGACGCCCGGGGACGGTGGCACGATCACCGGCCAGGCACCGGTCAGCTTGCCGAGCGCGTTGGCGTGCAACGGTCCAGCACCTCCGAATGCGATGAGCGCGAAGTCGCGTGGGTCGAAACCTTGCTGGGTCGAGACGAGCTTCAGGGCGCCGTACATGTTCTCGTTGACGATGTCGTAGATGCCGGCTGCGGCTGCCTCCACGGAACCCAATCCGGTTGCGGTGGAGATGGTCTCGACGACTTTGCGGGCCGCTTGGACGTCCAGCTGGATCTCGCCGCCGGCGAGCTCGGCCGGAAGGTAGCCCAGGACGACGTTGGCGTCGGTGACGGTCGGATCGGTGCCACCCGCACCGTATGACGCCGGACCGGGCTCCGCTCCGGCCGACTGAGGCCCCACCCGCAACGCCTGGGTGAGTGGCGGGACGTGCGCGATCGAACCGCCCCCGGCGCCGACGGTACGCACGTCCACCGAGGAGGCGCGCACGGTGAGATCGCCCACCGTCGTCTCGCGGCCGATGCGCGGTGTCAGGCCCTGCACGAGTGCCACATCGGTGGAGGTGCCACCCATGTCAAAGGTCAGTAGGTCGGAGAAGCCAGCCTGCTGCGCGACCCAGACCGCGCCGGCCACGCCGCCGGCGGGGCCGGACATCAGGAGGGCGACCGGCGTCCGGGCCGCGACGTCTGCGGACACCAGACCGCCGTCGCTGCGCAGGATCGACAATCCGGTGTCCAGACCCGAGCTTTGCAGTTGCGACTGCAGATTGCCGACGTAACGCGCAACCTGACCCTGGACGTAGGCATTCGCCACCGTCGTCAGGGTGCGCTCGTATTCGCGCAACTCCGGCAGCACGGCCGAAGACCGGGAGATCGGGATCCCGTCCAGTTCCTCCGCAGCGATCGCCGCCACCCGGCGCTCGTGCGCATCGTTGACATACGAGTGCAGCAGGCTGATGCTGAGCGCCTCGATGCCTTGTGTCTTCAGCCTCCGGATCTTGGTGCGGACGTCGTCCTCGTCGAGGACCGTCACCACGGCGCCGTTCCTGTCGATCCGCTCGATCACCTCGACGGTGTCCTCCAGCGCCGCCAGCGGTTCCGGCTTCGGCCAGATGATCCAGCCGGCGAGCCCTCCGGGCACGAACGACCGGGCGATCTGCAGCACCTGCCGGAATCCCTGGGTCGTCACCAGGCCGACGCGCGCACCCTTCTTCTCCAGGATGGCGTTCGTTGCGACGGTGGTGCCGTGCAGCACCTCGCGGATCTGGGAGGGGTCGACCCCGGCTGTCCGGCAGGCGGCGGAGATGCCCCGCAGCACGCCAACCGACTGATCCGCGGGCGTCGACACGGTCTTCTCGCGGAAGGTCTCCCCGGTGTCCTCGTTGATCAGCAGTACGTCGGTGAACGTTCCCCCAACGTCCACACCGAGTCGGTAAGTCATGGGTACTCCTGTTCGGCACCGAGGTGCGGGGCAGATCCGAGGAACGGCCGAACGGCGCCACCTTCAGCCAGTGGAGACCGCCGCTCGAGTGATGGAGATCACAGTAGGTCTGACATTTCGACGGGTCAAGCATATTGCATACAATCATCGGCATGGTTTCGTAATTACCGGTGCTACGCTCATCTTTTTATGCGCGATTGCATGCAATGAAGTCGTCCGTGATCGCCCTTACCCGCTGTTGGAGGATGTCGTGCGTGCACAGACCCCGGAGAGCACGTCCCCCGAGCCGAGCCGCGGCGGTCCGCTCGCCGGTGTTCGCGTCGTCGAAGTCGGTCAGCTGCTCGCCGGCCCGTTCTGCGGCCAATTGCTCGGTGACCTCGGCGCGGACGTGGTCAAGATCGAGGACCCGGGCCGCGGAGATCCGCTGCGGCAGTGGGGTCGTCAACGTCCGCAGGGCCAGTCGCTGTGGTGGTCGATCGTCGGACGCAACAAGCGCTCGGTCACTATCAACCTGCGCTCACCACGCGGCCAGCATCTCGCTCGGAAGCTCATCGCCGGTGCCGACATCCTGGTGGAGAACTTCCGCCCCGGCACGATGGAGCGCTGGGGCCTGGGATACGACCGGTTGAGCGAGCTGAACCCGGGCCTGGTCATGGCTCGGGTCTCCGGATTCGGGCAGCAGGGGCCGTATGCCGATCGTCCGGGCTACGGCTCGATCGGCGAGGCCATGGGCGGTCTGCGGTATGTCGTCGGTGATCCCTCGACGCCACCGTCCCGCACCGGCATCTCGATCGGCGACACGCTGGCCGCTCTGTTCGCCACGATCGGCGCGCTGGCTGCGCTTCAGGAGCGGCAACGCAGCGGCCGTGGTCAGATCGTGGACTCCGCGATTTATGAGGCCGTCCTCGGAGTCATGGAGTCCCTCGTCCCAGAGTGGCAGATCACCGGTTATCAGCGAGAGCGGACCGGGGCCGTCCTGCCGAACGTCGCACCGAGCAACGTCTATCCGACCGCCGACGGCACGTGGATGCTGATCGCGGCGAACCAGGACACCGTCTGGACGCGACTGGCCGAGGCGATGGGGCGCGCGGAGCTCGCCACCGATGCGCGGTATGCGACCCACGGCTCTCGCGGAGAGCATCAGCAGGAGCTGGATGATCTCATCGCCGAGTGGACCGCGACTCTGTCCGCGGACGCCTTGGAGGCCACGCTGATCGAGGCATCCGTTCCGGTCGGCAAAATCTTCCGCCCGGTGGACATGTTGACCGACCCGCACTTCGCCGCCCGGGAGACCATCACCCGGGTCGAGCACCCGGTGCTCGGCGATCTCGCGATGCAGAACGTCTTCCCCCGGTTGTCTCGCACCGTCGGCGAGGTCGGTTGGCCCGGCCCCGAGCTGGGCCAGCACACTGCCGAGGTGCTGGCTGAGCTCGGCATCGGTGCGGACGAGCTCCAGACGCTGCGGGCGGAAGGATCGATCTGATGTCACTCGCGCTACCGCAGTCGGTCCGGCTCGTCGACGTCGGATTGCGAGACGGACTGCAGGCCATCTCGGAGCCGCTGCGGACGCAGGACAAGGTGGCGATCGTCGACCTGCTCATCGCCGCCGGAGTGACGACCATCGAGGCGGTCTCGTTCGCGCACCCGAAGGTGCTTCCCCAGCTGGCCGACGCTGCCGCCGTCATGGCGGCGGTTCCGCGTCCGGAGGGAATCACTTATCGCGGCCTGGTGCCGAACCTGCGCGGCGCCGAACGCGCCGCCGACTGTGGCTTGGACGAACTGGTCGTCGTCATACCCGCCGACGAGGAAGTGGCCCGCCGCAATCAGCGACGCAGCATCTGCGAACTGCTCGCGGAGCTGCCCGCCATCGCTGCGGTCGCCGAGCGGGCCGAGGCCCGCCTGCTGGTCGCCGTGGCATGCGCCTTCTTCGCGCCGGCACGGGGTCCGATCCCAGCAGCCGATCGTGAGCGGGTCGTCGCCGCCGCTGTCGACAGCGGAGCCCGCGGCGTCTACCTGGCCGCGACCTCCGGTCAGGAACATCCCGGCGAGATCCATGACGGGGTCGCCGCCACCAGGGCGGCATACCCGGGGCTGGACGTGGGTGTCCACCTGCACAATCGCAACGGTTTCGCACCGGCGAACGCACTCGCCGCCCTGTTGGCCGGGGCTCACTTCCTGGAGGGGTCGTTCGCCGGCCTGGGGGGCGACCTGTGGTTCCCGGGAGACCCCACGGTCCTGGGCAACGCACCGATGGAGGACCTCGTGCATCTCTGCGACGGCCTGGGGGTGCGAACGGGGATCGACCTGAGGGCCTACCTACGTGTGGTCGAACTCAGCGAACGACTCACTGGGATACCCTCGACGTCGTTCGTCACGCGGGGAGGCTCTCGGCAGGATTTGGCCGCAGCCGGCTGGCCGTTGCTCTGACAACGAGTCCACCGGATCGGCCCTGCACGACGGGCTGACTGATCGGAAAGGTCCGGGAAACGGTGTCTGTGCATGTCCAGTGATTCCCGCGACGCGGCCGAACGCGCGTATGAAGCTGTCCTGGAACGGATCTACGACGGCAGGTTGGCCGCTGGGGCACGCCTGCCCGAACAGGCTCTGGCGGCGGACATCGGCGTCAGCCGAACCCCGGTCCGCGAAGCCGTGCGTCGCCTGGCAGCCGAAGGCATGGTGGACGTGGTCCCCAATCGCGGCGCCCAGGTGGTGTCCGTAACCGAAAAGGACAACCGCGAGCTGTACACGTTACGCGCCGAGCTCGAACCCGTCGCCGCGCGACTGGCAGTCGAGCGCATGGACGCGTCCGACCTCGCCCGGCTGCTGGATCTGCACGAGCGGATGCTCGACATCGTCGGCTCGGGGCACGACCGCGCAGAGCTGACGTCACTGAACAACGCGTTCCACACGTTGTTCATCGAGCGCTGCGGTAACAGGCACCTCGGCCTTGCCATCGGCGCACTGATGCGACCGGTCCTCGTCACCCGGACCTTCCGGGCCTATGACCACGATTCGCTCCTGCGCAGCATGCGTTACCACGGTGATCTGATCACCGCGGCGCGTGTCCGCGACGGCGAGTGGGCAGAGGCAGTGATGCGGGCGCACATCCTGTCCGCCCGCCATGTCGGTGATGACGTACCGACCGGCGCCGACAACGACGTGCCCGCCGAGCGCTGAGGCCGGCTGCAGCCGTGCGACCGAACCGGCAACGGTCGCCGAAAGTGGACGCGCTCGGGACGCTGACGCGTACACAACCGGCAACGGTCGCCGAAAGTGGACAGGTCGGCGCACGTCCGGCGCCGGCGATCGTGAATCGCTCGGCAACAGACGTCACCGGTGCCCTCGGCTACTCGCTCTCCGAGTGCATCACGACGTCGCGTCCGCGCCACCGCACGGACCCGCGCGCATAGGTCAGGAATACCGAACGCGCGAAGAGCACACCGAACGCCACCAACGGCACCGGGAAGACAGCCCACGTCCACCACCGATAGGACCCCACCCGCCGCAGGATGCTCCCGAACTGCAATCCCAGCCCGGCCCAGCCGATCACCCAGACGAACCACGGCCCAGTGACGAACACCCGATGTCCGCTCGCACCGGACAGAATGGTCAGCAGCACGCCGACGGTAACGGCGAAGTGGCAGATGACCCATGCCGCGGCGCCGGCCCGGGCAGCGGGCGCCGCTTGTCCGGCACCGGAAGCGATGTTCTTCGTCCAGCCTTCGGCGAGCTGACGGAAACCGTTCGGATACATCCGCATCCGCAGTGCCGCCCCACCCGTCAGGCATCGCACCGGCAGACCGGCGCGCGCGTAGGCGGCCGCTAACTCCACATCGTCGAGTATGGCGCCGCGGATCGCCTCGTGGCCGCCGGAGCTCTGGTAGTCCGCCCGTGACGTGAGCAGGCACGGACCGAACGCCATCGGCCTGCGCGTCCTGCGATGCGCGAACTCTCCGCTACCCATCAGCGACATCACGTTGAAGTAGGCCGACAACTGTTCGTAGGGTGCGTGCACCTCGTGGTAGGGCTGCACCGAGACCAGCCCGCCATACCTGCGGTGCGCACCGAGCAGCTGCTCGACGGCGCCGGTCCCGAGGGCGGTGTCCGCGTCAAGGAAGAGCAGGAGTTCCGCCTGCGTCGCATCCGCTCCCACCTGACAGGCCCAGGCCTTGCCGGTCCAGCCGGCAGGCACTTCCCGGACCGCGAGCACGCGGGCGCCGGCGGCGGAGGCGACGTCGCCAGTGCCGTCGGTGGACCCGTCGTCGACCACGACGACCTCAGCCAGTGCGCTGCCGCCGTGTTTCAGCGAGCCCAGCAACACCGGCAGGGTGCCGGCTTCGTTGCGTGCCGGGATCACGACCGCGATCCGGCCGGTGCCGGAGGTGCGGCCTTCGTCGCCCAGACCACGCAGGTTCGCCACTTGCCGAGCGCCGGCCCATGCACCGGCGAGCAGGAGCAGCAGGACAACCACAGTGGTCACGGCAGTGGTGACCCGATCGGCGTCAGACACAGCGGCATACCGCCGCTGGGGTGGACTGCGACGTCGGCCTGCGGGCTCGGACGGCTCCACTCGGCGGGTAGCTCGACTCGGAATCTCGACACGATCCTGCTCAGGATGATGGCCATCTCACCCAGCGCGAAGTCCCGGCCGATGCACAGTCGGGGGCCTGCACCGAAGGGCAGGTAGTGGGTGCGTGGCGTCGGGTCATCGCGAAAGCGCTGCGGCCGGAACTCCTCAGGACCGTCCCATGCATCGGCGCGGCGGTGCAGCACCCAGGGGCTGATGATCGCAGTCGTGCCGGCCGGCACCTCCCGGCCGCCGATGAGATCGGCCGCCCGTGATCTGCGCGAGATGACCCACGCCGGCGGATACAGGCGCAGCGCCTCGTCGATGACCGCCCGAGTCCACGGCAACACCCTCCGGGTCTGCATCATCGGGACCGCACCGGGTAGCAGGGCGACCTCGCTGCGCACGCCGTCCTGCGCAGCCTGGTGCTCGGCGAGCAGCATCAGCGTCCAGGACAGCGCCGCCGCAACGGTCTCGTGCCCGGCGATGACCATCGTCACCAGCTCGTCGCGGATCTCCTGGTCGGACAGACCCCCCTCGATCAGCAGGCCGAGCAGGTCGTCACCGTGCGATGTGCAGGCCCGGCGTGCCTCGATCAACTCGAAACAGAGAACGTCCAGTTTGCGGCGTGTCGTCGTCAACCGGCGGTTGAGAGCGGACGGGATCCGCTCGGGAAGGATCGACTGCCCGAGTCGCACCACCAGTCTGGCCGCAGCGCTGGTCGCCTCGAGCAACCGATGCGCCTGCTCGGACAGATCGGTGGACAGGATGGCATCGCCCACCACGTCGAGCGCGATGCGCAGGCAAACCTCGGCCACATCGACGGTGTGCCTCCGTGGACTCCACCCGATGTGCACGTCCAAGGCGCGATCACCCGCGTCCGCCACCCGCGCCGCCAGAGAATGCAGTCGTTGATGATGGAAGGCGGGTGCCACCATCCGGCGATGCTCCAGCCAATTCGGTTCGGCCGAGGCCAGCAGGCCAGGACCGGTCACTCTCGCCAACGCGCGGTACTGAACGGTGTCTTTACTCCAGTTGCGGGCGCCCGTCTGCAGCACCCGGCGGACGTCGGCCGGATCGCTGACCAGCAGGGCCGGCGGACCGGGCACCGGAAACGCGACCAGGTCGCCGTACCGCTCCCGTGCGCGACACAGGAAGCGCAGCGGATCGGCCCGGATCGAGCGGAAACCGGTCATCATCTCCCGCGTCGACGGACCGGGAGCCCCGATGTCCAGCGGACCCTGCCTGATCCGTGCTGCAAAGCCGCTCACGATGTCGCGCAACGGCGGCGGCGACGCCCCGCCAGTGCGTCCCACACCGCACAGGTCAGCAGGATCAGCGCGAAGCCGAAACCGACATCCTCCACGGGCGCCCAGAAGAGCCGGCCGTCCCCGAGCCAGGTGATCCGTGTCGTCCCCACAATCGCGTCCCCGTCGTAGCGGACGATGCCCCGCCCAGTCAGCCACGCATTCGTCACCAGCTGGAAGATCAGCAGGATTGCGTAGGCCGCCCACCAGGTCCTGGAGGTGGTCAGCCGGGTGCGGGTGATCACACGATCGACACACACCGAGGCGATGACGGCGATGACGGCGAGCGCCGTGTACGTCATACCGATCCTTCCCGGCGTGCCTTGTCGCCGTGTGCAGGGCGTCTGCCGGTGAGGTGACGCACGGCTTCATAGGTGAGGATGGCCGCCAGCGGAACGACGACGAAGAAGGCGATCTCCTCCAGCGGCAGCCCGCCGACCCGCCATGGCAGCGTCTGCCGGCTGTCGAAATGCCACTGTCCGGCATGAGTGGCCCACACGTCCCAGGCCACGAAGGGAGCGGATGCCACCACGATGGTCGTCAGCAGGCGTAGCGGCCGGTGCAGCACTCCCAGGTGGTAGCCGAATTCCAGGGGGAGGGTGCCGGCCAGGCAGAACGCCAGCATGGCCAGGTAGGAGAGATGTCGCAGGCTCATTGCGGCCACCGCCTCGGCCGGTCCGACCCGCCGTGGTCGGTATCGGCTCGCCCGCCGGTGGATCGCACGGGTAGCGGAGCGGCCAACGGGCCGGTGGAATCGTCCCCGCGGACCGCCTTGAGCAGGACCTCCGCGCTGATCAGGCACATGGGCAGGCCGATGCCGGGCAGCGTGCTGTGACCGGCATAGAACAGCCCGGCGACCCGTCGTGATCTGTTGCGTCCGCGGAAGAACGCGGACTGCCGGGCGGTGTGTGCCAGTCCCAACGCTCCACCCCTCCAGGCGAACACATCGTCGGCGAAGTCTTGCGGGCCGATCGTACGACGGACGACGATGCGCTCGGCCAGATCGGGCACCCCCGCCCAGGCGGCCACCTGGCGAATCGCCGCATCCGCGACGAGCTCGACCGCCCGGTCACCGGCGCCGTCGACACCGCCGCGTCCCATTGCCGGGTCGGCGGGGACCGGGACCAGCAGGAAGAGGTTCTCGTGACCGTCCGGTGCCATGGCCGCATCACTGGCGGTGGTCCGACTCACGTAGATCGACGCGGGGTCGGGGATCGCCTCCGATCGGTGGATGGCGGCGAAGTGTTTCTCCCAATCCCGGGTGAAGAACAGCGAATGGTGCGCCAACTGTGGAACCTGCCCGCGCACCCCGAGCAGGACCAGCACCGCTCCCGGGCCCGGGTCGCGCCTGGACCACCACGATGCGGGCCGGCTGCGGGCGGCGTCACCGAGCAGTCGCGTCTCCAGATGGTGCAGATCCGCCGCGCCGACCACGAGGTCGGCGTCGACGGTCATCTGATCGTCGCCCGCGGCGAAGCTGACACCGGTGACCTGAAACCTGCGATGGTCACGGGACCGCCACCGACGGGCACGGACGGCCGTGTGGATCTTGGTCGCGCGGGACGAGGTGTGGATGCGGACCCCCTCCGCCTCGGCGAGCGTCACCAGCGAGTCCACCAGCGCCCGGAAGCCACCTTGCGGGTAGTAGACGCCATCGACCAGATCGAGGTGGCTCATCAGGTGGTAGATACTCGGCGCACGGGACGGCGCGGTCCCGAGGAATACGGCCGGGTAGCCGAGAATCTGCTCCAGCCGCCGATCCCGCACATACGTGGCGATGAAACGGTCCAGTGGCTGGACCAACATCCGCGTCAGCCGGCCGAGGCGGGTCACGACATCGCGGCGGACCAGCGGCACCATGGAGCGGTACGTCGTGTAGAGGAAGCGGCGGACCGCCAGCTCGTATGTCGTCCGGGCGGATTCGAGATACGACGCGATGCGCGGGCCCGCTCCGGGCTCGATGCCGTCGAAAAGCGCCGTCACCGCAGCCGTGCCGGAGCGCACGTCGATCGGTTCCGGGTGGCCTTCGAAGAAAGCTCGGTACGCCGGCTCCAGCCGGGTGAGTGCCAGCTCGTCGCCCGCAGCAGCACCGAGGAGTCCGAAGTAGTGCTCGAAGACGTCGGGCATCAGGTACCACGACGGGCCGGTGTCGAAGTGGAAGCCGTTCTTCGTCCAGCTGCCGACGCGGCCGCCCACGGTGGCGTTCTTCTCGTGCAGCTCCACCTCGAAACCGTCACGTGCGAGTAAGGCCGCCGATGCCAAACCGGCGACACCGCCGCCGATGACGACCACCTTCCGTGCGCCGCTCACGCTCGCCCCTGCCGTATGCCGGCCGCGAGCGCGATCCGCAGCTTGGTGGGTCCGGGCACCCGGACCCGCTGCCGCACCAGCTGCTCGGCCGGTGTGATGCGCAACCGGTGTGACAACTCTGCGAAGACCGCGTGCGCAGCGGCCACCGCCCGGCGACTGCTGTTCGGAAGCTGGGAGACGGTTGCGGCGGCATGGTCCAGGTCGGCGTCGATATCGTCCAGGATCCGCTGCTTGTCGCGTTCGGTGAGGTGCGCCGGGTCGATGCCGGGGAAGTAGCAGCGGCCACGCAGGAAGTAGTCGTCGCGCAGGTCCCGCAGGAAGTTCACCTTCTGGAACGCAGCGCCGAGCCGGCATGCTCCGGCCGCGAGTTCTTCGTACGCAGGACCGGCCAGCAGCTCTGGGACCGGGGAGCGTTCGCGGCCCACGGGGGCGAGAAACACGCGCAGACACATCAAGCCGACTACTTCCGCCGAGCCGTACACGTAGCTGGCGAAGCTGTCCGCGTCGTGCTCACGCACCGAGAGGTCGGTGCGCATCGACCGGAAGAAGGGCGATGTCAGGTTCGGCCGGATGCCGCATTCCCGGGCGGTGGAAGCGAACGCGTGGACAACCAGATTCGCGCTGTAGCCGGTGCTGATCGCATCCTCAGTGTCCGCCTGCAGCCGGTCGAGCAGCACGCCGGCCTGCTGGGGCCGGCCGACGCCGACCGGCCCGTCCACGACTTCGTCGGCGAGACGGACCAGCGCGTAGATGTTGCGGACGTGATCCCGCACCGGTTGCTGCAGGAGTCGCGCGGCCATCCCGAACGATGAGGAGAAGGCATTGATCATGCGTGCGGCGGCGACCTGCGCCACCGCGTCGTAGGTGCGTTGCTGGTAGGGGTCGGCGTGTGGCGCCGACTGAGGCTTCTTGGCCCTCGCATCCCATTTCGCCGTGCGGTGCGTCATGCGGCAGTACTCCGCATGATGCGGCGGCTGAGCCGGGTGAGCTCGGCCAGCAGCGCCGGATCGAGGCCGATACGCTCCGCCGTGTCCACAGCACGCGTCAGGTGCTGCTCGGCGAGTCCTTCGACGAAACGTCGCGATCCGCAGCTCTCGAGCAGCTCGCGCACCGTCTCGGCGGCTCCCGCGTCCAGCGCGGCGTCTCCGATGTGCGGCGCCAACGCGTCCCAGGCAGGGGTCGTCCGCGCGTGCGCGATGAGCGCGGTGAACTTTCCCTCGCGCAGGTCACTCAGCGCGCTCTTGCCGGTGTCGGATTCGTCCCCGAACACGCCGCGGAGGTCGTCGGCGAGCTGGAAACCGATGCCGGCGAGACGACCGACCTCCGCGAGCTGGTCGACGCTTGCTCGGGGCGCGCCGGCGAGCACTGCGCCGGCCTGCAGCGGGAAGCGGAACGAATACCACGCAGTCTTCTGCTCGGCGATCGCGAGGACCTGCTCGAGGGTGGGTGTCGGAGCGCGGCACACACCGGCGGCGACGTCGTCGAGTTCTCCGGCGGCACTGACCCGCACCGCATCCTCCACCAACGCCAGCAGCGCACGCGTCGTTGCAGGGTCTGCGCCACACAGCGCCACCAGCTGTATGGCGCGGGCCAGTGCAAGGTCTCCAGCGAGTATGCCGGCCGCGACGCCGAGAGTGACCGCGCCGTCCTCGCGCGCGCCACGCACCCGTGCCGTGTCGGCAAAGACACCGGACACGTTGGCCGATCCGCGCCGCACGACATCCCGGTCGATGACGTCGTCGTGGATCACCAACGCGGTGTGCAGCAACTCCACCGCAGCACCGACGCGGGCGACCGCCTCACCATCACCGCCGCCGCAGCACTCGTACGCCGCGAACAGCAGTGCCGATCGCAGCTTCTTGCCGCCGCGGCCCGCTCGGCCGAGTTGCTGCCACAGCTCGTGCGTATCGGCACTCTGTCCTGTCGCGCAGCGCAGGCCGTCGGCGACGAACCGGTCCAACTCGGCGTCGAGTCGTGCGCGCCAACCTCTCGCTCCCGCCGCACAGTCGACCGGTGCCTCGCCCGGTTCATGGTTCACTGCTCTGCCTCCCTGCGGCTATCGAATCCGTGCCGGCTCTCAACTGATGAACGGCCGATCCGGGTGTTCGGGGTCGCCCGCCGAGCCGGGTCGCTCAGGCACGCCAACGACGCCGTCCTTCTGGGCGAGCAGATCACCGCCTGTGGTGACGATGTCCAGCCTGGCGTCCTGTACCCCGAAGAGCTGCTCGGCGATCATCTTGACCTGCACCGGCGGCATCGGCAGCGCGAGGTCGTCGAACTCGTCGCTCAGCAGGTTCGCCAGTTCATCGACGTCCGGATGCGCGCCGGACGCTGCTCGCGTCAGGATGTCGAGGTAGTCCCGCAGCTGCGCGGCGTCGAGGGAGTTGACGAATCGCTCATCCAGGACCAGCACGCGTCCGGCGGGGACGGCGTTGGTCGTGGGACGGGACGAATCTGCGTGCATGGTGTGGCTCCTTGGGGTGGCGGATGGGTATCGGCGGGTTACCTCGGGGTTGACGTCATACTCCGGCGGGTCGGTCACTGCAGGCTGCCCATCAGGTGATGAACGGTGATCGACAGCACGATCCGCTCCGGGTTCGGCCGGGGAACACGGAACCTCCGGGCATAGGCCTCCTCGGCGGTGCGCACCGACTCCGTGTCCGTCAGCACCCGAGCTGTTCCTTCGACGGTGCACCAGCGACGCCCGTCGACCTGGCACACCGCGACCCAAGGCGCGTCGCCAGCCTCGCTCACGTTACGCACCTTCCGGGACCGGCGCGAGGTCAGGATCCACAGCGACCCGTTGCCCGCGTCGAGCACAGGCGCCACCGGGACGGTGTGCGGTCGACCGTCGGATGTCAGCGTCGTCAGGGTCGCGAGATGACGCTCAGCCCAGAACTCCTGGACCTCGGGGTCGCCCAGGGTCAACCGGTGCGTGCGTCGACGCCGCGGTGGCGCGTCGCCCGGTGCCGATCGCTCCGTCATGCGGTCTCACCACCCGGCTGGATCCACGGCTTCGTGGCGGACCACACGCGTGAACCGTCCAGATCGCCCAGCGACATGGCGGCGAACCGGCGTGCCGCATCGGACGTCTGCCGGCGAAAGACGAAGTCCTCGCTGAGCGCAGCGTCGGCGATCTGGTAACCCGCATCGACCTCGCTCTGCGCGGAATGGAACGCTCGTCGCGTCCGTGCCAGGTACGCGGCGAGCAACTCTTCATAGGGCCCGGTGGCGGCGGCTTGGCCGATACTTGCCACGAACGAGCTGGCCACGGCCGCCGGCTCGATCACACCGACCCGCACACCGAACTGCGCAGCCACGGTCGACAACGACTGCATGAAACCCTCGACGGCGAATTTGGCGCCACAGTAAGCATCCGCGAACGGCTGCCCGACCACGCCGCCGACGCTGGTCACGGTGAGGATCGTCCCACTGCCCAGCTCTCGCATGCGCGGCAGCAGTATCTTCGTCAGCCGCACCGGCCCCAGATAGTTGACTTCCAGCTGAGCACGGATCTGGGCCATCGTCAGGTCCTCGGCGGTGCCGACGCTGCCGCGACCGGCGTTGTTCACCAGGATGTCGATCTCCCCGTAACGCTGGATGATCTGCTGCAGCTGACGCTCGACATTGGCTCCGGTCACATCCAGTGGGCAGACGGTGACTCGGACACCCATCCGCTCCGCCACTTCCTCCAGCCGGCCCGCTCTGCGCGGGTCACGCATCGACGCCAGCACGACGACACCGCGACGAGCCAATTCGACGGCGGCGTGCAGGCCCATGCCTGAGGACGTCCCGGTGAGCAGAGCTGTCCGCGTCCTCATCGCCGGCCTCCCCGGCCGGCTCTGGCGGCCCGCACGTGCTCGTAGCGCCCGAGCGCGTCGCGGCGTTCGTGGTCGTGATCCACGACCGGCGCAGGGTATCCGTGCGCGTGGCCTTCCGGGTGCTTCCACGGCGCATGCACGTCCGCGCCGGTCAGGTGCCGCAACTCCGGCACCCACTCGCGCACGTAGTCGCCGTCAGGGTCGAACCGCTCCCCCTGCCGCACCGGGTTGAAGACCCGGTGGAACGGGGCGGCGTCGGTGCCGGTGCCGGCGACCCATTGCCAGCCGTGGTTGTTCGAGGCCAGGTCGCCGTCGATGAGGCGCTCCATGAAATAGCGGGCGCCCTCACCCCACCACCGGTGCAGGTCCTTGGTGAAGAAGCTCGCCGTCACCATGCGGACCCGGTTGTGCATCCACCCGGTCGCGTTGAGCTGCCGCATACCGGCGTCCACCAGCGGATAGCCGGTCCGGCCCTCCTGCCAGGCACGCACCAGCTCCTCGCCATCGCCAGCGCCATCGGTGTCGCTACCCGTGTCGCGCCGGGTGTCGGCCGGGGCGTCGTACAACGGCGACATGCCGGACGTCATGTCGTGCCAAGCACTTTCGGGCGCCTGCCACAGCACGTCGGCGTAGAACTCACGCCAGGCGAGCTCGGTGCGGAAGCGCTCGGCCGACCGGCTCCGGCGGCGGCCCAGGTCGTGCAGCAGGGTCCGCGGATGGAGCGCACCGACCTTCAGGTGCGGCGACAGCCGGCTGGTGCCGTCGAGGTCCGGCCGGTCGCGGTCCTCGTCATACCGATCGATCGAGTCCTGCAGGAACTCCGCCCAGCGTGCCCGCGCCGCGTGCTCACCGGCGTCCGGCAGCGGCACCGGGCACTCCCGTACGGCGTGCTCCAACAGGGCGAGCGCGTCGGGTTCGTCGGCACCGTCGATCAGCTGCAGATCCTGGGGGGCGGGTGCCGGCGCGGGCCAGCCGTGCGACCGCCAGGCGCGGGAGAACGGCGTGAAAACCTTGTAGGGCTGGCCGTTCTCGCGGGTCACCAGGCCGGGGCCGACGGCGTATGGCGTGCCGGTCGCCACCAAGTCGATGTCGCGTTCGTGCAGCGTCGCGGCCACTCGGTCGTCGCGTCGGATCGCCCAGGGAGTGGTCTCCCGGCTGTGGTGCACGGCATGCGCCTCGTGCTCTTCGCACAGGGCCGGCAAGACCGTGTCGGGCCGGCCGGCGCGCACGCAGAGGCGGCCGTCGAACGCCTCCCGGGCGGCCAGCACCGAGGCGGCGAGCCAACCACGTCGCACCGGGCCGGCGGCTTCCCACAGCCGCGGTTCGATGACGAACACCGGCAGCACCGGCCCATCGGCCGCTGCCGCCTGCAGGGCCGGGTGGTCGCTGCGGCGCAGGTCGCGCCGCAGCCACAAGACCGTCGACATCACCGCGATGCCTTCGAATCGGGCCTCAGATGGCGACCGAGCCGCTGCAGTATCCAGGCCACCGCACTGTCCGTGCCGGGCCGGAACAGCGCGCTGTCCTGCCAGATCTGCAGGTAGAAGTCCTTCGCGAGCGACTCGGCCGTGGTTACATCCGTCGCGGCCTGGTGGACGAGCGGATAGGACCAGCCGACCGTGTCGTCATACAGGGCACCGAGTGCCGCGACGTCGCCGCGAGCACATCGCACCAGCAGAGCGCCCCACCGCTCGCCTCGTGATCGCGGCTCACCGGCCGCGGTCGGCTGCACCGCGACGCCCGCAGCTTCCGGCAGGTGACACGCCCGGTTACCGCTCGTGTCACGTCGGCCGACGGAGTTCCGCTGGATGGGCATGTCGGTAGCTTACGCAAAATCGGCTCTTTGTAAAAGGTTTCGTCGAAGGTAAGCTCAGCGCATGACGTACACGATCGGTGAGGTCGCCGAGCTCACCGGCGTTCCCGCAGTGACGTTGCGGGCCTGGGAGAACCGCTACGGCGTCGTCCGGCCCGGCCGCACCGCATCGTCGTACCGGCAGTACGACGAGCGCGACCTGGAGACACTCCAGCGCATGCGAGCTCTCGTGGACTCCGGCGTGCCACCACGGCGTGCGGCGCAGCTGGCTGCTTCGCCGGCCAGCCATTCTTCGCAGACGTCGGCCGGCGTTCCCGAGGCCCCGCTCCAGGACGTGACGGCCCTGGCGCGCGCGGGAGCGGCGTTGGACAACGACGCATTGCGACGGATCCTGGATGAAGCCTTCGCCGTCACCTCGATCGAGACAGCCGTCGACGCTTGGCTAGTGCCGAGCATGCACGAAGTCGGACGCTCCTGGGAGTCCGGCGAATTGGACGTCGTCTCCGAGCATCTGGTCAGCGCCGCAGTGATGCGCAAACTGTCCGCGCTGTTCGACACCACGCCGGCGCGTGGCCCTCGCGTGGTGGTCGGCCTGCCGGCCGCCAACCGCCACGAGCTGCCCGCCCTGGCCTTCGCACTACTACTGCAGCGCCTGGGGACGCAGGTGCTGTATGTCGGCGCCGACGTGCCCGAGTCGTGCTGGACACGCCTGGCCGAGGTGTGGCAGCCGGACGCCGCCGTCATCGGTGTTGCGTGCACCACCGACATCGAGCGCGCCCACGCCGCGGTCCGCGCTTTGCTCGCTGCCGAGGTCGAAACGGTCTACGTCGGTGGCCGGGACGCCCATCGTGTTCCGGGAGCGATCCCGCTGGTGTCGTCCCTCACCGCATCAGCGCAGACCGTCGCGGCCGCGTTAGCGCATCGGGGCAACTCCAGACACCGACGAACATTTGTGTGATGCCAGCAGCGGTGGCCTGCCGCATCGGAGCGCGCGTCGTCATGCCGACTGACGCCATACGACCTCGGTGTCCAGAATGAGCCCTTCTGCCGCGGGCTCGCCCGCAGTGAGTTGGCCGAGCACGGCGCGAGCGGCCGCCTGACCGAGCAGGTTGGCCGGCTGCCGCACCGTGGACAAGGCGGGTCGGCAGCGCAACGCCCACGCGCTGTCGTCGAATCCGACGACTCCGACGTCATCGGGCACGCGCCGACCTTTGCTGTGCAGAATGTCCAAGGCCCCGGCGGCGATCGCGTCCGAGGCCGCGAACACACCATCGATGTCGGGGGCTCGTTCCAGCAACTCCCGCATCCCGTCCACCCCACTGCCGTGCGCGTAGAGCGGGTAGTCCACCACCAGCACGGGATCGAACCGGTCACCAAGGGCCTGCTGGAATCCCAGCAGTCGGTCGCGCCCCGAATCCCGGTCCAACGCACTTGCGATCATCCCGATCCTGCGGCGGCCGGTTGCCACCAGCCGTTCGGTGATCGCTCGTGACGCCGCAACGTTGTCGATGCCGACGAACGGGATGCCGTCGATGCCCGGGGGATGGCCGACGAAGGCGGCCGGTATGCCCATCTTCGCCACGGCGCAACCGATCGGGTCCCCGGCACGCGCCGAGATGATGATCACGCCGTCGGCGAAGCCCCCTCGCAGGTAGTCGGCGACGCGGTCGCTGTCCCGCGGCGAGTCGATGATCAGCGACACGAGTTGGTGATCCGCCTCGGACAGCACGGAGTTGGTGCCGAGCAGGATGGCGCCGATGTTCGGGTCCTCCAGAAACAATGAATGCGGCTCGTGCACCACCAGCGCGACGGCGTGAGAGCGCTTGGTCTTCAAGTTGCGCGCCACCGTGTTTGGCGCGTAGCCGACTCGAGCAATGGCCGCCTCCACGAGCTTCGCGGCATGCCGGGACACGTACGGCTCGCGATTGATGACCCGCGAGACGGTGCCACGCGAAACGCCCGCCTCCCGGGCGACGTCGTTGATGGTCGCCTGTCGCGGACGCCGGGCCGAAGCACTCACCCGACAACTTTAGCTTGACAGGACGATCAACCGTGCCTACCTTGTGAACGTTCCCAGATTTGTGATCCAGATCACCAATCCAAAATTGGGAACGTTCCCAACATGGCCACCGAAATGAGCTGTGGATGACCAGGACCGCGCTTCCCGAGTTACGTGCTGCAGGCCTGCCCGCCCGAGCCGGGATAGCGCTGGGCTGCGACTACAACCCCGAGCAATGGGCACCTGAGGTGTGGGCGCAGGACGTGCGGTTGATGCGCGAAGCAGGCGTCGGGATCGTGGCGATCAACGTGTTCGGCTGGTCCCGCCTGGAGCCGCGACCCGGCGATTTCGACTTCACCGAGTTGGACGAGATCATGGATCTGCTGGACGCGGCAGGCATCGCAGTCAACCTGGGCAACGGCACCGCGTCGCCACCGCCGTGGCTCACCCGGCTGCACCCGGAAATCCTGCCGGTGGGTAAGGACGGAACGCGTTACTGGCCCGGGGGTCGCCAGGCCTGGTGTCCGAGTTCACCGGTCTTCCGCGAGTATGCGCGCCGGCTGACCACTGCGGTGGCGACTCGTTACGGCGAGCATCCGGCGCTGCGGTTGTGGCACGTGTCCAACGAACTCGGCTGCCACAACGCCGCGTGCTTCTGCGACGTGTCGGCGCAGGCCTTCCGCGGGTGGCTGCAGCGCCGGTATGGCGACGTCGCGGCCCTCAACCGCGCCTGGGGAACGAGCGTGTGGAGCCAGCAGTACGGGAACTGGGACGAGGTCCTGCCGCCACGGCAGACGTTGTCCGCGGGTAACCCGACGCAGGCACTCGACTTCGCGCGATTCAGCTCCGATGAACTGCTCGAGGTCTTCCGCTCGGAGGCTGCAGTGTTGCGCGGGTTGAGCGACCGTCCGGTGACCACCAATTTCATGGTGACGGCGCACATCCGCAGCCAGAACTACTGGCAGTGGGTGGATGACGTCGACCTGGTTGCGAACGACCATTACCTCGACCATCGACTGGCCGCACCGCACCAGGAACTTGCCTTCGCCGCCGACCTGACGAGGGGACTGGCGGGCGGGCGTCCGTGGATGCTGATGGAGCAGGCCAGTGGCGCGGTCAACTGGCAGCCGCGCAACCTGTCCAAGGCACCTGGAGAGATGTTGCGCAACTCGTTGACGCACGTCGCCCGAGGTGCCGACGGGATCTGCTTCTTCCAATGGCGAGCATCCGCCCAGGGCGTCGAGAAGTTCCACTCCGGTCTGGTGCCGCACGCCGGAACGACGAGCCGCAAGTGGCACGAAGTGATCGAGCTCGGCCACGCCTTGGACACGCTCGCTCCGGTCACCGGCAGCCGCGTGGTCGCGGACGTCGCCATTCTGTTCAGCTGGGAGGCGTGGTGGGCGTGCGACATGGACTCGCGCCCCAGCGAAGACGTGCGCTATCTGGACCAGGTGCACCGGATGTATCGGGCCATGTGGGAGGTGGGCATCACCACCGACGTCGTGGAACCATCCGCCGATCTCAGCGCTTATCGCCTGGTGTTGGTCCCATGCCTTTACCTGGTGTCGGACTCCGCCGCCGAAGCCGTGGCGCGATTCGTCGCCGACGGAGGAACAGCCGTCATCAGCTTCTTCAGCGGCATCGTGGATCAGGACGACCGCATCCGCCTGGGCGGTTATCCCGGCGCCTTCCGCGAACTGCTCGGCATACGGGTGGACGAATTCTTCCCGTTGGCGGCCGGCGAATCGATCACCCTGGACGACGACTCCACCGCAAGCATGTGGGCGGAACACATCGTGCTCGCCGGCGCGACGGCCGTGACATCGTTCACGGATGGTCCGGTGCCGGGAGATCCGGCGGTCACCCGGCACGATGTCGGCCACGGTCACGCCTGGTATCTCGGCACGGCGCTCGATCCCGCCTGCCTGCGCACCCTGCTCGGTGCCGTTGCCGACCAAGCGCACATCAGCACGCGAGGCGGCGACGGCGTCGAGATCGTCACTCGTCGCTCCGACGACGCGGACTACGTGTTCTTCATCAATCATGGCGAGCTCGCTGTCACGGCGCCGGCCGCAGGTGTCGAGCTTCTCAGTGGACAGCACCTGACCGGTGAGGTGCTCATACCTGCCGGGTCGGTGCGCGTGGTGCGGTCCGCGCCCCATTCGACTTCCCGAGGATCGGTGGTGTCCCCATGACGACAGGCGAACTCAAGACGGCACCCCGTGCGCGAAGCAGGGGCCGGAGCCTGACTCGCTCGATCAGCCTCTTCATCGCTCCCTTCGCGATCCTGTACGTGATCTTCTACCTGGCACCGGTCGGCTACGCGATCTACCAGTCCTTGCTGACGGTGCGTCGTCAAGGCACTTTCGGCCCGGCGAGGCAAGTTTTTGGAGGCTTGACGCAGTATTCCGCGGTCTTCCAGAACGGCGCGTTCTGGTCCTCCGTCCTCCGGGTGCTCGTCTTCGGCATCGTCCAAGTGCCCGTCATGCTGGGCCTGGCCCTCGTGTTCGCGCTGCTGCTGGATTCGTCGCTGCTGCGCGGCCGCAAGTTCTTCCGGCTGGCATTCTTCGCGCCCTACGCGGTGCCCGGGGTCATCGCGGCGATCATGTGGGGCTTCTTCTATTCGCCGTCGCTGTCGCCCATTCCGATAATCTCCGACAACCTCAATCTGCTGTCCGGCGGTTTGGTGCTGTGGTCGATCGCGAACATCGTCACCTGGGTGTACGTCGGATACAACATGCTGATCATCTACTCGGCGCTGCTGGCCATTCCGCAGGAGATCTACGAAGCGGCCAGACTTGATGGAGCCAACCAGTGGCAGATCGCCTGGCGTATCAAGATCCCGTTGGTGACACCGGCAATCATTCTCACTGCGGTTTTCTCGATCATCGGAACCCTGCAATTGCTGGCCGAGCCGCAAACGCTGCGTAGTTTCAGCACGTCGATCAGCAGCACCTACACACCGAACCTCGCGGTCTACACCACCGCGTCGGTCCCTGACTACAGCCTCGCCGCGGCCTTCTCGGTCGTGCTGGCGCTGACCACCTTCGTGTTGTCCTTCACCTTTCTCAAGCTCACCCAGCGAAGGGCCTTCGCATGACGACCACCGAAGCCCCTCGCACATCGGCCCGCACAGAGCGGCCGGGACGCCACATCGCGCAGAGCAACACCTTGTCGCGGGCCAGCGCAATGCTGGTGATGGGAGTCTTCACCGTCTACTTCCTGCTGCCGGTCTGGTGGCTCCTCGTGTCGGCGACCAAGACTCGTGGGCAGCTGACGTCGACCGCGGCCCTGTGGTTCACGCCGGACGGCTTCGCCAATCTGCTGACCAATCTTCGACAGCTGTTCACGTATGACGGCAACGTCTTCGTCCACTGGATCGTCAACAGCATCGTGTATGCCGGCGCAGGCGCCTTCCTGGGCACCCTGATAGCGGCGATGTGCGGCTACGCCCTCGCGAAGTACTCGTTTCGCGGACGCGAAGGACTTTTCAACGTGATCCTGGGTGGGGTCCTCGTACCCTCCACGGCACTTGCCCTCCCGCTGTTCCTGATTTTCAGCAAGATCCAATTGACCAACACCTATTGGGCAGTTTTCCTGCCCAGCATCGTCAATCCGTTCGGCGTCTATCTGGCGCGCATCTTCGCGGCAGCGAGTGTGCCCGACGAACTGCTGGAAGCTGCGCGCCTGGATGGCGCCGGCGAAGTGCGGACGTTCTTCACGGTTTCGCTCCGGCTGATGTCGCCGGCCCTGGTGACGATCTTCCTCTTCCAGTTCGTCGCCATCTGGAACAACTTCTTCCTGCCGCTGATCATGCTGCGGGACCAGAAACTCTTTCCACTGACCCTGGGGCTCTATTCCTGGAACAGCGCCATTGGCCAAGCCCCGGAGTTGCGCACGCTGGTCATCGTCGGCGCGCTCGTCTCCATCCTTCCGTTGATCATTGCCTTCCTGAGCCTGCAGCGCTTCTGGAGCAGCGGGCTGTCGGCGGGCAGCGTCAAGTAGACCGACTCATCACCACTCAACATCAGCAGAGCTGACAACACGAAGGGCACACCGATGAAAAGAACGTCCACGACCGCCGCGCTGAGCGTGGCCTTCGTCGCAGCAGCCTGTCTGACCGCATGCTCGAGCGGTGGTTCCGGATCGACGGCCGGCGGCAGCGGTGGAGGCAACTCCTCCAGTTGTGCACCCTCCAAGGGCACCGTCCAATTGTCCTTCACCACCTGGGTTCCCGGTATGGACAAGGTGGTGGCTCTCTGGAACAAGCAGCACCCCAAGGTGCACGTGAAGGTCCAGATCGGTCCCAACGGGAACAGCGGCACCTACCAGAATTTTTTCAACGAGATCAAGGCGGGTAACGCACCGGACCTCGGGCAGATCGAATACGATGCGTTGCCGAATTTCCGGGTGCAGGACGGGCTGGTCAACATCGCGGACTGTCAGCCGGTCGCCGGCGCCGACAAGAAGTTCGTGGACTGGACGTGGCAGCAGGTGACCTTCGGGGAGAAGAATGCGGTCTACGCAATCCCACAGGACACCGGGCCCATCGCGATGTTCTACCGCAAGGACCTCTTCAAGGCAGCACACATCCCGGTGCCCACGACGTGGGCGGAGTATGCCAAGGACGCAGCGCTCATCAAGGCGAAGGGTTCCTACATCACCAACTTCCCCAAGACGGACGTCAACTGGTTCGCAGGGATGGTCTGGCAGAACGGCGGAAAATGGTTCAAGAACGACGGCGACACCTGGACGGTGAACCTGACCGGTTCGAAGTCCACCCAGGTCGCGGACTACTGGCAGAAGCTCATCTCCGCCCAACAGGTTTCCAAGCTCGCATCCTTCTCGGATGCCTGGAACAAGTCGTTCGATGACGGCCAGCAATGGACTTGGATCTCCGCCGTCTGGGGCGCCACCACCTTGCAGACCGGCGCGCCGCACACCGCGGGCAAATGGGCGGTGGCTCCGATGCCACAGTGGACTGCCGGCGGAAAATCCTCTGGCGACTGGGGCGGATCGACGACCGCGGTGCTGAAGGGATCGAAGCACCCGTACGAAGCTGCGCAGTTCGCCATGTGGTTGAACACGAATCCGCAGGCTCTGGCACTGGAGAACAAGTTGGGAGGCCTCTATCCGGCGGCGACCGCTGGTGCTGACCTGCCGGCGTTCCAGGCAGGGCAGCCGTTCTTCGGCGGTCAGCGGATCTACGACGTCTTCAAGCAGGCGTCGACTCAGGTGCAGCCCGACTTCACCTGGGGCCCGACGATGACCCAGACTTACAACGACGTGTCCGACGGGTTCGGTGCCGCGCTCAGCGGCTCCGGCACGCTCACCGGCGCGCTAAAGACCGGGCAGCAGAAGACGATTGCGGCTCTCAAAGCCCAGTCCATACCGGTGAAGTGAGAAGTCAGTCATCGGATCCGTCTTTCACCTGTGCGCCCCGGGCACCAGTTTCGTGCTGGATGCCCGGGGCCCGCACGCACCCGTGATCGTCCATTGGGGGGCCGAACTCGGGCCGTGTTCCGAGAAGGAGCTCGCGGCCATCGCGGATGCGGTCATTCCCGCGGTGCCGCCCAGTTCGATCGATTTTCCGTTGCCCGTCAGCGCCCTGCCGGTGCTGGCGGAGGCGTGGACCGGCCGACCCGGTTTGGCGGTGGTGCGCGACTCTCAGCTCTGTCCGCTGCACCTGCGGCGCGCCGACCTCGACGCCGGGAGAGACGGGGTGCTCACCGTCACGATGCACGACGAACGAGCCGCGGTAACAGTAGGACTCCGTTATCAGTTGTGCCGTTCGGGTCTGCTTCTCATCGACCAGGAAATCCGCAATGCGGGCGCAACCGATCTGGGAGTCGAGCGTTCCATGGTGACTCTCCCGGTGCCGTCGGCCGCTCAGGAGATACTCGATTTCGGCGGCAGATGGGCGGCGGAGCGACGCCCGCAGCGGCACCGCCTGCAACACGGCGCCTGGGTTCGGCAGAGCCGGCATGGCCGCACCGGCCATGACACGCCGTTCGTGATGGTCGCCGGCATGCCGGGCTTCTCGTTCCGGCATGGGGAGGTGTGGGCCGTGCACGTCGGGTGGAGCGGCGATCACGAGTTGTCGGCAGAATCCTCACCGCTCGGTCCAACTGTCCTGGCTGCCGGGGAACGGTTGGACAGCGGTGAGGTCGGCCTGGGCGCCGGGGATGTCTACCGTGCACCGCGGGTGTTCGCTGCGCACGGTGAGGGCCTCGACGCCGTCTCGGGCCAGTTCCACGACTGGGTTCGCGACGTGCAGGCCCTTCGCCGGCCGGCCCGCGAACGTACGCCTCGAGTGGTGCTCAACACCTGGGAGGCCGTGTATTTCGATCAGGATGAAAGCAGGTTGATCGAACTGGCTGAGCGCGCCGCCGAGGTCGGCGTGGAGCGCTTCGTCCTGGACGACGGCTGGATGCGCGGGCGCATCGATGACCGGAGGGCACTGGGCGATTGGTCCGTGGACCCACAGCGGTGGCCTCACGGACTCCATCCGCTCACGAGCACGGTGACACGCCTCGGGATGGACTTCGGCCTCTGGGTGGAGCCGGAGATGATCAGTCTCGACTCCGACGCGGCGCGCGCTCATCCGGAGTGGGTGCTGCGCGATTCCACCGGGCACCTGCCACCTTCGTGGCGGCACCAATACATGCTCGATCTGAGCAATCCAGCGGCCTTCGGCACGGTCCGCGATCAGCTGTCCGCTCTGGTGCGCGAATATCCGATCTCGTTCCTCAAATGGGATCAGAACCGCGACCTGTTGCTGCCTCACAGCCATCGTCAGACGCTCGCGACCTACCGGCTGATGGACGAACTCCTCACCCGGCACCCGCGCCTGGAGATCGAATCCTGTTCGTCCGGGGGCGCCCGAGTGGACCTGGGGGTATTGGAGCGAGTGATCCGGGTGTGGCCGAGCGATTCGCTGGATCCACTGCAACGGCAGGCGACCCAGCGCTGGACCTCCTTACTGGTCCCACCGGAGTTGATCGGCAGCCACGTCGGCGCGGCGACCGCGCACACGACCGGGCGCGTTTCCTCATTGGCTCTGCGCGTCGCAACCGCCAGCTTCGCTGCCGCCGGGATCGAGGCTGATCTGACCCGCATCGAGCAGGCCGAACGCCGTGCGTTGCGCGACTGGATCAGTTGGTACAAGGAAGTTCGCGGACTCGTTGCGTCGGGCACCGTCGTGCGGTCCGACTCCATCGAGGACGGTCTGCACGTGCACGGCATCGTCGCCGCCGATCGATCCGAGGCATATTTTCAACTCGTTGCCGATGATGCGGTGCGGTCGGCGACGCCTCCCCCGCTGCGACTACCCGGGCTGTCTCCCACCTCGACATACCGCATCGCCGCAGTGCACCTCGCCCCGCTGGACTGGCCGGTCCAGGACTCCTTCGCGAGGCTGCATGGCCCCGATCTCGCGCTGCCCGGGTCCGCCATCAGCTCGATCGGATTCGCCACGCCGCCCCTCGCGCCGGGCGAGGTCCTACTCCTCAGCATCCTGCGGGTTCCGCCGGTCACCCCGCCGCCGTGAGCACACGTTGATCACCGTCCGCGTCCCGTGACGTACGGTGAATTCGACTGCACGACACCCGAACGCCGCGCGAAGTCTCCAGGAGCACCGTCGATGAAGATCTCCCGAAGTTTTCTCGTTCGACCCGAACCGGCCGTGGCGCATGCGTACCTGCAGGACTTCGGCCATGCAACGGAGTGGGATCCCGGCACCCAGCGGTGCGAACGCCTCGAGCGCGGACCGATCGCGGTGGGCAGTCGCTGGCGCAACGAGTCCCGCTTCCTGGGCCGCTCGGTGACGCTGACCTACGTGCTGGCCCGCACGGACGAGCACCGCCTCGTCTTCGAGGGCTCCAACGACTCCGCCGACTCGCGCGACGACATACAGCTCGCGCCGGCGCCGGAAGGCGGCACCCGCATCACCTACACCGCCACCATCACCCTGCGCAGCCGGCTGCATGTCGTCCTCGATCCGCTGCTGCAGCTGTTCATGCGACCGGTCGCCGACAAGACGGTCGACCGCATGACCACGGTCCTCAACGGTCTTCGCTGATGGCGGGACCGGTGCGTGCGGCAGGCCCATGGCGGCCGGTGAGCGCCCACCCCGCCCGGTCGGCCTCGGGTTGATGCCGATGGTCGTGTTCGTGAACCCGGTGCGGGAGGTGCGCTCGTTCGTGCGGGCGGCGCTGGTCGTGCCGGTGCCGCGTGACCACCGGGAGACCGACGCGGCGTTCCGGCGGCGACGGATCGTGGCGCTGGCCACGCTGGTGGTCGGTGCGGCGCTGCTCGCAGCGGCATTGCGCATCCGGGCCGGCGATCCCTCGTTCTACCTGGCGACGGCGGTGCTGGCCGTCGTCTGGACGGTGGGCGGCCTGCTCTCGGGTCCACTCCACCTCGGCCGCGCGCACACCCGGGCCGGCTCTGACCGGGCCCGGCCGGTGGTGCAGTCGCTGGCGCTCGGTGCGCTGCTGCTGGCCGTCTTCCTGGCCGGCGGCCTGCTGGTGTCCCATCTGCCGGCGTTGCGCGACCCGGTGGTGCGGTTGCTGGACCACGCCCGGCTGGGCTCGTTGCCGGCGATCGTGCTGATCACCGCGGCCAACGGGGTCGCGGAGGAGATCTACTTCCGCGGGGCGCTGTATGCCGCCGTCGGACGGCGATATCCCGTGCTCGTCTCGACCGCGGTCTACTCTCTGGCCACGGCCGGCAGCGGCATACCGTTGCTGGTGCTCGCGGCGGCCGCGCTCGGCCTGCTGACCGGTCTGCAACGCCGTGTCACCGGCGGCATCCTCGCCCCGATCATCACCCATCTGATCTGGTCGCTGGGCATGCTGCTCCTCTTACCCGTCGTCCTACCCACAGGAGGTTGAACCATGGCACTCGTGCTGGTCACCGGCGCGACCGGTTACATCGGCGGACAGCTCGTTCCGGAACTGCTGCAGCGGGGGCACACGGTCCGCGTGCTCACCCGTCATACGTCCGGACTCAGCGGGCAGTCGTGGTCGGGACAGGTCGAGGTGGTCGAGGGTGACGCGTCCCGCGCGGCCGACTGCCGTCGCGCGCTGGACGGGGTCGAGACGGCCTACTACCTGCTGCACTCGATGGACGGCCGGGGCGACTTCCGGCGGCGCGACCGGGCGATGGCGCAGACCTTCGCCGACGCGGCGGCCGACGCCGGGATCGCCCGGGTGGTCTACCTCAGCGGGCTGCACCCCGAAGGTGAGCTCTCGGACCACCTGGCGTCCCGGGTCGAGGTCGGGCGGGTCTTCCTGGACGGTCCGATCCCGGCCGTGGTGCTGCAGGCCGGTGTGGTGCTGGGCAACGGGTCCGCATCGTTCGACATGCTGCGGCACCTGACCGAGCGGCTGCCGGCGATGGTGGCGCCGCGCTGGGTCGACAACCGGATCCAGCCGGTCGCGGTCGCGGACGTGGTGCACTACCTGGCCGGCGCGGCGGAGCTGCCCGCCGACACCAACCGCACCTTCGACATCGGCGGCCCGGAGGTGCTGACCTACGCGCAGATGATGCAGCGGTATGCCCAGATCGTCGGCCTGCGGCCACGACGGATCATCAGCGTGCCGGTGCTGACGCCCCGGCTGGCCGGATTGTGGGTCGAGGTCGTCACGCCGATCTCCGCGGGGATCGCCCGGCCGCTGGTCGGCAGCCTGGTGCACGACGCGATCTGCCAGGAGGACGACGTGCTCGACGCGATCGGGCCGCCCCCGCGGGGCCGGACCGGCTTCGCCGACGCGATCCGGGCGGCGGTCACCGACCTGGAGCCGCACCGGTGGATCCGCACGCTGGCCCGCACGTCGGCGGTCGTCGGCACGGCCGCGGTCGCCGGTTCGCTGCTGACCACACCGGATTCGCCGTGGTACCGCCGGCTGGACAAGCCCGCCTGGCAGCCGCCGCCGGCGGCGTTCCCCACCGTGTGGACGCTGCTGTACGCCACCACGGCGGTGGCCACCGCCCGCAGCAGCGCGGAGCTCGCCGAAACCGGCCACCCGGCCCGGAGCCGGCAACTGGAGCAGGCGCTGGCGGCCAACATGGTGCTCAACGCCGGCTGGACCGCGCTGTTCTTCCGGGGCCACCGACCCTGGCCGGCGGCCGTCGAATGCGCTGTCCTCACTGCCAGTTCGGCCGACCTGGCCCGCCGGGCGGGCGCCACGGGCCGGGGAAAGGCAGCCGGCATCGGGCTGTATGCCGGGTGGTGCCTCTTCGCCACCGCGCTGACCGGGTCGATCGCGCGCCGCAACAGCCGGTAGCCGAGTTAGGGCGCCTATGGATCAGGCCGCCACCGATACGATGCAGGGATGAGCACGGTCGGCGATCCAGCGCAGCTCGGCCGGGAGATCGGCCAGCAGCTGCGCAGGTTGTTGCAGGTCGCCCCGGCCGTGCACGGGCAGCTGGCGTCCCGGGTGGGCGTCGGTGTCACCGATCTGCTGGCGCTGGACCACATCACCTCCGGCTCAAGCCCCATGGGTGTCGGCGATCTCTCGCGTCTGCTCGGCATCCGCTCGGCCTCGGCGACCGTGCTGGTCGATCGCCTGGTCACCAGCGGTCACGTGACGCGCGGTGCCCACCCCCACGACGGCCGGCGCACCAGCCTGAACCCCACACCGTCCGCATACGACGACGTCCGCACCGCCCTCGGGCCGCTCATCGCCGACATCAATCGGATCACCGGCGAGTTGACGACCGACCAGGCGAGCGTCGTGCTGGACTTCCTGACCCGGATCACCGCCGCGCTCGCCGATTTCGCCGAGGACCACGTGCCGGCCGACGCGACCGGCCGGCGCCGACAGCAGGAGCAGAACCCTGATGAACACCGGTGAACAGCGAGCGGAGGACGCGCTGGTCGCGTCTGACGTCACGCACCGGAGGCGCTGCGGGCCCGGCACCGTGACGGCCGACCTCGCCGCGAGCGGGCGGATGTGTCGGGCGTCGACCTGTCGCCGCGGATGATCGCCGATGCGCACCGGCTGCATCCGGGGTGTCACTTCGAGGTCGACTCGTGGACCGAGCTCGAGCTGCCGCCGGCGTCGCACGGCGGGATCCTGGCGTGGTCGTCGCCGTTCAACCTGCCATGCGTTGGTGCCGCCGGTGCTCGCGCACAGTGCCCGGGCACTGCGGCCGGGCGGGCAGTTCATCCTCGCGACGCACGTCGGCGACGAAGACGTGCGGCGCACGCAGGCGTATGGCGACGTGCCGGTCTCCTGGACCACGCACCGCTGGCAGCCGGAGCCGCTGGTGGCGATGCTGTGCACGGCCGGGCTGCGACCGACCGCACAGCTGCAGCTCAGCCCGCAGGACGACGCCGGACGGGCCGTCGTGCTGGCTGCCCAGCGCGACGAGTGAGCCGGCGACGCAGCTGCTTCGCGGCGCCGTTCAGCCCGCGCCGGTGACGACCGCCTCCAGTAGCTCGAGCATCCACTCCAGGTCGGCCTCGTCGATCACGAGCGGCGGCGCGAGCCGCACCGTCGAGCCGTGGGTCTCCTTCGCCAGGACACCGCGGGCGGCGAGTCGTTCGCACAGCTCCCGGCCGGTCATCAGCGCGGGGTCGACGTCGACGCCGGCCCACAGTCCGCGGGTGCGCACGGCGAGCACCCCGCGGCCGATGAGTGCCCGCAGACCGTCACCGAGCCGCTCGCCGAGTCTCGCTGCGCGCGTTTGGTATTCACCGGTGGCGAGCAGATCCACGACCGCGTGGCCGACGGCGGCGGCCAGCGGGTTGCCGCCGAAGGTCGAGCCGTGGTTTCCCGGGTGTATGACGCCCAGGACGTCGCGGTCGGCGACGATCGCCGAGATCGGGACGATGCCACCGCCCAGCGCCTTGCCGAGGACGTAGATGTCGGGGACGACACCCTCCAGGTCGCAGGCGAACGTCGTGCCGGTGCGGCCGAGCCCGGACTGGATCTCGTCGGCGACGAAGAGCACCCGGTGCCGGGTGGTCAGCTCGCGCACGCCACGCAGGAATCCGTCCGGCGGGATGATCACGCCGCCCTCGCCCTGGATCGGCTCCATCAGGACGGCGGCGGTGTCGTCGTCGACGGCCGCTTCGAGCGCGGCGAGGTCACCGTACGGCACGGAGCGGAAGCCCGGCGCGAACGGTCCGAAGCCGTCGCGCGCACCCGGATCGTCGGAGAAGCCGACGATTGTCGTGGTGCGGCCGTGGAAATTCCCTTGTGCGACAACGATGTTCGCTTGATCCGCCGGAACGCCCTTGACGTCATACGCCCATTTGCGCGAGACCTTGATCGCGGTCTCGACCGCTTCGGCGCCGGTGTTCATCGGCAGCACCATGTCCTTACCGGCCAGCGCGGCGAGCGCCCGGCCGAACGGCCCGAGCTCTGCGTTGTGGAAGGCCCGGCTGGTCAGTGTCACCCGGTCCAGTTGGGCGTGCGCGACCGCCAGGAGCGCCGGGTGACCGTGGCCGAAGTTGAGTGCCGAGTAGCCGGCGAGGCAGTCCAGGTAGCGCTTGCCGTCCAGGTCGGTCACCCAGGCGCCCGACGCCTCGGCGACCACCACGGGCAATGGGTGATAGTTGTGTGCGATGTAGGCGGCGTCAACCTCTATCGCCGCAGCGTTCTCGGCGTTCGACGCCGCGGTGGGCGTCCGGTCCGGCTCGGTCTCCGTCGACATGGTGGTCCTTTCCGTCGCCTGTACGCGCTCGCGGGAGCGTCCCCACCCAGCATGGCGGATCAACGACGGTGGCCGGGCGGGACTCGGACGACATACGAGAGGACGAGATCGGGCCGTGACACCCTGCCGAGTCCCGCCCGGCCATCGGACTATGTGCGAATCACTCTGTCAGCTCTACTCATTCGCCTCCTTCCGCCGTGGTCCGGGACTGCTCCGAGGTCGTCGCCACCAGTTTCTGGTCACTGTCCCGGCCGTGTGCGACGCGGATCTGGCGCGGCTTGGCACGCTCGTGCACCGGGATCGTCAAGTTGAGCACACCGTTGTCGTAGCTGGCGGTGATCCGTTCGGTGTCGATGTCGTCACCGAGACTGATCTGACGCCGATAGACGCCGGCGAAGCGTTCGCTGGTGAGCCACTGCACGTCGTTCTCCGGCGGCGGCGTCCGGTGCGCGGTCAACGTCAGCACACCGCGGTCGACATTGACGTCGATGCTGCCGGGATCCATGCCGGGCAGGTCGGCGTGCAGCACGTAGTTGTCGTCCATGCGATAGAGGTCGATCGGCATGAACTGCGGCGACCGGGCGGAGCCGGCCCGCATGCCCAGCAGATTGCGGGCAAGAGCGTCGAAGTCAGAAAGCGAGTCAGAGCGCATAGCAACCTCCAACAAGATCCAGGGCTGCCTACCGATCACCCGGAGGCAACCGACCACGAATTCCTACGAACCAAAAGTTAGCACTCTCCAATCGAGAGTGCCAGATCCAACACAGAACATTTTCGGCCGGCGAAGCCGGGTTCACCCGAGTGCCGCGGCCAGGTTCACCCAGGTGCCGGTGACCTGCATGCCGAGCCCGGTGTAGAGCCCGAGCGCACCGGTCCGGGAGTCGGTCGACAGCTCGCACCCGGTGGCGCCCCGGGCGAGACCGAGAGCGAAGACGTCGGCCAGCAGCGCGCGGGCGAGCCCCTGACCACGCGCGTCGGACCGTACGGCGAGCCGGTCGACATACAGCGCACCGGTGTTGGTGTCGATGATCGAGAACACCGCTCCCACGACGTCGTCACCGTCCGGCGTCTCCCGGCACACGATGCGCATGTGCCAGTCGGCGAAGCCGGGACGCTCGTAGGTCTGCGCGGTGAAGTCGGCGTAGGACGCCTTCTGCCGGACGGACCACTCGAGGAAGGCGTCCTCGATCACGTCGTATGCCGCAGCCCGGTCCGGTCCCGACACGGCGTTCCGGAGATGCACACCATCGGGCAAGCGCGGCTGCTGCAGCCGGACGTCCGGCGGCAGGCGCAGGGTCCAGGAGGTCCAGCGCTCGGCGAAGCCGAGGCTGCGCAGCAGGCGCTCCCCGTCGGAACCGCGCGGCACCGGCATACCGACGGCCGTCGCCCCGGCGGCCCTGGCCCGAGTGCACACCCAACGCGCCAGGGCGGTGCCCACACCCCTTGTGCGGTATGCCGGTCGGACCGTCGCGTCGTAGCGGTCGGCCCCCGGGTACTCGGCGTATGCCGCGAGCTCGCCGTGCGGGGTGAACACGCCGACGGTGCTGGCGACCACGTCGAAGGAGGGTCGTTGCCAGTCTCCGACGATGTCGGCCTCCTCGACGGCGACCTCGCCGGTGTCGTGCAGCTGGGAAGCAGCCATCGCCGCGGCGACCTGCGCGGCATCGGCCATTCGCAGCGTGCGCACCTGCCAGCCCGCGAATGTGGCCGGCTCCAGCCCGAGCCCGTCGAAGTCGGCGGTGGCGCGCTCGATCGTCATTCGTTGATCGTCGCCGGTGCGCCGCACGAATGCAGCCGAATTTCGGTCGAGGGGCGCCGCGGTCGGCCCGGCAGGAGCTCCCGCAGCGTGTGCCGACGAGTCTCTTGGGCGACTAGTCGAGGCTGACCGCGCGTCGCAGGGCCTCGAACGCGTCAGGGACGAGCCGGAAGTAGGCCCACTTGCCGCGCTGTTCGCGGGTCACCAGGCCGGCCTCGGCGAGCAGCCGCATGTGGTGCGACACGGTGGGCTGGCTCAGCCCGACCGGGTCGGTCAGCTCGCAGAGGCACGCCTCGGCGCTTTCGGCGGCCGCGATGAGCGACACCAACCGGACACGGGTGGGGTCGGCCAATGCCTTGAACACCCGGGCCAGTTGTTGCGCGGACTCGTCGTCAAGGATGCCGCCGGTCAGCGGTGAGCAGCAGGCTGCGATCCCTACCGGCGTGATCGGCAGCTCGGCCCTGGTGCTCATGGCGACCATGATAGGTGACACATTGACGACCGTCGATATGTCGTGCACGATGTGTCGCATCGAAGTTCTTCAATAGGAGATGGATCATGGCCGACCTCACCCACGAGACCCGCGAGCAGGTGCGCGCCCGGTATGCCGCTGCGGCGACTGCTGTGACCCGCGGTGATCGCAACGCCCTGGACGTGGTCGACGCCGACCAGTCGTGTGGCGCGCCGACCGACAACGCGTCCTGCTGCGGCGGGACAGGCGAGGTCGACGACGCCTTCGGCGCGGCGTTGTACTCGGCCGACGAGCAGGGTGAGCTGCCGGCCGAAGCGGTCGCGGCATCACTGGGCTGTGGCAACCCGATGATGGTCGCCGAGCTGCACGCGGGCGAAAAGGTCCTCGACCTCGGTTCCGGCGGAGGCATCGACGTGCTGCTGTCCGCACGTCGGGTCGGACCCACCGGGCACGCGTACGGCGTGGACATGACCGACGAGATGCTCGATCTGGCCAACGCGAACAAGGCCAAGGCCGGTGCCCGCAATGTGGAGTTCCTCAAGGGCACCATCGAGGACGTCCCGCTGCCCGACGGGGCGGTGGACGTGGTGATCTCCAACTGCGTGATCAACCTGTCGACCGACAAGCCGGCCGTGCTCGCCGAAATGTTCCGCGTCCTGACGCCGGGTGGGCGGATCGGGATCTCCGACGTCGTCGCCGAGGACCACCTCACCCCGGCCGACCGGGCCGAGCGCGGCTCGTATGTCGGGTGCATCGCCGGCGCACTGTCCCGCAGCGAATACCTGGACGGACTGTCGGCTGCTGGGTTCACCGGCGCCGAGGTCACGTTCACCCACCAGGCCGCCGACGGCATGCACTCCGCGTTGATCCGCGCCGTCAAAACGGCCGCCGGGGCATGACACCGTGACCGACGCGCACACTGCCGAGCCGGCCACCGCCGACGCACAACTGCTGGCGAGACTGTCGACCCTCGACCGGTTCCTACCGCTCTGGATCGGCGCCGCCATGGTGGCCGGGCTGCTGCTCGGCCGAGTCGTTCCCGGTCTGGACACCGCGCTGAGCGCGGTCGCCGTGCAGGGAGTGTCGTTGCCGATCGCGCTCGGGCTGCTGATCATGATGTATCCCGTGCTGGCCAGGGTTCGTTACGACCGGCTGAACGTCGTCACCGGCGACAGGCGCATGCTGGCCACCTCGCTGGTGCTGAATTGGGTGGTCGGCCCGCTGCTGATGTTCACTCTCGCCTGGGTGTTCCTGCCCAACCTGCCGCCATACCGGACCGGGCTGATCCTCGTCGGCCTCGCCCGCTGCATCGCCATGGTGATCATCTGGAACGACTTGGCCGGCGGGCACCGGGAAGCAGCCGCCGTGCTCGTGGCCGTCAACTCGCTGTTCCAGGTGATCGCGTTCGCGGCCCTCGGCTGGTTCTACCTTTCCGTGCTGCCCGGCTGGCTCGGTCTGCAGCAGGAGCACCTGAACGTGTCCGCGTGGCACATCGCGGCCTCCGTGCTGGTGTTCCTCGGGGTTCCGCTGCTCGCGGGGTTCCTCACCCGCCGGTATGGCGAACGCGCCAGGGGCCGGGCGTGGTACGAGCAGACGTTCCTGCCCCGCATCGGCCCGTGGGCGCTGTACGGGTTGCTGTTCACGATCGTGATCCTGTTCGCTCTGCAAGGCCATCAGCTCACTGATCACCCGCTCGACGTCGCCCGGATCGCGGTCCCGCTACTGGTCTACTTCGCGGTGATGTGGGGCGGTGGGTTCGCGCTCGGCACGGCCGTCGGACTGCCCTATGACCGGACTGCCACGCTGGCGTTCACTGCTGCGGGCAATAACTTCGAACTGGCCATCGCCGTGGCGATCGCCACCTTCGGCGTCACCTCCGGGCAGGCCCTCGCCGGAGTCGTCGGACCGCTCATCGAGGTGCCGGCCCTGGTCGGCCTGGTGTACGTCGCGCTGACCCTGCGGTCTCGCTTCAGCACCGATCGCCATACCGCGCCGAACGGCGCATGACCGCCACCGAGCCCACTGTCGCCGCTTCATCTGTGTCGCCGCGGCCGGCGGATCGGGCGCCTATTCGCCGGGGGTGGTGACGTAGGTGCGGCCGGTCGGGCTGGTCCAGGTGCAGATGCCCAGGGGCGTCATGACGACGGACCAGCCGTGGGCTTGCTTGGTGCGGTGGTGGTGTCGACAAAGGCATTGCAGGTTGGCAGCCGAGGTCGGGCCCAGCGGCCAGGGATCGACGTGGTCGAGGTCGCACCACCGCGCCGCGCGCGTGCAGCCGGGAAAGCGGCAGTGCCCGTCCCGTGTCCGGACGAAGTGCTGCAGCCGTGCGCTCGGCCGGTAACGCGCCTCGCAGGTCTCGAGCGTGATCCCGGTGCCGGCGTCAACCAGCGCACGGGTCATGGTCGTCCCGAACGAACGCGACATCGCCTCGATCACGGCTGCGGGGATGACGCCGATGCCGGGCACCGTCGCATCACCGAGCCGCGCCGCCGTGGCCCGGGGCTCTCGCGCGGTGTCGACCGGCTGGGCATCGGCCGGTTCGGTGGCATTCGGTGGAATGTCGGCCGGTCGGAGGTCGTCGGGTGGTCGCCATCGGCCCGCGGAGTCGCTCGGGTCGTCGAGCTCCCAGTCCGCGCAACCGCCGGGGTCGGGCGGGTAGAGCCGTTTGAGCAGATCGTTGAATTCGCGGTCGATGGTGTCCTGTGACTTCACCACCGGGCCGGCGGACCACGCCGGGCTCGGGGCGGGACACCCGGATGCGAAGCCGGTCAGCCCGGTGACGGGGTGTGCGAACGCGCCGGAACCCCCGGATTCACCGTCGAACGGCGGCCGGGAGCCGGTGTGGACCGGGATCTGGACGACCAGGTGGGTGGTGACGGTGGCGTTGGCCAGGACCAGGTCGGCCAGGGCGTCGGTGCGGCACTCGGCCAGCGTCTTGTCGGTGGTGGTGTCGGCGTGCAGATCGCGCGCGTGCCGGTCGACCGCGGTCATGACCTTCGCGGCCACCGCGGCGGGGACGATCGCGTGCAGGTGCGACAGGCCGGGTTCTTCGTCCGGATGCGCGAACACGCCGACCCGGTCACGGCGGCGCGCGGCGGCGGCACGGTCGGCAGCCACCGGGTCCATCGACGACAGGATGCGGGCGGTGCGGTGTTGCACCTGGCGGGCGGACTGCCTCGCCAGCAGATCCACGCCGGCCTGCTCGACCGCAGCAGCCTGCGCATCGGTGGTGCCCGGTGCATCGGCATCGTCCCCTTCGCCCAGCAACGCAGCTTCGACGGTGCGCGACCCGTCGAGGGTCGCAGGTGTGCCGTCCTCGACAGTCCCGCGGAACACGCGGCCGAGGGCGCGGTGCACGGCGGCGAGCTTGGCGGGTTCGAGGTCACCGGTGCCGACCCGGCCGAACAACCTGGGCGTGCGGGTGATCGCCTCGGTGGCTTCCTGGACTCTGGCGCGGGCGTGGCCGGTGGTCCAGCCCAGTCGAGGACCGATGTCGGCGCCGATGAATTCGGCCTGGAAGGACCCGATGGAGTGGCGGACCTGCGGGTCGCGGAACCCGCGCGGGTCCCGCGAGTCCGGCCTGCACGTGTCCTCGATCGCCCCGGCCTGGGCGAGACGGGCGGACTGCAGCGCCCACACCGTGTTGAGCACGCGTTGCGCGAGCACGACCTGGTCGATCAGGTCGTCCCGGGTCAAGCCAAGGGCGTCGGTCCGCGAGTCCTGGAATGCGGCCGCCAGCAGCCCGAACGCGGCGTCGAGCTTCTCGGCGGCGGTCGAGTCCGCAGCCGAGAGCCCACCCCGTTCGGGCGCTTCATCGGCTGGCTGGTTCATGTATCCATGGTATCTGTGTTCGACACATTACGGAAGGCCTGACGACAATCAAATACCCTGCAAGTGAAGATTCTCCAGGCTGAATATGCCGACATGCAGGCGATTCTTTCCTCCAGGAAATTGAATACGTTCCTGCGGCCACCCCCGGGCACCGAGCGGTTCTCCTCGCGCCGACTGGTCCGTGCGCGCTCGCTTCACCCGGGCGGCGATCGCCATACGATTCGGCCACACTTGGGAATACCCCTATGGGGTATATGGTTGTGTCGTGTCCGGGCAGATCGTCCGCATGCGGCGATGGCCGAGGACAATGGAGACGAAGGAGGCGCTCATGAGCACGGATGCCAGCACGAGCGCGACGACGACATCACCAGGCACGGCGGAGCCGATCGGCGGCACCGATGTCGAGTTGCTGCTGACCGGGATGACCTGCGCATCGTGCGCCAACCGCATCGAACGCAAGCTCAACAAGCTCGACGGAGTGAAGGCCACGGTCAACTACGCGACCGAGAAGGCCAAGGTCACGTATGCCGACAACGTCACCACCGAGGACCTGGTCGCAACGGTCGAGGCCGCCGGATACGGCGCGACCCTCCCGAAACCGCCGCTGGCCGCACGCGACACCGCCGACGCCTCCGACGCAACGGCACTGGACGACGCCGACGACTCCCCCGCTACCGCGGCCCTGCGCGATCTGCGCACCCGGCTGATCGTCTCCGCGCTGCTGTCCGTGCCGGTCATCGCGATGGCGATGGTGCCGGCACTGCAGTTCGACAACTGGCAGTGGCTGTCCCTCACGCTGGCCGCCCCGGTCGTCGTATGGGGCGCGTTGCCCTTCCACCGGGCGACCTGGACCAACCTGCGGCACGGCGCCGCCACCATGGACACCCTCGTATCCCTCGGCACGACAGCGGCATTCGCCTGGTCGGTCTACGCGCTCTTCTGGGGCGACGCCGGTATGCCGGGGATGCGCCACCCATTCGAGCTGACCATCCAACGCAGCGACGGCACGTCCAACATCTACTTCGAGGCAGCAGCCGGCGTCATCACCTTCATCCTGCTGGGCCGCTATCTGGAGCACCGCTCCAAGCGCAACGCCGGTGCGGCACTGCGAGCGCTGCTCGATCTCGGCGCACGCGACGTCGCCGTGCTGCGCGACGGCACCGAACAACGGATCCCGGTGTCCTCGTTGGTCGTTGACGACCGCTTCGTCGTCCGCCCCGGCGAGAAGATCGCCGCCGACGGCGTGGTCGAGGAGGGCCGCTCGGCGGTCGACGCGTCGATGCTGACCGGCGAATCGATCCCGGTCGACGTCTCCGCCGGCGACATGGTCGTCGGTGCGACGGTCAACGCCTCCGGCCGCCTGGTGGTGCGCGCCGCCCGCGTCGGTGCCGACAGCCAGCTGGCGCAGATGGCGCGGTTGGTGGAGGACGCGCAGACCGGCAAGGCCGCCGTGCAGCGGCTCGCCGACCGCATCTCCGGAGTCTTCGTGCCGGTCGTGATCGCCGTAGCAGTGGGCGTTTTCGTCTTCTGGCTGGCCACCGGCGCGGGTGCGGCGGGTGCGCTGACCGCCGCCGTCGCCGTGCTGATCGTCGCCTGCCCGTGTGCGCTCGGCCTGGCCACCCCGACCGCGCTGATGGTCGGCACCGGACGCGGCGCGCAGCTCGGCATACTCATCAAGGGACCGGAGGTGCTGGAGCAGACCCGGACGGTCGACACCATCGTGCTGGACAAGACCGGCACGGTGACCACCGGCGAGATGACCCTTGCCGCCACGCACATCGCCGACGGCGAGGACCCTGCGCAGGTGCTGCGGCTGGCAGGAGCACTCGAGGACGCCTCCGAACACCCGATCGCGCGCGCGATCGCCGACGCGGCCCGGGAGGCCGGCGAGCTGGGTGCCGTCGAGGACTTCGCCAATGTCGAGGGCCTCGGCGTGCAGGGCATCGTCGACGGCCACGCTGTGCTCGTCGGCCGGCCGCAGCTGCTGGAGCAGTGGTCGGAAGGTGGTCTCGGCGAGTTGCAGAATGCGTTCGACGAGGCGCAGGACCGCGGCCAGACGGCGGTTGCCGTCGGCTGGGACGGCCGCGCCCGCGCGGTGCTGGTGGTCGCCGATCGGGTGAAGGACAGCTCCGCCGAGGCGATCTCGCAACTGCGCGGACTCGGGCTGCGCCCCATCCTGCTCACCGGCGACAACGAGCGGGTCGCCCGGACCGTGGCGGGACAGGTCGGCATTGACGCAGCCGACGTCTTCGCCGAGGTGCTGCCGGCCGACAAGGTCGACGTCGTCACCCGGTTACAGTCCGAGGGCCGGGTGGTCGCGATGGTCGGCGACGGCGTCAACGACGCGGCCGCACTGGCCCAGGCGGATCTCGGCCTGGCGATGGGCACCGGCACCGACGTGGCGATCGAGGCCGGCGACATCACCCTGGTCCGCGGCGACCTCCGGGTGGCGGCGGACGCCATCCGCCTCTCCCGCCGCACCCTCGCCGTCATCAAGAGCAACCTGTTCTGGGCCTTCGGCTACAACGTCGTGGCGATCCCGGTCGCCGCGGCCGGCCTGCTCAATCCGATGCTCGCCGGCGCCGCGATGGCGTTCTCGTCGGTGTCCGTGGTCACCAACAGCCTGCGGTTGCGGGCCTTTCGCTGACGGACGGGGACGCCGGCAGCCGGTTTCGCTGCCCGCTCCAGGGGTATGGCGTGAGCAGTCAGGCGTCAGGAGAGGCTTCATGAGTTCGGCAAATCCGTTGGTACGACTTACAACTGCGCTCGAAAGCAACGATGGCCTCGATCAGGTCGTGAAGGTCGTCGCGCCGCTGAGTGCAGCGCTGGTCATCTCGCCGACCCGGCGAGACCTGTTGCAGGGCAAGTGGCTCGGCCATGCGGTGCATCCGGCGCTGACCATGGCGCCGCTGGGCATGTGGATCTCCGCGAGCACGCTGGACGTGTTCGCCGGCCGGCACGCCGCACCGGCCGCGCGCCGGCTGGTCGGGCTCGGCTTGCTGGCCGCCTGGCCCACCGCGCTGACCGGCCTCGCCGAACTGGCACACGCCGGCCGCCGCGAGCAGCGGATCGGGGTCGTCCATGCCTTGACGAACGCCACCGGGATCGCGTTGTTCTGCGCGTCATATCGGGCGCGCAGGCGCAGTCATCGCGGCCGCGGCGCGATGATCGGGCTCGCCGGGCTGACGTGTGTCGGCGCCGGCGGCTACTTCGGCGGCCACCTGGCGTCGGTGCGCAAGATGTCGAGCGTCAACCCGGGCTTCTCGTAGGTCGACGTAGCCCCGGCCTTCAGCGCGGTGGGTCGAGCGTGACGACGACTTTGGTTGCGGAGACTCCCTCGCGTTGCACGTCGAGGGCGCGCTGGATGTCGTGGAGACCGACGCCGACAACCCGCGGCTCCGGAAGCGCTCGGTAGGTGCCGGCGGGCAGCGCAGCAGGTAGGAAGTCGCCGAAGATGATGTCGCTGACCTCGTTGTTCTTGAGGGAGGTGCCCCAGATGTATTTCAAGGTGACGCCACGGGCACGGGCACGCAACTGCAGGACAACGTTCGAGGAGATGAGCCGCGACACTGTGCGAAGCACGGTGAACCGGGTGCGGTGTTCGGGGGCGAGACCCTCGAAGGAGACCGGTGGCGTCGCGATGGAGATGAATTTGCGGCCCCGGCCCTGGGCGAGGATTCTGGCGCATCCGTTTGCGCTGGTGGCGCCGATGGCGATCGCGCCTGCGACCGTGCGATCAGCAAGATCGGCGGCGATGTCGTCGATGACGGTGGCGCTCTTGTAGTCGAAGGTTCGCGTCGCCCCAAGCGATTGCACGTAGGCGAAGTTGCGCGGTGAACAGGTGGTGACAACGTCGTAGCCGGCCGCGACCGCAAGCTGGATGGCTTGCGTGCCGACGCTGGTGGAGCCGCCCCAGATGAGCACCGTGGCGCCGGTCCGATGACGACGGTGTAGTGCTGGAACGCGCCCTCGGCGGCGCTGTTGCTGTCTTTGTCGGTGCCCACGGCGGTGCCGATGACACGGTCGCCGACAGCGAAGCGGGTCACGCCAGCACCGACCTCGACCACGTCGCCGGCGAGGTCGGCGCCCAGGACGGTCGGGTAGCGCAGCCATCGATACGAAAGCCTGCCGGCGACCTGGATGATCCAGTCGACCGGGTTGACCGCCACGGCGCGCACGCGCACGACGAGCTGACCCTCGCCGGGGTGGGGATACGGATCCGCGCATTCGCGCCGGCCGTGCGCGCGCTGATCGAATCATCCCCTGAACTGCGCGAACGCGACCTCGCGAAGATGGCGGCAGTCAGTGACGCGTTGACCGAAGGACTTACACGGCGTGACATCCCTGAGCGGCAAGCGGTGCTCGCCTCGCGGCTGGCTGTGCTCGCCTTCGACATCGCGTGGCAGGACTGGATAGACCACCCGCGGGACCACTTCGATGACGTCATGCAGCGTGCCGTGCAGCACACCCGGGACGTGCTCGGCGACGCCCCGCGGGCGCCGCTACCGATGGGGGGCGAGGAGCGGCCCCGGCTGGCACTGCGGCGAAACGCCCCTGGCTGACGCCGCACTGCGCGACTGGGGCGCCGAGGCCGCAGCGCCCTGCAGCTTCGAGCCGGCGGCGAACTGGGCGAAGGGTTCACCGTCGTCCAGTTCGCCGTCCGTGCAGTGGCCGAGCCTCGGTCACCAGGGTGCGACGCTGTCGTCGTAGGAGAACATCAGCCCACTGGGGCCGTCATCAGGCAGCGTCGCGAGTCGAACTGCAGCGGAGGCGGCCTCGCCCGGATCACCGCCGGCGGCGGCCGCGATCGGGTTGAGATTCGTCGCGCGCAGTCCCGGCGCGAGCGCGTTGACCTTGATCCCCTCGTCGGCGAGGGCGTGCGCGTAGAAGACGGTCAGCGCGTTGAGCGCCGTCTTCGAAGACCGGTACGCCGCACCACGACCGGCGCCCGCGGCGCGGAAGTCGAACTGCGGATTGGGTCCGGTGCTCCACGTCAGCGAGCCGGTGCCGCTGGAGAGATTGACGATCCGCGGACGCGCCGAGCGACGCAACGCTGGAAGGAAGGCGTTGGTGACGGCGACTACACCGAAGACATTGGTCTCGTAAGTTCGCCGGAACACGTCGGTGTCGACGTCAGTGATGACCTCTCCGGTGTCGAGAGAAATGCCGGCGTTGTTGATCAGGACATCGAGGGTGTCGACGGCCTCGGCTGCTGCGGCAATGCTGGCGGCCTGGGTGACGTCCAGCCGCAACGCTCGACCGCCGACCTCGTCGGCGGTGTGCTTGCCACGTTCGCCGTCGCGGGCGCCGATCAGCACCGTCCAGCCCAGGCTGACGAGTTGTCGTGCGATCTCTCGGCCGATTCCGCTGGTTGCTCCGGTCACGAGTGCAGTAGATGATCTCATGAGACGTACTGTTCGCGTGGAGCGCAGCACTAACCAGGCCCCGTCCGTACCACCCGGAAGGCAACGCTATGTCGACAGCCCAGCTGGCTCGGTTCTTGCGCGGACGGCGCGCCCTCTTGCGTCAGCCGGCGACGAGTCATCGCCGGCGCCGCACGCCGGGGCTGCGTCGGGAGGAGGTCGCGGAGCGTGCGAACATTTCGGTGGATTACTACGTTCGGCTGGAGCAGGCGCGAGGTGCTACGCCGTCGCCGCGGGTGCTGGATGCGCTCAGTTCCGCACTGGAACTCGATGCGGCGGACCGCGTTCGGTTGTTCGCGCTGGCGAGGAGCATGCCGACTCCGCCGCGACTGGTCCCCCGCGAGGTACGCCCGCACGTGACTGCGCTACTGGGCCGACTGCCTCGCACAGCCGCCATTGTCACGGCCGCGACGTATGACGTCATTGCCAGCAACCCACTCGCCGATGCGCTGTTCGCCGGTCTGGCCGGCGAGCCGAACCTCGCACGCAACTATTTCCTGCGCGGCCGGCACTGGACTTCTGCCAGCGACGACTTCGCCGAAGTCGCCGTGGCACGGCTGCGCGCCGCCGCTACGCGGTATCCCGACGACCCGTCACTGGTACGTCTGCTGGCCGAGCTGGACGCCGGCAGCGAGACCTTCCGCGCGCTCTGGACCACTGACCCGACCCGTATCCCGGGGCATCGCATCAAGACGGTGGATCATCCCGTCGCGGGCCGAGTGACGGTCAACTGCGACGTGCTGCTGGTCGCAGAGGACGACCAGCAGGTCGTTCTCGTCACCGCCGAACCCGGCAGTGAGGACGAGCGTGCGCTGCTCGCCCTCAGTGCGCCGCACGCAGTGCCCCGCGCGGTGACGTGACTTGGTCAGGGTCGAGTGCGCAGGTGTGTGTACCGGAAGAGTCGTCGTTCGGACACGCGAGTCAGGCCCCCTGCTCGTTGTCGCGGATGCCGATCAGGAGCAGACGCGTGAGTCTGCGGGGGTCGTACCGGTTCTCGTCTCCGCCGAACAGGCACAGGTTGCCGATGCCGCGCAGGAGTTCGTAACCGGTGATGTTTGCGGCAATGTCGCCGCTGTCGCGTGCGGCGGCGAGAAGGCGGTCGCAGATGGGGACGAGGCGGTCGAGGAAGTAGCTGTGCAGACCTCCGGCTGAGTCATCCTGGGTGCGGACGCTGGCGAGCCCATGCTTGGTCGCTAGGAAGTCGACGAAGGCGCCGACCCATTCCTGGAGCGCTTCGAACGGCCGCGAGCCTTCGCGAAGCAGCGTCTCACCGAGTTCGAGGCATGCGTCGACCTGGTGGCGGTAGACCGCGGTGACGAGGTCGCTGCGTGTCGGGAAGTGGCGGTAGAGGGTCCCGACCCCGATTCCGGCCTCGGCGGCGATGGTTCGCACTGGGGCATCGATTCCTGATGTTGCGAACACCCGCGCTGCTACGTCGAGCAAAGTCTGTTCGTTGCGGCGCGAGTCGGCACGTCGCGCCCGGCCCGAGGCGGCCCGCTCATGATGCGCGCCGGGGTTGAGACCGGAGGGATCGGCAGCAGGTGTCAAAGAATCTCCTTGATAAACGGAACAATGTTCCGATAAGTTGGTGGAGCGTCGTTCCGGATCGATGATGCCGGACCAGCGCACTCATGGCCACACCCACCCAGGAGATAATTCATGCAATACCGCACACTCGGCGCCACCGGGATCCAGGTCAGTCACTTGGCATTGGGAGCGATGAACTTCGGCCGAATGGGCCGCACGACACAGGCTGAGGTCGACGTGCTCGTTCGCAGCGCGCTCGATGCGGGGATCAACCTCGTGGACACCGCCGACGTCTACAGCGGCGGCGAATCCGAGCAACTGCTCGGCACTGCCCTTCGCGGCCACCGCGACGAAGTCGTGCTGGCGACCAAGGCCGGACTGCCGATGGATGACGGGGTCGGGCATAAAGGCGCATCCCGGCGCTGGCTGGTCACCGCCCTCGACGCCTGCCTGCACCGCCTCCAAGTGGACCACATCGACCTTTTCCAAATTCACCGGTGGGACCCTGCCACGAGCGATGAGGAAACGCTCGGAGCCCTGACGGATCTGCAGCGCGCGGGCAAGATTCGCTACTTCGGCACCTCGACATACCCTGCCTACCGGCTGGTGGAGGCGCAATGGGCCGCAGCCCGGGCCGGAACGGGACGCTTCGTCACCGAGCAGCCCAGTTACTCGATCCTGCAACGCGGCGTCGAGCGGGACGTGCTCCCGGTGGCGCAGCATTACGGGCTCGGGGTGATGGTGTGGAGCCCGCTGGCCTCGGGATGGCTTTCCGGTGCGGTGCGCCGTGACAGGGACGTGACCACCCATCGTTCGGCGTTCATGCCGCAGCGCTTCGACCTCGCGGAGCCAGTCAACCAAGCGCGGATGGACGCCGTCGAGAAGCTCACGTCCCTGGCAGATCAGGCCGGCCTGACCCTCATCCAGCTCGCCTTGGCATTCGCTACGTCCCACCCCGGCGTGAGTAGCGCCCTGATCGGGCCGCGCACCGTCGGCCACCTCACCTCACAGCTGGCGGCCGCCGACACCGTGCTGAACAGCGACGTCCTCGACGCGATCGACCAGATCGTCGCAGCCGGCACCGACCTAGCTCCGGGCGAGAAGAACGATGCTCCACCGGCGCTTCTCGACCCGGCACTGCGCCGCACACGCTGACGGAAGGCAAGCCAATGATTGAGCTGACCGTCGACTCAGGCTTCATCGGTGGCCTGCCGGTCATGACAGAACGAAGGCGACGTCGGTGACCTGCCCGACGCAGGATCCCACACGCTCCGACATACCTCGACACCATGCGCATCCGCGACGACACCGATTGCACTCCTGCGCTGGACAGCAAGCACGCCAATGCTGACTACATCGGCTGGCAACGCAACGGGCATCCTCGCTGACGATCGCCACTGCCGCTCGTGGCGGCGCGGGCGTCACGGACGGAAGCGCCGTACGAGAGGCGCTGACTCACGGGTCACGAGGCTTCGGCACGCCCCGGAGCATGTTGCGCACGCCAGCGGCCCGGCGCGACACCGACCCGGCGCTTGAACGCTGACGCGAACGAGAACTCCGAGCCGTAGCCGACCGACCGTGCGATCGCGGCGAGACCGTCATCGGTGTCCCGCAACCGCTCCTTGGCCAGTGCGACGCGCCACTGTGCCAGATACTGTAACGGCGGCACGCCAACAACCTCAGTGAACCGGCGGGCGAAGCTGGAGCGTGACAACGCCACGGTCTTGGCCAGCTCGCCGACCGTCCACGGACGCGCCGGGTCGGCGTGCAGCGCGCGCAGCGCGTCACCGAGCGCCGGCTCCTCCATGGCGCGGAACCAGCCGGGCACGTCGTCGGCTTCCCGGAACCACACACGCAGTGCTTGCACCAACGCAACGTCGAGGAGTCGGTCGAGCAACGCCTGCTGACCCGGCCCGTCGCTGCCCATCTCACTGACAAGCAGGTCGATCGTCACCCGCAACGGACTGCCGGCGAGCGGCCGCAGCCGGACCAGGTCCGGTAACGCGTCGATCAGCGGGCGTGACAGGTCCCCGTCGAACAGATACGCCCCGCAACAGAAGTCAGCCGCCGCGTTACCGACGAACGGACCCGCCCGCAGCGACACGCCATCGGCGTCGAGCAGCGACGCGAACGGCACAGTTGGTCGGCCGGGTGAAGAGGCCAGATGATGCGGGCTGGCACGTAACAGCAGCACGTCCCCTCCGAGCACACGTGTCGACCGGCACGGGTCATCGGTCCACGCGAACATCTCTCCCTCGACGATCGCGTGAATTGCCAAGGCTCCGCTGACGGGGAACTGCACGCCCCAATCACCGCTGAGGCGAGACCGCGAGAACGCGGCCCCGCGCGCCCGGGACCGTTGAAGCATGTCACTGAGAACGTCCATCACGCTGGACGATGGCACAAATATTTGCCTTTTTCAATTATGGTGAGTCCTACATCGTGGATGTTGACTCAATGTCATGACTACCGATACGGAATCCATGAAGGCCGTCCGCTATGACCACTTCGGTGGGCTCGACGTCCTCCACATACGTGACGTGCTCATTCCCCGCCCTGCCCCCGAAGAGGTGATCGTCCGAGTACACGCGACCGGGATCAACCCGGGCGAGACCGCACTGCGCACCGGCGCGCTGGCGGCGATGTTTCCGTCCGCGTTCCCATCCGGGCAGGGCAGCGATCTCGCCGGCGTCATCAGCGAACTCGGGGCAGGCGTGACCGGCTGGCAGGTCGGCGACGCGGTCATCGGCTGGGTCGACACTCGCTCCAGCCATGCCGAGTACGCCGCCGTGCCCATCACCAACCTGGTCCCCAAGCCCTCACTGGTGCCATGGACGGTCGGTGGCGCGCTGTTCGTCGCAGGCAGCACCGCATGGTCGGCGGTGCGCGCAGTTGACCCCGGTCATGGCGACACCGTCGTCGTGTCTGGCGCTGCAGGCGGGGTCGGCAGTCTGGCTGCACAGCTCGCGGTCGAACGCGGCGCCACGGTGCTCGGACTGGCCGGCGCGGCCAACCACGCGTGGCTGGAAGATCAAGGCGTCATTCCCGTTGACTACGCCGGCGGGGCGGACGCGACCCTCGCCCGAATCCGCGACAACGCCCCCGGTGGTGTGGCCGCCTTCATCGACACCTTCGGCCAAGCGTACGTCGACCTTGCCGTTGAACTAGGCGTCTCACCCAGGCGGATCAACACGATCATCGACTTCGCCGCCGCAGAGCGCTTCGGAACCCGCACCGCAGGCAGTGCCGACGGCGCGAACACTGCTGATATGCGCGAACTGGTCACCCGACTTGCCGACGGACGCCTGCAACTCCCGATCGCAGCGACCTACTCTCTCGCCGAAGTACGACAGGCGTACGCGGTCCTCGAACAGCGCCATACCCGGGGAAAGATCGTCCTGCTGCCGTGACCGATCGCCGGTCCGCCGCCCACGGGTGGCGGCGGACTGGCGAGCAGCGGAAGGTTCTGCTCCACGCGGAAGCCACCGAGCCGAGAATCTCGCGAACCATCTGCCCTACGTCGGCGCGGGCTGGACGGTCAGTGCGGCAACTGTCCGGTCGTCTTGACGTCGTCGGCGACGTCCTTCAGCTTGCGGTTGAGCCGGTTGCTGGTTGCCCGCAGCATGGCGAACGCGGTGTCCTCGGTGACGGCATTTGTCTTCATCAGGATGCCGATGGCGGCGCCGATGTGACGGCTGGTGGCCAGCGCCGTACCCAGGGATTCGGCCTCGTGGGTGCTGTCGGCATGCGCCATCAACACCGCCGCGTGGCTGGCGAAGAGCGCTCCGGCGGTGACCGCATCGCTGTCGAGCGCGTCGGGCCTCGCGGCATACAAATTCAGCGCGGAGCGCAGCGGTCCGCTCGACAGGTGGAAGGACAGGGCACTGCGCACCTTCGTCGCCGTCAGCGCTGCGGTGACGAAGTTCGGCCAGCGACTCTCCGCCCGCAGATCGGGGCTCCACGCCGGGGAATCGGTCGTCGCCGCGGTCAGGCACGGCCCCTCGCCGGCGGCATACTGCAGGTGGTCGACCTCCTGTGGCACGCTGCCACTGCTCGCCAGCGTCCGTGGCAGCGATCGGTCCGGCCACGCGGTGATCGCCGCCCAGTCACAGCCGTCGATGAACTCGACGGCCAAATCCACCAGCTGTTGCTGCGCCGCACCGATGTCGCCGGTGCTGGTCAGCTTCTCGTGCAGATCACGGAACTGCAGCGCGACGAGGTGCGCCGGATCAGGCGTCGAGTCGGTCATCCGCATGGCCTCCCTGGCACTCACAGCCGAAACCTCCCGTGTCGACGTCAGGATGCACTCCCATCGTCAAGTCTGGCACCGAAACCTGCTTAGCGGAGCAGGGTGGCCGGCCCGCTCTGCAGCACGCCGCTGCGACCCTCGCCGAACACGTCCGAGGCTGCTGCCGCGTGGAAGGGATCCAACGCCTCGCGCTGGGCGCCCGCACGCCGGACCAGCTCGTCGAAATCGAGGTCCGGGAAACGCGCGCCGAGTCCGGCATACGTCGAGAGCGTGGTCCACAGCGTCTTCTTGCCCTCGATCCCCATGACGAGTGCGTCGAGTTCGAAGAACCGGCTCAGCGGCGAATACCCCCGCAGCCGCCCGTTCAGTTTCAGCCGGCCGAGCCGTTCGGCCACGACGGCGGCACCGGTCTTGAGCCGGTTCGGCGCCACGTCGAGGCGGCGCATGATGTCGGCGAAGGTGTCGACGTCCGCGGCGATGCCGGTCGCGACGCCGTCGAGCGCCCGGCCCAGGTCACTGCCCCGGTTGTTGCGGGCCGAGCGCTGCGCCAACTCACGCCACAGCACTCCGAGGGCGAGCTGGTCGCGCAGGTAGATCGACAGATAGCTGTTCGCGGTCATGCGCTGCGCCCTACCCGTGCGGTATGGCGGGCAACCGCTCAGCGGGTCAGGAACTCGCAGACCGCGTCGTTCCACTCCTCGGTGTGACTGAGCGTCACGCCGTGCGGGCCGCCCTCGATCAGGTGCAACCGGCTGCCGTCGATGGCGGCGTGGGTCCGCTTGCCGGAACCCTCGAACGGGACGAGCGCGTCGGCGTCCCCGTGGATCACCAGGGCCGGCACCGTGACGGCCGCCAGGTCGGCCCGGAAGTCGGTGGTGGCCCACGCTTTCATGCACTCCACCGCCGCGGTCTGGTCGGACTCGGTCGCCTGCCGGAACGCCTCCTGCTGCACCTCCCGGTCGACGGCCAGCGTGCCGTTCGCGGTGAGGAACTGGGTGGTGAAGCCGTCGAAGAACGCGTGCCGGTCGACCTGCAGTGCGGTCAGCATCTCCTGACCCTGCTCCTCGTCGAGCGGCCCGTCCGGGTTCTCCTCGGTCTTGGCCAGGTAGGGCGGGACGGCCGACGCGAAGACGACGCTGCGGACCCGGTCCGCGCCGTACCGGGACAGATAGCGCGCCACCTCGCCGCCGCCCATCGAGAAGCCGACCAGGGACGCGTCGCGCAGGTCCAGCTGCTCCATCAGGTCGTGCAGGTCCGCGGCCAGCGTGTCGTAGTCGTATCCCGTCTCCGGCGTGTCACTGCGGCCGAACCCACGGCGGTCGTAGGTGATCACCCGCACCCCGGCATCGCGCAACGCCGGCAGCTGGGCCGACCACGACTCCCCAGACAGCGGCCAGCCGTGGATCAGTACCACCGGGCGGCCGGTGCCCCCGGAGTCCTCCACGTGCAGTTGCGTGCCGTCCTGGGTGGTCACCGTCATGGTTGCTCCTGTTGAAGTCATGGCTCGGATGCTCCGGCGGTATGCCGGCCCGGCGGGTTTGCCGGCGCGCGTCCTACCGGACCTGCGACATACCCCTTTTGCAGCAGTCGAATTCGCGGTGTGTGGTCGTGGCGGCCCTACTGCTGGTCTGCGATCAGCCCGTCGAGGCCAACGAGTTCGAGGACGTCGCGGGCCGGGCCGGGCGATGCGAGGAGGCTGAGCCGGGTGCCGTGCGCCGCGAACGCCTCCTGGATCTCGAACAGCACCCGCACACCGGCGCTGCCCAGCAGCTCGACCGCGCTCAGGTCGATCGTCAGGGGGTAGAGCCCGCCGCGGGCCGCCTCGGCGATCCGGGCCCGGAAGACCGCCGCGCTGCCGGCGTCGACCGATCCGGTGACGACCACACTGCGGCGCGGCAGGTCCTGGAAGCGCGCGGCGAACGGCTGGGTGTCGTCCCGGGCAGCGCCGCCGGGTTCGGCGCTGTGGGCGAACACCACCGGCACGTGCAGCGGCAACCGGGCCGTCACCGTCGTGCCGGGTGCGGAGCCGGCCCGCGAGGCGTCGCCACCGTGTTCGATGGTCAGGCTCTGCGTCATCTCCTGCACCATCCACAACCCCCGGCCGCTGCTGGCCGACGGTGCCCGGCGCACCCGCCAGGTCCCGTGGTCACTCACCCGCACGGTCAGCACGCCCTGGTCGTCCAGGCTTGCGGCCACCTCCGCACCATCGCCACCACCGTCCGGGTGGGCGTGCTCGACGGCATTGACCAGCAGCTCCTCGACCACCAGCTCCACAGCCTGCTGCTGGTGCTCGGGTGCGCCGAGATCGTCCAGCCAGCCGCGCAGTCCGTCCCGGTACGACCCGGCCATCACATCTTCGGCATCGACGTGCACCTGCCACGGCACCTGCCGCTGCGTCCGCCACTGGACGGCCAGTGCCGTGCCGTCGTCATACCCCTCGCCACCGAGACTTTCCACGGTGCGCCGACACACTCGGTCGACCGCGCGGGCAGGCACGTCCGCGACGGACCATCGGCCGGTGACCGCGTCGGCCACGGTGCGTTCCATCACCTCCCGGTCCTCGTGCAACCGACGACCCGGCCGGCGCACCAGCCCATCGGTGTAGAGCAGCAGCAGCTCGCCGCGGCGCAGCCGGCCGTCCCGCACCGGCGGGTCGGCGGCGGTCACCCCGAGCGGAGCCCCGCCGGTCCGCGCCAGTGGTCGCGCCGACCCCGCGGGTGTCATCACCAGCGGCTCGGGATGACCACAGGTGGCGTAGCGCAACTGTCCGGTGGCGGGGTCCAGGAGGACGGCGCAGAGGGTGGCCGCCCGGGTCGTCCTGGAGCGGCCGGCGGCCCGATCGACCCGGCGCAGCGCGTCCTCGAAGTCGGTGCTGCGCAACCACTCCGCCAGGACGGCCCGCAGCCGGCCCATCGCGGCGGACGCGGTGACCCCGTGACCGGGCAGGTCGCCGACGACGAACGCCACGGTGCCGTCGGGCAACGGGATCGCGTCGAACCAGTCGCCGCCGGAGTTGTGCGCGTCGGCGGCGGCCACCTGGCACGCTGCGACGTCGATCTCGGGCAGCAGCGGCAAGGTGTGCGGCAGGTGCGCCTCCTGCACCCGCAATGCCACGTCCCGGTGTCGCCCCGTCCTCGGCTGCATCTCGACCGGCTCGTCCTCCCGCCCGTGCTGTGCGTCGGTGCGCTCGGGCGCGGTCACATCATCCGGTATGACGTCGTCGGCCACGACACATCACCCCTCCGCTGTCGAGGGTGGTTCGTCACCGACCGCCGGCCGGATGGGTCAGCCGGACGTCACCGTCCCTCGGGCAGCCGCCGGGTCTCGACCAGGCGGCGGGCGACGTCGCGCAGCTTGAGGTTGTGATCCTGCGAGTAGCGGCGCAGCACCTCGAAGGCCTGCTCGGTCGACAAGGCTGTGCCGCTCCATCAGGATCCCCTGCGCCTGACCGATCACCTTGCGGGTGTCGAGCGCCGTGCTCAGGTGGGTCTCCGCCAGCGAGGTCACCAGCGCGACCGCCGCATGGGTGGCGAAGATGGCGGCATACGCCAGGTCGTCGGAGGTGAAGACGACCGGCTCGCACCAGTAGAGGTTGAGCGCACCGAGCCGGCGGCCGTCGGTGTCGCCGAGTTCGGCGGCCAGCAGCGCGCCGATGCCGAGCTGCGCGGCGGCCGGCGCCCACTGCGGCCAGCGCACCTCGACGCGCAGATCCTGGCTGGCCAGCGTGGTGCCGTGCCAGTCGCCGTCGTAGGACGGGCCGTCGCGCAGGTCGCGCTGCAGCTCGTCGGCCCGGGTGACCAGTGGACTCGACGGAGCGATGGTCTCCAGGCGGTCGCGACCCCGGATCAGGGTGAGGCCGCCGTGGTGCGCACCCAGCGCGCCGAGCGCGTGCCCCACCACCTGGTCGGCGGTCTGCTCGGTCGTCTGTGCGGCACCCAGAGATGCGGCCAGTTCGGCGAATTCACGCGGGTCTATGCGAGCACCGGCCGCGCCGTCCGGGACGAGGGCCGGGGTCACGAGTGCCCCGTCATGAGCAGGCGTGATCTCGTCATACGTCATCGGTCGGTTCCCTCTGTCCAATTGGCCACTCGCGAGACAGCGATGGCGCCGACTCGCAGCACCCCATTGCATGGTCCGACCGACTGTCATGACCAGGACACAGAACGCACCGTTGACAGCCCGAAAACGCAAGACCGCGGCGGAAGTCGACGATCCTGATCGCGCCGTGTCGCGGGGACCTGTCCTATCTTTGGTCGCATGAGGTCGCGCCGTGCATAAGGCGATCCTCACCGACTTCGCCACCACCGATCCTGCGCAAGCTCACGCGCTGGTGGCGGAGGCCTACTCCAGCAACCAGTTGCGGGTCAGCGGGAGCACCGCCGGCTTCCGCTTCGGCCAGCGTCGGCACGACCTCGGCGAGGTCCGCCTGGACCGCTTCCACAACACGATGACGACGCAATACTCCATGGAGCCACTGGGTTGCCTGGTCGTATGCCGCATGGTGCGCGGCACCATGGACATCGCCGTGGACGGCTGCGAGCAGCGTCTGGGTTCCGGTCAGACCGTGCTGGTCGCACCGCCCCACCTCGGCTACCGCACGCGGGTCCATGGGACCGAACTGGAGCTGATCGGCGTCGACCTATCACTGCTGGACCGACTGGTGACCGAGGACGACGACGAACCGATCAGGCAGCGGATCGGTCGCCTGGTCATCGACCCGCTGCTGCCGCCGACAGCCGTCGCGTGGCAGCGCGCGGTCACCCACGTGACCGAACTGGCCGCCGCGGACGACGTCGCCGCCGCCAGCCCGCTGGTGCTGAGTGCAGCAGGCGATCTGCTGGCGGCAACGTTGCTGGCCACGTTCGACCCGCTCACCGCGCAGCACCACACCGGCTCCACCGCACCGTCGTCCGGTTCGCGCGACACCGTCCGACGCGCCGACGCCTACCTGGAGAGCAACCCCGACCTCGACCTCGGTGTCGCGGACATCGCCCGTGCCTGCCACGTCTCGGTGCGCGCGCTGCAGGCGGCATACCGACGAGAACTGGACACGACGCCGATGGCGCGGCTACGCCGGATCCGGCTGGACCGGGTGCGCACCGAACTCGCCGCGGCCGACCCGCACTCGGGGGTCACGGTCGGTGCCGTCGCCGGCCGGTGGGGCTTCACCCACCGAGTCGCTTCGCCGCGCACTACCGGGCGGCTTACGGAGAGCAGCCGAGTACGACGCTGCGCAGCTGAGCCGTCACCGCATGGGGCGGCGCCGGCCCGGGTAGCCCGTCGAGCGCACGGATGATCCCCAGCTGATCCCATCGAGAAGAGGTCTGAGATGAATGCACCCCAGGACACCCCCGAGGAGCAGGGCGACACCTACCGCGCCAAGGTCGACGAGCAGGACGGCGGGCCCGGCTCGCACGACGCCGACGGCGGCGACGTCAACGACGTCGCCAGTGGCGGGGTCAGCCAGCGGCGGAACGAAGACGACCGGACGGACGACCGGACGGACGGGTCGGCCGAGCCGTCTCGCGACGGCAGCGTCGACCAGGACGAGGACTGGGTCGACGACCGGATTGGGGAGGCGGACGCCCCGGAGGACACCGACTGAACGAGCCCGGCGGTGATCTCACCGCCCCCAGGGCAGACATCGGCACACCCCGACCCCGACACCCGTACCAAACCCTCCCCAGGGTCGAGAAACGACCAGGTATGCCGGCCGACGCCGTACCAAAGTCTCCCCAGGGCAGACATCGGCACACCC
>NZ_BAAGZB010000002.1:793529-1312371 GCF_054778955.1 Flexivirga lutea
CCCCAGGGCAGACATCGGCACACCCCGACCCCGACACCCGTACCAAACCCTCCCCAGGGTCGAGAAACGACCAGGTATGCCGGCCGACGCCGTACCAAAGTCTCCCCAGGGCAGACATCGGCACACCTCGACCCCGACACCCGTACCAAACCCTCCCCAGGGTCGAGAAACGACCAGGTATGCCGGCCGACGCCGTCCCGACCCCGACACCCGTACCAAACCCTCCCCAGGGTCGAGAAACGACCAGGTATGCCGGCCGACGCCGTACCAAACCCTCCCCAAGGCAGACTTCCGGCACACCCGGGGCCCGACACCCGTACCAAACTCTCCCCAGGGCAGACTTTCGACACACCCCCGACCCGGTCGGCTCAGCCCGTGGCGTCCGGCAGCTGGCCGGTGGACACGAGGACCTCGGCGACGTCCTTGAGTTTCCGGTTGCTGTCCTGGGACAGTCGCCGCAGTACGGCGAGCGCCTGGTCCTCGGGCATCGCATACCGCTCCCGGATCATCCCGATCGCCTGACCGATCATCCGCGAGTTCTGCAGCGCGCCGTGCATCTGTGCGTCGGTCCGGGCGGCGATCAACGCGACGGCGGCGTGCGAGGCCAGCACCCAGCCGAGACGCTCGGTGTCGGCATCGAACGCCCCCGGCCGGTCGCTGTAGAGGTCCAACGCGCCGAACGTCCGCTCGTGGTGGAACAGCTGGAATCCCAGCATGCTGCCCACGCCCAGGGCCCGAGCCGTCGGCAGATAGGCGGGCCAGCGCGTCTCCGTGCTGGTGTCCCGGCACCGGAACGACTGATTGGTGTCGTGCAGATCCACCGCCGCGTCGAAGCACGGGCCCTCACCCACGCGTGCCTGGGCGGCGTCGGAGTCCTTGACCCGTTGCCCGGACGCCGCGGCGGTCTCGACGTCCCGCTTGTCGGTGAGCAGCATGATCCCGGCGTCGTCGCAGCCGGGCAGGACCTCGAGGGCCAGCGCCACGACCTGGTCCAGCACCGCCTGCTCGGTGGGTTGACTGGCCAGGTGCCGGGTGATCTCGGCGAACATCACCAGCGGGTCGTCATCCAGATGCTTCATCGGCCCTCGGCTCCTGCTCCTTCGTGGCGTGCCACCGACGGGGTCGGGGGCGAGGCCCCTTTCACAGTGACGTTCCAGCCTGCCACAGACGGTGGTGATGCCGAGCATCGCAGCCGAAGTCGCCGGGGCGCTTCGATGGGTTGTGCCGGTGACAGGAGCCGCAGGTGGTGCCAGCATGTTTCTGCACAAGGAGGTCCCCATGCCCACCACGAACACCGCACTGCGCGGCATCAGCCTCGTCTGCCTGACGACACCGAAGCAGGACGAGGCCGTGACGTTCTACGAGTCGATCGGTTTCGAGAAGCGCACCGACACGCCCTTCGGCGGCGGCTACCGGTGGATCGAGATGTATCCGCCGGAAGGGTCGACGGGCATCGCGCTCGCCCCGCCACCGGAGGGTTCCACCGTCGAGCCGGCGCAGACCGGGATCACCCTCACCACCGGTGACATCGACGCCGCGCACGCCGACATGCTCGCGGCCGGCGTCGACGTGGACGCCGAGGTGTCCCGGATGGGCGACCCCGTGCCGCCGATGTTCTGGTTCCGCGACCCCAGCGGGCACACCCTGATGGTGGTGCAAGACACCGACTGAATCCGGCCGCCACGCAACCGATTTCGCGCTCCTGGTGGAACGCCACCGGGCCGAGCTCCATGCGCACTGCTACCGGATGCTCGGCTCGGTGCACGACACCGACGACGCGTTGCAGGAGACGCTGATCGGTATGGCGCGGCGGCACGGTCCGCGACGTCACGGCATTCATCGTGCGCTCGGCTGAACCGCGGTGGGCAACAGCCGCCGGTAGATCTGCTCGAACCTGGCCACCGTGCGGCCGGCGGCGTGCCGCTCGGCGATCCGGCGACTGACCGCCCCCATCGCGCGCCGGTCGCAGGTCAGCAAGGTGGTGAACGCTCTGGCCAGCTCGTCGATGTGCCCCGGCGGGTAGAGCAGCCCGTTGGCACCCTGCTCCACCAGATGCGGCAGCGCGACGGCATCGGCCAGCACGACCGGCAATCCGGTCGCCAGCGCCTCCAGGGTGGCGATGCTCTGCAATTCGGCGATGCCGGGCAGGCAGAAGACGTCGAAGGCGGCATACACCTCCGGCAGGACCTCATCGGGCACGAAGCCGAGGAAGTGCACCCGGTCTGCGACGCCGGCGTCGACGGCGAACTTCTCCAGGGCCCGCCGGCGCGCGCCGCAACCGGCGAGCACCAGTTGCGCGGGCAGGCCGGCGCCGAGACGGGACAGCGCCCGGATCGGTTCGGCGAGATGCTTGTCGGCGTCGAGCCTTCCGACATACCCGATGGTCGGTACGTCGGGGACGCCGATGGCCCGGCGGGCCACGCCGGCGACCGCGCGCGGGTGGAACGTGTCGACGTCGACACCGCAGGAGATCGGCTCGACCGGCTGCGGCAGACCGTGCCGCCGGACCAGCGCGGCAGCGGTCGGGGTGGGTGCTGTGAGCCGGTCGGCGCACCGGTAGACCTGCCGGAAGTCGGCCCACGCGGCGCGGGTCAGCAGCGGCCGGCAGGGCGCCGGGACGTATGGCGTGAGGTTCTCCGGCATGAAGTGGTTCGTCGCGACGACCGGAATGCCACGATCGGCGGCGGCGCGGATCGCCGCCCTGCCGATGGTGAAGTGGTCCTGCGCATGCAGCACGTCCGGGTGGAGGTCGGCGATCAATTCGGCCAGCCGGCGCCGGGTGCCCAAGGGGTTGGCGAAGCGCAGCGGCGGCCGGATCAGCAACGGCAGCGAGGAGAGGCGGTGGACCCGCACGCCCGCGTCGTCGACGACCAGCTTGGTCGGTCCATTGTCCGACGAGCAGACGACATGCACGTCGTGACCGAGCCCGGCCAGGCCGCGGGCCAGCCGGCGGACGAAGACGGCGCTGCCGCTGACATCGGGCGGGTAGGTGTCGGTCGCCAGCAGGATGCGCATCACGCGACCCGCGCGTTCCGCGTGTGACCCGGGTGGTCCCGTGACAGAACGACGACGCCGGCCGTGGTGAGCGCGGCCGCGAGCGCGAGCCAGGCCAGCTGGAGCGGCTCGGCCGGGATGGGGTCGCCCAGCACGACCACGCCGGTGAAGGCCGCGGTGAACGGGTCAGCCACCAGCACCACGGCATACACCTCGGCGAATCTGGCCAGCCCATAGGCATATTGCTGTGCGACGCCACCGGCCACCAGCAGCACGACCGCCACCACGGTGGGCCAGTCCAGCACCGCCTCGACGTCGCGCGCCGACCGGCGGCCGATGACGCCGATCACCGCCGCCGCGACGCCGAACGACGCGCCGGCACCGGCCGCCACGGCGGCGGCACGCACGTCGACACCGACCCGGGCGCGCGGCAGGGCCAGCGAGCCGCCGGCGATGCCGAGCGCGATGACCGCCATACCGATCGCCTCACGGGCCGGCAGTTGGATGCTGCCCTCCCCGGCCGGGAGCACGACCAGGAAGGCGGCGAGTCCGACGATGACGACGCCGGCACCGGTCATCGCCCGCACGCTGGGCCGGGTGCGGTCCAGCGCCGATCGTGCGCCGACGGCGAAGATCAGCCCCACGGTCCCGACCGGCTGGATCGCGCTGACCGGGCCGAGGCTGAGCGCGACCACGTGCACCCCCACGCCGCACACCCCGGCGACGGCACCGGCGAGCCAGCCGGGCTGCCGGATGAGGCCGAGCAGGAAGCGGATCCGGCTGTCCGCCGCGTCCCGGACGCCGACCGCGGTGCGTGCCTGGAGCGCAGCGCCCACCGCGATCAGCAGCGCCGCACCGACCGCAAGGCCCACCGCGAGTTGGTACATCGCGGTGCCTCACCACACACCCTTCACCACTTCACAGTGGCAAGCGAGCCTGCGTGTCACCTGCATGCCGGGCCACAACCTGGCGTGGCGCTGGGACGTCCTTCTGGGTGGAGCACTCACCGGAGGAGTCACGTCATGAAGATCTGCACACGCCGACCGCTGGTGCTGGGCACGACGTTCGCCGTCGCGGCAGCCGGTATGACGCTCGCGGGTGCGCCGCCGTCGCACGCCGGCGGCATTCGCCGGGCGGCACTGGCCAGTTGCCCGTCACACCCGGTGACCTACTCGGGCATGACCGGCAGCTGCGTGAAACTGGTCCAGCAACTGCTGATCCAGCACGGCTACTCGGTAGGGTCGTCCGGCGCGGACGGCGTCTTCGGCAACGCGACGCTGAGCGCGGTCAGGCGCTTCCAGAGTTCGCGGCACCTGGACGCCACCGGGGTGGTGGACATGCTCAGCTGGAAGGCGCTGCTCAGCTTCGGCGTGACCGGGTCGGCCTGCGTGACCAAGACCTACGACCAGATGACGGTGCCGCAGCGCCTCGGCCAGCTGATCATGGTGGGGATGACCACCTCCGGCCAGACCACGGTGCACGGACTCGTCTCCGGCTACCACGTCGGCAACGTCGTCTATCTCGAGGGCTGGAGCGGCAACGGCACCGTCGGGAAGACCTCGGACGGGCTGCAGCGGCGGGCGACGGCCACCGCCACCGACGGAGTGCCGATGCTGATCGCGGCCGACCAGGAGGGCGGCTATGTGCAGCAGCTGACCGGCACCGGATTCAGCAGGCTCCCGACCGCGCTCACCCAGGGCACCTGGTCGTCGTCGCACCAGACCAGCACCGGCGCCACCGTCGGGCAGCAGCTGCGCGACGTCGGCGTCAACGTCGAGCTCGCGCCGGTGACCGACACGGTGCCCCAGTCGCTGGGCACCCGGAACGGGCCGATCGGCCACTACTACCGGGAGTACGGCTACACGCCGTCGACCGTGTCGCGTGCGGTGACCAACATCGTGCACGGGCTCAACTCGCGCGGCGAGATCGCCACCCTCAAGCACTTCCCCGGCCTCGGCCGCATCGCGAACAACACCGACACCTCCAGCACGGGCATCACCGACAACACGACGACGGCGACCGACTCTTACCTGACGCCGTTCCGGGCCGGCATCGGCGCCGGCGCCGGGATGGTGATGGTCGGCCTCGCCTGGTATCCCAAGATCGACGCGGCCAACCAGGCCGCGTTCTCCTCGCGGATCATCACGACGATCCTGCGCGGCAACCTCGGCTTCCACGGAGTCGTCGTCAGTGACTCGTTGAGTGCCGTTGCCGCGCAACACCTTCCGGTCGGCGACCGGGCCGTGAAGTTCATCGCGGCAGGCGGCGACATCGCGCTCACCGGCGCACCGAGCGAGGTGCCGGCCATGCTGGCCGCGATCCGGGCCCGCGTCAGTGCCAGCTCCACCTTCGCCTGGCAGGTCAACCACGCCATCCATCGGGTGCTGACCCTCAAGGAGCAGCACGGGCTGCTCTACTGCTCCTGACCACGCCACGTCCGGGCCCGAGCAGTGCCAAGCCCGGCGGGTGCCTGGATTACGGTCGACGAATGACACATGAGGTGGTCGCGGCGGCTGTCGACGGCGGCAAGCGCGCGGCGGTCGAGCGGCACCTGCGCGACCTGATCGACGACCTGGACAGCGGCGCCGCACTGCCGACCGAACGTGCGCTGGCCGAACGCTGGGGTGTCGCCCGGATGACGGTGCGCGAAGCGATCGCAACGCTGACCCGCGAGGGGCGACTGCGAGCCATGCGCGGCAAGGGCACCTTCGTGCAACCTGCCCCGATCGCGCTACGGGTCCAATTGGGTTCCTTCGCAGCGCAACTCGACAAGGCACACCTCAATCCGACGACGCGCACGCTGGACCGGCGGCGCGACCCGGAGCCGCCCCTGGAGGCACGACAACACCTGCGGTTGCGTGCCGGCGCCGGAGCGGCATACATCTCCCGTCTGCGGCTGGGCGACGGCCGACCATTGGCGCTGGAGAAGGCGTGGTTCCCGATGCGTCTCGCACGCAGCCTCCTGCACGGTGACCCGCCCGCCAGCACCTTCCAGTGGATGGCCGAGCAGGGCATCGCGCCGGACTCCGGGGAGGAGGCGGTCACCGCCGGCACACCCCACCCGGACGAGGCGCTCATCCTGCAGATCCCCAAGGACAGCACGGTGATCCGGCTGGTGCGCCGTTCCGTGCGCGCCGGTCGGCCGGTCGAGTACTCCCAGGCGGTGCTGCCGGCCGGCCGGTATGAGCTGTGGTTCCCGCTGGGCGCGACGGGCCGCACCTGACACGTGTTTTGCACCGCCCGCGCCGGGGTAGCGGTTCTCACGAGCTTTCCGCCACGTGAGGAGTCCCGATGGAGTGTCCGATCACCTTGACCGTCGACGACGAGCAGCATTCGGTGACCGTGGACACACGCACCAGCCTGCTCGACGCGCTGCGCGATCACCTGGATGTGACGGCGCCCAAGAAGGGCTGTGACCGTGGCCAGTGCGGTGTCTGCACCGTGTTGCTCGACGGCCGACGCGTGACCTCCTGCCTGACCCTGGCGGTCGCCCACGACGGCGCCGACGTGGTCACGGCACAGGGGCTCATGGACGGCGGGACGCTGCACCCGATGCAGCAGGCCTTCCTGGACCAGGACGGCTTCCAGTGCGGCTTCTGCACACCCGGACAGGTGTGTTCGGCCGTCGGCATGCTGGACGAACTGCAGTCCGGCCAGCCGAGTTACGTGACCGAGGACCTTGCGGACCGGCCCGCCTGCGACGAGGAGGAGATCCGCGAGCGGATGAGCGGCAACCTGTGCCGCTGCGCGGCATACGTCAACATCGTTGCGGCGATCCGGCAGGCGGCCGGGGCATGAAGCCGTTCGACTACGCCCGCGCCGACGACGTCGACACCGCGATCGCGACGGTGGCGGAGGCCCCGCGCGCGACGTTCCTCGGCGGCGGCACCAACCTGGTCGATCACCTGCACCTGGGCATCACCGCGCCCGAGCTGCTGGTCGACGTCAGCCGGTTGCCGCTGGACACGATCGAGGAGCTGCCCGACGGCGGCCTGCGGGTCGGCGCCGCGGTGCGCAACAGCGACTTGGCCGCGGACGAGCGGGTACGACGCCGCTTCCCGGTCCTGTCCCGCGCGCTGCTGTCCGGAGCGTCCGGTCAGTTGCGCAACCTGGCGACCACCGCCGGCAACCTGCTGCAGCGCACCCGGTGCGTCTACTTCCAGGACGTCACCACGCCGTGCAACAAACGCGAACCCGGTTCTGGTTGCTCGGCGTTGGAGGGCTACCAGCGCCAACAGGCCATCTTCGGCGCGTCGCCGCACTGCATCGCCGTACACCCCTCCGACATGGCAGTGGGGATGCTGTGCCTCGACGCGACGGTCCTCGTGCAGGGCCCCGACGGCGAGCGGACCATCGCGCTCGACGATTTTCACCGGCTGCCCGGTGACGCACCCCAGCAGGACACCGTGCTGCAGCACGGCGAACTCGTCACCGCCGTCGACCTGCCGGCCACCGGCTTCGCCGCCCGGTCCACCTACCGGAAGGTGCGCGACCGGGCATCGTTCGCATTCGCGCTGGTCTCGGTCGCTGCCGCGCTCGACCTGCGTGAGGACGGCACCATCGACGACGTGCGCATCGCCTGCGGCGGCGTCGCCCACAAACCCTGGCGCGCGCGCCGTGCCGAGGACGTGCTGCGCGGCGCCCGAGCCGGTGAGGACACCTTCCGGGCAGCCGCCGATGCCGCACTGCAGGAGGCAGATCCATTGGAAGGCAACGCTTTCAAGGTCCCGATGCTGCACAACACGATGGTGCGCACCCTGCACGACCTGGTGTCCGCCGAGGGAGGTGCACAGTGATGACCACGTCCTCGATCGGGTCGCCGCTGGAGCGGATCGACGGCCGCCTGAAGGTCACCGGCGCCGCGCCATACGCCTACGACCAGTCGGTGGAGAACCCGGCCTATCTGCACCCCGTGCAGTCGACCATCGCCAAGGGCCGCGTCACCGCAATCGACACCTCGGCCGCAGAACAGGTCGACGGAGTGCTGGCAATCATCACGCCGGACAACGCTTTTCGACTCACGGACATCGACGACCCCGAGCTGCTGGTGCTGCAGTCCGACGAGATCGCCTTCCGTGGACAGCTCATCGCCGGGGTCGTCGCGGTCTCCCCGGAGATCGCCGGCGAAGCTGCCGACCTGATCCGGGTCAGCTACCACGAGGAGCCGCACGACGCCCTGCTCGACCCGGACCGTGACGACCTCATCGCCCCGGAGAAGCTGGACGGCAACGCCGAGACCGACACCAGCGAAGGCGACGTGGATGCCGCTCTCGCGAGCGCCGCCGTCACCGTCGAGCACACCTACATCACTCCGACCGAGCACAACAATCCGATGGAGCCGCACACCACGACGGCGCAGTGGGACGGGGAGCGGCTCGTGCTGCACACCTCCACGCAGGGCGTCCACGTGGTGCGGTCCTCCATCGCGCCGCTCTTCGGGCTCGACGAGAGCAGCGTGCGGGTCGTATCGCCATACGTCGGAGGCGGTTTCGGCTCCAAGGGCAAACCGCATTCGCCGGCAGTGCTGGCTGCGCTCGCCGCGCACGCGGTGCCCGGCAGAGCGGTGAAGCTCGCGCTCACCCGACGGCAGATGTTCGAGTTGGTCGGCTACCGCACGGAGACCATCTCCAGGGTCCGGCTCGGCGCCGGCGACGACGGCCGGCTCACCGCACTCAGCCACGAGGCCATCGGCCAGACCAGCACCGTGGTCGGTTTCACCGAGCAGACGGCGCTGCCCAGCCGCACCATGTATGCCGCACCCAACCGGCTCACCACGCACCGCTACGCCCGGCTGGACGTGCCGATCCCCTTCTGGATGCGCGCCCCCGGTGAGTGCCCGGGCATGTTCGGCCCCGAGGTCGCCATGGACGAGTTGGCCGAGGCGTGCGGCATCGACCCGATCGAGGTGCGGCTGCGCAACGACACCGACACCGACCCGGACACCGGCAAACCATTCACCCACCGCGACCTGGCCGGCTGCCTGCGCGAGGGTGCCCGGCGGTTCGGCTGGGCCGACCGTGATCCGCGCCCCGGGATACGGCGGGAGGGCGAGTGGCTGGTCGGCACCGGCGTCGCCAGCTCGACCTACCCGGCCAACACCATGCCGGGCAGCCGGGTGCTGATCCGACACACCGATGGCGCGTATGTCGTCCAGATCGGCGCCGCGGACATCGGCACCGGCACCTGGACCGCGCTGACCCAGATCGCCGCCGACGCGCTGCACTGCCCGGCCGAGCACGTGCTGCTCGAGATCGGCGACACCGACCTGCCGACCGCCACGGTCGAGGGCGGTTCGTCCGGCATCAGCTCGTGGGGTTCGACGATCGTCGCGGCGGCCGAGGAGTTTCGCGCCCAGCACGGGGACAGCCCCTCCGAGGGTGCCAGCGCCGAGGCCGAGACGCCGGAGAACCCTGCGGCAGAAGAGTTCGCGCCGCATTCCTTCGGCGCACAGTTCGCCGAGGTGCGCGTGCACCAGGACACCGGTGAGGTGCGGGTGCCGCGCATGCTGGGCGTCTTCTCGGTCGGGCGGATCATCAACCCGCGCACCGCCCGCTCCCAACTGGTCGGCGGTATGACGATGGGCCTGTCGATGGCATTGTTCGAGCACAGCGTGATGGACCCGCGCTTCGGGCACATCGTCAACCACGACTTCGCGGAGTACCACATCGCCGCCCACGCCGACGTGGGCGACATCGAGGCGGTCTGGCTGGACGAATCGGACCCGCACACCAACCCGATGGGCGCGCGCGGCATCGGCGAGATCGGCATCGTCGGCGCGGCCGCCGCCATCGCGAACGCCGCCCATCACGCGACCGGGATCCGGGTGCGTGACCTGCCGCTCACTCCGGACCGGTTCGTCACGCGGATGGAGGGATGACATGTCGTCCTCGGAGAACACTGCGGACCACGCCGCGGAGAACACTGCGCGGAACACCGGGAAGAACACCGGCGAGAAGGCCTCGGGCCAGCAGCCCGATGACGCCGTTGAGCTGACCGGCACGGGCACACGGCGCATCTGGACCTGGGCGTTCATCATCGCCGTCGGCGGCTTCCTCTTCGGCTACGACACCGGCGTGATCTCCGGTGCGCTGCTGTTCATCAAGACCGACTTCCATTTGTCCTCGACCGAGCAGGGCGCCGTGGTCAGCGTGCTGTTGCTCGGGGCGATGATCGGCGCGCTCGGCGAGGGCCGGGTGGCCGACGCCCTCGGCCGCCGCAAGGTGCTCGGCATGGTCGGCGTGATCTTCCTGATCGGCACCGCGGTTGCGGTGTTCGCCACCAACTACGCCATCCTGCTGGTCGGCCGGGTGGTGCTCGGGCTGGCCGTCGGCGGCGCGTCCGCGCTCGTGCCGACCTACCTGGGCGAGCTGGCGCCGGCGCAGGTGCGCGGCCGTGTGCTGACCCTCAACCAGCTGATGATCACCATCGGCATCATGGTCGCCTACCTGGTCAACCTGGCGTTCTCCAGCATCCAGAGCTGGCGGGGCATGCTGGCCGTGGGTGCGGTGCCCGCCGTCGTCATACTCGTCGGTGCTCTGGTGCTGATTCCGGAGTCGCCGTCGTGGCTACTGACCCACGACCGCACCGACGACGCCGAGAAGGTCTACCGGCGGATGATGGGCGACGACGGCGGCGAGCAACTGCTGCGGGCGCGTCAGCAGGAGTTGGAGGATGAGCAGAGCAGCGACGAGCAGGTCGGCTGGCGCGGGCTCTTCCAGCACGCGGTTCGCCCCGCACTCATCGTCGGCGTGGTGCTGGCCGCGTTGCAGCAGTTCGGCGGGATCAACACGATCATCTACTACGCCCCCACGATCATGGAGAAGACCGGCCTGACCGCCTCCAACTCGATCTACTACTCGGTGGCCGTCGGCGTCATCAACCTGGTGATGACCGTCGTCTCGCTGTGGATCGTCGGCCGGGTGGGCCGGCGCAAGCTGCTGCTCTTCTCGATGGCCGTCATGCTGGTGACCCTGGTCATCATGGGCCTGTCGTTCGTAGCCTCGTGGAGTTCGCTGCTGTCGCTGGTCTTCATGGTGCTCTACATCGCCGGCTTCGCCGTCGGCATGGGGCCGCTCTTCTGGGTGCTGATCGGTGAGATCTTCCCGCCCAATGCGAGCGCCACCGGCTCCAGCGCCGCGACGGCGGTCAACTGGGTGTCCAACCTCATCGTCAGCCAGATCTTCCTGACCGTGGTGACCACCATCGGGCTGGGCCAGACGTTCTGGTGCTTCGCGGTGATCTGCCTGTTCGCGCTCTTCTTCATCGCCAAGTGGGTGCCGGAGACCAAGGGCCGGGAGTTCCCGGAGATCGACGACGACCTGCAGCAGCGCTTCGGCCGGGAAGGCGCTTCGCAGGAGGCCGCGGCCGCGTCGTCGTCTTGAGCCGCCGGGGGCCGCTGCCGGCTGACCTCGTGCACTGGCGGCGGCTGGTCGCGGGTGCGACCGGCGACGCCTGGCAGCGCGTGCGCACCGGGGGCTGGCCCGTCATACAGGGCACTTTCGCGGCGACCGTGTCGTGGGTGATCGCGCGGCATCTGGTGCAGCATCACCAGCCGTTCTTCGCCCCGATCGCCGCGGTCGTCGCCCTCAACACCCATCGCGGCGAGCGCGGCACCAACGCGGTGCGGCTGTTGCTCGGGGTGATCCTCGGCATCGTCGTCGCCGAGGGCGCCGTCGAGGCAATGGGTGCCGGTTACGTCACTCTGGCGGTCGCCACGGTTGTGTCCATGCTGCTCGCCCTGGTCCTGGGCGCGGCGCGGATGGTGATCGCGCAGTCGGCGGCGAGCGCCATACTCACCGTCGCGACGAACTCCCCCGGCGTCGGTCCGGCACGGTTGATCGACGCCCTGATCGGAGGCGGGGTGGCGCTGGTGATCAGTCAGCTGCTCTTCCCGGCCGCGCCGCTGAAGCTGTTGCACCAGGACGAATCCGCTGCGCTCGCCGGTATGGCGCAGGCGCTGCACCTGGCCGGCGCCGCCATCGAACACGGCGACGACACACCGGCGGACCGGGCGGTCGAGCAGTTGCGCAGCGTGCGGGACCGGCTGACCGAGTTGGGCAAAACGCGGCAGCTGACGCTACACACGGCGCGGCGTACCCCGCGGTGGTGGGTGCGCCGGGGGCCGATCGTGCGCGAGGAGGAGAACGCCGGTCAGCTGGACCTGCTGGGCAGCAGCTGCCTGGCGTTGACCCGGGCGATCATCGCCGCCGACGACACCGAGCTGCAGTCACTGCGGCCGGCGATCGGGCAGCTGGGTGACGTGTTGCAGGGCCTGGCCGCCGCGCCGTCGGACCGCGACGTGCGCCAGGACGCCGCCGACCGGGCCGTGCGGATCGCTCGGGGCACCCGGCAGCTGCCGGCCGACGCGCCGGAGGCTGCGCGGGCGGTCGCGTGGTCGCTGCGGCAGGTCGCGCACGACACGATCGTCTTCGCGGGCATCGACCCCGGGCAGGCCAGCGACGCGGTCACCGGCTCCTGACCGGCGCTGTTTGCCCGGTATGCCGGCGGGTAGGTGCAGCCGGACGGCATACCGAGGAGTGGAGCACCGGATGAAGATCGGCTACAAACTCGCGGCAGAGGCGTTCGGCCCCGCCGAGCTGGTCCGCCAGGCCGTGCTGGCCGAGCAGGCCGGTTTCGACTTCGTGGAGATGAGCGATCACTTCCACCCGTGGCTGGACAACCAGGGGCATTCGCCGTTCGCCTGGACGACGTTCGGGGCGATCGCCGCGCAGACCGATCGGATCGGACTCGCGACCGGGGTCACCTGTCCGACGATGCGTTACCACCCGGCGATCATCGCGCAGGCGGCGGCGACGCTCGCGCTGCTCTCCGACGGCCGCTTCACCCTGGGCGTCGGCGCCGGCGAACGACTCAACGAACACGTGGTGGGACAAGGGTTCCCCGACACGGTCGCGCCACGGCACGAACGGTTGCGCGAGGCGCTGGAGATCATCCACCTGCTCTGGCAGGGCGGCTACCAGTCCTACGAGGGCAAGCATCTGAGCCTGGCCGACGCCCGGGTCTTCGACCTGCCCGACGAGCTGCCGGTGATCGCCGTCGCGGCCAGCGGGGGCGCGTCCGCGCGCATCGCGGCGGAGTGGGGGGACGGCCTGTTCGCGACCGAACCCAAGGCTTCGATCGTCGAGAAGTATGCCGCCGCAGGCGGATCCGGGCCCCGATATGCGGAGGTGCCGATGGCGTGGGCGGCCGACGAGCACACCGCCGCGCAGGCCGTCCTGGACACGACACGATGGGCGCTGACCGGCTGGAAGGTGATGAGCGAGCTGCCCAACCCGGCGAACTTCGCCGCCGCCACCACGACGGTGCGCGAGGAGGACGTCCTGGGCCAGTTCGCCTGCGGCCCCGATCCGCAGCGGTATGTCGACGTCGCCCAGCCGTTCGTGGACGCCGGGTTCGACCACCTGGTGATGCAGAACGCCGGGCCCGACCCGGACGGCTTCCTCGACTTCTATCGCCGCGAGCTCGACGCGCGGATGCGAGCGCTGACGCCGGGACAGCCGTAGCTCGCCGACGCCGCCGGGCGGCCGCCGCACCCGGTGCCCCAGGATGGTGACCTGAACGCACGAGAGGAACGCCCATGAGGGTCACGACCACCACCCTGCAGATGCTCCAGGCACCACCCGATGCCGCGCCGGCACTGCCCGACGACGTGCGGCTGGACCGCGCGGCGGAGGTGTCACCCGAATACGCCCGGTTCCTCTACGGACTCGTCGGCGGACCGTGGCGCTGGACCGATCGACTGGGCTGGTCGCGGCAGCAGTGGGTGGACGAGCTGTCGGTGCCCGGCACCGAGTTCTGGATTCTGTATGGCGAGGGCGTGCCGCTCGGCTACCTCCACCTGCAACCGGTGCCGCAGGACGACGGCCTGCACGTGGAGATCCGCTACTTCGGCCTCGTCGAGCAAGCGATCGGGCGCGGCCTCGGCGGCCGTCTGCTCGCCCGCGGCATCGAAGCCGCGTGGACGATCCCTGAACGCAGCGGCCTGCCGGCCGTCCGCCGGGTCTGGGTGCACACCTGCTCCCTCGACGGTCCGGTCGCACTGGCGAACTACCGGGCCCGCGGCTTCGAGGTGTGCGACGTGCAGGAGTCGGACGAGGACCAGCCGGACGAGCCGCTGGGGTCGTGGGTGTCCACCGGCGGCGACAGCGCGAGGGTCTGACGTCCACGGACCGGAAGGCCGGGCCGGCTGTCTCGGGAGGTCGAACAGATCTTCTGAGGTCTGTCCGCATCCGGGATTCGGAACGGACGTCCGGAGCCGCTAGCCGGCCGAACTCGGCGCTTCGGAGGTGACACCGTGCTGGATCCCGTGAGCAGCAACCGCGGTGATCGCCGCGGCCGCATGTCGCCAATCGTCGGACAACATTCCGATGCCGTCGATGTGACAGGCCTTCAGCGGACCGGCGAGGAACAGCGGCGTCGCGGCATTCAAAGTGGTCAGCACGGTGGCGACCCGGCTGATCCGGCGTGGATTGATTCCCGACAACACACACACGGCGCAGTCGTTGGAGCGTGCGGCGGCGGCCAGAGCCTTCCAGGGTGTGTTCGCTCCCAGCACAACCGGAGCGAGACCCCGATCCAACAGCATCAACGAGAACAGGTGGATCGGCAGATCGTGCAATTCCCCGGGAGGGCACGCCAACAGCACGGACGTCGAGGAATTCGCCGTGAAGGACGGCCGACGAAAAGATCCGACGACCGAGCGAATGATCCCGGAGGCGTGATGCTCGTGCAGCACACCGAGCTTGCCGCTTTCCCACATGTCGCCGACGTGACGCAGCACGGGAATCAGGACATCGGCCACCAGTGAGTCGTTGCCGTACCGCTGCTGGTGGCAGAGCAATTGGTGCTGCAGCAGGTCACCGTCGAGGCCCAGGATCGCATCGAAGACGTCACCCCGGGCATCCAGGACGCCCTGCGCGCTCATCGACCCCACCGCGACTGTCACTCGCGCAGCCTACGTGGTACGTGAGTAACAGGTGGTCCCGGTGTGGTCCCCGTTGTCGAGCTGTGACAACCGAGCCCGCTGGTGCAGCTGATGTCAGCTCAGCGCAGGCTGTGCAGCCACTGGTTGTACGCGCGCAACTCGGCATCCGCGGTCCGGTCCTCTGCGCGGTCGTGGCGCCGCGCGGCGCGTCGGCTGCTGGCGGCCCAGGTCGCGGCGAGAGCGAGCACCAGCGCGAGGTTCGGCAATTCGGTGAAGCCCCACGCCAGTCCCCCGCCCACCTGCTGATCGTGGACCGGTGACAGGTGCCACGCGCTCGGCGGGTCCGCGAAACACGTGGTGAGCAACGTCGTCATACCCATGACGATGACGCCGAAGAAGGCGTGGAACGGCACCGGCAGGAATGCCTCCAGCAATCTGATCGCCGGACCCTGCCGATGCGGGGACGGATCCAGCGCGAGGATCGGCCAGAAGAGCAGGTAACCGGTCAGCACGAAATGCACGAGCATCACATCGTGTCCGAGCCAGTTACTCATCAGCCAATCGATGATCGGCGTGAAATACAGTCCGTAAAGGGTGAGGATGAACAGCGGGATGGTGAAAGCCGGGGCCGTGATGATCGCTGCGACGCGGCTGTTGAGTGCCCGCACCAGGCATCGATGGGAGCGGGAGGCGGCGGGTATCGCCCGCAGCGCCAGCGTGGTGGGTCGGCCCAGCAGCAGGGGGATCGGCGTCACCATGCTCAGCGTCATGTGCTGCACCATGTGCACGCTGAACAGCTCCATCCCATAGCCGTTGATGCCGGTGGCGACCATGAACACGAAGGACGCGATGCCGCAGCCGAACCAGATCGTCCGCCCGACCGGCCAGCCGTCCCCCCGTCGCGTCAGCCGCACGACTCCCCAGCCGTAGAGCACTGCTGCCAGCGCGGCCAGCACGACGAGGATCGGCACGGGCTGCGGATGCCACGCCAGGAAGCGGGGCCAGGTCGGCGGCGCGGTCGGCATCCACATCGGCCCGGTCACGTCGAACATGGCGCTGTGCGGTGTGTGCCTCATCGCTGCCGCAACGAGCTGATCACGGTCTCCGCCTGAGCCTTGGTCCACGCGGTGGCTGCTGGGTGCTGAAGATTCTTCCGGCCTTCAGCGCTCATGAACGACCGCAGCGTGCTCGGAACGCTGCCGGCGGATGCGTACGGAACACCTTCGAGCACGAAGCGCTCACGTCCTGCAGCGTCGAAGAAGAAGACTTCGTCGGAGTGCTGCACGTCGTAGGTCAGCTTCGCGCCGGTGCGCCAGTTGTGTGGTGCCGGCCCGGGGTCGTCGGCGACACGTTTGCGCCATACGCCCAGGTAGTCCCAGAGCGCGTTCACGTTCTTGGCGCTGCCCGTCCACGCCTGCCAGTCCCGTGGTGGGTCGGTGAACAGGCTCCGGTACGCCTGCAGCTGGTCGCGCGTGTCTCGGCCCGGGTCCACCGTCAGCGAGACGAACACCGGAGGTTCGGCTGAGGTATGACGAGCCTCCGCCCGCGCGGTCTGCACCAGCGTCGCAGTGTCCAGGGGACACGTCTCCTGGCACAACGTCATCACGTCCGACAGGACGACGATGCGTCCGCTCAAGTCGGCCAGACTCGTCCTGGTGCCGTCGCTGGTGGTGAAGGTGAGATCCCGGACCGACTTCGGCACGGGCGAGTTCAGCGGGGTGCCGATGCCGTCCGTGCTCGACGAACTGGATGCCGCGGCCTGGGTGGACGCCCCGGAGCCCGCGGAACAGGCCGTGAGGGTGAGCAGAACGAGAGAGCCGATCAGTGCTGTATGCAATCGATGCATGCAGCAAGGGTTGCACGCTCGCCTGAGTGCGTATCCAGCCCCCGCGGAGTGACGATAGATGCATGCTGCAACAGTTGCTCTATGCTGTGCGGCATGACTGATGAGGTTGGTACGACATCCGAGTCCATCGTCGCGGAACTGGCAGGCGACGACGCAGCCAGTGTGCTGGCCGGCCAGGCCGACATCGTCGACGCAGTGCTCGCGGCCAACCGGGTTTTCGTCGCCGTTGCCGCGGGGGCGCTGGCCAACCTGGAGCCCGAGGTCACGCTGCCCCAGTTTCGGGCGCTGGTGCTGATCGACATCCATGACGCGATGACGGTCGCGCAGCTGGCCGACGCACTCGGCGTGGTGCCGTCGACGGCGACGCGCATGTGTGACCGGCTGGTCGCCAAACAGCTGGTCGATCGCGTCGTGGACAGCAGCAACCGGCGTCAGATGACCCTGACGCTGCGGCCGGAGGGACGTGCTCTGATCGAGCAGAGCACGCGGCAGCGCAAACGGGAGATCAACCGGCTGCTGCAGAGCATCCCGGCGCAGGCACAGGCCGAACTCGCGAGCGCACTGGGCCTCCTGGTGCAGGCCGCCCACGGAAGTGACCGCACGCGCGCGGACGCGCGGCAGCACGGCGGTGCGCGGTGACGATCGTCCAGACGCAACTGCGCTCCGCCGGCGCCGCCGCCGGCGGTTGGGTACGTCGCAGCAGCTACCTGCAGAAATGGGTCGTGCTCGGAGCGGTGATCGGTGTCATCGCCGGAGCGGGCGCGATCGTGTTTTACCTGGCATTGCAGGCGGCCGGGCATCTGCTGCTGGAGGACATCGGCGGATACACCGTGCCCAGTCCCGCCGCCGAAGGGGGCGCGACCGGCGACGGGCACTTCAGCCGGTGGTGGGCCATCCCGCTCGTCGTGGCGCTCGGTGGGCTGCTGTCGGGCCTGCTGGTGACCAAGTTCGCCCCTGAAGCCGAGGGGCACGGCACGGATGCGGCGATCGACGCCGTACACCGCAACCCCCGCATGATCCGCAGCCGGGCCGTCCTGGTCAAGATCATCACCTCGGCGCTGACCATCGGCTCCGGTGGATCCGGTGGCCGCGAAGGCCCAACCGCACAGATCTCCGCCGGATTCGGTTCTCTGCTGGCCCGCACCCTGGACCTGACCGCCGAGGACGGCCGGATCGCCGTGTCGGTCGGGATCGGGTCAGGCATCGGCGCCATCTTCGGCGCACCGCTCGGTGGCGCGGTGCTTGCGGCGGACATCGTCTATAAGGACGACTTCGAGGTCGAGGCGCTGGTGCCGGGCCTGGTCACCTCGATCGTGGCGTACACGGTGTTCGGTTTCGCCGAAGGATTCACGCCGATGTTCGGGTATGCCGCGGCGGGATACCGGTTCGACCATCCCGTCCAGCTGGTCTGGTTCGCTGTCATCGGTGTCGTGGCAGGGCTGGTCGGGCTGACGTACAGCACGACCTTCTACGGCTTCGCCGATTTCGTGAAGCGGCTGCCCGGCAACACGATCGTCAAGCCGGCCGTCGGCGGCTTGGCAGTGGGGCTGATCGCCCTGGCGATCCCGCAGGTGCTCGGCACCGGCTACGGCTGGGTCCAGATCTCCCTGACCCGGCAGGGGCTGCTCGGCATACCGCTGTGGACCATCCTGTTACTGCCGCTGGCCCGGATCGCCACCACCGCGCTATCGATCGGGTCCGGCGGATCCGGCGGCATCTTCGGACCCGGCATGGTGATCGGCGCGTTCACCGGAGCCGCCGTATGGCGGGTGCTGGAGACCTTCGCCCCGGGCGTGCCACACAGCCCGGCACCGTTCGTCATCGTCGGCATGATGGCGTGTTTCGGCAGCATCGCCCGGGCACCGCTGGCAATCATGCTGATGGTCGCGGAGATGACCGGGAACCTGGTCATCCTGGCCCCCGCCATGGTGGCGGTCGGGATCGCCTACCTGATCGTGCGGCACTTCGACAAAACGATCTACCGGTCCCAGCTGACCAATCGCGACGAAGCCATCGCCGCCCGGCTCCGGCAGGGTCTACCGCTGCTGGCCCGCGTGCCGGTCGCCGATGCGATGGCGACACCACGTCTGGTGCTGCACGAGAACGATCACCTCACGGACGCTGTGGAGCGTCTGTCCGCGGCAGGGATCCCCGGTGCACCCGTGGTCGATGTCCAGGAGCGCTTCCTCGGCACGGTGACCCTCGCCGAGCTGCGCGCGCCGGCAGCCAAGGACCCGGGCGGCGCCATCCGGCGCCGGATCGATGCGACCGCACCGTCGGTGGAGACCGCGGCCACCTTGGATCAGGCGGTCGACGCGCTGCCGGCGACCGTGCATTGGCTGACAGTGCTGGACGACCAGCGCCATGTGCGCGGCATCGTCGCCTTCAGCGATGTCGTGCGCGCCTATCACCGCATGCTCCGCGCGGATGCGCACCGGATGTCCCGCGTGGCATCCAGCGCCGGCATCCAGGACGTCCAGGTCGGTGCCGGCTCTGCGCTGGTGGGACGCCGCCTGGACGAGCAGATCCTGCCGGACGGCGTGATCGTGGTGGCGGTTCGTCGCGCGGACGCGATGCTGCTGGGTCTCGGAGCGGTCCGGCTCGATGTGGGCGACCAGATCACCGTGCTGGTACGCCCGGACCGGCAAGACGACATCCGGCCGCTCTTCGACGGCGATCCGGTCACCGCTCAACGCACCAGCGCCGCCGACCCGGGCATACCCACCGACGGAGCCTGAGCATGCCGCCCCCGTGGTTGATCGTCCTGTCGTGGTGCGGACTGGCAGCGGGCGTGCTGTCCGCCGCGTACATCGCCGGCGACATCCTGCTCCGCCGGTACCGGCAGCCGATGCCGGTCATGGAGGCCGTCTGGCCGATCAGCGGGTTGTACTTCCTGCCGGTCGCCATCTGGTCCTATCACCGGTTCGGGCGCCCGATGAGTCGTCGCTGGCAGACCGAGCGTCATCGCGCCGGGGCACCGGAGAAACCGCGCTGGGCCTCGGTCGCCGTCGGGGTGAGCCATTGCGGTGCGGGTTGCACGCTCGGCGACATCATCGCCGAGTTCGCCCTCTTCGCGGTCGGTGCCACGATCGCGGGGCAGACGCTGTTCGCCATGTTCGTCGGTGACTACGTGGCCGCCATCATCCTCGGCGTCGCTTTCCAGTTCTTCGCGATCGCGCCGATGCGCGGCCTCGGCATCGCCAAGGGCCTCAAGGAAGCGGCCAAAGCAGACCTGCTGTCACTGACTGCCTTCGAGGTGGGTCTGTTCGGCTGGATGGCACTGACGTACTACGTCTTCTTCCCCGCGCCGCACCTCGAACCCAGCTCACCGGTCTACTGGTTCCTGATGCAGATCGGCATGGTCATCGGCTTCTTCACCGCCTGGCCGGCCAATGTCTGGCTGCTCAAGCAGGGCATCAAGGAAGCGATGTGAGGTTCCTGCCGTCAGCGGCTCCGGCCCGCGACGGGTGAGGCCACCCGGTTGCGGGTAACCCGCTGCGGTGGACGAGGACGCCCTGCAACGCTATGCCGAACGCGACAGCAACGCCGCCCAGGTGACGGGCTGGCGGCACCACCCCCTGGTCGCGCAGACCGGCAAGACCGGTCTGGCCGCGGGGGTGGCCTACGCGCTGGCCAACCTGCTGCCCACGCCGCTGGACCAGCACGCGTACTACGCACCGCTGGGCGCGATTACCGTGATGTATCCGGCCGTAGCGGATTCCGTGTGGCAGGCACTCAAGGCGGTCAGCGCCGTGCTGGTCGGTGTCGGCCTCGCTCTGCTGACCATGGTGATCGCCTGGCCCGACGCGTTCAGTGTGGCCGGTGTCGTCGGAGTCGGCACGGCCGTCGGTGGGCTGGCCTGGTTCGGCGAGCAGCGCAGCTGGTTGCCGCTGGCGGCCCTGTTCGTGCTGACCGCCAGCCAGCCGAACACCGAGAGTTACGTCTCCGGATACCTCGTCGCGCTGCCGTTGGGCGCGATCGTGGGGATCGCGGCGAACATCCTGATCTTTCCCTCACTGTCGTTGTACGACCTGCGCGCCGCGGTGCGAGATCTTCGGCTCACGGTGGTGGGCCAGCTGCGTCAGATGGCCGCCCTACTGCGCGACGGCGACGGGCCGCACTCGGACCGATGGCAGGAATCCCTCACCGGGCTGGAGGATCCCCGCGCCAACGTCCGCGCACTACAGACGGCGGCGAAACGGGCCCGGCGCGGCAACATCCGGTCTCGACGGTGGTCCGGTTCACAGCGAGACCTGTTGGCTCTCGCGACCGCTCTGGAACGCTGCAGCTTCTTGGTGGAGGACCTCGGCATCATGCTGACCGAGTTCGACAGCGACACGCACCCGTTCCTCGACAGTGACCTGGGGCGAATGGCCGGTAGCACCCTGGTCACCTTGGCCGACATGTTCGACCACCCGCTGGAGACGGCACCCGGCACCGAGCGAACTCGCTCCGCCCAGCACGCCGTCGACCAGTTGATCGAGGCGGTGGACGGCAGCAAGTTCCACGATCGGCACAGTCGGCTGCTCGCCGGCGCGGTCGCCGTGACCGCCAGTCGCTGCCTTCTCAGCTTCGCCCGACGCCACGGCATCGACGAGACCGCACCAGAGTAAGGCGCGTCCGAGTAGGGGCTGGCCGGCGGGTTTGGTGGCGTCAGCGTCGCAGCACGGACCGTGCCAAAGCCTGCCCTGGGGAGAGTTCGGTACAGGCGGCCCTGACATCCGACGCATGACAGGCGGCGGCCCGCGCAGCGGCTACGGTCGATCAGTGGGTGTGCACAACTTCCTGATCGAAGGCGTCTCCGGGGCGGGCAAGACCTCCGTCTGCATGGAGTTGCGGCGCCGCGGCTACCACGCCCTCAACGGCGACACCGACCTTGCCTACCAAGGTGATCCGGCGACCGGCGAGCCGACTGATGTACCGTCCCACTGGCACCATCTCTGGCGCGTACCGCAGGTGCGAGCCCTGGTTGCCGACCGGTCCGAGCGATACACGTTCTTCTGCGGGGGCTCCCGTAACCGCTCCATGTTCATCGATCTCTTCGACGCCGTGTTCGTCCTGGACATCGACCTGGACACCCTGCACGAACGACTCGACAAGCGACCTGCGGACGAGTTCGGCGGGCGGTCAGGTGAGCGCGACCTGGTGGTGCGGCTGCATCGGAGCCAGGAGGATCGCCCGGAGCAGGGTATCTCGATCGACGCCACCGCACCGTTGAGTGCCGTCGTCGACGAGATCGTGCGCCGTGCGACAACGGCGGATCCGGCGGGTGGACGCTCCCCGTGAACAGGTGAGTCAGCCGACCGGAGCGGGTGGCTCTTGCGGTGAGACATCGGTCTTCTCGGTGATCCGTCGCACCACGTCGCCGGCCAGGTCCTCCTGCGCCTTGGCTCGCTCGGCCTCGCGCTGCTGGACCTCGGTCCGGGCGGCCTGCCACGCCGACCAGTGCCCCGAGACGAGCGCCCACAGTGACAGCGCCGACATGTAGACCACCGAGCTGAGCCAGCCCATGACCAACGAGACCGGGATCATCACGATCCAGCAGACCGCCAACCACCCGTTCACCCGGCGCATGAACGTCGGGTCGCCCTGAAACATCTCCCACAGCCTGCGAGTGCGCTGCACCATGCCGGTTCACTTCCTCTGCGAGCCACCGGCGGCGCACGCCTCCGGAAGCGGAATGGTGCTGAACCGGTACCCGGCGACACGTCGCAGATCACTCGCGAACAGCTGGAATCAACAGGGAATTCGCCGGGGGCGAAGCGGTATGGCGCGCCGCGGACGCGGCGGTATGACGTGCCGAACCAACGTGCCGAACCGACGCGCCGGACCGGACGCAGACGGCCGCCGCGGGCGGGCAGGCCGGCCCGTCCGCGAGGGGGCGAGCCGGTCAGCCCTCGTCCTGGACTGACCGGCTCTGAGCGAGTGACCGTCCCAGGGCCAGCGCCTCACCTGACGCCGCCGTACCCGCCCCGGCGCTGCGCCACACGCCCTTCACCGTGAAAATCTCAGCCGAAAATCTCAGCCGGCGCGCCGCCGACGGTGAGGAGGCGGCCGTCGCGCCGTGCCGCAGCACCGGTATTCGGTCCTCAGCAGTCGAACCTCAGGAGTCGAAACCGAGCCCTACCCGGTCCAAGGCTCGCAGCCACAGATTGCGGCGTCCTTCGTGGTCGTCGGCGTGCGCCAGCGACCGGCGCGTCGCCTCGATGCCGAGGAAGGCGAACGGCTCCGGTGGGAAGGGCAGCGGCTTGGTGCGCACCAGTGGCGTGCGGGTGCGCTCGGTGTCAAGGCCATCGAGCAGGTCGAGCATCACCTGCGCACCGAAACGGCTGGCACCGACACCGAGCCCGGTGTAGCCGAGCGCGTAGGCCACCCGGTGGTCGTATGCCGCCCCGAAGAAGGCACAGAACCGGGTGCACGTGTCGATCGCGCCACCCCACCGGTGACTGAAGCCGATGCCGGCCAGCTGCGGGAACGTCGTGTCGAAGTGCTCGGCGAGCTTCCGGTAGGTCTCCGGCCGGTCGTCATACGCGGGTTTCATCCGGCGGCCGTAGTGATAGACCGCGTCATACCCGCCCCAGAGGATCCGGTTGTCGGCGGTGAGCCGGTAGTAGTGGAACTGGTTGCCGCTGTCACCGAACCCCTGGCGGTGCCGCCAGCCGATCGCCGACAGCTGCTGGTCGGTCAGCGGCTCGGTCATCAGCACGTGGTCGTAAACGGGCACGCAATGCAGCCGTAGCCGGCGCAGCAGCGACGGAAACACGTTGGTGGCCAACGCGACTCGCTCCGCGCGCACCGTGCCGTGATCGGTGCGCAGCTCGATGGCGGCGTCGGTTCTGCGCAGCTCGCGCACCGGCGTGTGCTCCACGATCCGCACGCCCAACTGCTCGGCGACATCCGCCAGCCCCCAGGCGAGCCGCGCGGGGTCGAGCATCGCGACGCCGTCCCTGTCCCAGACACCGCCGCGGAAGGTGGGCGAGTCCAGCTCCGCGCGCACCGCCTCCCGGTCCAGGTAGTCCCCGTCGGAAACCGTTGCCGGGTCGGGCAATTGGTAGTCCTCGGTCGCGACGTCGACCTCGCCGGTGCGTTCGAAGTGGCAGTCGATGCCGTAGCGGGCCACGGTCTCCTCGATCTGGTCGAGGTTGCGCATCCCGAGCCGGTCCAGCTCGGTCTGCGCCGCCTCGCCGAACCGGCTGACGCCGTTGTCGTGACCGTGGGTGAGGCTGGCGGCGCAGAAGCCGCCGTTGCGGCCGGTCGCCGCCCACGCCAGGCGGCCACCCTCCAGCAGCAGCACGTCCCGGTCGGGGTTCGCCTCCTTGGCCAGCACGGCCGCCCACAACCCGCTGAATCCACCTCCCACGACGGCGAGTTCGCAGGAGGTGTCCGCATCCAGCGGCGGGCGTGCCGCCGGCCGGTCCGGAGTGTCCAGCCAGAACGGCACGCGGCGCGCCGCACCGATGCGAGCGTCGATCGACGTCATACCGGCCTGCTCAGTCCTTCTTCCGGCGCCCGGCCAGGATGCTGTATGCCGCCAGGATCAGCCCGAAGAGGAAGATGAGCGTCCCCATCACGTTGACCTGGGCCGGGATGCCGAGGCGCGACGAGCCGTAGACCCACAGCGGGAACGTCACCGTCTGACCGGCGTTGAAGCTCGTCGTGACGAAGTCGTCGATCGACAGCGCGAAGGACAGGAGCGCGCCGGCCAGGATGCCCGGCATGATCATCGGCAGGGTCACCTTGCGGAACGCGACGGCCGGTGTCGCACCCAGATCGAGCGCCGCCTCCTTGAGCGACCCGTCCAGTCCGGCGACCCGCGCCTGCACGGTCACCGCCACGAACGGGATGCAGAACATGATGTGCGCCAACAAGATCGTGACGTAACCACGCGGGATGTTCAGCGTCAGGAACAGCGACAGCAGCGACGTACCCAGCACCAGCTCCGGTGTCGCGATCTGCGCGAAGACGACCAGCGACAGCGGCCCTTTGCCGCGGAAGCGGTAGCGCCCCAGCGCCATACCGAGCGCGCCGCCGATGGCCACCGACACGATCGTGACGATGACGGCGATGGTGAGGGAGTTGATCAGCGCGTCGGTCAGCCCGCCGATCGCGAAGAGCTCCTTGTACCACCGAAAAGTGAAGCCCTGGAAGGTGATGTTGTAACGGCCCTTGGTGTTGTTGAAGCCGAACAGGATCATCACGAAGATCGGCAGGCACAAATAGGCCAGGACGGCCCACGTGTAGACCGGCAGAATGTAATAGGTCCACTTCCGCTTCGGCTTGCGCCGGGCCGGCCGGGTCGCGACCGGCGCCTCCTTGAGCATCGTCATAGCGCCGCCGCCTCCATCACGTCCTTGGTGCCCAGTGCCCGGGCGTAGGCGAAGATGCCGATCAGCAACGCGCCCATCAGCGTGAACGACAGCGCCGATGCGGCCGCGTAGTCGTTGTTGGTGAGGTAGAGGGTGTAGATGACGTTGCCGATCATGGTGGTCTTGGCGCCACCCAGCAGCTGGGCGTTGACGAAGTCGGACGCGACCGGGACGAACGTCATCAGCACGCCGGCGAAGATGCCGGGAATGGTGAGCGGCAGCACCACCCGCAACAACGCCTGGAACTTGCTGGCGTAGAGGTCGTTGGCCGCCTCCATCAGCCGCGGGTCCAGCCGTTCGATCGAGACATACAGCGGCAAGACCATGAACGGCAGGTAGTTGTAGGTCAATCCACAGATCACCGCCACCGGCGTGGCCAGCAGGTGGAAGTCGGAGCCGACCAGGTGCAGGTCCTTCAGCGTGCCGAGCACGAAGCCGTTGTCGGCCAGGATGAACTGCCACTGCAGGGTGCGGATCACGAACGACACGAAGAACGGCAACAGGATGATCAGCAGGTAGGTCGACTTGTGCCGGCCGCCGCGCATCGCGATCCAGTAGGCCATCGGGTACGCCAGCGCGATGGTCAGCAGCGTGACGATCAACGCGTAGACGATCGACCGGATGAACTGGTCGTGGTAGAGGCTGATCGTGTGCCAGTAGGTCGCGACGTGGAACGTCTGCGTGAAGCCGTGGATGAAGTCGCCGGTCATCAGCGACAGCGACAGCAGATAGATCATCGGTATGACGAAGAAGATCGCCAGCCACAGGCCGCCCGGCAGAGCCAGCCAGTAACCGGTGAACCGGCCCAGCCGACGACGCAGCGGGCTCAGCTGCACGTCCTCCTCGGTCGTCGCGCTGCTCATCGCACCGCCTCCGGGCAGGAGCGCCGGTGTGCGATCACGACTCGTAGACCGGCTCGAAGATCTGGTTCCATACCGGCACCTCCTCCGGCGTCAACGTGGCATAGCGATAGAGCTTGGACTCCATCTCCTTGGTCGGGAAGACCAGCGGGCTGTCGGCGATCTGCAGCAGCGACTCGCGGTCGTCCTTGCTGGTAGCGGCCTTGGCGTCGGCGAGGATGTACTTCTTCGCAGTCGGCACCGGCGTGAAGTAGTTGACGTATTCGGCGATCATCGCGGCGATCTGCGGCTGGTAGACGAAGTCGATCAGCTCCATCGCCGACACCGGATTGTGCGAATACCGCGGGATGCACAGGTTGTCGGTCCACACGACCGCTCCCTGCTCCGGCACGACGAACTTCAGGTCCAGGCCCGGCGTGGATGCATTGGCCTGGAAGATGTCGCCGGACCACGCCATGGTGACCCACAGGTCACCCTTGGACAGCGGCGAGATGTAGTCCTGCTGGTAGTAGGCCCGCACGAACCCCTCGTCGCGCTGCTGGGTCAGCTTCTTGGCCGCCCGCCGCCAGTCGTCCTCGGTCGACTTGGCGGGGTCCACCCCGATGCCGACGAGGGCGAAGTTGGGCAGATCCTGGTTGTCGGCGAACATGCCGACCTTGCCCTTGAACGCCGGGTCGAAGAGATCGTCGAAACTGGTGATCGGCCGCTTGACGTACTTGGGGTTGTAGGCGATGCCGGTGATGCCCGACTGCCACGGCACGGTGTATTTGTTCCCCGGGTCGAAGGTCGGGTTCTGTGCGGTCTTGTCGGCATACTTGAAGAAGTTCGGCATCCGCGAATGATCAAGCGGGATCAGGTAATTCAGCTCCCGCATCTGCGTCAGGTAGATGCCGTTGGTGAGCACCATCAGGTCGTAACCGGTGGCCTGCCCGGACGCCAGCACCGGCCGGATGGTGCCGACGAAGGAGTCCATGTCCTGGATGACCTCCTCGTACTTCACCTTGATGCCGGTCTTCTTGGTGAACTCCACCAGCGAGGGGTGCACGGTCTTGCCGTTGACCTTGCCCACGTCGATGTAGAGCGGCCACTGCGCCCAGTCGAGGAACCTGCTCGGCTTCTTGTCGCTCCAGTAGTCGCCGGGTATGGCGCTCGCGCGCGCCCCGGGCACCGAGCAACCGGCGACCACACCGGCACCGGCGAGCAGGGCGGCCGCCTGCAACAGGTCACGGCGGCTGAACCGGCGCTGGGTCAGGCCGCGCAGGGCCGCGGGTCCGGGATCGCGTGTCGGCTCAACCGGCGTCATCCGCGGCACCTCCCTCGTCCGCCACGGCACCGACCAGGTGCAGCGAGTGCAGCGGTCGCCAGCTGAGCCAGACGGTGTCGCCGCGTCGCGCCGTGGCGTCCGCGGTCGAGCCGTTCTGCTCCAGCACGGTCAGCGTCTCACCGCCGTTGAGACGCACCTCGTAGGTGTTGGAGGTGCCCAGGTAGACCATCTCCGAGACCGTCCCCTGCACCATGCACCGACGGTCACCGGTGGTCGGTTCGTCGTGCGAGAGCACGATCTTCTCCGGCCGGACGCTGATCGTGATGCGTTCGCCGACGGCTGCGTCGCCGGTCGGCACCAGCACCCGGCCGTCGGCGCCGGCATCGATCAGCGCGATGCCGTCGTCATACGCGGTGACGGTGCCCTCCATGATGTTGGAGGTGCCGAGAAAGCCTGCCACGAAACGAGTCCGGGGCCGTTCGTAGAGCTCCTGCGGGCTGCCGACCTGCTCGATCAGGCCGGCGTTCATCACCACGAGGCGGTCACTCATCGTCAGCGCTTCCCCCTGGTCGTGGGTGACGAAGACGAAGGTGATGCCGACTTCGCGCTGAATGCGCTTGAGCTCCACCTGCATCGCCTGCCGCAACTTGAGATCGAGTGCAGCCAGCGGCTCGTCGAGCAGCAGCGCACTGGGCCGGTTGACGAGCGCGCGGGCCAGCGCGACCCGCTGCTGCTGGCCGCCGGACAACTGCTGCGGCCGCCGGTTGCCGCGTTCGCCGAGGCCGACGATCTCGAGCATCTCGCCGACCCGGGTGCGCACCTCGGCCTTGTCGATCCGCTTGCGCTCCAGGCCGAACGCGACGTTCTGCTCGACGGTCATGTGCGGGAAGAGCGCGTAGCTCTGGAACACGGTGTTGACGTCCCGCTTGTACGGCGGCACCCCGACCATGTTCTGGCCGTGCAGCAGGATCTCCCCCGCGGTGGGCTCCTCGAAGCCGGCGATCATCCGCAGGGTGGTGGTCTTGCCGCACCCGGAGGGCCCGAGGAGGCTGAAGAACTCGCCTTCCCCGATGGACAGGTCGAGCCGCTGCACCGCCTGGAAGGTCTCGCTCTTGGAGAAGAAGGTCTTCTCGACACCGCGCAGGTCGATGGCTGCGGTGCTCACCTCCGACGCCGTCTCGCGTTGCTGTTCATCGGCCTGACTGGTCATCCGTCGGCTCCCATCGGTCATGGGTGAAGCCACTGCGCTTCGGTGGGCAGCAACCCTAGCCTCAACAACGGTTCTCGTGAAGACTTGTTGAAATATTTGCTGATAGATGTCTCATCATTCGATTCTGCTTCGGAATTCGTCGTGAAACCTCTTGTCAGCCACGGACGCCATACGCCACCATCGTCGTATGACGGCACGGCCCCTGTGGTGGGACGGCATCGCCCCAGCCCACCGGCGCGCGCTCACCGACGACACGACGGTGGACGTCTGCATCGTCGGCGCCGGCTTCACCGGCCTGTGGTCGGCCTACTACCTGTTGCGGACCGACCCGTCGCTGTCGGTGCTGGTGGTCGACGCCGAGCACGCCGGCTTCGGCGCGAGCGGCCGCAACGGCGGGTGGGTGTCGGCGCTCTACCCGACACCACCGGAGCGGCTCGCCGCCGCACACGGTGACGCGGCCGCGCGGGCGCAGTATGCCGCGCTGCGCGACAGTGTCACCGAGGTCGGCCGGGTGGTCGAGGCCGAGGACATCGACTGCGCCTTCCACCACGGCGGCACAGTGGTGGCCGCGCGCAGCCGTGCCCAGCTCGCCCGTGCCGGCGACGAGGTGGCGCACGCGCAGCAATGGGGATTGCACACGCAGTTCCTGGAGCGCGGTCCGGCCCTCGAAAAGCTCCGGGCCGCAGGCACGTTGGGTGCCACCTACAACCCGCACTGCGCCCGCGTCCAGCCGCGCCGGCTGGTCGACGGCATCGCGGCCGCGGTGGAGCGGCTCGGCGGCCGGATCGCCGAGCAGACCTCCGTCACCTCCATCGAGCCCGGAGTCGCGCGCACCGCCGCCGGGCCGGTGATCCACGCCGGCAGCATCATCCGCGCCACCGAGGCGTGGGCCGCGCACCTGCCGGGATCGACCCGGGCCGTCGCGCCGGTCTACTCGCTGATCGTCGCGACGGAGCCGCTGACCGCCGCCCAGTGGGAGCAGATCGGCCTGGCCGACGCCGAGACGTTCAGCGAGCACCGGCACGTGATCGTCTACGGGCAGCGCACCGCCGACGACCGCCTGGTCTTCGGCGGGCGCGGTGCGCCATACCACTTCCGGTCCGGCATCCGGCCGGAGTTCGACGAGGACCCGAAGGTCTTCGAGGCGCTGAGATCCTCACTGCGACAGATGTTTCCGGTGCTGGACGGCGTGCGCTTCACCCATGCGTGGGGTGGCGCCCTGGGCATACCTCGCGACTGGCAGCCCAGTGTCGGCTATGACCCGGCGACCGGGCTGGGCTGGTCCGGCGGGTATGTCGGCGACGGCGTCGCGCTGAGCAATCTGGCCGGCCGGACCGTTGCGGAGCTGGTCACCGGCCGGCGCACCGAGATCGCCGACCTGCCGTGGGTGCAGCATCATTCGCGCGGCTGGGAGCCGGAGCCGCTGCGGTGGCTGGGCATCAACGCCGGGTTGCAGGTGGCGTCCTGGGCGGACCACGAAGAACGGCTGACGGACCGGCCCGCCAGACTGGGCAGGCTGTTGTCGTTCCTCACCGGCCACTGAACACCCAGGAGAAGCACCATGATCGATGTCGTCGAGCGCTCCATCAGCGACCTGCGCGCCGCGCTCGAGTCGGGCGGGACAACGGCCGTCGAGCTGGTCGACGCCTACCTGGCGCGCATCGCGGCGTATGACGGACCGGACACCGAGACGGCGCTGAACGCGGTCGTCGTGCCCAACCCGGCGGCGCGGGCGGAGGCCGAGGCGTCGGACGCGCGGCGAGCGCGCGGCGAGACGCTGGGGCCGCTGGACGGCATCCCCTACACCGCCAAGGACAGCTACCTGGTGCAGGGCCTGACCGCGGCGGCGGGCAGCCCGGCGTTCGCCGAGCTGGTGGCGCAGCACGACGCCTTCACCATCGAGCGGTTGCGCGCCGCAGGCGCGATCTGCCTGGGGCTGACCAACATGCCGCCGATGGCCAACGGCGGGATGCAGCGCGGCCTCTACGGCCGGGCCGAGAGCCCCTACAACGCGGACTACCTGACGGCACCCTTCGCCTCCGGGTCCTCCAACGGGTCGGGCACCGCGACCGCAGCCAGCTTCGCGGCGTTCGGGCTGGGCGAGGAGACCTGGTCCAGCGGCCGGGGACCGGCCTCCCACAACGGGTTGTGCGCCTACACCCCTTCCCGCGGGGTGATCTCGGTCCGTGGCAACTGGCCGCTGGTGCCCACCATGGACGTCGTCGTGCCGCACACCCGGACCATGGCCGACCTGCTGGAGGTGCTGGACGTCATCGTCGCCGACGACACGCAGACGCGCGGTGACTTCTGGCGGGTGCAGCAGCGGGTGCCGATCCCGGCCTCGTCGACGGTCCGCCCGCCGTCCTATCCCGCACTGGGACAGGACGTTTCGCTGTCCGGCATACGGCTCGGCATACCGCGGATGTACGTCAACGCCGACCCCGACGCCGGCACCGGGACGACGATCGGCGGCCCTACCGGCGAGCGCATCGAGACCCGCCCGTCGGTCATCGCGCTCTGGGAGGCGGCCCGGGCCGACCTGGAGGCGGCCGGCGCGGAGGTCGTCGAGGTCGACTTCCCGGCGGTGTCCAACTACGAAGGCGACCGGGCCGGCGCGCCGACCATCGCCACCCGCGGCTTGGTGGCCCAAGACTTCCTCGACGAGGAGATCAACGGCCTGTCCGCGTGGGCCTGGGAGGACTTCCTGGCCGCGAACGGCGACCCGGCCCTGTCCTCCCTGGCGGCCGTCGACGGCGCGACGATCTTCCCGCAGCCGCCGGGCGTGCTCGACCGCTACACCGGCTTCCCCGACGACATCGCCACCTACCCCGACTGGGTGCGTAACCACCCCGGCGCCACGCTGGACGACCTGCCGACGATCCCGGACGGGCTGGCCGGTCTGGAGCGCACCCGGCAGGTCGACCTGGAGGACTGGATGTCCGCGAATCGCCTTGACGCGGTGCTGTTTCCGGCGGTCGCCGACGTCGGGCCCGCGGACAGCGACGTCAACCCGGCCTCGGCCGACCTCGCCTGGCGCAACGGCACCTGGGTCGCCAACGGCAACCTGGTGATCCGGCATCTCGGCATACCGACGGTCACCGTGCCGCTGGGCGTCATGGCCGACATCGGCATGCCGGTCGGGCTCACGTTCGCGGGCCGGGCGTATGACGACAACGCCCTGCTGCGCCTGGGCGTGGCGTTCGAGGCGCTCGGCTCCCGGCGCATCGCGCCACCGCGGACGCCGCGGTTGTGAGGTGACGGCGTCGCGAATCTGTCAGCGGCTGCGGCGCCCCGGTCGCCGCGCCGCCCGGGCGACGCGGCGGTCGTTGAACTCCTGGGCGTTGACCGTGATCCACAGACACGCACCCGCGACCGGTACCTCGGCGACCGCCGCAAGTCCGATGGCCTGGATCCGCTCGGCCGTCGTCGCCGACGTCACCACGTCGAACCACGCGTCGATGATCAGCGCAGCAGCCGTCGCGGCCGACAGCGCGGGCAGCCATCTGCCACCGCGCAGCGCCGCGAACGCGGTGCCGCCCAGCACCAGGATCAGGCCGATGTCGAAGCCGGTCCAGGCGATGTCGTAGTGCGCCGCTGTCGCGCGCGCCGGCAGCGTCCAGGCGAGATAGACCGTCCACGGGATCAGCAGCACCGCACCACCGCCCAGCACCAGTGCAGCGGTCCAGACGATTCGCGGAACGCCTTGCGACGGTGGGCGATCCGGGTCGTATGCCGCCATGCGGGCATCCTCGTCCGCCGCCCGGGAGCGTTCAGATGCGGGCATACCGTGCCCGGCCGAACAGGTAGACCCCGAAGCACGCGAGGCCGAGGCCCATCAACGTCAGCAGCAGCTGGCCGGCCACCGCGTGCCCCAGCGTGGAGAGCGCGCCGTCCAGGCCCTTGGCGTCGGAGGACCGATGGCGCACCGCCGCCACCACGAAAAGCACGCCGACGATGCCGAGTGCGACGCCCTTGGCGGCATACCCGATGCGACCGATCCAGATGATCACCGTGCCTGGATGCTCGCGCAGATCCTCGACGAAGCGGGTCCGCGCCCCCTTGTAGACGTGGTAGGCACCGACGCCGACGATGACCAGGCCGATGATCGCGACCAGCCACCGACCGCCCTGGTGTTTCATCACCGTGGCAGTGAAGTCCGTGGACTTGGAAGAGCTCGACTTGCCGTGATCGCGGACGAAGGAGAGCGACGTCCAGGCCATGGCCAGATAGACCACGGCGAGCGCGACGGCGCCGATGCGGTCCGTGACGCCGTGCTGGAACACGGCCCGGCTCAGCTGCCACAGCGCGAGCGCGACGAAGCCCACCACGAACACGATCAGCAACGCCTTGCCGGCCGGGTTCTGGGCCAGTGTCGCGAGCGCCCCGGACTGGTCCGGTGACTTGCTCGACCGATGGAAGGCGACGCGCACCGCCAGAAAAGCGATCAGCAGGTGCAGCACCCCACTCGCGACGAACCCGGCTCGGGCGCCGATGTCGAGCGCGGTGCTGTTCTTGACCTGCCGGGCACCGTCCCGGGCATCGCAAATGTCCACGACGCAACCCAACCACCCGCGGATCCGATGCACCACACGCCGCGGACGGTTCGTCCGCCACCGCAATTAACCGGTTAGGAGTGTGCGCCGCTGGGTACGGTCCGTTTCCCAACACCCTCAGATTGCGGAGGCAACCATGATCGTGCTCGGCATCGTCCTCATCATCCTCGGCCTACTCGTCGCCAGCCTTAAAGTGCTGCTGTGGATCGGCATCGTGCTGCTGATCGTCGGCCTCGTCCTCAACCTGATCCCGATCGGCGGCTCCCGGCGCCGGGTCTATTAGCCCGGCCGCCGTCCACGGCCGGCCCAGCGCAGTGCCACGGCGGGCAGTGCCACGGCGCGCGCCACCTTGAGCTGCTGGCCCGCGGTGTCCGGCGACACCATCTCGCCGACACCGTCCCGGCAGGCACCATCTCGGCGACACCGTCCCGGCATCGACGCCGCTGCGCAGGCAGCGCGTCGGTGCCGGTGATGCTGTGCGGGCCCCCGCCCCGCCCACAACCAGCAACTGTCGCCGGCCCACACGCCAGAAACGCCCCGCGCGCGCATGCCGCCGTCGCGGACAAGGATTCGCCGTCAGCCGCAGGTGCGGGGCGATGTGTCAGATCAGGTAGCGCAGCATCGGGCTGTCCAGCGGGATCGGCTCGACCACCAGCGGCGACGCCTCGGCGCGCGCCAGCAGCGCGTCGTAGGAGGAGGGGTCGCCGAGTTCGACACCGACCATCGCCGGGCCGAACTCACGGTTGTTGCGTTTGACGTATTCGAAGAACGTGATGTCGTCGTCCGGGCCGAGGATGTCCTGCAGGAAGCGGCGCAGCGCGCCGGGTTCCTGCGGGAAGTCGACCAGAAAGTAGTGCTTGCGGCCCTCGTGCACCAGGGCACGTTCGATGACCTCGGCATACCGGCTGACGTCGTTGTTGCCACCGGACAGGACGGCGACGACGGTCGCGTCGGCGGCGATGCCGCGCCGGTCCAGGTCGGCCATCGCCATCGCACCGGACGGTTCGGCGATGATGCCGTCGACCTGATAGAGGCGCAGCATCTCCTGGCAGATGGCACCGGTCTCGACGGTGACGACCTCGACACCGGCCCGGCGGATGATCTCGAACGGGTGGTCGCCGATCTTGCGCACCGCGGTCCCGTCCGCGAAGGTGTCGATCTCGCCCAGGTCCAGCGGCTGGTCCGCGTCGAGCGCCGCCCGGAGGCTGGCCGCACCGACCGGTTCGACGGCGACGACCCGGCAACGGTCCGCGCCGAACTCCGGTGGTGCGTCGGCGAGCGCCAGCAACGCGCCGGCCAGCAGGCCGCCGCCACCGACGGGCACCAGGAGTATGTCGGGGGCGCGACCCAGGTCCTGCAGGATCTCCCGGGTGACGGTGCCCTGGCCGGCGATCACCCGCGGGTCGTCGAAGGCCGGCGCGAGGGTGGCGCCGGTCCGGGACGCGTCGAGGACGGCGGCCTTGGCCGCATCGTCATACGTGTCGCCGTGCAGGATGAGCCGGACCTGCTCGCCGCCGAGGGACGCGACGCGGTCCCGCTTCTGTCGCGGTGTGTTGCGCGGCAGGTAGATGCGAGCGTTGACGCCCAGCTCGGCGCAGGCGAGGGCGACACCTTGTGCGTGATTGCCGGCGCTCGCGCAGACGACGCCCTGCTCCCGCTCCTGGTCGCTGAGTCCCCGGATCAGGTTGACCGCGCCGCGGATCTTGTAGGAACGCACCGGCTGCAGGTCCTCGCGTTTCAGCAGCACCTGCGCACCGACCAGCGCACTGAGCCGGCCGTTGGGCTGCAACGGTGTCCGCACGGCGAACCCCTCGATGGCGGCTGCCGCGAGCGCGACGACACCGGCGTCCTCGGGCTGCTGGGATGCCTCCCGGCCGCGGTGTGCGGTGGCTGACACGCGCCTGCTGTCCCTTCGTCGACGACAAGACCTCGAGCAACGCCTCAATCTACGCACCGCCGTGGCGGTCGACCGGGCGCGTTCGCCGGATGGGACGGCGGGCGCGACACGTCCCCTGGGTCTGGGGCAAGGTCACGCCGCAGGAGGCGCTCGGGCGGCGGTCAGCGCCCCGTTCGAGGGTCGGATGCTGTATGCCGGGCTGCGCGCCCTCGCCATACCGCGGGAGCCGGTCGCCCGGCTCTGGCACGCGGCGACACTGCTGCGCGAGCACCGCGGCGACGGACACAACGCCGCTCTGGTGGCGGACGGCATCGGCGGCACCGAGGCGCACGTGCTGCATGCGCTCGCCCACGACATGGCGCCGGAGCAGTTCGGCCGGGTCCATCACCTGCCGAAGGCGCAGCTCGACGCCGTGGTCGCGGGCCTGCAACAGCGCGGAATCGTCGACGCCGCAAGGTGATTCACCGATTCCGGTCGCGTGCTGAAACAGCGGATCGAGGACGCCGCTGAGGAGCTGGCGGCTCCGGCATACGACGTGCTGAGCGCGGGCGAGCTCGACGAGCTGATCGACGGCCTCACCCTGATCGCCGCGGCTCTGTAGCGGCGCCGGTGGTGTGGGCGACCAACGCGCGGGGCGCGACCACGCCCCGGGAGGCTCGCCGTCGCTACCCTCGGGCACATGGCCCAGGGACTTCGCACGGTGGTGCTGACGGGTGCGGCGGGGCGGATCGGCACCGCCATCACGCCGTTGCTGCCCGCGGACTGGCAGGTGCACCGCACCGACCTGCGCACCGCCGACGGCATCGATGCGCTGAACGTCACCGATGCGGCGGCATGCCGGCGGACGTTCGAGGGTGCCGACGCCGTCGTTCACCTCGCCGGGGTGCCCGATCCGAGCGCCGACTGGCCGGCGCTGCTGCCGGCGAACGTCGTCGGCGCACACCAGGTCGCACAGGCCGCGGTCGACGCGGGGGTGCGCCGCCTGGTGCTGGCCAGCAGCGTGCAGGCGGTCGCCGCCCGGCCCGAGGGTCGGCAGGCCCGGGTCACCGACGCGCCGCGACCGCAGAACCTCTACGGCGTGACGAAGGCCTGGGCGGAATCCCTCGGTGCGTGGATCGGCGCCGCCACCGATGTGTCGGTGGTCGCGCTGCGGATCGGCTACTTCCACGAGTCCCGGCCCGACGAGGCCACGGCGGACCGGGAACGGACGGCCTGGCTGAGCCCCCGGGACGCGGCCGAGCTGGTGCGAGCGGCGGTGACGGCGGATGGCTTCGATTTCGTGGTGGCACATGGCATCTCGGCCAACCGATATCGCGCGGTCGATCTGCACGACACCATGCAGGCCATCGGCTACCACCCGGTCGACGACGCCTGGCAGAGCCGATGATCGACGACGCTTCGAGTATGCCGATCGCGCGCCATACAACGCGATGGGCATAGTCCAACCACCAGCCGGCTTCCCGAGTATGCCGATCGCGCGCCATACAACGCGATGGGCATAGTCCAACCACCAGCCAACTTCCCGAGTATGCCGATCGCGCGCCATACAACGCGATGGGCATAGTCCAGACGGCTCAGGACCCCGCGCTTGGCATAACCCGGACCACCGCCACCACCGGCCACCCCTAGGACGGCGGGGTGACCAACCGGTACCCGACACCGCGGACGGCCTGGATCCACCGACCGGGCCGTCGCGCGGCCAGTTTGCGGCGCAGATTGGCGATATGGGTGTCGACGGTGTGCGTGTCCCCCATCCAGTCGGTCTTCCAGACCAGCCGCACCAGCGTGTCCCGCTCCCACACCCGGCGGGACCGGCTCGCCAACACGGCGAGCAGCTCGAACTCGATCCGGGTCAGCTGCACCGGCTCACCCGCGACCCGCACCTCGCGTGACTCCATGTCGATGATCAGATCACCGACGTGCAGCACGTGCGTCGTGGCCGGGTGACCGTCGGAGGGTGCACCGATCCGCCGCGGCCGGCGGAACATCGCCGCGATCCGCGCCTGGAGTTCGCGCGGTGAGAAGGGTTTGACGACATAGTCGTCGGCGCCCATCTCCAGGCCGAGCAGTCGGTCGGTCTCGTGGCCACGCCCACTCACGATCACGATGTAGGTGTCGGTGAAGGTGCGCAGTGCGCGGCACACCTCGGTGCCGTGCAGGTCCGGCAGGCCGAGGTCCAGCAGCACCAGGTCGGGTGTCCGGTCCCGCGCCAGCTGCAGACCCTCGGCACCGCTGCCGGTCGAGGAGACGGTGAAGCCGGAGCTGCGCAGCAGCGACTCGATGAGCAGCCGGGTGTCGGCGTCGTCCTCGATGATCAGCGCCGTGCGGGTCGTCGCCGGCGCTGGTGCCGTGGTGCTCAGCGTGGTCGCCTCCTTCGACAAGACCGTCACCAGGATACGGAAGGCGCGCAGGCACAACGGCTTTCGGTCGTGGCCGGTTCCTTGTCAGTCGTCCAGCAGGGTGCGCGGACGGCGCAGCATGGCGGCGACCCGGGCCCGCAGCTCGCTGATCGCGAACGGCTTCAGCAGGTAGTCGTCGGCGCCGACGTCCAACCCGGTCAGCCGGTCGGTCTCCGCACCGCGCGCGGTGCAGATCACGATGTATGCGCTCGTCAGCGGCCGGATCGCCCGGCATACCGCCACCCCGTCCAGGTCGGGCAGCGAGAGGTCAAGCGTGATCAGGTCGAAGTGTCCGTGCGGCACGAGATCGACTGCCTCGCGGCCGGATCCGGTCGTGCGCACCTCGAGGCCGGCACCGGCCAGCGCGATCTCGAGCAGTCCCCGGATGTCCGGGTCGTCCTCCACCACGAGCGCGCGTCCCTGCAGCGGCGCGGGCCGCGGACTCGTCGTGTCAGTCATCGGCTCCACCGTAGAGCCCGCTCAGGCCGTGGCGGGCAGCGCACGCCACCCGTCGAAGTCCTCGACCGCCATCCCCGCGTATGACGAGGAGCCCGCCTCCGTGCTGTCGACCGCGGCGAGCGCGGTGTCGAGGGTGGCCGCCGAGGTCCCGGCGAAGGTGCAGGTCGAGCAGTCGCTCAACGGGTTGGTCTCCGCGGCCAGCCGCACCGGCACTCCGGTTGCGGCGCCCCGGGCGAGCATGTCGGAGCCGATGTCGGTGATCGAGTTCGGTCCGGTCGCGACGTTGCGGTAGCTCATCACGGTGACCGCGTCGACCCGGGCGAGCACGCCGTCCGCCATGGTGGTCGCACCGGTGGCGATCGTGTTGTACCAGAAGGGCACGTCGGCCTCGAGCGGCATACCCGCCGCGGCCGCGGTCTTGCGCATGCTGCTCAACGTCGACAGGTATGACGTCACCAGCGAGGCCTGGGTGGACGGGTCGTTCCAGCCGGACAGCGCATACGGCTCGATGTCGACGTGGACGCCGGCGAACAGGTGCGTGGCGATCGCGCCGCGCTCCCAGGTGACGGCGGCCGACGGGTTCGTGGTCCAGGTCGGGTCACCGCCGAGCGCGTCCACCCGGATGCCGGCGGCCCCGGCGGCGGCGGACAGCTGCTTCAGTCGCGGCAGGTCCGAGGAACCCGCGACGTTCCACGGCACCGCGACGAACAACCGGGAGACGCCGTGGCTCTGCGCGAAGGTGATGACGTCGGTCGGGTTCGCCTTGGACCACACCCACATGGACCGGCTGGGAGCCGTTGCCGCAGAAGCGGATCCGGCGGCCATCACCGTGCCCGCCGCAATGGCGCACCAGGCGAGGAGCAGGGTGATGACGAGGCGCAAGCGGCCGCCGAACAAGGTGGGACGAGACATGGCAGAGCAACTCCTGAAGCAGTGGTTCCTGGGGTACTGCTCCAGTGAAGGCCCGCTGTTTCAAGTCCTACCCGGCCCAGACTCAAGAAACGATCAAGATCCGGATGCACTCAGCTCAGGCTGTCCCGCAAGCGGCGCACCCGGGTGAGCGCGATCTTGAAGTGACCCGGGTTCAGCCGGCCGCTGCCGAGCGCGGCGGTGACGGCGGCCACCGCCTCCTGTCCCTGGCCGACGTCGCGGGCCGAGCACAGCAGCAGGTCCATGCCGGCGTCGGCGGAGAGGACCGACCGCTCGCCGGTGTCGCCGAACGGCGCGAGCGCGCCCGCCTCCAGCGCGTCGGTGATGGTGACGCCGCGGAAATGCTGCCGGCCGCGCAGTTCGCCGCCGACGAAGATCTTGGACAGACCGGCCGGGTAGTCCGGGTCGATCGCCGGGTATGTCGCCCAGGACGTCATCACCAGTTGCACACCGGCGTCGATGACCGGTCCGAACGCGGCCTCGTCGACGCCGCGGATCTCGTCGGCCGGCTGGGTGAGCGTCACGACGCCGAGGTCGGTGTTCTCGTCGCGGGTCGCCCAGCCGAGTCCGGGATAGTGCTTGGCGGTCGCGGCGACGCCGGTGTCCTGCTGAGCGCGCACGAACGCGGCGCCCAGCTCACCGCACACCATCCAGTCGGAGCTGAAGGAGCGGCCGAACCGGTCGTCGAAGTTGCCCTCCTCGCGGTAGACGTCCTCGACCGGCGCCAGGTTGAGGTTCATCCCGACCTGCTTCAGGATCAGGCCGGCGCCCCGGCCGCCCTTGGTCGCCTCGGCGACCGGGTCCGCGGATGCACCCATCTGTTTGGCGGACAGCAACGGCTCCTGTCCACGCAGCCGGCGTACGACGCCACCCTCCTGGTCGGTGGTCAGGATCAGCGGCGTCGCGCTCGTCGGGCTCTGCGCGTGCGCGGCCCGCAGCTCGCTGACCACGTCGGTGATCTGGGCGAGGCTGAGGATGTTCTCGCCGAAGAAGATCAGGCCGCCGACCATGCCGTCCTTGATCAGCTGCAGCAGTTCGTCCGACGGGGTCGCTCCCGGGTAGGAGAAGATCACCCGCTGTGCGACCTGCTGCTCCGGCGACAGCTTGGCGAACCACGGCGGATCCGCGAGCGCCGGCTGGGCGGACGCCATACCGAGGGCGAGGCCGGCGCCGATCACCCCTCCCGTGCGAAGAACCGTGCGCCGACTGATCGGCAGCGGGGTGCTCGATGATGCATTGCTCGGAAACTGCGAACCCATGGCGGGCCTCCTTGTCGCCCGGCGCTTCGGGGGTGCGCCGTGTGTAAACGAGTCTCGCAGTTCCCGGCCCGCTGATGGGCTGTTTACGGGAAGTGGATCAGTCGGCGCTCGCGGACCAGGCGCTGCGGCGCAGCATGCGCAGACCATTGAGTCCGACGATGACGGTGGAGCCCTCGTGTCCGAGGACGCCCAGTGGCAACGGCAGCGTGCCCAGCAGGTCCCACAGGACCAGGCAGCCGATGAAAACCGCTGCGATGACGAGGTTCTGGACCACGATGCGGCGCGCGCGATGGGAGAGCACGAGGGCCGCCGGCACGGTGGCGAGCTCGTCGCGGACCACGACGGCGTCCGCGGCGTCGAGCGTCAGGTCCGCGCCGGCGCGGCCCATCGCCACCCCGATGTCGGCGGCGGTCAGCGCGGGGGCGTCGTTGACACCGTCGCCGATGGCCAGCACCGTGCGGCCGTCGGCCTGGGCGGCGCGGATGGCGGCGACCTTGTGCTGCGGCAGCAGACCGGCGCGTATGTCGGTGAGGCCGACCTGGGCGCCGATGTGCTGGGCGGCGGCCGGGTTGTCGCCGGTGACGAGCATCGGCGGCGCGGCGGTGACGGCCGCGAGCTGGTGCACGGCCGCGCGGGCGTCGGGGCGGAGCCGGTCGGCGATGCCGATGGTGCCGACCGGCACTCCTGCGCGCAGCACCACGACGACGGTGTGCCCGCGGGCTTCCAGGTCGTGCACCGCGGCGGCGACCTCGTCCGGCAGGGCGGAGTCGACGCGCGCCGGGGAGCAGACCGCGGTCGGCGCACCGTCGACGACCCCGGCGACACCGGCGCCGGGCGTGGCGTCGAACTGCTCCACCGGCGACAACGGCACGCCGTCGCGGCGCGCGGCCTCGACGACCGCCCGTCCCAGCGGGTGTTCGCTGGCGTGCTCGACGGCGGCCGCCCAGGCCAGCAGCTGGTGTTCGGACACCCCGGCAGCCGTCGGTCGTATGTCGGTGACGGTCGGTGCGCCCTCGGTGAGGGTGCCGGTCTTGTCCAGGGCGACCTGCTCCACCCGGCCGAGCTGCTCCATCACGACGGCCGACTTGACCAGCACCCCGTGCCGGCCGGCGTTGGCGATCGCCGACAGCAGCGGCGGCATGGTCGCCAGCACGACGGCGCACGGCGAGGCGACGATCATGAAGGTCATCGCGCGCAACAGGGCGCCGGTCAGGTCGGCGCCCCAGAGCAGCGGGAGCAGGAAGACCGCGACGGTGACCGTGACCATGCCGACCGAGTAGCGCTGCTCGATCTTCTCGATGAACAGCTGGGTGGGTGCCTTGGTCTCGGACGCCTCCTCGACCATCGCCACGATCCGGGCGACGACCGAGTCGTGCGGGTCGCGGGACACCTCGACGCGCAGCACGCCGGCGCCGTTCATCGTCCCGGCGAAGACCTCGTCGCCGATCGTCTTCGCGGCCGGCAGCGGTTCGCCGGTGATGCTGGCCTGGTCGACGTCGCTGGCTCCGTCGACCACGTGCCCGTCCGCGGCGAGCAACTCACCCGGACGGACCAGCACCACATCACCGACCACCAGATCCTCGGCCGGCACGACGTCTTCGGCGCCGTCCGGGCCCAGCCGGGTGGCCGTGCTCGGCGTGAGGTCGAGCAGGCCCCGGATGGAGTCCTGGGTGCGGGCGGTCGCCAGCGCCTCCAGCGCACCGGACGTCGCGAAGATGACGATGAGCAGCCCGCCGTCCATCACCTGGCCGATCGCTGCGGCGCCCAGGGCGGCCACCACCATCAGCAGGTCGACGTCGAGGGTCTTCTCCCGCAGCGCCTGCAGGCCGGCCCAACCCGGTTCCCAGCCGCCGGCGACATACACCGCGGCATACAGCGGTCCCCACAGCCAGGCCGGCGCGCCCGCCAACTGGAGCGGCAGGGCGATCAGGAAGAGCACCAGCGCGGCCGCCGCCCAGCGCACTTCGGGCAGGGCGAACACCCGGGTCCGCGTGATGGAGGTCCGTTGCGGTGCGACGGACCGCTGATCGGTGGTGACGGCGCTCATCCGCTCCTCGTCTCGTGTGGGTGACCCACCCAGACTACGGAACGTTTGAACAGTTCTTCAATTCTCAGGTGGTTACCATCAGTGCATGGGACACCGCGCGACCTCGCTCGACGACGCCACGATCGGTCAGCGGCTGGATCGGGTCGGCGCGACGGAGGTCGCCACGACACTGCAGGCGCTGGCGACGCCGTCCCGCTTGCGGATCCTGGCCACCCTGGTCGAAGGGCCGTGCGCCGCAGGGGTGCTCGCCGAGCGCGCCGGCCTGGAGGCGTCGGCGTGCTCACATCAGCTGCGGATCCTGCGCAATCTGGGGCTGGTCCGCGCCGACCGCGACGGCCGATCGATGATCTACACGCTGGCCGACCAGCACGTCGCCGATCTGATCGAGCAGGCCATCGGGCACTCGGAGCACCAGCGCGCCACTCCGTAACGCGGTCGGCGGTGTATCAAACCGGTGCTCCGCCCCCTCTTCCCGGATGTCCGTTGCCTGACCCGGAAGGGGATCACGATGTCCGACCAGACCGCCACACCCGCGCGGATGCGCGGCGCCATACCGACGCCACGGCACGTGCTCGCGGCAGCACGTGCGTTCGCGCCGCCGGTCGCCGCACCCGCACAGTTCCTCACCGTGCCGGCGCGGATCTCCATGTGGGGCAACGACGTTCACGGTGATTGCGTGACCGCGGAGGAGGCGTTCGCCAAGGCGTGTCACAGTCCGGAGATCTTCATCACCGATGCCGAGGTGATCAGCTGGGCGAGCGGGCACGGTGTCCTGGAGGGCGCCTACCTGCCCGACGTGCTCGGCTGGATGCAGCACGACGGATTCCGCCGCAGCGGCAATGTGTATGACGACGGAGCACCTGCCGCGGTCGACTGGACCAACTCCGCCGCGATGCGCGCAGCGATCGCCCAGGGGCCGGTCAAGCTCGGCGTCGCGGCGGACCAGCTGGACGATGCCTGGCTGAGCACGAACGGCGCCACCGGCTGGTTCGCGACGGGATTCCACCACGATCCGAACGAGGACCACTGCGTGTCGTTGTGCGGTTACGGGCCGGTCGGCTGGCTGGCGTCGCAGTTGCACGTCAATGTGCCGGGCAGCATCAACGCGGCTGCACCGGGCTATGCGTTGTTCACCTGGAACTCGATCGGCATCATCGATCAACCGTCGATGGTGAACATCACCTCCGAAGCGTGGGTGCGTCAGCCCACGACGGTGATCGTCGGCCGGCTGCAGCCCTGGCCGGTGCTGCGCAAGGGTGCCAGCGGCCACCCGGTGCCGACTCTGCAGCATCTGCTGAACGCACACGGCGCGACACTCGCGGCGGACGGCGACTTCGGCGCCCAGACCGACGCTGCCGTGCGCAAGTACCAGCACGGTGCCGGACTCACCGTCGACGGTGTCGTCGGGCCGGTCACCTGGGCACACGCGGTCGTCACCTGCCACCAGGGCAGCCACGGCGAGGCGGTCAAGGGCGTGCAGGTGGAGATCAACTTCCGCAACCTGTCCGGCAACCCCGCGACCTATCTGACCGTGGACGGGCAGTATGGCCCAAGAACGCGCGACGCGGTGCATGGTTTCCAGCAGGCTGTGCACGTGGAAGTGCCGACCGTTGTGGTCGACGGCGTGTGCGGTCCGATGACTTGGCAGGCACTGGCCAGTGGGATGCTCTCCGGCTGAGCAGCACCCGCCCCCGGCTCGGTGCCCTCACCAGCGCGCCGACGGATCGGCTTCCGCCTCCAGTGCCAGTGCGACCGACAGCACAGTCCGTTCGTCACCGCACGCGCCGGCGAGCTGTATGCCGATGCCGCCGCCGACCTGGTCGCGACCCCACGGCAGGGTGAGTGCTGGCTGACCGGTGAGGTTGAACGGTGCGGTCAGCCGTGACATGGCCGACCTGGCCGGCCAGCCACCGGCCGTCATACCGTCCAGTCCGTCGAGAGACGGCGGCGTGATCGGCAGCGTCGGCGACAGCAGGACGTCGACCGAGCCCAGCGCAGCATTCAGTTCCGCGGTCAGTTGCCGCCGCAGCCGCTGGGCCCGCGCGTAATCCGCCCCGGTGACCAGCATCGCCGCCTCGAGGCGCAGCCGCACGTCGTCGGGCAGCTCGTCGGCACGATCACGCAGCAGGTGCAGGTGCACGTCCAGCGCCTCGGGCCCGATGGTGCACAGCATCAGCGCCGGCGCGAGCTCCAGCGTCGGCGCCTCGATCGTCTGCACCCGGGCGCCCAGGTCGGCGACGCAGGAGAGCGCGCGGTCCAGCGCGGTGAGCACCGGCGGATCGAGATACCGGCGGACGAAGGCGCTCGGTTCGCCGACGATCAACCCGGTCAACGATTCCGGGCGGCGGACGTCGGCGGACGGGGCACCGATCATGACCGACCAGGCGAGGGCCGCGTCGGTCACGCTGCCGGTCAGCGGCCCGACGTGGTCCAGCGACGACGCCAGCGGATACACGCCTCCGGTCGGAGCGGCCCCGAAGGTGCCTTTCAGACCCACGACACCGCAGGCCGCACCCGGGATGCGGATCGATCCGGCGGTGTCGGTGCCGAGCGCCATGTCCACCGCGCCGGATGCGACCGCCGCCGCCGAGCCGCCGCTCGACCCGCCGGCCACCACGCTGGGGCACAGCGGGTTGACCACGTCGACCAGGCCCGGCCCGGCGCTGAACGGACCGAAGGCCAACGGATGCAGGTTCGTGGCGCCGACCAGCACGGCACCCGCGCGGGTGAGCCGCTGGACGACCTCGGCGTCCGCCGTGGCGACCTCGGCGCGGAACGCGTCGGTGCCGCCGGACATCCGTTCACCGCGCACCGCGACCAGATCCTTGACCGCCAGCAATGCCCCGTGCAGTGGCCCGCGGGGTTCGCCCCGGGCGGTGCGCCGGTCCAGCTCGGCCGCCTGCTCGCGTGCCCGCTGGGCGAAGACCGCGGTGAACGCGTGCAGTTCGTGCTGTTGCTCGATCCGGGCCAGGGCCTGTTCCACCCGCTCGGCGACTTTCTCTCCTCCGGGTGTGCTCCAGGAGGGCGCGCCGGCGTCCGCGGATCGTGCCGGTGCCCAGTGGTCCCTGCCCGGTCGGACGCAGGGCGCCACGCCGGGCGCCGCCCGCGCGGCGCGCACCTGTTCGATCGTCGTCTCGTCCTGCGCAGCGCGTTCCTGCCACCGGTCCTGTCGGCCGGTCGCCGGAACGCCCAGTCGGCGGGCCAGCTCGGTCATCACCTCCATGCCGATCCTGGTCAGCTGACCGCGGCGGCCTCGACCGCCGGTTCCGGTTCGTCGTCAGCGGCGATGTACTGCCGGTTCCAGCCGGTCAGGATGGAGAACAGCAGCACCAGGAGCAGTGCCGACGCGTACGGGTTGAGGAAGCCCGAGGCGATGGACGGCAACGGCAAGTGGTACTGCTTGGACGTGGTGACCAGGGTGGCGTACCAGATGATCACCGCGTTGTGCCAGGGCAACATGTAGAACACCGTGTTGGCCGCGCAGTCGAGCAGGTTCGCGATGCGTGCGGGAGCCAGCCGGTGGGCGACCCCCATCGGCTGACCGATGGTCGGGCCGACCAGCAGGATCGCGGGCGCGTTCGCACCGAGCGGCACGGTGAACAGCAAGGTGATGCCGGAGATCATCAGTTCGGCGCTGCGGACACCGCGCGCGGCGCGCTTCTCCAGCACCGCCAGCAGCTTGGCCATGACACCGGCATCAGTCAGCACCTGCGCCAGCGCCAGAATGAACAGCACCAGCACGATGGCGCCGGTGATGTCGCTGAGGCCGTCCTCGATGAGTCCGGTCGACTTGCCCCGCGCGGACGGGATGGAGAAAATCGCGCCGGGCGTGAGCAGACCGGTCGCCAGTCCGATGACGATGGCCGAAATGCTGCCCCAGATGAGTGAGACCACGATGTGGTGCCGCCGCATGGCCAGGACGATCACCACGAAGAACGGAATGATCATCAGCAGCCCGGACGGGGAGGCGTCGATGTTCAGGCTGTTGGCCGACTTGGTGCCGCCGCCGCCGAAGAACGCGAGCACCACGATTGTCAGCGCTGCCGAGACCAGCGCCATCGGCAACCGGGCGCGCACCACCTTGCCCATCTCCGCCTTGGCCGTGTATGCCGAGGTGATCGTGGTGTCGGAGATCGGTGCCACGTTGTCGCCGAAGGCGCCTCCGGCGATGACCGCGACCGCCAGCATCACCGGATTGGCACCGAGCGCGACGCCGGTCGGGTAGAGCACCGGGATCAGGGCGAGAACGGCGCCTACGCTGCTGCCGGTGCCGGCGGAGAAGACGCACGAGAGCAGGAAGGCCAGGATCGCGTAGAGCGCTCCCTGCACTCCGGTCTCGACGCCGAACCACAGCAGCCCGTTGACCAGGCCGCCCTCGGAGAGCAGTTTGCCGAAGACGCCGGCGAACAGGTAGGCGAGAATGATGACGGCACCGGTCTGGGCCGTCAGGCCGCGCACGATCGACAGTGCGAAGGCGCGCGGGGTCTTGGTCAGCAGCAGGCCGACGACGATGGCCGCCCACCCGCCGACCCAGAAGCCGGTGATGCTGGCTCTTTCCTCGAGCGAGAGCCAGAGCAGGATCCCCACCAGTACGGCGGCAGGGACCAGGGCCATCGCCGGTCCTCCCCAGAATTTCAGTTCGTAGGGCTGGTCGATGTCGTTCAGGTCTGTTGCTGGTGTGTGCGTGGCACTGGTATCGCTCATGTCGATATCCCGTCAGCCGAAGGGGTCTGGTGCGGTCTGCATGCCGCGGATGGGGTGTGCGCCTGCGTGGGCGAAGCTGCTCAGGGCGTGACGGCGCCGGAGATCGGCGCGGGACGGAGTGCGTGTGCGACCGTGGCGAGAGCGAGCTCCCGGGCCGGGTCGACCAGGTCGTGCGGAAGGTCGTGCGGGGTGTTGCCGAGCAGGACCGAGATCTCGGTGCAGCCGGCGATCGTGACGGTGGCGCCGCGGGCGTCGAGTTCGGCGATGATCTCGCGCAGCTGCTCCTCGGTGCTCCTGTCGGCCGTCCCCGCCTTGACCTGCGTGATCAGCGAGGTCAGCCGCGCCTGCGCAGCAGGCGGCGGGATCAGCACCTGGCGCCCGAGGGCATGCAACGAGGACTGGAACAGGTCGGCCGCCAGCGCGGCGTCGGTGGCGAGCAATCCGACCGGGCCGGCCGGACGTGCGGCAACCGCGTTCACCGTCACCTGGACGATGGACAGGAACTGCACGCCCTCGGGCACGAGACCCTCGACGAAGGCGTGCGCGGTGTTGCACGGCATCACGATGAGTTCGGCTCCCGCGGTCACCAGCCGGTCGATGCCCTCCTGCAGCCACGGCGACGGGTCGGTGCCGTCGGCCAGGATCGCGGCCTGCCGGCTCGGCACGCTCGGGTCCGCCCAGATGACCACCCGCAGGTGCTCCTGGTCGGTGTCCGCCGGGGTGTGGGCCACGAGCTTGTCGTAGAAGTCGACGGTTGCTCGCGGACCCATGCCGCCGAGGACACCGACCAGCCGGGAGCCGGTGTGCGGTTGCTCAGACGCCGACATCCGCGAGCACCGCGTCCGGGTAGGCGTACAGCGCCGGCGAACCGCCGGTGTGCACGAACAGCACGTTGTCGTCGGCGGCGAAGCGGCCCTCGCGCACCAGACCGATCAGGCCGGCTGCCGTCTTGCCCGTGTAGACCGGGTCCAGCAGGATGCCTTCCAGCCGGGCGAACGTCTGGATGGCGGCGGTCATCTCGTCGGTCGGCAGCGAGTAGCCCGGGCCGACGTAGTCGTCGACGACCTGCATGCTCTGCTCGGGGATGTCGGCCCGGCCACCGGCCAGTGCGAGGGTCTCGTTGGCCAGTTTGAGCAGCTTGGCCTCCTGCGCTGCCTTCTCGGCGCGCACGCTGATGCCGGTGAGCGGGATGCCGCTCTGGTTGCCGTGCAGACCCGCCAGCAGTCCGGCGTGGGTGCCGCCGGAGCCGCTGGGGCAGACGACGTGGTCAATGGGCAGCGACGACTCGAAGGTCTGCGCGATGATCTCCTCGGCGCAAGAGACGTAGCCCAGCGCACCCAGGGCGTTGGACCCGCCACCGGGAACGATGTAGGGCGTGCCGCCGGCGGCACGCACCTCCTCGGCCATCTGCTCCATCCGGGCCGGCAGGTCGGTGCCACCGGGGACGACCTCGATGGAGTCGACGCCGAGCAGGCGGAACAGCAGGTTGTTGCCGCTGCCGTCGGGGCTGTAGGAACCCTCCACCCGCTCCTCGAGCAGCAGCTTGCACTTCAGGCCCTCACGCACCGCTGCCGACAGGGTCAGCCGGCAGTGGTTGGACTGCACTGCACCGGTGGTGATGATGGTGTCGGCGCCCTTGGCGAGCGCGTCGGCCATCAGGAATTCCAGTTTCCGGGTCTTGTTGCCGCCGGAGGTGAGTCCGAGCAGGTCGTCGCGCTTGATGTAGATCTGCGGGCCGCCCAGGTGCTTGGTCAGGTGCGGCAAATGCTCGATGGGGGTCCGGCCCTGGGTGTAGTGCTGCCGGGCGATGTTCGCCAGATTCATGGTGTTCCTCGATTCGGTGCGATGGATGGTCGGGCATGTCGCCGATCACGCGTCGACGGCGGTGTCCAGCGGCTGGCCGGGAAAGTACTTCTGCAGCCGGACGTCGCCGGACAGGGCGTGCCCCTCCATGCCCTCGATGCGGGAGATGCGGGCCGCGACACGGCCGACGCGCTCGTTGGCCTCGCGGGACATGCGCTGGTAGGTGGTGGTCTTGATGAACTTGCCGACCCACAGACCGCCGGTGTACTTGGCAGCGCCGCGGGTGGGCAGGATGTGGTTCGGGCCGGAGGTCTTGTCGCCGTAGGAGACCGTGGTCTCCTCGCCCAGGAAGAGCGAGCCGTAGCTGTGCAGGTTGGCCAGCCACCAGTCCAGATCCTCGGCGTGCACCTCGACGTGCTCGTTGGCGTATTCGTCGGACAGGGCCGCCGCTTCCTCGCGGGTGTCGGTGAGGATGACCTCGCCGAGCGCGTCCCACGACTGGGCGGCGACCGAGTCGGCGGGCAACTGTTCCAGCGCCGCCGGGATCAACGACAGGGTCTCCTCGGCGACCCGCCGCGAGGTGGTGATCAGGATGGTCGCGGAGTCCAGGCCGTGCTCGGCCTGACTGATCAGGTCGACAGCGACCACCCACGGGTCCGCGGTGTCGTCGGCCAGCACCAGCGCCTCCGTCGGGCCGGCAACGACGTCGATGCCGACCCGGCCGAACAGGATGCGCTTGGCCTCGGCGACGAAGCGGTTGCCGGGTCCGGCGAGCACGTCGGCGGACTTGCCGGTGAAGTGACCGAAGGCCATGGCGGCGACGGCCTGCACGCCGCCCAGGCACATGATGGTGTCGGCGCCGGCCAGCGACATACCGTAGAGCGTGGCCGGATGGATACCGCTGCCGCCGCGGGGCGGCGAGCAGGCGGTGATGTGCCCGACCCCCGCCGCCTTGGCGGTGGCGATGCTCATGGCGGCCGAGGCGACGTGCGCGTAGCGGCCGCCCGGGACATAGCAGCCCGCGACGTCGACCGGGATGTTGCGCTGTCCGGCGATCAGGCCCGGGGAGAGCTCGACCTCGAACTCGCTCATGCTCTCGCGCTGCCGGTCGGCGAAGGTGCGCACCTGGCGGTGGGCGAACTGGATGTCCTCTTTGGTCGTCGTCGACAGCTGACGCTCGGCGGCGGCGATCTCCTCGGGACCGACCATGAAACTGTCCGGCTCCCACGAGTCCAGCTGGGCGGAGTAGGCGCGGGTCGCCTGCTCGCCCTCGGCTTCCAGGCGCTGCAACATCTCGGTGACGGTGTTGGTGGTGGCGGTGATGTCGACGGGGGCGATGCCCTCCGAGCGCTTCAGGTAGGTGATGGCCATGGTCGTGCCTTTCGATCGAGGTGCGGGCAGGAAGATTCGAGGACGCGGTTCAGTTGTTCGGAATCGACGCAGTGGTACCGGTGGCGACGCCCACGGCGTAGCGCAGGATTTCCGCGATCCGGTCACAGTGCTCGGCGGTCAACCCCGGCGGGATGCGCAGGTCGCACAGCGTCGCCAGCACGTGCTCGGTGCGCGGCACGTCGGCCGCACTCGGGACGTAGTCCCATTGCGCCGGGCGGCTGGTGAACCCGCGCATCGCGGGTTCGCCGTACCACTTCAGGCTCAGGCCCAGGTCGCCCGCGAGCTCGACCACCGCGGTGATCTGGGCCGGGGTCAGGTGCGGCAGGCCGAACTGGAAGGAACTGCCGACGAACCCTTCGGCGGCCGCGCGCTCGATCACCCGCACCTGCGGTATGGCGCGCACGGACCGCTCCAGGCGCGCGTAGGAGTCGTTCATCCGCGCGATGCGCGCGGGCAGTTCGTCCAGTTGCGGCAACACCAGTGCCGCCGCGAGCGCGGTCATTCGCAGGCTGTAGTTGGCGCATTGGCCGCGCAGCGGCGCGAAGACTGCCTCGTCAGGGCGGGCGGTGTGCTGGGCGTAGAGCATGTAACTGCCGGAATGCAGTATGGCGCGGGCGGCGACCTCGGGGTCGTCGGTGACCAGGATGCCGCCCTCGCCGGAGTTGAGGTGCTTGAAGGTCTGCAGGCTGAAGCAGCCGACGGTGCCGAAGGTGCCGGTGGGGCGCCCGTTCCAGGTCGCCCCGAGCGTGTGGGCGCAGTCCTCCACCAACACCAGGCCGAGCTCGTCGCAGAGGGCCCGCACCCTGGTCAGGTCGGCGACGTGTCCGCGCATGTGCGACAGCAGCAGCACGCGCGCCCCGGAGCTCGCGGCCTTGACGCGTAGGTCGTCCAGGTCGATTGTCAGCTGGTCGTCGATCTCCACGACGATCGGAACCGCACGCGCATGGTCGATCGCGCCGGGCACCGGTGCCAGGGTGTAACCGTTGACCAGCACCGGGTCGCCCGGTTGCACACCGCAGCAGCGCAAGGCCAGGAAGAGAGAGGCGCCACACGAGTTGACGCCGACGGCGAAGGTGCGGCCGACCAGGCCGGCCATCTTCGCCTCCAGCAGCGCGGCGTCGTCGGTCTCACCGGCACCGGCTTCGCCATACCGGAAGAGGCGACCTGACTGCATCAGCTCCACCGCCCGCTCGATGCCCGCCGCGGGGATCGGCTCGGGATTGGTCAGGTCGAAGTCCAGCGCTGCCGGGGCCTGCGTGGTCCTCATGCGTGGTCCCCGTCGCCGCGCCGGTGCGAGTGAGCCCTGCTGAATTCGCCGTGCGGCAGGACCGGCCCGTTCTCGGCAAGTGCCTGGACCCGGCGCACGGCTTCCTCGTCGATCGCCGGGTCGGCGGCCAATACGTCCAACGCGCTCAGCACCGCCGACACCAGGTGCACCCAGGTGGCCTCGGCAGCCGCCTGCGGATCGTGCGCGGCGATGGCGTGCAGCACCTGCTGGTGCTGGTCACCCCAGATGCTCGGCAGCAGTTGTTCCTTCCACGCTTCGATGCGTACCTTCTCCAGCGTCGGGCTCGCGGCCAGATCCAGCAGGTGCAGGGCGTGCGAGCGCATCACTTCGTTGGGGCAGATGTCCGCGATGGCGCGGTGGATGCGCAGGTCGGTGGCGGCGTGTAGTCCGGGCTCATGGACGACCAGGTGCATGCCTTCCACCAGCTCGGCGGCGTCGTCGATCTTGTCGGTGACCGGATGCTTGGCAGCCAACGCGGCGACGTGCGGCTCTACCAGCAGACGTGCTTCGAAAACGTCCAGCGCCGAGGCGATCGACAGGTCCGCGACGACCGGTTCGGTGCGGCCGGCCGAGCCGCTCGCGCTGATCACATGAGTGCCCGAACCGCGCACCGATTCCACGTATCCGGCGAACTGCAGCGCGCCGAGCGCTTCCCGCACCGAGGGCCGGCTCACGCCGAACTGGCGGGCCAGCTCCATCTCCGAGGGCAACTTGGCGCCGACGCCGAACGTTCCCGCGCCGATCAGTTCGACGATCTGCTGGGCGATCCGCACCGAGACGGAGGACTCGCGACTCAGTCGCCGGATGTCGCTCATAACTCACCTGCCAGGTTGCTTAGTTGCTTAGTTGTCAGGCAACTTACGGGACGGGGCGGACGCGTGTCAATGGGCCGGCGGACCGGATCGCGCGCCGGAGCGCCGTTGGCCGTGACCGGCGGTCCACCCAGCAGCCGGCGTGCGCGCCCGATTCAGCCGGTCAGTGCCGAGCGCAGTGCCCGTTCGAACGCATCGACCGATCCGTCCAGCGCCGCCAGCCGGTCGGCAGCGAGCAGCACTCGCCACCGGTCGTCCGGGCCACGTCCGAGCACGACGGGCAACGGTGCCCCGGCGGTTGCCGCCGCCTCTGCCACGGTCAGCTCGTTGCGGTGCGCCAGCCGGACCGGGATGTCGAGGGAAGCGACCAGTGCGTCCCAGGAGCGCTTGCGCCGGACGCCCGCATGGGTGATGTCGCACAGTCCGCAGCTGCTGTGTCGCAGCACCTTGCCGACCGCATACGCCATTTCGCCGCGCAGGCCGCCGTCGGCGTCATACACCCCGAGGATCTCGGTCACCGGGTTCGCGTGCGGTAGAGCCATGGTCATCATTCTGGTCCACTTCGGCCCGGTCGCCGAGCCGGGCCAGGTGCCTGGCCAGGTATGGCGCCGTCGCACTCCCCTTCGCCCGGGCGAGATCCTCGGGTTCCCCGGTCGCCATGACCCGCCCACCGTGGTCACCGCCGCCCGGGCCGAGGTCGATGACCCAGTCTGCGCCGGCGACGGTGTCGAGGTCATGCTCGACCAGCACGACGGTGTTGCCGGCGTCGACCAGCCGGTGCAGCTGGCGCACCAGCAGCTCGATGTCGGCAGGGTGCAACCCGGCGGTGGGTTCGTCGAGCAGGTACAGGGCATGGCCCCGCCGGGCCCGTTGCAGCTCGGTGGCCAACTTGATGCGTTGCGCCTCCCCGCCGCTGAGCTCGGTCGCCGGCTGCCCCAGGCGCAGATAGCCCAGGCCAACCTCCTGCAGTGTGGTCAGGCTGCGCGCGGCCGCCGGCACGTCGCCCAGGAAGTCCGCCGCGGCGTCCACCGACAGCGACAGCACGTCGGCGACGGTCTTGCCGCGGTAGTCGATCTCCAGGGTCTGTTCGTTGTAACGGGCCCCGTGGCAGGACGGGCAGGGCGCGTAGGTGCCGGGCAGGAAGAGCAGCTCGACGGAGACGAACCCCTCCCCCTGGCAGGTCTCACAGCGGCCTTCGGCCACGTTGAAGGAGAAGCGTCCCGGCCCGTAGCCGCGGCGCCGGGCCTCCGGCGTGGCGGCATACAGCTTGCGTACGGCATCGAACAGCCCGGTGTAGGTGGCCAGGTTGGAGCGTGGGGTGCGCCCGATCGGCCGCTGATCCACCCGCACGAGGCGGTCGAAGGACTCCAGGCCGGTCGCGTCGTCGACGTCGACCTCGAAGTCGTCCTCGTCCGCGTCGTCGGGCGCCTGCCCCAGATGGCGGCGCACCAGCTCGGCCAGCACCTGGGTGACCAGCGTGGACTTGCCCGACCCGGAGACTCCGGTGACCGCGGTCAGCACGCACAGCGGAATGTCGACCGACAGCGATTGCAGATTGTGCCGGGTCACTCCGCGCAGGTGCAGCCACCCGTGCGGCGAGCGTCGTGCGCAGGCGACGGGCTCGGCACGGCCGAAGAGGTAACTGCCGGTCACCGACTCCGGCACCTGTTCGAGACCGGCGACCGGGCCGGAGTAGAGCACCTCGCCACCGCCCTCGCCGGCGCCGGGACCGATGTCGACGATCCAATCCGCCCGGCGCACCACGTCCAGATCGTGCTCGACCACGAACAACGAATTGCCCGAGGCTTTCAGGGCGTCCAGCACGTCCAGCAGCGGCTCGGCGTCCGCGGGATGCAGTCCGGCGGACGGCTCGTCCAGCACGTAGACGACCCCGAAGAGACCCGAGCGCAACTGCGTCGCGATGCGCAGCCGCTGCGCCTCCCCCGGCGACAGCGTCGTCGAGCTGCGGGCCGGCGACAGATAACCCAGTCCGAGGTCGAGCAGCACTTGGACCCGCGCAACCAGGTCGGCGCACAGGCGCACCGCGACCTCGGTGGCTTCCCCCGAGCTTGCCGACGACGTCGCCGCGGCCGCCTGCGACAACTCGGCCACCGGACGCAGCACCGCGACCAGCTCGTTGAACGACAGCTGGGCGAGCTGGCCGATGTCCAGGCCACCGAAGGTGACCGCCAGGGAATCCGGCTGTAACCCGGTGCCGCGACAGGCAGGACAGGGCACGCTGCGGACGAAGCGCATCGCCTTCTCGCGCATCTTCTGGCTCTGCGAGGTGGACAGCACGTGGTGGATGTGGGTACGGGCGCTGCGGAACAGCCCGTAATAGCCGTGGTCGATCCGGCCCGGTTCGGGCTCGATCAGCACCTTCGGCTGCTCCTGCGTGAAGAGCAACCAGTCACGATCATCCGCCGGCAGCTCGTCCCAGGGGGTGTCCAGATCGATACCCAACCCGGCCACGATGCTGCGCAGGTTGGCGCCCTGCCAGGCACCCGGCCAAGCGGCGATCGCCCCTTCCCGGATCGTGCGCGACCCATCCGGCACCATCAGCTCGGCGCTCACGTCGTGCTCCTCACCGAGCCCATGGCAGCGCGGGCACGCACCGGCCGCCGTGTTCGGTGAGAAGGCCTCCGCCGCCAGCCGCGGCGCGCCCTCGGGGTAGGTGCCGGCACGCGAGTAGAGCATCCGCAGCAGGTTCGACAACGTGGTCAGCGTGCCGACCGTCGAGCGCGAACTGGCGGCGCCCCGGCGCTGTTGCAGGGCAACAGCCGGCGGCAGCCCGGTGATTTCCTGCACGTGCGGGGCGCCCACCTGCTGCAGCAGGCGGCGGGCGTATGGCGCCACCGACTCGAAGTAGCGGCGCTGCGCCTCGGCATACAGCGTGCCGAAGGCCAGGGATGACTTGCCGGAACCCGAGACTCCGGTAAAAGCCACCATCGCGTCCCGCGGTAGGTCCACGTCGACGTGCTTGAGGTTGTGCTCGCTGGCGCCCCGGACGCGCACGAAGTGGTCTAGCTGGTCGTCACTCACACTGCGTGTCTACCCGTTCGCGAGTCGGCGAGCACGATCGGTGGGCCGGACGTCGCCGGCAGAACCAGGGATGACTCCTTCCCCTCCGGGTAGAGGCCGTCCGGACGTGAAGGAGTGCGGATGACCACCGGTGCAGTCCGACGGGTCGATGACTTTCAGCGCTCGCACTCCTGGATGGGGTTCCCGCTAGCGGTGCTGTACAAGTTCTTCGACGACCAGGGCGGCTATCTTGCCGCGCTGATCACCTATTACGGCTTCCTGTCGCTCTTCCCGTTGCTGCTGCTGCTGGTCACGGCGCTGGGCTACTTGCTGCAGGGCGATCCGGGGCTGCAGCATCAGATCCTGCATTCCGCGCTGAGCCAGTTCCCGATCGTCGGCGATCAGATCGGCGGGGATGTGCGGGCGGCACACGGCAGCGCGCTGGCCGTCGCCGTCGGCGTGCTGGGCAGCCTGTACGGCGGGATCGGCGTCGTCCAGGCCACGCAGAACGCGATGAACGTGATCTGGGCAGTGCCGCGCAACACCCGGCCCAACCCGATCAAGGCGCGGCTGCGCAGCCTGCTCATGCTGGTCGTGCTGGGCGTCGGATTGTTGCTGACCACCGGCCTGTCCGGGCTGACGACCGGAGCGCACGCCTACGCCAGCGGTCCACTGGCCGGCGCCGGGATCCGGGGCGTCAGCCTGGTCCTGGCGGTGCTGGTGAACGTGCTGCTGTTCGTCGCCGCGTTCCGCCTGCTGACGGTCCGGGACGTGACCTCCCGGCAGGTCCTGCCCGGCGCGGTCGCGGCCGCGATCGGCTGGCAGGTGCTGCAGACCATCGGTACCTACCTGGTCGGCAGCAAGCTGCGCGGCGCCAGCAGCTCCTACGGTGTCTTCGGGGTTGTGCTCGGGCTGCTCGCGTTCATCTACCTGGCCGCGGTGCTCGTGGTGTTCTGCGCCGAGGCCAACACCGTCGCCGCCCGGCGCCTGTGGCCGCGCAGCCTGCTGACGCCGTTCACCGACGACGTACAACTCACCGAGCCCGATCGGCGGGCCTACTCCTCATACGCCAAGGCGCAGCGTAACAAGGGTTTCCAGCAGATCCGCAGCAGATTCCGCCGGCGACGGCGGCGTGCGGACCAGGAGGCTCCACCCGATGACCCGTAACCGTTCACCGCGTTGCCGAAGCCGACATCGAGCGAGCCCTCGGCCAGCATCCGGTACTGCGCGGGAACCTGGGGCATGATGTCCAGGCTCGCGTCGCCGACTGCGATGGCCAGCACGTCGGTGTCCGCGCTGGCCAGTTGCGCAGCGGTGACCGCCCGGTCCAGCGCCCGGAACACGGCGGTGGCCTCGGCGACCAGCGCCTCACCGGCACGGGTGAGGCGTACGTCATGGGTGGTGCGCTCCACCAGGACCACACCGAGCGCTCGTTCCAACCGCTGGATCTGCGGGCTCAATACCGACTGCACGTGTTCGCGAGCCGCAGCACGTGCCCAGGCTCCCGAGTTCAACGCGTTCCTGCGCGCTGCGTGCGAGGCCGCCGGCTTCCGGCCCCGGCGATTCCACGACACGGTGCAGAGCATCCGAGCCGCGGCATACCTGGTCGCCCACCACCGCTGCGCCCCTCGGTGGAGATGATCAGGTCCACGTCCTCAGGACACTGTCCGGCCTGCTCCAACGCCGTCCGGACCGCAGCCGTCCCCAACCGCACACCCTCGCGGATGAACACGTCGTTGGCGGCGCCGAAGTCGCCGAGCCCGGCATACGCCGACAACGGCAGCACCAGGTGACGGGTGCGCACGCCGGCGTTGGCGTGCACGCGCTCGAGCAGCCGCCGGTCGGCATCGTCCCTGGTGAGCATGGCGGCGAAGGCGGCCGTCACCTCCTGCTGGTCGTGCTGGTGCTCCGGGAGCACGGCGGACACGGCGGCGAGATGGCTCACCCCCAGAACCTACCCCGGCCTCCTACTGTCAATCCCATGAAACGCCTTCCGGTCGGGGCACTCCTCGCGAGCTGCCATCCCGGACCGACCGTTGCGGTCATCGACGTCGCGCTGCTCGTCCGACGCTGCACGCAGGGGACCGGCGGCCGGCGCCGTGGGTTCGCCCGGTTGAACCGCGCCGGTCCGGGTATCGCTGCTGGAGACACGTCGCGCGCCATACGTCAGCGGGGGCCGCAGAACCGCCGCAGTGAGTGACGTGGAGAGACCGGAAGGAGCCGGGATGGCACAGGCGGGTACGCCCGAGAAGGTCGCCGAATTGGTGAAGGACGTGAAGGTCGCGATGCTGACCTTCGTCGACGGCGACGGAGCGCTGCGGAGCAAGCCGATGGCGACCCAGGATGTCGACTTCAGCGGCGACATCTGGTTCATCGGCGAGCGGGACAGCCACAAGTCGCGGGCGATCGCGACGAATCCGCGGGTCAATGTCGCGTATGCCGGCAGCGGCTCGTGGGTGTCGGTCGCGGGTCGCGCGGAAGTCGTGGACGATGTCGACCGATTGAAGGACCTGTGGAACAGCTTCACCGATGCGTGGCTCGAGGGAGGTCCGGACAATCCCAACAACGTGCTGATCCATGTCAGCGGGGACAGCGCGGAATACTGGGACTCACCCGGCGGCAAGGTCGTACAGGTCGCGAACCTGGTGAAGGCGAAGGCAACCGGGCAGCGGTACGAGGGTGAGAACGAGCAGGTCGATCTGTAACCCGTCCGCTGCGGCGATCCGGCCGATCGTCGAGGCACGCGACAGGCCACCCGAGGGCCGGCAGGCCCCCGGGTGGTCGCGTGCTCAGGGCTTGAAGACGACCTTGACCATGCCGTCCTGCTTCTGCTGGAACTGCTGGTATGCCGTGGGCGCCTCCTGCAGCGGCAGGTGGTGGGTGGCGAAGGAGTCCACGCCGAACGGGTCGTCCTCGACGAGCATCGCGAGCAGTTCGTCGGTCCAGGCGCGCACGTTCGCCTGGCCCATCCGCAGCTGGATCTGCTTGTCGAACAACTGGAACATCGGCATCGGATCCACGGCTCCGCCATACACCCCGGAGATGGAGATGGTGCCGCCCCGGCGCACCGCATCGATGGCCGTGTGCAGTGCTGCCAGCCGGTCGATGCCGGCGTTCTTCAGCAGCGGCTGGGCCACGGCGTCCGGCAGCAGTCCGGCGAACTTCTGCACCGCGCTCGAAACCGGTGAACCGTGTGCCTCCATGCCTACCGCGTCGATCACCGAGTCGGCCCCGCGGCCGCCGGTGAGTTCCCGGACGGCCGAGCCGACATCAGTGCCGTCCAGGTCGTCCAGATCGATGACCTCGGCACCGGCGGCGCGGACCCGCTCCAGCCGCTCGGGGATGCGGTCCACCGAGATCACCCGGTGGCCGGCGCGCACCCCCATCCGGGCCGCCATGTCGCCGATCGGTCCCGCGCCCATCACCAGCAAGGTGCCGTCGTCGGGGACCGCGGCGTACTTCAGGCCCTGCCACGCGGTGGGCAGCACATCGGACAGGAACAGGAAACGATCGTCCTGGTGTTCCTCAGGCAGCTTGACCGGAAGAAAGTCGCCGAACGGGACCCGCATGTACTCGGCCTGTCCGCCCGGCACCTGCCCGTAGAGCTTGCTGTAGCCGAAGAAGCTGGCGCCGGTGCCGTGCTCGTGGTTCTGCGTGGTCTCGCACTGACTGAACAGCCCTTGCTCGCACATCCAGCACGAACCACAGCAGACATTGAACGGGACGACCACCCGGTCCCCCGGCTGCAGCTTCGAGACCGACGCGCCGACCTCCTCGACAACGCCCATCGGCTCGTGCCCGACGACGTCGCCGGGCTCCATGAACGGCGCGAGCGTCTCGTACAGGTGCAGGTCCGATCCGCACAGACCCGTCGAGGTGACCCGGATGATCACATCCGTGGGCTCCTCGATCCGCGGATCCGGCACCTCGCTGACGCGCATGTCGCGCGTGCCCTGCCACGTCACTGCCTTCATCGGCCTACCTCTCGTTCCGGGAATCGATCGACGGCGATGTACCCGGATCACGCTCACCCATTCGGATACGGCGAGCAGTTCGCAACGCCACGTCGCATCGGGCCGCCGGTTAGGCTGCCGGGACCGAGCACGTACCCGCACTGTGCACGACGGCGCCCGGCGCAGTCGCCGGCCGTCGTCGGGAGGAGAGCCGATGACGTTGTTGAGCACCACCATCCGCGCCACCCACCTGGTCACCAATGCCGCCTGGTTCGGCGGCTCGCTGATGGGAGCCGTCGGTCTCAATCCGGCGGCCCGGCGCGGCGATGCCGACACGTCGGAGGTGGCCGGCACCGGCTGGGAGCGGTGGGGTCCGGTGCAGGGCGTGGCGATCGGCGCACACCTGCTGACCGGCCTGGGCATCGTGGCGGACAACCGCCGACGCGTGCTGCTGCACCCGCCGACCTCCACCGCGGTGGTGCTCAAGACCACCCTCACCGGGGTGGCGCTCGGCTCGACCGCGTGGGCCTGGCAGGCGGGCAGGCGCCTGAGCGACACCGCCCCCGCCGAGTCCGCGCAGCACGCACGTGATCGCACGGCGATCTCGTGGTTGCAGTGGGTGACGCCGGCTGCCACCGGGGCGTTGCTGGTCCTGGACGCCTACCTGGGTGAGCAGCAACGCGGACTCGCCGGCCGGCTCGACCCGCCGATGGGGTCCTGATGGGTGCCGACGACCCGGGCACTCAGGTCTTCGAGTTCGACTTCGAACCCCGTTACCGTTGGGCCGCACGGCCTTTCGGGATCGTGGGGCACTCGTACATCGAGCTGACCGGCGAGGAGTTCGTCGCCCGGTTCGGACCGTGGTGCGTGCGGACTCCGCGCGCCAACATCGCCTCCTGTGCGCTGAGCGGCCCCTACGGTTTCGTCAAGACCGCCGGCCCGGCACACCTGTCGCTGGCCGACCGCGGACTCACCTTCGCAACCAACTCCCGCCAGGGGCTGTGCGTCGAATTCAGCACACCGGTGCGCGGCATCGACCCGCTCGGGCTCATCCGGCATCCCAATCTGACCGTCACCCCTGCCGATCCGGCGGGGCTGGCTCGAGCGCTGGAGGCCCGGTGACACCGCCGCTGGGCGCGGCCGGTGCGCGGGACCGTGGCGTCGCCGCCTGATCCGCGGCTGACGCCGGACGGGCATCATTTGGTCGTCGACGGGCGCCGGTGGCGGGCCACCGACCCGTCGATCCCGCAGACGTTCCGGGCCGAGTTGGTCGCCGAGTTGATGACGGCCCGCCGGCTGGTGCGGACCGATCCGGGCACGGCACGGCCGCGGGTGCGCGACGCCAAGGTGGCGCTGGGGGAACGGGGCCGCCCGTGGTGGGAGGCCGGCGACGACCAGGACCGTCAGGCCGGGATGGAGGCGGTCATCCGCAGCCTGTTGCGCCACCGGGCGGGCCGCTCCATCTGTCCCAGCGATGTCGCCCGCACCGTGGGCGGGTCGTCGTGGCGGGACCGGATGGCGGAGGTCCGGACGGTCGTATGGCGGCTGGCCGACGAGGACGTCGTGCGCGTCACCCAGGGCGGCCGGGCCGTCGGGCCGGGCAGCAAGGGGCCGATCCGGGTCGTCCCCGGACCGGCATTCCCGCTGCCCGGTTGACAGCCGGGCCGCTGCTCAGACGGTCGCCAGCTCGTCGACGATGGCCTTGCTGAAGGCGTCCAGGTCGCCGGGGTTGCGCGAGGTGATCGCGACCCAGCCATTGGCCGGGCACCGCTTCACCTGCTCGTCCACCCAGGTGGCGCCGGCGTTCTCCAGATCGATCTTGACGCTGGTGTATGACGTCAGCGTCTTGCCCTTGGCCAGGCCGGCGTCGATGAACGTCCACGGCGCATGGCAGACGGCCGCGATCGGCTTGCCGGCACTGCTCATCGCCTGCAGCAGGGCCTGCGCCTTCGCATTGCCGCGCAGCGTGTCGGCGTTCACCGTGCCACCGGGCAGCACCACGATGTCGAAGTCGTCGGCGGAGACGTCCTCGAGCGAGGTGTCCGGTTCGAGGGTGGAGGCCCAGTCCTTGTCACCGGTGACCGTCTGCACGGTCTTACCGGTGTCGGCGGCCACGGTCACGTCGATGCCGGCCTTCTTCAGGTCCTCGACGGGGCGGAGGAGTTCTGGCTCCTCGACTCCGAAGTCGGTCACCAGGATGAGCGCCTTCTTGCCTTGTGCCGTCATACGTCTCGCTCCTCATCAGTCGTGCGGTGGCAGCGGATTTCGCTGACCCGGTCACTCGGTGCAGCGCAGGGCGGGCGCGCAACATTCCCGCGGCGGCGGCGCCGACCTGTTCGGTGCGCCGGGGTTACGGTGGCGTGATGACGTCCGCTGACATCCGTTTCTACTTCGACCCGGTGTGCCCGTTCTGCTGGCTGACCAGCAAATGGGTCCGGATGGTGCAGGCCGAGCGGCAGCTCACGGTGGACTGGCGCTTCATCTCGTTGCGGCTGATCAATTCGCACGTCGACTACGACGCGCACTTCCCGCCGGAGTACGAGGCCGGGCACACCGCGGGTCTGCGGCTGCTGCGCGTGGCTGCGCGCACGCGCGCCGGGCACGGGGCACAGGCGCTGGACGCGTTGCAGGCGGCGTTCGGGCAGCACATCTTCGACACGCCCCCGCCGAGCGACGCCGGCGACGAGGAGCAGCACCGTGAGCGACGGGGCACCCGTGAATTCGTCGAACCGATCTTGCGCGATGCCGGTCTGCCCGTCGAGCTGGCCGACGCGCTGGACGACGAGCGCTGGGACGCCGAGATCCGCGCCGACGGTGAGGAGGCGCTGCGGCTGACCGGCAAGGATGTCGGCACGCCGATCATTCATTTCGAACCGCCGGAGGGCGTGGCCTTCTTCGGTCCGGTGATCAGCCGGCTGCCCGAGCAGGGCCGGGCCGGCGAACTCTGGGACCACGTGGTGGGGCTGGCGCAGTTCCCGGGCTTCGCCGAGTTGAAGCGCAGTCTGCGCGAGCAGCCACAGCTGGTCGGTTTCGGCGTGCCCGAGGGCACGGTCGGCAAGCAGGAGGACTGGCACGGTGGCAGCCGCCGACAGCGGAAGTGAGCACGCAATGACCGAAGAACCCGCACGCACCCATCGGGAGTCGATCGTCGTCGCGGCGACGCCGGAGGCGTTGTATGACGTCGTCAGCGACATCACCCGGACCGGCGAGTGGAGCCCGATCTGCACCGCCTGCTGGTGGGACGACCAGAGCGAGGCGGGGCAGGTCGGCGCGCGATTCACCGGGCACAACGAGCAACCGGGCCGCACCTGGGAGACCCGGTCCCGGGTCGTTGCCGCGGACCGGCCCCGGGAGTTCGCCTGGGTCGTCGGCGACGACTACGTGCGATGGGGCTACACGCTCGAGCCGGACGCCGCCGGGACGACATTGACCGAGAGCTGGCAGTTCCTGCCGAACGGGATCGCGATGTTCCACGACAAGTACGGTGACGAGGCCACCGCCCACATCGAGGAACGGACCGACCAGGCGCACCGCGGCATCCCGCAGACTCTGGCGGCCGTCAAACGCATCGCCGAGTCTGCGTGAAGCCCTCACCCCGCTCGGATCAGTTGAGGTAGCCGATGTATCCGTCGGCGTGCACCACCGTGCGGGCGAATTCGCGGTTCGGGCCCACGCCGTACGACGCGGGCGCCCAGGCGAGCAGACCGATCGAGCCGACCCACGGGTAGTGCGTGGTCACCAGCGACCGCGGGTCGAAGGTGACCCTGCCGGTCAGGTGATGCGTCGTGGGGACGGTCACAGCCGACGACCAGGTCTGCGTCGTCGGGCTGTAGAGGTATGCCGTCCCGCTCAGGGTGAGCGGGACCGCGACCCGCGCGGCGCCGATCACCTTGTGCGCGGTGAAGGTGACCGGTGAGACCTTGGACTGGTTCATGGTCGCCCACCAGTTGAGGTTGAAGTAGTTCTGCGCGAACGCCGAGAACTCCCGTGGCCCCTGATCGCCGTCGCTCACTGCGATGACGACGTCGAAGTCGACCTCGGGCCGCGGCTCCGGCGGCAGCATGGTGGGCCGGTCGGTCAGGTGGCGGTCGGTGCGCTCGGCAACGGACATGCTGGTCCTCCTCATCGTGAGCGCACCTCTGCCGGTGAGCTCGTATGCCGTGAAGGAGCCGGCGGACCCGGGTCTGATACGTGCAGGCCGCTAGCCTTGCCGAACATGAGCGCCGAGCCAGTCGACATCGAGATCCGCGACGAGAGCATCCGTCTCGGTCAGCTGCTCAAACTGGCCGGCCTCGTCGACGACGGTGCCACAGCGCGTGAGGTCATCAATGCCGGCGAAGTCACTGTCAACGATCAGATCGAGACCCGCCGCGGACGGCAGGTCCGTCCTGGAGATGTCGTCTCATTCGCCGAGCACCTGGTGACCGTGAGAACGCGGTCCTGACCGTCCCACGTGACACGGCCCCATAGGCTCGACCGATGGACCTGAATGCTGCGGGTGAGGCGCTCGAGGCTCAGCGCGCCGAGACGCTGCGGCGCCTGCGCGGCCTCGAGGAGAGCTTCGCTGACATCGTCGATGCGGCGCAGGACAGCAACCTCGATGACGAGCACGACCCCGAGGGCACCACGATTGCAGCATCGCGCGCGCTGGTGTCCTCGTTGTCGGACGCGGACCGGCGACAGTTGCACGACATCGATGCCGCGATCGCCCGGGTCCGAGACGGCAGCTATGGACGCTGCGAGGAATGTGGCAAGCCGATTGACGCCGGCCGGCTTGAGGCCCGACCCACCGCCACGCGATGCATAGAGTGCGCCCGCGCCGCCGGGAAACCACGTCGGTGACGATGCGAGCCCGGGCAACCGGTGGCGACTGGCAAAGCTCGCCGGTCGCGCCGGTGCGTGGCGTGCCGCCTACTCCTGTGCCGCCGGCTCCAGGATCACCACAGGGATCACCCGGTCGGTCTTCGCCTCGTAGCCGGCGAAGCCGGGATAGTCGTTCTTCTGCTTGCTCCAGATCGCATCGCGTTCGTCGCCTTCGGCAACCCGAGCGGTGAACGTCTGCGTGCCGGTGCCGATCTCGGCCGACACCTGCGGGTTGGCGCGCAGGTTGTGGAACCAGTCGGGGTTGCTGTCGGCGCCCGCTTTGGATGCGAAGACCGCAATCGTGCCGTCACCGAGATCCTGATACATCATCGGGCTGACGCGCTCGTTGCCGCTGCGCGCGCCGGTGGTGTGCAGAAGTAGGACCGGCGCCCCGGTGAACGGACCACCGAGTTTGCCGCCGTTCGCACGGAACTCGGCGATGTTCTTCTCGTTGAAGCCGACTGGGGACTTCTCCTCGCTCATCTCGTTCCTTCCACAGATCGGGTATGGCGATGCGCCTCGCGCCATACGCACGGCACACCAACTCGGCAACCACGACGTGCCGATGGGGATTCCCAGCCGTTGTGTCCGGCGCACCGGTCAGGATCCGCCGCTACCATCCAGCGGTGCGAGCGAAGAGGGGGCGGGTCATGGTGGCGGCGCTCGTCGTTGGTCTGATCTGTTCACTGGTCGGAGCGGCGCGGGCACCGGTCCTGCCCGCCGCCGCCAGGCGTCGTCGCGGGGCGGGCGACATACGTCGATCTGCCGAGAAGCCGCGGCACCTGGCGCCGTAGCCATTCGACGGCCATGGAGGGCAGTCATCAGCACTGCGCTACGAGGCCTCGGACAGCTCCAGCCTGGCCCGGGCGGGATGGGTTCAACAGGAGCCGCAGCCGCAGTCTCCGCCCACGTCGTTCACAAAATCGCCGGGTCGTGGCTGCTGGTGCGGGCCGTAGGGATAGCCGGGGTCCTCCGGAAAGGCGCCGTTGACGTCCCAGGTCAGCTGGTATGCCGGCACCGAGTTCTTCGACGGCCGCTGATAGAACCGGTTGGCCCCGAAGAGCGCGTCACCGGGATTGGGGAACACCTCGACGCGAGCCCGGCCACATCCGTTGCCGAACTCGAGGATCTCACCGGGCATCAGGTCCTCGCCCTCCTTAACCCTGGCGAAGCACCAGTTGAGCATCCCGTTCGCCGAGTGCTCGTCCAGACCGAAGACGATCAGCTCCGGGTGCCCGAGCCCGAACAACCCGGTGGTGTAGCAGAAGCTCGTGGACTCCGGCTTTGGATTGGCGAACACGTACTGCAGGAAGCAGCCGTACTTGCGGACGCAGTCGCGCACCATCGCGTCCTCTTGGTCCAGCCATGCCTGGATGTGTGTGTCCGTCATCCCTATCTCCCTCGCTCGTATGACGACACCGTACAAACGTCCTATGACACGACGAGGCGACCGGCGTCCCGCACCCAATCGAATTCGGCGCGTCCTTCCCGGACGTCGGTGCGCTCTGAGACCCTGCCGCCGCCGACCAGGCGTTCGAGGCATGTATGGATGACACGATAGTTCTCCGTCGCCGCGGTCCGCTTCGTCTCTCTTCCCGCTGACTCTGAGCCGGACGGTTTGTCGTCGCCGTTCATCGGGCAGTAGGTCGGTCATGAAGGTGAAGCAGGTGTACGAGAGCGACGGACTACGCACGTTCGTGGTGGTGATGGATAAGGAGGATGAGGCGTTCGGACAACTGACGGCGTTTGCCGCCGAACACCGAGTCAGTGCCGCCGGGCTGACCGCCGTGGGTGCGGCCCGGGCGGTCACCCTCGGCTACTTCGACCCCGAGATCAGCGATTACCGCAGCAACGAGTTCGCCGAGCAGTTCGAGGTGCTCTCGCTGGTCGGCGACATCGCCCGCAAAGACAACAAGCCCGCTGTGCATGCCCACATCACGTTGGGTCGCAGCGACAGTTCGACGATCGGCGGCCACCTGCAGAGTTTGACCGTCTGGCCCACGCTTGAGGTCGTGGTCACCGAGACGCCCGCGCGGCTCGCCAAGAAAATCGACCCGGAGACCGGCTTGGCGCTCGTCGATCTTTCCGGCTGACGCCGAGCCGCCGACGCGGCAAGGGCACGCAGCCAGCCGGTTTACCGTGGTTATGCGCACGGCCTCGTGGACGGGCGCTATTGACCTGCGACAGTGCACCAGGCAGATCGCCCCTGGACGAGCAAGCACAGCGCATCGACGGGAGTCAGCCGTCGCGATCGCGCAAAGCGGCCTTTTGTGCGTTCCGGTCGCCGACGACGATCGCTGCCATGAGCACCCCGCCGGCGATCGCTGCAAGCAGGAAGAAGGTCATTGCTATCGCTGGGTAGCCGAGAATCGTCCTGGACGTCCGGACCTGCATCATCAGGGCTGCACCGACAACGATGGCCGCGAGGATGATGCCCATCGTCAGGCGGTTTGCCGACCGCTGCAGGACCGACAGGAAACGCACCTCGTCGATGGTCTTGACCCGCACGGCCAGCTCGCCGTCGGAGAGGGCATCCAGGATGCGGTTGGCCCGCCTCGGCAGCTGAGTGGCGAAGTCCTTGGCTTCGATGGCCGAGGAGAGCGCCCCCGACAACGAAAGCGACATCCCGCCGTGGAGGATCTCTTCGCTGTTTTCCTGGATCGCCTGTGTCGGGTCGAAATCGGGGGCAAGATGCTTGATGACCTGGTCGAGATTGAGCAGGGTCTTGCCGACCATGGCCATCTCCGCCGGCGGTCGGAGCCCGTGAACCCCGCAGAGGCGTGACAGTTCGAGCAGGACCGTGCCGACCTCCACCTCGCCGTGGAGGGCCACTGCGCTCGACACCAGGTGCGACACGTCATCGCGGAACCGCGCAGCGTCGTAGCCCGCGAGGGCGTGCCCCATCTCTGCGAGGACGAGGGCGGCTTCCTCCCCGTCACCCTCGCTGAGGGCCATCAGCAGCTTGACGATCTTGCCCTGCACCCTTCTCGGGACCGTGGCGACCATCCCGAAGTCGATGAGCGCGAGGCGCCCGTCCTCGGTCAACAGCACGTTTCCCGGGTGGGGATCCGCGTGGAGCGTGCCGTCGACCAAGATCATCCGCAGGTATGCGCTGAACAGTTCCTCGACCAACGGATATCGGTCGACCTCGAGGAGCCCAAACGGGCCGACGTCGGTGACCGGCTTCCCGGTAACGCGGTCCATCGTGAGGACCTTGGAGGTCGATAGGTCCGCGATCGGCTGCGGGATGAGCAGGTGCTCGTAGGACTGGGTCAGCTCCCCGAAACGTACGAGGTTAGCCGACTCGCGCCGGTAGTCCAGTTCGTCCGCCAGCGAGCGTCGGAAGCGCGCGAGCAGCGAGGCGACCTGGAAGCGCCGACCGACGTCGGTGTGTCTTTCGGCCTTCTCAGCCAGGCCAGCAAGCACCTCCATGTCGTCGCGGACGCGCTCACGCACGCCGGGCCGCTGGACCTTCACGACGACGTCACGGCCGTTGCGCGTGACGGCCCGATGAACTTGGGCCAGGGACGCCGCGGCGAGGGGGGTGTCGTCGAACTCGGAGAAGAGGCTCTTGACCGGCGCTCCCAGCTCGGCCTCGATGATCTCCCGGACCTCCGTGACGGGGAACGGCTCGACCTCGTCCTGCAACCGGGTCAACGCCTCGGTGTACGGCGCGGGAAGCAGGTCGACTCGCGTCGAGAGCAGTTGGCCGAGCTTGATGTATGTCGGACCCATGCGCTCAAGATCTTCGACGAGCTGGTTCGGCGCCTCTTCGTCGGGGACGGGTTCTGCATCCTTGGTGAGGAACTCGTCGGCGCTGGCGCCCGCCAACAGGTCGGAGCGCCCGTAGCGGACCAGGAGCCGGATGAGGTCGACATACCTGCTGCGGTGAGCTTGATCCATGGACCTGACCTTATAGACGGGAGGACTCGCAGGTCGTCTGCCTGCGTCGTTCTCGTGGCATCACTCGCCGCCTGTCCAGTTCGACATACGAAGGAGTGGTGCACCTGGCGATGTGCTGGCGCACCACCGCCAGCGCTGCACCCTTGCATCGCATCCATCGGGTGCACCCAGTCGTCCTCGGGCGCTGTCCGCGAGATCGCGCAGTTACGTCCATAGGTTTGGTGTACGACCGTCCCGGTGATCGTGTCGCTACGACGTGAGCGCGGTCACCGGGTGGATCCTTCGAGAGAACTGTCTAGATCCCACTCGAAAGGACACACTCCGATGACCGCTGCACCCCACGATATTGACCCGCAGGAGTTTCTGCACGAGCACCTCGCCCAAGCCAGCCCTGACCTGCTGCGGGAACTGCTGCAGATGTTCATCAACACCCTGTTGTCCGGGCAGGCCGACACAGTCTGCGGAGCGGACTACGGCACCCGCACCGACCAGCGCACGAACCGCAGGAACGGGTACCGGCACCGCGACCTGGACACCCGGGTCGGCACCCTGGACGTCGCGATCCCGAAACTGCGCGAGGGCACCTTCTTCCCCGAGTGGTTGCTGGAACGGCGCAAGCGTGCCGAGGCGGCCCTGACGTCGGTGGTGGCGACCTGTTACCTGCTCGGGGTCAGCACCCGCCGGATGGACAAGCTCGTGCAAACCCTGGGCATCACCGGGCTGTCCAAGTCGCAGGTATCGGTGATGGCCAAGGACCTGGACGAGCAAGTCGCCGCGTTCCGCACCCGCCCGTTGGACGATGGCCCGTACACGTTCGTGGCCGCGGACGCGTTGATGATGAAAGTGCGTGAGGGCGGCCGGGTCGTCAAAGTCGCGGTCATGGTCGCGACCGGCGTGAATGCCGACGGGTACCGGGAAGTCCTCGGAATCCACACGGCCACAACCGAATCCGGTGCCGGCTGGTTGGGCTTCTTCCGCGACCTGGTCGCCCGCGGCCTGTCCGGGGTCGCGATGGTCACCGTGACGCGCACGCCGGCCTCGTCGAGGCGATCGGGGTGACACTGCCGAACGCGTCCTGGCAACGGTGCCGCACTCACTACGCGGCCAACCTGATGTCGGCCACGCCGAAGAGCTCGTGGCCGTGGGTCAAGACGCTGTTGCACAGCATCTACGACCAACCCGACGCCGACGCCGTGCACGCCCAGTTCGACCGGGCCCTGGACGCCCTGGGCGAGAAACTCCCGGCCGTGGCCGAGCACCTCGAATCAGCCCGGGCAGACCTGCTCGCGTTCGCCGCGTTTCCCAAGGCCGTGTGGCGTCAGGTGTGGTCGAACAATCCCAACGAACGGTTGAACCGGGAAATCAGGAGGCGGACCGACGTGGTGGGTATCTTCCCCGACCGCGGCGCGATCATCCGCCTGGTCGGGGCAGTGCTGGCCGAGCAGCACGACGAATGGGCAGAGCAACGCCGCTACCTCGGCGTCGACGCCCTCGCCCAAGCACAAGCCGTCCTGAACCGCCCGCACCACCGAGCACACCAAGGAGGACGAGACCAGCATCGAGCACGCCATCGCCGGCGAACTCACCGCATAACCACACCCGAAGGATTCACCCCTTCGTACACCAATCCCAAGGACTTGACCGACCGTATCGACTCCGCATCTTGAACGCGGACGGACCCAAGCACATTTGTCGCGACCCCAGCCACCGCCAGATGATGATCTGTATCGGTATCCGATCGGCAAGCGGACAGCAGATCTGGGTCCAGCTTGTCGTTGTAGCTGCTAGACATGACTTGCACCACCGCCGAGCCGGATCACCGTCCCGATCCGCGACTGGCGTAACGGCGGGCGTGGTCGAGGATCGTGTTTTCAGGTCGTGAACGGAGGACCATGGCCAGTAGAAGCGGGTCGTTCACCGAGGCGACATCCCTGGCGCGGATTTCTGGGGACAAGGCTCACTTCAGCCTGTCGTTTCGCCGGCTTTCGACCAGGCTGTGGTGTCTGCTGACTCCGCAGGGGCGGTCCTATTTGCGCATGTGTTTGCTCTCACACCGGGAAGTCGTTGTGGGACGCGCCGGCGACGGCTACAGCACTGAATACGTGGCCGCGTTACATCGCTGGATCGGGAGAGTCGGCGGACGCCGAGAACTCCAGGAGTATCTGAGCTCGACTGGCTGATCGACCGGACGCCGTGCCACTAGGGATCATCACGCGGAGTATGACGAACGGTTCAGCACGATCGAGACCCCGCGAATGTGCTCGGTCCCCACGTGCAGACACCTCGTCCCCAGCTCGCGCCGGTCGTCGTCACACGACCTCACTGTGATTTCGTAGTCGGCGTTCACACCTAGCAGAAGCGACCAACTGCCGTCCGGGCGAGACAGTTTCGCGATTTCTTTGATATGGCCACGGTCATCCAGCGGCTCGGGCAACACGTAACAGATCCCGGGCGGCGCATCCGATCCCGGATTAGACAGCGTCCCGGTGACACTCACTAAGTTGGACATCTCTCACCTTTGGGGTTGACGGGAACGTGGCGCTTGAGTCTGGCAGCCCCCGGTGGTGTTGGGCCTAGCTCGGCTTCGCGATCTTCCTCGCGTTCGCCGCATTCGCGTGCTGGCACGCCACCGTGCAACCCGAACGGCCCGAGGACCCGCCATTTGGATAGCTCTACTGCGGCAGCGCGTCGTTTGTCGATCCTGCAGTGGGAACCCCGACATCTCCCGTCGAGAAGTGAGTTCCCCGGTCCCGGCCCGGCTTGAACGGGCAGCCACCCTCTCCAACGACGGGCAGGGCGCACCCTTACCGAGTAGATGCGCCTTGGGCGGGTCAGTGCGAACACTAACTCTCAACGCTGCAGCGCGGGATGGGGCAGGACTCTGCCCTCGTGACCGTGCGGGGATCGGCTCGCGGGGCTAGCCGCGTGCTGTACGAGACGTGCGCGCTGCTGCCACGTCGAGGTGGTCGCACACCAGGACGTACTCCCCGTGGCCGTCGTCGTCGTGCCATGCGTCCGTGCGGCTGATCTCGATCTGCGCCAGCTTCGTCTCATCTCTGACCAAGACGCTTCCTGACTCGATGAACGGGGCGGTCTCTCGCCAGATCTGGCGCACATTCCACGTGTGAACGAGAGCAGGCCAGGCGAGATCCTGGGACAGATTTTCAAAGTAGAAGAATGGGTCCACGCCTAGTGACACGCGGCCGGAGACCATCGCGCCCACGGCAACACCGGCCGGCGGTGTCTGGTTCTGATAGGCCAGCAGGCCGAAGTCGATCACCCAGCCACCCTCGTCAGTGTGAACTACCCGCCCGGCCACCTCGTACCAGGAGTCTCCGACCTGCTGGGCGTGACGTGACACTTCACGTGCGACCACCAACGGAGTCGGCGTATAGAACTCGATCGCGAACTCAGCACGGTCACCAACCGCGAAATCGTCGTAGTTACCGTCCTGGACAACCCATGCCGCCAGCCCGATCGACCACCGCCGCACCATGACGCCAGCGTACGACCGACACCAATACTCCGAGCCAGCCCGATGGCCGATCGGCGATCGGGACCGCACCCTACGGATTGGGAGGGCGACGTACGCCCAGCCACTGGGAAGCTCCGTAATCGTCGAATCGCTCTGCCTCGACGAAGCCGAGTTTGTCGGCGACGCGTAACGATGCAGGGGACTGCTGCACGGTTCGGTGACAGTTTGTAGTCACGCAGCCTGAGCGGCTGGTGTGGTCATGGTGGTCTTGTACTCGATCGGGGTCAATCGGCCGAGGCGGTCTTGCCGACGGCGTCGGTGGTAGGTGCGTTCGATCCAGGTCACGATCGCGATCCGCAACTCCTCGCGGGTTGCCCAACGCCGAGTGTTCAGGACGTTCTTCTGCAGCAGCGCGAAGAAGCTCTCCATGGCGGCGTTGTCGCCGCAGGCACCCACCCGACCCATCGATCCGACCAGCTGGTGGTGCTTGAGGCGTGTGACGAACTTACGACTTCGGAATTGCGATCCGCGGTCGCTGTGCACAATGCACCCGGCAACATCGGTGCCGTCAGCTGCCCGGCGTGCGACGGCTGAATTCAACGCTGCCACAGGGAGTTTGGACTTCATCCGCGAATCGATGCTGTACCCGACGATCCGCCCGGAGCAGGCGTCCTTGATCGCGCACAAGTAGAGCTTCCCTTGACCGGTGGCGTGTTCGGTGATGTCGGTCAACCACACCGTGTTCACCTGTTCAGCGGCGGTGAACTCGTGCCGGGTCCTGCCCTTGTCGTCCTCGAACGCGAGCAGATCGTCATGCACCGGCGGACCCGGACGTGAACGACCAGCTCGCTTCTTGGCCAACACCGACCACCACGCGTTGGCCGAGCAAATCGCCCACGCAGTGCGCGAGCTCATCTCCTGGCCAACATCGCCGGCTTCGTCGCGGCAGTACCGGTACCCGAACGCCGGGTCATCGCGGTGAGCGTCGAACAACGCGTTTGCCCGGTAGGCCCATGCAAGGTCGGCGTCGGTGACCGGCCGCTCGAGCCACCGGTAGTACTGCTGGCGACACAGCTTCAGGACCCGACACGTCACCGTCACAGGCACCCGGACCGGGTGCTCCCCAGCGGCCAACTCACGGACGAGCGGGAACATCATTTTGGGGCAGATTCGCCTGCGACAGATACGCGGCCGCGCGACGCAGCACCTCGTTCTCCTGTTCCAGCAACCGGTTTCGCCGCTCCAGCTCACGCAGTTCGGCCGACTCACTCGTCGTGGTGCCGGGCTTGTTCCCGTCGTCGACGGCTGCCTTACGCAACCAGGTGCTCAACGTGATCTCGTGGATCCCGAAATCCTTGGCGACCTGCGCCAGCGTCACGCCCGCTTCGCGAGCGCGTGCCACGCGCACCACATCGTCACGGAACTCTTTCGGATACGGCTTGGGCATGATGAACATCCTTCCAGGCCAACCCTGCCGGGTAAGCCAGATCGGTTGTCACCTATCCGTGCAGCAGTCCCGACCATTGGACGACCGTACGCACTTGGTGAGGCCAGTTGCCTGATGCGCCGGTCGAGGATCGTCCGTCGGCACGAGTCGGGGCTGCTGCCATCGATCGTCTGGCAAGTGTGTGTAAACATGCCTGGGTGATGGTTCGAGATAGCTAGCCCGCACCGCGGGTTCTTGCGACACCCCTGCGGCACGTCGAGCTGTTTGCTCGGCGCTGCGCGCCTGCTCCCATCACCCCCAATTCGTCCAATGGAGGACGTGTGTCTGTCACCGACGACCAGAGCTTCACCGAACTCATCAACCGTGCGTACGAGACCCCCATCGATGGGTGGCACTTCACGTTTCTGAACGGCCGCATCGCGAGCACCGACCTGCCCTGGAACTACGAACGGTTAGCCGCCGAACACGTCGCCACTGCGCGCAGAGTCCTCGACGTCGACACCGGTGGCGGTGAAAAGTTCGCGGAGATGCTCCCACCGCGCGGATCGGCGGCCGTGGAGGACTGGCCGACCAACCTCCCCATCGCACGACAACGCTTGCAGCCGCACGGGATCACCGTGACCTCGCGTGTCAACCATCGGATTCCACTGGACGCCAACAGCTTCGATCTTGTCCTCAACCGACATGGCGACCTTGACTTCAACGAAGCGGCCCGGCTCCTGCGGCCAGGCGGTGTGCTGTTCTCCCAGCAAGTGACGACCGATAACGAAGACGAACTGAGTCAGGCATTCGGTGTCCATCCGACTCGCTTTCCCAACGCTGTAGCCAGTCTCCGTGAGCTGACAGCACGAGCGGTGGCGGGCACGTTCACGATCGAGATGGCTGCCGAATCGATCACGACAACGCGCTACCTCGATGTGGGAGCTGTTGTTCTTCAGCTCCGCGCCGTCCCGTGGCAGGTTCCCGGATTCGATGCCGCAGAACACCTGGAGGCTCTGCACGCGATCCACCAACAGATTCAGCGCACTGGATCATTTGAAGTACACAGCGCGAGACTCCTATTGCAGGCCCGTTCCTTCTAGCCCCGACCGACGACAGGCAGCGCTCGGCAGACCGCACGCCGACGAGCGAGCGTCTGGTAACACCCGTCTCGTTTGACGTTCCGCAAACGGTGGACCCTCAGGGCAGAACACGATCTGGTCCCGGCGTAGCGGTGCCCTTCCCGCAAGACCCGTCCGGACGTAGTCACCGGGACAGGGACGTCGTACGAGGCACTCCGCGCTGAACCCCTCGCCTTTCCGCAACCTCCGTGCGCGACCCGAGCCGGGTCAGCGTCATCGTGTGCCCCGGTCAGTCCTCGACGGATCTGGATTTCGTTGACCGCCCTGGCCCCCGAGAACCGCGCACGGTGTGACACGGGGGTCGTTTTCACAGCAAGTACTGCGAAGTAACTTGTGATGTGAGAACTGGTCGCAGTAACGAGCCGCTGACCTGCACAGACGCCAGAGCCGGCCCGCCAAACGTGCACGGGAGAACAGTTCTCATTAACGATTTCGCCTCGTCGGACCCCCTCCGACGACCGTCAGACGCCCCAAAAATCACCGAAGACTGTTCAAAACGCGATTCGAACAGTCTTCGCTGCATCTCGACAGCTGCATCTCGACAACAGGACTTTAGAAGTTCTGCGCCATGTTGGTGAACCGTGAGTAGTGCCCTTGGAACGCCACGGTGATCGTGTCGGTTGGACCATTACGGTGCTTGGCGACAATCAGGTCGGCTTCGCCGGCGCGCTCGGACTCGCGGTCGTAGGAATCCTCGCGGTGCAGCAGGATCACCATGTCGGCGTCCTGCTCGATGCTGTTATGGGCGGCAATTCCGTTGGCGATGAAGTTGTGGCTGCCAATCACGGTAGCGTCGAATACCTCCTCGACACCTTCGAGATCGATCGACACGACGCTGTCCCAGAAAACGTCGTTCACACACATCAGCTCAAGTTCAGCGCTGTCGAGCAGTGTCGCGACACGACCGAGCCGCTCACGCGAAGGCGCGTGCTTCCACATCGTCGAGCCACAGAACTGCGTGCCCATCGCCGCGGCGAACTCGCGATGCGTCATCCCGCGTTCAGTGAGCACTTCCCTGACGGTGTCCCAAACAGGTGTCGGAACGGTATCTACGTTGGTGTTGGAGCTGGTCTCGCGAACGATGGCGAGCAGCCGGGTAGCGTGCACGCCGCGATCACCAAAGACGCCAATCTCCTGCAGGAACCGGCGTTGACTGTCGGACCCGGAGATGTCAATCGTGTAGCCGTCGCGATATCCGTTCTTCCGGGTGACCCGCGTACGTGTGGAAATGCCGAAGCGCAACAGCAGCAGGCTCAGGTCATCGACCAGCCGCCGCGACGTCGACGCGTAGTAGATGCGACCACCTTTACCGGATTTGTTTACCGTGACCGAGCCGTCCGTCGCCCAAATGTGCTTCAGAAAGAGTGCGATCTGCCGCTTGGAGGCATGGAACATCGACTCCGGCACGAACTTTTCGTGACTGCGCAGTCCGAATAATCCGAGCCCATCGAGCCACTCCGCAATCGGATTACGGCGCCCGTGCGTCAACCGGTACGGCGCGCGAAGCCTCAGCGTGGTGACCCTCGCAGCGGCGTAGTCATCCCTGACAGCCACCACCCCGAAACCGCCGAGCGCCGCCTTGCTGACCGCCTCCAGGTTGTGCTCGTCGATGCTGGCGTATCGGATGGGTTGCTTCTTGACGAAGGATCCGTCACCGATGAGATGTGCCAGAAGGATGACCTTGTCGTCTTCCCACGGCTCGAACCGTTCGGGAGCGGGAACGTGCCGCGGCACCGCGAGTCGGTCACCAGCGTGCAAGTCTCCCAGCTGCTGCCAGCCGCCATACGTCAGGAAACGGTGGTTCTCGGTCGCGCGGATCGTCTTGCCCGACGCGAGCGTCATCCGAAAGACCGGCCGCATCCCGGTGGAGAAGGCGTGGGTGAGGGGTCTGACGACATACCGCAGCGAGTCGTCGAGTGCCCAGATCGGGATTTCCTTCTCGCCCGTCCTCGCGAGTTCACCGATCGATACTTCCGCGCCCGTGTCGGCGCGTAGGAGTCGCGTGTCACCGGTCAGGCAACCGGACTCGCGCAGATCTGACATCTGGGGGCGCTTGTCAGTGCGTTGCTCGGGACCACGGTTCAGCTGGCTGATCGCGATGACCGGGACGTTGATCTCCTTGGCCAGTAGCTTCAGCGCACGGGAAAACTCCGACACTTCCTGCTGCCGGGACTCAACGCGCTTGCCCGACGTCATCAGCTGCAGGTAGTCGATGACCACCAGCTTCAGGTCGTTGCGCTCCTTCAGACGCCGACACTTCGAGCGAATCTCCATCAGCGACATGTTCGGCGAATCATCAATGAACAATGGCGCATCCGCCACCTTGCCCATCGTGGTCGCCAGCCGCGTCCAGTCCTCGTCGCGCATGGTGCCCTTGCGCATGTGCTGCAGCTGTATCCCGCCCTCCGCGGACAGCAGCCGCATGGAGATCTCGGTCTTGCTCATTTCCAGCGAGAAGATCGCTGACGCCATACCAGCCTTGATCGAGCACGCCCGGGCAATGTCTAGACCAATCGTTGACTTGCCCACAGCAGGCCTGGCCGCGATGACGATCATCTGACCCGGGTGCAGACCGTTGGTCAGCGCGTCGAGGTCGGTGAAGCCGGTGGGCACGCCGACCATCTGACCGTTGGTGCTGCTGGCGGCGTCGATCTCATCGGCGGTCTCGGCGATGATCTCGCCGAGCCGGACGTAGTCCTCGGCTTCCTTGCCGGCGGTGACGCCGAAGACCTCGGCCTGGGCGGCGTTGATGACGTCCACGACGTCGCCGCCGCCGTCGGCATACCCCATCTGCACGATGCGGGTGCCGGCCGTGACCAGGCGACGGAGGACGGCGCGCTCGGCGACGATCTCGGCGTAGTAGCCGGCGTTGGCGGCGGTCGGCACACCCTGGATCAGCTCGTGCAGGTAGGCCTGGCCGCCGATGCGGCTCAGCTCGCCGCGTTTGGTCAGCTCGTCGGCGACGGTGATCGCGTCGGCCGGCTCCCCGCGCCCGTAGAGGTCGATGATGGCTTCATAGATCGCCTCGTGCGCCGGCCGGTAGAAGTCGCGCCCGTCCACGGCCTCGGCCGCGTCGGCGATCGCATCCTTGGACAGCAGCATGCTGCCGAGCACCGACTGCTCCGCTGGAACGTCCTGCGGCGGGACCAATCCGCCCCCGTGGCCACCTTCGTCGGTGTAGTCCGGGGGAAGCTCAGCAATCGCCACGCACGCTCTCCTTGCGACCGTTTTCGGACATGTGTCTACTGCACCACAAGGGTGTGACAGTGGTTGGCAACCGGGGTGCGTGACACGCGAAGTGGCCACGCTAGAACCGATTCGCCGCCCCCGCAAACGACCGCTCAGATGCGCTCGGGACAACCTGTGGACAACGTGTGGAGGAGTCGGTATGTCGTGTGCACGAGCCTGGGGACAGCGGTGTGGATAACCATGTGGGTGTGTCGCCCTCGGCGCGCTGACCTGCGCAAACGCGCGACCGCCGTTGTGCACAAGAAAAAAGTTTGGCGTGTTTGTGACGCCAGTTACCCACAGCGCCGTGGTGGCGGCGCGCCGCCATAGCGGGTCTGCGGATCGTGCCCGCGCACGGATTGCAGGCGGCTCAGCGAACCAGCCGTCCGGTCGCCTCGAGCACCTGGATCGGCTGCGCCGGACCGGTGATCGTCGCCGTGCCTGGGAGGTCCGTGAACGGCCCACCGTCGACCGAGAACTGGCCGCCGTAGACCGTGGTGACCGACGCGTTAACCGTGCCGCGCTGGGCGTAGGTATGCCGCACGTCGCCGTCCGGGTAGCCGCCGCCACGAGACTCCGTCGGCCCCAGTGAGGCGCCCTCGCCGAAGTGGAACGTGTTGGACTTCAGCACCGGCTTGATGCGGACCTGGTGACCCAGCAGCGTGACGGTGCGGACCTCGTCCGGCCCGTAGCCCGCACCGGAGAAGTCGGCCGTGAAGTAGTTGGGCAGGTTCACCAGCGTGCGGTTGCCGACCGGCTCCATGGTCGCCTTCGGTCTGACGAACGGTGTCCTGATGAACTCCGACCGGATCATCGCGACGGTCAGCTCCGGCTTCGACTTGACGCCCGGGACGAGCTTCGGCCAACACGTCTCGCCCACGTTGTGCCAGCCGTCTTTTCCCTTCGGCTCCGTAAGACGGCGGAAAACTGTCTTCAGTGGTCCTTCTGCGTCCTTGACATCGATGCACGTCTTGAACGCTTTCTCGCAACCGACCTCGTTCTTTTCGGGATCATTGTTGGCGGGGCATGCAAGAGCCACTCGATATTCGTATGGCACGAGTTTCACGACAGGTTTCTTGCCCTCAGCAACCGTCGACTTACCCTTCCTTGGAAGGGATTTCGTTGCACTTATTGTCAACCCGACGTAAGCATCGTTGTCTTGAAATCCGCATCCGAAGCATGGTGCGCTCCCAACGAGTCGGTCGCTGGCTGAAGCAGCAGGATCAGCCACTGCGGTCAGTACCCCCGCGAGGATCACCGAGCCAGTGAGCGCCCTGACGGCGCCGGTGTGTCTTCTCCGCTGCTGTATTCGCTCGCTATTCATGCGCGAGATCCTTGATTCGCCAGCCCTCGCCTACGATCCACTGGAGCAGAACAACCGCACGGACATGTGGGGTGGGCGTGGTACTAACGACCTTCCCGGATTTGTCGATAAGACGCGCAGGGTTCTGCTTGAGATCGGCAAATACGTTTGTCGCATTCTTGTCTACATTCAAAACGCGCGTGACTTTGTAATCGACCTGGTCGCGGTCGTAATGCTGTCCTTCGGCAGCCATGGTCTTCAAGCCAGAGGCGTTATCTGAGCAGGGCTGGCAGCTGGGCAGCTCAAGCGCTTCAGTTGTTCCCTTTCCGGGGTTGCGAAAGAGAGCGTTGGACGTCTTGAAGTAGAACTCCGCAAACGCCTTCGCACCAGCCTCCGTGTGCTGCCGCGCAGCCTCCGGCACGCCGGGCGCGCCGGCCGCCGTACCGCTCGAGGAAGGCGTCGCGGACGGCGACGTCGACGTGGCGGTGGCGGAACTGCTCACCGACGTCTGCGACGGTGTCGAATCCCAGGAGGCGGTGCCCGAGTTGGTGCTGTGCGATGCGGTCGACGACGCGCCGCCGCTCGAGCCGCCGCTGCAACCGGCAGCGGCCAGCACAGCAAGGAGCGTCGCGGTGGCGCGCATGGCTGGTGAGTTCCGCATCGGTGACATACCTCCCTGAGTGGAACCTGAGTGCCCCGCGATTATCGGCGCTCCGTCGGGCGGAAAACCGGCCAACCGATTAAAACTTTGGTCAAGAAGCGGCGCGGCATACCTGACCCACAGATCATGCCAAGTAGCGCCCGCCCGGCGCGGAAGTTGTCCACAGCCACTCGCATGGTGTGCCTACCCGCGCCGAGTGGTCACTAGATGTCGCCAGCGGTGCCGGCTGAGTGCATCGAGTGACCTTTCGGCGTCGCGGCACATTGCTGCGCTGCTCGCGCGCCGATCCGCCCGGCACACGCAACGCGGCCACGGTCACTCGAAGGAGTGACCGTGGCCGCGTGGACCGGACGGCGAGCTGCGCTCAGCGCAACGTGCCGTAGTTGGTCGGCGTCGTCCAGATCGTCTGGAGCTTGACCACGTCGCCGGGGACCGGCGCCGCGATCATCATGCCGGGGCTGACGTAGATGCCCACGTGATACGCCGGCGCACCGAAGAAGACCAGGTCACCCGGCTGCGGGCTGGTCGTCTTCTTCATGTAGGCCTGCTGCTGGCTGGCCGTGCGCGGGATGTAGAGCCCGGCCTGCTTGTACACGTATGACGTGAGTCCCGAGCAGTCGAAGCCCTGCGACGGGGACGAGCCGCCCCACACGTAGGGCACCCCCAGGTACTTCTGCGCGATCGAGACGACCGCGGAGAGACCCTGGTTGCTCGACGGCGGCGGCGGGGTCGGAGTCGGCGTCGGATCGCTGCCACACGGGAAGCCGCCCAGCGCGCTCCAGGTCATCGGGCCGATGATCCCATCGGCCACCAGACCCTTGCTGGCCTGGAACGCCTTCACCCGCGACAGCGTGTCGGCACCGAAGACACCGTCGACGGACAGACCGCCGAGGTCCCGCTGCGCGCTCGACACGTAGCCGCCCGTGGCGCCATACCGCAGCACACTGACCTTGCAGGTCGGCGGCGGAGGCGTCGGCGTCGGCGTGGGTGTCGGCTTCGGCGCCGGGTTCGTGGTGGCCCCCGGGAATCCCCCCAAGGCGTTCCACGTCGCCGGTCCGACGATGCCGTCGACGGCCAGGTGATGCGCACGCTGGAAGGACTTCACCTTCGAAAGCGTGAGCGCCCCGAAGACGCCGTCCGTCGCCAGCCCACCCAGCCGCTGCTGCAGCGTCTTGACGTAACTGCCTGTTGATCCGTAGCGCAGGTAAACCACGGTTGCCGGCGCGGCGGTGCGAACACCACCGGTCGACGCGCTGCTGCGCTGCCCTGACGCGCTCGAGCCGCTGCCGGGATCGGCATACGACGGAGCAGCCTGCACGAGGCTGGCAACGGTCGCCGGGACGCTGAGGAGCGTTCCGGTCACCGCCAGACCCTTGCGGGAGGTGATCGCCGGGGCGACCTTGGCTGACAGCCCAGGCCGTGGTTTGCGATGTCTCGGAGTAGTAATCGTGGCCATGTGACCCTCTCGGTACTCGTCCAGTCCTGAAACGCGCGCAGGGGGATGACACGCGTGCCGTGTCATCCCCCGATGTCGCCTACTCCTTCCCCGAAGAAGGCGCTGCACGAGCACTGATGATGCCGGTGGTTTCGAACCTGTGAAAGACGCGAATTCTGAGTACGAATGGGCCGTTGTGACGGCTGTGACTGGTGTGATTGCAGTGAATTTGCGGTGCACACGGGGCTGTTGCGCGCCGGTGTTGCAATTTCAACGAAACTGCGCCGAAGTGGCTGCTTTTAGCAGCTCACGCCGCAAAATGATTCGAACGACACGCCGAACCGAAAGTTTTCAGGAAACGTCTCATCATATGAGATGTGAGCGTTCTGCAACCAACCTTCCGTCCGGCAGCCGCGTCCGCGCGGGCCGCCGCAGGAGGTATGCCGCGCCTCCCCGCGCCCACCGGCGGGCGGCTGCCGGCGCCTCCTGTCGCCTCGCGCGCGCATCCACCACGGCCGTGATCGCCGGCCCACAAGCGCTCAGGAGCGCCTTACAGGCCGTGTGACGGTAGCGAGAAGCCCCGCCGACCAACCGGGTCGACGGGGCTTTCTCGGACGCGGCGGGACCGCGCTCGCAGGGGGGCCTCAGATGCGGCCGAAGTAGTGGCTGCCCCAGAGGTTCTGGACGCCGACCACGGTGCCGGGACGGCGGGCGGCGATCATCTTCCCGCCGCCGAGGTAGATGCCGGTGTGGTAGGCGGGGTAACCCCAGAAGATCAGGTCACCGGGACGCGGGCTCGAGACCCGGGTGGCACGAGCCGCCTGCGCCGACGCGGTGCGCGGGATGCTCTTGCCCGCCTGCCGGTAGACGTACTGCGTGAAGCCGGAGCAGTCGAAGCCCGAGCGCGAGGCGCCACCGTAGCGGTATGGCGTGCCGCGCAGACTCATCGCGATCGACACGATGGAGGACGAGTGCGCCTTCGGTGCGGGCTTCGGGGCCGAGGTGGGGGCGCCGCCGGAGCCGCCGAGCGCTCGCCAGGTGTGCGGACCGACGATGCCGTCGGCGGCCAGTCGGTGCGCGCGCTGGAACGACTTGACCTTGCTGCGCGTGCGCGCGCCGAAGATGCCGTCGACCGCGAGGCCGTGCAGCTTGCGCTGGACCGTCTTGACCGCGCTGCCGCGCGAGCCGTAGCGGACGGTCGGGCCGACGCGCACGGTGGCGGCGAGATGGCCGGCGGCCTGGACGTGGCTGGCGGCGTGCACGGTGGTCGCCCGCACGAGGCCGGCGCCGGGAGCCGCCGAGGCGCTCTCCATGCCGGCGACCGGAACGACGACCGCGCCGACTGCGGCGACGGCGACGCCACGGCGCCCGAACTTGTTCAGAATCTTCGGCTCACGCTTCAAGTGACGCGGGGAGTACGAACCCATGAATCAAGGGACCCTTCGAATGGACTGCAGTGACGAACGGGTGCGGGCGCCGTTGCCCCGGAGCGATCCGCCCCCACCCAGGTTGTGCAGCCGACTCCCCGAATTTCGCCGGTGGCACGGTCACTGACTATGACGCATGCGGACGCCTTCCCAAAGTCGTTCGCGGATATCTGTGGACAACCGTTCAGCTGTGGACGCCGGCGCTCGCCCGTTCGGACCGAGTTGGCCTCGTGATCATTCCGTGATATTCCGCAGCATTCCGCGGTTCCGGTCGGCGCGCGGCAAACCGGCGCCACCGCACGGGTCCGCGGCAACGGCGAGCCGAACCTGAGACGGCGGCGTCTCACATGACAAGACACGATTTACGTGCTCGTCACCCGCGCCGCCGCGGGACGCTCGAGGCGGGCAGGCCGCGCAGCGCGCCGTACCCTGGGGGGCGTGCCCGCCAGCCCTCCGTCGTCGCCGCCCGCCGGCACGGACACCCCCTCGCATTCGACCCATCGGCAGATCCTCGCGCTCGCCGTCCCGGCGTTCCTCGCACTGGTCGCCGAACCGCTCTTCCTGATGGCCGACTCGGCGATCGTCGGCCACCTCGGCACCGATCAGCTGGCCGGCCTCGGCGTCGCCAGCGCGGCCCTGCTGACCGCCGCCAACATCTACGTCTTCCTCGCCTACGGCACCACCGCGCTGGTCGCCCGGCGGCTCGGCGCCGGGCAGGACTCGGCGGCCGTCGGCGCGGGTGTCGACGGCATCTGGCTGTCGATCTTCCTGGGCGCGATCACCACCACGGTCGTCGCGATCTTCGCCGCCCCGATCTGCGACGTCTTCGGCGCTTCGCCGGCGGTCGCGGACGAGGCCGCGACATACCTGCGGATCAGCGCGTTCGGCATACCCGGCATGCTCGCCGTCCTCGCCGCCACCGGCGTCTTGCGCGGCTTCCAGGACACCCGCACGCCACTGATCGGCGCCACCACCGGTTTCGCCGCCAATCTGGTGCTCAACGTCGTCCTCGTGTATGGCGTCGGGCTCGGCATCGCCGGCTCGGCGCTCGGCACGGTCATCGCGCAGTCCGGTCTGGCGGCCGGGCTGCTCCTGGTCGTGCTGCGCCGGGCCCGCCGGCTGGGCACCAGCCTGCGGCCGCATCCCGGGCGGGTGCTCGCCGCGGCCCGCTTCGGCGTCCCCCTGCTGGTACGCACGCTGGCGCTGCGGGCCGCGATGCTCGCCAGCACCTGGGCCGCCGCCGAACTCGGCGACGTGCCGCTGGCCGCGCACCAGGTCGCGATGACCGTCTTCGGCTTCCTCGCGTTCGCGCTCGACGCGCTGGCCATCGCCGCCCAGGCGCTCACCGGCCACACACTCGGCGCGCAGGACCTGGCGGGCACCCGCGCCGCCACCCGGCTGATGCTGTGGTGGGGGTGGTGGATGGGCATCGCGCTCGGCGTCGTCGTGGCTGCGACGCACACCGTCGTGCCGGTCCTGTTCACCGGCGACCAGTCGGTCCGGGACGCGCTCTCGGTGGCATTGCTCGTCGTCGCGCTCGGCCAGCCGGTGGCCGGGCTGGTGTTCGTGCTCGACGGGGTGCTGATCGGCGCCGGCGACGGGCCCGCGCTGGCGTGGCTGCAGGTGGCGTCGCTGGCGGCATACCTGCCGCTGCTGTGGCTGGTGCACGCGCACGCCGCCACGCTGCGGGCCGGCGGTCCCGGTCATGCGCTGCTGATGTTGTGGTGGGCGTTCACCGGCTTCATGATCTTCCGGCTCGTCGGTCTCGGCCTTCGCGCCCGCTCGGAGCGGTGGATGGTGACCGGCGCCTGAGGCGGCGTCGGCGGTTCCCAACCGGCGACCGTCGCCGGTTATGCACGGGTCCCGGCTGCACACATGCCCAGAGCTAGCGACCGTTGCCGGTTATGCACCGGTACGCCGCCCATGCGAAGAGCCGGCCACCCCACGGGGGATGACCGGCTCTGCGCTGCTGTCAGCGGCGCGACGTCACTTCGCGGCGACGACGTCCAGCGTGACGGTGGCCTCGACCTCGGGGTGCAGCTTGACGCTGACCTCGTGGGTGCCGACGTTGCGGATCGGCTGGGCGACCTGCACCGTGCGACGGTCGATCTCGCCCGCACCGGCGGCCTTGACGGCCTCGGCGATCTCGGCGGTGGTAACCGCACCGAACAGACGACCGGACTCACCGGCGCGCGCGGCGAGGCGCACGACCGAGGACTCCAGGTTGCCCTTCAGCGACTGGGCCTGCTCCAGCGACTTCACCGCACGGGTGGCCCGCGCCTTGGTGATCGCGTCGACCTGCTTCTGGCCGCCCTTCGTCCACGGCGTGGCCAAGTGGCGAGGCAGGAGGTAGTTGCGGGCGTAGCCGTCCTTGACCTCGACCACGTCACCTGGAGCGCCGAGCGAGGCGACCTCGTGGGTCAGAATGATCTTCATAGCGTTACTTCTTTCAGCGCGCGGAGGACGAGTAGGGCAGCAGGGCCATCTCGCGGGCGTTCTTGACCGCGGTGGCGATCAGCCGCTGCTCCTGCACGGAGACGCCGGTGACCCGACGCGCGCGGATCTTGCCACGGTCGCTGATGAACTTGCGCAGCAGCGCGACGTCCTTGTAGTCGATCGACTCGACCTTGGCCAGCTTCAGCGGGTTGGCCTTCTTCTTGGGCTTGCGAATGACGGGCTTAGCCATCGTGGTGCTCTCCTTCGTTTCCGAGAGCCCGAGCCTTCACTCGGGATGGGGTTGTTCTGCGATGTATGACGCTGGTCTCGATACGTCGCTCGCCTAGCGGCTCGCTCCTACTCGACCGGCATCCTCAGAAGGGGGGTTCGTCGTAGGACGGGCCGGTGCTCCAGCCGCCGCCCTGACCACCGGACTGCGGGGCCTGCTGGCCGCCGCCCTGACCACCGGTCGCCCACGGGTCGGACTGCTGTCCGCCACCGAAGCCGCCCTGCTGGCCACCGGAGTTGCCGCCGAAACCACCGTTGCCGCCGCCGTTGCCGCCGAAACCGCCACCGGGTCCGCCGCCGCGCTGGGTCTTGTTGACCTTCGCGGTTGCGTAACGCAGGGACGGGCCGACCTCGTCGACGTCGAGCTCCATGGTGGTGCGCTTCTGGCCGGTCTCCTTGTCGTCCCACGAACGGGACTTCAGGCGACCGGAGACGATCACCCGTGCGCCACGGGTCAGCGACTCGGCGACGTTCTCGGCCGCCTCGCGCCATACCGAGCAGCGCATGAACAGCGTTTCGCCGTCCTTCCACTCATTGGTCTGCCGATCCATGTAGCGCGGCGTCGACGCAACGGTGAAGTTGGCGACGGCTGCCCCGGACGGCGTGAACCGCAACTCCGGGTCCTGGGTCAGGTTGCCGATGACTGTGATGACGGTGTCGCCTGCGGCCATGTCGGAACTCCCTTGCTAGATGTCGAGCTTCAGGCGTCCACGCGCAGCAGCTTGGTGCGCATGATCTGCTCGTTGAGCGACAGCTGGCGGTCGAGCTCCTTGGCGGTAGCCGACTCGGCGGTCATCGTCACAACGGCGTAGATGCCCTCGGACTTCTTCTTGATGTCGTAGGCAAGACGGCGACGACCCCAGATGTCGGTGTTGTCGATCTTGCCGCCTTCGGCGGTCACGACCTTGAGCAACTTGTCCAGCGTGGGCTGGACAACGCGCTCGTCGAGCTCGGGGTCGATGATGATCATCAATTCGTACTGACGCATGCGTTAACCCACCTCCTTCGGTCTCAAGCGGTCACGGTCTCTCCGTGACAGGAGGGTTGCAGCGTGGCCCGCCCCCGGTCGTCACCGTCTCCGGTGTCTCCCGCGAGTATGCCGCCAGGCTCCGACATACGTCGGGCCGACAGCACGGGCCGGGGCTGAGTTTATCCGGCAACCGGCGCCCGGCGTTAATCGGCAGCCGCCACGACCGAGCGGAGCGCCAATGCACCGAGAGGAGTACCGATTCCGGCCGATTCCGTACTCCGCTCGGTCAAACGGTGCTCCTCTCGGTCAGTGAGGCACCGCCCGCGGGCGCTACCGGGTCGCGCTCCAGGTCCTGCGAGGTCTCCCACGAGGCCCAGGCGATGCCGACATACGCGATCAGCCGGATCAGCAGGAAGAAGGAGTATGCCGCCGCGGGCAGCGCCTTGGCGGTGTTGCTCGGCCCGGCGATGTACATCCAGGTCATCACGAAGTAGACGATCTCGGCGCCGGCCCACAGCAGGTGTTCGCGCCAGCGCAGCGCAGCCAGCGCCAGCAGCGGCAGCACCCACAAGCAGCTCTGCACCGACATCGACTTGCCGGTGAGCAGCACGATGACCAGCATCGTCAGCGCCAGCGGTGCGAGCTGGGTGCGCTCGACGGGCCGGCCGGTCAGGTAGACACCGAGCAGGAAGGCGACCACCCAGCCGAGGACCGCGATGATCGACAGCGACGTCGCCGGCAGCGGATGGTGCGCGGCGGTCAGCAGGTAGCCCGGCGAGCCGTAACCGGCGGCCTGGTGCCACCAGCCCCGGTATGGCGCCAGCGGATCCCCGCCCCACGCGTACGCCACCCCGAAGCAGACCACGATCGCCGCGGCCGCGCCGGTGAGGCAGCGGGCCAGCGGGCGGCGGGTGCCGTCGCGCAGCGCGATGAGGGTGATCGCGCCGAGCAGCACCAAAGGATAGGTCCGGGCCATGACTGCTGCACCGAGGCAGACGCCGGCGGCTGCCGGGTGCCGGCGCGCCCAGAGCGCCATACCGACGGTCGCGAGGGCGACGCCCAGCACGTCGAAGGAGACCAGGGCCGCGGTGATCAGCACCGGACTGAGCGCCACGTGCGCGGCCAGCCACGGCGTGCTGCGCAGCATCGACGCGGTCGCGATCGTGGTCAGCGCGATCAGCAGCGCGATGATCACCGTGCCGATCGCGAAGTAGACCTGCTGGGTGCCCAGCGCGCTGCCGCCCGGAGTCAGCTGCTTGACGATCCAGTCCAGGATCGCGGTCAGGACCGGTTGGGTGTTGCCCGCGCCGCCGGACGACCACGGGGTGCCGCCCTTCGGGCCGCCGGAACCCACCGGCAGGTCCGAGTAGCACGCGTGCCACAGGGCACCCGGTGACCCCCAGCCCTCGCGCACGCAGTGGTTCTTCTGCAGCACGCCGAGCGCGACCAGCACCGACGCCAGCGCCGACAACATCGCCGCGGCATACGTCCAGCCACGGCGGCCGATCGCCGCGAAACGACCGACCGGCCCACCGATGATCCCGGTCGCGAGCGCGGCGGGCTCCTCCCCGCGGCTGGGTGAGGTCAGGCGTGTGGGCGAAGGCACGGCGCGAGCCTAACCCGCGATTGTCCCTGCCCGGTGCCGGGTAACTCGGCTCGTGCTCGGACCTCCAGGAAGGACGATCATGACCACGAACAGCAACACGTTCGACCCCGGATCGCTGCAGGGTGTCGACGTCATGGGCGCCGACGGCAGCAAGCTCGGCACGGTCGACGCCGTCTACCTCGACGACGCCACGTCCCAGCCGCAGTGGGTGGCGGTCGCGACCGAGGGAGCCGACGACGCCACCATGGTGCCTCTCGCCACCGCGCAGTTCGACGGCGAACGGCTCACCGTGCCGTATGACGACCAGCAGCTGCGGGACGCACCACACCACGACCCGTCGGGGCGGCTGACGCCCAAGGACGAGCAGGACCTCTACCGCCACTTCGGCGTCGGCGGCGATCGCGAGGACCGCGCGGCACCGTATGTCGTCGAAGACCGCGACAAGGACGACGCGCTCATGCAGGAGCGGCCAGACCCAAAGTGAGCCCAGCCGGGTAACTCAGCGCGTCGGCTGCGGCTCCGACGACCTCGGCTGACCGCCGCCCTGGGTGACCGGCGGCGGCGGAACCGGCAGCGTCGGCCGGGTCGCCGTCGGACGTGAGGTCGGACTCGGCGGCTGCGTGGTCGTCGTGGTGGTGGTCGGGCTCGGCGGCTGCGTCGTGCTGGTGGTCGAACTCGACGTGCTGCTGGACGGCGTCGAACTCGAGCTGGTCGAGCTCGGCGTGGACGACGTCGTCGTGGTGGTGCTGGTCGGCGCCTGGGTGGAGGTGACCGGCGGCGCCGAATACGTCGTGGTCTGCTTGACCTCCTTCGTCTGCGGCAGCGGGGCGACCTTCTGCCCCTTGAGCGCAGCCTGCATGAAGTCCAGCCAGATGGTGGCCGGCGTGTCGCCGCCGTAGAACGACGCGTTGTGCGTCGCCTTGTCCAGCCCGATGGTGCCGGCCTGCTTGCCGTTGCCGGCATACATGCCGACCGAGACGGTCAGCTGGTCGGGCGTGAACCCGGTGAACCACGCCGACAGGTAGTGACTGGACGTGCCGGTCTTGCCGGCGGCCGGCCGGTTCAGCTGACCGGCGGTGTGGTGCGCGGTGCCGTCGGAGTCCGTCAGCGGGCCGGTCATCCCGTTGACCAGGTTGGCGGCGACGTCCTTGGCGATCGCCTGCTGGGTGTTCGGGTGCGCGTCATAGCTGTAGTCACCCGCGACGCTGGTGACCTTCTGGATGAAGTAGGGGTCGGCCTTCTTCCCCTCCGCGCTGATGGTGTTGTAGGCGTTGGCCATGTCGATCACCCGCACGGCCGCACTGCCCAGGATGTCGGTCGGCACCGGGTCGTTCATGCCCGGGGAGCTCTGCGGTATGCCGAGCTGCTGCGCGGCGGCCAGCGTCTTGCCGGTGCCGAGCGCCTGGTTGAGCCGCACGAACGCCGTGTTGGACGACACCGCGAAGGCGCGCTCGAGGGTGAGCATCCCGAACTGCTCGTGGTTGTCGTTGTAGATCTTGGTCGTCTTGCCGTTGCCGCGGTGCAGGATCAGCGGCGACGCACCGCTGAACTTGGTCTGCATCGTCATACCGTCCTGCAATGCCGCGGCCAACCCGAACGCCTTGAAGCTCGAACCGCCTTGCAGCTGTGCATCGTTCGCGGCGCTGATCTCCTTGGCCGCGTCCTCGCCGCCATACATCGCCACGACCGCACCGTCCGGCTGCTCGGCGACCAGCCCGGTGTGCAATGCGTCCAGCCGGGCGGTCTGGCTCGGGACGTTCCGGTGGACGGCGTCGACGGCCGCTTTCTGGGAGTTCTTGTCGATGGTCGTGGTGATGCGCAGCCCGCCCCGGTCGATGTCCTCGGGGGTCAGCTTCAGCTTGTGCTGCAGCTCCGACCGCACGGCCGACACGATGTAGCCGTTCGGGCCGGAGACCTGCTGCGCGTTGGGGTTGTACTTCTTGAAGTCCGGCATGTGCGCCTTGGCGCGCTGCGCCGGCGTCATCCAGCCCTCCTTGACCATGCCGTCCAGCACGTAGGTCATCCGGGCGTTGGCGCGCGCCTTGGCGTCCGCGCCGTACTGCGGGTCGTACAGGCCCGGCGCGTTGATCACCGAGGCGAGGAACGCGCCCTGGCTGGCGTCCAGCTTGCTGACGTCGACGCCGAAGTAGGCCTGCGATGCTGCCTGTATGCCGTAAGCCCCGCGCCCGAAGTAGATGTTGTTCAGGTAGGCCTGCAGGATGTCGTCCTTGGACATCTTCCGATCGATCTTCAGCGCGATCATGATCTCCTTGACCTTGCGCTTGACCGACCGGTCCTGGGTCAGGAAGTAGTTCTTGACGTATTGCTGGGTGATCGTCGAGCCGCCCTGCTCCTGCCCGCCGGACAGCGTGCTCCAGGCGGCGCGGATGGTGCCGCTGATCGAGACGCCGGAGTTCTTGTAGAAGTTGCGGTCCTCGGCGGCCAGGAATTCGTAGCGGACCGTCTTGGGCACCTGGGCCAGCTTGACGTCCTCGCGGTTGACCGTGCTGAACCGGCCGAGCTCGGTCTTCCCGTCGCTGTAGTAGACGATCGAGACCTGCTTCGCGGCGTCGGCCTGCGGCTGCGGGATGGGCGTACGCAGGTAGATGATGACCAGTGCGACGACCCCGATCAGACCCAGCAGGACGAAGCCCAGCACGGTCCGCCAGAAGACTTTGAAGAACAATCCGTGCTCTTTCTTCGGGCGCTTCCTGCGGCCCGGCCCCGGTCGCGCTGCGGCGCGACGAGGCGCCCCACCCTGCTCATCTGTCACCGGTGCAGGGTAACTGCCGAAGCAGTGAACCGGGAATCGTGAAGGCCGGCTGCACCCATCGACCCGCCATACAACGCCGATGTATCGGTTCGATACATCGGATGCGCTATGCTCGTGGTCACACCCCCGCATCCGCAGGATCCACCGACAGCACCGAGGAGGTCGCCCATGTCACGACGTGGCGCCATACTCGAGCTGGCGATCCTCGGTCTGCTGCACGACCAGCCGCTGCACGGTTACGAATTGCGCAAGCAACTGTCCGGGGTGCTGGGCGCGTTCCGTGCCGTGTCGTTCGGCTCGCTCTACCCGTGCCTGCGCGGCCTGGTCGAGCGCGGCTGGATCAGTGAGCGCAGCTCCGCCGACCAGGACCGGCAGAGCCACCAGGGTCCCGGCCTCGGCGGCAAGCGCGGCAAGATCACCTACGAGCTGACCGCGGAGGGCAAGGAGCAGTTCCAGACGCTCATGGCCCAGACGGGCCCTGCCTCGTGGGAGGACGAGAACTTCGACGTCCACTTCGCCTTCTTCGGCCGAGCCAGCAGCGATGTGCGGTTGCGCATCCTGGAGGGTCGTCGCAGTCGGCTGGAGGAGCGCCTGGACGACTCGCGGGAGCAGTCCCGTGCGCGTCGCGAGCGCACCGACAAATACACCGCCGAATTGCACCGCCACGGGCTGGAGTCCACCGAACGTGAGGTGCGCTGGCTCAGTGAGCTGATCGAGACCGAGCGCTCGGCATATGGCATCACCAATCCCGGCGAGACGGCGCCTGCCGATCAGCCGGTCGATGGGGAGTCTCCGGAGCAACACTCCGGCCCCAGCGGAAAATTCGACAAGGAGTAGGAAATGGGATCCATTCGCGTCGCCATCGTCGGCGTCGGCAACTGCGCGAGCTCGCTCGTGCAGGGTGTTGAGTACTACAAGGACGCGTCGCCCGACACGACTGTCCCGGGTCTGATGCACGTGAAGTTCGGTGACTACCACGTCGGTGACGTGGAGTTCGTCGCCGCGTTCGACGTCGACGCCAAGAAGGTCGGCTTCGACCTGGCCGAGGCGATCACCGCCAGCGAGAACAACACCATCAAGATCGCCGACGTCCCGCCGACCGGTGTCACCGTCCAGCGCGGCACCACCCTCGACGGCATCGGCAAGTACTACGCCCAGACCATCACCGAGGCCGACAGCGAGCCGGTCGACGTCGTCCAGGCGCTCAAGGACGCCCGGGCCGACGTGCTGGTCTCCTACCTGCCGGTCGGCTCCGAGCAGGCCGACAAGTTCTACGCGCAGTGCGCCATCGACGCGGGCGTCGCCTTCGTCAACGCCCTGCCGGTGTTCATCGCCTCCGACCCCGAGTGGGCCAAGAAGTTCGAGGACGCCGGTGTCCCGATCGTCGGCGACGACATCAAGAGCCAGGTCGGCGCGACCATCACCCACCGCGTCATGGCCCGCCTCTTCGAGGACCGCGGGGTCACGCTGGACCGCACCTACCAGCTGAACGTCGGCGGCAACATGGACTTCAAGAACATGCTCGAGCGCGAGCGCCTGGAGTCCAAGAAGGTCTCCAAGACCCAGGCCGTGACCTCCAACCTGAGCGGCCCGCTGGCCGGCATCAAGGACGGCCGCAATGTGCACATCGGCCCGTCGGACTACGTGCAGTGGCTCGACGACCGCAAGTGGGCCTACGTCCGCCTCGAGGGTCGCGCCTTCGGTGACGTTCCGCTGAACCTGGAGTACAAGCTCGAGGTCTGGGACTCCCCGAACTCCGCCGGCATCATCATCGACGCGATCCGCGCCGCGAAGATCGCCAAGGACCGCGGCATCGGCGGCCCGCTGCTGTCGGCCTCGTCCTACCTGATGAAGTCCCCGCCGGAGCAGCGCGAGGACAGCCTCGGCCGCGCCAAGCTCGAAGCCTTCATCAAGGGCGACGAGACTCGTTGACCTGACCCTCTCGCCGAGAGGACAGGAAACATACTGAGAGGACAGGCAATTCGGGCTCTGATCGCCCGATTTGCCTGTCCTTCCGGCATTTAGGTGTCCTCTCGGCGAGAAGTCAGCTCTCGTATGGCGGGAGGGGGCGGCTCGGCTCGAAGCGACCGGCGTTGGGCTGCGGCTGCGTGCCGTCGAGGTCGGTGACGCCATACGCCACCGCCAGCTCGCCCACGTCGACCACCTGGCCGCTGAAGCGCTGCACGTCCGGGTCGGTCGCGAGCGCGACCATCACGCGCGCGGCATACCGGGGTGACTCGGTGTTGCCGGCGAGATCCTCGGCGGGGACCTTTGCCTCCATCAGCTCGGTGCGCATCCAGCCGGGTGCCACCGCGATCGCCGGAATCCCGTGCGGCTGAAGGTGATACGCGAGCGCATAGACCAGCCGGTTCTTGGCGGCCTTGCTCGACTCGTAGGGCAGCCAGGCCGGCGGTTCGGGCGTGTGCCAGGTCGAGGTGAGGATCAGGCCCTTCCCTTCCGGTGCCATCGCGAGCTTCAGCGTGAGCATCGACGTGACGAAGTCCGAGTAGGCACCGCCGAGCAGCATCGCGCGGAACTGATCCATCGGCTCGTCCCACACCTCCTCGCCACCCGGGTCGTCGTGGTGGTCGTGGCCGCCCCACGCGTTGTTGACGAGCATGTCGATGTGCCCGTGCCGCTCGACCAGGTCGCGCACCAGGTCCTCCACCTGCGTCGGATCCGTGTGGTCACAGCGGTGCCACTCGCCCTTCCCGCCGTGCGCGGCCACCTCCTCGAGCGTCCGCTCCAGCGTGAGGTCAGCGGGCTGCGCGTGGGTCGGTGCGTCGCGGGTGCTGCGGCCGGTGCAGACGACATACGCACCGGCCGCGGCGAACTCGATCGCGCACGCCCGGCCGAGGCCGCGCGATGCGCCGGCGATCAGGACGACCTGCCCGGCCAATGATTCGGTATCCATCGTTCGAGCATGCCGCAGCGGGCACGCGGCCTGCTTGATCAGGTTTGCGCTGTTCGTGCGCCCCGGCGGCGCCGGTGACATCGCCGAAAGGCTCCCGAATGATCGAGCGGACCTCCGATTTCGGGGAAAACGGGGCCAAATCGAGGGGCCGGTGGGCGAACGGGGGGCCTCTCGGCAAAGAGGGGAGCGGGTCGCTGCCCTCAGGCCCGAGCGGCGAAGACCGGTAGATAGCCCTTCGCGTGGCCGTCCGCGGTCGGGTGGTAGGACTCCTCCAGGTGCAGGAAGTTGACCGAGTGCAGCCAGCGGCCCGAGTCGCAGATCTCGTGGCCCGAGAACGCGCCGCGCACGTCGCCATACGTGAATCCGGCCCTGCTGGCCGCAGTGCTGGTGATCGAATCGATCACATCGATGCCGCTGTCGATGGCGGTGCGGGACTCCTGGCTGATGCCGACGCAGTCCTTGCTCAGGTCGTAGAACTCGGGGTAGCCGAGCACGACGACGTGCGCGTTGGGCGCCTTGGACCGGATCGCGCTGTAGACGCCCGCCAACTTGCCCGGCAGGTTCGCCTTCGCGTCTGCCTTGGCGTTGTTCACCTCGTTCACGCAGGTCGTCGTGCCGTCCAGGATGCAGTCCTGCATGATGCTGCTGAAGCCGACGTCGTTGCCGCCGACCGTGATGCTGATCAGGGTCGTGCTGCTCGACAGCGCCGAGAGCTGATTGGCAACGACGTCAGTGGTTCTCGCGCCCGAGCAGGCGACGGAGACGTATGCCGACGGGCTGTGCTGCTGGGCCCACAGCGCCGAGTAGGCGTGGGGGCTGCGATCGCAGTCGCCGCTGCTGCCGAGGTAGTCGCCGGCCCCGACACCAGAGGAATAGGAGTCCCCGAGCGCCGCATAGTTGACGCCGGCGGCCCGCGCAGACAGCGCCGGCACCAGGGACATGGCCAGCGCGGTGGCGCCGACGCCGAGCTTGAGGGTGAGGGACGAGCGGGTCATGCGGGTCATGCGTGGGCTCCTGTCGGTCATGGCAGAGATGTGTGCCACCACCGGATAGTGGCCCTGTCGACGGCGCAGCGGGGGTTTGGTTCCCGACCCGGCCAAAGGTTTGCCGTGGCGATGCCGAAGCCATACCGCCGCGAGGCGAGGCGTTTACCTTTCCGGCGGGCGCCAGGCGCGTCGGCCGCGACGCGTGCGCGTGCGCGTGCGAATTTCACTGGTGGCCGCCGCCCCGGCGCCCTAGCGTCGGTGCCATGTCCCCCGCAGTCCGCCTCATCCGGTCCGATCAGCTGGCGCCGGCGCCCTACGCGTATGCCGCCACGGCACCCTCCGGCAGCCGGGTGATCCACCTGGCCGGAGCGTGTCCCCTGCACTCCGACGGCACCGTCGCGGCGGTCGGGGATGTGGCCGGCCAGGCGCGAAAGTGCCTGGTGAACCTGGAGATCGCGCTCGCCGCGGCCGGCGCCAAGCTGTCCGACGTGCTCAGCACGCGCGTCCTGGTCGCGACCACCGACCGGACCGAACTGGTGGCCGCCTGGGATGTCGTGGCCGCGCACTTCGGCGCCCATGACGTGCCGAGCACCCTGGTCGGTGTCGCGGTGCTCGGCTATCCCGACCAACTGGTGGAGATCGAGGCCGTCGCCGCCGTCGCCGGCTGAGGCGCGGCCCGCCATACCCGCACTAGGGTCGGCAACATGAGTGATGCGCGCGTCGCGGTCTACATCGACTTCGACAACATGGTGATCTCGCGGTACGACGCCGTGCACGGCTCCGGCCGGTGGCGCAAGGACAACGCCCGCGATCACACGCCCGCGGAGGATGGTGAGGTGTCGCGTCGCCTCATCGAGGCCGAGGTCGACCTGGGCGCGATCATCGACTACGCCTCGTCGTTCGGCACCGTGGCCTTCACGCGCGCGTATGCCGACTGGTCGGTGCCGGCCAACGCGGCATACAAGCGGCAACTGACCGATCGCGCCGTCGACCTGGTGCAGCTCTTCGCCACGTCGGGGACCAAGAACGGCGCCGACATACGCCTGTCGATCGATGCGGTCAACGACCTCTTCCAGCACGCCGACATCACGCATGTCGTGGTGGTGGGCGGGGATTCGGACTACATCGCTCTGGCGCAACGCTGCAAACAGCTCGGCAGGTTCGTCGTCGGCATCGGCGTCACCGGGTCGACCAGCCGCGCCCTCGTCGCTGCGTGCGACGACTTCAGCTCGTACGGCGACCTGCCCGGAGTCTCCGACGACGCCGCAGCAGAGGCGCCCGGAGCGGATGCCGGACCCGTGGCCAGCACACCTGCGAAGCCGGTCAAGAAGGCTGCCGCCAAGTCCGCGAAAGCGCGAAAGACCGCCACGAGCAAGGAATCCCAGGCCACCGCGTTGTTGCGCCGCGCGATCCGGATCGGCGCCGAGAAGAGCGAGGACGGCTGGCAGCACTCGTCCAGCCTGAAGAGCCAGATGCAGCGCCTGGACTCGACCTTCAAGGAGAAGTCGCTCGGGTTCTCGTCGTTCCGCGCGTTCGTGGAGAGTCACGACAAGCTGGTGGAGACCAAGCTGCTGGACAACGGACAGCTGGCCGTTCGGCTCCGGTGACCTCCGCACATACGTATGGCGCGGCTCCCCCGGATGCCGCGCCATACTTCGTCGCTCAGATGGTGAGCTCCGAGTCCCCTCCGGGTCCGAACTTCTCGGTCAGGAAGCGGTGGTTGGCCAGCAGTTCGTCGGTGCCGAGCCGGGCGGCGCGGTGCAGGTGCGCGGCGACCTGGGCCAGCAGCAGATCCAATTGCTCGATGACCAGCTGATGTGCGGTCTTGCCCTCGAGCACCTCGAGGGTGTCGGCGGTGCCGGGCGCGAGCGCCAGGTAGGACCGCAGCGCCTGCGGGCCGAAGTCGGTCTGGATTTGCTCGACCTCGAAGACCTGGGCGGTCGGCGCACCGTGCTTGCGTAGGTAGGTCAGGGTCTCGGAGCATTCGTGTTCCAGCCGCTGGGCACGCTGGCGCACGTCGGTGGGCAGGTCGGACAGGGCGGTCAGGCTGGTGAGGGTGTCCGGCTCCTGCTTGGCCAGGTCCACCCGTGGCGCCGGCTGCGGGGCGGCGACGGTGTGCCGCTGCTCCCAGGGCGCCTGACCGGACTCGAAATGCTGCTGGTGGCGCTGCTCGTGGTCGCGCCGACACTGCAACCGCGCCGCCCGCCCGTGCCGAGACAGCCCCGTGCCGAGGAACACCGTCAGCAGGACCATCGGCAGGACCAGCCAGTGACCGACGACGCCGACCAGCGCCCAGCCGGCGGGGATCATCAGCCACCAGTGGGACCGGTGCAGCCGGATCGATGTCATTGCGCTCGCCTTCCTGATGTGTCTCCGCGATGACCTTCACGGTAGGTCGGCGTCCGGCCGGGCACCTGTGCCGAATGTCACGACTCGGGCATGACAGCCGACGCCGAGTCGCACAGCAAACGCCGAGCCGGACAGCTGCAGCTGTGCGGCTCGGCGTTTCGTGTGCGACTCGGTGCGTCAGGAGCCGTCGCGCAGCTCGTGCGCCAGCTCGGCCAGCTCGTCGCCGCCGGCCATCTGCTCGGTCAGCTGCTCGACGGTGATGTCGTCGCGGGAGGCGTCCAGCGCCATCTCGCCCAGTTTGAGGATGACGAAGTGGTCGCCCACCAGGAAGGCGTGGTGCGGGTTGTGCGTGATGAACACGACGCCTAGGCCGGACTCGGCGGCGCGGGCGACATACTTCAGCACCACGCCCGACTGCTTCACACCGAGCGCGGCGGTCGGCTCGTCCAGGATCAGCACCTTCGCGCCGAAGTAGATGGCCCGGGCGATGGCCACACACTGCCGCTGACCGCCGCTGAGCGAACCCACCGGACGGTCCACATCCGGCAGGTCGATGCCCATCTTGGCCAGCTCGTCGCGGGTGATCTGCTTCATCCGGGCCGAGTCCAGCAGCCGCAGCGGACCTCTGCGCAGCTCGTTGGCGAGGAAGAAGTTGCGCCATACGGACATCAGCGGCGCGAGGGCGAGGTCCTGGTAGACCGTCGCGATGCCCGCCTCGACCGCTTCGCGCGGGCTGCCGAACTTCCGCGACGTGCCGTCGACCAGCATCGTGCCCGATGTGTGCTCGTGCAGCCCGGCCATGATCTTGATCAGCGTCGACTTGCCGGCACCGTTGTCACCCAGCACGCAGGTCACCTCGCCGGCACGCACCGCCAGGTCGATGCCGGTCAGCGCGCGCACCGTGCCGTAGGTCTTGCCGACATCCTCGAGTCGTATGACGGGAGCGGTGTCGTCCGGCTCGGTGGTCTCGATACGCGGCTCGTCCCTCGCCGCAACTCGACCAGCGAGCTCATCGTCCCTCGCCGCTACTCGACCAGCTTGGTCGTCCGAGGTCTCGATACGCTCGTTCCTCGCTACTCGACCAGCTTTTGGCTCACTCATCGGCGTTCCGCCTGTCGTCGTACCCACATGTTGATCAGCGTCGCGAGCACCAGCATGATCCCGAGGAACGTCTTCAGCCAGTCGACGTTCCAGCCGGCATACGTGATGCCGAGGTTGGTCATGCCGTAGATCAGCGCGCCGATCGAGGCACCGATCACCGAGCCGAAGCCGCCGGTGAGCAGGCAGCCGCCGACGACCGCCGCGATGATGTAGATGAACTCGTTGCCGACGCCCTGATTGGACTGCACCGTCGCGAAGTTGAGCAGCGTGTGCATGCCCAGCAGCCAGGCGCAGAAACCGACGAAGAGGAAGAGCCCGATCTTGGTGCGCACCACCGGCACGCCGCTGGCCCGCGCCGCCTCGGCGTCGCCGCCGGCCGCGAAGATCCAGTTGCCGGCACGGGTGCGGGTCAACACCACCGCGGCGACCACGGTCAGCACGACCCAGAAGAGCACCGAGATGTTGATCGTGATGCCCTCGAACGAGCCGGACTTGAAAAAAGTGTGGCTGGAGGCGAACACCGCGTGCGCGGAGTCGAATCCGGCCATGTCGTCGATCTTCGGCGACGTGACGTTGTTGTCGATCAGCCGCGGCACCGCGAGGTTGGCACCCTGCAGCACAAAGTAAGTGCCGAGTGTGACCAGGAAGCTGGGCAGCCGGGTGTGGTGCAGCAACCAGCCGTTGGCGAAGCCGACGGCCAGCGAGACCGCCAGCGCCAGCAGGACGCCGACCCAGACATTGAAGTTGAACTCCCAGGCCAGCATCGACGCGGCGAGCGCCGAACTGGTCACCGCGACACCGGCCGACAGGTCGAACTCGCCGCCGATCATCAGCAGCGCCACGGGCACGGCCATGATGCCGATCGCCGAGGACTGGTAGAGGATCGTCCCGACGTTGGCCAGCCCGCGGAACGCCGGCGCGACCGACAGGAAGAGCACGCAGATCGCGACCGCACCGATCAGTGCACCGACCTCCGGCTTACCGAGCAGCGCGGCGATCGGCGACCTGGGCGCCGTCCGGGTGTCGGTGGTGGAGACCGCGCCGGCCATCAACGCGTGCCCTTGCCGGCGTATTCGGCGATCTTGTCGACGTTGCTCTTGTCCACGAACGCCGGACCGGTCAGCGTCGGCTTGCCGCCGCCGACGGTGTCGCCGTTGGTGCGGTAAAGCCACAGCGCGTCGATCGCCAGGTAGCCCTGCAGCCACGGCTGCTGGTCGACCGCGAACTGCACGGTGCCGGCCTGGATGGCCTTGACGATGCCGGCATTGGTGTCGAACGTGCCGATCTTGGCCTTGGAGCCGGTGGCCTGCACCGCCTTGACGGCGTTGAGCGACACGTCGCCCTGCAAGCCGACGATCCAGTCAATCTGCTTGTCCTGCTGCAGTTTCGCGGTGATGGTCGAACGCACCGACGGCAGGTCGGCGCCGTTGACGTAGACGACCTGCGTGCTCGGCACCTTCTCCTTGACGCCCTTGCACCGGTCGTTCAGACCGACATTGCCCTGCTCGTGGATGATGCAGATCGGGTGCTGCGCGCCCGCCTGCTCCAGTCGCTCACCGGCGGCCTCGCCGGCGACCAGCTCGTCCTGGCCGAAGAAGCCGATCAGCCCCATCGGGCCCATCTGGTCGGTGCCGGAGTTGAGCCCGTCCACCGGTATGCCGGCCGCCTCGGCGTTCTTGACCGCACCCTTGAGCGCGTCCGGCTTGGCGAGGGTGACGGCGATGCCGCCGACCTTCTTGTCGACCGCCGCCTGGACCAGGCTCGCCTGCTTGGACGCGTCCGGGTCGGCGTAGTACTGCAGGTCGACGTTGTCCTTGTCGGCCGCCGCCTGGGCGCCCTTGCGGACCATGTCCCAGAAGGTGTCGCCGGGCGCGGAATGGGTGATCAGCGCGGCGGTGAAACGCGGGGTGTTGGCGTGGCCGCCCTTGCCCGCCTGCTGCTCGGTGGCCTTCTTGCCGCCGGTACTGCTGCAGCCGGTCAGGGCCATCGCGCCGACTGCTACGACTGCGGCGAGTCGCGCGCACCTACCGTTGATCCTCACGAGTCCGGCCTTCCTGGCCCCGGATGCGGACGGCATGGGGTGGTGCCGTGTCCGAGGTGCCTGCATGTATCGACTTGATATATCGAGGCATGGTAACCCGTCGTCTCTGTGCGTGAGTATGCCGAACCGCCCGCGTCCCGTCCCTGTCGTGTTGTGCTACCCATCACCCATGACCTGCGCACCGCAGCAGCACTGCTCCCTGGTGTCCGACGCCACCGTCGCCGACCTCGCCCGCGCCGGGACCGTCGTGCTCGACTCCTGGCACCTGGCCGACGGTGCGGGTGTCGCGGTCGACCGGCACCGCGAGCGCTTCACCAGACAGGTCGGCGAGGTGTTCGGGATCACCGGGCAGGTGTCGCGGGCGGCATACGACCACGCGCTGGTGCACCTGCCGGCCAAGGGCTCGTGGTTCCCCGGTTTCGTCTGGACGGCGTCCGGGCTACGACTGCTCCTGCGACCGTTTCCCGTGGAACACGTCCGGACCACGACCGCGCTCCTGCTGCGCGGCACACCGGATGCCCGAAAACGACCTGAAATCAAGGGATTCGACCACCTGTCCCAGCTCTATGCACAGCAGCAGGCGCTCGACGCCGGGTATGACGACCAGGTCCTCGTCACCGGCGACGGCACACTGAGCGAGGCAGTCTTCGCCACCGTCGCCATTGCCCGCGCCGGCGAACTCGTCGTCCCCGACGCGCCGCGGCTCGACAGCGTCACCCTCGCCGTGCTGGCGGACCGCGGAGACCGGCCGGTGCGCATCGCCACCGTGACGGCGTCGCACCTGCTGGCCGCGCCGGCGGTCTTCACCCTCTCCGCGTTGCACGGTGTGCGCCTCGTCGAACGAGTGAACAGCACGACATACCAGCCGAATCCGTCATTGCGCGATCGCTTGCAGTCGGCCGTCGAGGGTGCCCGGCGACCCGTTGCCGACCTGGTGCCGGAGGGAGGGCGACTGCCGTGCGCGTCCTGCTGATCGACAACCACGACAGCTTCACGCACAACCTGCTGCAGTTGCTGCGGGAGTTCGCCGCGGTGACCGTGGAAGTGGTCCGCAACGACGAGCCGCTGCCGCTGGGCTGGACCGCCCGCTTCGATGCCGTCGTCATCTCACCCGGCCCGGGCCACCCCGGCGTGCCGGCCGACGTCGGCACGTCGCGGCAGGTGCTCGAACACAGCGAGCTGCCGGTCCTCGGGGTGTGCCTGGGCCATCAGCTGCTCGGGCTGCTGCACGGCTGCCCGGTGGAGCGATCCGATCACCCGAGACACGGCGAATCATCGGTGATCTCACACACCGGCGATCCGTTGTTCGACGGCATACCAGGCAAATTCACCGCCGTGCGCTACCACAGCCTCCAGGTGACGACCGTCGTCGCGCCCATCGAACCGCTGGCGTATGCCGACGACGGCACGCTGATGGCGCTGCGTGTCGCGGCCCGGCCCCGTTGGGGCGTGCAGTTCCACCCCGAGTCGATCGAGAGCAGCTTCGGGCCGACCCTGATCGGCAACTTCCTGCGGCTCGCGGCGAGCGCCGACGACCCGGCCGGCTCACGCCTGCCGAGCCGGCAACGATCGCTCCGGCTCGACCGGCCGCTGACGGTCGAGCAGGTGCTGCGGCTGTGCCCGACGGCGCCGGACGTCGTGCTGGACGGCATCTCGACGGCATACCGCGGCAGCTGCACCGTGATCGGCTGGACCGATGCGGACTGCGGCCACCGACTGCTCGGCACGGTCGGCGACGGCACCGGGCTGGTGCGGGACGGCACGGTCACCGACCTCCCGACCGGGATCCTGGACACCTTACAACGCCGGCTGCGCGCTGCGGCCGGGCGGCTGGAGACCGTCGGCGACGACCCCGGCGTGGTGCTCGGGTATGCCGGCTACTTCGGCTACGAGTTCGGCACGGAACTGCTCGGGCTGCCGGCATCGCATCCACGAGGCGCGCACGACTGGCCGGATGCCTGGTGGCTGCTGATCACCCGCGCAGTCGTGGTGGACGACGAGAACCGTTGCCATCTGGTCGGTCTGGACGATCCGGCCGATGCCTCGGCGGTCGCCTCGCTGGACCGGTGGCGCGCCGAGCTGCACCCGCTACTGGCGGGCGACATACCGGCGGCGGACGATGCCGAGCCCCGGACCGGGTCGGCCGCGCTCGAGCAGGTCGAGGACGCCACGTCAGCCGAGGGCTACCTGCGGCTGGTCGGCGACTGCCAGCAGGCGATCGCCCGGGGTGAGTCCTACGAGCTGTGCCTCACCCGCCGGATCCGCGGCCGTTTCACCGGCGACCCGCTGCGACTCTTCGGCTCGGTGCGCGCGGCCGGTGCGGTGCCGCACGCGGCATACCTGCGCCTGGACGACCGGCGGACCGTCGTGTCCGCCTCGCCCGAACTCTTCCTGCGGGTCGACGCCCGCGGGCACGCGGCGAGTGCCCCGATCAAGGGCACCCGGCGCAGCAGCGGGGACGCCGCCCGCGACGCGGCGAGCGTCGCGGAGCTGGCCCGCTGCGCCAAGGACCGCGCCGAGAACCTGATGATCGTGGATCTGGTCCGCAACGACTTCAACCGGATCGCCGTGCCGGGCAGCACGCGGGTCACCGAGCTGTATGGCGTCCGGCGCTTCCCCACCGTCATACAACTGGTGAGCACGATCGAGTGCGAACTGCCGACCGACCGTGACGCACTGGATCTGGTGCGAGTGGCGTTCCCGCCGGGCTCGATGACCGGTGCGCCGAAGGAGCGCTCGGTGCAGCTGCTCGGGCGTCTGGAGGCGGAGCGGCGCGGCGTCTACTCCGGATCCATCGGGCTGCTGGGGCTGGACGGCACGGCCACGCTCAATGTGGCGATCCGCACCGTGCAGCTGACCGGTGACCGCTTCGTGCTCGGCGTCGGCGGTGCGATCACCCGGCTGTCCGACCCGGGCGCCGAGTGGCAGGAGACGGTCGACAAGGCGCAGTCGATGCTGCGGGCGATGGCGGCAGCGCCCGGACCACCCGAGCGTCGGGCCGGCGACTCCCGTTTACCGACCGGACACGAACGGGCTGACCGGACATGAATACTCCCCGGTAGTGGACTGATTTTCGTGTCCCGTCGGTGTTCTTTGTGTCCGCTCGGTGGTGTGGGCTCGCTGGTGTGGGCTCGCTGGTGGGGGCTCGCTGGTGGGCTCGGCGGCGAGCCAAGGATCAGGCGTTCGGCGCTCCGAAGCGGAGGCCGTCGTAGATGAGGTCGACGACGGCGAGTGAGGTCTCCTGGCCTTCCGGGGTGGTCGAGGCCAGACATACGCCGCCGAGGGCGCGGGTCAGCTCCATCGGGGTGGCGTCCGGGCGGATGACGCCCGCGTCGATCGCCGGCTGGAGCACCCGGGCGGCGGACTCGCGCATGCGGTTGCGGGCCGACTCGAAGGTCTCCGGGTTGCCCTGCATCATCGAGCGCAACAGGTTGATCAGGCCCATCTTGACGGCGTAATAGCCGACGAAGCCGCGCATCCACTCATGCAGGGCCTCGCCCGGCTCGAGCTCCTTCGGCAGGTCGTAGGAGCGTTGTTCCAGCGCCGCGACCTGGTCGCCATACACCGCGAGCACGAGGTCGCAGCGGGTCGGGAAGTGCCGGTAGAGGGTGCCGATGCCGACGCCGGCGCGCTTGGCGATCTCGTCCAGCGGGGTGTCGACGTCGTCGGTGAAGGCCGTGGTCGCGACGTCGATCAGCTTCTGCCGGTTGCGGGCGGCATCCGCGCGCAACGGCTTGCCGCACGCACCCAGCGCCGACGAATCCGTTGATCTGTCAACGTTTTCCGATCCATCGGACGCCGTCTTGGACGAGCGCTTCGACGCCGTTGCCGAGCCGCTTGTGGCCATCGTTCTCACACCTCATGGCAATCCCCGGTTGCGAAACCGGAGGATTCCTCCGTATAGTTCTAAACGGAGATCATCTCCGCTTCTATTCATGGTACGCCTCGCTCTCGCGAAGGACACAACTCGTGACCATTACTACCAAGTCTCGCCGCACCGCGGCGGGCACAACCAACAACAACTCGGCATCAGAAACCGGTCGGGTCTCGATACGTGCTCGCCTAGCGGCTCGCCCTACTCGACCAGCGACCGGCGGCGAGGCCAAGCGCCTGGTGCTGACGGCCGTGCTCGTCACCCAGCTGATGCTGGTGCTCGACGCCGCGATCGTGAACATCGCCCTGCCGGACATCGGCTCCGAACTGCACATGAGCTCCACCTCGCTGTCGTGGATCGTCAACGCCTACACGCTCGCCTTCGGCGGCCTCCTGCTGCTGGGCGCCCGCGCCGGCGACCTGGTCGGACGCCGCGTCACCTTCCTCGCCGGTATGGCGGTCTTCGTCGCCGCTTCGTTCGCCGGAGGCCTCTCCCAGGGGGAGGCGCTGCTGCTGGCCTCGCGCGCCCTGCAAGGTGCCGGCGCGGCCTTCGCCGCGCCGTCCGCCCTCGCGATCCTGATGTCCCTCTACAAACCCGGTGCCGAGCAGACCCGCGCCATCGGCTGGTACACCGTCGTCTCCGCCTCCGGCGCCGCCACCGGGCTGCTCGCCGGCGGCATCCTGACCTCGGTCGCGTCCTGGCGCTGGGTCTTCTTCGTCAACGTCCCGATCGGTGTGGCCGTGCTGGTCGCGGGCTTCCGGGCGCTCTCCCGGGAGAAGGGCGCCCCGGGATCCGCGAGCGCCCCGGGCAGGGGATCGGTCGACGTGACCGGTGCGCTGCTGGTCACCGTCGGCATGACGTCCGTCGTCTACGGATTCATCCGGGCGGCATCCGACGGCTGGACCGACGGCGGCACGCTCGCCGCATTCGGGCTGGGCCTGGTGCTGCTGGCCATCTTCGTCGCGGTCGAGTTGCGGGCAGCGGCGCCGGTGATGCCGCTGCGGCTCTTCGCCGACCGCGATCGCGCCACGGCATACCTCGCCCGGTTGATGCTGGTGGCGGGTTCGCTCGGGTCGTTCTTCTTCATGAGCCAGTACATGCAGATCGTGCTCGGGTGGACGCCGTGGCAGTCCGGGGTGGCCTTCCTGCCCTTCCCGGTGACCATCTTCATCAGCTCGCAACTGGTGGCCCGGGTCATCTCCCACCACTACTCGACCAAGGCGATCGCCGCCGTCGGCACCCTGCTGTCGACCATCGGCATGCTGATGCTGACGACGCTGACCGAGCACACCTCGTATCTGCAGATGCTGCCGGCGTTCGTCGTCTTCGCCCTCGGCAACGGCATCGCGTTCGTGCCGCTGACCACGGCCGGGCTGTCCCGGGTGCAACCCTCCGACACCTCGGTCGCCTCGGGCCTGGTCAACGTCACCCAGCAGTTGGGCGGCGCGCTCGGCCTGGCCGTGCTGGTGACGGTCTTCGCCACGGCCGGCAAGGACCCGGCGGTCGCGCCCGGCGCGAGCCAGCACGCCATACACACCTTCGTGACCGGCGCGGATCGCGGATTCCAGGTCGGCGGCGTGATGCTCTTCATCGCCTTCGCGCTGGTGACGATGGTGATGCGGCGCCCGTCGAAGGACGCGGCGTCCCGCGACACGGCAGCGCCGGTGGAGCAGCTGCGCGACACCGAGGAGATCGCCCTGGAGGTCGGGTGAGTCCGTAGCACCTAGCTGCGGGGTAATCGGCGCGGTCCGGGATCGGGGGTCTCGGGCCGCGCTGAGCCTTCTGCCTTCGCTCCTCGCGGGCTAGCGGCAGCCCAAACCCGGTGTCGCAAAGTCATCGGACCCGAATATGTTGGTGCCGTGGCGGATCGGCGCACTGCCGGAGACGCGTGCCACCGGTCCGAGGGACGCGGCGAGCACGAAGGTGGCGCATGCGCATGAGACTGCACGGCAGCATCGCACTCGTCACCGGCAGCAGTGGCGGCCTCGGTGCCGCCGTCGCCGCTGAGCTCCACCGCCACGGTGTGCGGGTCGTCGTCCACGGCCGGGATCCGCAGCGCACCGGCGACGTCGCCCGCGAGCTCGGAGCCCACCATGTGCTGGCCGATCTGGCCGACCCGGCCCAGCACGAGCGCCTCGTCGCCGAGGCCACCGCGGCGCACGGCCGGCTCGACCTGGTCGTGCACAACGCCGGCGTCGGCTGGCAGGGGGCGTTCGACAGCATGCCGCCCGAGCGCATCCCCCACCTCATCGCGACCGACCTCACCGCACCGATCGCGATCACCCGACAGGTGCTGCCGGACCTGTTGGCCGCCGGACACGGCCACCTGTGCTTCGTCACCAGCATCGCCGGGCGCACCGGGGTCGCGGGCGAGGCCGTGTATGCCGCCACCAAGGCCGCACTGGACGCCTTCGCCGACTCGCTGCGGCTGGAGGCGACCGGGACCGGTGTCCAGGTGAGCACCTTCGTCCCGGGCGTCGTCGACACCGACTTCTTCACCCGGCGCGGCACCCCCTACCAACGCCGAAGGCCCCGCCTGCGGGACGTGGAATCCGTTGCCCGGCAGGTCGTTTCGCTGATCGCATCCGGACGGCCCGAACGGTTTGCCGACCCCGGCCTGCGGGTAGCACCCGTCGTGCGGTCGGTGTGGCCGGCGGCATACCTGAAGCTGGCGGGACGTTGGGGTGAGCAGACACGACTAGGGGCAGGTGAGGACTGAATGCTGTGGCTGGTCCTCCTGCTCGCCTGTGCGGCCGCGTTCGCGTTCGCGCTGTCGGCGATGCTCGAGCAGCGCGCCGCCTCGCAGGCCACCCGCGAACACTCGCTGGGCACCGTGCACGGCTTCTCGGCGTTCGTGCGTGCGCTGGTCCGCCGCAAGCTGTGGCTGACCGGTTTCGTGATCAACAACCTCGGCTTCGTGATCCAGGCCGCGGCGCTGCACCTGGGCAGTGTCGCCCTGGTCCAGCCGGTGATGGTCAGCCAGGTGCTCTTCGCGCTGCTGCTGACCGGTGTGGGCAGTCGGCTGACCCCGGGCCTGAAGGACTGGGCCTACGTGTTGTGCATCTGCGCCGGCCTCATCGTCCTGCTGTCGGTCGGCGGCGCCGCGCCCCTGCACGGCACCCCCAACCGGGAGCAGGTCATCTGGGTGCTGCTGGCGATGGTGGCCGTGGTCGTGCTGCTGGTCCTCTTCGCACGGCAGCAGAGCGACCCGCGCGCGTCCAGCCTGATGCTGGCCGTCGCGGCCGGAGTCTGCTTCGCCGGCAACGCCGTGCTCACCAAGCTGACCACCGAGGATCTCTTCGGTCCGGGAGTGCTGCACACCGCGCTGGACTGGCCGGGCTACAGCCTCGCGGTCGCCACCGCGTCCGGCCTGCTGATCGAGCAGGCCGCCTTCGCCAACGGCTCGCTGCCGTGGGCCGTTGCGGCGATGAGCATCACCAACCCGGTGATCAGCTACCTGGCCGGCATCTTCGGCTTCCACGTCACCGCCCCGCACACGCCGGGCGCGCTCGCCGCGGTGTCGGTGACCGCGGTGCTCATCGGCATCGGCATCGCCGGTCTGGCCCATTCACCGCTCACTCGCAGTGAAACACGGGACCACTCACAGGTGGCGGTGACATAGTGTGATACATGCCTTCGCGACCAGTAGCGCAGCAGGGGGCCTGCGCCCTGATCATCGACCGGGAGTTCGTGCGCACCTCCGCGTTACGGGCGGGTCGGATGTTGCTCGAGGCGGTCGTCATACCCGCCCTTATCCTGTATGCCGCCCTGGCCACCGTCGGCCAGCTCTGGGGGCTGATCTCGGTGCTGGTGTGGTCCGGCCTGATCGTCGCGGTGCGGCTGCGGACGCAGTCGTCGGTGCCGCGCACGCTCCTCATGGCGGTGCTGATGCTGGTCGGGCGCACCACACTCTCGCTGGCGTTGTCCAGCGTCTACATCTACGTGCTGCAGCCGATCGCCGGATCCTTGCTGATGGCTTTGATCTTCCTGGGCAGCGCGGCCATCGGACGGCCGATCACCAAGCACCTGGCGCGCGACTTCATCGCGCTGCCGCAGATGCTGATGCACGACAAGCGGGCGCACCGGATGTTCAGCCAGGTCTGCATCCTGTGGGGCGCGTCCCGGCTCATCGACGTCGGCATGAGCATGGGCTTCCTGCAGTTCGGCGCGCGCAACGCCATCCTGTCGCGCGGCGTCTTCAGCACCTCGCTGACACTGCTGACCGTCGCCGTCTGCATCGCCTGGGGCTGGAGCCGGTTGCGCCGGATGCCCGAGTTCTCCATCTCGTTCGCCTAGGCGGATCCACGGCGGGGGCCGCCGGATGAGCGCCACCCAGCAGCCCCACCACCTGCGACTGCCGTCGCTGCACTGGCCCGCCGTGCCCCGCGCACACCGGCCGCGGCTGCGCACCGAACTGCTGGGCGGGCTCGCGCTGTTCGTGGTCTACCTGCTGGTCGACGCACTCAACGGCCCCTCGCGCACCGCCGTGGCGAAGACGCACGCCGAGCGCGTCATACAGCTGGAGCAGTGGTTGCACCTCGACATCGAGGGATCGCTCAACTCCTGGCTGGCCGCGCGGGACGAGCTGATGACGGCGGCCAACTACGAATACGCCTCGACCTACATCGTGTCCGCGGCACTGCTGCTGGTCATCACCTACGTGTGGACGCCGGCGCTCTACCGGCAGGCACGCAACTCGTTCGTGCTGCTCAACCTGATGGGGTTCGGCTGCTTCGCGTTGCTGCCGCTGATGCCACCGCGGATGATGCCGGGGTTCGTCGACACCGTGGCGACCGGCGGCACGGTCGGTTCGTGGGGTTCACCGATCGTGGCCGGCGCCAACCAGCTGGCGGCGATGCCGTCCCTGCACATCGCCTGGGCGCTGTGGATCAGCGTGATGCTGGCCCGGATGTCGCGGCGCCTCTGGCTGCAGGTCGCGAGCGCCATACACGTGGCCGTGACGCTGTATGTCGTGGTCGCGACCGCCAACCACTACGTGCTCGACGCGGTCGGTGCGGGCATCGTCGTCGCGGCCGCGGTCGCGCTGACCGAATGGCGCGCGCGACGGCGCCCGGGTGCCGCGCTGCCCACCGCCGACGCGTTCTTCCTGGACGTCGAGCGCCCCGGGCACGCGCAGAACGTCGGCGGCCTGGCACTGCTCGGGCCGACGACACCCACCCTGGAGGACCTGCGCGAGACGCTGGCCGCCCAGCTGGACCGGTTGCCGCACTTCACCGACCGACTGGCCTCGCCCACGCTGCACCGCTGGGTGCCCGCCGGCTCGATCGACTGGTCGCACCACCTGGTCGAGCTGTCGCTGCCGGACGGCGCCGGTCCGGCGGCGCTGGACGAGCTGGTCGGGCAGCTCACCGCCCAGGAACTGCCGCGCGACCGGCCGCTGTGGCGCGCCTGGCTGATCCACGGCCTCGGTGACGAAGCGGCCTTCTGCATCGTGATGCACCACTGCATGGCCGACGGCGTCGGGGCCGTCGCGAAGCTGCTGCACATCCTGCAACCGCCCTATCGACTGCCGATCCCGGACCGGGACGGCCCGTCGGCGCTGCAGCGTGGGGCGGGCGTCATACAGGGACTGGCGCAGCTGGCGACCGACGGCAGACCGGCGGCCCAGCTGCCTCCCGGCGGGACACGGCGCGGGTTCGCCACCCTCGAGATGCCGCTGGAACAGGTCCGCGCCGCCGCCCGCACGCACCGGATGCGGGTGACCGAGCTGCTCCTGGCCGCCACCGGGAGCGCCCTGGCACACACCGATCCGGGCCTGGCGAGATCGTGCGCCGGGCAGCTGCGCGTGTCCGTCCCGGTCATGCTTCGCGCGCCGGGCGACAACACCGACTCCACCGGCAACGACACCGACGACGGCGGCAACCTGACCGGCGCGGTCATCGTCGACGCTCCCGCCCGCGACGCACCGATCGGCGCGCTACGCGATGAGGTTCGTGACCACGCGAGCGCCATCCGCACACCGACCCGGGCGCTCGCGTCACGGTGGGTGATGGCCACGGCGCTGCGTGCCCTGCCCCACGCGGGCCGGCGGTGGTTCGCCCGAACGGTCTACGGCCCCAAGTATTTCCAGGCGATAGTCTCGAACATGCCCGGCCCGGACCAGCAGTTCACCCTCGCCGGTGCTCCGGTCGGACGGGTGCAGCCGATCCTGCCCCCGGCACCCGGCATCCCGCTGACCATCGGGGCGCTGAGCTGGTGCGGATCCCTCGGCATCACCGTGGTCACCGACGCGGACCTGCTGGATGCGCGTGCCGTCGCCGACGCACTCGGCGAACGCCTCGCCACGGCGGTGAGCGACCTCGTCGCCGAGCCCGGCGCTACGAGAGTGTGAGGAAGAGCTTCTCCATGGTGGCCTGATCCTCGTCACTGATGCCGTCCGGTGACGCGAGGCACTCGCGCATCCCCGAGGAGATGATGGCGAAACCGGCCCGGTCCAGTGCCCGGTTGACGGCCGCGAGCTGTGTGACGACGTCCTTGCAGTCGCGGCCTTCCTCGATCAAGCGGATGACACCACCGAGCTGCCCCTGCGCACGGCGCAGCCGGTTGAGCACGGGGGTCAGGTCGTCGGTGTTGAGGTTGACCATGGGCGGTCCTTCGGGTGCGGCCGAGTCGGGTGACTCGACGGGGATTCGGGGGGGCTGGCGGGTCGGGTGGAGACTCGCGGCGGTACCACCGCGATTGGACAATCATACCCCAGGGGGTATATATCTGGTGACGGTCACATATACCCCATGGGGTATTTATCGCGGTGGTTACCGGCCGCCGAGATCACCCCGCCAAGGACACGATCACCATGACTGACACCGCTCCCACCCCTCCCACCGTGCTGACGCTCGACACTCCCACGCTCGGCGACCGGTCCTACCTCGCCCACGACGGGCAGGTCGCGCTGGTCGTCGACCCGCAACGGGACTTCGATCGGGTGCTGGACCTGGCCCGCGACGCCGGCGTCCGCATCACGCACGTCTTCGAGACGCATCTGCACAACGACTACCTGACCGGTGGTCTGGCCCTCGCCGAGGCCACCGGGGCGGCATACCACGTGAACGCCGCGGACCAGGTCGCCTACGAACGGGTGGCGGTCACCGACGGCGACGTCATCGACGTCTCACCCTCGATGCGGGTGCAAGTGATCGCCACGCCTGGGCACACGTTCACCCACCTGTCCTACGCCCTGCAGACGGGGCCCGCGGAGCAGCCGGACGTCGTCGGCGTCTTCACCGGCGGTTCACTGCTGTATGGCGCCACGGGCCGGCCCGATCTGCTGGGCGCGGAGCACACCCACGAACTGCTGCATCACCAGTTCGACTCCGTGCACCGGTTGGCCGGCGAGTTGCCGGATGACGCGCACGTCCTGCCGACCCATGGTTTCGGGTCGTTCTGCTCAGCCGGTTCGACCGGCGGCACCACATCGTCCACCATCGGCACGGAGAAGAAGGTCAACCCGGCGCTGACCGATGACGAGCGGGACTGGGCCGAGGCGACCCTCGCCGGTCTGGACGCCTATCCCGCCTATTACGTACACATGACACCCGGCAATGCCGATGGTCCGGCCGCGCCCGATCTGTCGGCTCCCCGGCCCGCCGACGCGCAGACGATCGCCGCCCGGATCGCCGACCGCGAATGGGTCGTCGATCTGCGGACCAGGACCGCCTTCGCGGCCGGGCACGTGAGCGGCACCCTCAACTTCGGCCTGGACGGGCAGTTCGCCACCTACCTCGGCTGGTTGATCCCCTGGGGCACACCGCTGACCTTGCTCGGCGACGCCGTTGAGCAGGTCGCGCAGGCGCAACGCGAGCTGGCCCGGATCGGCCTCGACCGGCTCGAAGGTGCCGCGACCGGAGATCCGGCGGAGTGGACCGACCGTCCCCTCGGATCGTTCCCGCGCGCGGTGTTCGCGGACCTGGCGCAGGTGCGCCACCACCGCGAGGTGGCCGTCCTGGACGTCCGCCGGGTCCACGAGTATGCCGCCGGACACATCGACGGCGCGGTCAACATCCCGTTGCACGAACTGCTCGGCCGACTCGGCGACGTGCCGGACGGCGAGGTGTGGGTGCACTGCGCCAGCGGCTACCGCGCCTCCATCGCCGCATCCGTGCTGGCGGCGCACGACCACCGCGTCGTGGCCGTCGACGACGGATTCGACGACCACGCCGCAGCCGGCGGCCTGCCGATCACCTGATCCACCCCGACCCAGCACCGATCCACCCACCCCGAGAAGGAGCATTCCCCATGTGCCGACCCGTCACCTGCACCACCTGCGGCAAGACCACCTGGGCCGGTTGCGGCCGTCACGTCGACCAAGTCATGGACCGTGTCCCCCGCGCGGATCGCTGCCCCGGCCATGCGCAGGAGGCGCCGAACCCGCAGGGTTCGTTCCTGCGCCGGCTGCTCGGGCGCAACTGACTGCCCCCCACCGATGCCGACGCTGATCGCCGCACTCGCCCTCGGCCTGCTCATCGGGGCCGGCCTGGGCGCCCTCGGAGGCGGCGGATCGATCCTCACGGTGCCCGCCCTGGTCTACCTGCTGGGTGAATCGGCACCGGCGGCAACCACCGGAAGTTTGGTGATCGTCGGCATCACCTCGCTCATCGGCGCCGTCGGGCACGCCCGCTCGGGCAACGTGCGGTGGGCGACCGGTGCGCTCTTCGGGCTGACCGGAGTCGTCGCCTCTTGGCCGGGCACTGCACTGAACCGGCAGGTCGACCCGGACGTCCTCCTGCTGGTCTTCGCCGGCCTGATGCTGGTCGCCGCCCTGGGCATGGTGCGGCACGTCACAGGAAGCGACACGGCCGACCATGCGCCCGATCGGAGCGACGTCCTCAGACCCGTGGGCGGGCGGATCGCCCGGTTCGCCGGAGCCGGCCTGCTGGTCGGCTTCCTGACCGGCTTCCTCGGTGTGGGCGGGGGCTTCATCATCGTGCCGGCCCTGGTGATGGCGCTCGACTTCCCGATGACCGTCGCCGTGGGAACCTCGTTGCTGGTCATCTCGCTCAACTCCGCTGCGGCGCTGATCGCGCGCGCCGGGAACGCCACGTTCCACTGGTCGCTCATCGTTCCATTCACGGCGGCAGCCATCCTGGGTTCGCTGCTCGGCGCCCAGGCCGCGAAGCGCACCTCCCACGCCACTCTGCGCCGCGCGTTCGCCGGTCTGCTCGCTTTGGTGGCGGCATACGTCGCGATCCGCAGTGGTGTCGGTCTCGCCTGATCCCACGGACCGGGTCACTCCGGCGGCGGACCCCACACCAGCGCCAGGAACAGCTGCGCGCGCTGCGCCGGGTCGTCCAGCGCCGCACCGAAGATGTCGCGCAACTGGTCGAGGCGGTAACGCACGGTCTGCGGATGGATGTGCAGCTCGGCGGCGACGGCGCGTCGCGACCCGAAGTGCCGCAGCCAGCTGGTCAGCGTTTCCGCCAGCCGCTCACGCGTCCCGTCGGGCAGCCGGTCCAGCGGCGCCAGGACGCGGGCGCGCAGGGCGGCCAGCAGCTCCGGGTTGCGGTGCACCAGCATCGTGTCGATGTGCTCGGGGACGAAGATCATCCGGGCGGGCAGGGCGCCGGCGTCCTGCAACCGCCGGGCGCTGCGAGCGACGCGCATGCTGCGCCGGGCGTCGGTCACCGGCACCGGCGGGCCGACCACCGCGGGTAGTTCGCCGAGCGCACGTTGCAACCGGGGCTCGATCCCGGCCACCCAGGGCACCAGCCAGCCGACGACGTCTCCCACGTGCACCACCAGCCACTCCGGGTCCAGTCGCGGTCGCGTCGGCAGCGGCGGGTCGTCCTGGTCGCGCAGCAGCACGAAGGCGATTTCGTCCGGCACCGCCCAGCCGGCTTGGTCGGCGGCGAGCAGCACGCCGTTGCGGTCGGGAAGGGTCGACATCAGCAGGCCGGACAGCTCACCACGGGCTCGGTGCGAGACCAGCCCACGCTCGGACTGCTCGCGCACGTAACCATCGGTCGTGCGTGCCGAGATGTCGTGGGTGAGCATGAAGAGCGTCTCGGCCAACCGGGACAGCCGGCGGATGTCCAGCCCGACCTGCATCGCCTCGTGCGAGATGTGCGCCCACGCCACCCGGGCGCCCGCCTGGTATGCCGTCAGGATGCCGTTGAGGTCACGACCCTGCTGGAACTGCGCCCGGCCCAGCTGATCGAACATCGCCACCAGCAGCGGGTCGAGTTCGGGCGCTGTCGCCGGCAGCGTCAACGCATCCTGGGTGACCGCGGCGATCAGCCGGGACACCACCTGCTCGGCGGTGTCGGCGAGTTCGGTGCCGCGGTCCGCGGCGAACTCCAGGCAGGCCGGCCACAGCACTTGGAGTTCCTGGGCCACCGACATCATGATCTGCGGGAAGCCTGCCACCAGGCGTGCCTGCAGCAGCCGCAGCTCGGCCGGCTGTGGCCCGGGCAGGTCAGCGACGCTCACAGTGGACCCCACGATCATCAGGTCTATCACTTGGTGACAAACAACGGGAGTCAGCGCCACACATTTCGGTGCAGCGCTTCACGATTCACCCGGTGCAAGCTGAAGACAAATGCTCGCCGCAACCAGCCCTTCCGGCGTCAGCGACGCTGACGCTGCGCCCAGCGTCGCGACCGAGAACTTCCCGGTTGCGTTGCGGTTGCTGCCTGCTCGCCGCCGTCGCGCACTGCTGGCCGTCTACGACGTCGCCCGCCACATCGATCAGCTGGGCGACGCCGCCGCGGGTGACCGCACCGAGCAGTTGCTCACGTTTCGCACCGACCTGCAGCGGTTAGAGGACGGGGGGACACCGCAGCATCGGGTGTTGCGTGACCTCGCGCCATACGCACGAGACTGTGCCCTGCCGCTGCAGGCGTTCGACGACTTGATCGAGGCGAACCTGATGGACCAGGAGGTCACGCGCTACGCGGACCTGCCTGCGTTGCTCGGATACTGCGCACTGTCCGCGCACCCGATCGGCCGGCTCGTGCTGGCAGTGTTCGGCCAGTCCACGCCAGAACGTGTCGGCCGCAGTGACACCGTCTGCGCTGCACTGCAGATCCTGGAGCACTGTCAGGACGTCGTCGAGGATCACCGGGCCGGACGCGTCTACCTGCCGCAGGACCAGTTGTCCGCTGCCGGGCTGACCGACACGACGATGCTCGCCCCCGACCATGCGGCCGCGCTGCGGTCCGTGGTGCTGGCGCAAGTGCTCAGCTGCCGCCAGATGCTCGCTGCGGGAACGACACTCGTCGGCGAGCTGCGCGGCTGGGCCCGGATCGCGGTCGCCGGGTATGTCGCCGGCGGCCTCGCCACGGCCGATGCGCTGCAGCGGGCCGGTGGTGACGTCACCGGTGACCAGACGGTCCGGCCCCGACGAGCAACGTTGCTGCGGCACGGTATTCGGCTGCTGCTCACATCGGGGAGGCCATGACGTGACAGACCTGACGATGGACGCGGCGATGGCCGAGGCCGAGCAGATCACCCGCACCGAGGCGCGGAACTTCTACTACGGCATCCGGTTGTTGCCCACGCCCAAGCGGCAGGGTCTGTGCGCGCTCTACGCGCTGGCCCGCCGCATCGACGACATCGGCGACGACGACGCGCCCTTGGAGACCAAACGTGCTTCGCTCGCGCTGGTGCGCAAGCAACTGTCCGACATCGACACCTCCACCGACCCCGTCATGGCGGCGGTCGCCCAGACGGCACGCCGCTTCCCGGTCCCGCTGGAAGCCTTCGAGGAGTTGCTGGACGGCGTTGAGATGGATCTGAGCGGCGCGACCTACGAAACCTTCGAGGACCTGCGGCTCTACTGCCGATGCGTCGCCGGGTCGATCGGCCGGCTGTGCCTGTCGATCTTCGGCAACGGCACGGCCCGCACCGATCCACGGGCCCCGCTCTTCGCCGACCAGCTCGGGATCGCGTTGCAGCAGACCAACATCCTGCGCGACATCCGTGAGGACCTGCTGATCGGCCGGGTCTACCTGCCGCGCGAGGAGCTGGAGCGCTTCGGCGTCCGGTTGCAACTGGACGACACCGGCGCGCTGCACGACCCGGACGCGCGACTGGCGGCATACATCTCCTTCGCCGCGGACCGCGCGCAGGCCTGGTACGACCTCGGGTTGCGGTTGCTGCCGCAACTGGACCACCGCAGCACCGCGTGCTGTGCGGCGATGGCCGGCATCTATCACCATCTGCTGCTGCGCATCCGCGACAACCCGACGGCCGTCTACGAACGGCGAATGTCGTTGCCGCCGCACGAGAAGGGCCGTGTCGCACTGATGTCGCTCGCCAAGGCGGTGTTGCCGGTATGACGCACTCCGCACTCCCTGCCGCACGCCGGTCCGTCTGTGTCATCGGCGGGGGCCTCGCCGGGATCACCGCGGCACTGGACCTGGCCGACCGTGGCCTGGAGGTCACCCTGCTGGAGTCACGGGCCCGCCTCGGCGGCCTGACGCACTCCTTCCGCCGCGGAGAACTGTGGGTGGACGGTGGCCAGCACGTGTTCCTGCGGTGCTGCACGTCCTACCTCGGCCTGCTCGACCGGCTCGGCGTGCGGCACCTGACCTACCTGCAGGAGCGCCTCGACGTACCCATCGCCAGCGAACGATCCGCCGACCGGACCCGCCTGCGCCGCAACGACCTGCCCGCGCCACTGCACCTGAGCGCGGCCTTGCTCCGACACCGCTGGATGCCGCTGCGGCAACGACTGGCCGTCGGTCGCGTCGCACTGGCTCTCGGCCGGCTGGACCCCGCCGACCCGCAGGTCGACGCCCAGAGCTTCGGCGGATGGCTGCGGCAGCACGGCGCCGACGACCGGTCGATCGAGGTGCTCTGGGAGCTGATCGGCAAAGCCACGCTCAACGCCGACGCGGACCGCTGCTCACTGGCGCTGGCAGCGACCGTCTTCCAGCTCGGCATGCTCGCCGACAAGGGCGCCGCAGACATCGGGTGGTCCCGTGTTCCGCTGCAGCAGCTGCACGGGGACGCCGCCGAGCGCGCCCTGGCGGAGGCCGGCTGCACGGTGCGGCTACGCAGCAAGACCAGCGCGGTGGTGCCCGGCGACACCGGCACCCGGGTGGTCGCCCACGCGGGCGAGGGGACGTATGACGCCGTGGTGCTCGCCGTCCCGCCCGCCGCATTGGAGCGGATGATCGACCCGACCGCGCTCGGGCTGCCCGCCGACCTGGCCGACGGCCTCGGTGTCTCCCCGATCGTCAACGTGCACGTGGTGTTGGACCGGCCGGTGCTGGACACGGATTTCGTTGCCGCGGTGGACAGCCCGTTGCAATGGGTCTTCGACCGCAGCGCCGCCGCCGGGATCCAGGACCGGCGCCAGTGTCTCGCGGTATCGATCTCGGCCGCCGACGAACTCATCGGGATGACAGCCGCGCAACTACGGGACTGGGCACTGCCGCACCTGTGCGACCTGCTGCCGGGCATGGCCGGCGCGCAGGTGCTGGACTTCTTCGTGACGCGGGAGCCGGAGGCGACCTTCCGAGCGGCACCGGGCAGCGCTCGGCTGCGGCCGGGCGCGGCGACCGGTCGGCCGGGTGTCGCCCTGGCCGGTGCGTGGACCGACACCGGCTGGCCGGCCACGATGGAGGGCGCGGTCCGCAGCGGACACGCGGCCGCGAATGTGGTGCTGGCGGCCCAGCGCGGCACGCAGCTCGCTCGCTCGGTGCCTCGTCTGCCTGGTCTCGATACGAGCTCTCCTCCGCTTCGCTCCCCCGAGCCCTACTCGACCGACGGCAGTGTGAATCAGCTGAGTCGAGCGCAGGAGTTGACCCAGACGTTGGTGACTCCGGCCCTGCGCAAGGCGGTGGACACCCTCGACGGGCTCGAACACCTGGTGGTCGCCTACCACCTCGGCTTCGTGGACAAGCGCGGCAACCCGGTCCGCGAGGACGGCGGCAAGAAGTTGCGCCCGATGCTGGCGCTGCTGGCGGCGCAGGCGATCCGTGCCGACCCGGCGCAGGCGGTCAGTGGCGCGGCGGCGCTGGAACTGCTGCACAACTTCTCGCTCGTGCACGACGACATCATGGATCGCGACCGCACCCGCCGGCATCGTGAGACGGTCTGGTCGGTCTGGGACGAAGCGACCGCGATCCTCGGCGGTGACGCGATGCACGCCCTCGCCTTCGAGACCGTGCTGGCCGACCCCGGACCACACGCCGCGGAGGCCGGCCACCTGCTCGCCGCCACCACCCGCGAGCTCATCCGCGGACAGATCCTCGACATGGGATTCGAGCAACGCCACACGGTTTCACTGGGCGAATGCCGCGCCATGGCCGCTGCCAAGACCGGTGCGCTGCTGCGCTGCAGCACCGAGCTGCCGGCGGTGCTGCTGGGCGCCTCCCACGACCAGCGCACGGCGCTGGCGACATACGGCCGGGCGGTCGGGGACGCCTTCCAACTGGTCGACGACCTCCTCGGTATCTGGGGAGTGCCGACCGTCACCGGCAAGTCCAACCACTCCGACCTGCGCGCCAAGAAGCGGTCGCTGCCGGTCACCTGGGCGCTGGAGCAGCCCGGCCAGCGGGCACTCGCCGCATGGTTCGACTCCGGCGAGCCGACCGACACCGAAGTCTCACGCATCGCAACGCAATTGGACCAGCTCGGCGCCAGGCAGTGGTGCCGGGAGAGCGCCGACGCAGCCATCTGCGAAGCCGTCGACGCGCTGCACCGGGCCGATCTCGACGAGAGGGCCGTCATCGGACTGACCGAGGTGGCGCACTACGTCGCCGGAAGGGACATGTGAGTGAGCACCCCACCAAGTCTTCCCTGCTTCGCTCCTCCGATACTTCGCGAGGACCCCGCATGACGCAGGTCTCCACACGCTCATCGACCGGCACTTCGACCGATCCCATGGCCGCCAGGGCCCGCGAGACGCTGGAGCGCGCCACCGCGCGGCTGCTCGAGCTGCAACTGCCCAGCGGCGCCTGGAAGGGGGAGCTGGAGACCAACGTCACCATGGACGCCGAAGACATGATGCTGCGTGTCTTCCTCGGCATCGACACCGCCGAGACACGGGAGCAGACCGCCCGGTGGATCCGCAGCCGGCAGCGCGCGGACGGCACCTGGGCGACCTTCGCCGGCGGACCGGGCGACCTATCCACCACGGTCGAGGCCTGGATCGCCTTGCGGATGGCGGGCGACAAACCAGGCGCCGAGCACATGGCCGCCGCGCGTGAATTCATCCTGTCCCAGGGCGGTCTGCAGCAGACCCGGGTGTTCACCCGGATCTGGTGCGCCCTCTTCGGCTGGTGGGACTGGGCGGACCTGCCCGCCATGCCGCCGGAGTTGATGTATCTGGGCAAACATGTCCCGCTCAACATCTACGACTGGGGCTGCTGGGCGCGCCAGACCATCGTGCCGCTGACCATCGTGTGCACCCTGCGACCGAAGCGACGGATGAAGTGGGATCTGTCGGAGATCACCTGCACGCCCACCGGCGAACCAACTGCATCTCGGTCTCGGTCTCGACACATGCTTCCCCGCTCCGCTCCGCGGAATACGTCGCGGGGCCCCGAGCCCGCTCCTCGCGACAATCGACCGGCGAGCCTTTTCAGCGGCCTGGACAAGGCCCTGCACGCCTACCATCGGCACGCGGTCGGACCGGTCCGCCGCAACGCCCTGCGCCGGGCAGCGGAGTGGATCATCGCGCGGCAGGAGGCCGATGGCGGCTGGGGCGGCATCCAGCCGCCGTGGGTCTACTCGATCCTCGCGCTGCACGCCCTGGGCTACCCACTGGACCATCCCGTGCTGCGCGCGGGCATCGAGGGTCTCGAGGGGTTCGTCATCACCGAGGACACCGCGGACGGTCCGGTGCGCCGGCTGGAGGCCTGCCAGTCGCCGGTCTGGGACACCGGTCTGGCGATCAACGCACTGCTCGACGCCGGTGTCGACCCGCGCGACCCGGCGTTGCGCCGCGCCGCGGAGTGGTTGATGCAGGAGCAGATCACTGCTCCGGGAGACTGGACCGTCCGGCATCCCAAGCTGCCGCCCGGCGGCTGGGCGTTCGAATACGCCAACGACAACTATCCGGACACTGACGACAGCGCCGTGATCGTCATGGGCCTGCGCCGCGTGATCACCACCCACGGTCCGTTGCACGAACAGGCGGTGTCCCGTGGCATCGCCTGGACGGCGGGCATGCAGTCCAAGGACGGAGGCTGGGGCGCCTTCGACATCGACAACACCAGCAAGTGGCCCGCGAAGCTGCCGTTCTGCGACTTCGGTGCCGTCACCGACCCGCCGTCCGCCGACGTCACGGCCCACGTCGTGGAAATGCTTGCTGCGGTGGGCCGTTCGCGGGGTGCGCGGTGTCAGCGCGGTGTGCAGTGGCTACTGGACCACCAGGAGCCGGACGGGTCCTGGTTCGGCCGGTGGGGCGCCCACCACATCTACGGCACCGGGGCCGTGGTGCCCGCGCTCGTGGCAGCCGGTGTCTCCCCGGCGGCGGGACCGATCCGCTCGGCGGTCCGCTGGCTGGAGACCCACCAGAACGCCGACGGCGGCTGGGGCGAGGACCTGCGATCGTATGACGACCCGGCCTGGATCGGGCGCGGTGAGTCGACGCCGTCGCAGACCGCCTGGGCGCTGATGGCCCTGGTGGCCGCCGGTGAACTCGGTGAAAGCCTGCAACGCGGCATCGACTACCTCGCCGCAACACAACTCCCGGAAGGTGATTGGACCGAAGACCGATTCACCGGCACCGGTTTCCCCGGCGACTTCTACATCGCCTACCACCTCTACCGGCTCATCTTCCCCGTCTGGGCGCTCGGCCGCGCGGTCCGGGCCATGAGCCAGGTCGATCAGGGTGACCGCCCCGATCTCGGGCTCGTCGCGAAGGTCGCGACATGAACAGCCCACGAAGTGGCCAGCTGCTGACGCCCCTGCGTATCGAACGCCTCGCCCTCGAACGCGGAATGCGCACGGCGCCATACGTCTCCGGCCGTGGCCCGCGTGGCCGGGCACCACGGACCGACGTCCCGACGGTGCTCGCCGGCGTCGCCGGCGCACTGGCGCCGCAAGTGCGGCCGGGCGACCTGGTCGTCGCCGACCGACTACGCGCCGACGGTCGCGAGTGCGCGCTGCCGTCGGCGCCGGTCGTCGCCGGCGAGTTGCGCCGTGCCGGCCTGACCGTGCACGTCGGCACCATCGAGAGCACCGACCACGTCGTGACCGGTGACGAACGCACCGCGCTCGCCGCAGGCGGCGGATTGGCGGTGGACACCGAGTCCGCTTTTCTGGCAGCGGAACTCGACCCCAGGACGTTGGTGGTGGTGCGGGCGATCGTCGACACCGCGGCCGACCCGTTGGTGCATCCCGGCACGCTGCGCCGTGGTGTGACCGCACTGCGTTCGCTGCGCCGTGCCGGGCCGGTGCTGCAGCAGTGGCTCGACGCCTGCGCCCCGCGCACCGTCCTTCGCGCCGAACCCCAATCGTTCTGTGCAGGTGTCGAGCGGGCCATCGAGATCGTCGAACGCGCACTGGCCAAGCACGGCGCACCCGTCTACGTCCGCCGGCAGATCGTGCACAACACCCACGTGGTCGCCGAGCTCGAACGCAGCGGCGCGGTCTTCGTGCAGGAGCTGGACGAGGTCCCCGAGGGCGCGACCGCAGTGCTGGCCGCGCACGGTGTCGCTCCGTCGGTGCGGGTGCAGGCCACCGAACGCCGCCTGCAGGTCATCGATGCGACCTGTCCCCTGGTCGCCAAGGTGCACCAGGAGGTGCACCGCTTCTCCACCGCCGGCCGCACCGTCTTCCTGATCGGACACGCCGAGCACGAGGAGGTCGTCGGCACCCGCGGGGAGGCGCCCGACGACGTCGTGGTGATCGAGACCGTGGCGGACGCTCGCAGCGCGCGCGTGGCCGACCCGTCGCAGGTCTCCTACGTCATGCAGACCACCCTGTCGGTGGAGGAGGCCGAGGAGATCGCGGGCGTCTTGCGGGAACGGTTCCCCGCGCTGCAGGGTCCGCGCCGCGACGACATCTGTTACGCCACCAGCAACCGCCAGCACGCCATCCGCGAGGTCGCCGCAGCCAGCGACCTGGTGTTGGTCGTCGGCTCGGCCAACTCGTCCAACTCGATGCGGCTGGTCGAGGTCGCGGCGGCCCGTGGGACCCCGGCGCACCTGGTGGAGGATGCCTCCGACATACGGCTGGAGTGGCTGCGCGACGTGCGCACCATCGGCGTCAGCGCGGGCGCCTCCGCCCCCGCAGCACTGGTCGAACAGCTCGTCGAAGCACTCGCCGCCCTCGGCGAGCTGGAGATCGGCCGACGCGGCGGCATCACCGAGACCATGCAATTCACCCTGCCCAGAGAGGTCGTCTGACCATGCCCCACATGCCCTTCCACCAGTCCGTCCGCCTCGGGCAGTACCTACTGAAGCAGAAGCTCGCCGGACGGGAAAAATACCCGCTGCTGGTGGAGCTCGAGCCGCTCTTCGCCTGCAACCTCAAGTGCGTCGGCTGCGGCAAGATCCAGGAGCCGGCCTCCATGCTCAAACAACGCATGCCGGTCGAACAGGCGGTGGCCGCCATCGAGGAGTGCGGCGCACCGATGGTCTCCATCGCCGGCGGTGAACCGTTGATGCACCCGCAGATCCACGAGATCGTGCAGGAGCTGCTGGACCGCAAGAAGATCGTTTTCCTGTGCACCAACGCGTTGCTGATGAAGCGGCACATCGACAAGTTCACGCCGCACCGCAACTTCTCCTGGATGGTCCACGTCGACGGGATGAAGGAGCGGCACGACGCGTCGGTCAGCCACGAGGGCGGCTTCGAGGCAGCCATCGAGGCGATCAAGCTGGTCCAGTCGCGCGGCTTCCGGGTGATGACGAACACCACTGTGTTCAACAGTGATTCACCGCAGGACGTCATCGACATCCTCAATTACCTCAATGACGAGGTCAAGGTCGACAACATGCAGATCGCCCCCGGCTACGCCTACTGGAAGGCGCCGGACCAGGAGGGCTTCCTGGGCGTCGAGGAGACCCGCACGCTCTTCGCCAAGGCCTTCGGCGAGGGCCGCCGCAAGAAGTGGCGGCTCAACCACTCGCCGCTCTTCCTCGACTTCCTGGAGGGCAAGGTCGACTACGAGTGCACGCCGTGGGCCATCCCGTCATACAGCCTGAAGGGATGGCAGCGTCCTTGCTACCTGCTCGACGACGGCTACGTGTCGACCTATGAGGAGCTCATCCAGGACACCGACTGGGAGGCGTTCGGCCGCGGCAAGGACGAGCGTTGCGCGAACTGTATGGCGCACTGCGGCTACGAACCCACCGCGGTCATCGCCACCACCAACTCGTTGCGGCAGACCATCCGGGCGGCGGTGGCGTGATGTCGTCGCCGGACCTGTTGCGTCACGTCACCTCACCCGGTGACCTCAAGGTGCTGCCGGAGACGGCGCTCCCCGAGCTGGCCGCACAGATCCGGCGGCGACTGATCGACGTCGTCACCCGCACCGGCGGCCACCTGGGTCCCAACCTCGGCGTCGTCGAGCTCACCATCGCGCTGCACCGCACGTTCGACGCCCCGCACGACGCCATCGTGTGGGACACCGGACACCAGAGTTACGTGCACAAGATGCTCACCGGCCGGGACGACCGTCTCGAGCAACTGCGGTCCGCGGGCGGCCTGTCCGGCTATCCGTGCCGCGGGGAGAGCGACTGCGACATCGTCGAGAACTCCCACGCCTCCACGGCCCTGTCGTATGCCGACGGGCTGTCGCGCGGTTCCGAGCTGATCGGGCGCGGTCGACGGGTGGTCGCCGTGATCGGCGACGGCGCGCTCACCGGAGGTATGGCGTGGGAGGCTCTCAACAATCTCGGCGCGAGCAACCGGTCGGTGGTCGTGGTGCTCAACGACAACGGACGCTCCTACGACCCGACCGTCGGGGCCATGGCGCACCACCTGCACCAGCTGCGCGAGGGCACCGCCTCGTCGAACCTGCTGGAAGCACTGGGTTTCCACTACATCGGCCCGGTCGACGGACACTGCTTCAAGGCACTGCACCGGGCACTGGACGAGGCGCGTGCCCAGTCCGGCCCCGTCGTGGTGCACGTGCTGACCCGCAAGGGCAAGGGTCATCCGCCGGCGGAGCAGGACCAAGCGGACCGGATGCACAGCGTGAGTCCAGCACCGATCCCTTCAGCAGTGAGCCGCGATGCGGTCGGAGCCGCCCGATCCGAAGCGTGGACAATGGTTTTCGGTGCCGAGCTGGCAGCCATCGGCGAGGAACGCTCCGACGTCGTCGCCCTCACCGCGGCGATGCGCCTGCCGACCGGGCTCGGTCCCTTCGGGGAGCGTTTCCCGCACCGGATCGTCGACGTGGGCATCGCCGAGCAGCACGCCGTCACCTGTGCGGCGGGGCTGGCCACCTCGGGCCTGCACCCGGTGGTGGCGATCTACTCCACCTTCCTGGGTCGAGCCTTCGACCAGGTGCTGATGGATGTCGGATTGCACCGGCTGCCAGTCACTTTCGTGCTCGACAGATCGGGCATCACCGGCCCGGACGGTCCGTCGCACCACGGCATCTGGGACGTGTCGATGCTGCGCGGCGTGCCCGGCATCCGGATCGCGGCGCCGCGTGACGCCATACGCCTCCGGGAGCTGCTGCGGGAGGCGCTGGCCCACGACGACGGACCCACGGTGCTGCGCTATCCCAAGGGCAGTGCGCCGCAACCGGTGAGCGTGCACACCCGGCTCGGCCCGGTCGACCTGCTGACGCCGCATCACGCGGACGCCCAGGTGCTCCTGGTCTCCAGCGGTCCGCTGGCGACGGTCGCGGTCGACGCTGCCCGGCGGCTGGCCGGCATGGGCGTCTCGGTCACGGTCGCCGACCCGCGCTGGATCCACCCGGTGGCGCCGGAGCTGATGTCCATGGTCGCGGAGCACAAGGTGGCGATCACGTTGGAGGACAACGCCATTGGTGGTGGTCTGGGAGCGGCGCTGTCCATGGCGGCACACCAGGAGGGCCTGTCGACCCGCGTCATACCGCTCGGCGTGCCGGTGGAGTTCGTCCCCGCCGGCGAGCGGTCCACCCTGCTGGCCGACTACGGCCTGGACACCGACCATGTAGTCGACACCGTGCTCGCGGCGCGCTGGCGGCGTGGGTCGAAGCACGCGGCACCCACCCTCGTCAGCGGCTGACCACCTACTCGGCACCTTCTTCGGCCCACCAGCGCAGCAACTCCGCGCGGGCGGCGTCCTGCCCCACCGGGCCGTTGTCGAGACGGAACGCCAGCAGGTGCTGGTAGGCCCGGCCGAGCACCGGCCCGGGCCGGATGCCGAGCGTCTCGGCGATCTCGTTGCCGTTCAGCTCGGGGCGGACGGCGTCCAGCTCCTCCTGCTCGCGCAGCGCGGCGATCCGCACCTCCAGGCTGTCGTATGCCGCCGACAGCGCCGCCGCCTTGCGGCGGTTGCGGGTCGTGCAGTCGGACCGGGTGAGCAGGTGCAGCCGGGACAGCAGCGGCCCGGCATCGGTGATGTACCGGCGCACGGCCGAGTCGGTCCACTGCGAGTCGACGCCGCCCGAGCGGTCCCGGGAGGGGACGCCCGGGCCGCCATACCCGTGGAAGCGCAGGTGCAGCTCGGTCAGCCGGGACACCTGCTTGATCGTCTCCTTGTCGAAGCGCAGCTCCCGCAGCCGCTTGCGGACCAGCTTGGCCCCGACCATCTCGTGGTGGTGGAAGGAGACCCCGCCGCCCTTCTCGAAGCGGCGCGTCGCCGGTTTGCCGATGTCGTGCAACAGCGCCGCCAGCCGCAGGACCAGGTCCGGACCGGGCACCAGTTCCGGCTCCTGCAGACCCGGCACGACCCGCGGTCCCTCCAGCGCCATCGCCTGCTCGAGCACGGTCAGTGAGTGTTCGTAGACGTCCTTGTGCCGGTGGTGCTCGTCCACCTCCAGCCGCAGGGCGGGCAGCTCGGGCAGCACGTGGTCGGCGATGCCGGTGTCGACCAGCAGGGTCAGCCCGGCCCGCGGGTCCGGCGCGAGCAGCAGTTTCACCAGTTCGTCGTGCACCCGCTCGGCGGAGATCATCTCGATCGACCCGGCCAGCTCGGTCATCGCCGCACGCACCCGGGGGTCGACGGTGAAGCCCAGCTGGGCAGCGAACCGTGCCGCCCGCATCATCCGCAGCGGGTCGTCCCCGAAGGACACCTGCGGCGTCGACGGCGTCATCAGCGAGCGCGCAGCGAGCGCGCCCATCCCGTCATACGGGTCGACGAACTCCAGGTCGGGCAGACGCAGCGCCATCGCGTTGACGGTGAAATCCCGGCGCACCAGGTCCTCGGTCAACGAGTCGCCGAAGCTCACCACCGGCTTGCGGGTCTGCCGGTCGTAGGCGTCGGCGCGGTAGGTCGTCACCTCGACGATCGTGTCGCCCTTGCGGGCGCCGATGGTGCCGAAGTCGCGCCCGATGTCCCAGGTGGTGTCGGCCCAGGGCTCGAGCAGGGCCTCGATCCGGTCGGGTCGTGCGGAGGCCGTCAGGTCCAGGTCGGTCGACTCCCGTCCCAGGAACGCATCGCGCACCGGGCCGCCCACCAGTGCCACCTCGTGACCGTCGGCGGTGAAGATGCCGCCGAGCTCCTGCAGCAGCGGCAGCACCGGTGCCAGGTGCGCGACCGCGCGTCGCTGCAGCTGGGTTGCGGCGGTCGTCCGGGGTGTCGTCGGGGGTGTCGTCGGGGGTGTCACGGAATCGTCGGGGTGGGGCGTCGGCACCACCACAGGGTAGGGGCGCCCGAGCGACTCGTGATACAGGCCCCGAGGCGGGTGCGGGCAGCCGTCCCGTTCGTCCGATCGGCTCACGTCCCGGCGAGTCCGGTTTAGAGTGTCGAGATGAGCCTCTATCCACCGCGCACCGACCGCCCCGTGCGGCGGCTGCCTGCCGTGGAGGAGACCTCGGCCGGTGGCGTCATCATCGACGTGGCGGGTGGCTACGCCTGGATCGCGCTCATCGCGCGGCACAACCGGGCCGGCCGATTGGAGTGGTGCCTGCCCAAGGGCCACGCGGAGCCGGGCGAAACACTGGTCGAGACGGCGGTTCGCGAAGTCCAGGAGGAAACAGGCATCATCGGACGTGCCCTGGTCACCCTGGGCACGATCGATTATTGGTTCAGCACCCCGCAGTTGCGCATTCACAAGCGGGTCCATCACTACATGTTGGAGGCACTCGGTGGCGAGATCAGCATCGACGGCGACCCCGATCACGAGGCCGTCGACGCGCGCTGGTTCCGCCTGGACCGTGTGCAGCGGAAGCTGACCTTCCCCAATGAGCGACGCATCGTCCAAACAGCCTGGCAATACCTGGCGCCGACGGCCTGACCACCGGCCGGGTCACCCACTCGCTCTCGGGGCCGCCCTGCTCGCCCTCCTGCTCGGGCTGTTCGCCGTCGGTGTGACGGCAGGTATGTCGCCCGCCGCTGCTGCGCCCTCCGCGGCCGCGACGGCGGCGCCGAAGTCGTCGACTGCCCGGATCAGCCTGGGCGCCAACCTGCCGGCCGTCTCATCCGCCGGGCAGGCGGTCACCGTCACCGGCACCATCACCAACATCGGGTCGGCCACCCTGGACAACCCGGTGGTGCACGTCTCGGTCAGCGGCGACCACCTGCTCGACACACGCAGCGCCGCGGACGGCTGGATCTCGGGGACGCTCGACGTCCCATTGACCGAGGTCGCGTCCGGCAGGGCCGGCGCCCTGGCGCCCGGCAGCAGCACGCCGTTCTCGGTCACCATCCCCGGCAAGAAGCTGTCCTACGACTACGGCCTGGCCTCCTTGCCGATGACCGTCACGGTCACCGACGGCGGGCCGGCCGCCTCCGCCATACGGGGTATGGCGCGCAGCGCCCTGCAGCTGCAGAACTCCGCGGTCACGTCGCCGTTGCGGGTGAGCATCGTCGTGCCGCTGACCCTGCCGGCCGATCCGGACCTCTTCGGGCCGACCGGGTCCGCGCGGGCGGCGGCGTGGGAGCGCGCGGTCGGACCCGACTCGCTGGTGCAACGCACCTTGGACGCGTTGGCCGGCGACCCGGTCGTCTTCGCGGTGGACCCGGCGCTGATCGACCCCCCGGCACCCTCCGACGACAACGTCCCCTCCGCCGCGGCCAGTGCCTCGAGCCCCTCGTCGAGCCCCTCGTCGAATTCGTCGGCGGGGTCGCCGTCCGGCGCCACGGGATCGCCGGAGCAGTCGTCGTCCCCGGCGTCGACCGGAGCATCGGCGGGGTCCACCGGTGCGGGGTCCACCGGTGCGGGGTCCACCGACCGGGCCTCCGGCCGCGGCGGCACGCCCGACCCGACGAGCACCGCATCGGGCGCGGCGAGCGGCTCGGGCACGCCGTCGTCGTCGGCTTCGTCACCATCTTCCTCCTCGTCCTCTTCCTCGTCGTCACCGTCGCCCTCCTCCTCGCAGACCAGCACCCCGCCGGACACCCCCCAGGGCCGGATCGACGCGGCGGTGGACGGGCTCACCGACCGGCTCACCGGGCTGGGCTCCGAGCAGTCCGTGTGGTGGCTGCCCTCGGACGACCCGGACCTGACCGCGTTGCACGGCCTGGGCAAGCCGGGGCAGTCGCTGGTGTCGCGTGACTTCGCGCGCGCCCTGCCCGACCGGGTCACCGCGCTCGGTGGCGTCCGGCTCGTCTGGCCGACCGGCGACCTGCCCGGCGCGGCCGTCAGTTCCTACACCACGCAACTCGCCGCCGGCAGCAAGGCCCGAGCCGTCGCCCTGCTGCCCCAACGCGCCGTCCGGCGACCGGACGCCCCGACCGCCATCTATCGCGCCGCCGGCACCTCCGGTGTCCTGACGTATGACGAGTCGCTGTCCGGTGTCTTCAGCGGGGCCAGCACTTCGCCGGGCGCGCGGACCGGTCGGCTACTGACCCAGCTGCTCGCTCTCTACCAGCAGTCACCGGGCACACCGCGGTCGATCGCACTGGTGGCGCCCCGTTCCGGCGGTGCCAACCCGACCCAGCTGGCGGCCCGGATCGACGCGCTCCAGACGGCCGGTTGGGTGGGCCTGCGGACCGGCGCGCAGTCGACCGCTGCCCTGCGCACGGCTCCGGTGACCACCCTGTTGAAGACCCCTGCCCAGGGCGGCTCGACACCGACCGTCCCGGCGAAAGCCGTCACGGCCGACGAGCTCGCCGCCCTGCACGATGCTCGGGCGGACCTGTCCGCCCTGCAGAGCGTTCTGGTCGGCGGTGACGACGTCATACCCGAACGGAAGCGGGCACTGGACATCATCGGCTCCACGCGCTGGCGCGGCGGCGCCGCGAAGTTGCACGTCGTCGCCGATCGGGACCATGCCGCGGTCGTGGCCATGCTGCACAAGCTGAGCATCCGCTCGTCCACGATCAATTTCTTCGCCGACTCCGGCGACATCAGCCTCACCGTCTCCAACGAACTCAACCGGCCGGTGCACGACGTCCAGGTGGAGCTGCAACGGCGCAAGTACCTCGTCCGGGTCACCGACTCGCCGCAGCAGGTCGACATCGGTGCCGGTGCCCGCGCCGCCGTCCATTTCCACATCGAGGCGGTCGGTGGCGGCACGGTGCCGCTGGACGCGGTGCTGCGGGCACCCGACGGGACGGCGTTGACCGACACGGACGCGCCGGCACAGCTGAAGATCAACGTGCACCCGACCTCCGGGTGGATCATGTGGGTACTCGGCGTCCTCGCCGCACTGATCCTCGCGATCGGCCTGTGGCGCGCCGTACGCCGAGGTCCGCGGACCGCCTCCGAGCAGCCGGTGGCCACGGACGCGCCGACCCCGGAGGACGCCATCGTCGATGCCGGCGAGACCACCGCACAGCAGACCACAGATCGAGGCGAGGGCAGCGACACCGATGACTGACGAGAGCCGACCCAGCCTGGGCCAGCTGTACGCCGAGTCGGACCTGCGCGCCCAGGTCCAGCAGAACGCGCCCGAAAGCCAGGGCAGCCTCGGTTCGCTGTATGCCGCCTGGATGGGCGAGGACTCCGGCTATCTGCCGATGCCCGACCCGGAGGTCGTCCGGGCCCGCCGGGACGCGATCGCCCGGGGTGCGGACCCGGATGCGCTGCCGCAGGCGCCCGCCGCGGCGGCACCGGCACCGGCGCCCGAGGGGGGCATCGGCCGGGCCAGCGCGGTGATGGCCGCGGGCACCCTGGTCTCCCGCGCGCTCGGCTTCGTGCGCACCATCCTGATGGCCGCGGTCATCATCGGCGTGGCCGGCAACGTCTGGGAGACCTCCAACAAGATCCCGAACCAGATCTATCTGCTGCTGGCCGGCGGCGTCATCAACGCGGTGCTGGTCCCGCAGATCACCCGCGCGCTGAAGGACCCGGACGGAGGCAAGGCCTACACCGACCGGATCCTCACGCTCGCCATGTCGATCCTGCTCGGCGCGACCGTGCTCTTCATGGTGGCTTCCCCGCTGGTCTTCAAGATCGGCTACGTCCATGCCAGCGGCGACACCTGGCGTCTGGGCATCCTTTTCACCCTCATCTGTATGCCGCAGCTGTTCTTCTACGGTCTCTACACTCTGCTCGGCGAGATCCTCAACGCCCGCAGCCGGTTCGGCGCACTCATGTGGTCCCCGGCACTGGCGAACGTCTTCGCGATCGCCGGCATCGTCTGGCTGCTCGCACAGCACCATCGGGAGGTCGGCGACCCGTCCCGGTGGACGACGTCGATGGTGGTGATCTTCGCCGGATCGGCGACACTGGGCATCGTCGCCCAGGCGGTGGTGCTGATCATCCCGTTGCGACGGTCCGGCTACACCTGGGCGCCCAACTTCTCCTTCCGCGGGGTGGGGTTGCGCAACACGTCCACGATCGCGGGGTGGGCGTTCGCGGCGGTCATCGTGCAGCAGCTCGGCGTCTTCCTGGTCACCGGAAACCTGCTCAACGGGATCGGCTCGGCCAACCAGGCGCAGGGTTACGCATTCCTCTTCTTCATGCTGCCGCACTCCTTGGTGACCCTCAGCCTGGTCACCGCGCTCTTCACCCGCATGTCACGAGCCGCCCACGAGGGACGCACCCGCGCAGTGGCCCAGGACACCGAGTTCAGCCTGCGGTTGTCCTCCGTGGCGACCATGCCGGCGACCTTCGGTGCGTTGGTGGCCGCCGGGCCGCTGGCCGCCGCCTTCTACCCGCCCATCGCCACCGCGGTCGAGCGACAGACGATCGCGCTGCTGATCGGCCTGGTGCCGTTCACGGTGTGCGTCGTCGTGCAGCGCGCGCTCTTCGCCTACCAGGACGCCAAGACGCCGTTCAAGATGCAGGTGTGGTGCACCATCATCACCAGTGTGCTGGCCGTGCCGTGCGTCCTACTGCCGGACGACTGGCGGGGTTTCGGCGTCTGCCTGGCCGGATCGATCGCCTACTTCGTCGAGGCGACCATCGGCTACCGCTGGCTGCGGGACCAGCAGCTGCCCGGCTTGCGGATGGTCGGCGTCGCGCAGACGTGGGCCCGTCTCGCCGTCGCCTCGGTGATCGCGGTGGCGATCGCGTTCGCCGCCCGGTACGGCACCGGACTGGTCACCGGCCACGACACTCGCATCGCCAACTTCATCGTCTTCGCCGTCGCCGCGGCCGTCTTCCTCGTCCTCTATGTGCTGTTCTCCCGTCGGCTGCACGTGAAGGAGGTCGAGGAACTCATCGGCGCGGTGTCCGGCCGGCTCGGCGGCGTACGACGACTGATCGGTCGCTGACGGCTGCCGATCCGCCGTCCGCGCCGCGGATCGGGCTTCCCGGCGCGTGTCCCCGCCGGACTGCGCCGGTCGGCCTTTTAGGATGTGGCCGATGCGTGCGCGGCGGCGACGGGCACGGATCACCATGGGAGCCGCGCCGACGCGGCACACGAACGGCGAACAGGGAGCGTTGGTCAGGTGCAAGCCATCGGCGAGAACACCGTGCTGGCGCAGCGCTACACGCTGACCCGCAAGCTGGCGGGACGTGGTGACCAGGAGTTGTGGATCGCCACCGACGCCACGTTGGGCCGGGAAGTGACCGCCACCGTCTTCGCAGCGGACTCCGACCACGCCGAAGCGGCCCTGGACAGTGCCCGCCGCGCCGCGGGTGTGGAGGACCGTCACCTGCCGCGCGTGCTCGACGTCGGCACGCAGGACGGGACGGCATACGTCATCACCGAGGCGCTGCACGGCGCCGACTCGATCGCCGCCATGCTGCAGTTCGACCCGTTGCCCGCCGAGGAGGTGCGCCGGATGGTCGGCGAGGCCGCCAGTGGTCTCGGCGCCGCCTCGGCGCGCGGTCTGCACCACCTGCAGCTGACACCGCACGACATCGTCACCTCACCCGACGGTGCCGTGTCCGTGCTCGGCCTGCCCACCGACGCCGCCCTCGCCGGCGCGGACGAACTCTCCTCGGAGGAAGCCTCCCGCGCCGACACCGTGGCGCTCGTGCAGATCGTGTATGCCGGGCTGACCCGCCGCTGGCCGGGTGAGGAGTCGGTGCCCGGTCTGCAGGACGTCACCCGCCGCGCGGACGGCGAGCTCCCGGCTCCCAGCGAGCTGGTGTCCGGAGTGCCCGGCGACCTGGACACGCTGTGCCGGACCACGCTGGGCGCCGACGAGGGTCCCCGCACTCCGGGCGAGCTCGCCCGGCAGCTGGCACCCTGGTCCTCCGAGCGGGTGACCACCTCGACCCGCCGGACGACCGGCTCGGGTCGCCGGCCCGGTGCGACCCTGGCCGCCGTGCCCGGTGGCGGCCGCGGGGCGCCCGCCGGGACCGGCTCGGCCGACGACGATCGAGCTCTCGAGGAGCGGGCCCACGACGAGGCACCGGCCACCGAGGCCGTCCCGACCCGGACCGCGCTGCCGCGGGCCGGCGTGGCCACGGCCGCCGGCAATGGCAGCACCGACACCGGCGACGAGACGGCGCAGATCTCCGGCGCCGATCTGGCGCGGGCCCGCGCACGCGCCGCAGCGCCGCGGGACGATCTGGACGACGATTTCGGTGGCGACCCCAGGGGCGACTACGACCCGTCGTTCACCGATCTCGAACCACCGGTTCCCGGCCTGGACGGTCACTTCGAGGCCGACAACCAGAGCAGCCGGCTGGCGCTGGTGATCGTCGGCCTGCTGGTCGTCGTCGCCGTGGTCTTCGCTGCGATCGGGCTGCGCGGCATCGGCGGCTCGTCCAAGCCCTCGACCAGCAGTACCTCCGCGGGCGCCGCCACGTCGTCGGGGAGTGCCTCGGCATCGGCGTCCAGGACCACGAGCGCAAAGCCCACACCGACCGCCACACCGGTGACCATCCAGCGCGTGACGTCATACGGCATCAACGGCGGCGACAACTCCCGACTGGCCGCCAAGGCCGCCGACGAGGACCCCGGTTCCTACTGGCAGAGCTACGACTACAGCACCGCCGACGGCCGCGGCGGCGGCCAGGGCACCGGGCTCCTGCTCGACCTGGGGAGCGTGCAGACCGTCGGCAGCGTGAAGATCACCACCACCGGTGGTCCGTCGACGATCAAACTCTTCGTCAGCGACCACATCGAGCCGGTGAGCTCGCGTGACCCGGAGACCACGTTGACCGGCCAGGGCACCCAGACCGCGCAGCTGAACGGCGTCCAGGCGAGATACATCACCATCTGGGTCACCAAGCTCAGCAAGCAGGACAACGGCCGGTTCCAGGAGCGCATCAACGACGTCAAGGTCTACCCGTGACCGAGCTGGCCGGGACCAACGACCGGGACCTGCTGGCGGCACACTGTGCGGGCGATCCCGACGCGTTCGGCGAACTCTTCCGGCGGCACAAGGACCGCATGTGGGCGGTCGCGCTGCGCACCACCCGCGACCCGGAGATCGCCGCCGACGCCGTCCAGGACGGCTTCATCTCGGCGTTCCGCCGCGCAGACTCCTTCCGCGGCGACGCTCAGGTGACGACCTGGCTGCACCGCATCATCGTCAACGCCTGCCTGGACCGGCTGCGCCGGATCAAACCGACCTCGGAGCTACCGGAGTACGACCTGGCCGACCGGCACGACGTGCACGGCAGCACGGTCGTGCGGTTGGACGTGCAGGAGGCGCTGGGCAAGATCCCCGAGGGACAGCGGCTGGCGCTGACGCTGGTGGACATGCAGGGTCTGCCGGTGGCCGAGGCCGCGCAGGTGCTCGGCGTCGCCGAGGGCACCATCAAGTCCCGGTGCGCACGCGGCCGTTCGGCACTGGCCGAGCTGCTGCGCGACAAGCACGGGGACGGTTACGCCGGCGGCACCTGATGAGGGAGGGAACCGCAGGGTCCGCTCGCACGTCGGACCCTGGACTGATGGTGGTCTCCTCACCACCGGACTGCCCCCGGGCAGCACGGAACCATGCCCTGGCATTCGTCGTCCCAGCTACTGAACCGATTGGAGGAAGCCGTGACGACACCTCCCGATGACGACTTCGAGAACGATCCGACAGGTATGCGCGACCTGTTGCGTTCGCTGCCCGCTCCCGGGCCGATGCCGCAGGATGTCCAGGACCGGATCACCGCTGCCCTGGCGCAGGAACGCACCGGCGGCCAGCAGGAGCACCCCAACGTCACCCCGCTGACCCGCACCGGGCGCTCCGGCGACCGGTCGGGCCGGCGACGCTGGATGCCGGCCGTCGGCGGTCTGGTGGCCGCGGCCGCTGTGGCAGCCGTGGCGGTGGTCGGTGTCAACGCGCTGCGGCACGACAACGCGCCGGTGACGGCCCTCCCGTCCGGGAGCGCCCAGCACACCATCAGCACCGCCCAGCTCGCCGATCGCGTGCAGGTGGAGAGCACCGGCACCCATTACACCGGGGCGTCCTTCGACACCCAGGCGGCGAGTATGGCGAACGGCACGGCTGGCCAATCTCCGGACGCCTCGCTGCTGGCGCAGTTCGGTGCGCTCGCCAAACCGCAGGCCATCGTGCAGTGCGTACGCACCATCGGTGGCTCGCTGCTGGACGATCCGTCGAGCATCAAGGTCGATCTGGCCACGTATGACGGCAAGCCCGCCTTGATCATCGTGGTCACCAACCACGGCACGAAGACCGCGTTCGCGGTCTCGTCCAGCTGCAGCAAGGACTCCCGGCCCTACGCAGCGCCGCGCGCGCTCTGAGGCTCCGCGAAAAACGACGTCGCTGCACGTTCCCCCCGCACTCCGGATGGTCACACCCCCGGCGTCCGTCTGCGGTGAGAACACCACGCCTGGAGCACATGTACGGCACGGAACATTCCCGACATACCATCTGTTGTGCTCTACGAGCCCGCCGAGCGGGCGGACCACCGCCGACCCGGTCGGGCGCAGCCCCGACCAACTGCCGAAAGTTAGGACACTCCGTGAGCGAGCCTCGCAACCTGATCATCATCGGTTCCGGGCCGGCCGGTTACACCGCCGCCGTGTATGCCGCCCGCGCCAACCTGCACCCGCTGGTGTTCGAGGGGTCGGTCACCGCCGGCGGTGCGCTGATGAACACCACCGAGGTCGAGAACTACCCGGGTTTCGCCGGGGGCATCATGGGACCCGAGCTGATGATGCAGATGCGTGAACAGGCTGAACGCTTCGGCGCCGACCTCGTCCGCGACGACGTCACGTCGGTCGACCTGACCGGAGACATCAAGCGGATCACCGACGGCGAGGGCAACGTGCACGAGGCGCACGCGGTCATCCTCGCCATGGGTTCGGCCTACCGCGAGCTCGGACTGGAGGACGAGAAGCGGCTGTCCGGTCACGGCGTCTCGTGGTGCGCCACCTGTGACGGCGCCTTCTTCCGCGATCAGGACATCATGGTCGTCGGTGGCGGCGACTCGGCCATCGAGGAAGCCACCTTCCTGACCCGCTTCGCCCAGAAGGTCACCGTGGTGCACCGCCGCGACGAGCTGCGCGCATCCAAGATCATGGCCGACCGCGCCCTGTCGCACGACAAGATCGACTTCGCCTGGAACAGCCAGGTCACCGGCATCCACGGCGACCCGAAGGTCAGCTCGGTGACTCTCACCGACACTCGCACCGGCGAGACCCGCGAGGTCGACACCTCCGCAGTGTTCGTCGCCATCGGGCACCTGCCGCGCAATGAGCTTGTCGTGGGTCAGGTGGACACTGACGACGAGGGTTACGTGCTGGTCGCTCAGGGCACCACGGCGACCAACCTGCCGGGCGTCTTCGCCTGCGGCGACCTGGTCGACCACACCTACCGTCAGGCGATCACCGCTGCCGGCACCGGCTGCTCGGCGGCGCTCGACGCCGAGCGTTTCCTGGCCGCGCGGGACGAGGCGGGCGCACCCTCTGCGGACGCCGCCCAGACCGTCAACGCCTGAAACCTCTTATTTCCCAAGGCCTTTCGGCATACATCATCACAATGAAAGGAACATCCGACATGGGTGCGAACACCAAGGACACCTCCGACGCCACCTTCGAGGCCGACGTTCTCAAGAGCGACAAGCCAGTGCTCGTCGACTTCTGGGCGCCCTGGTGCGGACCGTGCAAGATGATCGCTCCGATCATCGACGAGATTGCCGAGGCGAACGCCGACAAGCTGACCGTCGTCAAGCTCAACACCGACGACAACCCGGCCACCTCCGCCAAGTACGGCATCACCGGCATCCCGACGCTGAACGTCTACCAGAACGGTGAGGTCGTCAAGAGCATCGTCGGCGTCATGCCGAAGCCGAAGCTGGTCAAGGAGCTCGAGCCCTTCATCGGCTGAGTTCCTCTCGCTTCACCAGCGGTGTCCCCGAAGTGTGTTCGGGGACACCGCTTTTCGCTTGTCCTGCAGCAACTGGCCGCCGCGTGTGATGTGAGTGGGTTGCGAGGTGGCCAACTCGCCACCCCTCGGTGATCACCTCGTCCTGTTGGCCATCACGCGTGGTCTCGAGCTGCTGCTTCGTCGCTCCTCGATCAGCGTTCGCTGTGGACGCCGAGCTGGTCCATGATGCGGTTCAGATCCTCGACGCTGGCGAACTCGACGGTCAGCTTGCCGCGGCTCTTGCCGAGGGAGATCTTGACCCGGGTGTCGAGTTGATCTGACAGGCTTGCCGCCAGATTGTCCAGCTGCGGGTGGTGCTGGCCGGCGCGCGGCGACCGCCGGGTCGCACGTTCCTTGTCACCGCCGAGCGCGACGATCTCCTCCGTGCTGCGAACAGACAGCCCCTCGGCAACGATGCGCTGGGCGAGGCGCTCCATCGCGGCCGCGTCCGGCAACCCGAGCAGGGCGCGGGCGTGCCCGGCGGACAGCACACCGGCGGCAACGCGTCGCTGCACCAGCGCGGGCAACTTCAGCAGGCGCAGGGTGTTGCTGATCTGCGGGCGGGAGCGGCCGATCCGGCTGGCGAGTTCCTCGTGCGTGCAGTCGAAGTCGTCCAGCAGCTGGCCGTATGCCGCGGCTTCCTCCAGCGGGTTCAGTTGGGCACGATGCAGGTTCTCCAGCAACGCGTCGCGCAGCATGTCGTCGTCGTCGGTGCTGCGGATAATGGCCGGGATCGTCGCCTTCTCCGCACCCCGGCTGGCGCGCAGCCGGCGCTCGCCCATGATGAGCTCGTACCCGACGCCCGCCTCGGCGGCATCAGCGGCGGTCAGCTTCCGCACCACGATCGGCTGGAGCACGCCAATCTCACGCACGCTGTGCACCAGCTCGGCCAGTTCGTCCTCGTCGAAGACGGTCCGCGGTTGACGCGGGTTGGGCCGGATCTGGTCTACCGGCAGCTCGGCGAAGGTCGCGCCGGGCACTTCCTGCAACTGGTCGTCAGAGGCGTTGGTCGCCGTCGACGGATCCTCCACCTCGTTCGTGCCGGCGTCGAGCATCGCCGAGCCTTCGGGCGCCGCACCGGTGATCGAGTCCGCCGCTGCGCCTTCCGCAACTGCGGACCGTGCCATGTTTCCCGTGAAACGCTCACTGGAATCCTGGTGCTGGGCGGCGGTAGCCACCGAACCACCGCCGGGGAAGAAGACGTCGGACGGTCGGGGCATGCCGGTGGTCGGTGCGGGTGCCGTCGGTATCAGTGCGCCCAGCCCACGTCCGAGTCCGCGTCGTTTTTCGCTCACTGGTCGATCGTAGTGCCTTGTGCGGCGAGCTCCTTGGCAGCCTCCGCGTACGAAAGCGCGCCGCTGCTCGACGGATCGTACGTGAGCACGGTCTGCCCGTGGCTCGGCGCTTCCGAGATGCGCACCGAGCGCGGGATCGACGCCCTCAGGACCTGATCGGTGAAGTGGGCACGCACTTCCTCGGCCACCTGTGCGGACAGTCGCGTGCGGGCGTCATACATGGTCAGCAGGATGGTGGAGACGTGCAGCCGAGGGTTGAGGTGCGCGCGGATCAGTTCGATGTTCTTCAGCAACTGGCTCAACCCCTCCAACGCGTAGTACTCGCACTGGATCGGGATGAACACTTCCTCGGCCGCAACGAAGGCGTTCACGGTCAGCAGGCCGAGGCTGGGCGGGCAGTCGATCAGGATGAAGTCGAAGCGCCCCGCCGGGCCGGGGTCCGCCTGATACTGATCGATGGCCCGCTTCAGCCGTGATTCACGTGCCACCAGGGACACCAGCTCGAGCTCGGCGCCGGCCAGATCGATCGTCGCCGGCGCGCACCACAGGCCGGGTATGTCCGGGCACTCCTGCAGCACGCCGGCGAGTTCGTCGTCGTCGACCACGACGTCGTAAATGCTCGGGACCTCGGCGTGATGCGGTATGCCGAGCGCCGTGCTCGCGTTGCCCTGCGGGTCGATGTCGATGACCAGCACGCGCAGACCGAACTGGGCCAGTGCCGCCGCCACATTGACCGTCGTCGTGGTCTTGCCCACCCCGCCCTTCTGGTTCGAGATGGTGAGGATCCGCGGTTGCGCGGGCGCATGGACAGCGCCTTGCGCCAGCCGCTCGCGCCGCCGCGCCTCGTCCACCAGTTGATCGGCGAGCGGGGATGCGGTGGGCGTCTCCGTGACGGGAGGCGCGGTCGCTGTGTCCTCGGCCGCGCCCGCGACGGTGGTTTCACGGGAAACGCTCGACGGCACCGTTTCACGGGAAACATCGCCGGCAGCCGGGACGACGTGACGCGCTGCTTCGGTCGCCCCCGCGGGCACGGGGTGCAGAGCTCCGACTTCGACCGTCGGCGCGAGCCGGGCGGCGTTACGCCAGCCGACCGGCTCGGGACTCGTCGATACGTCTGCAGGTCCCTGCCAGCCCGTGGGCAGCGAGAGTGTGCTCACCGTTCGCCTTCCGTTCGTCGTCCTGCAGCGAAGCGATATCGCTCACCGCCGTGTTGAGTAGTGGCGCAGCATCCGCGGTCAGCGCGTGCGGCCGCGCGCCGCGCGGCGAGCGCCGGAACGCGCCACGTGCTTGGAGAACCGAGTGCCGCCGCCCTTCTTCGCGCCGCTCTTGCTCAGCCGGCGCGGTGTGCCGATCGTCAAACGTGCGACCGTGGTGGGCTCGTCCAGCACATCACCACCGCATTCCACCACCTCGACCGCAGTGACGCCGACCGACGTCAGCAGTTCACGACTCGCGTCGATCTCCTCGGCCACGGTGGAGCCCTTCATCGGCAACCACCAGCCGCCAGGACGAACCAGAGGGACGGACCAGACGGCAAGGTTCTCCAGTGCCGACACGGCGCGTGAGGTCACCACGTCGGCCGGGCCGACATCGTCCCAGAGCGCCTCGGCGCGTCCTCGGGCCACCGTCACGTTGGACAGCGAGAGCGTCTGCACCACCTCGTCCAGCCAGCGCACCCGGCGCAGCAACGGCTCCACCAATGTCACGGTCAGATCAGGGCGGCGGATGGCGATCACCAGGCCCGGCAGGCCGGCGCCGCTGCCGACGTCCACCACCGTGCTACCGGTGTCGATCAGCTCGGTGATCACCGCGCAGTTGAGGATGTGCCGTTCCCACAATCGCGGCGCCTCGCGCGGCCCCAGCAGTCCGCGGATGACACCGGATCCCGCCAACAACTCCGCATACTGCTGCGCGATGGGCAGCCGGTCGCCGAAGAGACGCGCCGCGGCAGCGGGCGCCGCAGGGACCGGGGCAGTTTCCAGCGGTCCGGAGCCGTGCGCGGAGTGTTCGTGTTTCACGTGGAACGGTCAGTCGTCCGAGGGCAGAACCACCACGAAGCGACGTGGTTCGGCGCCCTCCGACTCGGAGCGCAGGCCCTCCGCGAGCACCGCGTCGTGCACGACCTTGCGCTCGAACGCCGACATCGGGTCCAGCGCCACGCGCTGACCGTCGCCCTTGACCGAGGTGACCGCGTCTTGGGCGATCTTGACCAACTCCGCGCGCCGATCCGCGCGAAAGCCGGCGACGTCCAACATCAGTCGGCTGCGGTTGCCGGTCTCGGCCTGCACCGCCAGGCGAGTGAGTTCCTGCAGCGCGTCGAGCACCTTGCCGTTCTGGCCGACCAGGCGACGAGGCACCCGCCCGTCTTCGGAGTCCACGATGGACACCGAGGCCCGGTCACCATCCACGTCGACGTCGATGTCGCCGTCCAGGTCGGCGATATCGAGCAGTGTCTCCAAGAAGTCCGCGGCGACCTCACCCTCGCGGTCCAGGTCCACGGCCTTGGTCGAGACGGCCGGAGCTGCAGCGCTCGATTCGGTCGCTGCATCGTCGGCCGCGGGGGCATCGTCGGTGGTCACGTCAGTCATTCTTCACTCCCGGGTGCATTGAACGTGCGTCGAACGTGTAGGGAACACGAAGTCTGTGGCGCCGGCCCTGACGCAAGTGCGGTGACTGGGCTTCGCCCCCGCCTCGTCGCCGGCGCCGTTGACAAGTGGGGCTAGCGTTTGCGCTTCTTGTTGTTGTTGCGCTTGGGTTGCACGCGCTGGCCGCCCGCCTTTCCGGCGGTGCCGCCGTCGGCGGTGACCAGGCCCGGCGTGCCGGGTGGTGTCTTGGACTTGGCCAGCTCGACGGACGCATCCGCAGGCTCCTCGTCCTCGGTCTTGTGCAGGCCGGGGATGCTCAACTTGGTGATCGGCTTGCCCTTGGCGGCCCGACGCGCCTCGAGCGCCTTCTCCGCCTCGGATCCGGGCGCCGGCATCCGGCGGATCGTGTAGAACTGCTGGCCCATTGTCCACAGGTTGGTGGTCACCCAGTAGAGCAGCACACCGATCGGGAAGTTCACGCCGGAGATCGCGAAGAACACCGGCATGATGTACATGATGTATTTCTGCTGCTTGGCCATCGGGTTGTCGAGGGCCGACGCGGGCATGTTCTTGCGCATCAGTTGGTGCTGAGTGGTGAAGACCGTGACCGACATGATGATGATCAGCGCGATGCACAGCGTGCGCACCGCCGCGACGGGCGACTCGCCCGGGTGCAGGAACGCCGAGGACAACCGGACGTTGAACAGCGTCGACTGCTCGGCCTGACGCGCCAGGCTCTGCGTCATCCAGCCGATCGGGTCGTGCTGGCCGGAGCCGATGTCCTTGAGTCGGTCCAGGACGCGGAACAGCGCGAAGAAGAACGGCGACTGCAGCAGCATCGGCATACAGGAGGAGAACGGGTTGGTGCCCGCCTTCTTGTAGAGCTCCATCGTCTCCTCAGTCATCTTCTGACGAGACTCGGCGTCCTTCTTGCCCTTGTACTTCTTCTGGATCTTCTGAATCTCGGGCTGGATGAGCTGCATCCGCCGCGACGACTTGATCTGCTTGACGAACAGCGGGATCAGCATGATGCGCAGCACGAGAACGAGGCCCACGATCGACAGCGCCCACGTCCAGCCATTGGCGGCCGGCAGACCGATGGCGGTGAAGATCTTGTGGAAACCCACCATGACGAAGGCGACGAACCATTCGAGCGGGTACAGGATCGTGTCGAAGAAGTTGTAGATGGCGGGGTCCTTCTATTTGAGCGGCGCCGGCGCAGGTGCACCGGAGTCGTCCGCAGTGACAACAGGCGGAACGTGGTCCACGCCGCCAGGGTTCCATGGGTGGCATCGAGCGAGCCGGCGCACGGTCAGCCAGCTGCCCTTGAAGACACCGAACCGGTTCAGCGCCGTGATGGCGTATGACGAGCAGCACGGCGTGAACCGGCAACTCGGCGGGAGCAGAGGGGAGATCAGCAATTGGTAGAGGCGCACCAGCCAGACGAACGGCCGCGCCAGGATCCAGGTCACCGACATGTCGTCACCGGCGCCGTTCGATCGCAGTGCGCAGTTGACGGTCCAGGTCGCTGCGCAGCAGCTCGGCCGACACGGACCCGGCCGCCGGGTTGGCGCGGATCACCACGTCGGTGTGATCCGGCACCACCGGCAACAGCGTCGCCATCCGGTGTCGCAGGACGCGTTTGGTCCGGTTGCGGACCACCGCGTTGCCGACCGCCTTGGAGACCACCAGACCGACCCGCGGCGTGTCGGTGTCGGAGCGGCCGACAGTCACCACCAGCCGGGGTCCCGGCGCCCGCCCAGAACGACGACTGCGCAACACTGCGGAGAAATCCGCACTGTCGCGCAGTCGGTGGGTCGTCGGCAGCACGGTCGCCCGGCCAACGCGGAGCCGAGGAGAACCCTCAGGCCGAGATCTTGGCGCGGCCCTTGGCACGGCGCGCCGACAGGATCGAACGGCCGGCGCGAGTGCGCATCCGCAGGCGGAAGCCGTGCACCTTGGCGCGGCGGCGGGTGTTGGGCTGGAAGGTGCGCTTGCTCACTGTCGTCTCCGTCGGAATGTGCGGGCCCAGGGCGGGCCCGGTCGTGCGTCGGTCATCGGGATCTTCGTCACGACCCGTCACCGCGGGCCGATCCGCCCACCGCAGGGAACCGTGCTGGTCCAGGCAGGCATGAGCGAAGAAGGCTCGGAGCTACGATACGGGCCGCCCGTAGCGGGGGTCAAACCGAGCGACCTCGCGCTCCACGCACGCCGAACCGCCCATCAAAAGCCGCCGAACCCGCGAACACCAGCCGCCACGCCGAACGGTCCGAACTTTCTTCGTCGACCGGCTTGCCGGGTGCCGGTCGGAGTTGTTAGCGTCGGCGTCTTCCAGGTCGGTCCCGCACGTCGCGGCCATGTCGTCACCCATTTCTTCATTCACAGCCTGTGGATAACCATGTGGATTAACGGCGTAGCATGTCTGCCGGCGACCTCGGTGTTCACCGAGACACCCGCCGAATCATCCGCCGAGATCTCGCCGATCCCGGTACGCCGCTTGTCAGGGAGGACCCAGCGTTGTGAGCGATCAGGACATCGACCTCGCTCACGTCTGGCACGGTGCCATGCTCGGCATCGAGGACTCCGGCATACCGGCGCGTGATCGCGCCTACCTGCGGTTGGCCCGGCTCGCCGGACTCGTCGGCGGCACCGCGTTGCTGGCCGTTCCGTTCCCGCAGACCAAGGTCTTCGTCGAGACCACCCTCAGTGAACCCATCTGCACCGCCCTCGGCGAGCAGCTCGGCACCGAGATCCGGCTCGCGGTCACCGTCGACGACAGCCTGCGCCCGGCCGACGACGAGCCCGCCGAGCCGGTGCGTCCCGTGCCCGAGCCGCCACCGGACGTCGAGCAGGACCTGTTCACCAGCGCCGCAGCCCGCCAGCGGCAGCCGGTCACCACCGAGCCGGTCCAGGACGCACGGCTCAACCCGAAGTACACCTTCGACACCTTCGTCATCGGTGCCGGCAACCGTTTCGCATGTGCCGCGGCGCAGGCCGTCGCCGAGACACCGGCCCGCTCCTACAACCCGCTGTTCGTGTATGGCGACAGCGGCCTGGGCAAGACGCACCTGCTGCACGCGATCGGCAACTACGTGCGCAACTACTACCCGCACATGCGGGTGCGCTACGTGAACTCCGAGGAGTTCACCAACGACTTCATCAACTCCATCCGCGACGACAAGGCCTCCAGCTTCCAGAAGCGCTACCGCGACAACGTCGACGTGCTGCTGATCGACGACGTGCAGTTCCTGCAGGGCAAGGACGGCACGCAGGAGGAGTTCTTCCACACGTTCAACGCGCTGCACAACAGCGAGAAGCAGATCGTGCTCACCTCTGACCAGCCCCCGAAGATGCTCTCCGGGCTGGAGGATCGCATGCGGTCACGGTTCGAGTGGGGCCTGACCACCGATGTGAAGCCGCCGGACCTGGAGACCCGCATCGCGATCCTGCGCAAGAAGGCGGTCGCCGACTCGATGCACATGCCCGATCAGGTGCTCAGCCTGATCGCCAGCAAGGTGCCCAGCAACATCCGCGAACTCGAGGGTGCGCTGATCCGGGTGACGGCATACGCCTCGGTCTCCAACCAGCACGTCACCGAAGAGCTCGCCGGCCGCGTGCTCAAGGACCTCATGCCCAGCTCCGGTTCCGGCCAGATCAGCGCGACGGCCATCATGCGCCAGACCGCCAAGTACTTCGGCCTGTCCGTGGAGGAACTGTGCGGGTCGTCGCGCTCGCGCACCTTGGTCAACGCCCGGCAGATCGCGATGTACCTGTGCCGCGAGCTCACCGACCTCTCGTTGCCCAAGATCGGTCAGCAGTTCGGCGGGCGCGACCACACCACGGTGATGCACGCCGACCGCAAGATCCGTCAGCTGATGGGTGAACGCGCCCACCTCTACGAGCAGATCAGCGAACTCACCACGCAGATTCGCCGCGCCACCGCCTGAGCGTCGCCAGCCGTCCCGCGCCTGCCCGCCACACCGGTTTCGACACGGCTCCCCCGCTCCGCTTCTCCGGCTACTCAACCCAAGGATTTCCACAGCTGCTGTGGAAATCGCTGGCGCTCGTCGCCGACCTCCCGACGTCTCACTCACCGCCGGCGCCCGATTCCGGCCGTCATGCCGCCGGGCCGGCCGCCCTTGTCTCCACAACCTGTGGATAACCATGTGTGTATGTGGGACCGCCGTGGCCACAGTGACGAGCCGACCATCCACATGCGGCGGTGGACGACACCGTGCCAGCTGTGCACAACCGCGCTCCGCTGACCACACCGACTGCGGACAGCCTGTGGACAACGCCGGTCATCCACGACCGGCGCGAGTTGTCCACAGCCGCGACCAACAGGTTCTCCACACGCCGTACCGGCGGTATGACGCGCGCAGCACCGGTTGTCCACAGTTTCCACAGTTGCTACGACAACTACCAACCAGAGAAAGATGGCGTTTTCGCCATTGCCGACTGGGGATTTCCGGACGACCACCCGTAGTAGCGGCTGCCACAGCACCCCGACTAGTGTCATGCTGCGCCCGCACGGGTCCCGACACTTCGAAGTTTGTTCTGGAACAAGCCTCCCTCAGCAAGGATGGTTAGTACGTGAAGCTCATCGTCGATCGCGATGTCCTGGCCGAAGCCGTGACCTGGGCCGTCCGTGGCCTGTCCAACCGGCCGCCCGTACCCGTGCTGGCGGGTGTGCTGCTCGACGCCAGCACCGACGGGCTCACCCTCAGTGCCTTCGACTACGAGGTCTCGGCGAAGGTCACCGTCGACGCCCAAGTCGACGAGCCGGGCCAGGTCCTCGTCCTGGGCCGCCTGCTGGCGGAGATTTCGCGATCGCTGCCGAACAAACCGGTCACCATCACCGCGGACGAGCACAAGGTCGAGCTGACCTGCGGGTCCAGCCGCTTCTCCCTGCAGCAGATGCCGACCGCGGACTACCCCACCCTTCCCACCTCGCCCGAGCCGACCGGTGCCATCGCCGGCGACCTGTTCACCCAGGCCGTCTCGCAGGTCGCCATCGCCGCCGACCGCAGCGACACGCTGCCGATCCTCACCGGCGTCCGCCTGCACATCGAGGGCGACAAGGTCAGCCTGCTGGCCACCGACCGCTACCGGCTCGCCCTGCGCGAACTGTCCTGGAACCCCACCGACGCCGATGTCGAGCAGACCGCGCTCATCCCGGCGCGGACACTGCAGGACACCGCCAAGGCGCTCGGCGCGTCCGGCTCCGTCCAGCTCGCCCTCGGCTCCGCCGCCGGCGGCGACGGCCTGGTCGGCTTCGAGGCAGGCCAGCGCCGGGCCACCACCCGCCTGCTCGACGGCGAATACCCGAAGGTCTCCTCCATCTTCCCCACCAGTGTCGACTCCATCGCCGTCATCGAGACCGCCGCGCTCACCGAAGCCGTCAAGCGCGTCTCACTGGTGGCCGAACGCAACACCCCGGTGCGGCTGCGCTTCTCCGAGGGCCAGGTAGCCATCGAAGCCGGTCAGGGCGACGACGCCCAGGCGTCCGAGGCCGTGGAGGCCGCTCTCACCGGCCCGGACATCGAGATCGCCTTCAACCCGCAGTTCCTGCTCGACGGTCTCGGGGCGCTCGGCACCCCGTTCGCCCGTATGTCGTTCACCCAGCCCAAGAGCCCCGCCGTCCTGTCCGGGCAGGCCGAAGCCGACGGCGACGCGGACGAGTCCTACCGCTACGTGCTGATGCCGGTCCGCTTCGCGTCCTAGGACGCGCGCTGAAGTGTCCGACAGTTCCGCTGAAGTTTCCCGACACCGGCCGCTGAAGTTTTCCGACACAGGCGGAGGAAGCATGGGGCGGGCGCAAGCCCGCACCGAGCTTCCGGAGTAGCGTCGGGGACGACGTACGACATACACGAACGAAAGGCGCGGCATGCAACTCGGTTTGATCGGCCTGGGCAAAATGGGCGGCAACATGCGCGACCGCCTCGTGGCGGCCGGACACGACGTGGTCGGCTACGACACCAACCCCGACATCTCCGACGTCAAGGACCTGCCGGAACTCGTCAGCAAACTCGACGCGCCCCGCAACGTGTGGGTGATGGTCCCGGCCGGCAAGATCACTCAAGCGGTCATCGACGAACTCGGCGGCCTGCTCGACAAGGGCGACCTGGTGATCGACGGCGGCAACAGCAAATTCACCGACGACGCCAAGCACGAGAAGGAACTCGCCGACAAGGGCATCGAGTTCGCCGACTGCGGTGTCTCCGGCGGCGTCTGGGGCAAGGAGAACGGCTACGCGCTGATGGCCGGCGGCTCCGACGCCAACATCGAGCGACTGATGCCGATCTTCGACGCGTTGCGGCCCGAGGGCCCGCGCGACGAGAGCTTCTGCCACGCCGGCGCGGTCGGCGCCGGCCACTACGTGAAGATGGTCCACAACGGCATCGAGTACGGCATGATGCAGGCCTACGCCGAGGGCTACGAGCTGCTCGAGGCCAAGGAGATCGTCAAGGACGTCCCCGCCGCGTTCAAGGCGTGGACCCGCGGCACCGTCGTACGCTCCTGGCTGCAGGAGCTGATCGCCGCAGCACTGGAGAAGGACGGCGACCTGTCCCAGATCGAAGGCTTCGTCAACGACTCCGGCGAAGGCCGCTGGACCGTCCAGGAAGCCGTTGAGTACGGCGTCCCCATGCCGGTCATCTCCGCCTCACTCTTCCAGCGCTTCTTCTCCCGCCAAGGCACCGACTCCCCTGCCATGAAGGCCGTCGCCGCCATGCGCAACGAGTTCGGCGGGCACGCCGTCACCAAGAAGGGCGAGAAGGGCGTCGTCACGGACCATTAGGCGTTGCTCTTCGCTCCTCGCAAGTTGGGTGACGGCGCGGCGCGCGAGCTCGCTCGCGCCGTCACCCAATGTGGTCGTCGCTTCGCGGGCGTCCGCTTGTCGTTCGGTGGCGTGCTCGTGGCCTGTCGCCGTGGCCGCGTTCTCGGTCAAGCGCGTGGGCGTTGCCTATCGCCTTCATCCGGTGATCGTCCGGCCGGGTGGTCCTTGCCGGTTTCCTCACCTGCCCGTGCGTCGATCGTGTCCAGGTCCCGCACGGCGTAGCGCAGGTGCTCCCACTCCTCCCCGATGATCGTGTGCAGGCACGACAGGGTGGTCTCCGGATAGTGCGGCGCCCACGGGTTGCTGCGTGGTGTGCGCAGTTCGTCGGTGCCGAGGCCGGCGAGGAAGTCACGCACCATCGCCATCCGCTCGGCGCGCACCTCCAGCACCCGGTCGTATGACGGGCAGCTCTCCGCGAAGACCGACATGTCCCCGCCGTCGGCGGCGTATTCGGCATGCGGCTGACCGATCGGATGGTAGGGCTCCGACACGCCCAGGATCGCCCGCCGCAACCACGTGTCGGTCGCCATCACCAGATGCCGCAGCGTCTGAGCGAACGACCACTCCTCCTCGATCGACACGTCGGCAGTGCCCGCAGGCATGGCCGCGACACGGTCGACGGCGCCAGCCCAGGCGCCCTCGACCGCCGACCAGGCCGACCGCAAGGCGTCGGGATCGGCAGCATGCCGCTGCTCGCGGCCGGGGAACCGGCGATTGAGCTCGGCATCGACCAGCGGGCGCACATCGACGCCGTTGACCCGCAGGAAACCGTCGTCGGAGCCGCCCGCGGCGGCCGACAGGTCCGCCTCCAGCAGCCACGGGGCGTCGATCTCGGTGCCGGCCACGTCGACGGATCGCATCACCACACCGGACAGGTCCGACCGGACGAAGCGTGCCTCGCGCAGGCTGACGCCGACGAACCGCGCACCGCGCAGATCGTCGGAAGCGTTGAAAGTCACCACGGGTCCACGATCCCACCGGGCACCGACATCCGCAGCAGTCCGCGCGGGCCTGCGACACCTAGACTCAACCGTGTGTTCGTGCGGCATCTGACTCTGAAGGACTTCCGGTCCTACGAGTCCGCCGACCTCACCTTCACCGACGGCGTCAGCACGTTCGTCGGGCTCAACGGTCAGGGCAAGACCAACGTCGTGGAGGCCATCGGCTACCTGGCCTCACTCTCCTCGCACCGCGTCGCCCAGGACGCGCCGCTGGTGCGCGCCGGCGCCGAGCAGGCGATCGTGCGCGGTGCGGTCGTCCGCGACGGTCGCGAGCAGCAGGTCGAGCTGGAGATCAATCCGGGAAAGGCCAACCGGGCCCGGCTCGGCAAGTCACCGGTGACCCGCCCGCGCGACGTACTCGGCACGCTGCGCACGGTGCTCTTCGCACCCGAGGACCTCGCACTGGTCAAGGGCGAACCCGGTGAACGCCGCCGCTTCCTGGACGACCTGCTGGTGGCCCGGCAACCGCGATGGGCCGGCGCCCGCAGCGACTACGAGAAGATCCGGGTACAACGCAATGCGCTGCTCAAGACGGCACGGACGGCGCCCGATCGTGCCGCAGCACTCGCGACCCTGCCGGTCTGGGACAGTCACCTGGCCTCCGTCGGCGCCAACCTGGTCTACGCCCGGCTGCGTCTGCTGCGCGACTTGCAGCCCTACCTGCGGCTGGCGTACGACGAGGTCAGCGCCGGCCAGTCCGACGCCAAGGTCACCTACCGGAGCTCGCTGTATGACGAACTCGCCGACCAGCTCGCCGCCGGCGAGGTCCCCGAGGTGGCCGAGCTGGAGGCCGGGTTCGCCAAGAGCTTCGAGCAGCAGCACCGGGCCGAGGTGGAGCGTGGCCAGACACTCGTCGGCCCCCACCGTGACGACCTGGTGCTGCGCCTGGGTGCGCTGCCGGCCAAGGGGTACGCCAGCCACGGCGAGTCCTGGTCGTTCGCGCTCGCCCTGCGGATCGCCGCGTTCCAGCTGCTGCGCCACGACCTGGGCACCGACCCGGTGCTGGTGCTAGACGACGTCTTCGCCGAGCTGGACGCCGGGCGTCGCCGCCGGCTGGCGCTGATGGTCGCCGACTGCGAGCAGGTGCTCATCACGGCCGCGGTCGACGACGACGTGCCGGAGTCCCTCACCGGCAACCAGTTCTCGGTGACCCTCGGCGAGGTGAGACCCCGATGACCGATCCCGAGCACGCCGAGGGAGGAGCCGCCGATCGGCAGGATGCTGCCACTGACGAGCCCGGAGCCGACGAGGCAGGCGCTGACGAGACGGGCATGGAGGCGGTCCGTGATGCCCTGCGGCGGGCGCGGGTCGCCGCCCGGGAGAAGGGTTTCCGGCCCGGCACGCCGGCCCGCCGGCGCCCGCGCAAGGCTGCCGACCTGGGCACCGGGCGCGCCCGCACCGACGCCCGCGACCCGGCGATGATCGGCGATCAACTCGACCGGTTGCTGGTCGACCGCGGCTGGCAGGTCGACGTCGCGGCCGGTTCGGTGATGGGCCGCTGGACCGAGATCGTCGGCGACGCGGTCGCCGCCCATGCTCAGCCGGTGTCCTTCACCGACGGGGAACTCACCGTCCGCGCCGACTCGACCGCGTGGACGACGCAGCTGCGGTTGTTGTCCTCCACGCTGCTGGGCAACTTCGAGCGGGCTGTCGGCCCGGATGTGGTGCGGTCGCTGCGCATCGTCGGCCCGAACGCGCCCAGCTGGAAGAAAGGTCCGCGCACCGTCCGCGACGGCCGTGGTCCGCGCGACACGTACGGGTGAGCACCCCCCGTCGAGCACCCCCGGTGAGTACCCGGGTGACCAACGTCGCGACCCGGTCACCGGGCGCCGTTCGGCTGCTCCACGTAGAGTGGGTCGAGTTTGTGCAAGGCCAACGACCTCTATCGGACCTCAATCGGCAGGAAAGTTTCAACGTGAGTCATGACCAGCCAGGTCAGGACGACCCGCGCGGGGGCCGGGACGAATTCGACCACTTCTTCAGCGACCGCGGGCAGCAGCCGGCCCAGGATCCCGACGCGACCGCATGGGCCGGCCCGGCCGACAGCGACCGGACCCACCCGCGGGACCAGGCGCCCGACCAGACCGCCGCGCCCTACGTCCGGCCGCCGCAGGAGCCGCAGTACGACGAGTACCAGCCGGCCGACCAGCGGTACGAGCCGGCTGCCTATTACGAGGAGCCGCCGCAGCGACGCGGTGCGATGTGGGCGCCGGTCGCCGTCATCGTCGCGTCGCTGGCCATCGTCGCCATCGTCATCGCGATCATCCTGAACAACTCCAGCGGCCGTATGGCGCAGGGCGCCTTCACCCCCACCAAGACGGTCACCCAGACCACCGGCGGGCAGCCGTCGCAGACACCGTCCTCGTCCGAGACGTCGCAGTCCTCGCAGTCCTCCGAATCGTCGTCCCCGAGCTCCAGCTCCTCCTCGGCCAGCTCTTCCTCGGACAGCTCCTCGAGCCCGAGCTTCGCCACCTCGCTGCCCGGTGCGGCCGGTGCCTGCCCCGGCACCGACTCCTACGGCACGGGACCGAAGACCTCCTGCGGCTTCGCGGGCGTGGTCAGCACGATCTACAACGCCAAGAAGGACAAGGACGGCAACGCCTCGTTCAAGGCCAAGTCGCCGGAGACCCACGACAACTACCAGGTGACCTGCCAGGCCGACCAGTACGTCACCTGCACCACCGAGACCGGTGCGGTCGTCTACATCCTGCGCAAGTGAACCCGCCGGCTGGCCCGGCCGGGCCACGGACATGGATCGTTCGTGAACGCGGCGTGGACGCGCTGACGGCCCGGGCCGCGTGGAGGGAGTCGCGCGACGGTGCGATCTGCCCGCACATTGCCGTTTGAGGCACGTCAAACACGGTTCGGCGGCCTCGGCAGGGTATGATGGAACACAGAATCTGAGTCTTGTTACCGGCTCTCGCGGCTCGCCACTGGGCGGGCCGCAGGCGTGCCCGGCTCGGTTTCCTCTCGCGGCTGTCGCAACCGACGGACGCGGAGCGCGTCATTCGACTTCGAGGAGCACTGTGTCCGACACCGCTGCGCAGCAATCACCCGACGAGCAGGAGCCGGCCACACCGGCGCAGGACACGGAGTCAACGGGAGAGTCGGCAGGCGACGCGGCGGCCGGGTCCGCAGCGGCGCCGGCCGGCGGCTCGACCTACGGTGCCGACGACATCCAGGTGCTCGAGGGCCTCGAGGCGGTCCGCAAGCGCCCGGGCATGTACATCGGCTCCACCGGCACCCGGGGTCTGCACCACCTGGTGTGGGAGATCGTCGACAACGCGGTCGACGAGGCGATGGCCGGTTACGGCGACCACGTCGAGGTCACCCTGCTGGCCGACGGCGGCGTGCGGGTGCGCGACCACGCCCGCGGCATACCTGTGGAGATCAACAAGGCGTATGGCGTCTCGACCGTCGAGCTGGTGCTGACCCAGCTGCACGCCGGCGGCAAGTTCGGCGGCGGCGCCTACAAGGTCTCCGGCGGCCTGCACGGCGTCGGCTCCTCCGTGGTCAACGCCCTGTCCACCAAGCTGACCGCCGAGGTGCGCCAGGACGGCAGGATCCACTTCCTGGAGTTCGACCACGGCGCGCCGCAGGGATCGCTGGAGGTCATCGGCGAGACCGACACGGACGACACCGGCACCACCATCACCTACTGGGCCGACCCGGAGATCTTCGACACCGTCGACTACGACTTCGAGACCGTCCGGGCGCGTTTCCAGCAATACGCCTTCCTCAACAAGGGCCTGGCGATCACGCTGACCGACGAGCGGGTGCAGAAGGTCGACGAGGGCGCCGAGGAGGAGGCGCTCGCCGGTGCCACCGCCCACGACGACGTCGAGGACGAGTCCGGCAAGCCGCGCACCGTCACCTACCGCTACGACGACGGGCTGATCGACTACGTCAAGCACCTCAACTCCTCCAAGCGCAGCGAGCCGGTGCACGACGACATCATCGCCTTCGAGCACGAGGACCCCGAGCGGTTGCTGTCGGTCGAGATCGCGATGCAGTGGACCACGGCATACAGCGAGTCGGTGCACACCTACGCCAACGCGATCAACACGCACGAGGGCGGCACCCACGAAGAAGGCTTCCGTGCGGCGATGACGTCGCTGGTCAATCAGTTCGCGCGCACCCAGAAGCTGCTCAAGGACAAGGACGACAACCTCACCGGTGACGACATCCGCGAGGGCTTGACCGCCGTGGTGTCGGTCAAGCTGGGCGAGCCGCAGTTCGAGGGCCAGACCAAGACCAAGCTGGGCAACTCCGAGGTCAAGGGCTTCGTGCAGGGCGCCGTCCGGGACGAGTTCGACCACTGGCTGCAGCAGCACCCGCGCGAGGGGCAGGCGATCGTGCGCAAGGCGATCCAGTCCGCCGCGGCTCGTATGGCGGCGCGCAAGGCGCGCGAGGCCACCCGCCGCAAGGGTCTGCTGGACACCGCCGCGATGCCCGGCAAGCTCAAGGACTGCCAGAGCAACGACCCGACGATCTCCGAGGTGTTCATCGTCGAGGGCGACTCGGCCGGCGGCTCGGCGGTGCAGGGCCGCAACCCGTTCAACCAGGCGATCCTGCCGATCCGCGGCAAGATCCTCAACGTCGAGAAGGCCCGCATCGACAAGGTGCTGGCCAACAACGAGGTGCAGTCGCTGATCTCGGCGTTCGGCACCGGCATCGGCGAAGAGTTCGACATCGAGAAGGCGCGCTACCACAAGATCGTGCTGATGGCCGATGCCGACGTCGACGGCATGCACATCCGCACGCTGCTGCTGACCCTGCTGTTCCGCTTCATGCGCCCGCTGATCGAGGCCGGCTACGTCTATCTCGCGCAGCCGCCGCTCTACCGGATCAAGTGGAGCAACCACGAGCACGAGTTCGCCTTCTCCGACAAGGAGCGGGACGGGCTGATCAAGCTCGGCGAGAGCAACGGCTGGCGGCTGCCGAAGGACAACGGCGTCCAGCGCTACAAGGGTCTGGGCGAGATGAACTACCACGAGTTGTGGGACACCACGATGGACCCCGAGCACCGCACGCTGCTGCAGGTCACGCTCGAGGACGCCGCCGCGGCCGACGAGATCTTCGCGGTGCTGATGGGTGAGGACGTCGAGAGCCGGCGCGGGTTCATCCAGCGCAACGCCAAAGACGTCAGATTCCTTGATATCTAGCGCCTCGCTGGTCGAGTAGGGCGGAGCGCTAGCGGAGCCCGTATCGAGACCCGAGGCGGGACGTGGTCTCGATACACCTCCTCCGCTTCGCTCCCTCGGCACTCGACCGACGTGCCCGCCATACAGACTCATTGAATTACGTTAGAAGCTAAGGGATTTCATGACTGACGACACCACTCCTCCCGGTGGAGAGGGCCCACGGTCCAATGTCGACCCGATCGACCTCAACACCGAGATGCAGCGCAGCTACATCGACTACGCGATGGCCGTCATCGTCAGTCGGGCGCTGCCGGACGTGCGCGACGGGATGAAGCCGGTGCACCGTCGCATCGTCTACGCGATGTTCGACGGCGGCTACCGGCCGGACCGCGGCTACAACAAGTGCAGCCGCGTCGTCGGTGACGTGATGGGTCAATACCACCCGCACGGTGACAGCGCGATCTACGACGCCCTGGTCCGGCTGGTGCAGCCGTGGTCGATGCGCTACCCGCTGGTCGACGGGCAGGGCAACTTCGGCTCCCCCGGCAACGACGGTGCCGCCGCACCGCGATACACCGAGTGCCGGATGGCGCCGCTGGCCATGGAGCTGGTGCGCGACATCGAGAAGGAGACCGTCGACTTCGAGCCCAACTACGACGGCAAGACCATGCAGCCGACCGTGCTGCCGGCGCGCTTCCCCAACCTGCTGGTCAACGGTGCCGCCGGCATCGCGGTCGGTATGGCGACGCAGATCCCGCCGCACAACCTGCGCGAGGTCGCCGCCGGTGCCCAGTGGTTGCTGGACCACCCGGACGCCAGCCGTGAGCAGCTGCTGGAGAAGCTGATCGAGATCATCCCCGGCCCGGACTTCCCGACCGGTGCGCTGATCATGGGCAAGAAGGGCATCGAGGACGCCTACCGCACCGGTCGCGGCTCGATCGTGATGCGCGCGGTGGTCAACGTCGAGGAGATCCAGGGCCGGCAGTGCCTGGTGGTCACCGAACTGCCCTACCAGGTCAACCCCGACGCCCTCGCCGAGAAGATCGCCACCCTGGTCCGCGACGGGCGCATCGGCGGCATCGCCGACCTGCGCGACGAGACGTCCGGCCGCACCGGCCAGCGACTGGTCATCGTGCTCAAGCGCGACGCGGTCGCCAAGGTCGTCCTCAACAACCTCTACAAGCACACCCAGCTGCAGCAGAGCTTCGGCGCCAACATGCTGGCGCTGGTCGACGGCGTCCCGCGGACGCTGCCGATCTCGGCGTTCGTGCGCTACTGGGTGGAGCACCAGATCGAGGTCATCCAGCGGCGCACCACCTACTTGCTGCGCCGGGCCGAGGAGCAGATCCACATCCTGCGCGGCTACCTCAAGGCGCTGGACGCCCTCGACGAGGTCATCGCGCTCATCCGCCGCAGCCCCTCGGCCGAGGAGGCACGCGGTGGCCTGATGGAGCTGCTCGGTGTCGACGAGATCCAGGCGACCGCCATCCTCAACCTGCAGCTGCGCCGGCTCGCCGCGCTGGAGCGGCAGAAGATCGTCGACGAGCACGATGAGCTGCAGCGGGCGATCGAGGACTACCGCGACATCCTGGCCAAGCCGGAGCGGCAGCGGCAGATCGTCAGCGACGAGCTGGCCGACATCGTCGACCGGTATGGCGATGACCGACGCACCCAGATCGTGCCGTTCGCGGGCGACATGTCGATCGAGGACCTGATCCCCGAGGAGGACGTCGTCGTCACGATCACCCGTGGCGGTTACGCCAAGCGCACCAAGACCAGCGAATACCGGTCCCAGCGGCGCGGCGGCAAGGGCGTGCGCGGAGCCAACCTGCGCGGGGACGACGTGGTGTCGCACTTCTTCACCACCACGACCCACCAGTGGCTGCTGTTCTTCACCAACGCCGGCCGGGTCTACCGGGCCAAGGCCTACGAGCTGCCCGAGGGCAGCCGTGACGCCAAGGGCCAGCACGTGGCCAACCTGCTGGCCTTCCAGCCGGGTGAGCAGATCGCCCAGGTGATGGCGCTGCGCGACTACGAGCAGGCGCCATACCTGCTGCTGGCGACCAAGCGCGGCCTGGTCAAGAAGTCCCGGCTGACCGACTACGACTCCCCGCGCACCGGCGGGCTGATCGCGGTCAACCTGCGCGACGGGGACGAGCTCGTCGGCGCCGGCCTGGCCAGCTCCGAGGACGACGTGCTGCTGGTCTCGCGCAAGGGCCAGTCGGTGCGCTTCCACGCCAGCGACGACACGCTGCGCCCGATGGGCCGCTCGACCTCCGGCGTGACGGGCATGAAGTTCCGCGACGGCGACGAGCTGCTGTCGATGAACATCGTCGAGGACGGCTCGGACCCGGACGTGTTCGTCGTCTTCGAGAACGGCCTGGCCAAGCGCACCGCCGCCTCGGACTACCCGGTCAAGGGCCGCGCCACGCTGGGCGTCAAGGTCGCCTCGATCTCCGACCGTGGCGGCGACCTGGTGGGCGCGCTGACCGTCGACGAGACCGACGAGGTCCTCGTCGTCATGGAGAAGGGCAAGATCGTCCGCTCGCGGGTCGACGAGGTGCGCCGCACCGGCCGGTCCACCCAGGGCGTGCAGTTCGCGACCCCGGACAAGAAGGACTCGATCGTCGCCGTGGCGCGCAATGCCGAGCGGGAAGTCGACGGCGATCAACCGGACGACCACACAGATGGCGTACCGTCGGGCGTGTCGCCGACCGACGGCGACACCGACGCCGAGGCACCGGTCACCGATCCGGTCGTCGACGCCAACGGGCAGACTGATGATCAGCACGCCGATGACCAGCAGACTCCGGACGAGTCGGGAGACGATGAGTGAGCAGTCGAATAAGCGCTGACGGATCCGACGCCGACAAGAGCGCCGGGACGACAGCGACCGACAGCGGCGCCGTGCGTCTGCCGGGCGCCGCGGCCGGCGGCACGAAGAGCTCCACCCCGCCGCGGCCCGGCACGAAGGGCGGCCCACGGCCGGGCACCAAGGGCGCGCGCCCGGCCGGTGCCGGCCAGCGACGTCCCGCGCCCCGTGGTGCCGCAGGTCCCGGGCGACGTCCGGGCCGCAGCACCCCGCGCCGGGTGCGGCTGACCCTGTCCCGTGTCGACCCGTGGTCGGTCATGAAGATCGCGTTCCTGCTGTCCGTCGCGATCGGCATCGCGATGGTCGTGATGATCGCGATGCTGTGGATCGTGCTGCAGGGCATGGGCGTGTGGGCCAACATCAACGACCTGCTGCGCACCCTGGAGACCAACGGCAAGACGTTCGACATCATGGACTACGTCGGGTTCGGCCGCGTCGTCTCCCTGTCGGTCGTGATCGCCGTCGTCGACGTGCTGCTGATGACCGCACTGGCCACGCTGGGCGCGTTCCTCTACAACATCTGCTCCTCGCTGGTCGGCGGCGTGCAGATGACGCTGTCCGACGAGTAGCCGGCCGGCACCTCGTTTTGGTGCTGCCCGCCTCGGTGAGATAGTCTCGTCCGGCGCCCGCGGCATACAGTCGCGGCCGCCGGACGGTGCACGGGCCTATAGCTCAGTCGGTTAGAGCGCTTCCCTGATAAGGAAGAGGTCACAGGTTCAAGTCCTGTTAGGCCCACCACCATCGTCCCGCAATCGATCGGAGCCACGGATGTTGAAGAAGCTCGCCCTGCTGATCGGTGTCGCCGGCGCCGCCGTGCTGGCCAAGCAGAAGCTCGCCCAGAACAAGGACGCCAAGGACCTGTGGGCGCAGGCGGCCGACAAGCCGGCCGGCAGCAGCCACTGACCGACACCCGACCGCGCCGCCCGAACCGGCGGCGGTCTCCGGGGCCATGGCGCAATTGGTAGCGCACCTGCTTTGCAAGCAGGGGGTTAGGGGTTCGAGTCCCCTTGGCTCCACCAGTTGATCCCGAGTCGCACCGCGGCTCGGGATCTTCGCGTATGCCGCCAGGCGCGTTCCGCAACAGGTTCGACGGGGCACAAAGCCTCCGCCGGGACGTCCCACCCCGTATCCTGAGTGGTCACAACAGGATTGGGCCGTTCCGAACCGGGTAGTGAACGCGCTGCCAGAGCACTGTCCCGCCCTCGGAAACAGAACTCCTAGGAAGCTCATGACCCATCACGATCAGCACGATGCCCGGCCGGCCGCCGGTGACCCTGTCGGTCACTCCGTCGGCGCGCCCTCGGCGCAGCCGCGGCGCCCCAGCCGGGTGCTGATCGTGGAGGACGACACCGACACCCGGGTGCTGTTCACCTCCCACCTGAGCCGGCTGGGTTGCAGCGTGGTCGAGGTCGGCAGCGGCGAGGAGGCGTTGCCCGCTGCGCGGTTGCACCGGCCGGACATCGCGATCGTCGACCTGCGGCTGCCCGGCATGCCCGGCGAACAGGTCATGCACGACCTGCGCGCCGACCCCGAGACGGCGCGTTGCCGCATCGTGATCACCTCGGTGCTCGACACCGACAGCTACCCGCCCAGCGCCGACGCGGTGTTGCCCAAGCCGTTCACCAGGCGCCAGTTCGAGGAACTGCTGACCACCCTGATCGCGCAGAACGCCGGATGAGCCCGACGAGCCGGACCCCTGCGACCAACGAGTCCGGGCACGACGCCGTGCAGCAGTTGCAGCCGGCGCCCGCGTCGCCCACCGGGTCCCACGGCCCACTGGTTCCCCCCGGGCGCACCCGGCGGATCCTGCCGTTCGTCGGCGCCATCGTCGTCGCGTTCCTCACGCTCTCCCTGCCCGGGCACGACCTACGGGTGTCGACGCTGATCGCGGCGGTGGTGCTGACCTGCGTCCTCGGTGTCGTCGTCGTCACCGTGCCGTGGCGGCGGTTGCCGCCGTGGGCGCAGGGCGCCATACCGGTGGCGTTCCTGGCGGTGGCCGCGCTGCTGCGCGACGCCGACGGTGCCAGTCGCTCGGGACTGTCCGCGCTGATCATCCTGCCGGTCCTGTGGGTCGCCCTCTACGGCAGCTGGCGGCAGCTCGCGGTCACCGTCGTCGGCGCCTGCGCTGCGTTCCTGGTGCCGATCCTGGTCATCGGGGCACCGGACTACCCCTCGCGGGAGTGGACCCGCGTCATTCTGTGGCCGGTGCTCGCCAGCATCGTGGGCTACATCGTGCATCGACTGGTGCAGGAGCAGGAGTCCCGCGCCGACAACCTGGAGTCCAGCCGGGTCTTCCTGCAGGCCGTGCTGGACAGCGTCGACGTCGGCATCACCGCCTGCGACCCGCAGGGCCGGCCGACCCTGGCCAACAACGCCGCACGCGTCATCCGCGGCTCCGACGCCGGCTACCGGCTGCTCGCCGCCGACGGCGTCACCGAGATTCCGGCGGAGCAGGCGCCGTTGGAGCGTGCGCTACGCGGTGAGCAGGTGTATGACGAGGAGATCGTCGTCGCACCCGCGCACGGGCCCGTTCGGCGCACCGTGGTGCGCGGACAACGCATCACCCGCAACGACGGCAGCGTCCTCGGTGCGGTGGTGGCGATGCACGACATCACCGATCGCCGGGCCGCCGAGCAGGCGGTGCGCGACAGCGAGGAACGCCTGCGGCTGCTGATCGACGCGACCACCGACTACGCCATCCTGATGCTCGACCCGCAGGGTCGCGTGCTGACCTGGAACACCGGGGCGCAGCGGCTCAAGGGCTACGAGGCGGACGAGATCGTCGGACGGCACTTCTCGGTGCTGTATCCGCCCGGCAAGTCCTCCGGCGCCGAGCTGGACCGCAAGCTGGCGGAGGCGGCGCAGGACGGCAGGTTCGCCGAGGAGTGCTGGATCGCCCGCAAGGACGGCACGATCTTCTGGGCCGGCGTGGTGATCACCGCGATCCGGGACACCGCCGGGCAGTTGCGCGGCTTCAGCCTGATCACCCGCGATCTGACCGAGGTGCGCGCCGCCGAACACCTGAAGGACCAGTTCCTCGCGGTCGTCTCGCACGAACTGCGCACCCCGTTGACGTCGATCATCGGCTTCCTGGAGATGCTGCTGGACGACACCGACGACCTCAATCCGGCCCAGGTGCAGTTCCTGAGCACCATCGACCGCAATGCCCACCGGTTGCTGCGTCTGGTCGGTGACCTGCTGCTCACCGCACAGATCGACGCCGGCAGCGTCACGCTCGACCTGTCCCCGGTCGACCTGCGCGCGCTGGCCGACGCGGCCGTCGAAGCGGCGCAGCCGCGCGCCACGGCCGGCGACATCACCCTGCGGCTGGACGCCCAGGACCTTCCGACCGTGACCGGCGACCCCGGGCGACTGGGCCAGGTGCTGGACAACCTGCTGTCGAACGCCATCAAGTTCAGCCCCGCGGGCGGGCACGTCGACCTCGCCCTGAGCAGCCACGGCTCCGGTGTCGCGATCGAGGTCCGCGACACCGGCATCGGCATACCCGCCGACGAGCAGAGTCTGATGTTCCAGCGCTTCTTCCGCGCCTCGACCGCGGTCGGCCGCGCTATACCCGGCGTGGGCCTCGGGCTCACCATCGTCAAGACCATCGTCGAGGCGCACCACGGCACGCTGACCATGACCAGCACCGAGGGCGTCGGCACCACGTTTCGCATCGAGTTGCCGGTCGAGCAGCCCCGGCGCCCGGCGGGACGCCCGTCGGCCGACCGTCGGGTGCACGGATCCGCTGCCGGTTAGCCGCTGTCGTCGTCGCGCGTGCTGTGCGACAATTTCGCGGCGACGACATGGTCGGTCGTCGTCCGGAAGCCCTGGGGTCACGGTGTCGACCAGCTCTCTGTCTCCTTCTCGCTGATCCGGGTCTGCCCATGTCCGTCCGCTCGCATGCCCGTCGTTCCCGTCGCATTACGGTCGCCGTCTCGGCCGGTGTCAGCGCGGGGGTGGCGTTGCTGACGATGTCCGGTGCGGTTCCGGCCGTCGCAGCCTCCGTGCATCGATCGCTCGATCCGGTGGTGGTCGCCCAGCCGCTGGTGCTGCAGGAGACGACCGCGGACGGCACGATCGCGTGCACCAGCGCCGACGACAGCGACGGCAGCGCCAGCTGCGCAGCGGTCAACGCGTACGGCGGAGGCATGCTGATGCCCGGCGACTCGGTCGTCACCACGGTGCTCATGTCGAACGAGGGGTCCACGACGCCGAAGTCGTTCACTCTCACCGCGGGCCGGTGCACCCAGCACGGCCCGTCGGCCGGCGGCGACCCCGCGATCGACCTGTGCGGTCGACTCACCGTCTCGGTGTATGCCGGCACCGGACCCGACGGGAGCCCGGTGTTCAGCGGCACCCCGGCGGAGTTCGCGGCCGCCACCGGACCCCGGTTGGCCGTGCTCGGACCGAAGACGGCCCAGCCCTACACCTTCGTGGTCGCCGCGCCACGGAACCTCGGCAATTCCTACCAGGGGCTGACCGTCTCACAACCGCTGACCTGGAAGCTCATGCCCTGAGCAGCACCCCACGAAGTTTCTCCTCCGCTGCGCTCCCCCAAATACTTCGCGGGACCCCGACTGAGCAGCACCCCACGAAGTTTCTCCTCCGCTGCGCTCCCCCAAATACTTCGCGGGACCCCGACTGAGCAGCACCCCACGAAGTTTCTCCTCCGCTGCGCTCCCCCGAATACTTCGCGGGGACCCCGACTGAGCAGCACCCCACGAAGTTTCTCCTCCGCTGCGCTCCCCCGAATACTTCGCGGGGACCCCGACTGAGCAGCACCCCACGAAGGAGCGGCACCTCACCCACCATCGCGGTCGGCGGTCACGCCATCACTGGTCGGTGCTCTCACCCAACCCGACCCGTGTCATCGTGCCCCACACCTGCTTCTTGCCCCGCAGGCTCGCCCACCAGCCCTGCAGCCGCCACCAGGCGGTGAGCTGGCGGTAGCCGAGGTTCTCGGCGATCGCGGCGGTGAGCATCGCGCCCAGATCGCGCCACCGGGTGTATTTGTGGAAGGTGAGCTCCTCGACCGTCATCGCGGCCAGGGTCACCAGGATCGCGTAACCGTAGGCGATCAGGATGAATAGGATCGCGAACGGCACGTTGACGACGCCCAGCGCCAGGCCGAGGATCATCAGCAGCAGACCACCGAACTCCAGCAGCGGCGCGATCAGTTCGAACGCCCAGTAGAACGGCAGGGCGATCATGCCCAACCGGCCGTACCGTGGGTTGCACAGCATGCCCCGGTACTTCCACAGCGTCTCCCACAGGCCGCGGTGCCAGCGGGCCCGCTGTTTCTGCAGCACCTTCGTGGTGGAGGGCACCTCGGTCCAGCAGACCGGTTCGCCGACGAACTGCACGCGGTAGTCGCGGCCCTGGCGTCGCAGCGTGCGGTGCACCCGCATCACCAGCTCGAAGTCCTCGCCGATGCTGGTGGTGTCCAGGCCGCCGACCTCGACGAGTATGTCGCGGCGGAAGACCCCGAAGGCGCCGGAGATGAGCAGCAGTGCGCGCAGCCGGGACCAGCCGGTGCGGCCCAGCAGGAAGGCCCGCAGGTACTCCACGATCTGGATGCGGGGCAGCAGCTGCCGCGGCAACCGCGCCTCGACGAGCCGGCCCGCGACGATGCGGCTGCCGTTGGCGGCGCGGACCACCCCACCGGTCGCCACCATCCGGCCCGGGTCGTCGGCGAACGGCACGGTGACCGTGATCAGGGCGTCCGGGTCGAGGATCGAGTCGGCATCGACGAAGACGACCAGGTCCGTGCTCGCCGCGTTGATCCCGACATTGACGGCGTCGGAGCGGCCCGAGTTGGTCTTGCGCACGACGGTCAGCGCGGTGCGGCCGTCCCGCGGGATGTTGACCGACAGCACCTCCGCGGAGATCGGCACGTCGGTGGGGATCTCGCGATCCACCGGCACCAGGTCGAAGGCCTGCTGCAGCACCGCGAAGGTGTCGTCGGTGCTGCCGTCGTCGACCGCGACCACCTCATGGTGCGGATAGTGCAGCGCCAGCAGCGACTGCAGCGAGGAGACGATGCCGGCCGCCTCGTTGTGCATCGGCACCACGAGGGTCACCGAGGGCGCGTAGTCACCGGCGATGCGTTCCGGCCGGCCGGACTGCTCGACCCGACGCAGGTGATGCACGAAGTCCCACGCCGCAAGGCCGATCAGGATCAGGTAGGAGGTGTTGATGATCAGGAAATAGATCAGGATCGGCCACTGCACCACCGCCAGGGTGGTGACCACCACCTCCCGCAACCCGTCGACGAATCCGCCCCAGCTCACCGGTCCACCTTCCCGCTGCGCAGCCGCAGCACCTCGAGCGTGGCGCGGGCGGCACGGACCGCCGGCGCCGAGCCGGCCGGATCGGCCGCGACCCGGTCCAGGGCGGCCTGCCCCGGCGCCGACTCACCCAGGGCGGTTGCGGCGACGCCCGCCAGGCCGCGGTCGGCGTCGCCGAGCAGACCGGCGAGCGTGACGGCGGCGTCCTCGGTGCCCAGTCTGCCCAGTGCAGTGGCGGCCGCCCGGCGGACAGCCACCGGTTCGACCGCACCGGTCAGGGCCGTCAGCACCGGACCGTCGGCCGGCCGCCCCAGCTCGCCGAGTGCCTGCGTTGCCGCGATCCGCACCAGCTGATCCGGATCGCTGCGGGCCAGGCCGGCCAGCTGCGCTGCGCACGCACTGAACAGCCCGCGGCCGGCGACGGTCGCAGCGACCAGCCGCACGCCGGAGTCGTCGTCGGTGATGCCTTCCCGGACGGCCGGCTGGGACACGACGCCGAGCCGGACCAGCGCCTCGGTGGCCGTGCCGGCCGCCACACCCGGTTGCGCGTGCTGGGTGCGGACGGCGCGCAGCACCGCCCGGGCGGCGCGTTCACCGGCCGGCGGGCCCACGGCGCCGATCGCGCGCGCGGCCACCAGCCGGACTTCCGGGGATCGGTCGTGCAGCCCACGCAGCAGATCGGGCACCAGGTCGGCATCGCGCAACAAGCCGAGGGTGCGGAAGGCACGGGCCCGATGCACGCTGGACATCGACCGGGTGGCACGAACGGTGCGGCCGACCGCATCCCGGCCGCGCAGCACCTCGACCAGTGCCTCGGCCGGTGCCCCGCGGACCTTGCTCAGCACGCTGACCAGCGCCCGGTCGAGCTCTCCGCGGTGGTCCTGGTGGGCGATGAGCCGGGCCCGCGCCGCACCGTCGGCGTCCTCACCCGCCGCCACTTCGAGCAGGTCGGGGCGCAACGGTGCCAGCCGGGCCCGGGTCGCCGCCTGACGGCGGGCGATGAGCAGTTTGCTGAACACCACCACGGCGGCCAACAGCAGGCACAGGCAGAGGACGACGACCGCCACGACATGCAGCAGCCCGCTGCTGATGATCGACGGTGCGGTCACGCACCCCGCCCCAGCAGGCCGGCGACGCGGTGGACGAGCTCACGGGGGCTGAACGGTTTGCTGACGTAGTCGTCGGCGCCCACCGAGAAACCGGCGTCGACATCACTGTCGCGGGTGCGGGCGGTCAGCAGCACGACGCGGACATCCGCCAGTTGTTCGTCGGCGCGGATGGTGCGCAGGACGTCCAGACCGGACAGGCCGGGCATCATCACGTCGAGCACCGCCAGCCGTGGCGGGTTGTCGCGGATCTCCTCCAGTGCCTGGACACCGTCGACGCACGCGCGGACGGCGTAGCCGGCCTGGGTCAGCTTGAACTCGACCAGGTCACGAATGTCGTCGTCGTCGTCGGCCACGACCACGTCGACCCGGCCCGGCTGCTCGCTCGCTCCCTCCACCACAGCCTCACCCTAACCGTCGGGAGCCGTGGGCAGCGGCCTGCGGCACGCCGGATCCGCACACTCAGCGGTCGGGTAGCCGGACGGGTTCTGCGACTGCCACCGCCAGGTGTCCGCGCACATCTCGTCGATGCCACGGGTCGCCCGCCAGCCCAGCTCCTGCTGCGCCCGCGCCGGGTCCGCCCAGTTGGCCGGCACGTCACCCGGTCGTCGTGGCACCACGTCGTAGGGCAACGGGTGGCCGCAGGCCCGCTCGAAGGCGGCCAGCAGCTGCAGCACCGAGGTCGCGGTGCCGGTGCCGAGGTTGAACGCCCGGGCAGGTTGCACCATGGCGTCGAGGTGCTCCAGGGCGCGCAGGTGGCCCATCGCCACGTCCATCACGTGGATGTAGTCGCGTTCGCCGGTGCCGTCCGCGGTCGGGTAGTCGGCGCCGAAGACCTGCAACCGGTCCAGCCGGCCGACCGCGACCCGGGCGATGACCGGCATGAGGTTGTTCGGGACGCCCTGCGGGTCCTCACCGATCCGTCCGGACGGGTGCGCGCCGACGGGGTTGAAGTACCGCAGCAGAGCGACCCGCAGACCGTCCCTGGCGGACGCCACGTCGGTCAGCACCTGCTCGATCATCACCTTCGTCTGGCCGTACGGCGAGGTCGCTGACAACGGCCGGTGGTCCTCCTGACAGGGCAGCGGCGCGTTTTCGCCGTACACGGTGGCCGAGGAGGAGAAGACCAGGCGCCGTACATCGTGGCGGGCCATCGCCGCGAGGACGGCGAACGTGCTGTCCAGGTTGTTGCCGTAGTAGTCCAGCGGGCGGGCGACGCTGTCGCCGACGGCCTTCAGGCCCGCGCAGTGGATCACCGCGTCGAAGCCCTCCCGGGCGAAGATCTGGTCCAACCGGGTCTCGTCGCGCAGATCGAAGACCTGCAGCGGGACGGTGCGGCCGGACAGTGACTCCACGCGCTCCACCGCCGCCCGCTTGCTGTTGAGCAGGTCGTCCACGACGACGACGTCGTGACCGTGTTCCAGGAGGGTCAGGGTGGTGTGCGATCCGATGTAGCCGGCGCCACCGGTGAGCAGGATCCGCATGATGAGTCACCTTAGACGACCTACCGGGCGCATCCGGGGCGGAGGCACCCGGCCGGTCAGCAGGACCGTGACGACGAACCGGTCGACAGGTGATCCTGCACGACGTATGCCGTCGGCAGCGTGACGGTGAAGGTGCTGCCCTGGCCGAGCCGGGAGGAGACCTCGATGTGGCCGCCGTGCCGCTCGACGATGCGTTTGACGATGCTCAGGCCGAGGCCGGTGCCGGCGATCTCGTGAGCCTGCGGGTTGCTCGAACGGTAGAACTCGCCGAAGAGCTTGCGCTGGTCGTCCTCGGAGATGCCGATGCCTTCGTCGGTGCACCGGATCTCCACGGCGTCCGGCACCGGGTGGGCGCTGAGCCGCACCGTCGACTCGCGCGGGCTGAACTTCACCGCATTGCTGGCCAGGTTGAGCACCAGTGCCGTCACCTGGTCCGCGTCCGCCTGCACCACCAGGCCACCGGCCGGCACCTGCACCTCGACCCGGACGCCACCGGCCGACGCCAGCGGTGCCAGCACATCGACCGCGTCGGCCATCACCTGCTGCAGGTCCACGGGGACACGTTCCAGCGGCCGGTCGGGGTCGCTGAGCCGCGAGAAGGACAACAACTCCTCCACCAGCGACAACAACCGCCGGGAGTTGCGGTCGATCACACCGAGCGACCGGCTCGCCATACCGTCGGCCGGTGTGCGCGCCTGCGCGGTCGACAGTGCATCGACTTCGTCCCGGAGGATCTCCAGGTGCCCCAGGATCGAGGTCAGCGGGTTCTTGAGCTCGTGTGACACGGTCGACAGCAGGGTGCTCTTGGCGCGGTCGGCCTCCTGCAGCACACCGACCAGGTGGCGCTCGCGTTCGAGCAGGCGCGCGTTGAGCACCGACCGTCCCAGGTCGCGGCCGACCTCCATGGCGCCGTCGACCTCCTGCGGGCTCCAGCTCGGGTATGCCGCCTCCCGCGTCATCACCAGGTAGCCGACGCACTCGGTGGCGGCACCCAGCGGCACCAGCAGCAGGGAGTGCGAGCCGATGCCGGCGATGAAGTCGAGCACCATCCCCGCCTCGTCCTCGGTGAGCGCCTCACGAGGCTCCATGTGCCGGTGCGCCACGATGGCCGGCCGCTGGGTCAGCCAGCAGTGCTGGGCCATCCGGCCGGCCAGCCCGACCAGGGCCGGTTGTGGCGCGCCGTCCATGTCCTCGGGGTATCGCCGGCCGTGGCCGTGGGCCCGTGCGTCGCCCTCGTCACTGAAGATCCGCACCCACATGCGCTGACTGCGCAGTCCGTCGGCCAGCGCGCCGATGGTGTCGGCCAGGATGCGGTCGACCTCCAGCGACTGCTGCGAGGCGCGGACGACCGAATGGACGGCGGCCACCAGCCGGTCGCGTTCGGCCAGTGCGGCGTGCTCGCGCATGTGGCTGATCGCGATGCCGGCCTGGGCGGCGAAGACCTCCAGCACACCGCGCCGCAGGTCGCCCGGGCGACGCCCGTCGTCGGGCAGATCGACCGACAGGAAGCCGACCATCGCCCCCGAGGCCGAGAAGAACGGTGCGATCAGCGTGTCCTCGGGGTGCCACGCGTCGGCGTCCGGCCGGCCGTCCCGATCATCGGCCTGCCAGTCCGAGGACACCCAGCCCGGGCGGGCGTCGGCCGGCAACCGGTCGTGCGGCAGGAACCACAGGCTGCCCCAGTGCTCGGCCTCGGCGAACTCGGACTCGATCTGGTGCAGCGGCGTGCGTGCACCCATCAATTGGGCGCGGGCATCGTCGTCACCGGCCACCGACACGACCTCGAACTGGTCACCCGGCTGCAGCAGGCTCACGGCCGCGACCTGGAAGCCGACGATGTCGGCCACGCCCGAGGTCACCAGGTCGAGCAACTCCTCGAGGCCGGGTTGGGCCGCGGCCCGGGAGATCAGCGCGCTGAGCCGGCGCAGTGCGTCGTGCTCCCAGGTGGTGTCGTTCATGTGGGCCCCTGATCTGCAGTCCTTCGAACTTCGCGTGCTCGTCGTCCCCGGCGCGGGCCGGTTTCCGGCGTGTTTCACAGTACTGCGCGAGTCCGACGGAGCGGCAGGCGCTCGGTCCGGATACACCTGCGCTCGGGCGCTCGATCAGCGCGCCGGAGCGATCGCGGCCGGCTCAGCTGTTGTTCGCGAAGGCCTTCAGCTGGGTGAGGGAACCGTTGAACGTGTTCTGGTCGATGCCGCCCGCGACGGCGTACTGCCAGATGGTCTGCTGGGCCCACCCGCCCGGGAGGGTGCCGAGCGTGGTCGGGTGGGCGAACCACAGGGCGCTGCTGTGGAAGGCGGTGCTGTTGCCGGTGCAGTCCTGCCACCACGAGCGATTGGTGTAGATCACCGGGGTGCGGCCCTCCTTGAGCTTGTACTCGTCGACGAACGACGTGATCCAGCCGACCATCGCCGTCGGCGACTTGCCGTAACACGTGCCCTCGACGTCCAGTGCGCCCGGCAGCGTGTACCCGTCGGCGGTCCACCCGCCGCCGTGGTTGATGAACCAGTCGGCCTGCGCCTTGCCGGACGCGCCGGCCGGGTTGGCGAAGTGGTAGGCACCGCGGATGACGCCGGCGTTGCGCGCACTCCGGTAGTTGGTCGCGAACGTCGGGTCGGTCCAGGTGCTGCCTTCGCTGGCCTTGACATAGGCGAAGCGGACACCGGAGGAGCGCTGGCTCGACCAGTTGATCGCGCCGTTGTTGTTGCTGACGTCGATGCCGCGCACGCTCGCCGGTGCCGCGCCGATGCGATGTGCGGCGTTGTTGTTCTTCAGGGTCGCGTCCAGGTTGCTCTTCGCTCCCGCGGCGAACTGCTGGGGGTGGCCGGCGTACCCCGAGTTGTAATAGACGGTGACCGTCCTGCCGGTGCGGTTCCACACCGAGGCGGCGTTGTTCTTGACGCACAGTCCCTTGCCGGCGCCGGCGCCCTTGAAGTCGTAGCAGCCGGGCTGCGTCGCGCCGTAATCGCTGATCGAGGTGGTGAAGTCCGAGACCGACCCGGCCTGCCCGGAGTTGTAGTAGAGGCAGAATTCGCCCGACTCACAGACGCCGTTGCGGGCCGTGGCTGCGTGGGCCGCCGGTGCGGCCGCCAGGGCACCGGCGCCGGTCAACAGCGCCGGCGCGGCGACGAGTGCGGCGGTGAGCGTGAAGCGTGACCTGCGCATGATGGGGTCTCCTCCTGATGCCGGTGCGGTCAGGACCCAGCGTGCTCAGGCTCACTGCGAGAGCACTGCGATGCCGCTGCGGAGGCATCGCAGCGGAGCACCCGCGGCGGTCGTCCCAGCGGGAAGCGACTACTCGTAGACGTATTTCTGCGGACCCGGGTAGATCCACGACAGCCCGTCGCGCAGCCGGTCCCGCCAGTCCTCCCAGGAGTGGCCGTCGCGGGCTTCGACATACCGCACCCGCATGCCCGCGCGTTCGAAGACGGGCACCATCGACCGGTTCGGCACGATCAGCGGCTCGTACGTTCCACATGAAACGAACATCCGGGCGGCGACCTTCGTCGGCCTGGCGCGGTAGCGGTTCATGAAGCGCACCACCGGGTCGAACGCCGCCCCGCCGCCGTGGTCCTCTCCGATGTCGGTGAAGACGAACGAGCCGGACTGCAACAGCAACGAACCGAACAGGCCCGGATAGCGGTATGCCGTCGACAGGCTGGCCACCGCCCCGAACGACGCACCCATCAGGCACCGGCCGGAAGGCTTTGCCAGCAGGGGGAACTCGTCCTCCAGGCGCGGCAACAGCTCCTTGGCGAGGAAACGGGCGTGCTGCACCGAGTTGGCATATTCCTTGGTCCGATCACCGGGATTGCTGAAGACCACGACCGTCTCGGCCATGTCGAGCCGGTGGATCAGGTTGTCCAGCACGGTGCCCATGGCGGCATACCGCAGATAGTCGTCGCCGTCGTGCACGATCAGCACCGGATACGTGTGGCTGGTGCGGAAGCGTGCCGGCAGGTAGACGCGGCATTCGCTCCTGCGGCGCAGCGCGCTGGACTGGACGGTCAGGTCGATGATCTCGCCCGGACGCGCGTCCGGATCGGGCTGCACCCAGTCGGGCACGACGTAACCGGTCGCCTGACAGACCGACGACGAGCCCACCGGGCTGTTGGCGACGTGCGGGTTGAGCGGGTCGTTGCCCTCCTCGTGGTGGTCTCCGCGGCGTACCTCGAGCTGGTATTCGACCCGGGAACCGGCTGGCAGCTCGAGGATGACGAACCACAGCGCCGTCCCGGGCAGCCGACGCATCGGCACCCGTTGTGGCTGACCGACGATGCGATGCCGCACCCACACCTCGTCCGCCTCGCCGCGGTAGAGGAACGTGCACTTCTCCCCCTCCACGATCGGCACCGAGTGCTGCTGCAGGAAACGGTCGATCGCGGTGTCGTCCAACGGTTTCCGGGCACGCAACCGGTGGATCGCCAGCTGTCTAGCCATCGGCGCCCACCCGGCCCGACACTGCATCGAACGTGCTGACGTTGCCCGACTCGTCGAGCACCTGGGCACTGCCGGGCAGCGAACCGTCCGGGCCCAGGTCGACCCGGGCGCCGGGGTCCAACGGCAGGCACACCGCCGGCGCGAAACGCCGCACCATCAGGGACATCCGCTCGGTGTTCTGCATGTGCAGTCGCTGGTGTGCCGCCGGCAACACCACGGCACCGGGCAACAGGCCGAGCCCGTCGTCATACACCTCGGGAGCGCGTGGCCCACGAGATGCGTTGTCGTTGAACAGAACAACGCGTTCGGTGAGGGCCATCGCTCCCGCCGACCAGGCGATGACCGGCACCCGCTCGAGACCGGCCGGCACGACGTTGAACAGGTGCAGCGCGTCCAGCAGCTCGCCCACGTGACCGCCGGTGATGACCACCGCCGCAGCGTCGCCGAGCAGTTGCGCCACCTCTGCCCGGTGTGCCGCGATCAGCGGATGCTCGTGCGGCCGGGTCGCGTCGTAGAAACCGGCATTGATCTCGCGGACCCGCTCCACGTGCCGCCGGTCCAGCGAGCGGAGCACCTCCTCGGCGTCACTGAGGGCGAATCGCTGCGCCCGCTCGGAGCGTTCGACCTGGGCACGCAGCTCGGTCAACGCCCGGGAGGTGTGCCGCACGCCGATCAGGTAGAGCTCCTGCAGGTCGGTGAGCTCGATCGCCCGGCGCCGGTGCGCCGCGGCGAACTCGGGGTCGCGGTCCAGGACGTCCTGCCGCCGGGACCACAGCGCCAGGTTCGTCGCCCGTCCGCCGAGGTGGCGGTCCAACTCCTCGTCGGCGAGTTCGCGCTCCTGCCAGCCCGCGGTGACGGTGGCGAACGGACCGTCGAGGTGCAGCCCGGACACCACCTTGTCCAGCGAGGGCCGGCGTTGTGGTCCGAGCAGTACCAACCGGCAATCGCGTTGCTCGCTCACTGCACGCTCATTCGGCGTGCACCGAGACGGTGCGACCGACCTCGTCCAGCATGCCGCGCAGCACGTCGTAGTCGGGATGGCGCATGCGCACCCAGGCATTCGCCATGTAGCCGGCCTCGATGGGCTGGGTCGCGGAGCCGATCGGTAGGTGGGAGTCCAGGATCCACTCGGCGTACTTGTCGGTGATCGTGTCGAAGCCGGTGATGGCCCGGATCGTGCCGTCGCGGTCCGGTCGCAGCGCGATGATGCCGGCGGCGTAGGAGCGGCTCGGGATGTGCCACACCTGGTGGTGCACCACCGAGTCGGCCCAGGCACGGTAGATGTCGATCTCGTTGCCGGCGGCATACAGGTCCCAGCAGCCGACTCCGGGCGGCCGCGCGCCGATCTCGCTGAATCGCAGGCCCTTCGGGCTGACGAAATACTCCATGTGGGTCGGTGAGGTGGAGATGCCCAGGACCTCGTTGACGCGCTCGCCCAGGTCGCGCAGCTCGCCGTAGAACGGCTCCGAGTCGACCCGGTTGGTGGCGATGAACTGCGGGCTGATCCACCGGGTCCGCATCGCCTCCAGGACGCCCGGGTAGTAGTGCGACGCGAAGTCCAGGGCGATGTGACCGTCGACGCTCAGGGTGTCGTAGAAGCCCTCGTGCCCCTCGACGAACTCCTCGATCGCGATGGAGTCGGCGCCGCCGAAAGACGCTGCGGCATCGAGGAGTTCGCGGTAGCTGTCCACCCGCACGGTGCCCGCCGCGCCGGCGCCGTCGCGCGGCTTGAGGATCACCGGGTAGCCGTGCTCGTCCACGAAATCCCGCAGGTCGTCGATGTCGTGGGCGGCAGCGGACGCCGCGGTCGGCACGCCGGCCGCCCGCAGTGCCTCCTTCATGGCCGGCTTGTCGCGGCACAGCCAGGTGGTGCGCACCGAGGTGCCGGGTATGCCGGTGGCCTCCCGCACGATCGCGGCCGGCAGCGTGTGCGCCTCGATGGTCGCTTCCAGGCCGTCGATCCAGGCGATCGACTGGAAGTGCTCGACCGCCGTGCGCAGCTGGTCGACGTCGGTGACCGAGCCGACCTGGTAGTAGTGATCGACCCAGCACTGCAACTGCTCGTCGAGCCACTCCCACGGAGTCTCACCCACGGCGAAGACCGTCGCGCCCACGTCGTGCAAAGCTCGCGCGAACTCGCGCTGGTTGCGCGGGAAGTTCGGCTCGACGAAGACGATGTTCATGAAACGTCAGGCTAACGGCATTCCCCGACCGAGAGGACTACAAAATGACCGAGCGGAGTACGGATCGGACCTATTTTCGTACTCCTGTCGGTCGCTGGGTGCTCCTCTCGGTCGGTGGGTTGTCGGTCATGGGTGGGAACATGTGTACGTGGCAGAGGGCAACTTCCTGCACGCTGATCTCGACTCGTTCTACGCCAGCGTCGCGCAGCGTGACGATCCTGCCTTGCGTGGGAAGCCTGTCGCGGTCGGCGGCGGGATCGTGCTCGCGGCCAGCTACGAGGCGAAGGCGAGGGGCGTCCGCACCGCCATGTCGAGCCGGGTGGCGCAACGGCTGTGTCCGGGGCTGATCGAGGTGCCGGCCACCTTCACCGCGTATGTCGAGGCCTCCCGCGCCGTCTTCGCGATCTTCCACGACATCACGCCGGTGGTGGAGGGAGTCTCCATCGACGAGGCGTTCCTCGACGTGGGCGGTCTGCGCCGGGTCAGCGGGTCACCGTCGACCATCGGTGCGATGCTGCGCCGGCGGGTGAAGCAAGAGGTCGGCCTGCCCATCTCGGTCGGCATCGCGGGCAGCAAGTTCCTGGCCAAGGTGGCGAGCGCCGCCGGCAAGCCGGACGGCCTGCTCAGCGTCCCGGTGGGCCAGGAGCTGGCGTTTCTGCACCCGTTGCCGATCGAGGCGCTGTGGGGCGTCGGGAGGGTGACCTCTGGGCGACTGCATGCTCACGGTGTCGGCACGATCGGCGCGCTCGCGGCCTTGGACGAGCAGACGTTGATCGGGATGCTCGGGCCGGCCAGCGGCCGGCAACTGCACGCGCTCGCGCACGGGCGAGATCCCCGGCGGGTGGAGGCGCGCGGCCGGCGCCGGTCGATCGGTGCGCAGCGGGCGATCGGCCGCGGGCGGCATACCGGCGCAGAGCTGGATGCGACGCTGGTGAGCCTGGTCGACAAGGTCACCCGGCGGCTGCGTGCGGGCGAGCGGATCGGGCGCACCTTCGTGCTGCGGCTGCGGTGCGCGGACATGACGCGGGTGACGCGTTCGCGCACGCTGCCCCGTGCCTCGGCCGGCACCGACGTCTGGCTGGTCACCGGCCGGCAACTGCTGGAGGAGGCGATGCCGCTGATCGCCGACCGGGGCGTCACCCTGCTGGGCATCAGCATCACCGGGCTGGATGCCGCAGCGGACGAGCAGCTGGAGTTGCCGCTGGGCGCGGAGGCGGCCGGCGGCCCGGACATCGCGCACCGCCGGGCTCTGGACGGGGCGCTCGACGCGGTGCGCGACAGGTTCGGTGGCGCCGCGGTCACCCGGGCCGTGCTGTTGGGCAGGGCGGAGGGCTTCAGTGCCCCGCAACTGGAGGACACCAGCCGAGGGGTGTCACGCCCGCCCGCGGAGCAGCTCGGCCAGTGACGTCGCCGGGCGGCTGAGCAGACGCTCGACATCGGGCGTCACCTGTGCCAGCTCGCCGACCGCGATCGCCGTGTAGGTCGACACCCAGGCGTCGAGCTGCCACTGCGGGGCGCCATACCCCTGGCGGGAGGCGTAGGCCTCGTCGACCGACTCGGCGTGGTAGGTCGCCGGGCGGCCGGTGACCTCGCTGATCGTCGCGGCGAGCTGCGCCAGGCTGAGCGACTCCGGACCGGTGAGCGTGTATGTCGCGTCGACACCGTCGTCGGGTTCGCGCAGCAGCCTGGCCGCGACCGCTGCGACGTCGGCGCGTGCGACCGCCGCGACCGTGCCCTGGCCGGCCGGCCCGCGCAGCACCCCGTCCTTACCCACCCAGTGCACGAGGACGTCGAGGTAGAAGTTGTCGCGCAGGAAGGTGAAGTGCATCCCCGAGCGTCGAAGCAGCTGCTCGGTGGCGAAATGATCGCGGGCGAAGGTGAACGTCGCGTCGGGAGCCGCGCCGGCGAACGAGGTGTAGACCACGTGCCGCACACCCGCTGCGGCGGCGGCCGTCACGAAGGTGCGATGGTCCTCCAGCCGGCTCGGACTCTCGGTCGCGGAGACCATGAAGACGGTCTGCACACCTTCCAACGCCGCCGCGCAGGCGGCCGGCTCGGCATACGAACCGGCGACGACCTGCGACTGCGCGAGCGCTGGGGCGCGCTCCGGCGACCGGACGAACAGCCGGGTGGGGACACCCTGGTCCGCCAGCGCCCGCGCCACCCGGCCGCCGATCTCGCCGGTCGCTCCGGTGATCAGGATCGGTGCCGTCATCTCACTCCTGGGCGGCATGACGGCCACGACGACCGGACACCGACGCGTCGACCTTCTGCTCCAGGTCGCCGACGGCGTCGTCGGAGTCGCCGAGCACCGCGGTGCCGTCGGTCTCGACCGCAGTGACGTCGAGGCGCTCGACCTCGGGCAAGGTCGCCGGAGCGGACCCGGGCGCGTCCTTCTGTTTGCCGTTGACGATCAGTGCCACGGCCCCGGCACCGGCGAGCAGGCCGAGCGCGATCAGCAGCCCGCCCTTCTTGCGGCGGTTCTTGACGGCCTGCGGAGCGACCGCGTCGACGGCCTCACGTGCCTGTTGCGGCAGCGCGGCGTACGCCTGCCCGCCGGCCGTCGCGGCGGCCGCGATGGCTTCGTGGACACGCGGCATCCACTCCTCGCGGAACAGCTGACGGGCCTGCTCGGAGGTCAGGCCGGCCGCCTGCGCCGTGGCCTCCCTGGCCTGGGCCAGGTGCGGAGCCGCTGCGCCGGACACCTCGCGCGCGGCCTTGCGCGCGTGCTTCGTGGCTCGCTTGGCCTGCTTGGCGCTCTGCTTGGTCTGTTTCCGAGACTGCTTCAGCTGTCCCTCGGCGCGCTTGGCGGCCTGCTGCTGGGCCTCCTCGGCCTGCTTCTTGACCTGTGCGGCGTGCTTCTTCAGCTGCCTGCGGGTCTGCTTCTTCGCCTCCGCGACCCGTGGCGCTGCCGCGTCCGCCGCAGCAGCGGCGGCGTCGGTGGCGCGGCCCTTGGCCTTCTCGGCTGCCTCCGAGAGCTGACCCGTGACGTTCTCGACCACCGGAGCGAGCTTGTCGCGGCCGGTTTCCGCGGCGTCCACCGCTGCCGACACCAGGTTGGCGGCCGTGTCCTTGGCCACGTCCTGGGCCGCGTCCTTGCGCGAGGTCTTGCTGAGCACTGGAGCCCTCCTAGGCGTTGGGGTTCGCCTCATCCTGCCAAGGCCGGACCGGAGGCGGCAACGAGGCCCGCCACAATGGACCGTCGATCCGTGGCCGGGTGCACCCGTGAGTATGGCGCCGCCGGGATGCGAGACTGGGGCCATGATCGCAACCCTGCAGACCAACCACGGTGACATCAAGGTCAACCTCTTCCCGAACGACGCACCCAAGACGGTCGACAACTTCGTCGGACTGGCCGAGGGCACCAAGGACTACCGCGACGACGCGGGGCGCACCAACCCCACGCCCTACTACGACGGGCTCACCTTCCACCGCATCATCCCGGGCTTCATGATCCAGGGCGGCTGCCCGCAGGGCATCGGCATCGGCGGCCCGGGCTACGAGTTCGACGACGAGATCTCCCCGGACAAGAACTTCTCGGCGCCCTACATGCTGGCCATGGCCAACGCCGGCACGCGCGGCGGCCACGGCACCAACGGTTCGCAGTTCTTCATCACCGTCGGACCGACCACCTGGCTGCAGGGCAAGCACACGATCTTCGGTGAGGTCGCCGACCAGCCGAGCCGCGACGTCGTCGACAAGATCGCCGGCGTGCAGACCGGTGCGCAGGACCGTCCGGTGGAGCCGGTCGTCATCGAGAAGGTCAGCATCCAGAAATGATCGTGGCGTGACCTTCGTTCACAGCTCATGACCGACAACACGGGGAACCTCCCCACCTGCCCACGCCACCCCGACCGGGTGGCGTTGGTGTCGTGCCAGCGGTGCGGCCGGCCGACCTGCGCCGAGTGCCAGCGTCCGGCGCCGGTGGGGGTGCAGTGCGTCGACTGCGTGGCGGCACAGCGCAAGGAGAGCCGTTCGCTGGTGTCCATCTTCGGCGGCCGGGTCGCCGAGGGCCGTCCGATCGTCACCATCACGCTCATCGCGATCTGCGTCGTGGTGTGGATCGGCCAGCAGCTCGACGACCGGGTGACCACCGAGCTGTTCTACGCACCGATCCTGTCCGGACAGGATCCGTGGCGGTTCATCACCGCGGCCTTCGTGCACTCCCCGTCGTCGATCTTCCACCTGCTGTTCAACATGTACGCCCTGTGGATCGTCGGCCAATACCTCGAGCCGCTGCTCGGCCGGTTCCGGTTGCTGGCGATCTACCTGATCTCGGCCTTCGGTGGGTCGGTCGGCTACGAACTGCTCGCCTCGACGCCCAGTTCGCCGACCGACTACGGGACCGGGTGGGTCACGCCGACCGTGGGCGCCTCCGGCGCGGTGTTCGGGTTGTTCGTCGCGGTGGTGGTGCTCAACCGGCATCTCGGTCGCGAGATCGGTCCGATGGTCGGCCTGATCGTCATCAACGGCGTCATCGGTTTCCTGGTGCCCGACGTCGCCTGGCAGTCGCACCTCGGCGGCGCGATCACCGGCGGCCTCTGTGCCGGTGCCATCGCCGTGCTCGGTCGGCAACGGGCCCAGTGGCAGTGGGCGGCGCTGACGGCGATCACCGTGCTGCTGGTGGTCGCGGCCTACGTGCGTTTCGAGTCGGTGCACCTGCCGGGCGGGTAGACCAGTCGGCCGTCGGCATCCAGCACCGGTGTCGCACCCCACTGCCCGAGCACGTGCTCGAGCGGTGCGGCACCGGCCATGAGGTGCCGCACCGTCCACCCTTGCGCGGTGAGGGTGTTGGCGATGAGCAGGCGGTGGCAGCGCCACGGCATCGGTTCACCGCACATGACCGCCACGCGCTTTCCCCGTGCGAGGGCGGTGAGCTCCTCGATCCCGCGACGGTATTCGTCGGTCAGGGTGTAGTCGGCGTAGTTCTTGAAGCTGGCGTTCTGCCAGGCGGCGTTCAACGCGGGATCGACCTCTGGCTGACGGCGCCGCCGGCCGCCCAATGCCTCCAGGTGGTGGTAGGCGACTCCGTGCTCGGGCAGCCACTGCGCCATCGCATCGCTGCCGAACTGCGGGTTGCGCCGGGACCCCGGGTGCGCGCGCACGTCGACGAGCAGCTCGATGCCGGCCTCGTCCAGCGGTGCGAGGAAGTCCGGGATCGGACACGTCCAGTGCCCGATGGTCCAGAGCCGGCGACCGTCGCCCATGTCGTCCGGTGTGGTCATCGACGCCTCAGTCGATCCGGTGCAACGCATCGCCCTTGTGCATCGCAACGTGATCGGTCTTGTCGCTCTTGATCTCGTACTGCGGGTCATCCGGTGAGCACCGGCGGGTGTGCCCCTTGTATGCCGTGTCGCTGGTGTGCTTGGCGACGATCACGCCGGTCACGTGTCCTGCCTCGGAGTTCCAGCGCACGTGGTCACCGACGGCGAAGTCATTGCTCATGGTCTGCTCCTGACGTGCTCGGTGGTGTGTGCGGTCGTTCCTGGTGACTGATCGTGCATCTCATCGGCCGGGTGGACCGCAACAGTGACGCAGCAATGTCCCGGCCGCGGTCTGAGCCGGGCACGATCCGGGTCGACGCCACGAGCGCCGAGTAGTCCGCGCAGCAGTGCATGATTGAACCCGCAGACCAGATCGACGTGCCGCTGCGCCACCTGGTGGAACGGGCAGTTGTGCAGGTCGATCCGTCCGTCGACCAGCTCGGGGTCGTAGCCGCGAGTCCGCAGGGTGGACAGCAGGTCTGCGTCGGCGGTGGCCGCACTGCGACCCTCGTCCTCCGCGGCGCTCAGCAGCGCGGTCCGCACCCCGCCGGAGGAGTCCGCGGCCACGGCGTCGGCGAGTAGTCCGGCCAACACGTCATACCTGCGGGGCGGGACGCTCACCGACAGCTCGTCCCGGGTGGGCCGGTAGAGCTTGGCCGGTCGCCCGGCTCCGGGACCGCTCTGACCGGCCGGGCGACCGTAGCTGGTGGACAGGAGGCCGGCCTCGACGAGCCGGTCCAAGTGGTATGCCGCCAGCGTCCGGCTGATGCCGGTCGCCGCCGCGGCCGCATCGCGCCGCATCGGCTCGTGCTGGGCAACGACGAACTCGTAGAGCCGGCGGCGCACCGGGTCGGCCAGCGCCGCCAGCGTCGGTTCGTCCCCCGTGTCGTGCTCGAACTGCTGCATCGCCGAGATTCTATCACCAATAAATGTTGACAAATAGGCGCTCGCGGGCGAGTCTCACATGTCTCCGGTTGTGAGGCCGGATTTGTGCCGAACCCGGCCCTGGGGAGACTTCGGTACACGTGCCAGGGCCGACCCCGTACCGAACGCGGCCCTGGGGAGACTTCGGTACACGCACCGGGTCGGCCCCGTACCGAACCCGGCCCTGGGGAGACTTCGGTACACGCACAGGGTCGGCCCCGTACCGAACCCGGCCCTGGGGAGACTTCGGTACACGCACAGGGTCGGCCCCGTACCGAACGCGGCCCTGGGGAGACTTCGGTACACGCACCGGGCCGACCCCGTACCGAACCCGGCCCTGGGGAGACTTCGGTACACGCACCCACGCCCACATGCACCCACGCCGACCCGCACAGAACCCGAACGCGACCGGGTCCAGCACCATCACCTCGACGCTGCGGGGGACCCTGCGCAGCGACCGAGATCGCAAGCGCCGTTTCATGGCCTGGCGGGTGTCACCGGCTGAGGCACACACCGGGCAGGTAGGTTGCGGAGATATGTTTGAGGCTGGCCCGGTTCATGGCCCACTCCCGCTCACCGGCGATGACCCGCTGACCCAGGACGACATGCTGCACGTCTACCCGTGGCCCGGCTCCGGGACGTGGCTGCGGGCGATGATGGTCACCACCCTCGACGGTGCGGCGGCCGGCCCGGACCAGCTGAGCAACTCCGTCTCGTCGCCGGCCGACCAGCTGGTCTTCAACGCCGTGCGCCGCGACGCGGACGCCGTCCTGGTCGGCGCCGGCACCCTGCGCGCCGAGCAATACACCCCGATGCGCGCCAAACCGGCCGACACACCCCGTCGCGAGGCCGCCGGGCAGCTGCCGGCGCCGGTGATCGCCGTGGTGAGCCGGTCCTTGGACCTGCCGTGGGAGCTGCCGGTATGGCGCGAGTCCACTCACCGGCCGCTCGTGCTCACCCCGGCAGGGGGCGCCCGCGCCCGGCTGGAGACCGCGCGGCAGCACGCCGACGTGGTCGTCCTGGACCCGGGAGTACCGGAGGCCCTCGTCGCGGCACTGGTCGACCGTGGGCTGCGGCGCATCGTCTGCGAAGGGGGTCCGCGGCTGCTGCGCGACCTGATCGCCGCGGACCTGGTGGACGAGGCCGACATCACCGTCAGCCCGGTCTTCGCCGGGACGCAGACGTCGCCGCCGACGCCGTCGCTGCCACAGGTCACCCGGTTCCGGCTGGCCCACGTGCTGCACGGCGACGACACCCTGATGCTGCGCTACCTGGCGACGGGCCGATGATCAGCCTCACCGCGCTGGCTGACCTCGCCCGTCGCTACGAGTCCGACCTGGCGGCACCCGTCGCGCCGCTGCAGGTGGGTTCGCACACGATCGACACCGACGAGCGGCCGGTGCTGATGGGCGTGGTCAACCTGTCGCGCGATTCGTCATACCGCGACAGCATCGCGGTCAGCACCGCCTCGGCGGTCCGTAAGGGCCGGGTGCAGGCGGCCGCCGGCGCCGACGTCGTCGACGTCGGCGCCGAGTCCACCCGCGCGACCGCTGCCCGCGCCGAGCTGGCCGCCCAGCAGGAGCTGCTGACACCGGTGATCGAGCAGCTCACCGCCGAGGGCATCGCCGTCTCGGTCGAGGCCTACCAGGAACCCGTCGCCCGGGCCGGTCTCGAGGCCGGCGCCTGCCTGCTCAACCTCACCGGCTCCGACGACGACGACCGGATGTTCACCCTGGCCGCCGAGCACGACGCCACCGTGGTGTTGTGCCACGTCCTCGGCCCGAACGCCCGCGCCCTGACCGCGGACGTTGTCGACCCCGACCCCGTGCCGGCGATGCTCGAGCTGTTCGGCCGGCGCATCGACCGGGCGCGCGCGCTGGGCGTGCCCAGCCTGGCCATCGACCCCGGGCTCGGCTTCGGGTTCCACCTGGACGACCAGCGCACCCGCGCCCGCCACCAGGCCACCGCGCTGCTGCACACCTGCCGGCTGCGCCGGCTCGGGGTGCCGATCTGTCACGCGCTGCCGCACGCCTTCGACATCTTCGAGGACCAGTACCGCAGCGGCGAGGGCTTCTTCGCGGTCCTGGCCCACCTGGGCGGCACCGGCGTCTACCGCACCCACGAGGTGCCCCTCGTGCACAGCGTGCTGGACGCGATGCGCTCGTTCACCACCGAACCGCCGACGGGTCCGGAAGGGCGCGAGCGCACCTGACCCGCGCCTGACCGGGTAGCGCACCGGACCTGCGCCGCGACGGAGCCGGCCTCCCGATCACCTGATCGAAGTTACACACATGTAGTTATCCACTCCTTGTGGATAAACCTGTGGACAACGCGGAACGACACCGGCCGGCGCGGCTCTGCGGGCGCGGCACACCGCGGAACGGCGCCGCAGGGCGCCTCATCGAGACGGTGGGTGAATGACACCGATGTAGTTTTCCACGGGCTGTGGACAACCCGGTGGATAACTTTCCGGGCGTCGTGCCCGGCGGCCGACGGCTCGGCGTCGACCGGCTACCGCCAGCGGGTCGTCATCCCGAAACCGACGAGGATCAGCACGAAGCCGATGGCCATGTTGCCCAGCCCGATTCCGGGGATCGGGTACTTCTCCCCGGTCAGGTAATAGACGACCAGCCAGAACAACCCGACGATCATGAAGGTGCACAGCGTCGGCACCCACCAGCCGGGGCTGGGGGAGTCGACCATCTTGGCGACGCGCTTCTCCTCGCGCTCGCGCTCCTCCTCCTTGCGCCGCGCTGCCTTCTCCTCCTTGGCGGCGGCCTTGTTGGCGGCCTTCTTCGCGGCGGCGTCCTCGTCGCCGGCGGGGACTGCAGACCTGTCGTCGGCGTTGTTCTCGGACGTGCTCACGGCATACTCCCAAAGCGAGATGTCAGAATCTGGACCAGACTATTTCACCAGTGACCGCTGCCGGAGTGGCGGACACCCGTGAGCCACCAGCCGGGGTGAGGAGACGTGACGTGCCACGACGCAACCGCTGGGCGTATGCCGTGCCGGTGATCGGCGTGGCCGCCGGGCTGCTGTTCGGTGTCAGCGCGACCACGTCCCAGGGCAACGATCTGCGGCCCGGCACCCGCGACCTGGTGCAGGTCGTCCAGGACGGCAACCGCCGGGTCGCCGGCCAGGCCGCCGACGTCGCCGCGCTGCAGGCCGACGTCAAACGGCTGGGCAGACGCGACGCGCCCGGGTCGTCCCGGCTGCGCACCGCCCAGCGCACCGGCGACCACTACGCCGACAGCGCCGGGCTGACGAAGGTCACCGGCAAGGTCGTCACCGTCACGCTCAACGACTCCACCCGCGACCCGTCGACCCTGCCCCCGGGCGCCAACCTCGACTGGCTGGTGGTGCACCAGCAGGATGTCCAAGCAGTGGTCAACGCGCTGTGGGCCGGCGGGGCGACCGCGATGATGCTGATGGACCAACGGGTCATCTCCACCTCGGCGGTGCGCTGCGTCGGCAACACCCTGCTGTTGCAGGGGCGGGTTTACTCACCGCCGTTCCGGATCCGCGCGATGGGCGATCCGGCGAAGCTGCGCGCGGCACTGAACGACGACCCGGCGGTCCAGAACTACCAGGCCTACGTGCCCCTGGCGGGTCTCGGGTATGACGTGCAGACCTCCGACAAGGAGACCTTCCCGGCATACCAGGGCGCGCTCGATCTGAAGTACGCCAAGGTCGCCAAGTAACCCACCATCACGCGGAGAGGTACCGGATGACCAACATTCTGGTGATCGACAACTACGACAGTTTCGTCTTCACCATCGTCGGCTACCTGCAGCAGCTCGGCGCGGACACGACCGTCGTGCGCCACGACGCCGTCACCGCCGCCGAGGGCGCCGGCTACGACGGCGTGCTCGTCTCGCCCGGGCCCGGCACGCCCGAGGCGGCCGGCGTCTCGACCGCGATGATCGAGGCCTGCGCCCGGCGGGAGCAGCCGATGTTCGGCGTCTGCCTCGGCCATCAGGCCCTCGGCGTCGTGTATGGCGCAACGGTCGGCCGCGCCCCGGAGCTGCTGCACGGCAAGACCTCCCGCATCGTGCACCAGGGCGCCGGCGTGCTGGCGGGACTCCCGTCGCCGTTCACCGCGACCCGCTACCACTCGCTGGCGATCGAGTCCGGCACCGTCCCGGACGAGCTGGAGGTCACCGGCCGCACCGAGTCCGGGGTGATCATGGCCGTGCAGCACCGGACACTGCCGCTGCACGGCGTGCAGTTCCACCCCGAGTCGGTGCTCACCGAGGGTGGCCACCGGATGCTGGCCAACTGGCTGCAGCTGTGCGGGATGGACGACGCCGTCGAACGCTCGGCGGGCCTGGCTCCGCTGGTGCACACCGCGGCCGGCGCCTGAACCTGCGCCCGCGCCGGAACCTGCGCCCGACTCCGGGCGGCACGGATCGGGCGAATAACTGGCTACTGTCGTTACTTTCTCGTCGTGCGGGGGCTGATCGGGCGAGTAACTGGCTACTGTCGTTACTTTTTCGTCGTGCCGCGTCGCCCCGGCGCCTGAACCGGCGCCCCGACCCGGGGTCAGCCGCTCACTTCTTGTGGGTCTTGGTCTTGCCCGGCGGGGTGAGCGGCGGCCCGGTCTGCGTCGGTGACTCCGGCCCGGTGCTCGGCGGAGTGGTGGTCGGTGTGCTCGAGGAACTGCTGCTGGTGCTGGACGGCTCACTGGTCGACGACGGCGGCGGCGGCACGACGGTGACCGTCGTCTGACTGCTGTAGACGCCGACCGTCAGCGTCACCGTCGACCCCTTGTCGACCCGGGCGCCCTCGTGTGGCGACACCTTCAGCACCTTGCCGCCCTGGCCCTCGTCGCTGACCGGGACGTTCTCGACTTTCGGCTGCAGGTTGGCCTGCAGCACCGCCAGTTGCGCCTCGCCGCTGTCCTTGCCGGTCAGGTCGCTGGGCACGTGCACCTTGCCGCTGCTGACGCTGAGCGTCACCTTCTGGCTGGGGTCGGCCATCGAGCCGATCGCCGGGTATGCCGACACGACGTCCCCGGCGGAGTACTCGGTGTCATCGACCTTCTTGGGCGCGATCGCGACGTTCTGGAAGCCCTGACTGCCCAAGGCCTGTCGGGCCTCGGCGACCGACTTGCCGGTGACGTCCGGCACCTGCACCAGCCCGGGCCCCTTGCTGACGTTGAGCTGGATCAGGGTGGTCGGGTCGACGGTGCTGCCGCGCGTCGGATCGGTGCCGACGACATACCCCTTGGCGACGCTGCTGCTGTTGATCTCCTTCACCTGGTAGTGGTCGAAGCCGGCTCCCCGCAGGATCGCCTTGGCCTGCGCCTCCGACTTCTGCACCACGTTGGGCACCGTCGCGGTCGGGTTGTCGCCCTTGCCGCCGTTCATGACCAGGTAGCCGATGCCCAGGATGGCCAGCAGCGCGATGATGCCGGCGACCACCCACAGGCCGGTCAGCCGGCGTTGCGGCTCCCGGTCGTGGATCTCGCGGGTGTGGTCGCGGCGCGCGGGCGCCACGGGCGCCTGGGGTTCGTGGTCCATCATCGACGGTGCCGCCGCGGCCGCCGCACTGAAGACGGCGGTCGCCCCCTCGCTGAGCGGCGCACCGGTGCGGGCGGCCTGCAGGTCGGCGCGGAACTCGGCCGCGGACTGGTAGCGGTCGTCGCGCGCCTTGGCCAGCGAGTGCAACGTGACGGCGTTCATCGCGTCCGGGACCGACGCCTCGTAGGTCGACGGCGGCTTCGGCGGGTCGGTGATGTGCTGGTAGACCAGCGACACCGGCTCCCCGACGAACGGCGTGCGGCCGGTGAGGAGTTCGTAGAGCACGCAGCCGGCGGAGTAGAGGTCGGAGCGCGCGTCGACGGTCTCGCCCTGCGCCTGCTCCGGCGACAGGTACCGCGCGGTGCCGACCACCGCCTGCGCGGACGTCATGGTGGCGCCGGTGTCCGCCAGCGCCCGGGCGATGCCGAAGTCCATCACCTTGACGCTGCCGCCCTTGGTCAGCATCACGTTGGCCGGCTTGATGTCACGGTGGACGATGCCCTTGTCGTGGGAGTACTCCAGCGCCGACAGGATGCCCATGGTGACCCGTGCCGCCTCGTCCGGCGACAGCCTGCCCTCGTCGTTGAGGATCTCGCGCAGCGTCTGACCGTCGACATACTCCATGACGATGTAGGGAATGTCGATGTCGGCGCCGCCGGTCTCGGTGAAGGTGTCCTCGCCGGAGTCGTAGACCGCCACGATCGAGTGGTGAGACAGGCCGGCCGCCGAGTGCGCCTCCCGCCGGAAGCGGGTCAGGAAGGTGCTGTCCCGGGCGAGTTCGGCGCGCAGGATCTTGATGGCGACCGTCCGGCCCAGCCGGATGTCGTGCCCGAGATGCACCTCCGCCATACCGCCGCGGCCGATGAGTTCACCGACCTCGTAACGGCCGCCGAGGATGCGGGGCAGTCCGTCGGTCACGAGGATGCCTCCGGACTGTAGGTCACGAGCGGTTGGTGGAAGGGTCCGGTGTCGGGGGCGGAGGGCACCTGCGGGCTCCCCCCGCCACGTGTCGCCAGTATGACGCCCACCACGACCGCGATGACCACGACGGCCAGGATGCCGGCGATGATGCCGATTCCGCCGACACGCAGCGAGCGGTGGGTCGCCGGACCCGACCCGGTCGGCGGACCCGAAGGCGCGATCTGGGACTGCGGTGCCGAGGACGCCGCTGCACGACGTCGTTGCGTCGTGGGCTGCGGACCGGAGACGGCGCCCGGTGCGGCAGCCGACTGCGGACCGGATGATCCCCCCGGGACGCCGGGCAGGGCCGCCCGAGGTGCGGGCGTCCAGATGTTCAGGCCCATCCGCTCGCTGTCGGCGACGGCCTGACGCAGCGCCCGGCCGAACTCCTGCGCGGAGTCCGGACGCGCCGCCGGGTCCTTGTCGAGCGCGACGTGCACCACGGCACGCAATGGTGCGGGCACCTCGGTGGGCAGCGGCGGGGGCTGTTCGTTGACGTGCGCCAGCGCGAGCGCGACCGCGCTGTCGGCGGTGAACGGCCTTCTGCCACCGAGCATCTCGTAGGTGACCACGGCCAGTGAGTAGACGTCGGACAGGGCCGTGGTCTCGCGGCCCATGGCGGCCTCCGGTGCGAGGTACTGGGCGGTGCCCATCACCTCGCCGGTCCTGGTCATCGCTGCCGATCCGACGGCGCGGGCGATGCCGAAGTCGGTCAGCTTCACCACCCCGTCGGGTGTGACCAGCATGTTGGCGGGTTTCACGTCGCGGTGGATCAGCCCGGACCGGTGCGCGGCGTGCAGCGCGGCGGCGGCCTGGCCGATCAGGCCCGCGGTGTCGGCCGCGGAGATCGGGCCGCGCTCGTGCAGGATCGAGGACAGCGGCTTGCCCGGGACGTATTCCATCACCAGGTAGGCCAGGTTGCCGTCCTCGCCGTAGTCGTAGACCTGGGCGATGTTGCCGTGCGCGAGCCCGGCGGACAGGCGCGCCTCGTTGCGGAACCGCTCGGTGAAGCCCGCCTCGTCGGTCAGCCCCTCCTTGAGCAGCTTGATCGCGACGGTCCGGCCCAGGATCTCGTCGCGGGCCTGCCAGACCTCGCCCATGCCGCCGGCCGCGATGCGACTGGTCAGCCGGTAGCGGCCGCCCATCAGGTCACCCGGCGTCGTCATCGTCCGATCACTGCTTCCATCACCTGCTTGGCGATCGGTGCCGCCACCAGACCGCCACTCGCTTCCTGCCCGACCGTGCCGCCGTTCTCGACCAGCACCGCGACGGCGACCTTGGGGTTGTCGGCGGGCGCGAACCCGGTGAACCACACGTCGGCGTTGCGGCCGGCGCCGTGCTCGGCGGTGCCCGTCTTGCCCGCAACCTTGATGCCCGGGATGGCCGCGTTGGTTCCCGTGCCCTGGCTCACGACGGACTCCATCATGTTCGTCAGGTCCTTGGCGGTGCTCTCCGACACCGGGTGGGAGAACTCCTTGGGGTCGGTCGTCTGGATGACGTCGAGGTTCTTGTCGCGCACCGACTGCACCAGGTAGGGCGTCATCTCCTTGCCGCCGTTGGCGATCGCGGCGCTGATCATCGCGATCTGCAGCGGCGTGGCCCGTACGTCGTACTGACCGATGGCGGACTGGGCCAGCTGCGGCTGGTTGAGGTCGGTCGGGAAGACACTGGGGGTGACCGACATCGGGATCGACAGCGACTTCCCGAAGCCGAACTTCGTCGCCATACTCCGGACGGTGTCCTGGCCGAGGGTCATGCCCAGCGAGGCGAAGGCGGTGTTGCAGCTGATCGTCAGCGCTCGCTTCAGGCTGACCTTGTCGTGCGCGCCGCAGTTGCCGGGGAAGTCGTTGGGCAGGTAGCTGTTGGTGCCGGGCAGCCGCAGCGTGGCCGGCCCGGGCAGCGTGGACTGGGGCGTGTAGTTGCCCGACTCCAGCGCGGCGGCCGCGTCGACCAGCTTGAAGGTGGATCCCGGCGGGTAGAGGTTGCCGTTGATCGCGCGGTTGAGCAGCGGTTGGTCGGGGTCCTTGGACAGCCGGGTGAAGGCGCGCTGCACCTCGTCCAGGTTGTGGCTGGACAGCTTGTTCGGGTCGTAGCTGGGGCTGGTGACCATCGCCAGGATCGCGCCGGTCCTCGGGTCGAGGGCGACGACGGCGCCCTTCTGGTTGCCGAGCGCCTGGGTGGCGGCCTGCTGCGCCTTGGCGTTGAGCGTCAGCTGCACGCTGGCACCCTGCGCCGACTGTCCGGTGACGATGTCGATCAGCCGGCGGTAGAAGAGCTTGTCCGAACTGCCGTTGAGGAAATCGTTGTAGCTGCGCTCGATGCCGGTGCTGCCGTAGGTGAAGGAGAAGTAGCCGGTCACGTCGGCGTACAGCGAACCCTGCGGGTAGGTGCGCAGCCACTTGTACTGGTCGTCGGTCGGCTTGGACACGGCCGCGGAGGAACCGCCGACCAGGATCGACCCGCGTTCCTTGCTGTATGACGCCAGCAGGGTGCGCCGGTTGCCGGGACGATCGTCCAGGCTGCGGGCCTGCACGAATTGGATCAGCGTGGTCGCGACCAGCAGGGCACAGAACATCGCGGCGACGACCAGCCCGAGGCGGCGGATGGGTGCGTTCATGCGCACACCGATCGAGCGTCGTCCTGAGTAGCCCGGAGCTTGCGACGGACGTATCGAAGGGTAGCGAGGAACGAGCGTATCGAGATCAAGTGCGTCATCGGGTCTTCACCACTTGGGTGTCGTCGGTGCCGAGGTTCTCCGGGCGCCCCTCGGTGGTGGGACGGCGCGCGTGGTCGGTGATGCGCAGCAACAGCGCGACGATCACCCAGTTGGCCAGCAGCGACGAGCCACCCGCGGACAGGAAGGGTGTGGTCAGACCGGTCAGCGGAATCACCCGGGTGACACCGCCGACGACCACGAAGACCTGCAACGCCATCGAGAACGCCAGGCCGGTGGCCAGCAACTTGCCGAAGCCGTCGCGGGACGCGACCCCGGCGCGCAGGCCGCGCTCCACCAACAGCCCGTAGAGCACCAGGATCGCGCACAGCCCGACCAGGCCGAGTTCCTCGCCGAAGGAGGGGATGATGAAGTCGCTGTTGGCGAAGTAGGTCAGCTCCGGATGTCCTTGGCCCAGGCCGGTGCCGAACATGCCGCCGGCCGCCATACCCATCAGACCCTTGGCGATCTGGTCGGACAGGGCCGGCTGGAACGGGTCCAGCCACAACGACACCCGCTCCTGGAAGTGCGCGAAGAGCAGGTAGGCGACATACGTGCCGACCAGGAAGAGCCCCAGGCCGATGATGATCCAGGACCGGCGCTCGGTGGCGACGTAGAGCATGCCGACGAAGAGTCCGAAGAACAGCAACGAGGTGCCGAGGTCGGACTCGAAGACCAGCACACCCAGCGAGGCGATCCAGGCGATCAGGATCGGGCCCATGTCACGGGCGCGTGGCAGCGGCAGCCCGAGCACCCGCCGGCCGACCAGCGAGAGCGCGTCGCGGGTCTGCACCAGGTAGCTGGCGAAGAAGATGGTGATCAGGATCTTGGCGATCTCACTGGGCTGGAAGGAGAACCCGCCGAGCCCGATCCACACGCGGGATCCATTGATGTTGCGGCCGATTCCGGGCAGCAGCGGGGTCAGCAGCAGCACGAAGCCGGCCAGCCCGAAGATGAAGGTGTAGCGCCGCAGCCGGCGGTGGTCCGGCACGAAGAACAGCAACGCGACGGCGGCTACGGCCGCCACGGCGGTCCACATCAGCTGTTTGGGCGCGGCATGCGGTGAGCCGGGCGCCAGGTCGATGCGGTGGATCATCACCAGACCGAGCCCGTTGAGCAGGGTGACGATCGGCAACAGCACCGGGTCGGCGTATGACGCCTTCCAGCGCAGGACCAGGTGGAAGGCGAACGCCACGACCGCGAAGCCGCCGCCGAGTGTGTAGAAGTCGACCGGCAACGAGTTGTTCACTGCCAGACCGACATTCGCGTAGGCCACCAGCACGATCGCGACAGCGATCAGCAGCAACACCAGTTCGGTGTTGCGCCGGGTCCTGGGTGCGGCGATCTTGGCTCTCACGCTCAGCAACTGCTTCCGTCGGCGGCCTGTGCCTGGCAGGTGACCATGTCGGAGCGGAGATTCTCCACGATGCCGATCGCCGCCTGGCGGCTGTCCGCGGTCAGGCTGCCCGCGGTGACCTTGCTGCGGTCGTAGCTGGGCAGGTCGGCGACCCAGATGTCGCTGACCGTGTCGACCGAGTGCAGGCTGATCGGCCCGAAGTCCTGCGAGATGCCTTGGTAGATGGTCACTTTCCCGTGGTGCTGGGTGATGTAGTACTGCCGCTGGGTGGCGGCATACCCGAAGATGCCGATGACGGCGAGCACCGCGACGACCAGCAGCGCGAAGAGGCCGCGGCGCAGCCCGGTGAAGCGACGCGGGCCCTCCTCGGCGAGGACCGGCGCGGCGGCGTCGTCCGCGTCGTCGGCGTTGTCGTCGAGCCGGGGCGCCGGTGCGTTGGCCGCCCGGCTGAGCGCGGCCGCCTTGGCCGCCGGAGAGGTGGGGGCGTCGGCCTCCTCGGCGGCGAGGTCGTGCGCGGCGGCGGCGCCGACGATCTGCGGGGTCGAGGAGCTGGGCCCGTCCTCGTCGTCGCCGATGACGTCGGCGACCACCACCGTGACGTTGTCGCGGGTGGCGGCCTTCAGCGCGATCGCGATCAGCGCTTCGGCGATCTGTGCCGGGGTGCCGTCGCCGGTGACGATCTGCTCGATGGTGGAGCCGGCGACGTAGTCCGGCAGGCCGTCGGAGCACAGCAGCAGCCGGTCACCGGGCTTGGCCTCCCGCAGCGACAGGTCCGGTTCGTCGTCCTCGCGGCCGGTCAGCACCCGCGTCACCAGGGACCGCTGCGGGTGGTGTTCGGCCTCCTCCGGGGTGATGCGTCCCTCGTCGAGGAGGGTCTGCACGAAGCTGTGGTCCTTGGTGATCTGGCTGAAGACGCCGTCACGCAGCAGGTAGGCGCGCGAGTCGCCGATATTGGCCAGGGCGAGCATGTTCCCGCTGCGCAGGAACGCGATGAGCGTCGTGCCCATGCCCTCGAGTTCGGGGTCGTCGTCCATCTCGGCCCGCAGCCGGGCGTTGGCGGCCCGCACGGCCGCGGCGAGCCGGCGCAGCGCCTCGTCGGTGGCGAACGACGCACCGTCCAGGTCGAGGAGTTCGGCGACCACGGTGGAGCTGGCCATGTCGCCCGCGGCGTGTCCGCCCATGCCGTCGGCGAGCACCAACAGGTCGGGTCCGGCATACCCGGAGTCCTCGTTGCGGCTCTTGCTGCCGAGACCGATGTCGGTGCGTGCGGCATACCGCAGGGAGATCGACATGGGGCGGTTACTTCCTGACCTCGAGGACCGTCCGGCCGATCCGCACGCGCGATCCCTCGCGCAACTGCATGCCCTGGCCGATGCGCTCGCCGCCGACGAAGGTGCCGTTGGTCGAGCCGAGGTCGTCGATCATCCAGCTGTCGCCGCGCGCGTAGATCCGGGCGTGGCGGCCGCTGGCGAAGTCGTCGGAGAGCACCAGGGTGCACTCGGGGTTGCGGCCGATCAGCACGCCGTTCTCGGTGAGCGGCACACTGCCGCCTCGCATCGGACCCTCGATGATCGCCAGCCGGGTCGGACCCCGGCGGGCCGGCTTGGCCGCACGCGGCGGGGACGCGGCGCTGCTGCGCCGGTCGCCCGCGCGGCCGGTGACGTGGGTGCCGTAGAGGTCGCCGCGCAGCACACTGACGATGCTGAAGATGAACGCCCAGAGCAGTGCCAGCAACCCGAGTCGGATTGCGGTGAGAGTGAGTTCGCTCACCGAGTCCCGCCTTCGTGCACGATCAGGTGCGTGCGTCCGATGGTGATGCGGTCGCCCTCGTGCAGGTGCAGCGAATCGATGGGATCGCCGTTGACGAAGGTGCCGTTGGTCGAGCCGAGGTCACGGATGCTGATGACCTGGTGGGGACCGTCGAAAGTGATGCGGATCTCGCTGTGCCGCCGGGAGACGCCCGGGTCGTCGAGGACCACGTCGACGTCGTCGTCGCGGCCGAGGACGGTGATCGCGCCGAGCAGCGGGTAGCGGTCACCGTCGCCGTCCAGCCACGGCCGCTGCCGCAGCCTCCGGGGCGCCGCCGGCGACGGCCGGTAGTCCGACCTGTCGGTCGAGCGCTGTGCGTCGCTGGTCGAGTAGCCGGGGGAGCGAAGCGGAGGAGGCGTATCGAGACCACGATCCCCCACTCGGTCGGCGCGCGGCGGCGGCTCCTGCCCTTGCGGCGCGCGCGGGTCGTCGTGATCGCGGGCCGGCGGCATACGCTCCGGCATCCGGTGCATGCCGGGCTGCACCTGGCGTGCGGTCGAGGGACGCAACCGGAAGACGCCGGTCTCCAGGCTCTCGTCCTCGGTGAACTGCACACTGACCGGGCCGCCCGGCTCGTAACGCTGACTCTCGGCGTGCTCGGACGCGGTCGCGATCAGGTCGTCGGCCAGCTCGTCCTCGTGCTCGGTCACCAGGCCCTCGTAGTCGGTGGTCGACAGTTCGACCACGAAGAGGTTGGGCACGACGTGCCGTTTGCCCTTGCCCGCGCTCACCGCGCGGTCGTCCATCGCCCGCCGCATGGCGCTCGCGATCTCGACCGGCTGCACCTCGGAGCGGAACGCCTTGGCGAAGACGCCGTTGACGCCGCGCTCGATGCTGCGCTCCAGCTTGTCGAAGATGCCCACGCCTCGCCTCCTTGCTCCGGTGGTGCGGGGTCCGGTTCTCGTGTCGGTGCTTGTGTCCGTGCTCGGGTCTGTTGCGGGTGGCGGCCGTGCCGCGCACGCCATGGTAACTGTGTGGCGTATGACGGCTCGGCATACGCGCTGGCGATGGGTGCGATTCCCGCGAGGTCAACGGCGGCGCAGTCGCCGTCCCCACGGTGGCACCGTGCCGATTTGGCGTTCGACGGCCGGACAAGGCACACTTGACCCGCACTCGCGCGAGTGGCGGAACGGCAGACGCGCTGGCTTCAGGTGCCAGTGTCCGAAAGGGCGTGGGGGTTCAAATCCCCCCTCGCGCACGCGAGACGAAGGCCGGTGGACCGAGAGTCCACCGGCCTTTGGCATTTCTTTCGGCTGTATGACGCTCGCGGATCTCGTAGGTTGACGGGAGACCGGCACTCAGCCGCATGGATCGGGGTCGGATGACGCAGTTGCACGTGCTGAAGGTGTTCGTCGGCGAGAACGGACGCGGCGGCAATCCGCTGGGCGTCTTCCTCGATGCCGACAGCTGGTCCGCCGAACGCCGGCAACGGGTTGCGGCGAAGCTCGGCTTCTCCGAGACGGTCTTCGTCCGAGATGCCGCGAGGGGCGAGTTGTGGATCCACACTCCGGCGGTCGAGCTGCCGCTGGCCGGCCATCCGCTCGTCGGCACATCCTGGTTGTTGCGCCGCGAGGGCGTGCCCGTCCCGGTGCTCCGGCCGCCCGCCGGGGACGTCCCGACGTGGACCGAGGGCCGCGACACCTGGATCAGCGCGCGACCGGAGTGGGCGCCGGAGTTCGACATGCACCGGCTCGATGCGCCGGCGGAGGTCGACGCGCACCCGGGCGCCGGCCCGGACGAGCACCTGCAGGTCTGGTCCTGGCAGGACGAGCCGGCCGGTGAGGTCCGGGTGCGGGTCTTCCCCACCCGGATGGGGATCGCCGAGGACGAGGCGACCGGTGCCGCCGCGATCCGCCTCGGCGCGCTGCTACAGCGCCCGGTGACGATCCACCAGGGGGTGGCCTCGCGGATCGTCGTCGACCCTCGGGCGGACGGCACCGTCGCCATCGGTGGGCGGGTCGAGTTCGTCGAGACCAGGGATCATTCCGCCGGGTAGCCGTGGCCGGTCACACTCGCGGCGCGTCGATCGTCATACAAGTGACAGCAACTCGACCGAAAGGGCACTCCGATGAAGACCATGACCTGCCGCCAACTGGGCGGACCGTGCGACCTCGAGCACCGCGGCGCGACGGCCGACGACGTGATCAAGGCACAGGACCAGCACCTCAAGGATGCCGAGAAGGCCGGCGACGCAACACATCTCAAGGCACGCAAAGGGATGAAGGGTCGCTGGCGGCACCCGAAGAAGTCGATGGGCTGGTACCGCGACATGAAGCAGGCGTTCGCCGACCTGCCGGAGAGCTGACGCTTCACCGAGACTGCCCGGCTACTTCACGATCGTCAGTCTGACCGGCTCGACCGGCGTTTGGTCGGTGTCCGATGGCTGGTGACCGGACGCTCGCGTCGTCAACGTCGCCGGACCGGCAGGGAATCCACTCGGGATACGAACCGTCGTGCGGAAGGTTCCGAGGACACCGTGTGCTTGGACCGTCCCGAGCCGGACCACGTGCGACCCATGGCGCAGGGTCAGCGCGACGGCGATCGGTCGTGGTGCTGGGTGTAGCTGCGGGTTGGTGTCGTTGCAGCTGTCGAGGTAGAAGCGGCCGGTCACGATCAGTGACTGCCCCCGCCGCGCAGGGACGCTGCCGGAGTGCGGCTGCTCGCCCAACCGGAGCTGCGGGCCGGCGCACGATGCGGCGACGCCGCCTCGCCCGGTGCCGTGTTCGGCTGCCCGGTGAACCAACACACCGGCGACAGGTATGCCGACACCGAGACATGCAACGGCCGCCGCGGTCGCAAGGGCCGTGCGCCGCGTTCGCCGCCGTCTGCCGGCGACCCTCGATGTCGGGATCGCTTCGCCAGCAACCGAGTCCGCCTGCTCGCGCCATACCTGACCCGCGTCTCGCAGGCGGTCCTCAATCGTTGGCATAGGAATCTCCTAGGACAAGCTCGAGCGCAGCGCGTGCGTCGTGCAGTTGGGATTTGACCGTGCCGGGCGCGCAATCCAGCAGGTGGGCGACGTCTGCAACCGGCAGATCGACGAAGTAGTGCAACACCACGGCCGCTCGCTGTCTGGCGGGGAGCCCGGCGACGGCACGCGTGAGATCGACCGTCGCAGCGCCGGCATCGGGTATGACGAGCGCCTCCGGGTGCAATTCCTCCCACGCCGGCCGCCGCCTGCGCCAGCGCTGGCGCGCCTGGTCGGCGACGATCGCCAGCAGCCACGCCTGGGCGTTCCCACGGCTGGCATCGAAGAGCCGCTGCTTGCGCCAGGCCCGCTCGGCGGCGTCTTGCACCAGATCGTCCGCGTGGTCCGGCCCGACGAGCGCGTACGCAAAGCGGTGCATGGCAGGGCGGCATACGGAGAGCGCTTGCGCCAACTCGGCGCCAGAACGTTTCGAGGGCATCGTCGCCTCCCTTCGCCGCGTGCTGCCTATGAGGTCTACTGCACCGGGAGACCGTTCGGTTGGGTCGCGTCCGAAATAGCTAAAGGTATGAAGTCGGACCATTGACCGAAGGCTGTGACCTGCGCCACACTGGCGCGGTCCCATTCGGTCCGTCCAGCACGGGAGCCAGCCGTGAGCCAAGACTCCGCCTCGACCTCTGCACACGCACACCTGGATGACGACGCCCGCCTCCTGGCGGAGATGGGCTACAAGCAAGAGCTGCACCGCGGCATGTCCGCGTTCTCCAACTTCGCCGTGTCGTTCTCGATCATCTCGATCCTGGCCGGCTGCATCACGTCCTACGCCATCGCGCTCAACTCGGGTGGCCCGTCGGCCATCACGCTCGGGTGGCTGGTCGTCGGCGCCTTCGTCGTCTGCGTGGCGCTGGCGATGGCAGAGGTCTGCTCGGTCTACCCGACCGCCGGCGGCCTCTACTTCTGGGCGAGCCGGCTGGCTCGCCGCAACAATCGGCAGTGGGCGTGGTTCGTCGGCTGGTTCAACTTCATGGGTGAGGTCGCGGTCACCGCGGCGATCGACTTCGGGTGTGCCACCACGTGGATGGCGTTCATGAACCTCACCTGGGGCGTCCATGTCACCGCCACCGGCACGTTCCTGCTGTTCGTCGGCATCATCATCGTGCACGGCCTGCTCAACACCTTCGGCGTCAGCCTGGTGAGCCTGCTGTCGATGGTGTCGGCCTGGTGGCACGTGGCCGGCGCGCTGTTCATCGTGGCGATGCTGTGGATCCTGCCCGACCACCACCAGTCGGTCGGCTGGACATTGACCGGCTGGCACAACGGCACCGGCTGGACCTTCGGCCCCTACGTGCTGCTGATGGGCCTGCTGATGGCGCAATACACCTATACCGGGTATGACGCGTCCGCTCACGTCGCCGAGGAGACCAAGGGCGCGGCGCTCGCCGCACCTCGCGGCATCGTGATGAGCGTCGTCGTCTCGGTGATCGGCGGGTTCCTGCTGCTCTTCTCGATCACCGCCGCCATCCAGAACGCCTCACCGGCCGGCATCGACAAGCTGCTCGGGACCAGCACCGGACTGCCGCCGGCCCAGGTCTTCCTCGACTCGCTGAACAGTCCGTTCATGGCGAAGTTCCTGCTCTTCATCGTCTGTATGGCGCAGTTCTTCTGCGGTATGGCGTCGGTGACCGCCAATTCCCGCATGACCTATGCCTTTTCGCGAGACGACGCGCTACCCGGCTCGCGACTGTGGGCCAAGGTCAACCCGCGCACCGGCACGCCGACCAATTCCATCTGGTTCTGCATCGTGCTGTCGATCATCCTGACCTCACCGGCGCTGTTCAGCACCACGGCATACCTGGCGGTGACGTCGATCGCCGTCATCGGGCTCTACATCGCGTATGTCGTGCCGGTGTTCCTCCGCCGCCGCCAGCCCGACTTCACGCCCGGCCCGTGGAATCTCGGCAAGTGGAGTCCGGTGATCGGCTGGATCGCCGTCGTCTGGGTGATCTTCATCTGCATCCTCTTCATCCTGCCGCCCGGATCGCCCGTCACCGTCGACAACTTCAACTACGCACCGATCGCGGTGCTCGTCGTCGCCGTCTTCGCGATCGTGACCTGGTATGCCGGAGGCCGAAACCACTTCATGCTCAAGAAGATCGAGCCCCAGGGTGACATCGACCCGGAGGCGCAGCGCGAGGCGGAGCCGTCGGCACCGTGACGACCAAGGACCCGTCGGGCCTCGACAACGGCGCGACCGGCGCGACCACCGGCAGCAGCGACCGACTGGACCGGGCAGTGCTGCGCCCGGTCCGTGCGCACCACGCCTTCGAGGCTTGCGTCGAACAGTTGGCGATCGCTATCCGGCTCGGTATCTACCCGCCCGGCAGCATGCTGCCGCCGGAGCGCGACCTGGCCGGCCTGCTGGCGGTGTCGCGTGCCACGCTCCGCGAGGCGATCACCGCGCTGCGATCAGCCGGGGTGCTGCAGACCAGGCGTGGCCGCGGTGGCGGCACGATGGTGCTGGACTCCGTCCCCGTCGACGAAAAGCACTCCGGCGCCTCGGCGCTCGCCGGCCGACAGCATGATCTGCGCGATGCGCTCGACTTCCGGGCGATCGTCGAACCGGGCGCGGCCGCGCTGGCCGCCGCCCGCTGCGCCCGGGACGAGGTGGGTGCCGGCGATCGCCGGGCGCTCGAGATGGCGCTCGCATCGGTGGAGGGTGCTCCGGACGAGGCGATCCATCGGCGAGCCGACAGCATCCTGCACCTCACCATCGCCCGGTTGTCCGGTTCGGCCCGGCTGATCACCGCGGTGACCGCCGCGCAGGACGACCTGCACACGCTGCTGCAGGCCATCCCGGTGCTGCCGCGCAACATCAAGCACTCCTCGAGCCAGCACCGGTCGATCGTGACCGCGATCCTCGCCGGCAACGAGTCACGCGCGAGTCGCGTGATGCATCAACACTGTTCGGACACCGCGGCGCTGCTGCGCGGACTACTCGGATGAGCACCCACGCGTGCCGAAGGAAGGAACCATGCCGCTACGCAACGACCGCCATCTGACGCAGGACCAACTGCGTCACCTGATCGAAGCCGGAGACATCGACACGGTCGTCACCGCCTTCACCGACATGCAGGGACGCCTGCAGGGCAAGCGCTTCCACGCCCACCACTTCCTGGACCACGTCGCGGCCGACGGCACCGAGGGCTGCGACTACCTGCTCGCGGTCGACGTCGACATGAACACCGTCGACGGCTACGCCACCAGTGGGTGGGACAAGGGCTACGGCGACATGGAGTTCGTCCTCGACTGGGACACCACCCGCCGGGTCGCGCACCAGCCGGGCACCGCCATGATCCAGTGCGACCTGGTCTGGCCCGACCACCGTCCGGTCGACGCGTCGCCCCGCGGCATACTCCGTCGCCAGCTGGAGCGGCTGGCCGACCGCGGCTGGAAGGCGTACGCCGGCACCGAACTGGAGTTCATCGTCTTCGAGAACTCCTACGAGGACGCCCTGGAACGCGACTACCACCGGCTCACCCCGGCCAACCGCTACAACGTGGACTACTCGCTGCTCGGCACCGCCCGCATCGAGCCGCTGCTGCGCCGGCTGCGCAACACGCTCTACGACTCCGGCCTCAACGTCGAGTCGGCCAAGGGCGAATGCAACTTCGGCCAGCACGAGATCGGCTTCCTGTATGACGAGGCGCTGGTGACCGCGGACAACCACGCCTTCTACAAGAACGCCGCCAAGGAGATCGCCGCCCAGCGTGGCGAGTCGCTCACCTTCATGGCCAAGTACGACGAGCGCGAGGGTTCCTCCTGCCACATCCACCTGTCACTGCGCGGTGACGACGGCTCGCTGGTCTTCACCGACGACGACCGCCCGGGCGGGCGCAGCGAGCTCTATGAGCAGTTCGTCGCCGGCGTACTCGCGACCGCGGCCGACTTCACCCTGCTCTATGCGCCGAACATCAACTCCTACAAACGGTTTGCGGACGGCACCTTCGCGCCGACGACGATCGGCTGGGGGCAGGACAACCGCACCTGCGCGGTGCGCCTGGTCGGCCACGGCGCGGCGGCCCGGATGGAGAACCGCGTGCCCGGCGCGGACGTCAATCCCTACCTGGCGCTGGCCGCGATGATCGCCGGCGGGCTGCACGGCATCGAGCAGCAGCTGACCCTGGAGGCGCCGGTCGAGGGCAACGCCTACGAGACGGACAAGCCGCGAGTGCCGAACAACCTCGCCGCGGCGGGGGACGTGTTCCGGTCCTCCGTCGTCGCCCGTACCGCGCTCGGTGACGACGTCGTCGACCACTACGCGCACATGGCGGAGGTCGAGGTCGCCGCGTTCGGTACCGCCGTCACCGACTGGGAACGCCGCCGCGGCTTCGAGAGGCTCTGAGAGGAACAGCATTGACCAGTCACACCCTGATCAGCCCGGTCACCGGCGAGGCGTTCGCCGAGATCGAGCTCGCCGACCTCGCCACCACCGACGCGGCGATCGAACGCGCCCACGAGGCGTTCCGCTCCTGGCGGGCGGTCGCGCCCGGCGAACGCGCCCGGCTGCTGCGGGCGTTCGCGGCCGTCGTCGACGACCACCTGCAGGAGCTGGCCCGACTCGAGGTCAGGAACGCCGGCCACACCATCGGCAATGCGCGGTGGGAGGCAGGCAACGTCCGCGACGTCCTCAACTACTACAGCGCCACGCCGGAGCGACTCTTCGGACGCCAGATCCCGGCGGCCGGCGGTGTCGACATCACCTTCCGTCAGCCGCTCGGCGTCGTCGGCATCATCGTGCCGTGGAATTTCCCGATGCCGATCGCCGGATGGGGCCTGGCGCCCGCACTCGCCGCCGGCAACACGGTCGTGCTGAAGCCCGCCGAGCTGACCCCGTTGACCGCGCTGCGGATCGGTGAACTCGCCCTCGAAGCCGGCATCCCGGAGGGCGTCCTGACGGTGTTGCCCGGCGCCGGTGACGTCGTCGGCGAACGCTTCGTCACCCACCCCCTGGTGCGCAAGGTCTGCTTCACCGGCTCCACCGTGGTCGGCAAGAAGGTGATGGCCGGCTGCGCCGAGCAGATCAAGCGGGTCACCCTCGAGCTCGGCGGCAAGAACTCCAACATCGTCTTCGCCGACGCCGACGTCCCGGCCGCAGCCGCCGCAGCGCCCTACGGCGTGTTCGACAATGCCGGTCAGGACTGCTGCGCACGATCGCGGATCCTGGTGCAGCGTGCGGCATACGACGAGTTCATGTCCCACCTCGAACCCGCGGTCCGCGGGGTGCAGGTGCTCGACCCGAGCGACGAGCGGTCGGAGATGGGCCCGCTGGTCTCGGCGGCACACCGGGACAAGGTGCGGTCGTATGTCGATGCCGCCGACGTCGTCATACAGGGCGAGGTGCCGGACCTGGGCGGTTTCTGGCTGCCCGCCACCGTCGCCGAGGCACACTCGGTGGACGAACCGGCCTGGCAGGAGGAGGTTTTCGGCCCGCTGGTGTCGGTGATGACCTTCGACGACGAGGAGGAGGCGATCGCGCTCGCCAACCGGACCGACTACGGCCTGTCCGGGTCGATCTACACGCGAGACCTCGGCCGGGCACTGCGTGTCGCCCAGGGTGTCGAGTCCGGCAACCTGTCGGTCAACTCGCACTCCGCGGTGCGCTACTGGACGCCGTTCGGCGGCTTCAAGCAGTCCGGACTCGGCCGCGAGCTCGGCCCGGACGCACCGGACGGCTTCACCGAGGTCAAGAACGTCTTCTTCGCCAGCACGCCGGCCGACTGACCCGACCGGCCCGACCCAACCCCGGCCACCCCCCGACCACCCACTTCACCGAGAGGACAACAAACACTCCGAGCGGACACCACAATGCGGGCAGAACGGCCCCTTTTTCGTGTCCTCTCGGGGCGGTACTTGTCCTCTCGGTGAGATGACCGGCTTTCGTTCACCCCACCGAATCGAGGAACTCACACCATGACAGGACGCATTGACGGCAAGGTCGCCGTGATCACCGGCGGCTGCTCGGGCATCGGGCTGGCCACGGTCCAGCGGTTCGTCGCCGAGGGAGCCAAGGTGGTCATCGGTGACATCGCCGACGACGCCGGCGCCCAGCTGGTCGCCGACCTCGGCGGCGACGAGGTCGCGACCTATGTGCACGTCGACGTGACCGACAAGGATCAGGTCGATGCCCTCTTCAAGACGGCGAAGGACACCTACGGTGCGGTCGACATCGCCTTCAACAACGCCGGCATCAGCCCGCCGGAGGACGACTCCATCCTGGACACCGATCTCGAGGCGTGGCGCCGGGTCCAGGAGGTCAACCTGACGTCGGTCTACCTGTGCTGCAAGGCGGCGCTGCCCTACATGCTGGAGCAGAAGTCCGGATCCATCATCAACACAGCGTCTTTCGTCGCGGTGATGGGGGCGGCGACCTCGCAGATCTCCTACTCGGCGTCCAAGGGCGGCGTGCTCACGATGTCCCGTGAACTCGGCGTGCAGTTCGCGCGGGAAGGCATCCGGGTCAACGCCCTGTGCCCCGGCCCGGTCAACACGCCGCTGCTGAAGGAACTCTTCGCCTCCGACCCCGAACGCGCAGCACGCCGCCTGGTGCATGTGCCGATGGGTCGCTTCGGCGAGCCCGAGGAGATGGCCAGTGCGGTGCTCTTCCTGGCCTCCGACGACGCCAGCTTCATCACCGCCAACACCTTCCTGGTCGACGGCGGCATCTCCGGCGCCTACGTGACGCCGCTGTGACGGCTCGTCCACTGATCGGCATCAGCACCTACCGGGAAGAGGCGTCCTGGGGCGTATGGCGCCAGGTGGCCGACATACAGTTCGCCCAGTATGCCGACGCGGTCGTCGAACACGCAGGGGTGCCAGTGCTGCTCACGCCCGCCCCGGTGCACGGTGAGGACCTGGGCGGAGCGGCCGCGGCGGTCGTGGCCCGGCTGGACGGGCTGCTCATCGCCGGCGGAGCCGACATCGATCCGCAGCGGTACGGTGCCGTGCCGCACCCGGCGACCGGCGGTGTCCGCCCCGATCGCGACGCGTGGGAGCTCGCCCTGCTCGACGCGGCCGACGCGCGCGGGCTCCCCACGCTGGGCATCTGCCGCGGAATGCAACTGATGGCGGTCCACGCCGGCGGCACGTTGCAGCAGCACACGCCCGACGAGGTCGGTCACACCGGGCACTCTCCCGGCGGGGACGTCTTTGGCACCGTCGACGTGGCGTTGGAGCGCACCTCACGCCTGGCCGCCGTGCAGGGCGACACGGTCCGTGGCCCCTGCCACCACCACCAGTCGGTGGCGACCCACCCGGGGTTCGCGGTCACCGGCCGGGCATCCGACGGCAGCATCGAGGCGATGGAACTGCTTGCGACCGAAGGCGACCCGGCCGCCGACCGCTTCTGCGTCGGAGTGCAGTGGCACCCGGAGATGGGTCCGGACCACGCACCGATCGCGGCGCTGGTGCACGCCGCACGCGGCCGGCGCACACCGAACGCTCAGCAAACGTGCGGGTGACCACGCGAGACTCGACACCATGCGATGGCCCGGCAAGAAGCATCTGCGTCACTCAGGACAGCTGTGTGACTGCGGGCATCACCCGGGCTGGCACGATTCCACCGGGTGCCGGGTGTGTGAGTGCACCAACGCACCGGGCGCCATACCGGCGGGCGAGCCGGTGCCGGGCCCTGGCCGGTCGGGCCAGCAGCACCCGCGGCGTACCGCTCGCTGACGCCGGGCGGCCCGTATGCCGTCAGCCGGTGACGCCCAGTCGGGTGGTGACCGGCGACGGGGTCGGCGGCTCGGTCATCGCCGGGCCGCCGGGCATGGTCCGGGTGACCGTCACGGTGGCGGTCACGGTCTTGGTCTCGACCGGGTATTCGGTGGCCGCGCCGGTGGGGTCGGAGTCGATCGGGTCCGGTGTCGGCGTCATGGAGCCGCAGACCTTCGCGATCTTGAGGAAGTCCTGCTGGTCGAAGATGTCGACCTCGCCGATGGCTTGGGCCGTCTGACCATCCGCGCTGATGCCGCCGCCGACCACGATCGCGTCGGGGAAGTAGTTGCTCGGGCCGGTCAGCACGACGCTGCCCGTGGCGCCGGCCGCCAGGTGGACCGGGCCGGCGTGCGGGTAGTCGTTCAGGTCCTCGCTGTCGTTGGCGAAGTTGATCGCCACGGCCAGGTAGTCCAGGGGCCCCGCGTCCGCCGGGTTGGTGATGGTCACCCGGGTCGACCAGCGGCTGGCCGTGACGTCGTCCTGGGTGCACGGCCCCGGCGTGGCGCTGATGTCGACGATCTGCGGATCCGAGCCCTGGTTGCCCTCGCCCCCGTCCGTGCTGGATGAACTGCTGCTCGACGAAATGCTCGACGAGGTGCTCGACGGGGTGGTGCTCGGGGACGTGGCGGTCGACGTCGGCGCCGGCGAGATGACGGTCGACGTCGGATCGGATCCGCTGTCGTCGCTGGAGCCGGACGAGGCATCCGCCGCGCCGCTCGCTCCGTCCCGGGACGCGTCGGCATGGCTCAACCACGCGGGCGCGGACTCCGCGGCATACCAGCGCGGACCACCGGAGTGGGACGCAGCGGCGGGTGCGGCGGTCGAGCCGGCCGCGCCCAGCACGGCGACCGCCGCGATGGTGGCACCGACGGAGCCGGCGACGGCGAGCTGTTGCACACGGGACAATGCGGAGATGACTGACGGACCCCCGGAGAGACAAGACGGCTGACCCGCGCGGGACGCGCGCGGAGTCTGTGACGGCGAGTGAAACCTAGCCGGCCGGGGCCGGCCGGGTCCGCCTTTTCCGATGACTGCCCGGTGCGGCCGTCGTCCTGGAGCGCCCGGCGCGTCCCACCGGCCCAGATCAGCGTTCGCTGTCCAGGTGGGACATCAGCGCCTCCGGATAGCGGCTCCCGGCAACGGCACCCGCCGGTATGGCGCGGTCGATCTCGGCCAGATCCGGTGCACTCAACGAGGCGGCGACCGCCTCCAGGGCGGCCGGCACGCGCGACACCCGTTTCATCCCGACCAGCGGCACGACGTCGTCGCCCTGCGCGCCGACCCAGGCGATCGCGAGCTGGGCGACCGTGAGCCCGTGTCGGTCGGCGATGGGCCGGAGGCGACCGATCAGGCCGAGATTGTGCTCGAGGTTCTCACCCCGGAAGCGCGGCCACGCCGCATGCTGCTCGTCCCCGACGTGCTCCGCCCCCGACGTCCCGATGAGGCCGCGCGACAGTACGCCGTACGCCGTGATGCCGATGCCCAGCTCCCGGCAGGTGTCGAGGATGTCCCGCTCGATGCCACGGCTGAGCACCGAGTACTCGATCTGCAGGTCGCTGATCGGGTGCACCGCCGCTGCGCGTCGGATCGTCTGCGAGCCGACCTCGGACAGGCCGATGTGCCGGACGTATCCGCGCTGCACCTGGTCGGCGATCGCGCCGATCGTCTCCTCGATCGGCACGTCCGGGTCGAGCCGGCCCGGCCGGTAGATGTCCAGGTGATCGACCCCGAGCCGGGTCAGTGAGTAACCGAGCGAATTGGCGACAGCTGCCGGCCGTCCGTCGAAACCGGTGAATCCACCGGCCGGTTCGCGCATCGCGCCGAACTTCACGCTCAGCACGAAGGAGTCGCGCTCGCGATCCCGCAGGGCGCGCCCGAGCACCATCTCGTTGTGCCCGAAGCCGTAGAAGTCGCCGGTGTCGATGAGCGTCACCCCGGCATCGAGGGCGGCGTGCACCGTGCGGATGCTCTCGCTGTTGTCGGCGGCGCCATACGCGCCCGACATCCCCATGGCGCCGAGGCCGACGGCGCTCACGGTGGGACCGGTCTTTCCGAGTGTCTTGATCACGGGTGTCATGCCCTCCAGCGTGGGTCACGTCCGGCGACTCCGCGAGGCACGGACGCTCCGTGGGACCGGCAGTCCCTGGTTGATCCGAGCGGCGTGCGGCATCGTGGACGGCATGGATCGTGTTGCTCTTGCCGACCTGCTGCGCAGCCGCCGGGAGCGGCTGGATCCGGCGGAGGTCGGGCTACCCGCCGGTCGCCGGCGTCGCACGCCGGGGCTGCGGCGCGACGAGGTCGCCGCACTCGCCTCGATCTCCATCGACTACTACGAGCGTCTGGAGCAGCGCCGCGGACCGCATCCGTCGCCGGGTGTGCTGAGCGCCCTGGCTCGTGCGTTGCGGATGACGCAGGACGAGCGCGATCACCTCTTCCACCTCGCCGGTCAGACGCCTCCCGCCCGGCAACGCACCGGCGCTCATGTCAGCCCGGGCGTCCTCTACCTGCTGGACCGACTCGACGACACACCGGCCTTTGTCGTGGACGACCTGGCACGTGTCGTGGTCCAGAACCGGATGTCGAAGCTGATCTCCGGTGACCAGCAGCACCTCACCGGCCGCGAGCGCAGCCATGTCTGGCGCTGGTTCACCGACGAGACGTCGCGGGCGCGCGTGCCGCGGGAGGACTGGGAGTCGCACTCGCGGGTCCACGTCGCCGACCTGCGGGCGACCGTCGGACGTCGCGGGGACGACCCGGAAGTGGCCGCACTGCTGGCCGATCTGTTGGCGACGAGTTCGCAGTTCGCGCAGCTGTGGGCCGACCACGAGGTCGCCGTCCGACGCTCCGACGAGAAGCGCATGATCCATCCCGAGGTGGGCCTGCTGGACCTGCTGTGCGAGCACCTGACCAGCGGGGTCGACGGTTCCACCCTGGTGCTGCTGCACCCACGGCCCGGCTCGGACTGTCGCGAGAAGCTCGATCTGCTCGCGGTGCTGGGCACCCAGGAGCTCGGCTCCGGCAGGGCGCATAATCAGGTCACATGACGCAGACACCGCTGGAACTCTTCTCCACCGACCAGCTCATCGGTGACGACGACCGGGAGTTGCGTGACGCGGTGCGGTCGTTCGCGACCGACAAGATCAAGCCGCACCTGGCCGAATGGTACGAGGCGGGCGACCTGCCGGCTCGCGAACTCGCCCGCCAGCTGGGCGAACTCGGGGTGCTGGGTATGCACCTGGAGGGCTACGGCTGCGCCGGCACCTCGGCGACGGCATACGGACTGGCGTGCATGGAGCTGGAGGCGGCCGACTCCGGCGTCCGCTCCTTGGTGTCGGTGCAGGGTTCGCTGGCGATGTTCGCGATCCACCACTGGGGCAGCGAGGAGCACAAGCAGGAGTGGCTGCCGCGGATGGCCACCGGTGAGGCGATCGGCTGCTTCGGGCTGACCGAGCCGGACTTCGGGTCGAACCCGGCCGGGATGCGCACCCGCGCCCGCCGCGACGGCGACGACTGGGTGCTCACTGGCAACAAGCTGTGGATCACCAACGGCTCCATCGCCGACGTTGCGGTCGTCTGGGCCCAGACGGGCGAAACCTCCCGTGACATCAGGGGATTCGTGGTGCCGACCGACACGCCTGGGTTCTCGGCGCCGAAGGTCAAGCACAAGCTGTCGCTGCGTGCGTCCGTCACCAGCGAGCTGGTGCTGGACGACGTCCGGCTGCCGGGCAGCGCGGCGTTCTCGGAGGTGCGGGGCCTGCGCGGGCCGCTCACCTGCCTCGACGAAGCCCGCTACGGCATCGTCTTCGGTGCGCTCGGCGCCGCCCGTGACTGCCTCGAGGCCACCATCGCGTATGCCGCGGACCGGCAGATCTACGACAGGTCGTTGTCGTCATACCAGCTCACCCAGGCGAAGCTGGCGGACATGTCCCTGGAGCTCGGCAAGGGCATGCTGCTCGCGCTGCAGCTCGGCCGGCTGAAGGACGCGGGAACGATCCGGCCCGAACAGGTCTCGCTCGGCAAGCTGAACAACGTGCGCGAGGCCATCGGCATCGCGCGCGAATGCCGCACCATCCTGGGCGCCGCCGGCATCACTCTGGAGTTCCCGGTGATGCGGCACGCCAACAACCTGGAATCGGTGCTGACCTACGAGGGCACCAGCGAGGTGCACCAGCTGATCATCGGCCAGGCGTTGACCGGCGAATCGGCATTCCGCTGATGCCGGCCAGCAGCCCGTGTTCTACAACTTGTAGAGTCAACGCCGTGACCACGACTCTGCGCTCCGCCAGCCTCCGACGTACCGCTGCCACTCTCGCCACCGCGGGGCTGCTGCTGGCCGTCCCGGTGGCTGCGCAGGCGCACGTCACCGTCAACCCGGACACCGCCGAAGCCGGCTCCTACGCCACCCTCGTCTTCAAGGTGCCCACCGAGAAGGCCGACGCCTCGACCACCCGGATCGAGGTCGACCTGCCGACCGAGCACCCGTTCACCTCGGTCTCCTACCAGCCGGTTTCCGGCTGGACCACCACGATCACCACCTCCAAGCTGGCCCAGCCGGTCAAGACCGAGGACGGCACGATCACCGAGGCGCCGACCAAGATCGTCTGGACCGCGGGCAAGGACGCCGGCATCAAAGCCGGTCAGTTCCAGCAGTTCCCGGTGTCGGTCGGTGTGGTGCCCGACGTGCCGTCGGTGAGTTTCAAGGCCATCCAGACCTATTCGGACGGCTCGGTCGTCAAGTGGGTCGACCCGACGAAGCCGGGCTCGCGGGAGCCGGAGCACCCCGCACCGGTGCTCACGATCGGCGCCGCCGCGAGCCAGGCCTCCCCGTCGAACGCTCCCTCGGTGGCGGCCGCACCGCACCCGGCGGACGATTCCTCCTCCGACAGCGGTGTCTGGTTCGGTGTCGCCGGCCTGGCCGTGGGTGTCGTGGCGCTGCTCGCCGCGCTGTATGCCGTGACGCGGCGATCCCGGTGACGGCCGCCCGGGCCGGTATGACGTGGCGCCGCGGCCTCATCGCCGCGGTCGCGTTCGTGTCGGCGGTCTTCGGCGTCATACCGGCGGCGCAGGCGCACGACTACCTGGTCGGCAGCACGCCGAAGCCGAACAGCACCATCACCACGGCGCCGCAGCAGGTGTCGCTGGAGTTCAACGACATCGTGCTCAGCCGGCCGGCGCCCCCGCAGCTGACCGTCAAGGGGCCGGACGGGCGCTACTACGAGGCCGGCTGTGGCACGGTCACCGACCGGACCGTCGTGGTCCCGGTCGCGCTCGGCGGAGCCGGGAAATACACCGTCACGTGGCGGATCGTGTCGGCGGACGGCCACCCGGTCTCCGACAGCCTGTCCTTCACCTACCGGCCGAAGGCCGGAGCTGCCGCCGCGACGGGCATCGCGTCCCCCAAGGCATGCACCGGCTCCTCCAGCGCCGGGTCCGCTGCGGCGTCCACGGCCGCCGCGGCGCCGAAGGCCGGGTCGAGCGGCGGCGGGACGCCGACCGCAGCCATCGTCGCGATCGTCGTCATTGCGATCGTCGGCGTCGGTGGCGCAGCGCTGATCGTGCTGACCCGCGGCCGCCGGCAGGGCCCGGACGACCAAGAGCCCGACGACGACCTCGACGCCGAGGACTGAGCGGCCCGCCGCAGCGCGCGGCTCGGCATACTCGAGCCCATGCGCGCCGTACTGATGGAGCAGATCGCCGGGCCGCTCACGGTGCGCGAGGCGCCGGAGCCGGTCGCCCCCGACGGCGGCGTGGTGGTGCAGGTGCGCGCGACCGGCCTCTGCCGCAGCGACTGGCACGCCTGGGCCGGCCACGACGACATCGCACTGCCACACGTGCCCGGTCACGAGCTCGCCGGCGTGGTGACCGCAATCGGTGCAGGAGTGCGCAATTGGCGGATCGGCGACCGTGTCACCGTGCCGTTCGTCGAGGGTTGCGGCCACTGCGAGTGGTGTATGGCCGGCAACGCGCAGGTCTGCCCGGACCAGCAGCAACCCGGCTTCACCCACTGGGGCTCGTTCGCGGAGTATGTCGCCCTGCACGCCGCCGACACCAACCTCGTCGCGTTGCCGGACGACGTGTCCTTCGCGGCGGCCGCGAGCCTGGGGTGTCGTTTCGCGACGGCATACCGCGCATTGGTCGGCCGGGCGCGGCTGCAGGCCGGTGAATGGGTGACGGTCGTCGGCGCCGGGGGCGTCGGGCTGTCCGCCGTGCTGATCGCGAAAGCGCTCGGCGCGCAGGTCGTCGCCGTCGACCGCCACGAGGGCGCCCTGGCGAAGGCCACCGCATGCGGCGCGGACCACGTGCTGGTGGCGGGCGGAGGCGACATACCGGCGCAGGTACACCAGGTGACCGGCGGCAGTCACGTCGCGATCGACGCGGTCGGCACCGAACAGGCCTGCGCCGACTCGATCCTCAGCCTGCGCCGGCGCGGCCGGCACGTGCAGGTCGGTTTGCTGCCACCGGTGGAGGGTCATCCGCGAGTGCCGATGGCCCGCGTCATCGCCTGGGAGCTGGACCTGCTCGGCAGCCACGGCATGGCGGCCGCGGACTACCCCGAGATGCTCGCACTGATCGCCTCCGGCGCGCTGGCTCCGCAGGACCTGGTCGAGCGCGTCGTCGGACTCGACCAGGCTGCGCAGCTGCTGCCGGCCATGGAGACCGCCACGCCCGCCGGTATGACGATCATCGACCCTACGTCGGCCGAGTAGGAGCGAGCCGCTCGGCGAGTGACGTATCGAGACCGGTTACGACGGCCTGATGGTGGAGGTGTCGATCACGTAGCGGTAGCGCACGTCGCCGGCGACGACCTTGTCGTAGGCCTCGTCCACCTGGCCGGCGTCGATCCGCTCGATCGTGGCACCGATGCCGTGCTCGGCGCAGAAGTCCAGCATCTCCTGGGTTTCCGGGATGCCGCCGATCATCGAGCCGGCGACGACCTTGTTGCCGCCGATCAGGCTGCCCGGGGTGATTTCGTAGGGCTGGTTGGGCAGACCGACCGAGACGAGCGCGCCGTTCGGCTTCAGCAACCGCAGGTAGTCCTCCATGGGCAGGTCGGCGCTGACCGTGTTGAGGATCAGGTCGAAGCGGCCGGCGTTGTCCTGGAAGACGGCCGGGTCCGAGGTGGCCAGGTGGTCGACCGCCCCGAATTCCGCGGCGTCCGCCGACTTCGCGGTGGTGCGGGACAGCACGACGACCTCCGCGCCCAGAGCGACGGCGATCTTCACGCCCAGATGCCCGAGGCCGCCCATGCCGATGACGCCGACGGTCGCGCCGGGGCGGGCGCCCCACCGCTTCAGCGGCGAATAGGTGGTGATGCCCGCGCACAGCAGCGGCGCCGCGACGTCCAGGTCGATGCCGTCCGGGATGCGGCACACGAAACGCTCGGAGACCACGACCTGCTGGGCGTAGCCGCCCTGGGTGATCTCGCCGTCATACCCCTCGCTGTTGTAGGTGCCGACCGAGCCGGGCTCGCAGAACTGCTCGAAGCCGTTCTTGCACTGCTCGCACTCACCGCACGAGTCGACCAGGCAGCCGACGCCGACGCGCTCGCCGACCTTGTGCCGGGTGACGCCGGAGCCCACTTCGCTGACCACACCGGCGATCTCGTGGCCGGGTGTGAGCGGGAAGTGCGCAGCGCCCCACTCCTCACGGATGGTGTGTATGTCGCTGTGGCAGATGCCTGCCCACTGGATGTCGATGCGGATGTCGTTCTCGCCCAGGTCGCGACGCTCGAGGTTGATCGGCGCGAAGCTTTCTCCGGCCGCAGCGACGGACAGTGCAGGTGTTGTTGTCGGCATGGGACAGACGATAGACCTGCTCAGGTATGCCGCAAAACCGCTGGATTCCATTGTGCGGTAAGAAAATTCACAGCAGATATCGGGAATAGGGCCCCACTGTCCGCGCCCCTGCCCCCGGTGACTGCTGGCGTCATACGATCAGGAGGACCGCGCAGCAATGCGGACGCAAGCGATGCGAGGAGAGTCATGGCAGATCTCGACGGCAAGAACTACGACTACGTGATCGTGGGCGGAGGCGTCGCGGCCGCGGCCGCGGTGGGCGGCATCCGGGAGCTCGACGAGAACGGCTCGGTGCTCGTGCTCGGTGCCGAACCCGACGGTCCGGTCTACCGCCCCGACCTGTCCAAGAAGCTCTGGCTCGACGAGGACGCCACCCTCGAGCAGAGCCGGTTGCTCGACGGGCAACAGGCCGACCTGCAGACCTCCAGCCCGGTGACCGCGATCGACCCCGGCGCGCACACCGTCACGGTGCAGGGCGGCGCCACCGTCACCTACGGCAAGCTGCTGCTCGCCACCGGCTCCAGCCCCCGCACCCTCGACCTGCCCGACACCGACCGGGTCATCTACTACCGCACCGCTGCCGACTACCGGCGGCTGCGCGACCTGGCCGGCAAGGACACCCCGGTCACGACGGTCGGCGGCGGCTACATCGGTGCCGAGATCACCTCGGCCCTCGCCCAGAACGGCGCGAAGGTCACCATGATCTTCGACGATGACCTGGTCCAGCAGCGTCTCTTCCCGACGTCGATCGCCGAGATGATCACCCAGGACTTCACCGACCGCGGCGTCCGGTTGCTCCCCGGTGAGACGGTGGCCGACGGCAAGCTGGCCGACGACAGCGTCGCCATACAGGTCGGCGACGGCAGCTCCGTGGAGGCGGGTGCGGTCGTCGTCGGCATCGGCGTCACCCCCAACGCGCAGCTCGCCGAGGCGGCCGGCATCGGCACCGACAACGGCGTCGTGGTCGACGACCGCCTGCGCACCTCCGCCACCGACGTGTATGCCGCCGGCGACGTGGCCAACTACGACGACCCGCTCCTCGGCCGGCGCCGCGTGGAGCACGTCGACAACGCCGAGGCGATGGGCAAGCAAGCGGGCCGCAACATGGCCGGCGCCGACGAGGCGTACGACTACACGCCGATCTTCTGGTCCGACCTGTTCGACTTCGGCTATGAAGCGGTCGGCCGACTGGACTCCAGGCTGGACACGGTCGAGGACTGGAAGGACGACAAGAGTGCCGCGGTCGTCTACTACCTGGACGAGGGCGTGGTGCAGGGCGTGCTGTTGTGGAACGTGTGGGACTCCACCGACAAGGCGCGCGACGTCATGGCCAGGTCACGCGCCGGCGAGCTGACCCGCGACCAGTTGCCGGGCGCCATCCCGACGAGCTGAGCTATCCGGGCAGCACCCGCAACAGGTCGGTGCGCAGCTGGGTGACGGCCACCGGCAGGTCGTCACCCAGCAGGTCGGCGCGCACGGCGCGCTCGCGCAGTGCGTCGACCTGGATCGCCAGCAGCTCGAAGGGCGGGTCGAACGTCCAGCCCAGCGTCTCGTAACGGCGCCGGATCGCTTGCACGGCAACGTCATGCGCGTGCTCGACCTCGAGGGCGTAGCCGCGCAGCTCGCGCTCGAACTGGCTCTGGTTACGCAGGTCGAAGCGGATGCGGTGCAACCGGCGGTGGGTGCGCAGGCTGTCGCAGATGGCGTCGGCGACGATGCGCGAGACGGCGGGGACATCGCCCGCAGCGGACACGTCGGCCCCGAAGATGTGTGACTCCTGGATGATCCGCACACACTCGGCGACGAGCGCGTCCTTGCTGCGGAAGTAGTAGTGCACCATGCCGTGCGAGAAGCGAGTGCGCCGTGCGATGTTGCGGACCGACACGTGGGAGTAGCCGTATTCGCTCCACGTGTGCAGCGCGGCGACCGCGAGGTCGTGTCGGCGACCTTGGTGCACGTCCTGGACGTCGTCACCGGATCGGGAGGCGGCCTGACCGGCGTGGGCGAGAGGTGTCACCGGGACATCTTTTCATCACATCGGACCGCGTATGTCGTTGCTGCGCCTGGTAATTCGCGAGGCAGGCGAAATACATCGGTAACTTGCCGAGGCCGTGGGGCACACATCTTTGTCGGCATACGTACCCTCGAGACATGCCGAGCAAACCTGCCGCCCGCGCCGGTGACGCGGGCGCGATCAGCACCGCCGGCCTCGGTGTGCTCGGGGTGGTGGCCGAGGCGCCGACCCATGGCTTCGCGGTGGCGGCCGTCTTTGCCGCCGACGGCGCATTGGGCCGGGTATGGCGGGTGCAGCGCGCCGTCGTCTACCGGGAGCTGGGTCGGCTGGCTGATGCCGGCCTGGTGCAGCCGGTCGGCGTGGAGACCGACGGGCCCGGCCCCGACCGGACCATCGTCCAGCTCACCGCCCGCGGTCGCGGCACGCTGGACCGCTGGCTCGATGCGCCGGTGCGGCGGCCGCGGGACGCACGGTCGGAGCTGCTGCTGAAGCTGGCGCTGCTGGATCGCGCGGGCCGCGATGCCGGCACGCTGATCGCCGCGCAACGCACGGTCTTCGCCGCGCGGCTGACGGAGTTGCGGGCGGCGGTGCGGGCCACCGAGTCCGGCAGCTTCGACCACACCCTCGCGCTGTGGCGGCTGAGTTCGACGCAGGCGGTGCTCGATTTCCTCGCCGCACTGTGCGTGGACTAGTCACACTGAGACTAGATCGTTGGTAGGTTCGGTGGGTATGACTGGTCTCCCGCGTCGTGCCCTACTGACCCTCGGACTCGTCGGTGGTGTTTCGGCACTCGCCGCCTGCGGCTCCTCCTCCGGCGGCGGCTCGTCGTCCGGCGGCGGATCCGGATCAGGAGGCGACGGATCCGCAGCCGCGACGGGATCCGGGACGGTCAACGTGCTCTACGCCGGCTCGCTGGTCACGCTGATGGAGCGGCAACTCGGCCCGGCATACGAGAAGGAGACCGGATACACGTTCGCCGGCTTCTCGGCCGGCTCGACGGCGCTCGCGGCCCAGATCGAGGGCAAGGTGCGCAAGGCCGACGTCTTCGTCAGCGCCAGCCCGGACGCGGACGCGGAGCTGATGGGGGCGAAGAACGGCGACTGGGTGAAGTGGTTCATCACCTACGCGACGTCGCCCCTCGTGCTCGGCTACACCAAGAAGAGCAGGTTCGCCGCCAAGATCAAGGCCGGACCCTGGTACGACGTGATCACCCTGCCCGGCTTCCGGATCGGCAGCACCGACCCGAACGCCGATCCCAAGGGCAAGCTCGCGCACAAGGCCCTGCTCGCGGCCGGCAAGGAGCACCCCAAGCTGCTTGACATCGCCTCGAACGAGAAGACGATCTTCCCGGAGGAGGCGCTCGTCGCCGACCTCCAGTCCGGCCAGTTGGACGCGGCGTTCTTCTATTCGAGCGAGGCGAAGATCGCCGGCATACCGATGGTGCAGCTGACCGGCCAGCAGCTTGAGGCGACCTACACTGCGACTGTGGTCAAGGATGCTCCGAACCAAGCCGGCGCGGAGGCGTTCCTCGCCCACCTGCTGGGGCCCAAGGGGCGTGCCGTCCTGCAGAAGGACGGCTTCGAGCTGGTGTCCCCGCCCACCGTGACCGGCTCCGATGTGCCGGCTGCGGTCCGCAAGGTCTTGCCCGGCACGTGAGTCGCCGGCGAAGCGGGCCGCTCCCGTTGCTCGGGGCGTTGCTCGCCCTCTACCTCGCGGTCCCGCTCGTCGCCTTCCTGATCCGGCTCGCGGGCTCGGACAACCGCGGGTTCGGCGAGTCCGGACTGCTGGACGCCGCACGCACCTCCGCCATCAGCGCCACCATCAGCGCGACCATCGTCACCCTGCTCGGCATACCGCTGGCGCACTGGATGGCGCACTCACACGGTCCGCTGCGCCGGGTGGTCGGTGTGCTGGTCCAGTTGCCGCTCGCGCTGCCGCCGGTGATGAGCGGCATCGTGCTGGTCTACGTCGTCGGCCCCTACACGTGGCTGGGCGAACGCTTCGGCGGCCGGCTCACCGAGTCGATCGCCGGCGTGGTGATCGCGCAGACCTTCGTCGCGGCACCGTTCCTGATCATCGCGGCGCGGTCGGCGTTCGAGGCGATCGACCCGCAGCTGGAGGACGTGGCCGCGACCCTGGGTCACCGGCCGCTGTCCCGCTTCGTCCGGGTCGATCTGCGGATCGCCGCCCCCGCCATACGCGCGGGGCTGCTGCTGACCTGGCTGCGCGCGCTCGGTGAGTACGGCGCCACGGTGCTGCTCGCCTACCACCCCTACACGCTGCCGGTCTTCACCTATGTGCAGTTCTCCTCGACCGGCATACCGACCACGCAGGCGCCGACCGCGATCGCACTGGCCGTGGCGGCGATCGTGCTGCTGCTGGCGACGTTTCGGCTGCCGCGGGTCGTCCGGGACAGGATGCGCCGGTTGGCCCCGTCGGTGGCGCCGGCGCGGCCCGTCGCTGCTCCCGTCCAGCCGGTCTCCTTCGACATCGACACCCGGATCGGGGGCTTCCACCTCCAGGTGGCGCACGCGGCGCGCAGTCCGCGTATCGCCGTGCTGGGTGCGTCCGGGGCGGGCAAGTCGATGCTGCTGCGATCGCTCGCCGGACTGCTCGGACCCGGCGTCGGCACCGTCCGGCTGGGCGGGGTGGAGCTCGACGGGACCGCCGTGGAGCAGCGGCGGCTCGGGTACGTGCCGCAGCAGCACGGGCTCTTCCCGGACCGGACCACGTGGCAGCAGGCGACGTTCGGCGTCCGCGCCGACCCGGGCGTGGCCGCGTGGTGGCTCGAACGCCTCCAGCTCGACGGGTTGCAGGACCGGTTGCCGCAGGAACTGTCCGGTGGTCAGCGGCAGCGGGTCGTGCTGGCAGCGGCGCTCGCGGGGTCGCCACGGCTGCTGTTGCTGGACGAGCCGTTCTCGGCGTTGGACTATCCGGTGCGCCAGGAGCTCACGGCGTTGCTGCGATCGCTCCAGCGCCGTGATGCGCTGGCGACCGTGCTGGTGACCCACGACCCGCAGGAGGCGGCCATGCTCGCCGACGAGCTGGTGGTCATCGCGGACGGGCGGGTGGCCCAGGCCGGCACCGTGCGGGAGGTCTTCGACGCGCCGGCGAGTCCGCAGGTCGCCCGGCTGCTCGGGCTGACCAATGTGCGCCGCGGTGTGATGAGCGCCGGCGGAGTGATGGTGACCGGCGGGGTGCGGATCGACACGTGCGCGACGCTGCCACCGGGCACTCCGGTCACCTGGTGCGTGCGGCCCGAGCGCGTGGTGCTCGGCGACACCGGGGACCACCGCGTGTCGATCACCGACGTGGCCGACCTGGGCAGTGAGTTGCGTGTCGAGCTCGAGTGGCCGCAGGGGTTGCAACTGCAGGCGCACCAACTGATCTCGGACGGCGGCGGCCCGGCCGTCGGCGACACGGCATGGGTGCGTCTCGACCGCGGATCGGTCAGCGTCTGGCCGTCGCCCGACTGACGCGTAGGTCGTGCATGATGGGCAAGTGGTGCAACGGGTCCTGAGCCGCAACGCGACCTTCCAGCAGTGGCAGGCGCTGCTGACCAACCGCACCAAGCGGCACCGGGCAGGTGAGTTCGTGGTGCAGGGCGTGCGGCCGATCACCCTTGCGCTGGAGCACAAGTGGGATTTCTCCACGGTGCTGCGACCGGTGGGCGCTCGCCCGAGCCGGTGGGCGGACGATGTATGGCGCACGGCGCCGGGCACGCGCTACGAGCTGCCGCCGGAGTTGCTGGCCGAGCTCGCGGAACGCGATGCCGAGGAGCCGCCGGAGCTGATCGCGATCGTCCGCATGCCGGCGGACGAGCTGGACCGGTTGCTGCTGCCGGGGCGGACTCCGTTGATCGTGGTCTTCGACCGACCGTCCGGCCCGGGCAACATCGGCACGCTGATCCGCTCGGTGGATGCCTTCGGCGGCACCGGCCTGGTCGTCGCCGGACACGCTGCCGATCCGTATGATCCGCGCGCCGTTCGTGCCTCGACCGGATCCCTGTTCGCGGTGCCGACGGTGCGTGTTCCCTCCGCGGACGAGGTGCTCCGCTGGATCGATGGACAACGCCGCACCGGCCTGTCGCTCACCGTTTTCGGCACCGACGAGGGCGGTGAGACGGAGCTGCGGCGCATTGACCTCGCGGCGCCGTCGGTGATCGTGATCGGCAACGAAACCCGCGGCATGAGCCGTGCCTGGCGGGAAGCGAGTGATCAGCTCATCAGCATCCCGATGGTGGGTTCGGCCAGCTCGCTCAACGCCGCGACCGCGGGATCGATCGTCCTGCACGAAGCGCTGCGCCAGCGGCTCCTCGGCTGACCCGGGCACGATCCGTCGCGATCATCGGCGCGCTGCTGATGCATGGACGCCGAGTCGCACAGCAAACGGCGAGTGGCACAGTTGCAGCTGTGCGCCTCGGCGGCAACTGTGCGAGTCGGGCTCGGCGCCGTCCCATTTGACCGGACTGGAGGAAGCACAGTGAGAGCACGCGACTACGTCGACTTCGACGGAACACCCGGTGGGTGGAACGCCATCACCGACGTGCCCGGCGTCGAGGTCGGATACACGACGCTCGTCGAGGGAGACGGCGCGCTGGTGCCGGGTGAGGGCCCGGTGCGCACCGGGGTGACGGCGATCCTGCCGCTGGGGCGGGAGCGGGTGGGCACGTCGGTCGCCGCGGGGATGTTCTCCTTCAACGGCAACGGCGAGCTGACCGGCAGCCACTGGATCGAGGAGACCGGCTCGCTCGCGCTGCCCGTCGCGATCACCAATACGCACGCCGTCGGGCCGGTGCATCGCGGGGTGCTGGAGTGGTCGCTCGCGCGGAATCCGCGACTGCAGGAGGGCTGGCATCTCCCGGTGGTCGGCGAGACGTTCGACGGCTACCTCAACGACATCAACGGCCGGCACGTGCGGGAGGAGACGGCGATCGCCGCGCTCGACGCGGCCGCATCGGGCCCGCTCGCCGAGGGCAGTGTCGGCGGCGGCACCGGGATGAACTGTTACGGCTTCAAGGCCGGCACCGGTACCTCGTCCCGGCGGGTCACCGTCGGCGCCCAGTCGTATGTCGTCGGGGTCCTCACCCAGGCCAACTTCGGCGCACGGCACCAGTTGACGATCCGCGGCCGGCAGCTCGGACCCCAGCTGCTGGACGACAACCCGATGCAGGATGCCGCACGCAGCGCGCCACCCGGCTCCGGGTCGTGCATCACCGTGGTGGCCACCGACGCGCCGCTGCTGCCGCTGCAGTGCAAGGCGCTGGCCCGGCGTGTGTCGCTCGGCCTGGCGCGCACCGGCACGACGGGCAGCCACTTCTCCGGCGATGTCTTCCTCGCCTTCTCCACCGCCAACGCCGGCGCGCTGGACAGTGGCATCGGTGACCCGCCGGACGGCATACAGCGGTTGGACTTCGTGCCGTGGCCGGCCGTCAACCCGCTGTATGACGCCGTCGTGCAGGCCACCGAGGAAGCCGTGGTCAACGCGCTGGTCGCCGCTGACACGATGATCGGCCGCGACGGTCACCGCAGCCCGGGCTTTCCGAACGACGTGCTGCGGGGATGAGTCAGGGCCGGACGAGCCCGCCGCGCAACGCCCGCATCGCCGCCGACCAGCGCAGCAGCGAGTCGAGCATGGCGTCCAGATTGCCGAGCTGGTAGTCGCGCGGCGCGAGCTGCACGAAGTCCACCATGTCGTCGTAGATAGACAAGGAAACCTGCGCGCGCACCGTGGCGATCTGCACCTCGCCGAGCGTGGACTTCAGCTGTTCGCCGGCGCGCAGCCCGCCGCTGGAGCCGTAGCAGATCATCCCGGCCGCCTTGTCGTTCCATTCGACATACAGGTAGTCGATCGCGTTCTTGAGCGCAGCGGACACCCCGCGGTTGTATTCCGGTGCGACGAAGACGAAGCCGTCGTAGGAGTCGATCAGGCGCGACCACCGCTTGGTGTGTTCGTGCCGGTAGCGGTGGGCGGCTGCGGGCTCGGGCTCGTCGAGCAGCGGCAGGCCGACGTGCGCCAGGTCGATCAGGTCGTACGCCGCATCCCCGCGGCCCTTCGCGTGCTCGAACGCCCACTCGGCGATGGTGGGTCCGACCCGGTCGGGGCGGGTGCTGCCGATGACGAAGGCGATGCGCAAGGAGGTCACGTCCGGAATCGTCCCACGGCGTCGTTCGTTGGACGGGCCGTGGAACGCGTCCGCGCCGCGCATGGTCGTATGACGTGATGCGCCGGGCGCGGGGCTGTGACGCCGACGCGCCGGCGCACATAAGGTAAGAGGAACACTCGGGGGTCCGCGGAACGCCCGCGGCAGCTAGGAGGCTCGCAACATGTCCAACCTCGATCTGAGCGGTGGGCTCGGTGACCAGTTCCAGCAGAACAACGGAGGCCAACAGCCGGCGCAGCCGCAGCAGCCTGCCGGACAGCAGCCCCCGGCGCGCGCGCAGACCGCACCGGCACCCGCGCCCAACCTGCCGCCGGCCGCCGCACCGACCTCGACCGGCCTGGTGCTGGAGGCCCCGACACCGGTCCCGGTGATCCAGGACCAGCAGGCCGTCCAGGCCGTGCCGGTCGCGCCCGAGGCGCAGACCGAGTTGCAGCAGAAGGCGCAGGCGTTCGTCACCGAGCTGACCGCGATGGACATGAAGGCGCCGGGCTTCACCGAGAAGGTCAACTCCATCGTCACCATGGGCGACAACGAGATCCGCCGGTCCTCCGACGTGTCCAACCGCATGCTGCAGCGGCCGGCCGCGCAGGCCGGCAAGGACTCCGCACAGTCCAAGGTCGGCGGCACGCTGGTCGATCTGCGCCGCACCATCACCGATCTGGACCCCAACCGGGCCGACCTCAAGGGGCCCAAGAAGATCCTGAAGTGGCTGCCCGGCGGCAACAAGATCGAGAACTACTTCATGAAGTACCAGTCGGCGCAGAGCCACCTGGACGCGATCATCCGCTCGCTGTCGGCCGGCCAGGACGAGCTGCGCAAGGACAACGCCTCGATCGAGGTGGAGCGCAACAACATGTGGCAGGCCATGCAGAAGCTGGGCGAATACAACCAGCTGGCAACGGCGCTCGACTCCGCTGTCGAGAGCAAGATCGGCGAGCTGCAGGCCGCCGGCCGCAGCGAGGATGCCGACATCATGAAGTCCGACGTGCTCTTCGCGGTCCGCCAGCGGCGGCAGGACATCATGACCCAGATGGCCGTCTCGGTGCAGGGCTACCTCGCGCTGGACCTGGTCCGCAAGAACAACCAGGAGCTCATCCGTGGTGTCGACCGCGCCCAGACCACCACGGTCGCCGCGCTGCGCACCGCCGTGATCGTCAGCCAGGCGCTCGCGCAGCAGAAGATCGTCCTGGACCAGATCACCGCCCTCAACAGCACGACCTCCAACCTCATCGAGCAGACCTCGCAGCAGTTGCGCACCCAGGGCGCCGAGATCAACCAGCAGGCGGCCAGCAGCACGATCGAGATCGACAAGCTGCAGGCGGCGTTCGACAACGTGTTCGCCACCATGGACGCGATCGACAAGTTCCGCTCCGACGCGACGCAGTCGATGTCGCAGACCATCGGCGCCCTGGAGGGTCAGGTGCAGCGCGCCAAGCCCTACCTCGAGCGGTCGATGCGCTCGCAGGGCATCGGCGCCACGACGGCTGCGACATTCCAGCCGACCGGTGGCAACCAGCAGCTGCCCGGCGGTCAACAGTAGGCTCCGAGCCGTGGGATTGCTGTCACGCCTGTTCGACCCGGACGGTGCGTCCGGACGACTGCGTGCGCAGACACAGGCTCGCTTCGACGCGGTCAGCGAGGCCGTCACCGACCCGTCCGGCGACTCGGTGGACGCACTGTTGCGCAAGACCCAGTCGCTGGTCCTGGAGATCAACAGCAGCGCCGGCGATCTGCCCACCATCGGTGTGGTGCTCGCCCGGGCGGTCACCGACACGGTGCGTGAAGTGCTGACCTCCGGTGAGGCCGACCGGCTCGACATCGGGGTGCGGGTGGCGATCAACGGCACGTTGACCGACTACCTGCCCGGCTCGATCCGGGCGTACGTCGGGGCGGTGCGCGCTGCCGAGCCGGACGCGGAAGCGCGCGCCACGGAGGCACTGGTGGAGCAGCTGACCACCCTGCGGCACAGTGTCGAGCAGCTGGCCGAGGCGAGCCGGATGCGGGACATGCAGGCGTTGCAGGTCCACGGCCGCTTCCTGCAGGACAAGTTCGGCGAGTCCGACCTGGACCTGTGAGACTGGGTGACGACTGTCGTGACCTTTTCGCCGCTGTGCCGGCGCATCGGCGAGTAAGTGACGACAGTCGCGAGCAAGGCCCCGGGTTCGGCCGAAACCGGCGAGTACGTGACGACAGTAGTGGGAAATGCAGGCGTGGAAGGGGTGGAGGCCGTGAGTCCGATGGCCAAGGGAGCCAACATCGCGCTGCAACGGGAGCTGCCCGATCTGACCGGCGTGGTGTTCGGGGTGGACTGGGAGACCGGCGGCGAGCGGGTGCTCGACGACAACCTCACCCTGCTCACCCTGCTGGTCGGCGACAACGGTATGGCGCTCTCGCCCGAGCACGTCGTCCACTTCAATCAACTGGTGTCGGCTGACCTGTCGACCGCCCAACTGCAACAGGCTCTCGGCAGCGACGACGAACAGGTCGAGGTCGAACTCACCGGCGTGCCGGACGAAGTGGCCAAGGTCGTCTTCGTGCTCTACCTGTCCGAGGGCAGCGGCAGCAGTCGCAGTCTCGGCCAGCTGAAGCATCTGGTCGTCCGGCTGCTCAACCTCGACGGCGGCGCGTCGATCACCTCCTCGGTGGACCTGGCCGACGGCCTGTCCGCCGAGACCGCGCTCAAGCTCGCCGAGCTCTACCGGCACGGCGGCCAGTGGAAGCTGCGGATCCTCGGCATGGGGTACTCCTCCGGGCTGGCCGGTGTCGCGAAGGAATACGGCGTTCCGTTATGACGCAACGCACCGATCTGCCCTTCCTGCGCGCTCGCAGCCTGCGGTCCACTGCGCCCGCGGGTCTCGATACGGCCTCCGCTGGCGCTCCGGCCTACTCGACCAGCGCGGGCGGCGGTACGTCGCTCGATCTCGATCAGCCCGCGGGTCTCGATACGGCCTCCGCTGGCGCTCCGGCCTACTCGACCAGCGCGGGCGGCGGTACGTCGCTCGATCTCGATCAGCCCGCGGGTCTCGATACGCTCTCCGCTGGCGCTCCGGCCTACTCGACCAGCGCGGGTGGCGGTACGTCGCTCGATCTTGGTCTCGACACCGGCTCGGCCGGCGCTCCGGCCACCTCGACCGGCGGTAGCCGGCACGTCCGGCCGCCGCGGCACGACCTGGGACTGCCCGGCATACGCGCCGACGAACGCCGCCTGATGACCGAGCAGGAGCCGGTGCTCGAGCTGACTCGCATGCAGTCGGCGGCCGGCGCACTGGAGGCGAGGGCCGCGGTGCCCAACCCCTCCGAGGTGGTGCTCGGCCTCGTCTTCGAGACCGGCGACGACCGTCAGTCCCTGGTGCTGCCGGGCCTGTCCCAGCAAGGACCTGACCCGCGCCGGCCGATCTTCCGGGCCACCTCCAGCGGCGTCGCGGTCAACCTGCGACGCGTCACCGAGGTGCACCGGCTGCTCCTCTTCGCGGTGCCCACCCGGCCGTCCAAGCAGATGCCCGGCGGCACCGTCACCGTCACCACCTACGGCGGCTCGCGTCTCGAGGCACCGCTGGTCGCCGGGCCCACGCTGGGCGCCCAGGCGCTGATGACGGCGTATGTCGTGGAGGGCCGTCTCGTCATACGCGCCGAACACGATCCCTACTCCGGCACGCTGCAGCAGGTGTGCGCGGCATACGGTTACCGGGAGCTCTCCTGGCGCGACCCCTACACCCCGCTCGTCTGACGAGCCGACAACCGGACAGTCACCACACGAAAGGAATCTCACGATGGCAGTGAGTCTCAGCAAGGGCGGCAACATCTCGTTGGAGAAGGCCGCGCCCGGAATGGTCAACGCCGTGGTCGGCCTCGGCTGGGACCCGCGGACCACCGACGGTGCGCCCTTCGACCTGGACGCCTCGGTGCTGTTGCTGGCCGACACCGGCAAGGTGCGCGGTGACGCCGACTTCGTCTTCTACAACAACCTGACCGGTGACAACGGCGCCGTACAGCACCAGGGCGACAACCGGACCGGCGAGGGCGAGGGCGACGACGAGCAGATCATCGTCTCGCTCAACCAGGTGTCCGCGGACGTGCAACGCATCGTCGTGGTCGCCTCCATCGACCAGGCCGACGCCCGCGGCCAGAACTTCGGTCAGGTCGCCGACGCCTACATCCGGGTGTATGACGCCGACGACCCGCACAACACCGACAAGGGCGTGCGTTTCGACCTGGGTGAGGACGCCTCGACCGAGACCGCGCTGATCTTCGGTGAGCTCTACCGGCACGGCGGCGAGTGGAAGTTCCGCGCCATCGCGCAGGGCTTCGCCGGCGGCCTGGCCAGCGTCATCACCCAGTTCGGCCTGCAGGTCGGCTGATCCCCACGAAGTTCTCCCCCGCTCCGCTCCTCCGATACTTCGCGGGGGCCCCGATCGGGGAGCAGTGGATTCCATGGCGGGTCGCGGCCGGGAACCCTCGGCCGCGGCCCGCCGTTGGCCCTGGCGGAGCCACCTCCACGATGGCGGCGAAACCGGACACCGGTGTCGGTCGTCATACTGACCACCGTTCCCGTCACCGTCACCTCGAGAAGAGCACCTGTTGCAAGCCCTGAAGCATTTCCGGATCGACTTCGTCATCACGGCGGCCGTCCTGGTGGTCGCCTTCCTCTACGACAACTGGACCGGCGTCGGTCTGACCGCGATCCTGATCGTGGTCGAGATCGTCTTCTCGTTCGACAACGCGGCGGTCAACGCCAAATACCTCGACCGGCTCAACCATTTCTGGCAGAACATCTTCCTGACCGTCGGCGTCATCGTCGCGGTGTTCGGCATGCGGCTGGTCTTCCCGTTCGTCATCGTCTGCCTCTCCGGCTCGATCAGCCCGTGGCGGGCGCTGCAACTGGCGCTGGAGAAGGGCGACCCGCACACGCCGGGCACCTACGGCTACATCCTCACCGAGGCGCACCCCGCCATCGCGGCGTTCGGTGGCATGTTCCTGCTGCTGCTCTTCCTGGACTTCATGTTCGACGAGGACCGTGAGATCAGCTGGCTGACCTGGATCGAACGCCCGCTGCAGAAGCTCGGCAAGCTCGACGTGCTCTCGGTGGTCATCGCCGGCATCTTCCTGCTGGTCGCCAGCGAGACGCTGGTGCACGAGACCCACGTCCACTCCGCGGTGCAGATGCGCTCGATCGTGCTCTTCTCCGGCCTGCTGGGGATCATCGGCTACCTGGCCGTCAACGGCCTCTCCACGATGATGGAGGAGCGCGAGGAGACCAAGGACCACGAGTTCGAGGAGGCCGACGCGCGCTCCTCGACCGGGCAGAAGGTGCTCCTCGCCGGCAAGGCGGCCTTCTCGATGTTCCTGTTCCTCGAGGTGCTGGACGCGACCTTCTCCTTCGACGGCGTCATCGGCGCCTTCGCCATCACCCCCGACCCGATCATCATCATGATGGGCCTCGGTGTCGGCGCCATGTACGTCCGGTCGATGACCATCTTCCTGGTCCGCAACGGCACCCTCGCCGAATACCGCTTCCTGGAGAACGGCGCGCACTGGGCGATCGGCGCGCTCGCGGTGATGCTGGTCATCAGCATCCGCTACGACCTGGGCGAGTTCGTGATCGGCGGTGTCGGCATCGCCTTCATCCTCGCCGCCTGGGCCAGCTCGGTCCTGGCCAACAAACGCGACGCAGCGGCCGAGGGGGCCGACGCAGAGATCGAAGGAGCGAAGTTGTGAGCATTTCCCTTTCCAAGGGCCAGACCGTCGACCTGCGCAAGCAGGACGGCGGCAACCTCAGCCGGGTCCGCATGGGGCTGGGCTGGGACGTCAAGGTCGTCACCAAGAAGACCCTCTTCGGCGGCAGCAAGCAGGTCCAGCGCGACATCGACCTGGATGCCTCGGCGCTGGTCGTCGGCGGCGGTCGGGTGCTGGACACCGTCTACTTCGGCAAGCTGCGGTCCAGCGACGGCGCCATCCAGCACACCGGCGACAACCTGACCGGTGAGGGCGAGGGCGACGACGAGTCGATCGTGGTCGACCTGGGTGCGGTGCACGGCTCGGTCGAGCACATCGTCTTCGTCGTCAACTCCTACAGCGGCGAGAACTTCGCCGAGATCGACAACGCCTTCGTGCGTGTCGTCGACTCGATGGCGAACGACACCGAGCTGGCCCGTTTCCAGCTCACCGGCTCCGGCACGCACACCGCGCTGGTGATGGCGCGGGTGTCCCGCACGCCGGCCGGCTGGAACTTCACCGCCATCGGCGCGCCCGGCAACGGCCGCACCGCGCGCGACCTCGAGCCGCTGGCGCTCAGCGTGCTCTGACACCACGCGAGGGGGAGGCATGCGATCAGCGCGACCGGGCGGTGTCAGTCTCGACATCTGGGGCACGCTGCTCGGCAGCGACCCGGCGTTCAAGCCGGCGCGCAACGCGATGCTGCGGGACGCGGTCGCACCGGAGGTGCCGATCGACGTCTTCGACGCGGCGATGCGGCAGGCCGACCGGGACGTCGACGACCGCTGCGTGCGGGATGGCGTCGACACCGGGTTCGGCGGCCGCATCGAGGCGACGCTGCTCGCACTCGGCCGGCCCACCGGCGCTGTCGCTGCCCGGGTCCCCGAGCTGTATGCCGCGCAGGAGACCCTCGCCCTGGCCCATCCGCCGCGGCCGTTGCACGTGGAACTTCCGGCGGCGGTGTCGGCGCTGCCGCTCCCGGTGGTGCTGACCAGCAACACCGGCATGCTGCCGGGTGAGCTGATGCGAAAGCTGTTGGCGGTGGCCGGTTTCGGCGCAGTGCCGGGTGTCTTCTCCAACGAACTCGGCGTCGCAAAGCCGCACCCGCGGATGTTCGAGGCGGCGTGCGACGTGCTCGGTGTGCCGGCCGCGCAGGTGCTGCACATCGGGGACAACCCGGCCGCTGACGTCGCCGGTGCCGAGGCCGCGGGTATGACGACAGCGCTCGTGCGGCCCGACGGCGTCTCGACCCTGGCCGTGCTGGAGGCGCTGTGATCACCGCCCCCCTCGTCGACGTGGCGGCGCACCCGCTGACCGGGACCGCAGCGCATCCGATCGACATGAACACCGGGATGTTCTTCGACACCGCGGCGTACTCGCTGATGAAGCACGGTGATGTGCCGTCGATCCGCGGCTTCGGCACCGAGCTCGCGAACGCACTCGTCGAGGACGTGCCGTGGTTGCTGGCCACCGGTCGGCCGATCGTGCTGCCGGTCGCCTATCTCGAGGCCAAGCCGGCCTGCTTCTACCTCGCCTCCGTGGTGTGCGACGTCCTCAACGAGGCGCGCGGTCAACGCACGCCCGCGCGTGTCCTCCACGTGCACAAGGACTCGGTGACCCACATCGACTATGCGGCGTCGTCCGCGCAGGATCGGCGAAAAGAACTGGCATCCATCGGTTTCCGGCTGGTCGAGCCTGTCCGCGACGCAATCGCGATTGTGGTCGACGATGTCCGGGTGACCGGCCTCGCTGAGCAGGTGATGATGGATCTGTTGCAGGACAACGGCATTGGCCAGATCGTCACGGCATACGTGGCCACCTGTGACGAGCGACTGGCGGCGGACCCGCGCGTCGAGGCAGCGCTCAATCACGCGCAGGTTCGCTCGATCCACGACATGCTGCCGTCGGTGCGGCGCGGCGACTTCGTGCCGACCATCCGCTTCCTCAAGCGGCTGCTCGCCGATCCCGACGCGGCGGATTTCCTGGCCGCCTGCCCGACCGAGCTGGTGCAGCAGTTCCGCGCCGACGCCGAGGCGACCGGCGCCGACTTCCTGGCCGGCTATCCCGCGGGAACCGCCGCGCTGTGCGCCGAGTCCGAGCGGCGGATGCAAGCGACACCGGAAGGGGTTCGCCATGGCTGACGTCTCGGGTCTCGATACGGGCTCGGCTAGCGCCTCGCCCTACTCGACCAGCGAGAAGCGAATTTGCCTGGCACAGCTACGGTCCGAGCGCGGGCTGCCGGACGCAGCACTGGTCGACGCACGCGGCTACTCCCGGTTCAAGCACGGCGACGCGGCAGCCGGTCGCCGGTTCGCGGTAGCCCTCGCGGCACTGGCCGCGCAACGCCTGGGTGACCGGCCGGTGCTGGTCACCACCTCGGCCTTCGACCGGGTGCCGCCGGCGGCATACAGCCTGTTGCTGCCGTTCGTGCAGCAGCTGCGGCTGCTGCGCCCCGACCTGCAGATCGGCACCTTCCGCATCACCCGGCGGGGCGTGAGCAACGGTGATTACTCCCAGATGACCGCGGCCGACCGGCGCACCGCGATCGGGGCCGGCGACCTGAGCCCGGAGCGTGACGTCACCGGCGCGCTGGTGCTCGCACTGGACGACATCCGGGTCACCGGCAACCACGAACGCGCCATGGATCGCTGCCTCCTCGAAGCCGGCGTCGGCGACGTCCGTCACCTGTATGTCGTCGACGCGGCACGGTTTGCCGACTGCCCGCAGATCGAGTCGGTGCTCAACGAAGCGGCCGTCGTCGGCGCAGGTGACCTGCTGGACATCGCCGACGGGCGCCGTTTCGTGCCCAACGCACGGCTGTGCCGGCGGGTGCTGGCCCTGCCGGAGCCGGAGTTGCGTGTCTTCGTGGACCGTGCCGAACCCGCGCTGCTCGGCTGGCTCGGTGCGGCCGTCGCACACGACGGACTGGCGCAGGTCCCGGCATACCAGGACCGGGTGCGCGTATGGGATGCCGTGACCGCGGCGGCCGGCGCACGCTCCGGTTCGGGCGTCGGCTGAACCGAGAGGCGCCGCCGGGCGGCATACACCCACGGCGCGAACGTGCAGGTCACGACTTGGTATCGAACTCGTTCCTTGCAGGTAGCTCCCAGCGGCTGCGCATGAAGCGCTCTCACGATGGTCGCTAGTCGGTTTCACATCCTGACTGAGCGATCGGCGCCGGGGGGCGGACAGCCATGCCCAGTCAGCAGAAATGGAGTGATGAACCGGCTCTTCCCGGCACGAACCGGGGAGTGACGACAAGGAGAAACACCATGCGCTGGACAAAATTGGTTGCGCTCACGGCCTCGGGTGCCGCAGCTCTGTCGCTGGCTGCCTGCGGCAGCGGGGGGTCGCCGAGCAAGAGCGGTGGCGGCGGCAGCAACAACTCGGCCGCCGCAGCTCAGACCAAGGCGGCCGTCGCCGCCACCAACCCCAACCTCCAGGGCCCGGCGCCGGCGGTCAAGGGTGCCAAGAAGGGCGGCACGCTCTACATCGACGACGGGTCCAACCCGCCCACCATGGACCCCTCCGGCATCTACTACATCGACTCGAACGCGTATGCCACGCAGTATCTCTACCGCACGCTGACGCAGTACAAGATCGTGAACGGCAAGCCCGTGCTGGTGCCGGACATGGCGACCAACGTCGGGACGCCGTCGGCCGACGGGCTGACCTGGACGTTCAAGATCAAGCCCGGGCTGAAGTACTCCAACGGCCAGCCGGTCAAGCTCGCGGACTTCGTCTACGCGATCAAGCGGTCCTTCGCCACCGAGAGCGTCGCCGCCAACGGCACGAACTACCAGATGCAGTACCTGAAGGGTGGCAGCACCTACAAGGGACCGTTCAAGCAGCCGAAGGCCAACTTCCCGGGCGTGACCACCCAGGGCAACGACACGCTGGTCTTCCACCTGACCAAGAAGCTGCCGTCGTTCAACTACTTCGCGTCCTTCCCGGAGTTCAGCCCGATCCCGCAGAGCGCGGACACCAAGAGCAACTACCAGAAGCAGCCGCTGACCACCGGTCCGTACAAGGTGGCCAGTTACAACATCGGCCAGAAGATGGTGCTGACCCGCAACACCAACTGGGACCCGAAGACCGACCCGGTGCGCAACGCCTACCCCGACACGATCCAGATCAACTTCTCGGTCGTCGACCTGCCGTCGCAGCAGCGGATCCTGTCCAACAGCGGCACCGGCACCAACACCATCAACATCGACGCGATCGACGCCTCGCTGGCCAGCAAGGTGACCGGGGCGCAGAAGAACCAGTTCGCGATCGGTTCCTCCTCGTGCGAGTACTTCGACGAACTCGACAGCCGCAAGATCCCGCTGAACATCCGTAAGGCCATCGGCTACGCCTGGCCGTACAACGAGATGCGCAAGGCCGCGGGTCTCTCGCAGCTGAACTACCAGCCGGCGACGACCTTCGCGGCGCCCAGCCTGCAGGGCTTCAAGAAGTACACGCCGCTGCCGTACGCCACCGGGCAGGGCAACGGCGACCCGGCCAAGGCCAAGTCGATGCTGCAGAAGGCCGGCAAGATGGGCTTCGCGCTCTCGTACTACTACCAGAGCGACAAGCCCACCAAGGTCGCCGCGAACAACGCGCTGAAGGCCGCCCTCACGGCCGCCGGGTTCAAGGTCAAGGACATCCCGGTGTCCACCGCGGAGTTCGAGAAGAAGATCGCCGACCCGAACGCTCCGGTGAACATGGGCCAGGGCACACCGGGCTGGTGCTACGACTGGCCGACCGGCGACTCGGTCTACCCGGTGCTGTTCAACGGTGCCGGCATACCCAACGGTCTGTCCGTCGGGCAGTTCAAGAACGCCGCGGTCAACACGCAGATGGCAGCCATCGAGCAGCTGTCGCCGGCCGCTGCGGCACCGAAGTGGGCGGCGCTCGACAAGGAACTGATGACCCAGTACCTGCCGTCGCTGCCGGACTACTACTCGATGAACACGGCCACCTTCGGCTCGAACGTCGAGAACGTCGAGATGAACCCGTTGATCAGCATGCCCAGCCTGTCGCAGCTGTGGGTCAAGTGATCGACTGACGCACCGTCACCTCGAGGCCAGGTGACCGGGAGGACACCCTCCCGGTCACCTGTCGGGTCACCATTTCTCCCTTGTGTGATGACCCCTTGGTGCGGCTGCGGATCCGGTGAGCCAGCGCCGAGCCGGGTCCGCAGCTTGCACCCTCTTTCCACGAAGCGCTACTCGCGAGTTGACCGATGAGTAAGTTGATCGGGTGACCGATCTGCAGCCGGCGACCAGAGTCCACGCCTTCATCGACGACGCGCTGGGCGACCTCGACGCCACCGGCGTGGCCCAGCGCATCCGCAACCGCGAGATCAGCGCCGCCGAGGCGGTCGAGGCCGCCATCGAGCGCAGCCACCGGGTCGAGGACGCCCTGCACGCGCTTCGGCACCCCGACTTCGACCGTGCGCGACAACGCGCACAGAACCCGGGCGCCGCCGAATTCGCCGGCGTACCAGCGGCATTCAAGGACAACATCAAGGTCGGCGGTATGCCGATGACCGAGGGATCGGCCGCCATACCGCCCACGGCGCAGCCGAAGGACGGCCGCATCGCCGCGCAGTTCCGGCAGACCGGCATCATCCCGATCGGCACCACGAGCATGCCGGAGTTCGGCTGGACGGCGACCACCGAGACGCTCACCGGCCGGACGCACAACCCGTGGCACCTGGACCACTCCAGCGGCGGCAGCTCCGGTGGGTCGGCGGCCTGGGTCGCTTCCGGCGTGGTGCCGATCGCGCACGGCAACGACGGCGGTGGCTCGATCAGGATCCCGGCCGCCGTCTGCGGACTCGTGGGGCTGAAGCCCACGCGGGGCCGGCTGCGGGTGACCGACGGCGGGGAGGTCATGCCCGTCCGGATCGTCACCGACTCCGTGCTCGCCCGTTCCGTGCGGGACGTCGCCAACTTCTATCTCGCCGCACAGCGCGTCCACCGCAACCGGCTGCTGCCGCCCATCGAGGGCGTCGACCGGCCCGTCGACCGGCCGCTGCGCATCGGGCTGCTGCTCGACTCGCCGGTCGCGCCGGCCACCGACGCCGCCACCCGCACCTCCGTCGAAGCGCTCGCAAGGTTGCTGGAGACGCTGGGCCACCGGGTCGAGCCGTACGACCTGCCGGTGCCCGGGTTCTTCAAGGACGACTTCGTGGACTACTGGCGATTCCTCGCGATGGCTGCGGTGTCCGGCGGCCAGCGGATGTTCGGCCCCGGCTTCGACCGCGACAAGCTCGAGCCGCTGACGCTGGGCCTCGCCGAGCAGGGCAGGCGCCGGCTGTGGAAGGCCCCGGTCTTCATCAGCCGGTTGCTGGCATCGTCGGTCGCCTCCCGGGTCGCCTTCGCCAAGGGTCCGGACGTCGTACTCAGTCCGGTGCTCACGCACACCACTCCCAAGCTCGGTCATCTCGGCGCGGAGCTGCCCGCGGAGGAGCACTTCCGCCGCCTGGTCGACTACACCGGCTTCACGCCGCTGCACAACGCGACCGGCGGCCCGGCGATCTCCGTCCCGTCCGGGCTCACCGACGCCGGCCTGCCGATCGGCGCGATGCTGTCGTCCCACCACGGCACCGAGTCAATGCTGCTGCGGCTGGCGCTGCAGATCGAGCAGGCGCAGCCGTGGGCGAGGATCCAGGACTGACGGCCGCTCAGCCTGCAAAGACGGTTGGCTGCGCTCGGGAGGGATTGTCGAGCACAACGAAGCGCCGCATGCCGGCGCTCAACGGGAGTTGTTGGAGGAGACCGGTTTGGATTCTTCGTGCCGGCTGAAGCCGAGCGGCGGCTCGCGTCATACGACCTGGGGCGCTTCGTGGCCGCCGTGTCGGTACGGGTGCCTGGCACGACCGCGTACCTGGTCGGTGGCTGGGCGTTGGCGTCTGACTGAACAGACGCCGGAGGGGAGTCGGCGTAACGGATCGGAAGAAAGCGACTCTGTGTCCACATCCCTGTCCTGCTGACTGTGCACAACGATCGCGGAAATAGGGGGATGTGGATAACGTTCGTTTCCGAAACCCGTTGTGGTTGATGGTAATTCGTGAAATACTCGAACACATGAGCGATAGTCTTGTGGATGTGATCGAGAACCTCGGAGACGTTCTCGATGCCACTGTGCTGCGCGCGTTCCATGACCGATTGGACGAGAAGATCGACACCAATGACCTGCTGGCGGAGTTGCGGGCATGTGAGGAGTTGAAGAACGCCCTGGCCGCCCGGCAGGCGCGCCTTGCGGTGGCGGTGCACGAGAAACAACAGGCGCGTGACGTTCCCCGCGGCATCAAGGCGGCGGACACCGCCAGGAAGGTCGGCTCCGACGTCGCCCTCGCGCGCCGGTGTGCCCCACAGGCGGGTTCGCGGCTACTGGGGCTGGCACATGCCGTCACCGAAGAGATGCCGCACACGCGTGACGCGCTGGCAGCCGGCGTCATCTCCGAGTGGGATGCCACGGCTCTGTGCCGCGAGACCGCGTGCCTCAGCCGGGAAGACCGTGGTGCGGTGGACGCTGCGATCGCCGGCCAGTTGGGCTCCGTGAGTCACCAGCGTTTGGAGTCCTCGGCTCGGGAGCACGCCTACCGGCTGGACCCCGAGGCCGTCACCGCACGCCGCGCGCGAGCCGAGTCCGAGCGTCGGGTCACCCTGCGGCCGGCACCGGACTGTATGACGCGGCTGACCGCGCTGCTGCCGGTCAAGGGCGGCGTGGCTTGCTATGCCGCGCTGTCCGCAGTCGCGAATGCCACTGCAACACCAGAGCACCCGCGTGGTCAGGTCATGGCCGACACGCTCGTCGAACGTGTCACCGGCCGCTCTCCGGCAGACGGCGCTCATGTCGAGGTCAACCTCGTGATGCCGCTCGACAGCCTGACCGGCGATGTCCCGGCATACATCCCGGATTACGGCCCGATCCCGGCGGACCTGGCCCGGGAGTGGGTCATCGATCCGCAGCAGGACGTGCGGGTGCGGCGCCTGTTCAGTTTCCCCGGCTCCGGTGACCTTGTCGGGATGGAGCGCCGCGGCCGCACCTACACCGGTCTCCTGGCGAAGTTCATCAAACTGCGCGATCAGACCTGCCGCACCCCGTTCTGTTCGGCGCCGATCCGACACATCGATCACATCAAAGCGCACGCCGAAGGCGGCGAAACGTCCGAGCGCAACGGCGAAGGGTTCTGCGAGCGGTGCAACTACGTCAAGGAGCACCCGGATCATCATGTGAGCGGTGATGCCACGCAGACCACCGTCGCGACGGGCGGCCTCCTGGCAACGAGTCACCCGCCAAGTCCACCCGGTTTGCCGCCGCCGACCCGATCACACATCGAACGCACCCTCATCGACATCACGTGGGCCCATTGGACCCGAGCACCCGGAGTCGGAAACGACTGAATCAGTCGCGGGCGCGAATCAGTCCCGCTGCCAGCGGGTCTCACCGCCGACGATCGTCTGCAGCACCTGCGTGTCGCGGATGCGCAGCGGCTCGTCGGCCAGGATCGCCGGGTCGGTGATGTCGGTGTCGACCGCGATGAAGTCGGCCAGCATGCCGGCGGCCAACGTGCCGCGGTGATCCGCGGCACCGGTGAGTTTCGCCGGGCCGGTCGTGTAGCCGGCGATGGCCTCGGCCACCGTCACGCGCTCAGCGGGCTGGAAGCCGCCATCGGGCGTGCTGTCGCCGCGCTGCCGCGTCACCGCCGCGTGGATGCCGTGGAACGGGTTGGCCTCCTCCACCGGAGCATCGGACCCGAACGCCAGATCCGCGCCGGAGTCCAGCACACTGCGCCAGCCGTAGGCGACCAGGTCGTGCTCGGGCAGCAGTGCCCGCACCAGGTCGATGTCGCTCGTGCAGTGCGTCGGCTGCATGGACGCCGTGACGTCCCACGTCCGCAGCCGCGCCACGTCGCCCGGCTGCAGGAACTGCGTGTGCTCGATGCTCAACGGCAAGGTGCTGCCGGTCTCGCGGCGGATCTGCTCGAAGACGTCCAGCACGACGTGGTTGGCCTGGTCACCGATCGCGTGCACGGCGACGGCGATCCCGGCGGTGACGGCGGCGTGCGCGGCGGCATACAGCTGCTGGTGGGTCATCACCTCCATACCGCGGTTGCTCGGGTCGTCCGCGAAACCACGGCTCATGTGGCAGGTGCGGGAGCCCAGCGCACCGTCGCTGAACAGTTTGACCGGCCCCACCCGGAACCAGTCGTCGCCGTCACCGGTGCGCCGCCCCTCCGCGATCGCAGACTGCAGGGCCTCCATCGGCACCGCCTTGACCACGCGGATCGCCAGTTCGCCGGCGTCCTTGATCGCCAGGTATGCCGCTCGCGCCTCCTCGCCGTTGAGATCGGTGACAGCCGTCAGGCCGACCGACAGCAGGTGGGTCTGTGCGGCCAGCAGCAACTGCCGCAGGTCCCCGGCGTCCGGGCCGGCCGCGATCTCGCCGATCGGGTCCTGCGCGGCCTCGCGCAGGATGCCGGTCGGATTGCCGTCGGCGTCGCGGACCGCCATACCGCCGGGCGGGTCCGGCCATCGCGCGTCGATGCCGGCGCGGCGCAGCGCCTCCGAATTGGCCCACATGGTGTGCCCGTCGATGGTCGACAGCGCGATCGGGTGGTCGCCGCTGACAGTGTCCAGATCGGCAGCCGTCGGCTGCACCGGACGCTCCCACTTGTTGCTGTCCCACCGACCGCCGAAAATCCAGCTGCCCGGCGGCAGCAGCTCGGCGTGCTCGCGCACCCGCTCGAGCGCGTCCTGCAGCGACCGCGCGCCACGCAGGTCCACCGCCACCAGCGACCGCGCAATGCCCGCGGTGTGGATGTGGGCGTCGTGCATGCCCGGCAACACCAACGCTCCCGGCAGGTCCACGACGGTGGCCGACGGATGTATGGCGGTCAGCTCGGCGGCGTCACCGACTGCGGTGATCCGGTCGTCCTCGACCAGGATCCCGGACACGAAGGGCTGGCTGGCGTTTCCGGTGAAAACGCGCGGGTGACGGAAGAGTGTTGACACGGCCGCCAGCTTAAGGAGGGATAGAAAGGGAATGATGATCGGTGTCCGTGTCCGGACGCCGACATCCGTCGACGTTCTCCAGGAAAGGAGTCGGTCAAAATGGTGTGGGTTTGGATCATCATTGCGATCATCATCATCGCGCTCATCATCTGGTTCTTGATGCGTGCCAGGAGCGCGAGGAGCGCCGCCGGTCAGCCATCGGTCGGACGGCACGCGTCCGGTGAGGACCGGTCGGGCCCGCCGCCGGGAATGGCGTCGACGCCCCCGACACGCCCCGACCTGGACACCGAACCCCGCGACAGCTCCGCCGGCTCCGCCATGAGCGCCGAGACGGCACCGGCGGGCGGCGCCGATACCAACGAGTTCACCCGCGGCACCGAGCACACCACGACCAACTACGGCTCGGCCGCCGACCCGACACCCGACTCGGCGTCGGCCATGCCGGCCGGCGAGCCGGTGGAGGCCGGCGCCGCCGATGCCGACGGTCCCAGCACCGCGGTCCCGGTCGTGGGGCAGGACCGGCACGGTCAGGACGACGGCTCGGCGCTGCCGGCCGACGGCTCCGATGAGTTCGACGACGTGCACGACGCGGTCGACACGGCGCACTCGCCGACCGCCGCACCGCAGGACGTCACCGACGCGCAACCGCCGTTGCCCACAGCCACCGATCCACAGCGGGTCACCGCCGCGGTCGACAGCGCACCACGGCGCGGCGGCACCGACGAGGAGGTCGCCGCGCTGAACGACGACCCAGCACCTCGGGTGGGCGACGCACCCACCCAGAGCGCGGCCGCGACGGCACGGCACGACGACGTGGAGTTCCGGGGCACCGAGGTGCAGCACCCGTCCGAGGGCTCGATCGCGCCGGACGCCGCCGCGTCCGGCGAGGCTCGCGAGTCGGTTGCCGAGCCGGCTGCCACACCGGCCGAACCCGTCGATGCACCGGTCGAACGCGACCCGATGACCGAGCGTTTCGGCGAGGGCGCCACATCGCCGCGCTCTGACGGTGCGGCGCCGGACGGCTTCACCATCAAGGGCAACGCCGACTCGATGCTGTTCCACACCCCGGACAGCCCGCGGTATGACGCCACGACTGCCGCCGTCTGGTTCACCGACGAGATCGCCGCGACCTCCGCCGGCTTCGCGCACTGGGACCGGGAGAAGCGGGGCCAGGCGCCCGAGGAGCCCGCGGGCGGCACCTCCTACACCACGGGCACGAGCGACACCGGCGTGGCGGTGACCGGTCTGACCGGCACGTCGCAACCGGCGACGGAGCCGGAGGTGCCGGCCGCCGAGCCGGTCGAGCCCACCGACCCGGTCGAGCCCACCGAGCCGGTCGAGCCCACCGAGCCGGTCGAGCCCACCGAGCCCGACCCGATGCGTGAGCAGTTCGGCGAGGGCGCGGCCTCGCCGCGTGCGGACGGCAGCGCGCCCTCGGAGCGCCATACGATCAAGGGCAACGCCGACACGATGCTCTTCCACACCTCCGACAGCCCGCACTACGACCGCACCGAGGCGGAGGTGTGGTTCGCCGACGAAGAGTCCGCCAAGGCGGCCGGTTTCCAGCACTGGGACCATCGCAAGCGGTAGCAGCCAGTCACTCCTGACCACCCGACCCTGGGCGGCGCGACCTGCGCCGACCCAGGGTCGGGTGGTTATATGGCCGGGTGACGGGCCTGACGCGTGAACTCCGCACGCTGTGGCGTGGACCGCTCACCGTCCCCGACACCCGACTGTCGCCCCGCACCCTCGTCACCGAGACGGTGCTGGTCCTGCTGCTCAGCCTCGGCGCCTCGGCGATCTACTCGATCCTGTCGATCATCCGCGACCTGCAGTCGCACGTGGCGCTCAATCAGCAGACCTCGTCGCTGAACAGCTCGCAGGCCACCCAGTCGTGGCTCGACCTGACCTACCAACTGGTCGGCATCGCGCTCGGCGTCGTGCCGGCCCTGCTGGCAATCCACCTGCTCGGCCGGGAGATCCGCCGGCCCGCGGCATACCTCGGTGTCGACCGGACCCGGCCGGGCCGCGACCTGCTGTGGGGCGCCGGACTGGCGGCGCTGATCGGCATACCGGGCCTCGTGCTGTATGTCGTGGCGCGCGACCTCGGCTTCAACACCACCGTGGTGGCCGCCGACCTCGGTAGCCACTGGTGGGCGACGCCCGTGCTGCTGCTGTCGGCGCTGCAGAACGCGATCGTCGAAGAGACCGTGATGGTCGGCTACCTCTTCACCCGCTGGAGCCAGGCGCGGTGGCCGCTGCCGGTGGTGATCGTCTGCTCGGCGGTCATCCGCGGCAGCTACCACCTCTACCAGGGCTTCGGCGGCTTCGCCGGCAACATCGTGATGGGGCTGATCCTCGGCACCGTCTATCTACGCACCAGGAGAATTCTTCCGTTGATCCTCACCCACACGATCCTGGACTCGGTCGCGTTCGTCGGCTACGCCCTGCTGCACGACCACGTGGGGTGGTTGCAGTGACCGCCGCAGGCGCTCCCACCTTCGACCGCATCAAGGTCGACAAGGTCAGCTGTGTCCAAGGTGAAGTGACCATGCTGCCGCCCACCTCGCTGACCGTGAAGGCCGGCGAGAACATCGCCATCCTCGGCGAGAACGGCGCCGGGAAGACCACCTTCCTGCGGGTGCTGACCGGCAACCTGCAGCCCACCACCGGCACCGTCACGATGAACGGCCAGCCGATCGACGAACGCGACCCGGCCACCCGGCGTGTCATCGCGCCGCTCATCGGACCGGTCGCCGGCTACCGGGACCTGACCGTGGCCGACCACCTGATCCTCATCGACCAGACCTGGGGCGGTGACCGCGACGGCGCCGGCGAGCGCATCGCCGCCGTGCTCAACCGTCTCGACATACTGCGCTTCGGCAACCGCTTCCTGGCCGAACTCTCCTCGGGACAGCGGCAACTCGTCGAGCTGGCGATGGTGCTGCTGCGGCCGTCCGCGCTGCTGGTGCTCGACGAGCCCGAGCAGCGCCTCGACGAAGGCCGCCGGGCACTGCTCGGGGAGGTGCTGCGCGAGCGGGTCGCCGACGGCGGGTCCGTCGTGTGGGTCTGCCACGACAAGGAGCTGGCCACGTCGACCGCGACCCGGACCGTCCACTTCCCGCAGGGCGCCTGATGGCCACGGCCACCAAGGAGGAACGCGAACGCCTCTCGGACGCCTACGAACTGCGCTACCGCGGCGAGGGCGGCCCGATGTCGTCCGCTCTCTTCGGCGCCTACCTGGCGGCGCTGGTCGGCACGGTCTACGGCTCGGTGCTGGCCCACTACGTCTTCCAGGAGTGGCCGCAGATCCTGCACTGGATCGAGCGGCAGCCGGTCGCCGCCACCGGCATCGCGGTCCTGGTCGTGCTGCTGGTCGCCGCGGTCGCGTTCAAGGTCGGCGCCGCGAGGGGGCCGGTGCTGCCCGAGCCCGGACACATCGAATTCGTCGTCGCCACGGACCTGCCGCGGCGGCTCACCCTGCGTGACGCCTGGCGCGGCAGCCAGCTGATGGTGCTCACCTCGTGCCTGTGCCTCGGCGTTGCGATCCCGATCGGCTACACCATGGCAGGCGGCTCGGCGGCGGCGCTCGCGGTCGGGGTGGTGCTCGGTCTGCTGGGCGGAGTCCTCATCGTGCAGTCGTGGCTGCGCGGCCAGGTCCGCGGTCACGCACCCCTGGGCGGTATGGCGAGCTGGCCGCTGGTCGAGGCCATCCCGGGCACGGACCTGTTGCGGCAGTCGCTGCTGTCCGAAGCGGTGACCTCCTCACTGATCGTGTCGGACACCCGGCGCGCCCGCGCGCAGGCGTTCTCACTGAAGCTGCGGCACAAGCCCGAGCGGATCCGGGTGGCCGGCCCGAACCTCACGGTCGTCCTGGCCGACGTGACCGGGCTACTGCGCACCGGCTGGTCGTCACTGGGCTGGGTCGTGCTGGAGGTCGTCGCCGTCGCGCTGGCCGGTCTGCACGCCGTACAGCACGCCAACTCACCGCTGCTGCTGCCGATCCTGGTGGTGCTGGCACACATCGGCGCCTCCGGCCTGACCCGCGGCCTGCAGGGGCAGGCCGCGGCGGCCGGTGACCAGTCGCTGCTCGGGCTGACCTGGCCCCACGAATCGGTGTTGCACCTGGTGCCGTTGGCGCTGGGTCAGTTCGTCATCGCGACCGTCGTCGGACTGCTCACCGGCTCGGGCCCGGACGCGCCGGCATACGGTGCGGCGATCGCGCTGCTGGTCGCCGGCGGCCAGTTGCTCTATGCGCACAAGGGTCCGGCGCCGTCGATCTTCATGTCCGGCCCGGGCCGCGGCGGCGGCGTGCTGTGGGCGATGCACCCGGGCATCGTGGTGCTGGCCGGCGGCTTCGCGGCCACGCTCGGCTCCGGCACCGCGGTGCTGGCCGGCGCGATCGTGCTCGCGATCGGATATGCCCGCAGCTCAGCGGCTTTCGCACCGGCCCGGATCGACTGAGCCGCCGGTTAGTTCGCCGGCGGGTAGGGCTGTGAGCTCAACAGCCCGGCCAGATGCCGGGCGTTCGCCGCGGCGACCTTGGTGGTCGACGCGGTTTTCTCGGGGGTCGACTCCAGGTCCTGGTAGTCGGTGCTCTGCATCGCCGCGCCGTTCCAGTAGGTGACGCCCTGCGCCGGCACGGTGAAGCCGACATCGCTGAGCGACTGGTAGAGGATGCCGGTGATGTGGTGGGCGCCGTCCTCGTTGCCGACGACGACGGCGACGGCGACCTTGCCGAACGTGCGCGGCCGGCCCTGCAGCTCGCTGCTGGACTGTGTCGGCCCGGGCTTGAGCGTGCACACCAGTGCCACGGCGCGCAGTCTTCCGTTGGTCATCTGCTTCTCCTGAGGTGTCGGGTGGCGAATCACCGCCCGGCACCCCGGCCGCCGGTGGACGACACGCGCCGTCGCGGGCCTCAGGGGTCGGTGTGAGTCCGGCCATCGGTGGCGATGTCATCCAGGTCGCGGCGCGCACGGGGCACGATGCCGCCGTCCGGCAACTGCACGGCGTATGGCGCGGGCGCCGCAGGCGACGGCACGCCGACCGCGGCCATGGTGGCGACCTCCCAGCCCGCGGCCACCCGGAGTGAGGTCTCGACGGCGTCGCGCTCGAAGCTGCGGAACTGCCGCACCGACAACCCCATCGCCTGGGCCTGCACGGTGAGGTGGGCGACCGCCTGACCGAGGTCATACATTGCGAACCCCGAGTATTCACAATCTGTTTCGTCGACCCAGCGATGACACAGATTGACCAGCAGCAGACTGGCCGCCGCCGCCCACCGCCGGGCGCCGCCGCGCAGGTGCGGCACCAGCAGCCGGTGAGTCTCGTCGCCGCGCCGCGCCGCCACGAAGGCCCACGGCTGCGAGTTGCCTGCCGACGGTGCCCAGCGCGCCGCCTCGAGCAGCGTGGCCACCTCGCTCGCGGTGACCACGTGGTCATCGCGGAAGTCCTGCGGACTCCACCGTTGCCGCAGGAGTGGGTGCAGCGGTCGGGGCGGGCCCTGCTCGGTCACCGGCTCAGTCCACCACGCGCAGGCTGCGCGGTGTGACACCCGGCTCAGGTAGCCGTAACGGCTTGTCACCCGGGCTGATCCTCCCGAGCACCCGCGGGGCGGCGGCGCCGGTCAGCGCGCGCCCGTCCGGCCCGGTCAGCACGCCCGGGATGCCGTGCCAGGTCAGGTAGCCGATGAGCGCCATCAGATACCCCTCCTTGTCGTCGACCGGCAGCCCGAGTGCGTCGCTGGTCGTCAGCCGCGCCGGCGCCAGGTGTATGGCGAGCCGGTCCATCAGCACCGGGTTGCGCACGCCGCCGCCGGAGCCGTAGACGTCGGTCACGCCGTAGGGACGCAGTGCGTCCGCGACGGTGACCGCGGTCAGCTCGGTCAGTGTGGCGACGAGGTCGGCGAGTTCGACGTCGCATTCGTATGACGCCAGGTAGTCCGTCGTGAAGAGCTCTCGCCCGGTCGATTTCGGCGCCGGGAGCGCGTAATACGGTTCGGCCAGCAGGCGCTCCAGCAGCTGCACGTTGATGGTTCCGGCAGCGGCCAGGCGCCCGTCGGCGTCATACCGCTGAGTGCCGGAGGTGGCGGCGGACACGGCCGCGTCGATCAGGCAGTTCGCCGGGCCGGTGTCGAAGGCGGCGACGCCGGACGGCGACGCCACGGAGACGTTGGCGATGCCGCCCAGGTTGAGCAGTGCGCCGGCCCGCGAAAGCCCGCGCAGGAGGAGCAGGTCGAGCGTGCCGGCCAGTGGCGCCCCCTGCCCACCGGCCGCGATGTCGCGGCTGCGGACGTCACTGACCACGGGCAGTCCGGTGCGCTCGACGATCGCGGCAGGCTGGCCGAGCTGGAGGCCGCCGTGCGCCGTCGGACCGTCCACCCAGTGATGGACGGTCTGGCCGTGGCTGACCACCAGATCGGCCGACCCGCCGGCGAAATCGTCGATGGCGGACGCGACCGCCCCGGCGATCTCCCGGCCGGCGACGACGTCGAGGCGGCACACCTCCGCCGCGGTGGTGGTCGCCGGCGGCAGCAGCGCCAGCAGCGCCTCGCGGGTCGCGGGCGACCACGAGTGGGTGTGTGCCCCGAGCGGGCGCAGCAGCAGCCCGCCGTCGGCGGCGCCGTCCAGCTCGGCGACGGCGACGTCGATACCGTCGACCGACGTGCCCGAGATGCAGCCGACGACGATCACAAATCCTCCTGCGCGTGCAGCTGGTGTTCAGACAACTGGCATATAACTGGCAGCGAACGTGGAAATTCCGGTGTTGCGTGCCGGAAACCGCAGGAAAGCTGCACTATGTGTCACGCAAGACCTCGGTCAGGATATGTCAATCTTTTCCAACAGAACGCACGGTCCTGGCACCTAGTTTCCACACGATGGTTACAGTGACCGGCAGCAACATCAGCTGGTTCGAGGGCAGGACTGACCGCAACAGGCACCTTGCGACGCCCCGCGCCGAAGGTCGAAAGGGACGTCATGGCAAAGGAATCGGGGGACCCGGCAGGGGACCCGACGCGCGACGTGCTGGTCCGGATGCGGTCCGCCCTCCCGCAGCTGCAACCGGCCGAACACCGCGTCGCCGACGTCGTGCTGCGCGATCCCGCCGGCGCCGCGCACCTGTCGATCACCGAGCTGGCCCAGCGCGCCGACACCTCGGTCGCGACGGTGGCCCGTTTCAGCCACAGCGTCGGCTTCGGCGGCTACCCGCAGCTGCGGCTCGCTCTCGCCGGCGCCGCGGCCCGGGAGTCGGCGCTCGGAGCGACGACCCGCGAACCTCCCGCGGATCTCAACGAGGCACACACCACCGAGGACATCGTCGCCGGGATCGTGCACCACGAGGTGCGTGCGCTGCAGGAGACCGCCGAGCACCTCGACCTGGCCGCGCTCGACGCCGCCGTCGCGGCGGTCGCCCAGGCCGCGCGCGTCGAGATCTTCGGTGTCCAGGCCAGCGGGCTGGTCGCCACCGACCTGCAGTACAAACTCATCCGGGCCGGCCGAGTCGCGTTCTGCTGGACCGAGTTCCACGCGGCGATGACCTCGGCCGTGCTGCTGGGCGAGGGCGACGTGGCGATCGGCATCTCCCACTCGGGCAGCACCCAGGACGTCGTGGAGACACTCGCCGCCGCCCAGCACTCCGGTGCCACGACCATCGCGATCACCAACTACTCCGGGTCGCCGATCGTGAAGTATGCCGACATCGTGCTGACCACCGCGGCGCGTGAGACCGCGTTCCGGTCCGGTGCGCTCGCCAGCCGCACCGCCCAGCTGGCCGTCGTCGACTTCCTTTTCGTCGGCGTGGCCCGCACCTCCCTCGAAGCCACCACGGAGGCCCTCAGCCGCACCCACGAAGCAGTCCGCGACGCCACCCCGATGAAACGTCGCAAGACCGCGGCGAAGAGGAAAAAGTAGATCGATGAACCTAGGTGACCTCACCACCGAGGCGCGCAACCCGCGCAGCGTCGGCCTCGATGCCATGGACACACGCCAGCTGCTGGAGCTGATGAACGACGAGGACCAGACGGTCGCGCTCGCGGTGCGCGAGGCGCTGCCCGCGATCAGCGAGGCCGTGGAGCTGGTGGCCCACTCGCTGCGTGCCGGAGGCAGGCTGATCTACCTGGGCGCCGGCACCAGCGGCCGGCTGGGACTGCTGGACGCCGTCGAGTGCCCGCCCACCTTCGACACCGACGCCGGGCAGGTGACCGCCCTGCTCGCCGGTGGCCGATGGGCGTTCGTGGAGGCGGTCGAGGGCGCCGAGGACGACCTCGACACCGCCGCCGCCGACGTGGACGGGCTCGACGTCGGCCCCGACGACACGGTGGTCGGCATCGCGGCGAGCGGGCGGACGCCCTACGTCATCGGCGGCCTGCGCCGCGCCACCGAGCGCGGCGCCCGGACCGTCGCCCTCGCCTGCAACAAGGGCTCGTTGATCGGCCGGGAGGCCGAGGTCGCGATCGAGGTCGCCACCGGCCCCGAGGTGCTCACCGGCTCGACCCGGCTGAAGGCCGGCACCGCGCAGAAGATGGTCTGCAACATGCTCTCGACCGCGGCGATGGTGCGGATCGGGAAGACCTACGGCAACTTCATGGTCGACATGCGTCCGACCAACGCCAAGCTGGTCGACCGCGCGCGCCGCATCGTCGCCGCCGCGACCGAGGTGGACGAGTCGACGGCGGCCGACGCGCTGCAGGCCGCCGACGGGCGCACCAAGGTCGCCGTGGTGATGCTGCTGGCGGGCGTGGACGCCGAGGCGGCCGAGCAGCTGCTCGACACCGGGGACGGCAGCGTCTCCGCCAGTTTGCGCAAAGCCTGACCCGCACCACGGGACGGTTCTACAGTTGTCGGCATGACCAATCTCGCCGCCAATCTGGCCCGCACTGCCCAGCAGCACCCGGACGCCATCGCGGTCAAGCTGGATGACGCCACGCTGACGTATGCCGAATTGCGTGACGCCGCAGTGAAGTTCGCGGGCAAGCTGGTGGCGCGCGGCATACGGCCCGGCGACCGCGTCGCGCTGTCGCAGCCCAACCTGCCGACGTTCCCGGTCATCTTCTACGGCACGCTGTGGGCGGGGGCGACGGTCGTGCCGATGAATCCGCTCTTCAAACCGCGCGAGATCGCCTACTACCTCAGCGATTCCGGCGCCTCGGTGATGTTCGGTATGCCGGGCGACGGCCCGCAGGGCGCGCTGGAGGCGGGCACCGACTTCGAGCTGGTCGACCCGTCCGATCGTGCCGGCCTGCTCGGCGACGCAGACCCGCTGCCCGAGCCGGTGGAGCGCGCCGACGACGACACCGCGGTCATTCTCTACACCTCCGGCACCACGGGCCGGCCCAAGGGCGCGGAGCTCACTCATCACAACCTGGACGACAACGCGCGGATGGTCGTCGACCAGCTGGTGCACATCGGCCCGGGCGACGTGATCATGGGCTGTCTGCCGCTCTTCCACGTCTTCGGCCTGACCTGCGGCCTCAACGCCGCCGTCGTCAGCGGCGCCACGGTCACCCTCATCCCGCGCTTCGAGGCGGTGCGGGTGCTGGAGATCATGCAGCGCGACAAGGCGACGATCTTCCAGGGTGTGCCGACGATGTACAACGCGATGCTGGTGGCCGCGGCCGACCTCGAGGTCGACGTCTCGTCGCTGCGCACCTGCTGCTCCGGCGGTGCGGCGCTGCCGGGTGAGGTGATGCGCAAGTTCGAGGAGCGCTTCGGGGCCAAGATCTTGGAGGGCTACGGCCTGTCGGAGACCTCGCCCGTCGCGTCGTTCAACCTGCCCGACCGCGAGCGCAAGGTCGGCTCCATCGGCGTGCCGCTGGACGGGGTGCAGATGCGGCTGGCCGAGTCGGACGGCTCCGACACGCCGGCCGGTGAAGTAGGTGAGATCGCCATCAAGGGCGACCTGATCATGAAGGGCTACTGGGGGCGTCCGGAGGCCACCGCCGAGGCGGTCCGCGACGGGTGGTTCTACTCCGGCGACCTGGCCAGGATGGACGAGGACGGCTACTTCTTCATCGTCGACCGCGCCAAGGACATGATCATCCGCGGCGGCTACAACGTCTATCCGCGCGAGGTCGAGGAAGTGATCTACGAGCATCCCGACGTCGTCGAGGCGGCGGTCATCGGTGTGCCGCACGAGCACTACGGCGAGGAGGTGGCGGCATACGTGGTGGTCCGTGCGGGATCCGACCTCGACTCCGAGACGTTGACCGGTTTCGTGCGGGAGCGCGTGGCGGCATACAAGTATCCGCGGCAGATCACTTTCATCGAGGCGCTGCCCAAGGGTGCGACGGGCAAGATCCTCAAGCGCGAACTGCGTGAGGTGGCGCAGTGAACAGGGCCGGCTTGACGACACATAGAAAATCTATGTAATCTACACCCATGCCGTCCGAATCCGCCATCCCCGAAGGCGCCCGGCTGCTCAGCGCCGTCGCGCGACTCAACCGCTGGGCGACCCGCCACGCCGAGGTGCGGATCCCACCCGCGCAGGGCCGGCTGTTGTCGCTGATCGACGAGCTGGGCCCCGCGCGCATCGGCGAGCTGGCGCATGCCGACCACTGCAGCCAGCCCACGATGACCACCCAGGTGCAGCGCCTGGAGGCGGCCGGCTGGGCGACACGCTCGACCGACGCCTCGGACGCGCGGGTCGCGCTCATCGAGCTGACCGACGACGGGCGCGCGCAGCTGGAGCAGCTGCGCGCCTCGCGTGCCGCGGCGCTGGCGCCGGAGGTCGCGCGGCTGAGCGAAGACGAACGCGAGTCGCTGCGCGCCGCGACGGAGATCATCCTGCGGATAGTTCACCCCGCCGACGGTGACCGGTAGTCACCCGCGCCCCGTAACCTGAGCGGTATGCCGAAGGTCCACCCCGCAGCGCGCGCCGAGGACGCGATCAACGCGGTCGTCGCGCGGCGGCTGCGCAAGCGCGGGTGGAAGCTGCAAGTCATGCCCTACATCGGGTATGGCGGACCGGGCTTCGCCCGGCTGCTGGCCCGGGTGGTGCTCGCCCGGGACGGCCAGCCGACGACCGCGCCGGATGCGGAGGAAGCGCCGATCCGGCGCGGGTTCAAGGTCTTCTTCACCGCCCCGCTCGCCGGCGTCGACGTGCGGCTGCGCTGTGGCACGGCGACCGCGGCCGCCACCACCGACCGCGGCGGCTACCTCGACGTCGACCTGACCGACCACGGGCTCGAGCCCGGCTGGCACACCGCCACCATCAGCGTCGACGATCTGGACGTGCAGGTGCCGGTGCAGATCATCTCGCCGGACACCCGCTTCGGGATCATCAGCGACGTCGACGACACCTGCCTGGTCACCGCCCTGCCGCGGCCGATGATCGCGGCCTGGAACTCCTTCGTGCTGGAGGAGACCGCCCGCAAGGTGGTCCCCGGTATGCCGGCGATGTACCGCTCGCTGCTCGCCGCCGAACCCGAGGCACCGATCTTCTATCTGTCCACCGGCGCCTGGAACACTCAGCCGATCCTGACCCGCTTCCTGCGCCGGCACGGTTTCCCGCTGGGGCCGGCGCTGCTGACCGACTGGGGCCCGACCGACGACAGCATCTTCCGCAGCGGCCAGGCGCACAAGCGCAGTTCGCTGCGCCGGCTGGCCGCGGAGTTCCCGCACATCCAGTGGCTGCTGGTCGGCGACGACGGTCAGCACGACCCGGTGATCTACGAGGACTTCGCCGTGGAGCATCCCGACAACGTCGCCTGCATCGCGATCCGGCAACTGACCCCCACCCAGCAGTTGCTGTCGCACGGTCACCCGCTGGCCCGGGAGGAGTTGCGCGGCCGGCCGATCCGGATGATGGTCTGCGAGGGGCCGGACGGTTTCACCCTGCACCGGCTGGTGCGCAAGGCGCTTGCGGCCACCTTCGGCGCGGAGAAACGGAGCGATGCCGATGCCTGAGCTGCCAGAGGTGCAAGGACTGGTCGACTTCCTGCGCTCGCGCGTCCTCGACCTGCCGGTCGCGCGCGTCGAGCTCGGCTCGTTCTCGGTGCTGAAGACCTATGACCCGCCGGTCGACGCGCTCGGTGGCCTGTCGGTGACCGGCGTGACCCGGCACGGGAAGTGGATCGACCTGGACGTCGATGGCATCCACCTGGTCTTCCACCTGTCGCGCGCCGGCTGGTTGCGCTGGTCCGACGCGCTGCCGCAGACGGTGGTGCGCCCCGGCAAGTCGCCGATCGCGTTGCGGGTGCGTTTCGCCGACGACTCCGGCTTCGACCTGACCGAGGCCGGCACCCAGAAGCGGCTGGCGGTCCACGTCGTGCGCGACCCGGCGCAGGTGCCGGGCATCGCCTCGCTCGGTCCGGACCCGCTGTCGCTGTCGCGGGCCGACTTCGCGGGACTGTTGCGCGGCTCGCGGACACAGGTCAGCGAAAAAGGATCAAACACAGGATCTGGCACGACGGCGAGGAACGAGTCGTCGCGCCAGATCAAGGGTCTGCTGCGGGACCAGTCGGTGCTCGCCGGGGTGGGCAACGCCTACTCCGACGAGGTGCTGCACGCGGCGAAACTCTCGCCATACACCGTGGCCGGGAAGCTGAGCGACGAGCAGATCGACCGGCTGTATGACGCGCTGCGCGACATACTCACCGAGGCGATCGCGGCGGCATCCGGCAAACCGGCCAAGGACCTCAAGGACGCCAAGCGGGCCGGGATGCGGGTGCACGGCCGCACCGGCGAGACCTGCCCGGTGTGCGGCGACGTGGTGCGCGAGGTCTCCTTCGCCGACCGGTCGATGCAATATTGCGCGACCTGTCAGACCGGCGGCAAACCGCTGGCCGACCGCCGGATGTCGCGGCTGCTGAAGTAGCGCCCGGCATCCTGGTCGGGCGGTGCGTGTACCAAAGTCTCCCCAGGGTGAGGTTTGGTACGGGGTCGGCTGGGTGCGTGTACCCGAAGTCTCCCCAGGGCCGGGTTTGGTACGGACCTGGCGCGGTGCGTGTACCCGAAGTCTCCCCAGGGCCGGGTTTGGTACGGACCTGGCGCGGTGCGTGTACCGAAGTCTCCCCAGGGCGGGGTTTGGTACGGACCTGGCCAGCCGGCGCCGTACCAAAGTCTCCCCAGGGCGGGGTTTAGTACGGGGTCGGCCGGGTGCGTGTACCAAACTCTCCCCAGGGCGGGGTTCGGCACGGATCTGCCCCGGCACCCGTACCAAACTCTCCCCAGGGTCGCCGCCGAACCGCCCGTACGGCGAAGATGGAGCCATGACTGATTCCACGACGCCCGAGCAACTGGCCGACGACGCCGTCATGATCGACGTGCGCGAGCAGAACGAATGGGACGCCGGGCACGCGCCGGGCGCCATACACATCCCGCTGGGTGACCTGCCGGCGCGACTGGACGAGCTGCCCGAAGCCGACGAACGCGACCCGCTGCCGATCATGTGCCGCTCCGGCAACCGCTCCGGTCGTGCGGTGGCATGGCTGAGCCAGCAGGGCTTCGACGTGATCAACGTCGACGGCGGCATGAAGCAGTGGGCGTCCGCCGGCAAGCCGGTCGTCGCCGACTCGGGGGCCGACGCCCAGGTCATCTGACACCGGCCGTCGCCATACACTGCCGCGGTGAACATCCTGTCGATCCAGTCCTCGGTCGCCTACGGTCACGCGGGCAACAGCTCGGCGGTCTTTCCGTTGCAGCGCCTGGGTTTCGAGGTGTGGCCGGTCTACACGGTGCACTTCTCCAATCACACCGGGTATGGCGAATGGCGCGGCCCGGTCTTCGAGCCCGGCACCGTTGCCGAGGTGATCACCGGCATCGAGGAACGGGGCGTGCTCGGCGAGTGCGATGCGGTGCTGTCCGGTTACCAGGGCGGTGAGCAGGTCGGTGCGGTCATCCTGGACGCGGTGTCCCGGGTGAAGGCCGCCAACCCGAAGGCGATCTACTGCGCCGACCCGGTGATGGGCGATGTCGAGCGCGGCTTCTTCGTGCGGCCGGGCATCCCGGAATTCATGCGGGACAAGGTGATTCCCGCGGCGGACATCGTCACACCCAACCAGTTCGAGCTGGACTACCTGACCGGTTCGGAGGTACGTACCGTCGAGGGATTGCTGCAGGCGGTGGACGCGTTGCGCGAACGCGGCCCGCGCACCGTGCTGGTCACCTCGGTGCAGACGGACGAAACCCCTGCGGACTCAGTGCAACTCGCGGTGGTCACCGACGACGGTGCCTGGCTCATCACCACCCCGCTGTTGCCGATGTACGTCTCCGGCGCCGGCGACGCGACCGCCGCGATCTTCCTGGCCCGCTGGCTGACCGAGGAACCCGCCAAAGCGCTTGCCGACACGGCGGATTCGGTCTTCTCCATCATGGAGCGCACCCATCAGGCGGGCACCCGGGAGATCCAGTTGATCCAGTCACAGGACGCGATCGCGCACCCGCAGGGCCGCTTTGAGGTCGTGCGGCTGCGCTGAGCCCGACGCCCAGCGTCACGGAGTGTATTTCAGCATCCGCCAGGTCGAGGCGGTCGCGACGACGATGATCAGCGCCGCGAAACACACCACGAGCGTGACCGTCGGCACCCAGGTCAGCAGCACGCCGCAGGCGATGACCGGCACGGTGATGCCCGCGTATGCCGCGAGGAACATCCCCGCCACCGTCTCCCCGCGCCGGGCCGGGTCGGCCATCCGGTTGGCCGCCGCGATCGAGGACGCGAAGATCAGCCCGATCCCCGAGCCGGCGACGACACCACCTGCGGCGAAGAGCGCCAGTGACGCAGCCATCGTGCCCACGCCGACCATCACCAGCCCCGCCACGATGAGCCCGATCCCCGCCTGCAGCTTCGGCCGCGGCCGCAACGCGTAGAACGCCACCTGCGACACGGACGAGGCGCCCATGGTCCCGAAGACGACCAGCCCGGTCACCAGCCGCGAGTGCTGGTGCATCACCTCGCCGAGCACACTGCCGGTCAGCGAGGTGAAGAACCCGAGCACCGCGAACGACCCTGCCGCAGCCAGCCCGGTGGCGACGAACTCGGCGCGCACGTCCGGTGCAACGCTCACGCGTTGTGGCCGGTATGACGGCCGCTGCGCCGGCACCTCGACCGTCTCCGGGGCACGGAGCGCGATGACCCCGACGCCGACGAGCGCGACCAGAAACATCACGTAGGGCAGGGTCAGCGGATGCGGCAGCCATTCGGTGAGGATGCCGCCGATCAGCGGGCCGAGCGCGAGGCCACCGGTATTGACGGCGCTCGCGACCAGGCTGGCGCGCCGACCGTCCTCCTCCGGAGCGCCGACCCGCCGCAGCTCGGCCAGGTGCGCGGTCGCGGTCGAGGTGACGGCACCGATGCCGGCCCCGCAGATGAAGCGCGCGATGAGCAGGCTGGCGACGTCTTTCAGGAAGACGAACATCAGGCACGACACCAGCTCGGTGACGACCGCCCCGAGCAGGATCGGACGCCGGCCCAGGTAGTCCGACACGTGGCCGCCGAAGAAGAGTCCGCCCATCACGCCGAAGCCGTATGCCGCGAAGATGACCGTGATCATCAGCGTCGGGAAGCCGTCGCGGGCCTGGTAGAGGCCGTACATCGGCGTCGGCACGGTCGTGAACGCCATGGTGGCGGCGAAACCAGCGGCGATCAGCCAGAACGCGTGCCGGTGGCCCGACCGGCCAGGCCGGTGCAGCGCGGTGTCCGGTGTCGTTGTCGTCATACCTCCATGATCGTCCTGGCGACAGCCGGGGGTTAGGTTGGATCGATGGATGACACGGCCGGGCGGGTGCTCGTGACCGGCGCGAGCGGCTACATCGGGTCGCGGCTCGCGCCCCGGCTCGTTGCGTCCGGACGGCGGGTCTCGGTGCTCGCACGCCGTCCCGAGTTGGTCCGCGAGCGGCACTGGGCGCAGGAACAGCAGGTGCGGATCGTGCCGGGTGACGCGACACGCGCGCCGGACCTGGAGCGGGCCATGGACGGTGTCGACGTCGCCTACTACCTGTTGCACTCGATGGACGGCAAGGGCAGATTTCGGTCGCGCGACCGCGTCATGGCGGAGGGATTCGCCTCTGCCGCAGCGCGATCCGGCGTGCGACGCATCGTCTACCTCTCGGGGCTGCACCCGGAGGGCGGACGCCTCAGCTCCCATCTGGCTTCCCGGGTGGAGGTCGGCGAGGTCTTCCTGCACGGTGCGGTCCCGGCGACGGTGCTGCAGGCCGCGGTGATCATCGGTTCCGGCTCGGCGTCGTTCGAGCTGCTGCGGCAGCTGACGCACCGCCTGCCGGTCATGATCGCGCCGCCCTGGCTGGACAGTCGCATCGAGCCCGTCGCGGTGCGCGACGTGCTCGACCTGCTGGTCGCGGTCGCGGCTCTGCCGGCGGACAGCAACCGGACCTTCGACGTCGGCGCCGGCGAGGTGCTCACCTACCGCGAGCTCGTCGACCGCTTCGCCGACGCGGCGGGTCTCGGTCGCCGCCGGATGTTCCCCGTGCCGGTGCTCACGCCCTGGTTGGCCGGTCAGTGGCTCAGCGCGGTGACGGCGGTGCCGACCGGGGTGGCCAAGCCGCTCGTGGGGAGTCTGGTGCACGACGTCGTATGCCGCGAACGTGATGTCTGGGATCTGCCCGGCGCTCCCGACCCGTTGCCGCTCGACGACGCCCTCGCGGCCGCGCTCGGCGGTCCGGGGCGTGACTCGATGGCGTTTCCCGAGCCGGGCCAAGCGGATCCGGCGTGGTTGACCAGGGCGGACGCGTCATGGGCCGGCTGAGCGTCTCCCGCCGGACGGCGGCGTTTGCGGCCGAGGCGGCAACGCTCGGGCTCGGTGCGCTGTGGCAACGGCGCGCTCTGCGCAGTGCGCGCGGCGGCTCGCTCTTCCGCCGGCGGACGGTCGGCCTCGCTGCGATCTGGACGGCCGGCGCCGTCGCCGTCGAAACGGCCTCGAATGTCGGTCGGGCCCGCACGGCGCGCCCGTATGACGTGCTCGTCCGGCCGGCGCTCACCGCGGGCGCCGCCGTCGGCGTCTGCGCCGCCGGCGCATTCGTCGGAGCACGAATCCCGTTCGTGCGTCATCAGATCGCGGATGTGATGGACCACGCCCGCAAGGGGCCGGTCCTGCCGGTTGCCGGTCTCGCGCTCCTCACCGGCGCGGCGGAGGAGTTGTTCTTCCGGGGGGCGTCATACGACCTGGCGGCGGAGGCGAAGCTGCACCCAGTGGCCGCCACCACCGCGCTGCACGTGGCGGTGACCGCGACGATCGGCAACCCGGTGCTGGTCGTCGCCTCGGGGCTGCTGAGCACGCTCGCCGGCTGGGAACGTGCGCGGACCGGTTCGGTGCTGGCACCGGTGGTGGTGCATGTGGTGTGGTCGAGCGGCATGCTGGTCGCGCTGCCACCGATCGTGAGCCACGCGGAGCCTTGATCGGGTGATCTAGCGGTTTCTAGCAACGGAACGATAATCGTCGATAGACGTCAATCAGCCATGGTGGCGAAGGAGAAGCAATGCGTGGAGTGGTGCTGCACAGCCCGGGCGACGTGCGGGTCGAGGAGCGGCCCGAGCCGCGGATCGAGCTGCCGACCGATGCGGTGATCCGTCTGGCAGCGACCTGCGTGTGCGGGTCCGACCTGTGGTCCTACCGTGGGGTCAACGATGTCACCGAGCCGTCCCCGATGGGTCACGAGTATGTCGGCGTGGTCGAGGAGGTCGGGGCCGACGTCAGGACGGTGAAGCCGGGTGATTTCGTCGTCGGCTCGTTCATGGCGTCCGACGGCACCTGCGAGATCTGCCGGGCCGGTTACCAGTCCCGTTGTGCCCACGTGCAACCCGTCGGTGCGATCGGCACCCAGGCCGAACGAGCGCGCATCCCGTGGGCCGACGGCACCCTGGTCGCCACCCCTGGTATGCCGGACGCCGACCTCCTCCCGTCGCTGCTCGCGGCGTCCGACGTGCTGGGCACCGGGTGGTTCGCCGCCGACGCTGCGGCCGTCGGACCGGGCAAAACCGTTGCGGTTGTTGGTGATGGCGCGGTCGGGCTGCTCGGCATACTCGCCGCGCGGGAGCTGGGCGCCGAGCGGATCATCGCGATGAGCCGGCACGAGTCACGCCAGCGGCTGGCCCGCGAGTTCGGCGCCACCGACATCGTGGTCGAGCGCGGCGACGCAGGCGTCGAGCGGATCAAGGATCTCACCGGCGGGTATGGCGCGCACTCGGTCATCGAGGCGGTCGGCACGCAGGAGTCGATGATGCAGGCGATCCGGTCGACGCGTCCCGGCGGCCACGTCGGTTTCGTCGGGGTGTCGCACGGTGTGGAACTGCCGGGGCAGGAGATGTTCTATTCCGCCATACATCTGCACGGCGGGCCGGCGCCGGTGCGGCGCTATCTGCCGGAGCTGATCGAGCTCATCTGGTCGCGAAAGATCAACCCCGGCAAGGTCTTCGATCTGACGTTGCCGTTGGAGGAAGCCGCCGAGGGCTATCGCGCGATGGACGAGCGGCGGGCGATCAAGACGCTGCTGACGGTGTGAGAGGAGCGGTGATGAGGATCGAGGAAACGGCGCCGACGGTCAAGAATCCGCCGGAGCAGTTCCGGGGTGACGTGTGGCTGGATCCGATCGCGGTGCCGCATGAGGCCGATCAGCGGATGACCGTGGCGTTGGTGCGTTTCGCGCCCGGCGCGCGGACCGCCTGGCACTGTCACGCCCGCGGGCAGTATCTGCGGGTGACCCAGGGTGTCGCGTGGTTCGGCCAGCGCGATGGCACGGTGTTCGAGGTGCACGCCGGGCAGACGATCTACACACCGCCCGGCGAGGACCACTGGCACGCCGCACCGCCGGACTGCTTCATGGAGCACCTCGCGATGCTCGAGTCGGGCGACGACCCCGCCGACACGACGGTCTGGAAGGAGCACCTGACCGACGACGATTACCACGGCCCCGCCCACATGATGTGAGCTCAGCGTCGGTCGAGCACCCACCCACGCTGGTCGAGTAGGCGAGCCGCTAGGCGAGGCCGTATCGAGACCCGTGGAGCACGCTGGTCGAGTGCCGGAGGAGCGAAGCGGGGGAGGTGTATCGAGACCACGTGCCCAAACCAGGAGAACTCATGTCCCACAACATCATTCGCTTCACCGACGCCACGACGATGTCGTGGCTCGGCGGTGGCGGCATCACGCACGAGCTCGCGCGTCAACCGGCGGAGGGCGACTTCGCCTGGCGGTTGAGCGTCGCGGAGGTCCAGCAGGACGGAGCATTCTCCCGCCTGGACGGCGTCGACCGCGTCATCGTGCTCTGCTCGCCCGGCCGGATGGTGCTGCACACTCCGGAACCCCAGCCGTTGGAACGCTTCTCGCCATACGCCTTCGACGGTGGGACTCAGATCGACTGCAAGGTGCCGGACGGCCCGACGCGTGACTTCAACGTGATGACCCGGCGTGGGGTGTATGTCGCCGACGTCACGACCGTGGTCGGCGCGCGCCGTGATGTCGAGGTGCCGACCGGCGCGGAAGTCTTCGTCTGCTGCATGGACGGCGCGGTCTCCTGCGGCCTGGAGCTCGGCACGTTCGACTTGGTGCAGCTCGACGAGCCGACAACGGTCGACTCGTGGAATGGTGCTGCGGCCGTGGTGATTCTGAAGGCGATGCCGCTCGGCTGAGCTTCTGCCGGAGTCACGCAGCAGTCGTCTGGTGGCCGGGCAGAAGCCCAGGCGTCAGGCACCATTCGACCCGATCGGGGTGAACGAGTGCGGTGTAGCCCTGTCGATGAACGGTCTGGTGGTGCCGGCAACAGAGCAGTGCGGAGTTCGCGAGAGACGTCTTACCTCCGGCCCACCAGGGCCGGACGTGGTGGACCTCGCAGAATCCTGGTGGTCGGTCACAGCCGGGGAAGGAACATCCTCGGTCTCGGAGGATCACCGCTGCACGGATCGCCTTGGTCGCCAGCCGTTCTCGTCGGCCGACGTCCAGCGGTTTGCTGGGTCCGCCGAGCACTGCGGGGATCAGGTCGGCGCTGCAGGCGAATCGCCTGGCCGCCCCGGCGTCGAGCACGTCCCCGTCGACAGTGGTCGCGCCGTGGCCGTCGAGGAGTTCGCGCAGGCCCATGGTGAGCAGGACGGTGGCGGCGCCTGCCTGCACACCGTCGCCGGTCGCGGTGCGGGCACCAGCCGCGAGCAAATCCATCAGTGCGTCGACACGTCGTTTGCCGGGCGTGCGCTCGTCGCGCACCGATGCGGTGCCGTCGCCGGGCGCCGCCGGGCGGGGCGCTGAGGTGGCGTTGATCGCGTCCTTGACGATCGCCGCATTTGCCGGCGACAGCTCGGCGACGAGACGCGTCATGCCGGTCGGTGTGGTGGACCAGGTCAGCGCCTCGGTGGCCTCGAGTTTCTCGTCGTCGTGGGACAGTCTCTCGGGTGCGAACCGGGCGATGATCCGTCGTGTCAGCTGGGTCAGTCCGGTGGTGCCGAGCGCCGGGTCCACCTGCAGGAACCAGCCGAGGATCTCGTCACGGTCCGCGGTCGGGATGACGGGTGCGACCTTGTCCGCTTGGGCCAGTGCGGTGCGCGCGGAGTCGACCGAGCACGATCCCTCGCGCAGCGCGCCGGCGAGCACGGTGTTCCTGCGTGCCCGGCAGGCATCCGCCACGGTTGCCATCGCGCGCAGTGTGCGAGGCTCCACGGGCGGTCCGTCGGCCGCGTGCGCGCTCAGCCACTGGCTCGTGTTCGGGGCGTCCGACTCGGTCACCGCGCACCGCTCCGCGGCATCTGCTGTCACTACGGTCGTCAATTGCGCCGAGCGGCCGTGCATCCGCAGCAGCACCGACACCAACTCGTCCTCCTGGTCGGCACCGAGTTGATGCACGATGCCGGGGACCTCGTCCAGGACGGCCGCCGCAGCCTGCAACAAGGCCAGCACTTCAGGTCCGCGTCCCGGCTCGGCGACGGCTGGGGTGATGGCTTCGGTCGGAAGGCTCGTGAAGGTAGAAGCAGGCGCCGACGAGTTCGAGTGCATCGCCCAATCTCCTTCACTCTGAGGCGTTTTCGCGTATCTACAGGATACCAGCGAGGCATGACACCGTACAGAGTTTCCCGAACATATTTCGGATAGCTCGATGGCGTGGGTGTGGAGTAGATGGCCATTCGATGCGACACGCTAAGGATGTATCAGGGCGAACCTAGATATGCACATACAGTCCTCGCGTGGACCCGATACGCAATCCCTACGCGCCCGGTGCCGGGCAGCGCCCACCGGAGCTGGCCGGACGTGACGACGAGCTGCGCACCTTCGACGTGGTGCTCGAGCGCATCGCCCGCGGCCGCCCGGAGCGCTCCGTCGTACTCACCGGCCTACGCGGCGTCGGCAAGACGGTCCTGCTGAATGCCTTGCGCTCGGCGGCTGTTCGTGCCAAGTGGGGCACCGGCAAGCTGGAGGCTCGCCCGGACCAGCGGTTGCGGCGCCCGTTGTCGTCGGCGCTGCACCAGGCGGTCCGCGAACTCGGTCACTCCCAGCAGGAGGACGTCGACCAGGTGCTCGGCGTCATCAAGTCGTTCGCGCAGCGTGACGCCCCGGCGAATGCGAAGCTGCGTGACCGATGGAGCCCCGGCATCGACGCGCCGGCAGTGTCCGGCCGCGCCGACTCTGGCGACATCGAGATCGACCTGGTCGAATTGCTGTCGGACGCAGGCGGGTTGGCCGCCGACATGGGGCGCGGGATCGCGATCTTCATCGACGAGATGCAGGACCTGGACCCCGAGGACGTGTCGGCGCTGTGCGCCGCGTGCCACGAGATCAGCCAGGCATCACTGCCGATCATCGTCGTGGGCGCCGGCCTGCCGCACCTGCCCGCCGTACTGTCGGCGTCGAAGTCCTACAGCGAACGCCTCTTCCGCTACGCACGCATCGACCGCCTCCCGCGCGAAGCCGCGGACAAGGCGCTGCAGTCGCCGGCGCAGGAGGAGGACGCGAAGTTCGACGATGCCGCGCTCGATGCGATGTATGCCGCCACCGGCGGCTATCCCTACTTCATCCAGGCCTACGGCAAGGTGGCGTGGGACGTGGCGCCCGGCTCGCCGGTCAGTGCGGCCGACATCGACGTGGCAGCACCCGCCGCCGAGGCCGAACTGGCCGTCGGGTTCTTCGGATCCCGTTACGAGCGAGCCACTCCCGGCGAACGGGAGTATCTGCGAGCCATGGCCGACGCCGCGACCGACATACCCGCTGACGAACGCGACGACGTCGAGTCCGTGCCGACGTCCGCCGTTGCGAGCGTCCTCGGCCGCAAGCCGCAGTCGCTCTCGCCAGCCCGTGACGCGTTGCTGAAGAAGGGCCTCATCTACTCCGGTGAACGCGGCCGCATCGCGTTCACCGTCCCGCACTTCGGCAGGTACCTGCGTAGCGTCAGCTGACGGCGTCTGCAGCCTCGGTGACCACCACATTCGCGGCGGTATGACGCTGCTTGATTTCGTTCTGAGTCGATCGCACAGGCCGCATCACGGCGAGGCGAGTCCGAGATGGGTCGGGAGGCCGTTGCCCGTCTACCCTTGGGGCATGAGCACTGTCACGGCACAGAGCGAGGCGCTTCGCGCAACGATCCTGCGTCATCGTCGTGCCCTCGACGAGATTTGCCAGCGCTACGCGGCGACGAACCCGCGACTGTTCGGTTCGGTTGCACGCGGCGACGCCACGGCGGACAGCGACATTGACCTGTTGGTGGATCTTGTGCCCGGTGGCGGCAACGAATTGCTTCGAGTTTCGGGCATCGCCGAGGAGCTCAGCGAACTTCTTGGGACCAGAGTGGATGTCGTGGCTGCATCGCTGCTTCGCACCGAGGTCTCCTCCAGCGCACTGGCTGACGCGGTGGCCGTGTGACCCGGTCAGAGGATGAGCGGTTCACGGATATCCTCGACGCGATTCAGCGATGCCAGGACTATGCGCCGCACTTGCGTTCCAACGATCTGCAAGCGATGGCGTACGACGCTCTTCTGCGCAACCTGGCTGTCATCGGTGAGGCCGTGCGGTCGCTGCCCGTCGAGACTCGAAGGACGATGCCTGACGTGCCGTGGGCTGCGATCGCGGGCTTGCGGAACATCGTCGTGCACGAGTACTTCCGCGTGAATCCCGACGTCATCCTCGACATCGTCGACAACCAGCTCGTTGAACTGGCCAGCGCAATCCGCAACCGATGACGTAGAACGCGAGACCCTCTGGACTCGCCGTGGTCAACCCAATAAGAAACGGCCCGGTCAATGACCGACTCATGGTCGGCGACAGTGACTTCCGTCCGATTGCCGCAAATCGCCGAAGTCACCGAGATCTCGAAACCGGTTGACGACGCGATCGTCGGCCCGCAGTCGATCCTGCTCGACGCGGAGGCGCTGTCGGCGTTGGCGTCGGGCGAGCGACGGATGCAGCCCTGGGCCCAGGTTGCGCGTCGTACCGACTCGATCTTCTATGCCTCCGCTGCCACCCTCGTGGGGATCACCGACGGATCGTCGCGAGACGCGCGGATCCGGCAGGTGGCGAAGTTGGTCCGCTTGGTCGACGTCGATGACGCCATCGGCTACCGAGCCGGCGCATTGCGTGCCGGTCCCGCACGCCGTCGCAGGAAGCCACGCGACATCACGGTCGACGCGATCGTCGCCGCCACCGCGTCAGGCCTCGCGGCACCTGCCGTCGTGGTCACGTCCGACCCGGGCGATCTCGCGCTGTTGCTCACCGACACCGACGTGCCGGTGCTCACTTGGCACGGGGCTCGGAGGTTTTCGACCCGTGGGTGACCCGGATGCGGCGTTGCCGGCGGTGGTCGTGTCGATCACCTTGCGGGCGCTGATGGCCCGCTGTGGACGACAACACCAAGCAGCGTTGAAGCTGCACACGAAATTGAAGCGACGCCACCGCTAGCGCGTTGCTACTGTTCGTGAACCGTGCACGTGACCGAGGAGGTGGTACCCATGAACACAACGACATGGGTGCTCCCTGCGGGGGTCACGGTCGGGCGATAGGTCGTCCGGGAGCGCCATACCTGAGCTCTCCCGAAAGGCACGACCATGCACTTCCTCTCTGAAGCGCACTCAGCCGACGGCATCGTCGAGCGCGCATTCGCGCTCGGCGACATACCGGGCATCCTGTGGACACCCGAAACTGCCTCTGCCGCAACAAAGCTGCCGCTGGTCCTGATCGGGCACCCCGGCGGGCTGCAGCCGATGCATCCCCGCCTGGCCGCGCGGGCGCGCGCCACCGCCGCGCTGGGGTTTGCCTCCGCCGCCATCGAACTCCCCAGCAACGGCGAACGTGCACGATCCGCTCCGATCGAGGCGGGGCGGGCCGCGCTGCACAAGGCGCTGAAGGACGGTAGCCGGCTGAGCGAGGACGCCATCGACTCCTTCATCCGGCCGCTGGTCGACCAGGCCGTCCCCGAATGGCAGGCAGCCCTCGACACATTGCTGGAGCTGCCGAACATTGCTGGCCCCGTGGGGATTTCGGGTGGCGTCATCGCCGTCGGCACCCGGCTCGCCGCCGTCGACTCGCGCATCGCCGCGGCGGGACTCTTCGCCGGCAGCTTTATCCCGCGCGCCACCCTCGAGGAAGCCCGGCACGTCACCATCCCGCTGCACGTGTTGCTGCAGTGGGACGACCGCGGCAATGACCGCACCCGGGCGCTCGAGTTGTATGACGCCTTCGGCTCGCAGGAGAAGACGCTCCAAGCCAATCTGGGCGGGCACACGGGTGTCCCCGCATTCGCCGGAGAGGACGTCGGCCGGTTCTTCGCCCGGCACCTGGGTGGGACACGGTGACGCCATACCCGGCACCACTCAGCGCAGGCGGCGCACGGAACATCGTGCGGGCAATCGCGGTTGGCACTCCCATGACCACTCTCGCCATACGGACCATCGACGCCCTCCGCCAGGAGCACGACGCACTCGTCGGCATCGCGCAGAACCTCACCGACGACCAACCGTCCGGACCATCGGGCGCGAGCGAATGGTCCGTCGCGCAGGTGCTTTCGCACTTGGGCAGCGGCGCCGAGATCTCGCTTGCAATCCTCCGCGCCGAGCTCGGCGAGGGCGATGCGCCCGGCGATGACTTCAACCGGTCGGTGTGGGACCGCTGGGACGCGTCGACGCCTGCCGAACAACGTGACGCGTTCATCGAACACGACCGCCGCCTCGTCGAAGCGCTGGAGGCGCTGACGCCGGAGCAGCATGCGTCGCTCACCTTGCCGATCGGATTCCTGCCGGCACCGGCGAGCGTGGCGACGTTCGCCGGCCTGCGGCTCAACGAGGTCGCTCATCACAGCTGGGACGTCCGGGTCGCCACCGATCGCAACGCGGCCCTCTCCGACGACAGCACCTCTGCCCTGCTCGAACAGCTCTCGGGCGACCTCGCGGTCCTGGTCGGGTTCGCCGGCAAGGCCGACCGCATCGATCGGCGCGTCGTCCTCGCCGTCGGCGACACCGGGTATGCCCTCCGCATCGACGACAGCGTGCGCCTCGAACCCGGCGCGAAAGAGGCGACCGCCACGTTCACCGGAGCGCCGGAAGCCGCGCTGCGGCTGGTCTTCGGGCGGCTCGGTCCGGCATACACACCGGCCGACGTGACGGTCACCGGCAACGTCACGCTCGACGAGTTACGTGAGGTCTTTCCCGGGTTCTGAGCGCGCTACGCTTTGGTCGCGGTGCACAGAAACAAGCCGAATTCCCGGTCGTCCTTGGTGATCGTCGTCGCGTCCACGAAGCCGATGTCGGTGAACCCGGCGCGGGTCAACCGCGTGGCGAGGTTGTCCCGGTCGAAGCCATGATGGCCGTCGAAGTCGGGTTTGCCCGCATGGAAGGCGCCATCCGGGTCGGCGTCCAGATCCGCGAGGGCCAGCCGCCCACCGGTGGCGAGTAGGCCGGCCACGGAGCGCAACAGCGCATCGACGTCGTGCACGTGGTGCAGCGCCATCGAGCTCCAGGCCACGTCATACCGTCCGACGAGCGTCTCCCTGGTGAGGTCCGCTCGTATGGCGCGCAGCTGGTCAGCGAGGCCGGCGGCCTCGATCCGCTGCTGGGCGACCTCCACCATCCCCGCCGAGGGATCGGTCACCACCACGGAACCAACACGGGGCGCGAGCAGGATGCTCAGCCGACCGGTGCCGCCGCCGATGTCCAGGGCGCGCATCTCGCGGCTGAGCTCCACGGATCGTTCGATGGCACGCGCGACGGCCACCTGACGCTTCTCGTGCCCGGGGTCGTCATCCCACGTTGCTGCTTCCTCGTCGAATCGTGTGCGTTCGTCCACGACTTCGAGCTTAGGCGTCTGTGCGCAGGCCTTCCGGTTCGCCGCCGAACATGATGAGCTTGCCACGACGTCGGGACTCCAAGGAGAACGTGGCATGGCGACTGTGGCTCTGATCGGCACGATGGACACCAAGGGTGCGGAATACGCGTGGCTGGCCGAGCAGGTCCGTGGGTATGGCGCGCAGGCGCTGCTGCTGGACGTCGGCACCTACTCCGACGCGCACGCCGACATCACCCCGGCCGAAGTCGCGCAGGCTGCCGGACACGACCTGGCTCAACTCCGGGACAGCGGTGACCGCGGTGCGGCGATGGACGCGATGGCCGACGGCGCGGCGAATGTGCTGCTGCGGCTCTTCGGCGAGGGCAAGGTCGACGGCGTGCTCGCGCTCGGCGGGTCCGGTGGATCATCCGTCGCGTCCCGTGCGATGCGCGCCCTCCCGGTCGGGGTGCCGAAGCTGCTGGTCTCCACCATGGCGGCCGGCGACGTCGCGCCATACGTGGGCGAATCCGATGTGACCATGATGTATTCGGTCGTCGATGTCGCCGGGATCAACTCGGTCTCCGCCCAGGTCTTCGGCAACGCGGCGGCAGCCATCGCCGCCATGGCCGCAGCCGAAGAGAAGCGGCGGCACGCGCCGGACAGCGGTGACCACAAGCCGCTGATCGGGTTGTCGATGTTCGGGCTGACCACGCCCGCGGTCGACGAGGCCCGTGCCGAGCTGGTGGAGCTGGGCTACGAGCCGCTGGTCTTCCACGCCACCGGCGCCGGCGGCCGGGCTTTGGAAAAACTTGCCGCCGACGGACGGCTGGCCGGCGTACTCGACCTCACCACAACCGAACTCGCCGACGACCTGGTCGGCGGCGTGCTCAGTGCCGGACCCCATCGGCTGGAAGCGGCCGGTGCGGCCGGCATCCCGCAGGTCGTCTCCCTGGGTGCACTCGACATGGTCAACTTCGGGCCACGCGAACTCGTCCCCGAGCGCTTCGACGACCGCACCTTCGTCGTGCACAACCCGACGGTGACGCTGATGCGCACCACGCCGGAGGAGAACGCCGAGCTGGGCCGGCGTATCGGCGCCAAGCTCGCGGCTGCCAAGGGACCGACCACGCTGTTGCTGCCGCTGCGCGGGCTGAGCGGGATCGACATCGAGGGCGGGCCATTCCGCGACTCCGCAGCGGATACAGCGCTTTTCGACGCTGTTCGCACCGCAGCAGGCGACGCCGTCGAGGTGGTCGAGATCGACCAGCACCTCAACGACGAAGGGTTCGGCCGCGACGCCGCGCGCCGACTGCACGCCCTCATCACCAACGCGCACTGACCACGCATCTCGCAGCACCAAGGAGCTGGAACATGGATCGCAATACGGCGCTGACCCGACTGCGCGAAACCGCAGCATCCGGCCGGCCGATCATCGGCGGCGGCGCCGGCACCGGACTCTCCGCGAAATCGGCCGAAGCCGGCGGCATCGACCTGATCATCATCTACAACTCGGGTCGCTACCGGATGGCTGGACGTGGCTCTCTCGCGGGACTTCTGGCGTATGGCGACGCGAACGCCATCGTCATGGAGATGGCCAACGAGGTGCTTCCCGTCGTGCAGGACACGCCGGTGCTCGCCGGTGTCAACGGCACCGACCCGTTCCGGGTGATGGGCCGCTTCCTCGACGAGGTGAAGGGCGTGGGGTTCGCCGGCGTCCAGAACTTCCCGACCGTCGGGCTCATCGACGGCGTCTTCCGCGCGAACCTCGAGGAGACGGGGATGAGCTACGACCTCGAGGTCGACATGATCCGCGCGGCCCACGAGCGCGAATTGCTCACCACGCCATACGTTTTCGATCCAGACCAGGCGCGCGCGATGACCGAGGCAGGCGCCGACGTGCTCGTGCCGCACATGGGCCTAACCACCAAGGGATCCATCGGTGCCAGCACCGCGTTGTCCCTCGACGAGTGCGTCGACCGTGTCCAGGCCATGCGCGACGCGGCCGTCGAGATCAACCCCGACGTGCTGGTGCTGTGCCACGGCGGTCCCATCGCCGAACCCGAGGATGCTCAATACGTTTTGGAACGCACCGACGGCGTCGTCGGCTTCTTCGGCGCCAGCTCCATCGAGCGGCTGCCCACCGAGGTCGCCATACGGGCACAGACGGAGAAGTTCAAGGCAGTCACCTTCGGCGACAAGTAGGAGCAGGCGTATGACGACAACGCACAGCAGCCAGCAGGACCTGAGCACCGAGACGTTCTCCTGGGGCTCGATCAAATGGGGCGTGACCGCCGACCGGTTCCCCGGCGCGCCGATCACGGTCGGCGAGGTGGTGATCAACCCGACCAAGGGCCACGACATACACACGCACCCCGAGTCCGACGAGGTGCTGCACGTCATTGAAGGCGAAGGCGTGCAAACCGTCGGTGACTCAGGCGAATTCGCGGTCAGAGCCGGAGACAGCGTCTACATCCCGCGCGGCACCGAGCACTCCACCTTCAACACCGGCTGGCGGCAGCTGCGGCTGATCGCGATCTACAGCCCCGGCGGCGCCGAGGCGGAGCTGCAAGGAGCACCGGACTACAAAGTGCTCGAGCCAGGCGCAGCGCCGGTGTGGGAGCGCGCTGACTGACGACCCGACGCACTCTGTCCAGGGGCTGGCGGCACTATGTGCTGAAGCCACCGATGTGGCGCCCGCGCTCGTCGAGATTCCGCACACGCGGTCCCGCCGCCAGGACGGCATACCGCGCCATACGCCGGCATGCGACGCTGAGCACCATGAGCGAACCCAAGCGCTTCACCATCACCCGCACGATCCCGGCGGCGGCCGGCGACATCTTCGCCGTGCTGCGCGCCCCGCGCGGTCACCTGGCGATCGACGCCTCCGGCATGCTGCAGGACGTCGAGGGCGATCCGGTCAGTGCCGTCGGCGACCGCTTCCTGGTGCACATGGACCGCGAGCCGCTGAACGACATACCCCGGATGGGCCGGTATGACGTCACCGTCGTGATCACCGACTATGAGCCGGACCGGCGCATCGCCTGGACCATCGACGGCACGATCCAGCCACCGCTGCGGCACATCTACGGATACACGCTCGAGCCGGCCGGCGACGCGACGCGGGTGACGAGCTTCTATGACTGGTCGCAGGTCGATCCGGGGCGGATCGAAGCCTCGGTCTTCCCGGTGATCCCCGAGGTCGGGCTGCGAGCGACCCTCGGCATCCTCGATCGCACCGTCCGGCTCGGCCTGCTGTCGCGTCGCTGACCGCGGCCATGGCACCGCAACACCGCCGATGCCGGGTCCGCATTCACCGGCGCGGCCCGTCAGACCGGCATACGGTGGACATCGACCGGACGAAGACCTCGGCCGCCGATCACCGAAGGAGCGCCATGCCAGACATCGCCGTGACCGCGATCATCACCGCCAAACCCGGATCGGAGACGGCCGTGCAGGCCGCACTCACCGCGCTCGTCGAACCCACCCGTGCCGAGCCCGGTTGTGTCGACTACCAACTGGCCGTCTCTACGGTGGACCCCACGGTCTTCATCACCACTGAGAAGTGGCGAGCATCGTCCGACCTGGACGCGCACTTGGAGACCGAGCACGTCAAGACGGCACTCAGTGCGGCGGGCGAGCACCTCGCCGCACCGCCCGCCATCCATCCACTGACCCCGCTCGCCTGAGCATCATCCACCGCTCAGCCCGCATCCGAAGAGTGGTTCGTTACCACCGCTCAGTCGGTGCGTGAAAACAATTGTCCTTCGCACGTCCATGGCGCGTCCCGGTGCGGCAGGCTCGGACGATGGACAACACCAGCGATTTCACCAAGAAGCGGATGGGCCGCCGCGGTTTCCTCGGCGCAGCGGCGGTCACCGGCGCCGGCGCACTGTCGATCGGCGGCACCGAGCGGGCGAGCGCAACCACGGCCGCGCATCACAGACGGCACGGTTACCGGTTCCGGTGCGGCGCCGACGTCGCGGCCGCCGACGGCTGGAAGGTCTTCTCCGGTCAGCGGATCGGCGTCATCACCAACCCGACCGGCGTGATCCGCGACGGACTGCGCAGCATCGTCGACGTCATGGTCGAGTCGGGCAAGGTCGAGATCGGCGGCATCTTCGGACCGGAGCACGGCTTCCGCGGCACCGCCCAGGCCGGCGAGTCCGAGGAGACCTACGTCGACGAACGCACCGGCGTCACCGTGTATGACGCCTACGGCGCAAGCATCGACAAGTTCGCCGGCTATTACGACACTGCGAAGGTCGACACGATCGTCTTCGACATCCAGGACGTCGGCGCCCGGTTCTACACCTACATCTGGACGATGTACAACGCGATGGCCGCCGCCGCGAAGCTCGGCAAGCGTTTCGTCGTGCTGGACCGGCCGAACCCGGTCGGCGGAGAGGCCAAGGGCCCGGTCCTCCGGGACGGCTTCACCTCCGGTGTCGGCCTGGACAAGATCGCCCAGCAGCACGGCATGACCGTCGGCGAACTGGCGCGGTTCTTCAACGGCGAGTTCATGCCCACCGTCGCCGGCGCCAAGGTCACCGACCTCCACGTCGTCGAGGTCGAGGGCTGGTCGCCCGACGAGCTGTATGCCGACACCGGCGCACCCTGGATCATGCCGTCACCGAACATGCCGACCACCGACACCGCCCTGCTCTATCCGGGACTGTGCATGTTCGAGGCGACGAACCTCTCCGAGGGCCGCGGCACCACCCGGCCCTTCGAGCTGATCGGCGCGCCATACGTCGACTACGAGTGGGCTGGGCGGCCTTCGAAGGAGCGGCTGCCCGGCGTGGAGTTCCGCGAGGCCTACTTCAACCCGACCTTCTCCAAGAACGCCGGCACGGTGTGCGGCGGGGTGCAGGTGCACATCATCGAGCCCCACCGCGTCGACGCGATCCGCACCGCGACCACGATGATGACCACCTTGCGCGACCTGTATGACGACTTCGACTGGCGCGGTGACGCCGGCCGGTGGATCAATCTGCTCACCGGCTCCGACCGATTCCTGAAGATGTTCACCGCCGGCGACAGCGCCGCACAGATCGTGGCGGCCTGGCAGCCGGAGCTGAAGGCATTCGAGCGGACGCGCCGGCAGTACCTGCTCTACCGTCGCTGACGCCGCACATCCCACGGTGGCATGGACCCTCGGCGGAAGGATCCATGCCACCGTTCAACGTTCGCCAACCACCAGGTGGCTTCAGGCGACCATGCCGTGCGGGTCGATCACATACTTCTTCGCCGCGCCCTTGTCGAAGTCCGCGTAGCCCTGCGGCGCTTCGTCGAGGCTGATCTTCGTGGCATTGACCGCCTTCGCGATGTGCGCCTTGTCGGCCAGGATGAGGTTCATCAGCTGGCGGTTGTACTTCTTCACCGGGCACTGGCCCGTCGTGAAGGAGTGCGACTTGGACCAACCCAGCCCCAGACGCACGCCCAGCTGCCCGACCTGAGCGTTCTCGTCGGCCGCACCGGGGTCACCGGTCACATAGAGGCCGGGTATGCCGAGCGAGGCACCGGCCCGCGAGATGCTCATGATGTCGTTGAGCACGGTGGCAGGGGCCTCCGCGGCACCGGACCCGTGGCCGCGCGCCTCGAAGCCGACGGCGTCGACCGCGGCATCCACCTCGGGCTCGCCGAGCAACTGCTCGAGCTGGTCCTCGATGCTCGCGTCGGTCGACAGGTCGATCGTCTCGCAGCCGAAACTGCGCGCCTGCGCGAGCCGGTCGGCGTTCATGTCGCCGACCACCACGACCGACGCGCCCAGCACCTGTGCAGCGTGCGCAGCCGCCAGGCCGACCGGGCCGGCGCCCGCGACATACACCGTCGAGCCGGTCGTGACGCCGGCGGTGTAGGCGCCGTGGTAGCCCGTCGGGAAGATGTCGGACAACATCGTCAGGTCGAGGATCTTCTCCAGCGCGTGATCGCGATCGGGGAAGCGCAGCAGGTTGAAGTCGGCATACGGCACCATCACGTACTCCGCCTGGCCGCCGATCCAGCCGCCCATGTCGACATACCCATATGCCGCTCCGGCGCGAGCGGGGTTGACGTTCAAGCAGATCCCGGTCTTGCCCTCGTTGCACATCCGGCATCGGCCGCAGGCGATGTTGAACGGCACCGAGCAGATGTCGCCCTCCTTGACGAAGAGCACGTCATCGCCGGTCTCGACGACCTCACCGGTGATCTCGTGACCGAGGGTCTGCCCGACCGGCGCCGTGGTGCGTCCGCGCACCATGTGCTGGTCGCTGCCGCAGATGTTGGTCGTCACGAGTTTGAGGATCGCCGCGTGCGGCGCCTTCTTCTTCAGCTTCAACCCGGACGCGACGTCCTCGGGAAGTTCGAGCTTCGGGTAGTCGATCGACTCGACGGCGACCTCGCCCGCACCCTTGTAGACGACGACTCGGTTTCCAGTCATGGGATATCGCTCCGATCTGCGTCGATCACGGCTCTTACGTCGTGAAGTGGAACTTCCAACGTAACCCCGGGCCGACAGGCGTGTCTCCGGGTCGCGCGGATCGTCCGCCGGGCGACAGCCGCGTACCCGGCGAGGCGGCATCGCCGGCCGGACTACGGTTGCCCGATGCAGATGAACGACTACCAGCAGGCCGCGCTGCGCACCGCACGCGCGAAGGACGCGCCCGACGAGTTCATGCACCTGGTGCTCGGCCTGGTCGGCGAGGCCGGCGAGATCGCCGAGAAGGTCAAGAAGCTGGTGCGCGACAAGCACAGCGACCTGGCGCAGCTGGACCGCGACGACATGGCCTCCGAACTCGGTGACGTGCTCTGGTATGCCGCCGTCCTCGCCGATTTCCTGGACCTCTCGCTGGACGACATCGCCCAGCGCAACGTCGACAAGCTGGCCGACCGGCAGCGTCGGGGTGTGCTGAGCGGATCCGGGGACACCCGCTGACGGGGTCTACTGCGGTCCGTTCCGCAGCGCGTACCCGGCGGCGATGACGTTCGACGACAACGCGGTGGGGTAGACCGCGACGCCCGCCATCGATCCGGCGAAGTAGCGGCCCGTCGGCGTCGTGGAACCCCAGTTGGTGAGGTTGTTCCAGCCTATGTGCCACCAGCCGTCGTAGTTCTGGGCAGTCGTCACTGCGGCGTTCGCGGCCACGCGCACCCCGTCGACGTACAGCTGCATTCCGGCCGAGGACAAGGTCGCCGTGACCTGGTGCCACGCGTTGTCCCGGTACGTGCCCGGACTGTTGATCGTCTGCACCGAGCCCGGGTAGACGCCGAAGACGACCTGCCCGCTGTCGGTGAGGTAGAGGTGCCGGTCATAGTTGCTCGGCTGGCCGGTCTGCGAGTCGCCGAAGCCAATGAGCTCCCCGCCTGACGTGGACGTCGTCTTGAACCAGGTCTGCAGCGTGAAGGTGTTCGGGCCGGCGACCTTCGTGGGCGTCGAGATCCAGCCGCTGCTGCCGTTGAGGGTGGCGCCCTTTCCGCCCGGGCTGCACGGCCCCGCGGCACCGGCCGTCACCGTGCCCTGATAGGTCCCGGTCCGCGCATTGCCGGAGGAGTCCGCGGCGGCCTTCCCGCTCCGGGTGCTGCTGTCAGTGAGTTCGTAGTAGAGGAACGGTGGATTCGCCTGATCGCCCAGCACCACTCCCGTGCAGCTGAAGTAGGTGGCGGCGGCCCAGCCGGCGCTCTCGGTGGTGGTCGCACTGAATGTGGTGGCGGCATCGGCCGGACCGGCGACGCCCACTCCCGTGGCGGTGATCGTGGTGACGGCGAACGCGGCCACTGCCCGCCGGCGGCGGGACGGCCCGGGCTGCTCCGGTGTGCCAGCCGGCTCGCCCCGACCGTCGGCACCGGACGAGCCGTCGGCGCGGCCGTCGGCATGGCCGACCGGATCGTCGTCAGCGTCGCCGTGCGCGCCGCCGTGCGCGTCGTCCGCGTCGTCGTCCTCCGGAATCTCATCGGGCCGGAACGCCACCGCGCCGGCGAGCAGACCGCCGAACGCCAGCACCAGCAGGACCAGTCGGGCCTGATGACCGGTCGACACCCAATAGGCGGGTGTGCCGACGAAGGGCACGCGCAACGAACCGATCCCGTGCACCGCGCTGCGCGCCACCGGGCTGGAGTCGTCGGCCCGGTTCGCATCGCCCTTGAGAGTGAGCCTCCCGTCGGGACGGATGGCCGCGAGGCGGTGCAGCCGGAGCCGGTCCGGGTGGTCCGGGTCAGACACCAGCAACACCTGGCCGAGGCGCAACTGCTGACCGGCCGCGACCGGGCGGGAGATCGCGATGTCCCCGACGCGCAGCCGCGGCGCCATGGAGTCGCTCATGACCACCGTCGAGTGCCAGCCGAGCAGCGACGGGACCACCGACCACAGCAGCAGTCCGGCCAGCATTGTCAGCACGGCGCGCGACACGGCCGTCAGCAGCAGGGCGGCCCAGCCCGAGCGCCGGCCCGAGCGCCGGGCCGACCGCCGCGCCGAGAGGCGTGCGGCGGCGAGCGGCCCGGCGATCTGAGTGATGGACACGGATCGGCTTCCTGTCAGTGGGTTCGTCGGTGGTCGTCAGGCCCTGGCGGTGCGGATGCGCACCGGAGCCGGCAGCTTCAGGCGGCTCAGCTGTTCTGCGCCTCCCACGTCAGACCGACCGACGCGGTGCCGCCCTGCGCGGTGTTCGGCGTCGCCGGGTCCAGCGTGTACGTGACCTGGAAGACGCGAGTCTCCGAGGCGCTGCCGGTCGGCGCCCAGGAGCCCAGGCCGGTCGCGTAACTCGACGCCGCACTGCCGAAGCCGGCGAGGGTGCCGCTGTAGACCGTGGGGCCGGTCGTCGCCGGGGTGAAACCGGAGCAGGAACCGAAACCGCCGCCGGTGCCCTGCGTGATCGTCAGGTTGATCGACGACGAGAGCGCGTTGGTGGTGGCCGGGTTGGTGCCGTAGAGCTTCACCGCGGACGGCAGCGAGCCGGTCGAGGTGACCGCGAGGCACTTGGTGCCGGTGGCACCCGGCTTGAGGTTGGTGGCCGAAAACAGCGCGGTGTTGCTGTCGTCGTCGGACAGCTGGACGCTACCGGCCGACCAGTTGCTGGTCGGGTTCGCCGTGGTGGCCGAGAACGCCGAGTACGACGCGTGCCAGACGAAGGCAGCGGACACACCGAGACCGGCGAGCAGGGCGCCGACCGTCGCGACGTGGGCGGTACGGCGGCGGGGGCGGGAGGAAGCAGGCATGGCAACACCTTTCGAGGCGGACGCGAAGCAGGAGCGGGCGCCGGTGATTGGGTCCCAGCATGACCACAAAAAGGTCAACGGCGAGTAAAGTAATGGTAAGCTCTTCGACTGTCAAACAATGTCACAAACGAACGTTCTCGCCCTCACTCAGTCAATCGTTCACCGGGAAGGACGGGCCGCCATGCCCCCCACCGAGCGTCCCCAGGGTCCCGACGAGGTGCAGCCGACGACCGCCCTGCGACACCTGATCGCCGCGGGTGAGCAGTTCCGGCACGCCATCGCCGACCACTTCGGCGTCACCGAGTCCGAGACCATGGCGCTGACGCACCTGCGACTGGCCGGGCCACTCACCCCGCGCGAAGTCGCCGACCGCGTCGGCCTCACCCCGTCGACCGTCACCGCGCTGCTGGACCGCCTCGAATCCGCAGGTCTGGCAACCCGATCGGCGCATCCGACAGACCGTCGCAAGACGGTCGTGCGGATGAGCGACAACGGCGCCGCCCTGCTCGCCACCTCCGATGAGCGCCTCGCCGCCGCCCTCGAGCGGGCCGGCGCGGACGTCGCCGCGGCCCTCGACCGGGTGGCCGCGGGCATCGAGGAGCAGACCGTGCAGATCCGGGCGCTGCCATCCCGATCCAGCGACACGACGTAGTCCGTGCAGCGGGCGGCATACAGGATCCGTGGAGGGAACTGCCAGGGCGCCGAGCGACAGTGACGCGGTGCATGCGCTGATCGTCGAGGACGACACAGCTCCCTCCGTCGCGCCGCCGCGCCGCCGGGTCCGGGTCGGACCGATCGCCGTCTTCGCGCTGGCGCTGGTCCTCCGCCTCGGGGTCGTCCTGCGCAAGGGCGGCTTCCACGGGATCATCGGATACGACTGCGGTGTCTACTTCGCCGGCTCCGACGCCCTGCTGCACGGGCGGCTGCCGTACCGCGACTTCACGATGGTGCACCCGCCCGCCATCACGCTGGTGCTGACGCCGTTCGCGGCGCTGACGCGGCTGATGACCGACTGGCACGCGTTCATCGTGGCGACCCTTTTCTTCTGTCTGCTGGGCGCGGCGAACGCGGTGCTGGTGGTCCTGCTCTGCCGCCGGTTGGGTATGGCGCGCCGCGGCGCCCTGGTCGCCGGCCTCTTCTACGCGGCCTGGTTCGGGTCGGTCATCGCCGAGTTCGAGGTGAAGCTCGAACCGTTGGGCAACTTCTTCCTGCTCCTCGGACTGCTGGCACTGCTGCGTGACCAGCGCCGGCCGGGACGGTGGTCCGCGGTCCTGGCCGGCGCGGTGATCGGGCTGCCGCTGACCGTCAAGATCTGGTGGGTCGTCCCAGTGCTGCTGATCATCGTCTGGCACGGCCACTGCCGGCGCAGCGTTCGTCCGGCGGTGCACGCCCTCCTCGGCGCCGCCGCGGCGGTGACCGCCGTCTGCCTGCCGTTCTTCCTGGCCGACCCGGCCGCCATGTGGCAGTCGGTGATCACCGGCCAGCTGGGTCGCCCGCGCACTTCCCCAATCATCGGCCGGCTGGCCGAGATGACCACCGTCCCGGTGCTGCTGCACACCAGCAGTACCGCCCGAACGGTGCTGGCGATCGTCGCCGTCGCCGTGCTCGCCCTCACCGGCGCGCTCGCCTGGCGGGGCAGTCGGCGCGCCCGGTGGCTGGTCGTGGTGACCCTGGCGCAGGTCCTGGTGCTGCTCGCGGCGCCGTCGTGGTTCCCCTACTACAACGACTACCCAGCGGTCGGGCTCGCCGTCACGATGGGCGCCGCCGCGGTCGCCATCCGCGGTGAGCAGTGGGTGCGGGTGCCCGCGTCGCTGGTCACCGCGACCACGGCCGTGGTCAGCGCCCTGATCACGATCACCGGCGCCTCCGCCATACCCGCGTATGCCGGGGCCGCGCAGCTCGCCCGCGCGGTGCGGCACGAGCGGTGCGTCTCGTCCAACAACGCGACGGTGCTGCTGCGCCTGGGCGTGCTCAGCAAGGACCTCGCGGCCGGCTGTCCCGAATGGATCGACGTCGGCGGGCGGGTGATGGGCCCGGACGACCCGGCCGCGCTGCGGGCGCGCGGCCGCAGCTGGCAGGACGTGGAGCTGCGCTATCTGCGCTCGGCCGACGCCGTGGTGCTCTGGCCGGACGACCCGCGCTACCTGGCGCAGGTGCGCCACGGACTCGCGCAGGACGGCACGATCCTCACCGTCGACGGCCACACGATCTACCGCGGGCGGCCTCTCGGCTGACTCTCAGCGTCGTCTCAGCGGCGGCATGTCAGGCTGGCCGTCATGTTGAAGGCCGATGCCGACCGTATGACGTCGGAACACCGAACGTCTGCCAGTACCCCCTTCCCGCGCGCGCGGGCGCTGCTGGCCACCGTGGTGCTCTGGACGCTCGGCCTCGGCATCGGCATCTGGGCGGTCGGGACCGGGTCCCGCGGGACCGGCGAACTGCGTCTCGACGAGACGCTGGCTGCCGACCGGGGCGCCGTGCTGGCCGACATCAGCAAGGTGATCAACGTCGTGCTGGGCCCGGTTGTCGGTCCGCTGTGGCTGATCCTGATCTGCGTCGTGCTGTGGCGCACCCTGGGCCGGGTCGTGGCGCTGCGCGCCGCCATCCTGACGCTGGGTGGCTGGCTGTCCATCGAGATCTTCAAGTTCCTCTTCCACCGGCACCGTCCGCCGACGCACCTGGTGCACGCCCTGGTGGTGGAGACCAAACCGGACAGCTTCCCCAGTGGGCACACCGCCTTCACCGCCTCGCTCGTCGGGGGGGTCTTCCTCGCCGTGGCCGGTCACCGGGCCCTGCAGCGGATCATCCTGCTGGTGGGGCTCCCGCTGGTCGTCGTGGTCGCCGCCAGCCGGCTGGTGATCGGCGCGCACTTCCTGGCCGACGTCGTCGCCGCACCGCTGCTGGCGTGGGGTTCGATCGCCGTCGGCGTGGCCCTCGGCTTCGCCGGTCCCGGTCCGACGTTCCTGCCGGCCTGGTTGCACCGCCTCGTCATACGAGACCCGAAGGGCGATACTCCTGCACCATGAGGGTTCTGGTGGTCGAGGACGAGGTGCCGCTCGCGCAGCTCATCCAACGCGGGCTGAGCAAGGCCGGCTTCGTCGTCGAGGTCGCCCACAACGGCATTGACGGCCTGTGGCACGCGACCGAGGAGACCTTCGACGCGATCGTGCTGGACATCATGCTCCCCGGTGTCCATGGGTATGACGTCCTGCGCCGGCTGCGCGAGCGCGAGGTGTGGTCGCCGGTGCTGATGCTGACCGCCAAGGACGGGGAGTTCGACCAGGTCGACGCCCTGGACCTGGGCGCCGACGACTACCTGACCAAGCCGTTCAGTTTCCCGGTGCTGGTCGCCCGGCTGCGGGCGCTCACCCGCCGCACGCCGGTGTCCCGGCCGGTCACCGTCACGGCCGGCGGGCTGCGGCTCGACCCGGCCGCCGCCAGAGTGTTCCGCGGTGACGACGAGATCGAGCTGACACCCCGGGAGTTCAACCTGCTGCACTTCCTGATGCGCCGGCCGGACACCACGATCAGCAAGTCCGAGATCCTCGCGCACGTCTGGGACCCCGCGTTCAGCGGGGACGACAATGTCGTCGAGGTCTACGTCGGCTATCTGCGCCGCAAGATCGACCGGCCGTTCGGGACGGACACCATCACCACGGTCCGTGGCGTCGGTTACCGGCTCGAGGACGTCCGCGGCGCGTCGACGGAGGACGCCCGCGACTCCTGAGGCAGCGGCAACACCACGGTGAACCGCGCGCCGCCCAAGGGTGATTCGCCGGCGCTCACCTCGCCGCCGGTGCTGCGGGCCAGTTCGCGCACGATCGCCAGGCCGAGGCCGAAACCGCCTTCGCCACGACTGCGGCTCGCGTCCAGCCGGACGAACCGGTCGAAGATGCGCTCGCGGTCCCGTGCGGCGATGCCCGGCCCGTCGTCGTCGACGGTCAGCACCGCGCGGCCGGCGACCGTCGAGGTGGTCACGAGCACCTCGTGCCGGGCGTGCCGGGTGCCGTTGTCGACCAGATTGCGCACGATGCGCTGCACCGAGGCCTCCCGTGCCCGGGCCCGGCTCGGCGTCCCGGCATACCGCACGGTCACCGTGGTGCCGGCGCGCCACCGGCCGACCTCCGCCTGCGCGATGTCGTCCAGATCGACCTCGCCGACGGGCGAGGCAGCCCGGCGTTCGTCGAGGCGTGCCAGCAGCAGCAGGTCGCCGATCAGTGCGTTCATCCGCTCGAGCTCGGCCTGCACCGTGGGCGCCACCACCGGCCACTCGCCGGCGGGATCGGCCGAGGCGAGATCGGTCGCTGCCTGCAAGGTCGCGAGCGGCGACCGCAACTCGTGACTGGCGTCCGCCACGAAGCGTTGCTGCTGGGCCTGTGCGGACTGCAACCGGTCCAGCATGCGGTTCAACGTGACTGCCAATGCGGCGATCTCGTCCTGCTGGGGTGGCACCTCGACACGAGTGTCGAGGTGGCCGCCCTCGACCGCGTCGACTTCCGCGCGCATCCGGTCGACCGGGGCCAGCGCCCGGCCGGCGACCCACCAGGCCAGTGCCGCAGCCAGCAGCGCGAGCACCGGGGTGCCGAGCAACAGGATCTTGGCGTCGGTGCTGATCGCCTCGTGCTGTGGCTCCTGGGACGCCGAGACCTGGACGACGTAGGTCCCGGATGGCGTGCGCACGCCGCGGCTGACCACGAGCGGTGTGTCGACGTCACCGGGCCGCCACCAGTGACGCGCGTTCCGCACCGACCGGTGCTCGCCGGCCGGCCGGTCCTGGCTCAGCGGACGGGTCTGCCCGGCGGGTTGCGACACCCGGACCCGGCCGGCGGAGTCCAGGATCACGGTCCGCATCGCCGGGTCGACGTCGGTCAGCACCGAGGGCCGCACGCCGTCCTGCCGGACCGCGGTGGCGACCGCTTCGACCTGCTGCTCCACCCGGGAGGTCAGGCTGCCGGTGAGCGAGCGCTGCAGCAAGGTGGCCAGGACGAAGACACCGACCAGCAGCGGCACGATGACGGCGACCGCGGTGACCGCCGCCAGACGCGCCCGCAGTCCGCGTGCGCGGCGGTGTGCGCGAGTCGCCGTGAGGAGGTCCACTCCGCCATACTGCGCCAGAGAACCGCTGCGGCGCGGAACATCTCAGCGTTTCCTCAGTGCTGTGCGGGCACCCTGCGCTGGTGACTACTGTTTCCTCGCGCGCCGAGCGCGCGGCGACGACCACCTCGTGGGTTGCGCCGGTCGGAGTGCTCTTCTGGGTCCTCAAGTTGACCACGACGGCGTTCGGCGAGGCCGCGTCGGACGGGCTCGCCGGGATCAGCCCGGCCCTCGCAGTCCTGGTCGGCGTCGTCGGTCTTGCGGCGGCACTGCGCTGGCAACTGCGCACGCACGGCTACGTCGCCGAGCGTTACTGGACGGCCGTCGCAGCCGTCGCGGTGTTCGGCACGATGCTCGCCGACGGACTGCACGTCGCGCTCGGACTCACCTATCCGTTCACCAGCACGCTGTATGCTGTCGCCACCGCGGCCGTCTTCGTGATGTGGAAGCGGTCGGAGGGCACCATCTCCATCCACCGGATCGACAACCCGCGTCGCGAACGCTTCTACTGGGCTGCGGTGATGTGCACCTTCGCGCTGGGCACCGCCGTCGGTGACTTGACCGCGGCCACCCTGGGCCTCGGGTTCTTCCCGTCCGCACTGCTTTTCGGTGCGATGATCCTCATCCCGGCGATCGGGTGGCAGCTCACCGGGCGGCATGAGATCGGCTGGTTCTGGTGCGCCTACGTGTTGACTCGTCCGCTCGGTGCCTCCTTCGCGGACGGTTTCGCGAAGCCGCCGTCGTTCGGTCACGGGCTGGGCGTCGGCGACATACCCGTCGCCGGCGCGCTCGGTGCGTTGCTCGTCGCGCTGGTGCTGCTGGCGCGCCGCCACCGCTCCCTGAGCTGAGGGGCGAGCCCTGGGTCTGACCGGCTGTTGTCCCGCCGCAGGTCTGGGATCATCGACTCATGGTGGCCACGGTCGCAGCGCTCTCGGATGTCCATGGCGTGCTGCCGGTTCTGCAAGCAGTGCTGGCAGAGCCGGAGGTGCGCGGCGCCGACTTGCTCGTCGTCACCGGTGATCACGCGTCAGGTCCGCAGCCGTGCGGTGTTCTCGATCGGCTGCTGGCAGAGGGCGACAGGTTGCGATTGGTGCAGGGCAACGCCGACCGTGAACTCGTGGCGCTACGTCGCGGGCAGCACGTCGACGTGCCTGACGAGGTGACACCGTGGGCCGCGCAACAGCTCACCGAGGCTCACCTCACTCTGCTCGCCGGACTGCCGCATCCATGGGTTGTCGATGTCGACGGTTTCGGGCCGGTTGTCTTCTGCCATGGCAGCCCGCGCCGCCACGATGAGATCCTGCTCGTCGACTCACCGTTGCAGAGGTGGTCGGAGGCATTCGCCGGCCTGTCCACGGAGCACCGCACAGTGGTGTGCGGTCATACGCACATGCCGTTCGCTCGACTGGTCGATCGCCGTCTCGTCGTCAACGCGGGCAGCATCGGAATGCCCTACGGACGTGCAGGCGGCAGTTGGGCATTGCTCCACGACGGCGGTGTGTCACTGCGGCATACATCGATCGACGTGGAGGCCACCGTCGACGCCGTGGTCGCGCAGTCGGAGTACCCGCTGCGGCGATCGTGGGCCGAGGAGTACATCCGCGCGGCACACAGTGATGCCGCCGCCCTGGCCGCGTTCACTCCGCCCGGCGATCGTCGCTGAACGAGACCGGCTTGCCGGTCTCGCGCGCGTAGGCGATCTCCCGGCTCGTGGACTCACCGAGGTAGCCGCCAGGGTTGACGACCAGCACCCGGTCGGCGAGGTCGATCTTGCGCAGGTGCAGGGCACTGAGCGTCTCCCGTTGCTCCTCGGTGATCGACCCGTCGCCGTGAGCGTCGGCCCGCGGTGGAACACTCGGCGCGACGACGATGACACCCTCCAGGGTCAGCGCACGATTCGCCGCATCCAGCTCGTCGGCGAACCGGATCGAGCCGCAGAGGCAGATGATCTCGGGCCGGTCGGGCATGGCTCTCCTCGAGTTCACGCTGCTGCGGTGTGGTGTGCGGGCATGCGGCCGGGTGTGAGGTCCCAGTGGACGCCGTCGGGTCGGACCTCGGCCGTGTAGCCCTGCCGGTGGACGGTGTGGTGGTGGCGGCTGCACAGGAGTGCGGAGTTGATCACGGAGGTGTGGCCGCCGGCCCACCAGGGGGTGAGGTGGTGGATTTCGCAGAAGCCGGGTGGTCGGTCGCAGCCGGGGAAGGTGCACCCGTGATCGCGTTTTGGAGGATTGCGGCGTTGGCGGGTGCCAGTTCGGCCACCAGCCGGGTCATGCCCGTCGGTGTGGTGCCCCAGGTCAGGGTTTCGACCCGTTCGAGTTTCTCGTCGCCCAGGGATAGTTGTTCGGGGGTGAAACGGGCGATGATGCGGCGGGTCAGCAGGGTGAGCCCGGCGCAGCCGAGGCCGGGGTCGATCTGCAGGAACCAGCCCAGGATGTCGTCGCGGTCGGCGGTGGGGATCACCGGACCCACTTTGTCGGCTTGGGTTAGCGCGGTCCGGGCGGATTCCACCGAACACGACCCTTGCCGTAACGCGTGCGTGATGACGGTGTTCTGGCGGTGCTGGCACGCGTCGGCCACTGCTGCCATCGCCCGGATCGTGCGCGGTTCGACCGGCACCCCACCGCCCTGCTGTCCGGTGAGGTGTCCGGTGATCCATTGGCTGGTGGTGGCCGCATCCGAGGGTGAGACGACACCCCGGTCGACCGCGTCGGCGGTCACCAGGGTCGCCACTTGCGCGGACCGGCCGTGCAACCGCAGCAGGACCGAGACCAGTTCGTCCTCCTGGGCGGTGCCGAGCTGGTGCACCGCCCCCGGCACCTCGTCCAATAGGTCCGCCACATCGTGCAGGGCGGCGAGTAGCTCCGGTCCCCGACCGGGCGCGGCAGGTGTGACAACGTCTCCAGAACCGGTGCCCACGGGGAGAGCGTAAAAGGTGCGCCGGGCAGTCCCGAATAGGCATCCATGTCGCGAACCTCCCTCCCGCGCAATGCTTTCGACGTACCTTCACTGTACTCTAGACGCGTGGACGATGCGAGGAATTCATCGAACACGTTTTCGGTAAAGCGTATCGGTGGTACGGAAATGCGCCACTCCAGCCATTCCAGCGCACCGCGCGCCGGCGCCGAACACCCCACTCCGCTCAGCGGATTCGGTCACTCGTCCTTACCGAGGTGTGCCAGCGCCGCGACGACGAGCGCTTGCACACCACGATCCAAGGTCGGTTGTATGACGGGAGCGAAGAACGGCGAGTGGTTGACCGGGATGTCAGCACCGACCCGACCGGCCTGTTCCGCGGCGGCATACGCATCGGCGTCGGTGCCGCCGATTCCCCAGTAGGAGTAAGGGATTCCCAGTGCCGTCGGAATGTCGCTGAAGTCCTCACTGGCGCTCTGCAGCGGCAGTTCCTGCGCATCGTTGCCGAAGAAGTCGGCGAACGCCGCCGCGAGCAACTCGGTGGTGGCCTCGTCGTTGACCGTCGGCGGGAACTCGTCATACAGCTCGAACTCCGGCTCCTGCGGCGAGTTCGACGCCGCGCACTCCGCCGCGACGATCCGCCGGATGGCGTCCAGCACCTGCTCTCGGGTCCGGTCGTTGTAGGTGCGGACGTTGAGCTCGAGGACGGCGCTGTCGCCGATGACGTTGCTCTTGGTGCCGGACCGGATCGCACCGACGGTGAGCACGGCGGGTTCGGTCGGTGCGATCTCGCGGGAGACGATCGTCTGCAGCCGGACGACGATCATCGCCGCCAGCACCGCCGGGTCGACTGCGGCCTGCGGCATCGAGCCGTGCGCCCCGCGGCCGTGCACGGTGACCCGCATGCTGTTGGCGGCGGCGAGAACCGGGCCGGAACGGGTTGCGACGATCCCGGCCGGCATCGCCAGGACGTGCTGGGCATGCGCCACGTCCACGGGCCCGACCACCTCCTGCAGACCGTCGTCCAGCATGCCGCGGGCGCCGTCGCCGACCTCCTCGGCCGGCTGGAAAAGCGCGACCAGGGTGCCGGACCACTGGTCTCGTGCGGCGGCGAGCAGCGCCGTCGCGGAGGCGAGACAGGCCACGTGCACGTCGTGCCCGCACGCGTGCATGACGGGGACCGTGTCGCCGGCAGCGTCGGTGGTGGTGACGTCACTGGCATAGGCCAGACCGGTCGCCTCCTGCACCGGGAGCGCGTCCATGTCGGCGCGCAGCAGCACACGGGGCCCGTCGCCGTTGTGCAGGACGCCGACCACGCCGGTCCCGTCGACGCCGGTCGTGACGTCATACCCCGCGGCACGCAGGCGGTCGGCGACCTTGCTCGCGGTCCTGGCCTCTTGGTGCGAGAGTTCCGGGTGCTCGTGCAGATCGCGGTAGAAGTCCTCGAGATCGTGGCGCATGCCGTCGAGTCCGGCCAGAACGTTCCGGGCGGAGTCGGTGCTGGTCATGGTTCCTCCTCGTGGTCGGTCGCCTCGGCATCCACCCTGCGCCGCCCGGCTGGACGTCTCCTGGTCTGCAACGCCCGCGCGAGCTTCTCCCGGCGGGCGCGGTCCAGGCCGGCCTTGGCCGCGACCCGTCGTGGGGCCACGGTCCACGCATCGGCGTCCGGCAGCATCCACCCGCGCCATCGGGCGACCAGACACAGCCCCGCGCCGGTGACCGTGGACGCCACCAGACCCACGGTCGGCCGACCGTTCTCGGAGCAGACGACGAGGACCCCGCTGGCGACGATCGCACACGAGGCGTAGAGCGTGTTGCCACCCAGCACGGTGGGGATGCGTCGCGTCACGATGTCGCGTATGGCGCCGCCGCCGACCGCGGTGATCGTGCCGAGCAGGATCGCCGGGAGCCAGCCGATGCCGACGGCCAGGCTCTTCTGCGCGCCGGCGGCGGCCCAGGTGCCCAGCGCGATGGCGTCGACGACCGGCCACACGCGATCCCACAGCGGGCCGCTGACGTTGGCGACATACGAGATCGCCGCTCCGGCGAACGCCGTGAGCAGGTAGGCGTAGTCCTGCAGTGCCACCGGCGGCCCGTGCTGCAACAGGACGTCCCGCACGATCCCGCCGCCGAGTCCGGACAGCACCGCGAAGGTGAGGAAACCGATCGGGTCCAGGCGCTCGTGGCGGGCGACCAGCCCGCCGAGGATCGCGTTGGCGAAGACGCCGGTCAGGTCGAGGATCCGGAACAGCTCCGACAGGTCACCTTGCTGCATCTGGCGCGCTTCCTCCTGCCGGCCGGACCGTGGGCCCCCAACGCTAGCGCCGAGACTCCCGTCCTCGGGTGCCTAGAAGACGACGACCGACCGCAGCACGTTGCCGTCGTGCATCTTGGCGAACGCCTGCTCGACCTCGTCGAGCGCGATCTCCTCACTGACGAACGCGTCGAGGTCGAGCCGGCCGCGCTGGTAGAGGTCGATCAGCATCGGGAAGTCGCGGCTGGGCAGGCAGTCGCCGTACCAGCTGGACTTCAGGGCTCCGCCGCGGCCGAAGACGTCGATGAGCGGCAGGTCCGGCAGCTTCATGTCCGGTGTCGGCACGCCCACGAGCACCACGGTGCCGGCCAGGTCGCGTGCGTAGAACGCCTGCTTCCACGTCTCCGGGCGGCCGACCGCGTCGACGACGATGTCGGCACCCTCGGCGCCGGGGTAGACCTGCTCGCAGATCGCCTTGATCTGCTCGACCGGGTCGGCCTGGGAGGAGTCGACGGTGTGCGTGGCGCCGGCCCGCTTCGCCGCCTCCAGCTTGCGCGGGTCGATGTCGACCGCGATGACCGGGGAAGCGCCGGCGAGCACCGCGCCGGCGACAGCCGCGACTCCGACACCGCCGCAGCCGATGACGGCGACCGAGCGGCCACGAGTGGCGCCGCCGGTGTTGATCGCGGCGCCCAAGCCGGCCATCACGCCGCAGCCCAGCAGACCGGCCGCGGCCGGGCGCGCGTCCGGGTCCACCTTGGTGCACTGGCCCGCCGCGACGAGCGTTTTCTCGGCGAACGCTCCGATGCCGAGCGCGGGGCTCAGCTCGGTGCCGTCCTCCAGCGTCATCTTCTGAGTGGCGTTGTGAGTGGCGAAGCAGTATTGCGGCTCACCGCGCTTGCAGGCCCGGCACTCCCCGCAGACGGCGCGCCAGTTGAGGATCACGAAGTCGCCCGGTGTCACGTCGGTGACGCCCTCACCGACCGCCTCGACGATGCCGGCGGCCTCGTGCCCGAGCAGGAAGGGGAAGTCGTCGTTGATGCCGCCCTCGCGGTAGTGCAGGTCGGTGTGGCACACCCCGCACGCCTGGATCTTGACCAGTGCCTCGCCCGGCCCCGGGTCGGGGACGTTGATCGTCTGGATGCTGACCGGCTCGCCCTTGGCCATGGCGACAACGGCTTTCACCTGCTGCATGACTTTGCTCCTGTCATTCGTGCTGGCTGCTGAGGATCTCATGCAAGTGGGCCAGTGCGGTCGCCACCTCCACGAAGCTGGTCGACAGCGGCGACATACCCGCACGCAAACCGCGCGGCCGCCGGAAGTCGGGTATGACGCCACGCTGCCACAACTGGGCGATGGCGTCCTGCATCGCGTCGTGCTCGAGCGTGACGTGCCCACCGCGCAGCGAGGGGTCACGCGGCGACGCGACCGTGACGCCCAACGGTCCCAGCGCCTGGTCCGCGACGTCGACCACGAACTCGGTGAGCCGGATCGACTTCTCCCGGATCGCCTCGATGCCGGCCTGCTCCACCAAGCCGAGCATGTCCTGCATCGGCAGCATCCCGAGGATCGGCGGAGTGCCGCTGATGAATCGCCGCATCCCCTCGGCCGGCGTGTACGCCGGGCCCATGGTGAACGGCTCCGCGTGCCCCATCCAGCCGCTGATCGGCTGAGTCAGCTTCTCCTGCAACGATTTCGCGACATAGCCGAAGGCCGGCGCGCCGGGTCCGCCGTTCAGATACTTGTAGGTGCAGCCGACCGCCAGGTCGACGCGCGCGGCGTCGAGCCCGATCGGGAGGAGACCGACCGAGTGGCTCAGGTCCCAGAGCACCAACGCGCCGCCGTCGTGTGCCGCTGCGGTGACGGCCGGCAGGTCGGCGACGTATGCCGACTTGTAGGCGATGTGACTCAGCAACACCAAAGCGGTGTCGGCAGAGACCTTTTCGCGGACCTGTTCGGGTGTCACACCAGTGGCCGGATCGGGCTCGATCCAGTCGACCGTCAGGCCGAGCTCCGCGGCGATGCCGTGCACGATGTAGCGGTCGGTCGGGAAGTTCTCGGTGTCGGCGACGATCCGGGTGCGGCCCGGCCGCGCCGCCACCGCCGCACGGGCCAGCTTGTAGAGCAGCACCGTGGTGGAGTCGGCGACCGCGGTCTGCCCCGGTGCGGCGCCGAGCGCCACCCGCCCGATCGTGTCGCCGAGCTGCAGCGGGCGGTCCATCCAGGACTCGTCCCAGGCGCGGATCAGCCGCTCGCCCCACTCCTCGTCGACGAACTCGGCGAGCCGGTCGCGGGTGACCTCCAACGGCCGGCCCAGCGAATTGCCGTCCAGGTAGGCCACCACGCCGTCGGGGAGCACGAACTGCTCGCGGTATGCCGCCAGCGGATCGCCCTGGTCCAGTGATTCCGCCTCTGCGACAAGGTGATCGGGTAACCGGGTGAGGATGTCGGGCATGTCAGCCGATCTCCGTTCGCACGGAGTAGAGCTCGGGGAAGAAGGTCAGGTCGAGTGCGCGTTTGAGGAAGCCGACGCCCGAGCTGCCGCCGGTGCCCTTCTTGTAGCCGATGGTGCGCTGAACGGTGCGCAGGTGCCGGAACCGCCAGAACTGGAAGGCGTCCTCCAAGTCGACCAGGTCCTCGCACATGGCGTATTCGGCCCAGTGCGCGTCGGGATCCTCGTAGATCCGCTGGAAGACCGGGACGAGGTCCGGTTGCTCCACCCACGCCTGGCTGACGTCCCGGGCCAGGACGTGCTCGGGCACCTGGTGGCCGCGGGAGACCAGGAAACGGAGGAAGGCGTCATACACGGTGGGTGCGTGGAGGATCCCGCGCAGTCGTTCCTGCTGCTCGGGCGCGGCCTCGAAGACCGGCAGCATGCCGGCGTTCTTGTTGCCGAGGATGAATTCGACGCAGCGGTACTGGTAGGACTGAAATCCGGATGCGGAGCCGAGAAAGCCTCGAAACTCTCCGTATTCGCTGGGCGTGAGCGTGGCCAGCACGGACCACTGCTCGGCCAGTGTGCGGAAGATGTGCTTGACCCGTGCGAGAGCCTTGCGGGCCCGACTGACGTCCTCCGCCTGCAGATAGGTGCGCACCGACTCCAGTTCGTGCAGCACGAGCTTGAACCAGAGTTCGGTGGTCTGGTGCTGGATGATGAACAGCAACTCGTCGGGGTGGACCGGCTCGCTGACCGGGTGCTGCGCGTCCAGCAGCTTGTCGAGGTCCAGGTAGCCGCCGTAGTCCATCCGCGACCGGAAATCGGTGCGGACCCCCTCTTCGATCGCTCGCTCGCCGTCTTCGATGGACACTGCGCCGTCGTCCCTTCCTCGCTGGTCCGACCAGTCTGGCAGTGACCGGTCCGGCGGGTGACGCAGCCCTCGTGAGCCTCGCGAGCCCCTCCCGACAGACCGAGGCGCACGCTGTCCCCCCTGCGGACAGCGTGCGCCTCGACCCGTCGCCCCCTCCGGCGGCTTGCTACGGGACCAGCTTGCGGGCGCCGCAACGGGCGCACAACGATTCGACGGGAGCCGAATCCATCTCGACAGCGCCCGAACTCGGTGGCCGCGGCCGCCTGGCACTGCCAGGATCGGCGGCATGAGCGACACGACCCCATGGCAGGTGCGCACGTTGACCGACCCCCGCGAGGCGATCTCCTGTGCGCAGCAGCTCGTGGCGACGGATCCGGTGGCCTACTCGGTGTTCTCGACCGTCACCGGATCACTGCTGGCCGAGCCGAGCCGGTATGTCGAGCCGCGCTGGTATGCCGTCGAGGACGAGCACGGCGCCGCTGCGCTGGTCGCGATGCTGACCGCACCGCAGCCGTTGCACCTGCCGACCGACCTGCCGGGCGCGGTGCCCGCCCTGGCGGACCATCTGCGCGCCTGCGGTGCACCGGTTTCGGGAGTCAATGGCCCACGGGACGCGGCGCTCGACTTCGCCGACGCCTATCTCGAGCCCACGGGTGGACGCATCATCGGGCGGGAGGGCATCGGCGTCTACGACTTGCCGGTGCCGGCGCAACTGCGGTGGGCGGTCGACGGCGATCACGTCATCGCCGACGAGTCGCAGCTGCCGCTCCTCACCGGCTGGGTGCGCGACTTCCTGGTCGAGATCGGAGACCGCGAGATCAACGCCGAGGCCACGGCCCGGCGGCAGATCGCCGTGGGCAACGTCAGCCTCTGGCAGGTCGCCGGCCGTCCGGTCGCGATGTGCTGGGCAAGCGCGCCATACGGCGGCGTCGTGCGGGTGTCCGGTGTGTACACCCCGCGGGCCGAGCGCGGTCACGGCTACGCCAGCGCGGTGGTGGCTGCGGCGAGCCGGCGCGAGCAGGAGCGGGGACACACCTGCATGCTCTACACCCAGCTGGCCAATCCGACCTCCAACAAGATCTACCGGGCGCTCGGCTATCGGCACCTCGGTGACGACCTGCGGCTCAGCTTCGCGTGAGCACCCCTGCGGCGGCGCACTTCTCGAGGACGAAGTCCAGCGGCACGGCGTGCATGACGTGGTCGTGGAACCCCTCCGTCGTCGTGGCCAGGAAGAGCGAGTCCAGCACCGCCTCGGCGACGGCCTCCTGGACTGCGAAGAAGACCGGGTTGAGCGCGTTGTCGGGGATGCCGCGCGACCGCCCGGTGTCGAAGGCGATCGCGTAATCGCCGCTGCCCTGGGCGAAGTCGGATCCGGCGTGCGCCATACCGAAGACCGCACGGGTGGCGACCCGGGTCAGCTGACGGGCGTCGAGGCCGGCGTCCACGGCAACCACGAGCATGCACGAATTGCCCTGCGGCTCTTCATCATCAGCTGGTCGAGTGCCGGGGGAGCGCAGCGGAGGAGGTGTGTCGAGACCAGGTGTGTCGAGACCAAGCGCTTCCCGTGGAGTGATCGGTATGCCGCGCACGGTGAGCGTGCCGGAGAAATTCGTCTGCGCGAGCACGCCGACGGTGCAGCTGCCGTGTGCACCGAGATCGACCACCCGTGACGAGCTGCCGATCCCGCCCTTGAAGCCCAGGGCCGCAGTGCCCGTGCCGGCACCGACACAGCCCTGCTCCACCGGCTCCGCCGTCGCATCGGCCAGGGCCTGCAGGACGTGTGCCTCGGTCACCGGGCGGCTGCGGATGTCGGACAGATGACCGTCATTGGTCTCGCCGACCACCGGGTTGAGCGACTCGACCTGCTCGTTGCCCGGTGTGGCCAGCACGTAGGAGACGAGGGCGTCGGCCACCCGGAAGGCGGACAGCGTGCCGGTCAGCAGGATTGGCGTCTCGATCTCGCCGAGCTCGGCCAATTGCGTTGCGCCGACGAGTTTTCCGTAACCGTTGCCGACGAAGAGTCCGGCCGGCAGTCTCCCACCGGCCACATCCACCGCATCCGGCACGATTGCGGTGACACCGGTGTGCAGCCGGGTGCCCTCGCGGATCGTCACCTGGCCCACGCGCACGCCCGGAACGTCGGTGATGGAGTTCGCCGGGCCCGGCCTCCCGGTCCCGGGCGCGACGCCCAGCTCCCGTGCACGGACCCGTCGGGAAGCTGCGACAGAGCACTCCTGGAGCGGCATGGCTTCACCGTAGACGGTGGCGCCCCGGCGCGTTCGGGCCTACTGTGAAGTAGGCCACTACACCTGTCGTAACGCGGAGGCGTTGATGAACTCAGCAGACGCGCTCAAACGCGCCGTGCGCTGGGGCCTCGGGCACGGTCTGCCCGGCGGTCTCATGCGGATCGCCGCGCGCCGGGGCGATCTCCAGGGCCGGATGTCCACCCAGGCCGAGAGGGTCAGCACGCGTGATCTGGTGCCACTCATGGACGAGATCCGGGCCGCAGGCACCATGGCGCGCTGGCGCCTCGGACACATCACCGTGGATCATGAAGCCGTGCGGGAGACGTTGAGCAGCAACGATGTTCACGCCGGGTTCATCTTCGAGGACGGCACCCTGCTCGGCAAGCTCGGGAGGTGGGCGAAGCGGGACGGCGTCAATCCGGTCGAGTCGCCCTCACTGCTCGCGGTCGAGCCGCCGGACCACACCCGCTACCGCAGACTGGTCACGCGTGTCTTCACCGCGCGCGCCGTGGAGAAGCTGCGGGTGCGCACCGAGCAGATCGCCTCGGACCTGCTGGACCAGCTCCCCGCGGACCGGCCCGTCGACCTGGTCGAGTCCTACTGCTCGCGCCTGCCGGTCGAGGTGATCTCGGAGATCCTCGGGGTGCCGCAACGGGACCGCGACCTGGTGCTCCGGCTCGGCGGCGGCGCGGCACCCAGCCTCGACATGGGCCTCAGCTGGCGGGACTTCCGCGAGGTCGAGAGCTCGCTCGACGAGTTCGATGCGTGGCTCGGCGAGCATCTTGCCCACCTCCGCAGGCATCCCGGCGACGACCTGTTCAGCCAGCTCGTGCAGGCCGGCGATGAGGGCGGACAGCTGAACGAACGTGAGCTCAAGGCCACCGCTGGCCTCGTCCTCGCCGCAGGGTTCGAGACCACCGTCAATCTGCTGGGCAACGGGATCCGGCTGCTCGACGAGCACCCGGAGCAGTTGCGGCTGCTGCGCGCGGAACCGGACCGGTGGGCCAATGCGGTCGAGGAGATTCTGCGCTTCGACCCGCCGGTGCTGCTCACCGGCCGACAGGTCAGCCGCGACATCGAGATCACCGGTCAGCGGCTGAAGGAGGCCGAGCTCGTCATCACCGTGCTGGCCGGCGCCAATCGTGACCCGAAAGTTTTCGAGGATCCGGACCGGTTCGACATACAGCGGGCGAACGCCCGTGATCACCTGTCGTTCTCGGCCGGGCGTCACTACTGCCTCGGAGCGGCACTGGCCCGGATGGAGGGTGAGGTCGGGCTGCGCGCGCTTTACGACCGCTTCGGTGGCGTCGAGCTGTTGCCCGGAGCCGAGCGCCGGTCGACCCGCATCCTGCGAGGCTGGGCCAACCTGCCGGCGCGCCTCACGCTCGCCGACCGCACCGAGCTGACCGACGTCGTGAGCGCCGCCTCCTGACACCGACGTACGGTGGGAGCCATGGAGTTTCGCTACCTCGGCAATTCAGGCCTGAAGATCTCGGAGATCACCTACGGCAACTGGCTCACCCACGGGTCCCAGGTCGAGAACGACGCGGCGCTGGCCTGCGTGCGCGCCGCACTCGAAGCGGGCATCACCACCTTCGACACCGCTGACGTCTACGCCAACACCGCGGCCGAGACCGTGCTGGGCGAGGCGCTCAAGGGTGAGCGCCGGGAGAGCCTGGAGATCTTCACCAAGGTCTACTTCCCGACCGGCCCCAAGGGACACAACGACACCGGCCTGTCGCGCAAGCACATCACCGAGTCGATCAACGGCTCCCTCCAGCGGCTCGGCACCGATTACGTCGACCTCTACCAGGCGCACCGCTACGACTACGAGACGCCGCTGGAAGAGACGATGCAGGCGTTCGCCGACCTCGTCCGGCAGGGCAAGGTCCTGTATGTCGGCGTCAGCGAGTGGACCTCGCAGCAACTGCGCGAGGGACACAAGCTGGCCGACGAACTCGGGTTCCAGCTGATCTCGAACCAGCCGCAGTACTCGATGCTGTGGCGGGTCATCGAGGAGGAAGTGGTGCCCACCTCGCAGGAGCTGGGCATCTCGCAGATCGTCTGGTCGCCGGTCGCGCAGGGCATTTTGACCGGGAAGTACAAGCCCGGCCAGCAGCCTCCCGCCGGCAGCCGCGCCACCGACGAGAAGGGCGGCGCGGACATGATTTCGCGCTTCCTCAACGACGAAACTCTCACCGGTGTGCAGAAACTCGCGCCGATCGCCGACGACCTCGGACTGTCCATGGCGCAGCTCGCGGTGGCCTGGGTGCTGCAGAACGACAATGTCGCCAGTGCGCTGATCGGCGCCTCGCGCCCCGAGCAGGTCACCGAGAACGTCAAGGCGTCCGGTGTCCGCCTCGACGCCGACGTGCTGTCTCGGATCGACGACGCCATCGGTGACCTCGCCCAGCGTGACGCGTCGCTGACGGTGTCGCCGGAGACGCGCATCGTCTGAGCCTGCTCGGCCGGGCAGTCTGGTCGGCCGGGCAGTTTCGTCGGCCGGGCAGTCTCGTCGGTCGAGTAGCGAGGAACGAGCGTATCGAGACCACGAGACCACGAGACCACGTGCGTGGTCTCGATACGGCCTCGGCTAACGCCTCGGCCTACTCGACCGACGCGGCGATTACTCGACCGACGTGGGGCGCGGTGTGCGCGGCTTCAGTCGCACCGGCGGCAGGTCGGGCGCCGGGATGCGGTCGATCGGGCCGACATAGCCCTCGACCCGACCGAATCGCCCTGAGTCCGCTTGCCACTCGTCGCGCGCGGCGACGATCTCCTCGTGGCTGCGCGCGATGAAGTTCCACCACATCAGCAACTCCTCGTCCAGCGGGGCACCGCCGATGAGGATCGCGCGCGCGGCGGTGTCGCCGGTCATGAAGCGGATGAACTCGCGACCGGGATCGACCAGGCCGAGCTCGGACTCCGCGAGGGCCAGGGCTTCCTCCTCCGTGGCGTCGCCGGGCGCGATGGTGAGCCGGCCCTCGTCGAGCAGCACCGCATGCTCGAAGCCCGGCTCGACGGTGATGTCGACGGCCGTGCCCGGCCCGAGCACCAACTCCGCGGCGACCAGCGGGCTGAAGGTGCGCACCGGTGACGAGGCACCTTCCAACTCGCCGACGAAGACCCGTGCGGTGGCCGCACCGGACATCACCGACAAATCGGTGAGCGTCGTCGCGAAATGGTCGAAAGCATTGCTGCCCGACCGATCCGCGTCCGGCTGGGCGACCCACAACTGCACCCCGCGCAGACCGGCCGACGTGGACACCTCCGAGTGGCTGATGCCGTGACCGGCCGTCATCAGGTTGACCTCGCCCGGCCGCACCAACTGGACATTGCCCGCGCTGTCGCGGTGCTCCACCTCGCCGTCGAAGAGCCAGGTCACCGTCTGCAAGCCGCAGTGCGGGTGCGGTGCGACATCCATGCGGCTGCTCGACGGCTTGAAGTGATCGACGAAGCACCAGGCGCCCACCAGTGTGCGATCGCGGTGCGGCAGCGTGCGCTGGACCTGCATGGCCCGCAGGCCGCCCAGGGGCACCTCACGAGGCTCCAGGCGGTGAAGGGTGGTCACGCCGTACACCCTAACTTCACGCATCCGGCCACCCCTCGGATGTGAAGTTAGGCTGGCCCGGTGGCCGCTTCCCGCGTGCGCATGTGGCGCTCCTACTTCGAATCCAGCGTCCTGCTGCAGCGCGCCCTGGACGATCGGCTGCGCGACGCCGCGGACCTCAGCCTCGTCGAGTACAACATCCTGTTGCTACTGGCCGAGACGCCCGACGGGCTGCGGATGGGCGACCTGGCACGGGCAATGGTGTTCTCCAGCAGTCGGCTCACCTATCAGATCGGCGTGCTCGAGCGCCGTGGGTTGGTATGCCGCGAGCGTGACGCGGCGGACGCGCGCGTCATACGGGCCTGTCTGACGGACGCCGGACGGGAGGCCTTCGACCGCGCCGGGCGCTCACATCTGACGGCGGTGCGCGAACTGTTCGTCGACGACCTGAGCGCCGACGAGGTCGCAACGCTCGACGTGGTCTTCAGCCGGCTCACCGCGCGGCTGCGCGACCCGGAAGCACTCCGGAATAATTCAAATCTGAAGTAAGTTGGTACCGGCATGCCTGCTGTCACAGTGTCGAACATCCTGACCCTTCCGCGCGTGTCCACTCCCGCACCGGGTGCCCGATCGCGGGCGGTGAAGTCGCTGACCACCGCCCCGCAGGGGTTCGAGGGTGAGGGCTTCCCGGTGCGTCGTGCGTTCGCCGGGGTGTCGATGGCGGATCTGGATCCGTTCATCCACATGGACCAGATGGGTGAGGTCGAATATGCGCCAGGGGAGCCGAAGGGCACTCCGTGGCACCCCCACCGCGGCTTCGAGACCGTCACCTACATCATCGACGGGGTCTTCGAGCACCAGGACAGCAACGGCGGCGGTGGCCGGATCACCGACGGCGACACACAGTGGATGACCGCCGGATCCGGTCTGCTGCACATCGAGAAGCCACCGGAGTCGCTGGTGGTGTCCGGCGGGCTCTTCCACGGCTTGCAGCTGTGGGTCAACCTGCCGAGCACGATGAAGATGAGCGACCCGCGCTACCAGGACATCCGTGCCCGGGAGGTCGGGCTGCTCTCCAGCCCGGACGGCGGCGCGCTGCTGCGCGTCATCGCCGGCGAGGTGGAGGGGCACACGGGCCCGGGCATCACCCACACCCCGATCTCCGTCGTGCACGCGACGGTCGCGCCGGGCGCCCGCGTCCAGTTGCCGTGGCGCACCGACTTCAACGCGCTGGTCTACGCGCTTGCCGGTCGCGGCTCGGTGGGCGCCGAGCGGCGCCCGATCGAGATGGGTCAGCTGGCCGTCTTCGGGCCCGGTGACGTCATCGAGGTCGCGGCGGATGACAACCAGGAGTCGCGCAGCCCGAGCCTGGAGCTCTACATCATGGGCGGCCGGCCCCTTCGCGAACCTGTCGCGGCATACGGCCCGTTCGTGATGAACACTCGCGAGGAACTGATCGCTGCGTTCGAGGACTTCCAGGCCGGACGCCTCGGCACCGTGCCGGCCGAACCGCACCCCGGCCACGAGGTCCTCTGAGCCCGCCTCCGGGCACCTCCGGCACCGACCGGACAACAACAGATCGAGCGGACACGAAAATCTCTGCTGTATGGCGCGATTTTCGTGTCCGCTCGGTGCGTTGTGTGTCCGCTCGGTGAAGTGACGTCTGGGGCGTTGCGCTGATTACTACGTGGCGTAGTAACGTTGGCTACGACAATACGTAGTAGACAACGGAGGAGATGGCGTGGACGCCCTCGATCTGGCGCGGTGGCAGTTCGCCATCACGACGGTCTACCACTTCCTGTTCGTGCCGATCACGATCGGCCTGTCGGCGATCGTCGCGGGATTCCACACCTGGTACCTGCGCCGGCGCGATCCCCAGTTGCTGCGCCTCGCCAAGTTCTTCGGCAAGCTCTTCACCATCAACTTCGCCCTCGGCCTGGTCACCGGCATCGTGCAGGAGTTCCAGTTCGGGATGAACTGGTCGGACTACAGCAAGTTCGTCGGCGACATCTTCGGTGCGCCGCTGGCCTTCGAGGCGTTGCTGGCCTTCTTCCTCGAATCCACCTTCCTGGGCCTGTGGATCTTCGGTTGGGGGCGCGTCCCGGAGAAGATCCACGGCGCCTGCATGTGGGTCGTGCACATCGGCACGGTGCTGTCGGCATACTTCATCCTGGCCGCCAACTCCTTCATGCAGCACCCCGTGGGCTACAGGTACAACCCGGACACCGGCCGCGCTGAGCTGACCGACTTCATCGCCGTACTGACCAACAAGGTGCAGCTGGTCACCTTCCCGCACGTCCTCGCCGCGGCATACCTCTGCGGTGGTGCGTTGGTCATGGGCGTCGGCCTGTGGTCGATGCGCACATCTTCTCCCCACCACCGGCAGGACACGCAGATGTACCGGAAGGCGGCCCGGGTCGGCGCCATCGTCACCCTCGTCGCCGGCATCGGGGTCGCCATCACCGGCGACACCCAGGGCAAGGTGATGACCGAGGTGCAGCCGATGAAAATGGCTGCGGCAGAAGCGCTGTACACCACCCGGGACAGCTGTGCGGAGTTCTCGATCTTCACCGTCGGCTCGCTGGACGGTGAGCACGAGAAGTATGCGATCACGGTGCCGTGCGTGCTCAGCTTCCTGGGCACCGGGTCCTTCGACGGGAAGGTCCAGGGGATCAACGACCTGAAGCGGGAGTTGCCGCGGCAGATCGCGGCGGCGGCCGCGCAGCGCGGCGAACCGGCCCGGTACGTGCAACCGGCCGACGCCGTCTTCACTCCGAACATCCCGCTCGCCTACTGGTCCTTCCGGTTGATGATCGGCATCGGGATGCTGGCCTCCGCGATCTCGATCGTCGTGCTCTGGCTGACCCGCAAGGGGCGCTCCGACCTACCGCGGTGGCTGGTACTGGCCGGCATCGTCGCGCCGCTGCTTCCGGTGCTGGGCAACAGTTTCGGGTGGATCTTCACCGAGACGGGGCGGCAGCCGTGGCTGGTGTATGGCGTCATGACCACCTCCTCCGGCGTCTCGCCGACGGTCAGCACCGCATCGGTGATCACCTCGATGGTCGTCTTCACCGTCCTGTATGCCGGCCTCGCGGTCGTCGAGGTGAGGTTGATGCTCGACTACATCCGGCGCGGTGCCGACGCCTACCGACCCACCGAACCGGCCGCGGACGACAAGCCGCTGGCGTTCTCGTACTGAGGAATTCGCGATGTCTTTGGAAACCTTCTGGTTCATCCTCATCGGGCTGCTCTGGGCGGGCTACCTGATCCTCGAGGGCTTCGACTTCGGCGTCGGCATGCTGCTGGCGATCATCGGCCGGGGCCGCGACAAGGGCGAGACCAACACCCGGCGCCGGCTCATGCTGACCACCATCGGCCCCTTCTGGGACGGCAACGAAGTGTGGCTGATCACTGCGGGCGGTGCCATGTTCGCGGCGTTCCCGGCCTGGTACGCCACCATGTTCAGTGGCTTCTACCTGGCCATGCTGCTGGTCCTGGTCGCGCTGATCCTGCGCAACATGGGACTGGACTACCGCTACAAACGGGACAGCGACCGCTGGCGCGCCGGCTGGGACGCCGCCATCATCGCCGGATCGGTGCTGCCGCCGCTGTTGGTCGGCATCGCGCTGACCAACCTCATCCACGGTGTGCCGGTCGACAGCAGTGGCAACTTCACCGGTGACTTCCTGACCCTGCTGGGGCCGATGAGCCTGCTCGGTGGCGTCACCTTCGTGGCACTCTCATTGGTCCACGGCGCGTTCTTCCTCGCGCTCAAGACCGCCGGCTCCATCGGGGAGGACGCCCGCCGGGTGGCGCGCCGATCCGCGCCGGTGGCAGCGGTTCTCGCGGTCGCGCTGCTGGTCTGGGTCAACGTGCACACCGGCACCGTATGGTCCTGGCTGGTGTCCTCGATCGGCCTGCTGGCCTTCGTGGGCGCCCTGGCCGCCGACCGTATCGGGCGGGACGGACTGGCGTTCAGCGGGACGTTCCTGACCATCGGCGCGTCGGTCGCGGCATACTTCCTGGCGGCATACCCCGACGTGATGCCGAGCACCACCTCGGCGGCATACAGCCTGACGGTGCACAATGCGGCAAGCTCGCATCTGACTCTGCAGATCATGACCGGCGCGGCGGTCGTCTTCACGCCGATCATGCTGCTCTACACCGCATGGAACTACTGGGTCTTCCGCAAGCGGATCCACACCGATCACCTTGCCCCGCAGACCGATCCGCTCGCCGAGGTGCAGGTCGGGACCCACTGATGCGACCCTTCGATGCACGGCTGCTGCGTGCCGAGCCACGCGTGCGGCGGCCCCTCGCGGCACTCGGCGCCATCGGTGTGCTGCAGGGCGGCCTGGCGACCGGCCAGGCGCTGGCCGTTGCGACGCTCGTCGTGGCGGTCGTCCGGGAACGCCCCCTGCTGGGCCCTTCGGTGTTCGTGATGTCCGTCTTCGGGTTGCGGGCGCTGCTCGCGGCCACCTCCGAACGCGTTGCGGCCTGGGCGGGTTCGTATGTCGCCGCACTGCTGCGCCGGCGCGCGATCGACACCTGGTCCCGCCGGACCATCGACGCCCGGCCGGGAGAGACGGTCATGCTCACCCGCGCCACGCAGGGCGCCGAGGCCGTCGAGCCGTATGTCGCCCGCTACCTGCCCGCCCTGGTCAGCGCCGCGGTCGTACCGGCCTTCGCGCTGCTGGCACTGGCGTGGACCGACTGGATCAGCGCGCTCATCGTGCTGCTGACGCTGCCGTTGCTGCCGCTCTTCGCCGCCCTCATCGGCATGCACACCCGTGATCAGACCGCCGCACGGTGGCGTGAGACCGACCGGTTGACAGGCCATTTCCTCGATGTGATGCGCGGCCTGCCCACGCTGGTGAACTATCAGCGGGCCGAGCACCAGGTGGGCCTGGTGCGGGCCGTGGGGCAACGCTGGCGGACGGCGACGGTGCGGACCCTGCGCACCGCCTTCCTCAGCTCCGCCGCGCTGGAACTGCTCGCCACGATCTCGGTGGCGATCGTCGCGGTGGCGGTGGGACTGCGGCTGGTCAGCGGTGGGATGCAGCTGGAGGTGGGCCTGGTCGCCATACTCCTGGCGCCGGAGGCGTATTGGCCGATCCGCCGGGTGGGCCAGGAGTTCCACGCGGCCGCCGACGGTGCGCAGGCGATCGACGAGCTGCTGGCCGGCGAATCAGACGGCGTACCAGGGTATTCGGCGACCGGTGCCCGGCTGCGTGCCACCGGGCTGGGTTACCGCTACCCGGGTGCGCGGGCGCCGGCGGTGCACGATCTCGACCTGGAATGCCGTGCCGGGCTGACCGCACTGACCGGTCCGTCGGGCTGCGGCAAGACCACTGTGCTGGACCTGCTGGCCGGGCTGCGCACCCCGACGACGGGCACTGTCGAGCGCCCGGCGGTGCACTACGTCACCCAGCGACCCTTCGTCGTGCCCGGGACCATCGGCGAGAACATCGCACTGGCAACCGAACTGCCGGACGGAGACGCATGGTTGCCCGAACCGTTGCGCCGACTGCCCGCCGGTCTGGAGACCGTGGTCGGCGATGACGGGTTCGGACTCTCGGCCGGACAACGGGCGTTGCTCGCCCTCACCCGTGCCCAGCTCTCCGACGCTCCCGTGGTGCTGTTGGACGAACCCACCGCGCACCTGGACTCGGACATGCAGCAGCACGCCGAGGCGATGATCAAGGACCTCTCGCGCACCCGGACAGTTGTCGTCGCCACCCACAGCGCGAGCCTGATCGCCTTGGCGGACAACGTGGTCCAGTTCCGTGGCGATCGTGGAACGGCGGAGCGGCACGGTATCCGTGAGGTGTGCGGGGGAGCGCAGCCGGCCAGGCCCCCCGCGGCTCACCGCCCCTCGGTGACCGCGCCCCGTAGGGGCCGAGGAACGACCCAGGAGCCTCTCGAGGTGCCCGCGTCCCGGGTTCGTGGCGACTCGGTATGGCGCCCGGCGCCCGGCGTGTTGCGCGCCGCGACGGTCGGCGCCCTGGCCTCCACCTGCGGTGTCGCGCTGACGGCCACCTCGGGATGGCTGATCGTCCAGGCGAGCACCCGGCCGCCGGTGCTCACCCTGATGGTCGCCATCGTCTGCGTCCGCGCCTTCGGCATCGGCCGGCCGGTGCTGCGGTATGTCGAGCGGATCCGGTCGCACGATGCGGCGCTCGGTGACCTGGTGGAGCGCCGTGCGACGCTCTTCACCCGGCTCATTCCGCTCACGCCGGCCCGGCTGGGACGCCATCGTCGATCGGACGTGCTCACCGCGGCCGTCCACGACCTGGACGACGAGGTCGATGTGCAGGTGCGTGCGTTGGTGCCGTTGCTCGGCATCGCCTCGACGGCGGTGCTCACGCTCGGCGTGGTCACCGCACTGCACCCCGCCAGCGGGCTGGTGCTGGCCGCGGTGCTGGTCCTCGCGTGCCTGGTCGGTGCGTGGGAGTACCGGATCGAACGCGACGCTCAGCGCCATACCCTGCGGGCGCGGGGCGCCGTCAACGACGCAGCACAGCTGCTGGTCACCCATCTCGCTGCGGCGCAGTCGATCTCGGCTGTCCCGTCGCTCATCGGCCGCCTGGATCGCGCCGCTCGTGACGGCATCCGCGCCGCGGGCCGGCACGCGCGCGGCCGAGCCGCCGGAGTCGCCACGACCACCGCACTCGCCGGCCTCGCGACGGTCGTCACCGCGGTGGTGGCACAAGGCGGCCTGACGCACGGGCAGGTGAGCGCACCCGTCGCCGCGCTGCTGGTCCTCGGCCCGCTCGCGCTGACCGACGTGCTCGCGGGCGTGCCCGACGCGGTCGGTGCCGCCGCCCGAGGCAGCGTGGCGCACGGCCGACTGCGCCGGCTCACCCACCAGCCACCGGCCGTGCGCGACGTCGCGTCCGTGGCCGCGCCCCGGACCGCGCCCGACGGTGCGCGCCGGCCCGACATCCGACTGCGCGACGTGCGCGCATCCTGGACGGGCGACTCCACGGACCTCGCCGTGGCCGACCTGCGCATCGCCGCCGGGGAGCGCGTCGGCGTCAGCGGGGTCAACGGTGCCGGCAAGTCCACCCTGCTCGCCGTGCTCGCCCGGCACCTCGACATCGCCTCCGGCAGCTACACATTCGGCGGTGCCGAGGTGCGCCATCGGAGGGTGGCGGAGCTGCGCGCGCAGCTCGCCGTCGTCGACGACGAACCGCACGTCTTCATCGGCACCGTCCGCGCCAACCTGCTGCTGGCCTGCCCGGACGCCGGTGACCGCGAGGTGGGCCGCGCCCTGGTCGCCGCGGGGCTGGGCCGGTGGCTGGCCGGGCTGCCGGACGGGCTGGAGACCGAACTGGGTGGCGGGCGGAGTCTCAGCGGCGGTGAACGCACCCGGTTGGCGATCGCCCGCGCCCTACTGTCCGCCCGGCCGGTGCTGTTGCTCGACGAACCGGTCGCGCACCTCGACTCGCCGACCGCACGCGCGGTCCTGCGCGACCTGCGGGCCGCGACCGAGGGTGCCACCGTCGTGGCCGTGTCGCATCAGGCGATCGCGGAGCTCGCGCCGGACCGTGAGTTCGCCATACAGCTGCCGGGAGCGGCGACGCGTGAGGATACGGTGTCGTCGTGGTGAGGCAGGGGCGGTCCGGGCTCGGTGACCTGGAAGGCGCGGTCATGGAGCAGCTGTGGGCGCTGCCCGAGGACGGCTGGTTGTCGGTCCGCGAAGTGCACGAACGGCTGGTCGACCGCGAGCTGGCCTACACCACCGTGATGACCGTGCTGGACCGGCTGGCCAAGAAGGACCTGGTCAGCCGGGAACGCGCCGGCCGTGCCTGGCGTTACCGCGCCGCCTCGACCCGCGACCAGCTGACCGCCGAGGTGCTGCGGTCGAGCCTGGCCCCGCTGCCGCCCGACGACCGCAAGGCTGCGCTGCTGCACTTCCTGGACAACGCCTCCGCCGAGGACCTGGACGTGCTGCGCGCCGGACTGGCCGAGGTCGAGAAGCGCCATACCGACTGACCGGACCGATCAGCCGACACCGAGCAGGGCGCCCCAGGCGATGACGCCGGTGCCCACGACGACGAGTCCGGCCACGGTGAGCACCACGACGAAAAGCCCGCGGTGCGAACGGTCGTCGGCCAACAGCTGCATCCTGCGCGCCGCCGGCGCTCCGGCCGCCCCGAGCGTCGCATCCGGGTGGCTGCCGCCGGCAAGCTGCACCAGCGCACGCGCCACGGCGACCCGTCCCACGGCACGGCAGGCAGCACGATCGGCCAGCAGCTCGATCAGCAGCCGCACCTCCTGCATGCCGCGGTCGCTGCGGATCACCTGCGGCACGGCCGTGTGCAGCACGGTGAAGAACTCCAGCACCAGGTCGTGCCGCAGTCGCAGATGTGCGCGTTCGTGGGCCAGGACGCCGGCGAGTTCGTCGCCCGGCAGCGCGTGGATAGTGCTGTCGGTCAACACCACCCGTCGTCGCCGGCCGGGGATGCAGTAGGCCGTCGGTGTCGGGTGCGCCAGCACGGTCACCGCCGCGTATGACGCCTCGTCCGACGGATCGCCGAGCAGGTCGACGAGTTCGGCGTGTTCGCGGCGGGCCGCGCGCAGATTGCGGCCGACCCGGTGCCCCTGCAGCAGCAGCCGGGCGATGACCAGCCCGGCGATCGCGAGTCCGACGACCAGCAGCGGCACATTGGCGGCGGGCGCCGGAATCTGCCGGCCGTCCCGGACGAACTGCAGAATCGCCAGCGGTGCCAGGCAGACCGAGGCGAAGATCGCGGACAGTGAGATCGCCTGCCAGAGCAGCAGTGCCGGGCCGGGCACGTGCTCCAGGACGGTCAGCCGGGGCAGCAACCGCGGCACCGGCCAGGTGAGCAGCACCGCGACCAGGAACAACGCCCCTGTCAGCACCGGCTAGCCCTTGAGCGGCACGGCATACAGCGTCGTGTCACTGCCGACCGACGCCACACAGTAGGCGACCTTGGCGGTGCCGCCGTGCGGCACGGTCACCTGGCCGCCCTGTTGCGTGGCCGGGCCGAGGGACGTGCCCTGAGCGGTCGCGGTCAGCACGTTGTCACCCGACTTGCTCCACGAGTTGTGTTGGGAGATGGCGATGGGTGACCACTGCGCGGTGATGACGTGGCTCTTGCCGGTGCGCATGTCGATCCAGGCGTTGCCGGCGACCGCCCAGCTCTGGTCCGGGGCGAGCATGAAAGTGCTCGGGAACACCGCGGGTTTGATCGCTGCGGTGGTGATCCGCGGTCGCAGTGACGGCAGCGAGAACGCGCGCAGCCGGGAGGCCTGCGGATCGTCGTCGGGGACGAAGGCGGTGATCAGCTGGTCGGCCGTGGCGGCCACGAACGTGCCGGGTGTCGTGCCGGCCGGCGCCTTGAGCTTCTGGGGTGCGGGCGCCGTGGTGGGATCCGTGCTGAACCACACGGTGCCCTGCGAGTCGGTCGCGACGAGTGTCCCGTCGCCGAGCATCGCCACCGGGTTGGCGTTCTTGGGTAGCGCGCGCTGGGTCAGCCGGTCGCCATACAGGATGTAGGCGCTGCCGGTGTCCTCCGGCTTGGTGACGATGACGCCGCTGGTGGTCAGCGCCGAGCTCCACTTCGACTCCAGCGGCCACGTCTTGGGCTCGCCGCCGGAGAGGGGGTAGGCCATGATCTGCGACTGCGTGGTCAGCACGATCGTGTCGACACCGTCGATCGGGCACAGCGCCGGACCGTTGGACACCACCGCGTCGACCGGCAGGTCCGCCTTCCATTGCGACTTGCCGGTCTGCGGGTCCAGCGAGATCAGCTCGGTGCCGCCGGTCGTGTCGTTGTCGACGGTGCAGGCCATCTGCTTGTCGGTGACCACGAGCTGGGGCGCGACGTCGGACAGCTTGACCACCGACCACAGATAGCTCGACGGCAGTCCTGCCGGTGACCTGATGCCGTCGGGCAACGGGGTGCCGGCCACCGAGGGTGTCGGGCGGGTGGTCGGACCGTCGTTGCCCCGGAACGCGAAGAAGCCCGCGACAGCGGCCCCGGCGAGCACGACGGCTCCCGCGCCGCCGAGCAGCAGGCCGCGTCGTGACGGACCGTCCGGGCCGTGTTCCGGCGCGGGGTCCGGTCGGTCGGTCGTGCCGCGGCCGGCGGCCGGCTCGGCGCCGGGCCCAGCGGCCTCGAAACCACGGCCGCTGCCGGCCAGGGTGGTGGTCGTGGGTATGGGCCGGCCGAGGTCGTCGGTGAGCGCGGCGCCGCCGGGCGCCGGATGCTCGGTCGGCTGGTAGTCGTGCTCGGGGGCGTATGCCGGCTGCGGTTCCGGCTCGTCCGCAGGTATGAGGGCGTGGTCGGGCGTCTGGCCGGAGCCGTCGTGGAGGCCGGGGGAGGTGTGGTGGGAGGTGTCGACTGGGTCGTCGGACGAGTCGCCTGCTTCGTCTCGTGCTCGGTCGTCCCGGGCTCGGTCGTCGCGGGCTCGGTCGTCGCGGGCTCGGTCGTCGCGGGCCGGCTCGTCGCGGACCGGTTCGTCGTCCGCCGGCGCCGCCGGACGGAAGGCGTTGACCGGTCCGCTCGGCCGCTCGCCGGGGCGCTGCGATGCGGCCGGTTTCGCCGGCACCGGCGCGACGACCTGCGGTGTGCCGTCCGGAGTGAGCGCGACGTGCCAGACGCGGCCGCCCGGCGTGCGGCCCAGTGCCCGCACCGTCCGGCCAGGGGCATGCTCGTCGGCACGCCGACGTGCTTCACGCAACAGCTGGTCGTAGGGGTCCTCGCCCGACTCCAGTGGGACCTGCTCGCCGTCGACCAGGCCGACCAGCCGATCGCCCTGCTCCTGCAGCTCCACCACGTGAGCGACCTCGTCCGGCACGACGTCGGGTGGGGCGCCGTCCTGCTCGCTCGGGTTCTCCTCGCGGGGGGCCTCCGCGGGCGGGTTCTCTGCGGGCGGGTTCTCCGCGGGTGGGTTCTCCTCGGGCGGGTTCTCTGCGGGCGGGTTCTCCGCGGGTGGGTTCTCCTCGGGCGGCGGCACCTCCCACGCCTCGCCGTCCGGCCCGATCGCCAGGTGGAAGGCGGTGCCGTCGGGCGTCATACCCACCACGCGGATGGTGCGTCCGGGCTGCGTGCGATCGGCCCGCCGGCGCGCGGCGCGGATCAGTGCGCGGTGGACACCCAGGCCCGGCGGCACGGTCAGTCGCTCGTCGTCCAGCCAGGCGGTGGGTGCGCCGCTGGCGTCGTTCCGCACCCGCAGGACGAACGCCGGGCGCGGCGGGACGTCGGGTTGGTGCTCAGTCATGGCGCTTTCGAGTCGTCTTCGGAGGGTGCGTTCCGGCCGCGAGGTTACCGGCAGGTCAGGACATCCGGCCGGACGTTTCACGGTCGCTCAGAGTGAGTCTGACACGCCGCGCGCGTGCCTCGGACGGCGCGCCGGGGCCGAAATCTGTTCGTGACCTTCGGGCGGCCGGCGAACGGATCGATGCCGGTGTGTACCTGTGGCTAGGCGAAACACTAGAAAACCTTAGACAAGGGCATCGACGGTGCGGCTCGCCACTGACGCCCGGCGCCGGATGACGCGGTGGCGGCGGGTACGCTCCCACGGTGTCGTTGGACCAGGAAACCGTGGCGCGGGTGCTCGGCGTCGAGGTGCCGCCCCTCGAGGGGCCGATCGTCGCCGTGACCCATGACTCGCGCGCGGTCGTGCCCGGTGGGGCCTTCGTGGCGATCAACGGGTTCACCAGCCGCGGGGCCGACTTCGCGCCGCAGGCGATCGAGCGGGGCGCCGCCCTGGTGGTGGCCGAGCAGCCGATCGACGGGGTGCCGACGGCGGTGGTGCCCGACGACCGCGTCGCACTGGCCGCTCTGGCGACCGAACTCGCCGGCCACCCCTCGCACGAGCTGACCGTCTACGGCGTCACCGGCACCAACGGCAAGACCACCAGCTCCTACGTGCTGCACGCGATTCTCACCGGTGCCTACGGCGAGGCAGCGACCGGTCTGATGACCACCGCGGAGATCATCGTCGGCGCCGAGCACGAGACGGCGGTGCGCACCACCGGTGAGGCGACGCAGGTGCAGGCCACTCTCGCTCGGATGCGCGACGCCGGCCTGCAGCACGTCGTCCTGGAGACCAGCTCGCACGGCATACATCTGCATCGCGTCGACGGAACCCGTTATGCCGCAGCATTGTTCACCAACCTGACCCGTGACCATCTCGATCTGCACGGGACGATGGAGGACTACTACCGCACCAAGCGCAAGCTCTTCGAGTGGACCGGCGGCCCCAAGCTGACCAACGCCGACGACGAGTGGGGCGCACGGCTGGCCACGGAGATCGACGGCGTGCGGACGTTCGGCGTGGCGGACAGCGCCGACTACCGCATCCAGCACGAACGCCGCGACGGCGTCAGCACGGTTTTCGAGCTGGTGACGCCGGGACACGGCACGCTGACGCTGCACATCCCGTTGCTCGGCGACTACAACGTGCACAACGTCGCCGGGGCTGCCGGCATCGCCCTCGAGATGGGTATGGCGCCGGACGTGCTCATCCGCGCCGTGCGCGAGATGGGCCAGGTCCCCGGCCGGTTCGAGCGTGTACCGGCTGCCGTCGACCGTGGCCTAGAGGTCGTCGTCGACTACGCGCACACCGACATCGGCTTGCGTGCCGTCCTCGAAGTGGCCCGTGAGGTCGCCGGGGACGGCCGCCTGTTGTGTGTGTATGGCGCTGCCGGCGCACGCGACCGAGACAAGCGGCCGAAGATGGGGGCGGTCGCTTCCGAGCTGGCGGACGTCGCCATCATCACCACCGACGACGCCTACCACGAGGACCCGCAGGACATCGCCGACGAGGTGATGGCCGGTGCCGACGCCGCCAACACCACGATCGTGCTCGACCGACGCGCAGCCATCGACACTGCGCTGCGGCAGGCGCGCCCCGGCGATGTGGTCGTGGTGGCCGGCAAGGGCCACGAGCGGGTGCAGCATCTGGCCACCGGCGACGTACCGTTCCATGACGCCACCGTCGTGACGGAGCTGTTGACGTCCCGCTGATCCTCCCTGACGTCCGGTGACTTCCGCTGACGTCCGGTGACTCTCCCTGACGTCCGGTGACTTCCGCTGACGTCCGCCGCCCACGCCGTACCGAAGTCTCCCCAGGGTCGAGAAATGGCCGGGTATGCCGGCCGGCGGCGTACCGAAGTCTCCCCAGGGTCGGGTTCGGCACGGGTATGCCGGCCGGCGGCGTACCGAAGTCTCCCCAGGGTCGGGTCCGGCACGGGTAGACCGGCTGGCGGCGTACCGAAGTCTCCCCAGGGTCGGGTCCGGCACGGGTAGACCGGCTAGCGGCGTACCGAAGTCTCCCCAGGGTCGGGTTCGGTACGGGTAGACCGGCTAGCGGCGTACCGAAGTCTCCCCAGGGTCGGGTTCGGTACGGGTATGCCGGCCGGCGGCGTACCGAAGTCTCCCCAGGGTCGGGTTCGGTACGGGTATGCCGGCCGGCGGCGTACCGAAGTCTCCCCAGGGTCGTACGGGTATGCCGGCCGGCGGCGTACCGAAGTCTCCCCAGGGTGGGGAAATGGCCGGACACGCCGGACCCCGCCACCGAGGCCACATCGCGAACGTCGCCACGCCGATATTCCGGGTGGCCGACATCCGCCCAGGCGGCTTTGCAACGATGGGTCCGTGCGCACAGTCGGCTCACCCCTCGGTGGCGGCCCGCCCAAGGTGATCGCTCACCGCGGCTCCAGCCACGACAACCCCGAACACACTCTCGGCGCCTACCAGCGCGCGATCGACGAAGGTGCCGACGGTCTGGAGTGCGACGTCCGGCTGACCGTCGACCGGCACCTGGTCTGCGTGCACGACCGCCGGGTCAACCGCACCTCGGACGGGCGGGGCGTGGTGTCCGCCCTGGAGCTCGCGGCCCTGGAGGGCATGGACTGGGGCAGCTGGAAGGCCGCTCACGGCGACGACGACGAGGTGCCCGACCGTCACCACGCCAACATTCTCACCCTGCGGCAACTGATCCGGGCCGTGCTGGAGAGTGATCGCAAGCCGGACCTGGTCGTCGAGACCAAGCACCCCACGCGGTATGCCGGGGAGGTCGAGCGGCGTCTGGTCGACCTGCTCGGCGAGTTCGACCTGCTGCGACCGGCCCCGGACAAGCCCACGGTGCGGGTGATGTCGTTCTCCTCCATGGCGATCCAACGGATCGCGAAGCTGGCGCCGCACCTGCAGCGGGTGCAACTGATCGAGGTCGGCACCTCGCCGTTCTTCCGCGACGGACTGCCGTCCAACGTCGCGATCGCCGGGCCGCGGATGGGGATGATCCGCCGCAATCCGGAGTTCGTTGCGCGGCAGCACCATTACGGCCACCAAGTGCATGTGTGGACCGTCGACAAGGAACCGGACATCGAGTTGTGCCTGCAGATCGGCGTCGACGCGATCATCTCCAACCGTCCGGCGCTCGTGCGGGCGATGGTCGACGCGGCCTACGCGGAACGCTGACGAGCCGATCCGGCATGATGACAGGTCGGTCGGGCGACGACCGGCACGACATCGAGACGAGGAGAGGCGGCCCGACGTGAGTGAGAAGCGCAAGTCCGAGCCCTGGGTGCGGACGGTGCGTCTGCCGTGGACCATCGACTCTGTGCCGCGCGTGCGCGAGGAGATCGTCGGTGACCTCGGTCAGGGCAAGCTGCCCGGCACCGTCGTCGAGGAGGCCGAGACGGTCGTCGCCGAACTCGTCGCCAACGCCATCCTGCACGGCCGCCCGTTGCCCGACGGCACCGTCCGGGTCCGTTGGCGTGCACGGCCGCCCCGGGTCGAGATCGAGGTGACCGACGGCGGCTCCGACAAGCAGCCCAAGCCGAAGCCGCAGGCCGACTGGGCACCCAGCGGTCGCGGGTTGCGCATCGTGCGGTCGCTCGCCTACGAGTGGGGCGTCAACGACGAGGACGGCCACACGATGGTGTGGGCCGCGCTCGGCGGCGCGTCCCGCCGCCGCATCTGAGGAGGCGACCGGACGTATGACGATCCCGATCGACGGCGTGAAGGTCGGCCACTGGACCGACGAGGTGGCCCGGACCGGTTGCACCGTCATCGAATTCCCGCCGGGGACCGTCGCCTCCTACGAATGCCGTGGTGGCGCGCCGGCCGCGCGCGAGCTGACCCTGCTCGAGCCGGACAAGTCGGTGACCAGCATCGACGCGTTGCTGCTGACCGGCGGGTCTGCCTTCGGGCTGGCGGCCGCCGACGGGGTGATGCGTCGCATGGAAGAGCTGGGTCGCGGTGTGCCGACACCCGCCGGCGCGGTGCCGATCGTGCCGGCGCTCGGGCTCTTCGATCTCGCCGTGGGCGACGCCGCCGTGCGACCCGGCGCCGAGCAGGGGTATGCCGCCGCGACTGCCGTCACCGCTGCCGACCCGGCGACCGGCCAGGTCGGCGCGGGCACCGGCGCGCAGGTCGGCCACTGGCGCGGTCCGGATGGAGCACAGCCCGGCGGTGTCGTCACCGCGAGCCGCCGGCTCGGAGACGTCGTGGTGTGGGCGTTGGTGGTGGTCAACGCATTCGGCGACATCGACCGCGGTTCGGCCGACGTCGACACGGCGCCGATAGCCGGGTTGTCACAACCTTTCGAGTTCGGCCGGACACACACGACCATCGGGGCGGTCGTCACCAATGCGGCCCTCGACAAGATCGGCTGCCGCATCGTCGCGCAAGGTGCACACGACGGTCTGGCCCGTGCGATCACCCCGCCGCACACTCGGTTCGACGGAGACGCACTGGTCGCTGCCGCGACCGGGAAGGTCCGCGCGCACGTCGACGTCGTACGCCTGCTCGCACTCGCCGCCGTCACCGACGCGATCCGCCGGTGTCTAGTCTGATTCACCATGGGCAAGGCATCGCGCCGCAAGGGCGCCGACAAGAAGACCGCACGCGCGGCGCGTGTTCCGTTCGCCGCCAGGCCGTTCGAGGGCTTGCCGGGTGAGACCGGGTGGGTGGCGATGCGTGAGATCCTGCCGGCCGCCACTGCCCGGATCTCCTTCTCCTACGGCGGCGCGCCATACACCGCGACGGTCGCGACGGTGCTGCCGCTGGCCTGGGCCGGCCTGCATCGCACCGACGGCGAACGCTTCGTCGCCACCCAGTCCGGCGCCGGATCGGGCGACCTGAGCCGGGACCTGGCCGCCGCGCTGATCGGCACCGTCGAGGCGGAGGCCGGTCAGCCGGTGATCAAGACGCCTCCGGTCACCATCGACACGCCTCGCCTGCAGGACCTGCTGACCGGGGACGCCCCGCAGCTCGAGTTGCGCGACGGTTTCGACTTCTGGGTCGAGCAGGACGAGCTCGACGAGGCCACCTCCGCCTCCCTGGAGCAGGCCAACTCCGCGATCACGCCGACCGCCGCGCTGCCGTCAACCGAGTCGGCCTACTGGTGCCGCATCGGCGAACGCACCTACGTGCGGTGGGTGCTGCCGCACGACGAGGAGGAGGCCACCGCCGCACTGGCCCGATTGCACGCCTCCGGCAACGACTCCCTGGTCGACGGCCGGTTGCTCGGTGCGTTCCGGACCTGTGGCCTCCTGGTCCCGGTGTGGGAGGTCGACGCGGCGGCCGAGCCGGCGTCATACGACGAGGGCATGGGCGCACTGGCGGGGCGTTTCGACGCGGCACTGGCCTCGGTGCGTGCCGGCGAGGCGCTGACCGATGAGGAGCGACGAGCGCGAGCGGGCCTGGTGTCCCGTCAGATCACGATTCGCTGACCCGTTGCCGGTGCGCCAGCGAACCGTTGACGCGGTCGGGGATGTGTGCGGCCATCGGCGCGGCCGCCAGCATGATCAGCGCCGGACCGAGCAGCAGCAGACCGGTCGGCGGGATGGACACTCCCGAGTCGTTGGACGCGAAGCCGAGGATCCAGCACACGACGATCGCGGCGATGCCCTCGCCCAGCATCGGCACTCGTTCGACGAGCGGCACGAGCAGCTTGCCCGGCCACCGCGACGGGGTCAGCAGGATCACGATCGCCACGATGAGGATCAGCGGAACGAGCGCCGTCAGCGCGTTGCTGCTGAGCATCACCCAGTTGGCGTGGATGATCTGCTGGATCCCGGAGAAGTCACCGTGGTAGCGGATCTGCGCGACGAAGTCACCGAGGTGCGTGCGGTACTGCGGGGGGCGTAGGTAATCCAGGACGGCGATGGTGCCGACGATCCCGACGGCGATGCCGCCGATCAGCGCTGCACGACGCCAGGTCAGGGCCAGGCCGCCGGCGTTGAGTGCCAGGTAGGCGAACGCGGGGAACATCGCCAGCGGGCCGCCGCCGTCGGCGCCCCACACCGGGGTGCCGTCGATCAGCAGGGTCACCAGGCCGATCAGGATGACGGTCGCGGCGGCGAGCCTGCGGTGCCCCGCCCGCACGAGCACGCCGGCCAGCAGGGCGCAGATCAGCAGCGACGACGTCGCGATCAGGGCGTCGCCGACATTGCCCATGCCGTAGAAACGGCCGCCGTACACGGGCTGCAGACCCATCATCGACACGAACTGCAGCGGCGTGCCGTGTATGACGTCCAGCAACAACACCGACAACGTCACGACGGCGATGAACAGCGGTGGGCCGATCGGCCAGCGACGCCACGGCCCCCACAGTGCGAGCGCGGCGAGCAGCACGGCGAAACCGACCACGCCCCAACCCAGGGCGAACGCAGGGTCGGCGGCGTCCCACCATGGCACCAGTCCGATCAGCCAGGTGCTCACCGGCATCGAGCCGAGCACGGCGGCGCAACCGCTGAACCACCAGCGCAGCGCCCGGCTGGGTGCGACGGGTTCGCCGACCGCCGCGGCCCTCCTGCGGCGCAGCCACCACCAGAGGCAGCCGATGCCGAGCAGGAGCGTCATGGTGACCACGAAGCGGGCCAGGAAGTCGGCGGACAGGGCGTGTTCGACCTGCAACTGCATGGCGATCATGCCGGCGTCGATGATCGCGCTGGTGCCCGTGGGGCGCGGCTGGACCGCGGGACGCCGGCCCTCGGGCAGATGCGGTGCCTTGTCGCCGAGGCGCGCAAAGACCAGTGCCGACAGGTCGGTCAATTGAACGACGCCGGGTTGTTGTGTCGAGGGCGAGGTCAGCAGGCCGTGTGGCACACCAGGCCCCTTGATGACGACGGTGTGCAGCACCTCGGGACCGGTCTCGTCGGCGAAGCCGGCCACCACGATGGTGGCGTTGGGAGGTGCCTTGGCGAGGATCGATCCGAGCAGCCGGTCGTTGACGGAGGAGAAACTGACGAAAGTGATCGGACAAGCGGCCAGGTCCACCGTCGCCGGGTCGGCGACGTAGTGCTCGACGCGGCCCTGCGCGTTCGCCGCGGCCAGTGGCGCGTAACGCCCGGCCGCGGTGATGCACTGTCCGGCCCGGCTCATCCGGGTCACGATGTTGGAGGGGTCCGCCGGCACCGTCCGGCCGAGGTCTTCGGCGCGCAGTTTGTCCCAGAAGGGGTATGCCGCCGGCGCGCCGGCGCCGGTGGTCGGTGTGCTGGTCAACGGTGTCGGGTAGGGCTGGGTCCAGCAGGGCGCCGGTCGTTCGCCCGGCGGAGTCATCGGCGACTGGGTGCCGTAGGTCGTCCGCTTCCCGGCTCCGAAGGTCAGCCAGGACTGGCTGTCACAGCTGTGCGAACTGAGGCTGCGGGTGGTCATCGACCCGACCGCGCCCTCGTGCGCCAGCCGCCACAGGGTGGGCGTCGCCGATGCACTGACCTGGTCCCAGGACAGGGTGGGTTCGCTGACCACGATCAACGGGCCGGGCTGACTGATCTTCTCGGCCGCCGGCCACTGGGTGACGTAGGAGATCAGGTAGGAACCGGCGACGGCGACGACGGCCAGACACACCACCCACCCGAGCCACCGTCGCAACACCGGGCAAATCGTACGTGACGAAACCTTCCAACTCCTGACCCGGATGGTGTATGGCGGGTGTCGTCCGTATGGCGATGCGCGCCCGCCTCGCGCTGAGCGGCGCTCGTATGCTGCGCAGGTGATCCAACCTCGACGCATCGCCTACCAGGGCGAACCCGGCTCCAACTCGCATGCGGTGTGCGAACGTGAATACCCCCAACTGGAGTCGGTGCCGTGCGCGTCGTTCGAGGACGCGTTCGCCGCGGTCGAGCGCACCGATTCCGGCGGCCCGACCGCCGACCTGGCGCTCATCCCGATCGACAACTCGGTCGCCGGGCGCGTCTCCGACATACATCACTTCCTGCCGGCGAGCAGCCTGCACATCGTCGGGGAGCACTTCCACCGGATCCGCTTCTCGTTGCTGGGCGTGCCCGGGACGTCCATCGACCGGTTGCGGACCGTGCACAGTCACGTGCACGCGCTGGGTCAGTGCCGCCACATCATTCGCGAGCTGGGGCTGGAGCCGGTGATCTCCGGCGACACCGCGGGGGCCGCCCGCGAGGTCGCCGAAGCCGCCGATCCGACGATGGCGGCGATCAGCCCGCCGCTGGCCGCCTCGATCTACGGGCTGGACGTGCTGCGCGAGGACATCGAGGACGAGGACCACAACACCACCCGTTTCGTGGTGCTCTCCCGCGAGTTCGTCGTGCCGCCCAGGGGATCGGGACCGATGGTGACCAGTTTCATCTTCAACGTGCGCAACATCCCGGCCGCGCTCTACAAGGCCCTCGGTGGCTTCGCCACCAACGGCATCAACATGACCAAGCTCGAGTCCTACATGGTCGGCGGACGATTCGCCGCGACGCAGTTCCTCAGCGAGGTCGACGGCCATCCCGAGGACCCGGGGCTGAAGCTCGCCCTGGACGAGCTGCGCTTCTTCACCACCGACGTCAAGATCCTCGGCGTCTACCCGGCCTCGCCCGAGCGGCACTGAGGACTTTTCGGAGGCGGCTCCGTGCCGAACTTGACCCTGGGGAGACTTTGGTACGGCGCCGGCCGGTCTACCCGTGCCGGACCTGACCCTGGGGAGACTTTGGTACGGCGCCGGCCGGTCTACCCGTGCCGAACTTGACCCTGGGGAGACTTTGGTACGGCGCCGGCCGGTCTACCCGTGCCGGACCTGACCCTGGGGAGACTTTGGTACGGCGCCGGCCGGTCTACCCGTGCCGGACCTGACCCTGGGGAGACTTTGGTACGGCGCCGGCCGGTCTACCCGTGCCGAACTTGACCCTGGGGAGACTTTGGTACGGCGCCGGCCGGTCTACCCGTGCCCAACTTGACCCTGGGGAGACTTTGGTACGTCAGGCCGGCCTGGTCCACACGACGTAGTTGTTCAGGTGGTGCCCGGCGACCATGGGTGAGGCGATGTCACAGGTGACCAGGGTGACGACGGGGGTGGCGCTGTCACCCCAGATCCGCTGATCCGTAGTCAGTTTCGTCTTGAGGATCGACTCCTTGTGGGTGACCCGGAGGCTGACGATCTTGTTGTTCGTGCAGGTCACGGTCACCGCGGCGCCGACCGGGACGTTCCGCAGGTTGTAGAAGTTGTCGGGGCCGTCATACGTGACGTGCCCGGCGATGACCGAGATGCCCGGCTGCCCCGGCTGGGTGGAACGGTCGTACCACATCGTCGTGTGCGCGGGAGGGTAGATCTGCCCCTGCGCATTGGTGCCCATCGGCACCACGCGCTCACCGGAGATGCCGACCGACGCGACCGTCAGACTCCGCGGGATGCAGGCGGCACCCGCCGGATTGGCAACGGGCACCTCGGAGCTGTGACCGGTAGGCCGGGGAAGGACGTCGGCCCTCGCCACGGGGCTCGTCGAGTGCGTGCTGGTGGCACTGCCGGACCCGGGCGTGCTGGCAATGTCCGAGGGCGTGCGGTGCGGCGGGGTGCCTGCCGCACTGGTCGGTCGGTCGGCCGCGGCACCACCGGTCAGGCCGTGCACGACGACGGCGCCACCGCCGAGCGCGATGACGGCCCCCGCGACGATCGACGCCGTGCCTCTCGCACGTCGGCTGGAGTGCTTGCCCACCGCAGATCCCCTCTTGAGTCCTGTGCACCCGGGCGAATGCCCCGCCCGATTATGTATGCCGCAACTGTGCACGGGACGCCGCGCGGCTCAGCCCGCGCATCCCGGACCGCATCATCGCGGCATGGTTGGCGATCAGGGTCGGCCGAGCGAGCGCCGACCCCGCGAGCCGGCCGGTGATCCCGGCGACGCCGAGTTGGACCTGCTGGGTGTAGTCCAGCACGGTCCGGTCGCGCCCCTCAGCGCGCAGCGCGAACTGTGACCAGCCGATCAGGTCACCGGCCAAACTGGCTCGCAGCACCCCGGATTCGGGGTCGACCCGCTCCGTGCTGAGCTCGATGCGCAGCGTCAACGGCAACACGCTGCGGATCTCGGTGCGGCCGTGGGAGTCGTCATACGGGGTCACCGAGCGGATCTGCGGCCACCCCTGCGGCCAGCGTTCCGCGTCCCGCAAGACCTCGAAGACCGCATCCCGCGCCGCCGCGATCCGATGTGTGCTGGCGAACCGGAACAGCTCGCCCATCAGCGCGGAAGGCGCACCGTGAGCGCTCCACGAGCAGCGGAGAAGCGCACCGCCCGCGCCGTACCGATGACGTCACCGTCGACCTCGACGCGTTGCGGGGTCGCGGTCTCCACGGTCATCTCGGTGAACTGTGCGCGGGTGAACTGCTCGGAGTCCTTGCGCGAGCGGGTCAGCACCTTGCCGACGACCGCGATCCACCGCAGCCCGCCGCCACGGACGATCACCGCGTCCAGCAGACCGTCGTCGACGACGGCATCGGGCATCAGCCGCATCCCGCCCTGCAGCATGCCGCAGTTGCCGGCCAGCACGGCGGTGACGTCGCGTCCGATCGGTGCCCGGTCGTCGATGCCGATGGTGGCCGGCACCAACCGGTGGCGCAGTTGCCCCAGCCCGGCCCAGAGGTATGCCGTCCAGCCCAGCCGCGACTTCAGCTGCTCGGTGGTGGCCGCCATGATGTCGGCGTCGCGGCCGACGCCGCCCATGACCAGGCCGATGTGTTCGTCGTCGAAGGCGCCGGAACCGGCGGGGTCCAACGCGATCCGGATCACGTCGACGGCGGTGTCGGTGCCGCCCAGACCCAGGCGCAGCGCTTCGGCATACCGATTGACCGGCAGGCCCAGCTGGCGGGCGAAGAGGTTGCCGGTGCCGCCGGCGAGCACGATCAGCGGTGTGCCCGAGCCCATCAGGGCGGTCGCGACCCAGCGCAGGGTGCCATCGCCGCCGAGGGTGACCACCAGGTCGACGTCCTGCGCCAGCGCCTCGCGGGCCTGGGCGGTGCCCGGCTGCTCGATGGTCGTCTCCGACCACAGCGGGGGTGCCCACCCGTGGCTGCGGAAGACCGAGGTCAGCTCGTCGCGCAGCGCGCCCAGGTCCTTGACCTTCGTGGGGTTGACCACCACCGCGGCACGTTGCACCGGTGCACCTTTCGCTACTCACGAGTCAAATACATTCGGGCAGACGTTATCGGGTTGCGCGGCCGCGCGGTGCGCCGCGTAGCCTTGCCTGTCGTGATCGACATCAAGCTAGTGCGCGACAACCCCGACCTCGTGCGTGCGAGCCAGCGCGCTCGCGGCGCCGACGAGAGCCTGGTCGACCAGGTTCTGGCAGCCGACGAGAAGCGACGCTCGTCCATCACCGAGTTCGAGAGTCTGCGCTCGCAGCAGAAGACCGTGAGCAAGTCGGTCGGTGCGGCGATGGGCAAGCTGAACGCCGCCCGCAAGGCCGGCTCGGACGATGTCGACGTCCTGGCCAAGGAGGCCGACGACGCACGCGCCAAGGCCGCCGAGCTGGCCGCCGAGGTCAAGCAGCGCGAAGCGGCCGCCGACCAGGAGGACAAGGACTTCACCGCGCTCATCCGCGAGCTGGACAACATCGTCCTGGACGGTGTGCCGGCCGGCGGGGAGGACGACTTCGAGACCGTCGAGATCGTCGGCGCACCGCGGGAGTTCGACTTCGAGCCGCTGGACCATCTGGCGCTCGGCGAGAAGCTGGACGCGATCGACATGGAACGCGGCGCCAAGGTCAGCGGCTCACGCTTCTACTTCCTCAAGGGCGCCGGGGCACGGTTGTCCAACGCGCTGATGGCCTACGCCCAGAGCATCGCCGCCGAGGAGGGCTTCATCCCGCTCGTGGTGCCCACCCTGGTCAGCCCGGCCACCATGGGCGGCACCGGCTACCTGGACGCACACGAGGACGTCTACCACCTGGAGTCGGCCGACCTCTACCTCACCGGCACCAGCGAGGTCGCCCTCGCCGGCTACCACACCGACGAGATCATCGACCTGTCCGGCGGTCCGTTGCGTTACACCGCCACGTCGACGTGTTACCGCCGCGAGGCCGGCTCCTACGGCAAGGACACCCGTGGCATCTTCCGGGTGCACCAGTTCACCAAGACGGAGATGTTCGTCTACTGCGACCCGCAGCAGGCGATCGAGGAACACCAGAACCTGCTGCGCATCGAGCGCCGACTGCTGGACGGACTCGAGCTGCCCTACCGCGTCATCGACGTCGCCGCGGGCGACCTCGGCGGGTCGGCGGCCCGCAAGTTCGACTGCGAGGCCTGGGTGCCGACGCAGGGCAAGTACCGCGAGCTGACGTCCACCTCCAACTGCACGACCTACCAGGCGCGCCGGCTCAACATCCGTCAACGTGCCGAAAGCGGCAAGACCGAGTTCGTCGCCACGCTCAACGGCACCATGCTCACCGACACCCGCCCGATCGTCGCGCTGCTGGAGAACCACCAGCAGGCCGACGGGTCGATCCGGGTGCCGCAGGCGCTGCAGCCGTTCCTCGGCACGGACGTCATACGCCCCGCCTGACCGGCCCAGCCACCCTGCCGAGGCAGCCGTCCTGCGCGGCTGTGCGGAGTCACCGCCGATCACCGGCGATCTCCGTCGCGCGACGGAGGTGACGGCATACCCGACTGGCTAACCTCGCCCTGTGCGTGACTCCTGGCGGCATGCCCTCACCATCGACGACAGCTGGGTGCGCCCGCTGCCGCAGCGTTGGTGGCGGCTGGACGGACTGCTGGCGGTCCTGGCGTTCGCCGTGTCCGCGGCGTGGACCGAGGGCTACCGCGCCATCAACGCGCTGGCCCGGGACCACACGGATCTGCGACTGCAGTACCTCTACATCCTCATCCCCTGTGCGGCGCTCGTCCTACGGCGCCGATTCCCGCTGACCACCACGGCGTTCATCACCGTCGCCTGGGTCGTGACCGGCCAGCTCGACGGACTGCTGACGACGACCCTGGGCATCCAGTGCGTCTACCTCCTCGTGATCTACTCGGGCACCGCGTGGTGCCGTCGCCGCATCCTCGGTGCCTGGGTGATCGGCGGCTGCCTGCTGGTGCTCGCCGGCTGGGTCGCCTACGCCTTGATGTTCAAGGGGTATGACGGGCCGCCCGGCTCCGACCTGATGCCCGGCTGGCTGGGTATGACGATCATCCTGGTGCTGACGAACGTCATCTATCTGGGCGGCGTCGTGCTGCTCGGTGTCCTTCAATGGCGCAACTTGCGCCGCCGCCTCGAGCTGGAGGAGCAGGCACGCACCATCGACGCGCAGGCGGCGGAGCTACGCACGCAGGCAGTCGACGCCGAGCGACTGCGGATCGCCCGGGAGCTGCACGACGTCGTCGCGCACCACGTCTCGGTCATCGGCGTGCAGGCCGGCGCGGCCCGCCGCGTGCTCGACAAACAGCCCGACGCCGCCCGGGACGCCCTCACCGGGATCGAACGCTCCTCCCGCTCGGCGGTCGCGGAGATGCGGGCGTTGCTGGGCACGCTGCGCGCGACCCCGGAGCTGGACCGGGCGCCGACGCCGGGGCTGGAGGACGTCGGCACCCTGGTGGCGGACTACCGTGCGGCCGGGCTGGCGGTGGACCTGCAGGTCGTCGACGGGCGTCGCGAATGCACCTGCGACATCCCGCCCGGCGTCGGCCTGGCGATCTATCGCACGGTCCAGGAGGCACTGGCCAACGTCCAACGGCACAGCACGGCGACCACCGCCTCCGTGGTCACCCGCTTCGGCCGGCACTGCGAGCAGGACTACGCGGAGGTGGAGATCCTCGATGCCGGCAACGCCCGCCCGGGTCGTGCCGGCACCGGCCTGGGTCTGGTCGGGATGCGCGAACGCGTCGCCGTGCTCGGCGGCGAGGTGGAGGTCGGGCCGCGGCAGACCGGCGGGTTCCGGGTCCGGGTGCGGCTGCCGTTCGACTGATCCCACACCGGTGCACGACCGCTTAGGGTTGTCGCACCGCCGCATTCGTCCCCACGACCGGGCAGGAGAGCATGACCGACAGCGCCGCCGCGACCACCGAGCCGACTCCGGCGTCCACCCGGGTCGTCGTCGTCGACGACCAGCGACTCGTCCGCAGCAGTTTCGCGATGATGCTGTCGGTCGAGGACGACATCGAAGTCGTGGGTGACGCCGCCGACGGCGCGCAGGCGCTCGAGCTGGTCCGCCGGGAACGCCCGGATCTGGTGCTGATGGACGTGCAGATGCCGGTCATGGACGGCATCGCGGCGACCGAGCAGATCGTCGCCGAGGACCTGGCCAAGGTGGTGCTGCTGACGACCTTCGACCGCGACGACTACCTCTTCGACGGGCTCCGTGCCGGCGCCAGCGGCTTCCTGCTGAAGAACACCGAGCCGGAGGATCTGGTCGAGGCGATCCGCTCGGTCGCCCGCGGGCACGCCCTGCTGGCACCGGAGGTCACCCTCCGGGTCATCGAGCGTATGGCGAAAACCCCCGGCAGCACCGGCAGTGCCGCCAACGACCGGCAGCAGCCGGCCGAGATCGACCGGTTGACGCCCCGCGAGCGCGAAGTCCTGGAGCTGGTGAGCCGCGGTATGGCGAACGCCGAGATCGCCCGCACGCTCTTCCTCGGCGAGGCCACCGTCAAGACGCACGTGTCCAGCTGCCTGGCCAAACTTCAGCTGCGCGACCGGGTCCAGGCCGTCGTGTTCGCCTACGAGAACGGCATCATCCTGCCGGGCAACTGACCCGCCGATTCGTCCCTCATCGTCGGGTCTGTTGCCTCTGGTGTCTTGTGCCGTCCTTCGGCCGGGCAACTGACCCGCCGATTCGGCGCGCTGACCGGCTCGTTCCGGCGGGGGAGGTGGCATCTCCGTCGCGCGCCGGATCCGTGGCGCCGCGGTGCGCCATACGGTCGGAGCATGAACTCCGGAGGAACACCGCATGTTGCGTCTTGACCGGCTCACCCGGCGATTCGGCGACACGGTCGCTGTCGACGACGTCAGCTTCGATGCGGGCGACGGGCAACTGGTCGGCTTCGTCGGTGGCAACGGCGCCGGCAAGACGACCACCATGCGGATGATCATGGGCGTGCTGGCCGCCAGTGGCGGTGAGGTGCTCTGGAACGGCGCGCCGGTCACCGCCACCGACCGGCGCCGGTTCGGCTACATGCCCGAGGAGCGCGGGCTCTACCCGAAACAACCGGTGCTGGAGCAGGTCGCCTATCTGGCGCAGTTGCACGGCGTCTCGGCGCACGAGGCCCGCGAGCGCGGGACGGCGCTGCTGGACCGCTTCGGGCTGGCCGACCGGGTCAAGGACAAACTCGAGGCGCTGTCCTTGGGCAACCAGCAGCGGGTGCAGATCATCGCCGCGGTGATCGCCCGCCCCCAGCTCCTCGTGCTCGACGAACCGTTCTCCGGGCTGGACCCGGGCGCCGTCGACGACATGGTGGCCCTGCTGCGGGAGTTCACGGCTGACGGTGTGCCCGTGCTCTTCTCCTCGCATCAGCTGGATCTGGTCGAGCGGTTGTGCGACCGCATCGTGATCCTGTCCCGCGGCCGCGTCGTGGCCAACGGGATCGCCGACGAACTGCGCCGCAGCGGACCGCTGCGGCACCGGCTGGTCACCGGCGGCGACGCCGGCTGGGTGCGCGACCTGGGCTGGGTCGACGTCGTCGACGTCGCCGGCAACACCGCCGTCCTACAACTCGCGGACGAGCAGGACACCGACCGGCTGCTCGCCGAGGCGATGTGCCGCGGTTCGGTGCGCGAACTCGCCGAGATCGTCCCGTCCGTCGCCGACATCTACCGAGAGGTCGCGAAATGACCGCCCCGTCCCGCACGAGCGGACCGACCGCGTCCGTGCAGCACCCGCCCACCGGCTCGGCGAAGGGTCCGGCCATCGGGTCGGTATGGCGCCTGGTCGCGTTCCGCGAGGTGTCGGTGAAACTGCGGGACCGCAACTTCCTGGTCTCCACCGCGCTGATGCTGGTGCTGGTGGTGGCGGCGATCGCCATACAGTTCGTGGCCGCCGGCCACCAGAGCACCGAGCAGATCGCGGTGCGAGGCTCGGCCGGCGCGACGGTGGTCAACGCCGCCGAGCAGCTGGCCGATGCTGCCGATGCCAAGGTGAAAATTGAACCGCAGCAGGCAGATTCGGCGAAGGACGTGAAGGACCGGGTGTCCTCCGGCAAAGCGGACGCCGGGCTGCTGCGGGACGGCGACGGGTGGCGGTTGATCGGCAAGTCGAGCCGTCACACCGAGGTGGCGACCTACCTCGGCGCAGCGGTGCAACAGGATGCGGTGCGACGCAACGCCAAGGCGCACGGCACCACGCTGGCCGAGCTGCAACAGGGCTCGCAACTGCCCTACGACCTGTTGTCGCCCGACCATGCCGACGAGGGGGCGGCCCGGGTCGGCGGCATCGTCTTCGGGATGCTCTTCTACCTGGCTGCGCTGCTGTTCGGTATGGCGATCGCCAACAGCGTCGTCGAGGAGAAGCAGAACCGCATCGTGGAGATCATCGCGTCGGCGATCCCGTTGCGACAACTGCTGATCGGCAAGATCGTCGGCAACACGGTCCTCGCCCTCGGCCAGGTGGTGCTGCTGTCCTTGGTCGGCATCGGCGGCCTGCTCGTGACCGACAACACCGACCTGCTGACCCAGATGGCCTCCGGCATCGGCTGGTTCGTGCCGTTCTTCCTGATCGGCTTCCTGGCGCTGGCCGCCCTGTGGGCGGTGGTGGGAGCGCTGGCCACGCGTTCGGAGGACGTGCAGTCCACCTCGGCACCGATGACGGCACTGGTCGCGATCGTCTTCTTCGGTGGCATCCTGACCTCCGGCGCGACGCAGGCAGCGCTGTCCTACGTGCCGATCTTCTCCACCATCGCGATGCCGGCCAGGATGCTCTCCGGTGACGCGTCCTGGTGGGAACCGTTGGTGGCGCTGGCGATCGCGCTGGCCGGGGCCTACGGCATCCTGCGGCTCGCCGAGCGGATGTATCGCACCGCGCTGTTGCAGACCTCCCACAAGCTCAGCTTCCGCCAGGCACTGCGTTAAGAAGCCGAGTGACCGACCCGCCCCCGCTTCTCGGTGCGCGGAGGGTCTCTCGGCGCACGGCGGCCGGCGACATACGCTGTGCCCGTGCAGAAGAAACTGGTGGCACTGGACATCGACGGCACGTTGTTGCACCACGACGGCCGACTCGACGACGAGGTGCGCGATGCGGTGCGTGCGGTCGCGGACGCCGGTCACCATGTGGTGATCGCGACCGGCCGCAGCATCCTGGGTGCGGAGGAGATCTTCGGATTGCTTTCGCTGACAAGCGGATTCGCGGTGACGTCCAACGGTGCCGTGACGGCGCGGCTGCACGGTGGCGACTGGGAGATCATCGACAAGGTCACCTTCGACGCCTCGCCCGTCCTGAAGGTGCTGAAGAACGCCTGGCCGGACGCCGTGGTCGGCGTCGAGGAGGCCGGTGTCGGGACCAAGGTGAGCGCGCCGTTCCCCGAGGACGAGATCGTCGGGCCGACGAAGGTGCTGCCGTGGGACGAGCTGGGCGACGAACCCACCACCCGACTCACCTTCCGCTCACCCAGCGGCACCGCCGAGGACTTCGTGGAGCTGGTGGACCAGCTCGGTCTGCACGGCGTCAACTATGCGATCGGTTTCACGGCGTGGCTGGACGTCAATCCCGAGGGAGTGTCCAAGGCCTCCGCGCTGGAGCAGGTCCGGCGCGAGTTGCACGTCGAACCGTCGGACACCGTCGCGATCGGTGACCACACCAACGACCTGGAGATGCTGCGCTGGGCGGCCCGCGGCGTGGCGATGGGGCAGGCGCCGGACGAGGTCAAGGCCGCTGCCGACGAGGTGACATTGCCGGTCGAGGAGGCGGGCGCGGCCGTCATACTGCGACAGCTGGTGGCGAGGTGAGCGAACGCGCGATCAGCTCGGCGGCCAACCCGCGCCTGAAGGCCCTGGCCGGATTGCGCCGGCGACGCCGCCGCGAGGAAGCCGGACGCACCCTGCTCGAGGGGTATGACGAGCTGGCGCTCGCGCTGAACGCCGGTGTGCGACCGCATGAGCTCTACACCTGCGAGGAGCTGATGGCGGACCCCGCGGCCCAGCACGACGTGGTCCGCCGGGCACGTCAGGCGGGTGCCGAGATCGTCCGGCTGAGCCGGCCCGCCTTCGAGAAGGTCGCCTACCGGGAGGGAGCCGACGGGTTCCTGGCCGTGGTGCCCGCGGTGGGAGCCACCCCGCGTGAACTCCTGCTGCCCGACGAGCCGCTGGTGCTGATCGCCGAAGGTGTCGAGAAGCCCGGGAACCTCGGTGCGATGCTGCGCACGGCGGACGCCGCGGGCGTCGACGCCGTCGTGGCGGCCGACCCCGTCACCGACTGGGGCAACCCCAACGTGGTGCGCAGTTCCAAGGGCACCGTCTTCTCGGTGCCGGTGGCGACCGCGACGACCGCCGACACCTTCGGCTGGGCGGGCGAGCGCGGCATACGGGTGGTGGCTGCAACGCCCGCTGCGACGAGTCTGCACACGGACGTCGACCTGACCGGGCCGGTGGCGATCGCCGTCGGCACCGAGAAGGAAGGCTTGACCGACGATGCGCTGGCCGCGGCGGATGTGCTGATCCGGATCCCCATGAGCGGCAAGGCCAATTCGCTCAACGTCGCCACCTCCGCGGCGATCGTCCTCTACGAAGCCGTCCGGCAGCGGATGGCCGGCGCGGCATCGTCCGGCGTCCGCTGAAGCCGGCGGGTCCGCTGCCGTCGGCCCGCGCCGGGACGCCATACCGCGTGCCGCGATCGCGGACCCGCTGCACGGCGGAGATGTGAGCAGTGGCACCATCGGTTCATGCGAGTTGATCACCTGGTATTTGCCGCCGAGCCCGACGGAATGATCGCCACGGCGAAGCGTCTCGGCGACCTGCTCGGGGTGGAACCTGTCGACGGTGGCCTGCACCCGCGCTTCGGCACTCGCAACTCGATCCTTCCGCTGACCGACCGCCGTTTCGTCGAGGTCGTCGAGGTGTTGGACCACCCCGCCTCGGACAAGGCGCCCTTCGGTCAGGCGGTGCGCGCCCGCTCCGCGTCCGGCGGCGGCTGGCTCGGCTGGGTCGTCGAGGTCGAGGACATGTCGATCGCCGAGCGCCTGCTCGGCCGCAACGCGGTGCCCGGCAACCGGCACCGCCCGGACGGTGTCGAGATCTGCTGGAAGCAGATCGGCATCCGCGGTCTGATGGCCGACCCCCAGGTGCCGTTCTTCATCGAGTGGCCGGAAGGTCAGGACCACCCGTCGACCGAAGGCACGACCAACGCGTCGCTGACCGGTCTGCAGATCGCCGGCTCCCCGGACCGCGTCCGTGAATGGCTCGGCCTGGTCGGCGAGCCGGGGGTCGACCGTGACGAGTGGGAGCCGGAGATCCACTTCGACTTCGCCGCACCGCACGGCACTCCGGGCGTCATGTCCGTGCAGTTCCGTACGCCGAGCGGCCCGGTCAGCATCTGACCGGACCGCCGGGCGTCATACGCGTCGTGCGGCGTCAGCCGACCACGTCGTAGCCCGCTTCGTCCACGGCGGCGTAGATCGCCGCCGGATCGAGGTCGCCGTCGCTGGTGATCCGCACCGGTGAGTCACCACCCTCGTGCAGGTCGATCTGGACCTCGCGCACCCCGTCGATGGTCTTGAGCTCCTCGGTGACTGCGGCGACGCAGTGGCCACAGGTCATGCCGTGCACGGTGATGTCGGTCTGGGTCATGGTGTTCTCCTTCTGGGTTCGGCTTCGGTCGGTTGTCAGCTGCGCACCAGGCGGGCGATCGCGTCGGACGCCTCGCGCACCTTGGCCGTGGCCGCCTCGTCGGACTCGCGCGCGGCGTCGACCACGCAATGGCCGACGTGGTCTTCCAGCAGGCCGAGACTGACGTTCTGCAGCGCCTTGGTCACCGCACTCACCTGGGTGAGCACGTCGATGCAGTAGGTGTCCTCCTCGACCATGCGCTGAATGCCGCGCACCTGACCCTCGATGCGCCGCAGCCGCTTGAGATAGTCGTCCTTGCTGCCGGTGTATCCGGGCATCCGTGCCTCCGATGGTGCCGTCGGCGGCCGGTCGGCCGCCTCTCGTCATACCAACAGCATACCCGCAGGGGGTATCCGCTCGGGCCGGTCTGTCAGCTCCGGGCGTGCCGAAGTCTCCCCAGGGGAAGGTTTGGTACGGGATCGGCCGGTCGGGCGTGCCGAAGTCTCCCCAGGGGAAGGTTTGGCACGGGTTCGGCCGGTCGGGCGTGCCGAGGTCTGCCCTGGGGAAGGTTTGGTACGGGTTCGGCCGGTCGGGCGTGCCGAAGTCTGCCCTGGGGAAGGTTTGGTACGGGTTCGGCCGGTCGGGCGTGCCGAGGTCTGCCCTGGGGAAGGTTTGGTACGGGTTCGGCCGGTCGGGCGTGCCGAGGTCTGCCCTGGGGAAGGTTTGGTACGGAGCCCGGTCGCCGGCCCGGCGTGGATCAGTCGTCCAGGAACGTCACCAGTTGTGGCGCCAGCCCGACATAGGTGGCGGGCGTCATGGTCAGGAATCGTTCCTCGACCTCGGCCGGCAGGCCCAGCCCGCGCACGAACTCCCGCAGGTCGGCCTCGCTGATCCGGCGGCCACGCGTCAGCTCCTTGAGCCGCTCGTAGGGCTGCTCCATGCCCGGCACGCCCTGCGCTCCGAGGGCGCGCATCGCCGACTGGATCGGTTCGCCGAGCACCTCCCAGTTGGCGTCGAGGTCGGCCGCCATCCGCTCCGGGACCGCGTCGAGCCCGGCGAGCCCACGGGCGACGTTGTCGATCGCCAGCACGGAGTGCCCGTATGCCGTGCCGATGTTGCGCTGCATCGAGGAGTCGGTCAGGTCGCGCTGCATCCGCGAGGTGACCAACGTGCGGGCGAGCACCTCGAGCAGGGCGTTGCTGACCTCGAGGTTGGCCTCGGCGTTCTCGAAGCGGATCGGGTTGACCTTGTGCGGCATGGTGCTCGAGCCGACCGTGCCCTGGCCACGGGACTGCGCGAAGTAACCCATCGAGATGTAGGTCCACACGTCGGTGGCCAGGTTGTGCAGGATCGCGTTGAACCTGGCGATGTCGCTGTAGACCTCGGCCTGCCAGTCGTGGCTCTCGATCTGCGTGGTCAGCGGGTTCCACTGCAGGCCAAGGGATTCCACGAACGAGCGGGACAACGAGATCCAGTCCGTGCCGGGCACGGCCGCGACGTGTGCGCCATACGTGCCGGTCGCGCCGTTGATCTTGCCGAGATATTCGGCGGCGGCGATCCGGCGCAGCTGCCGCCGCAGCCGGTGGGCCAGCACGGCCAGCTCCTTGCCCATCGTGGTCGGTGTCGCCGGTTGGCCGTGGGTGTGTGCCAGCAGCGGGACATCGGCGAGTACCGCTGCCATCGCGGCGATCTGGTCGGCCAGCGCGGTGGCCTTGGGCAGCCACACCTGCCGGGTGGCACCCTGCACCATCAGCGCGTAGGACAGGTTGTTGATGTCCTCGCTGGTGCAGCCGAAGTGGACCAGCTCGGCGATGCCGGCAGCGTCGTCGCTGCGGACGATCTGCGGCAGGCGTCGCTTGAGGTAGTACTCGACGGCCTTGACGTCGTGCACCGTCTCCCGCTCGATGTCGGCGAGCTCGGCGATGTCCGCGGTGTCGAACTGCGCTGGTATGTCGCGCAGCCCGGCGATCTCCTGCTCGGTCAGCCGGCGCACACCCGGCACCGCCTCGTGGGAGGTGAGGTGGATCAGCCATTCGACCTCGACGTGCACCCGCTCGCGGTTGAGTGCCGCCTCGGAGAGGTGGTCGACCAGCGGGGCGACGGCGGTCCGGTAACGCCCGTCCAGGGCGCCGAGCGCGATGGGTGGGTTGGCATCAGCAAGCGAACGCATGCGCCGATTGTCCCAGAGCGTCCGCGACGGCCGCGTCGCGCGTTCGTCGGGTGGTCGTCGGGTGGTCGTCGGGTGGTCAAGGTATGGCGAGAGCGGTGCGCATCAGCGCAGCCGAGCCGAGCCGGGCGACCTGCGTCGCGGGCAGCCGACGGGCCTGCCAGCCACGCAGGTCGCTGCCGGCGTTCAGGCTCTTCGCCAGTGTCGCCGCGTCGACGATCGCACTGCACGCGCCGCGTCCGAGATTCGGCAGCATCGCGTGTGCGGCGTCACCGATGACGACATACCTGCCTCGTGCATACGACCGCATGCGCGGGGCGACCCACAGCGCCGTGGCAAGCGTGTCCGGGCCGGCATCGGCCAGCACTCGGTTGACGACGGGCGCGGCGTCGGCGAACCGGCTGCGCGCCTCCTCCAGCACCGCAGCCACCTCGAACGGCTCCACCAGCGCGCTGCGGTGGGTCGTGAACCAGTAGCTCCGCTCACGCGCCATCGGCGCGATGCCGCACAGCCGGCCGCCGCCCCAGTACTCGCCCACCTCGTCCGGGGCGGGTGTACCCGCACGGATCCCGCGCAGCGCGACGTATGACGTGAGCACGCGCTTCGCGGCCCTGGCCTCGACCAAGCCACGCACGCGGCTGCGGACCCCGTCCGCGCCGACCACCAGGTCTGTGTCCAGCACGGCCGGATCAGTGACTTCCCCGGCCACGCGGCGCACGCTCGACGGAACCGCGTCCGCGAGTGCCGCGAGCAACGTCGGCCGGTCGACCAGCACCGGCCCCGGACCGCGCACCGAGACGAGGCGACGACCGTCGATGCGGTGCAGCGCGCCGCCGGTCTGCCGGAAAGTGTCGTCCGGCAAGGCACCGATCCGGTGCAGGACCTTCCGCGCGCCACCCCACAGCCCGAGGGCACTTCCGGTGGCCGACCGCTCCGGCTGGGCCTCGTGGATCGTCACCTCGAAACGGCCCGGATCGAGCAGCGCCGCCAGCGTCAGACCGGCGATGCCGCCACCGACGACGGCGATCCGATCGGTCACTCCCCGGCGGTGTCGTCCATGGCGATCACGGTGAAGACCTCGCCGTGCCGCCCCTGCAGCACCGCCTCCGGCCCGAACGGCGTGTCCAAGGTCATCAGGATCGCGGCGCCGAGCTCCTGGGCGATCTGCGCCGACGAGTCACGATCGGCCACCGCGAAGTGCACCAGCCACGACGGCGGAGCATCCTCCGGCAGCTGCCCTGCCTGGTGTATGCCGGCGACGACCTCCCCGGTCGGCAGTTTCGCGACGGCGTAGGAGTCGCCTCGGTCGTCATACGAGTAACCGAAGACGTTGCGGTAGAACGCTTTCGAGCCTTCGAGGTCGCGGGTGAGCAGGTCGTTCCAGGCGACCGAGCCTGGCTCGTTGACCAGGCCGAAGCCGATGAGGCCCTCACCCTGCCACAGCCCGAAGAAGGCGCCGGTCGGGTCGGAGCAGTAGTGGGAGTGCCCCACACCCTCGATGTCGATGACCTCGGTGAGCACCCGCCCACCGGCCGCGGTGACGGCCGCGCAGCTGGCCGTGATGTCGTCGGTCGCGAAGTAGGTGGTCCAGAACGGCGGCGCGTCGGAGCCGTTCTTGTGCTCCAGCCCCGCGACCGGGAGGTCGTCCTTGCGGCATACGCGGTAGTCCTGGTCGTCCGTGCCGCGCAGCACGTCCCAGCCGAACAGCTTCTCGTAGAAGTCCTGGGCGTGGTGCATCCCGCGGTGAGCGGGCTCGAAGGCGCAGTCGACCCAGCACGGGGTGCCGGCGGGCCACGGTGTGGTGCGAGTCGTCATGCAGCGAGCTTAGGCGGTTGCCGCACTGGGCCACGGTGCGGCCGTTCGGCAAAATCAACTTCAAGGTTTCGCCAACGACGGGTCCGTGCGCCTGCGGGCGCCATACCGTGTGCACATGAGCGACGACAGGGTGGGGAGGTGCCCCCAGATGGCGGCGGATCCGAGCGTCTCGATCGCCTTCCGGGCATCGCGCGAGGCGGCGAAGGCGCTGATGGCCGACGCCGGAGCTTTGCGGTGGCTGTTGCACGTCGTGGAGACCAGGCTGCGCACGGACGGGGAGACCGGCGTGGCCACCCACCTCCATCTCGACATCGCCGAGGCGATCGTCGACGCACACATCGAGGAACTCCTGGAGCCGGCCATCACCCCCGAGCGCCTGGCGCAGCTGCGCACCGACCCGCGTGCGCTGGTGGTCATCGCGGCGCTGCACTACGTGACGATGCCGCACTGCCCGATGTTCACCGACGGCGCAGAGGACCTGGAGATCCTGCGGTGGGCGACCGAGGTCGCCCGGTGCGAGCTGCCGGTCGGCTGAGCTGCGCCTCAGAGGGCGCGCTGCAGCTCGGCGACCAGCCCGCGGCAGGCCGCCTCGACCTCGTCGCGACAGCGGTCGAAGTCGGTGGCGTTGCCGAAGTAGGGGTCGTCGAGCTCCAGCTCGCCGGCCGCCATCGCATCCGGGTCGAACTCCCGCACCAGCCGCGTCTCGGCACCGGATCCGGCAGCGCCGAGGCCCTCGCGCAACTGCAGCAGGTCGTGCAGGTGGCCGCGGTCCGCGGCGAGGATCAGGTCGCGACCGGCCAGGTATGACGCCTCCAGTTGCCGGGCCCGGTGTGCGCTGCCGTCGTAGCCGCCCCGGCTGAGTGCCGCGAGGGTGCGCGGGTCGGCTCCCTGCCCGACGTGCCAGTCACCGATGCCGGCGGAGTCCACGACGACCTGGTCGGCCAGTCCGGCCTCCTCGAGCATCGCCCGCAGGATCACCTCGCCCATCGGCGAGCGGCAGATGTTTCCCGAGCACACGAAGCACACCGTGTAGGGCGCTTGAGCGGATTGAGCTGTCACCCGGACGACCCTACGTCACCGGATCCGAGCGGCACCCCCGCTGGCAACCGCCTCGAAGACGGCCGGTGCCGGGAAGCCGCCGCGCGCTGTCGCTGCGACACAGGCATCCGCGACCGTCGCGGCATCGTCGTGGTCGACCAGCGCGATCACGCAGCCGCCGAACCCGCCGCCGGTCATCCGCGCACCGTGGGCGCCGGCTGCCACCGCCGCCTCCTGCAATGTGTCGACACTCGGCACGGTGATCTCGTAGTCGTCGCGCATCGAAGCGTGGGAATCGTTGAGCAGTGGGCCGATCCGGCGCAGGTCGTCACCGGCGAGGAGCAACCTGGCCGCCTGCTCCACGCGTGCGGAGTCCGTCACGACGTGCCGAGCCCGCCGACGCAGCAGCGGCGGCAGCTTGTCCAGCGTGGTGGCCAGGCTCTCCAACGGCACGTCGCGCAGCTCGTGCACCCCCAGGCGCAGCGCCGCCTCATGGGAGGACTGGCGACGTTCGGCATACTCGCCGCCGGTGTGCGAGTGCTCCGAGCGCGAGTCGATGACCAACAGCGACAGCCCGGCGGCGGGCAGGTCGAACGGCAGCTGGGTGATCGCCACCGCGCGGGTGTCGATCTGCATCGCGTGCGCCTCCTGCCCGCACACCGACGCCAGCTGGTCCATCAGGCCGGTCGGCGCGCCGGCGATCTCGTTCTCGGCGTCGCGGCCCAGGTCCGCCACGGTCTCCTCGTCCAGTTGCCAGCCGAGCAGGTCGGACCAGGCACGAGCAGTCACGCAGGACAGCGCGGCCGATGACGAAAGTCCCGCTCCGACAGGCACATTGGAGTCCAGCGCGATGTCGAGGCCGGTCACCGGCAGGTCGCGCCGGGCGGCCGCCCACCCCACGCCCACGACGTATGCCGCCCAGCCGTAGTCGCCATCCTCGGTGACGTCGGTCAGCTCCACGGTGGCCACGGCGCCGTCGTCCATCGACGCCGACGCCACCCGCACCAGCGTGTCGTCACGCCGGCGCACCGCCGCCACGGTGTGCTGCGCGAGCGCGATGGGCAGGACGAATCCGCCGTTGTAGTCGGTGTGTTCACCGATGATGTTGACCCGGCCGGGCGCCGCCCACAGCCCGTCGGGCTCGGCGTCGTACAGCGAACGGAAGCGGGCCGCGAGAGCGTCGAGGTCGACAGCGTCGGGAGTGCGAATCACCTTGTTGCTCATGGGTTCATCGCTCATGCCGACGCGTCTCGCAGACGCTGTGCCACATCCTCGGGCAGTCCGTCGTTGACGAACGCCCCCTGACCGGACTCCGATCCGGCCAGGAACTTGACCTTGCCCTCCGCACGGCGGATCGAGTAGAGCTCCAGGTGCAGCCAGGCCACGTCGCGGTGCGAGGAGGCCGGGGCCTGTTGCCAGGCCGCGATGTAGGGCGTCGGCTCGTCATACAACCGGTCGAAGCGCTGCAGCACGTCGAGATAGACACCGACGAAGCCGTCGCGCGCGGCGTCGTCGAGCGCGGGAATGTCCGGGACCTGCCGCTTGGGATAGAAGTGCACCTCGATCGGCCAGCGGGCGGCGAACGGGACGAACGCGATCCATTCGTCGTTCTCGGCGACGATCCTTGTGGCAGCAGCTGTTTCGCTGTCGATGAGGTCCCCGAAGAGGCTGCTGCCGTGCTCGTCCAGGTAGGTCTGCGCGTGCTGCAGCTCGGTCGCCGCCCGCGGAGGCACGAAGGGATAGGCGTAGATCTGACCGTGCGGGTGCTGCAGGGTGACGCCGATCTCCTTGCCGCGGTTCTCGAAGGGGAAGACGTGCTCCACGCCGTCCATCGCATTCAGCTCGGCGGTGCGGTCCGCCCAGGCGTCGACGACCAGCCGCGCCTGCGCCGGGCTGAGTGCCGCGAAGGAAGAGTCGTGATCGCTGGTGAAGCAGACGACCTCGCACCGGCCGCGTCCGGCGCGCACCTGCTCGAGGCCTTGCCCCATCGTGGGGACGGAGGCAGTCGGGGTCTGGGGCGCCTGCGCGTTCAATTCGTATGACGGGAAGCGGTTCTCGAACGCGACGACCTGGTAGTCGGGGGAGGGGACCTCCGACAGGTGGTCGCGCGACGGACACAACGGGCATTGGTCCGCCGGCGGCAGGTACGTGCGGCTCTGCCGGTGCGACGCGACGGCGATCCACTCGCCGGTCAGCGGGTCCAGGCGCAGTTGCGAGCTGGTCACCGCCGTGGGCAGATCGCGTCGATCGGGAACGGCCTGCCGGTCGGTGCCGTCGGCGTCATACCAAAGGATCTGGCGGCCGTCGGCCAGCCTGCCCGTCGTGCGCTCCATCGCGACCCTCTCGTCGGGATCGAAGTGTCCGCTGCTTCGATCGAAGTCGGACGTTTGAAAATGTTCAAGTCTGTTGTAGCACGCTCAGCGTACGCGGCGGATGCCGGCAAAACGTGAAGCGGCCGCATCCGACGAGGGATGCGGCCGCTCCACGGCGTCTGCCGACGCGTGACGGTGCTCCGTCAGTCCTTGGACCGCTGTGCCAGGCGGGCGACGTTGATCGCCAGCTCGAGCGCGAGCCGGACGATCGCGACGATGATGATCAGCCACACCAGGTCGGTGATGCTGTGGATGACCGCGGAGAAACCGCTCATGTGCTTGACATGCGTCCCGCCGAAGTCCTCGCTGCCGAAGTTGTAGACGAGGTTGCTGATGAAGTTCAGGACCGCCCAGATGATGACGCCCAGGAACGTCAGGCTGGCGATCTTCTCGGTCAGCGACTTCTTGAACTGCAGGTCCGAGAAGAGGTCGCCGACACCTTCGCCGGCGCCCGAGACGACCTGACCCGCACCGGACGCGAACTGCTGCCCGGCCTGCTGAGCACCGCTGGCGAAGCCGCCGTGCTGGGTGTGCGTCTGGTCGGCCTGCTGGTCATAGCCCTGCTGGCCGTGCGGGCCGTAGCCCTGCTGGTGGTAGGACTGCTGGTCGTAGCCCGGCTGGTAACCCGGCTGCTGGCCGTAGTCGGGTTGCGGAGCGCTCTGTCCGTAACCCTGCTGCTGTCCGTAACCCTGCTGGGTGTCATGACCCTGCTGGTCCTGACCCGGCTGGCCCTGGCCCGCCGCCTGCTGCTGGCCGAAACCCTGGCCGAGACTCTGGCCCTGGTAGCCCTGGCCACCCTGCGGGGCACCCTGGCCCTGCTGATCGTTGTTCCACGAGCCACCTGTGGGCGTCGACATACGTTCCCTCCTTGGTCGGTAAGGCCCCTTGCGTGGCGCCCTCTGTCGCAGTCCATCCAACCTGCTGAGCCGCGAGGCGTCCAACGAACGCACCGCCGCGAGCGATTCGAGGCGAGCGACCGACCCGCAGTCATGATCGGCGCGACGCACATCACATCGGACCGATTTGCACTTTGATATCCAAAAGGGCAAAAATTCAAGACATGCTCAAGACCTCGCCGGACACGACACCGCAGCTGCGCATCGCGGTGCCGATGTCCGCGAAACGGGCGCGGACCACCTACGCCATCACCCGGGCGGCGCGCGAACTGGCCACCGACAAGGGGTATGACGAGTTCACGCTCGACGAGCTCGCCGCCAAAGCGGGCGTCTCGCGACGCACGCTCTTCAATTATTTCGACGGCAAGCTCGAGGCAACCCTCGGTGGTGGCCCGCAACTGACCCAGGAGGACATCGACACGTTCCTCGCCGGCGGCCCCACGGGGGAGTTCGTCGACGACGTGGCGGCGTTGGCGCTGGGTGTGCTGCGGGCCAGCACCGAGGTGCCGCTCGAACGCGACGACTGGACGCTGGCCCAGCGGTGCTTCGAGGTCAATCCCAAGCTGATCATCGCCGCACAGCAGAACTTCGAGGGCTTCGCTGCAGGCATTGCCGAACTGCTCGCACGCCGCTCCGGCCGGCCGGCCGACGATGCCGAGAACGTCCTGCTCCTCACCGTGCTCGCCGCGACGTTCCAGGTCTCGCTGCACCGGTTCAGTGCGGGCGACGACCGGGAGATCCCGCAGATCTTCCTGGACAACCTGCGGACGGTGCGCCGGATCCTGCGCTGAGAGCGCCGTTCATTCCCCAGACCGAAACCATCTCAACCGAAGGACACCCATGGCTTCCCTGCTCTATCGGCTGGGCCGCACGGCCTACCGCCGGTGGCCGATGTTCCTCGCCGCGTGGGCGATCGTCCTCGTCGGCTTCGGCGCCGTCGCCATCGGCGTCAGCAAGCCGATGGTCGACAAGTTCAGCATCCCCGGCATCCCGTCACTGCAGGCCCAGTCGATGCAGCAGCAGCTCTTCCCGGGCACCGGCGACGTCCAGGACCAGGCCTCCGCGACCGTCGTCGTCGCTGCACCACAGGGTCACACCCTGGAGGAGACCAAGTACAAGAACGCCGTCAACGACCTGATCGCGGATTTGAAGAAGATCCCGCAGATGCCGACCGATCCCGCGGCACAACCGGTCAACCCGGTCGTCGCCGCACAGGCGCAGAGCCGGCAGATCCTGGCCGCGGCGGGCAAGAGCCCGCAGGAGCAGGCCGCCGCCAGGAAGAACGCGCAGGCCCTCTCGCCGCTGTCGCCGGACGAGCGCACCGGCACCATCAGCTGGAACTTCAAGGTCGACACCGTCGCCGACGTGAAGGCCAGCACGCAGGACGACGTGCTCAAGGCGCTCGACGGCGCTCGCGCCGACGGTCTGCGCGCGGAGGTCAACGGCACCGGCATGCAGGCGATGCCGGAGACCGGTGGCAGCAGTGAGCTGCTCGGCATCATCGTGGCCGCCTTCGTCCTCTTCATCACCTTCGGCTCGCTGGTGGCCGCCGGTATGCCGATCATCTCCGCCGGTGTCGGCGTGCTCATGGGCGAGCTGGCGATCCAGTTCGCGACCGGCTTCACCACTATCGGCACCACCACACCGATCCTCGCCACGATGATCGGCCTGGCGGTCGGCATCGATTACACGCTCTTCATCCTGGCCCGCTACCGCACCGAGCTGCAGAACACCGACGACCGCGCGCACGCCGCCGGCCTCGCCGTCGGGAAGGCAGGCAGCGCCGTGGTGTTCGCCGGTCTGACGGTCCTGATCGCCCTCTGCGCGCTGTCGGTCGTCGGCATACCGTTCCTGACCTCGATGGGTCTGGCCGCCGCGGGTTCGGTGTTCTTCGCCGTGTGCGTCGCCCTGACCCTGCTGCCTGCCGTGCTCGGCATGCTCAAGACCAAGGCGTTCGGTGCGCAGCTGCGCAAGCGGCAGGACAAGGTCGCCGAGGACGGCAGGACCACCAACAACGGCGTGCGCTGGGCGAAGCTGCTCGGCAGGAAGCCGGCGATCGTCGTCACCCTGGTGGTCGTCGTGCTGGGCGCGCTCGCCCTGCCGATGAAGAGCCTGCACCTGGCGCTGCCCAGCGACTCGACCGCGCCCACGTCCACCACCCAGCGGCAGGCCGCCGACATGATCACCGAGGCTTTCGGCGCGGGCCGCCAGGCTCCGCTGCTCACGGTCGTCGACGGCAGCAAGATCGACGGTGCCCAGCAGCGGATGGCGGCATACGGTCAGGTGATGGGCTGGGCCGGCAGCCAGCCGGACGTGGTCAACGCCCAGATCATCGCGGTCAACAAGGACAAGTCCGGCGCGCAGATCCTGATCACCCCCAAGGGCGGCGCCGACGACCAGTCCACGCTGGATCTGCTGGACGCGCTGCGCAACGGTCAGTCGACCATCGAGGCCAAGACCGGCACCGAGGTCGGCGTCACCGGAGCCACCGCCGTGCAGACCGATGTGTCGACCCAGCTGACCAATGCCCTGCCGAAATACCTGGCGGTGGTGATCGGCTTGGCCTTCATCCTGCTGATGATCGTGTTCCGCTCGATCCTCGTGCCGCTGACCGCGACTCTCGGCTTCCTGCTGTCGGTGCTGGCCACCCTCGGCGCCACGGTCGAGGTCTTCCAGAAGGGCGCGCTCGGGCTGGTCGAGGGCCAGCCGATCGTGAGCTTCATGCCGATCATCCTGATCGGGATCGTCTTCGGCCTGGCCATGGACTATCAGGTCTTCCTGGTCACCCGGATGCGGGAGGCCTACGTCCACGGCGCCGACGCCCGGGCGTCGATCGTCGACGGTTTCCGGCACGGCGCGCGGGTGGTGGCGGCCGCCGCGACCATCATGATCTCGGTGTTCGCCGCGTTCATGCTGCAGAGCAACAGCCTGATCCAGTCGATGGGCTTCGCGCTCGCCGCCGCCGTCTTCTTCGACGCGTTCGTGATCCGCATGGTGCTGATCCCGGCGATCATGTACCTGCTGGGCGACAAGGCCTGGTGGCTACCGAAGTGGCTGGACCGGATCCTGCCGCGGGTCGACGTCGAGGGTGAGGGGCTGGCCGAGAAGCTGGATGCCGAACGCTCGGACGACGCGGCCCTCGCCAACGCCTGAGTGCCCGCCGTATGCCGTCACCCGCCTGGCGGCATACGGACGACCGAGCGGCCCGGTGAGCGTGATGCTCACCGGGCCGCTCCGGTCGCCCAGCACGTCAGCCGCGCGTCACCGGATCGACTGGGGGTCGACGGCGCCCGAGGGGGCACTCACGGTCGGCTGCTGATTCCAGCCGTCCATCGTCAGCGCGCCCTCGTCGCGCTGCTTGTCCGGGGGCAGCAGCCGCAACACGTAGGTGCTGTCGGCGGCCAGGGTGAGGCTGCCGCCCTCGTCGGAGTGGTCGGTGATGACATAGACGTCCTTGCCGTCCAGCGAGGACTTCGTGCTGGACGCCTTGGCCAGGTCGCTGTCGCTGAGTGAGTCCTTGCTCAGCACTTGGTCGAGGAAGTTCTTGATGGTGACCGAGGCGAACTGCTTGCTGGCCGACGGCGGCGAGATGATCCACTTGTCCGCGGTCTTGGCCGCGACGTTCGCCGGCAGTCCGCCGCTGGTGGTCCAGAACTTCCGGTCGGCCTTGATGTAGGTCTTGCCGGACACGGTCCGCAGGGTCGCCGAACCCTTGCCGGCCTCGGCGAGCTGCACCTCCTGGTTGGTGCCGGCGATGTTGCCCTTGATGTCGATGGTCTCGTTCTGCGATGCGTCGTTGATCTTGATGTGCAGGTGCGCGGACTTGGCCTTGGGGTATGCCGCCCGGGCCCGGTGCACCAGGGTGGTGGCGTCCGGTACGCCCGCCTGAGCGCTGCCGCTCGTCGCCGCGCTGGTCGCCGCGCTGGGGGCCGACGACGACCCGCCGGCGGACGGACCCGCGGACGAGCCGCTGCCGCCCGAGGCGCCGGCCGCCGACGTCGCGCCGCCGGCGCTCGCCGGGGCGCTGCTGCCGGAGCTGGAGCTGGAGCCGCACGCGGCGAGGGACAGACCGAGCGCCGCGGCGAGGGTCAACTGGGAGACGCGAGTGACGGTACGCATGTCCCCAACGTACGTGACCGTGGGCGCGGTCCCTGCGACGACGCGCGACGGGTCCGTCGGCGGATCCGTCGTCATCAGATCAGGTCGTCGGACCGGTCGTGCGGTCGGGTCCGGAACCGGAGCCGGGGTCCGGGAACGTGACATAGCCCTTCGGCACATCCACCCGGGCTTGGGTGTTCCAGCCGTCGAAGGTCGCCTTGCCGTCGGACCCGTCATCGGAGGCGCCGGAAACCTCGGCGACGTTGTTCTTCCCGTCGGCGAAGACCTTGAAAGTATTGGTGTCGGCGTGTGAGTCCTTGCCCTGTGCGACGAACACCGGCGCGTCGCCCTGCGACCCGCGGCTGGTGGTCATGTCGCCGAGTTCGCTGTCGGAAAGCGCGCCTTCGCCGAGCATCTCGTCCAGGAACGCGCGGATGGTCAGCTTGCCGATCGAGTTGTCGGTCGCCATCCGGTGGGGCGCGAGCACCCACTTGTCGGCGAGCAGTGCGGCCGTGGTCGTGTCGGACTTCGCCGCGGACTCCCAGAAGTCCTGATTGCCCTTGATGTAGTACTTGTCGTCGACCGTGCGCAGCGTCGCGTTGCCGCTGCCCGGGTCCTTGATGGACAGTTCCTGATTGCTGCCGTCCATCGTGCCGCGGATATCGATGGTCTCGGTGACGCCGTTGTCGTCGACCGAGGCGTGCAGGTGTGCCGAGGTCGCCGCGCGGTATGCCGACCGGGCGTCATGAGCCAGGGACGTGGCGTCCGGCACCGGCGCAGTGGCGTCGACCGACGCTCCGGCACCCGACGAGACCGACGACGCACCCGACGACGGGCCCGTCACCGTGACGGTGCCGGAGGACCCGCACGCGACCATTGCCGGGCTGAGGGCGAGGACGAACGCGCAGACGGAGATGCGAGTGACGGACCGCATGACTCCAGGATAATGGCGAGGACGACAGGCGTTGCGGGGTCCTGATATCGATTCGTCCGGCCCCGGGCGCACCGCCTAATCTAAAGGCCATGACCGATCCGACCCTTGCCCTCACCACCCGCGTCCAGCAGGCCCTCGCCGAGGCCTTCGGACCGGAATGGCGAGAGGCGGACCCGGTGATCCGTCCGGCCAACAAGCGCCAGACCGATGCGGACTTCCAGGCCAACGCCGCGATGGCGCTGGCCAAGCGGGTCGGCAAGCCGCCGCGGGAGGTGGCCCAGGCGATCGCTGACCGGATCGCTGCGGACGACGCATTGATCTCGGCGGTGGAGATCGCCGGCCCCGGCTTCCTCAACCTCACCCTGCGGACCGACTGGGTCGCTGCCGCCGCCAACCATCAGCTCGACGACGAGCGGCTCGGCATACCGTCGCCGGAGCACGAGATCGTGGTCATCGACTACTCCTCGCCCAACGCGGCCAAGGAGATGCACGTCGGCCACCTGCGCACGACCGTCGTCGGCGACTCGCTGGCGCGCACGCTGGAGGCGCTGGGTCACCAGGTGATCCGGCAGAACCACCTGGGCGACTGGGGCACCGCGTTCGGCATGCTCATCGAGCACCTGCTGGAGGTCGGCGAGGACAGCGACGACGCCAAGCTGCTGGAGACCGACCCCAACGCCTTCTACCGGGCGGCCCGCACGGAGTTCGACGCTGCAGGTGATTTCGCGGTGCGGGCCCGTCAGCGGGTGGCGACGCTGCAGAGCGGCGACGCTGAGAGCAAGCGGCTGTGGGTCAAGATCATGGACTTCACCCGCAACTACATCAACCGGGTGTATGCCGACCTGGGCATCACGTTGACCGATGCGGACCTGCGTGGGGAGTCGTCGTACAACGATGAACTCGCCGAGGTCTGTGACACGTTGCAGGCCAAGGGGATTGCGGTCGTCAGCGAAGGTGCGCTGTGCGTCTTCCAGGACGAGTTCACCGGTCGGGACGACCAACCGGTGCCGCTGATCATCCGCAAGTCGGACGGTGGATACGGTTACGCCACAACAGATCTGGCGACCATCCGGCACCGCTCACTCGACCTGCACGCCACCCGTGCGTTGTATGTCGTGGGCGCTCCGCAGAACCTGCACTTCCGGATGGTCTGGGCGGCCGCCGACAAGGCCGGATGGGTGCAGGGCACCGAGCCGATCCACGTGCAGATCGGCAATGTCGTCGGCACCGACGGCAAGATCCTGCGCACCCGGTCCGGTGACCTGATCTCCTTGCAGTTCCTGGTGGATTCGGCGCTGGAGCGTGCGGCCGAGGTCGTCGCCGAGTCGCGGCCGGATCTCTCGGACGAGGAGCGCGCGACGATCGCGCACCAGGTCGGCATCGGAGCGATCAAGTACGCCGACCTGTCGGTGTCGCACGACTCGGGTTACACCTTCGACCTGGACCGGATGCTCGCCTTGCAGGGCAACACCGGTCCCTACCTGCAGTACGCCACGGCCCGGATCCGGTCGATCCTGTCTCGTGCGGACGCAGTGCAGCTCGACGGACCCATCGTGCTGAGTGAGCCGGACGAGCGGGCACTGGCGTTGCGGTTGCTGGACTTCGGGCCGGTGGTGGCCGAGGTCGGCGAGACCCTGGAGCCGCACCGCCTGGCGGCATACCTCTACGACCTCGCGACGACGTTCACGGCGTTCTACGAGCACTGCCCGGTGCTCAAAGCGGAGGACGCAGCCGTCCGCGACAGCCGCCTCGCGCTCTGTGCGCTGACCCGCAAGGTGCTGGTCAAGGGCCTGGACCTGCTCGGCATCGAGTCCCCGGACCAGATGTAGCGGTTCCACGTCGGTCGAGTAGGGCGAGCCGATAGGCGAGCCCGTATCGAGACCACGTGCGCCGAACACCTTGGTCTCGATACGGGCTCTTTCCTCGCCCTACTCGACCCGCGTTATGCGTGCGGGCCACCCAGAATGTCGCCGATCAGTTTCTCCAGGATCGTGCGCAGCACCGTGCTGAGGTCGTCGGACTCGTGCTTCTCGGTGGGTTTCGCCGAGTCGTCCAGGCCGGGTCTCGGCCCGGAGACCTGCGCACCGACCGGATAGACCTTGCTGTCACCGGGCAGCGGCATGCCTTGGCACACCGAGTCCTGTTCCGGCACAGCGCCATTCATCAGGAAGCCGTATGCCACGTCGGTGACACAGGTGTTCTTGCTGCCGAGCACGGCGCCGTGGTTGCCCTGGTTGTTGACCGTCAGCAGCACCGTGTGGGGTGACGCCTTGTGCGCGGCGACAGCACCTTCGTACGGCGTCGCCGGGTCGAGGGTGGTGTCGACCATGAGGATGGTGGGCGACTTGGACAGGTCGACCTTCCGGTTGGTGGCCTGGTAGGGCCAGTAGGCGCACTGGTTGACGACCTGCCCGTACCCCAGAAGTGGATACTTCGGTCCGAGACTGCGGGCCCGATCGACGTAGTAGTCGGGGTCGCGCTGCCACGAGGTGTCGTTGCAGGTGGTCGCCATGAAGGTGGTGCTCTCGCGGTTGTCGGTGTAACTGTCCGAACCGGAGCCGAGCAGGGCGAACGCCCGGTAGAGCGCGATCTTGTCGCCGTCGCGCGCTTCGTCCAGGAAGCCGAGGAACTTGGCCGCCGTGACCAGGCCCTCGTCGGAGTACATCTGCTGGGCGAGGACGTTGTCGACGACGTTCGCGGAGAAGAAGCCGAGCCGGCCCTCGGCGGCCGCCTTGCGCACTCGCTGGTGGGTGGCTTCGACCTCCGCGGCGGTCGCGCCGATGCCGTACTGATCGTGGTGCCGGGCCGCCCACGGCTCGAACTGCTGGGTGAAGCGGCGCTGGAAGCCCATCGGCTGGTAGCCGAAGCTGGCCTGGAAGTCCTGGCTGAACGCGGTGTTGCTGTCGAGCACGAAGCGTCCGACGTGCTCGGGGAAGAGCGTCGCGTAGTGGGCGCCGAGCCACGTGCCGGCCGAAACCCCGTAGTAGTCGATCTGCTGCACGCCGAGCAGTCGGCGCACCAACTCCTGGTCGCGAGCGGTGTTGTCGGTGGTGATGTAGGGCAGGTAGTCGCCGTGTTGGGCGACGCATTTGTCGACCGACGCCTTCACAGCGGTTTGCAGTGCGGTGACGTCGTCGGCGGTCAGCCGGTGGTTGTCGCGCACCCTGCTGCGCGGCGGGTCGCAGCTGACCGGTGTGCTCTCGCCGGTGCCGCGCGGGTCGACGCCGACCACGGTCTCGGTGCGGCCCATCGGTGACAGCGCCGCGACGATGGCCGAGAAGCGGGCGGCCGGGCCACCGGGTCCGCCGGGGTTGGTGAAGACCACACGGCTGGATGCACCGGGTCGTTCGGGCGTGGTGCGGGTGACCATCAGGGTGATGTCGCCCTTGTCGGGGTGGGCGTAGTCCTTCGGTGCGGTGACTCGCGCGCAGGTCGACCGCTTCGCCGCCGTGCCGAGCTCGCGAACTTCGCGCGGGCACAACGCGGCGCTCCAGGTCAGCTGCTGGGAGGTGTATTCGTCCAGGTCCGCATGCGTGGGCGACAGGTCACCCGCTGCGGCAGCCGCGGTCGCCGGGGCCACGGCCAGCGCACCACCGCTCGCGGCGAGGAGGACGGCCAGGGCACTCACGGTGACGAGGTGCGGCAGGCGACGACGCATGACTGGACTCTCTTCCCTGCTGACGGGGTGTTCGGTGTCGCGCCATGGACGTGGCCAGGGTCCGGATCGGTTCCGATCGCCGCCGTGCTGCGGAAAATGGAGCGCTGCAGCGGTCGCGTGCGTCACACTGGAACCACGAGTATGACGCTCGGGGGGTGCAGGACTTGGGAGGGATCACCATGTCCGGAAACCCGGATGCAGCAAAGTCGACGCAGCTCTATTTCGTGGTGGTCGGCCGTGTCGGCCGACTCATCGTCTGGTCGTGCACCAACCCGGTGCCGCCGGACTGGAGCATCGCCTTCGGCCCCGGCACGCGGACCCAGTGCGAGCAGTACCTGCACACGCATCAGCACTTCGCGCACCACTGACCCGGCGCACGGCATACGACGCCGACGTCGCCGAAGAAGCCGTCATGCGGCATGAAGGTGCGGCGTGGATCAGCCCTCGGGGAAACCGTTCGGGTTCTCGGACTGCCAACGCCACGTGTCCGCACACATGTCGTCGATCGTGCGCGTGGCGCGCCAGCCGAGCTCCTGGTGCGCTCGCGCCGGGTCCGCCCAGTAGGCCGGCAGGTCACCGGCACGTCGTTCGACGACTTCGTAGGCCAGCTCGTGCCCGACGGCGCGTTCGAAGGCGTGCAACAGCTCCAGCACCGAGGTGCCTTCGCCCGTGCCGAGATTGAACGCACGCACCGGCTCGCTCATCGCCGGCAGATGCTCCAGAGCGGCCACGTGGCCGGCCGCCAAGTCCATGACGTGGATGTAGTCGCGCTCCCCGGTGCCGTCCTTGGTCGCGTAGTCGTCGCCGAAGACGCGCAGCTTGTCGCGCCGACCGACCGCCACCTGGGCGATGTAGGGCATCAGGTTGTTCGGCACCCCCTGCGGGTCCTCACCGATCCGGCCGGACGGGTGGGCACCGACGGGGTTGAAGTAGCGCAGCAGCGCCACCCGGAACCCGTCGGTGACGGACGCGACGTCGGTCAGCACCCGCTCGATCATCACCTTCGTCCGGCCGTATGGCGAGGAAGCCGAAAGCGGTTCGTAGTCCTCGTGATAGGGAACCGGCGCGTTGTCGCCATACACGGTCGCCGACGAGGAGAAGACCAGCTTGTCGACACCGTGCCGGGTCATCGCGCGCACCAGCGAGAAGGTGCTGTCGAGGTTGTTGCGGTAGTAGTCCAGCGGCTTCTCGACGCTCTCACCGACTGCCTTGAAGCCCGCGAAGTGGATGACCGCGTCGAAGTCCTCGCCGGCGAAGAGCTGCTCGGTCTTGTCCACGTCGGTCAGGTCGAAGGCGTGCAGCGTGATCGCCTGTCCGGACAGCGCCTCCAGTCGGCCGAGCACCGTCGGCTTGCTGTTGGCGAAGTCGTCCACGATGACGACATCGTGGCCGTGATCGAGCAGGGCCAGCACTGTGTGGGAGCCGATGTAACCGGCGCCGCCGGAGACGAGTACGCGCATGGTCCATCAGGTTACGGTGCAAGGATGGAGCCCGTGGTGAGGACCCTGTGGACAGCCGATCATATTTCGCGCGTGGAGAACCCGACGCTGACCACTCAGCCTCGGGGTGGTTATGTGATGGCCGATGTGCAGCGACAGTTGGACCGTGTCCTGTCGTTGATGCGGGCACAGCAGCCGGTGCCCGCGATCGGCACCGTCGGCCTGCGCCGCGCGCGTTTCCGGGAGGGCTACACGCCGGAGTCGGTCACCGCACTCTTCGACAACATCGCCGAATGGCAGCGCCAGCTCACCATCCAGCAGGAGACCCGCGACCTGGATGCGCCGGAGCAGCAGGTGCCGGATCGCGGCCGGCTGACCTGGAGCCGGCAGCAGCAGGTGTGGGTCCGTGAGATCACCTTCGCGGCAACACGTTTCGGCTCGGCGTACGAGACGGACCAGGTCGACGACTTCCTGGACAACGTGCTGCGGGCAATGGGCAACGGCGAGCCGTTGCCGGACATCCGGTCTGCGCAGTTCCACATGTCCCGGGCCGGCCGCGGCGGCTACGACGCCGCCGCCGTCGACCACTTCCTCGATCAGCTGGAGCGCATCCGCCCGCTGCGTTGAATGGCTTCGATTCCTCGCGGCCCGCGGGCAGCAACGGCTCGCAGGCTCGCTCGCTGCTATCCGCGAACCGGTCATCGTCTCGCGGGCGTCGCCTTGCCGTCCGGACGGGTCGCTCGTGCCTGTCGCCTGTGCTGATCCGGTGGGGCGAGGACGAGTGTCTCGAGGCCCGACCGCTACTTCGGGCGGTTGTCGACGATCCGGCGGGCTTTGCCGACGGAGCGCTCGATGCCGCCGGCGGGGAGCACGGTGACCCGGGCCGACGTGCCGATCCGGTCCTTGATGTCTCGGGCGAGGTCTATCTCCACCTGCGCCCACAGGTCGCTCGAGAAGCCTTCGGTCGCCTCGACATTGACGGTCAGCTCGTCCAACCGCCCGGGGCGGTCCAGCACGCACTGGAAGTATGGCGACAGCCCGTCATACCCGAGCGCGAGCTCCTCGATCTGGGTCGGGAAGACGTTCACCCCCCGGATGATCATCAGGTCGTCGCTGCGGCCGGTGATCTTGGCCATCCGCCGGAACGACGGTCGCGCAGTGCCCGGCAGCAGGCGGGTCAGGTCCCGGGTGCGGTAGCGCAGCACGGGCATCGCCTGCTTGGTCAGTGAGGTGAAGACCAGCTCGCCCTCCTCGCCGTCGGCGACCGGCTCGCCGCTCACCGGGTCGATGATCTCGGGCAGGAAATGGTCCTCCCAGATCGTCGGTCCGTCCTTGGTCTGCGCGCACTCCATCGCGACGCCCGGTCCCATCACCTCGGACAGGCCGTAGATGTCGACGGCGTCGATGCCGGCACGCTCCTCGATCTCGGCCCGCATCGCATCTGTCCACGGTTCGGCGCCGAAAACGCCTACCCGGAGCGGGAGTTCGAGCGGGTCGATGCCCTGTGCGGTCATCTCGTCGAGGATCGAGAGGAAGTATGACGGCGTGACCATGATCGCGCGGGCGCCGAAGTCGCGCAGCAGCTGCACCTGTTTGGCGGTCTGACCGCCCGACATCGGGACGACCGTGCAACCGAGCCGCTCGGCGCCGTAGTGCGCACCGAGGCCGCCGGTGAACAGGCCGTAGCCGTAGGCGACGTGGCAGACATCGCCCGGCCGCACTCCCGCGGCCCGCAGCGAACGAGCCACCAGGTCGGCCCAGGTGTCGATGTCCTGGCGGGTGTAGCCCACGACGGTCGGCATGCCGGTCGTGCCGCTGGAGGCGTGCACGCGCACCACCTCGGATCGCGGCACGGCGAACATCCCGAACGGGTAGTTGTCCCGCAGGTCGGCCTTCCCGGTGAACGGCAGCAGCCGCACGTCACCGAGTTCCTTGATGTCATCGGGATGGACACCGCTGGAGTCCAAGGCGTTCCGGTAGTGCGGCACGTTCTGGTATGCCGCGGCGACGGTCTCCTGCAGACGCTGCAGCTGGTGCGCACGCAGCTCGTCCACCGACCATGTCTCGGCCGCGTCCAGCTCTGCCCCGGTCATTTGATTCTCCTCGATCTGCCACGGAACTCTGCGATCACTGCACCGTCGGCTTCGCGGCGGACGGTGACGTCGGTGATGCCTGATCGGCCGTAGGTCACGCGCTCACTGGCCTCGGCGACCAACACGTCACCGAGGCGGCCGGCCGCCACGAAGGAAATGTCACCACCGGAGGCCACCGTCGTGTGACCGCCGGCGTTGCACGCCAGCGCGAACGTCGAGTCGGCCAGCAGGAAGATGTGCCCGCCGTGCGCGATGTCGTGCCCGTTGACCTGATGCTCACGCAACTGCATGCGGGTGCGTGCGTGGCCGCGGCCGTCGTCATACAGGCCGACATCGAGGAGCTCGATCTCCTGCGCCGCCGACGCACGATCCTCCTGCCACATCGTGTGCACGTGATCGGTTGCCTCCATGCGGGCAGTGTGCCACCGCGGGGGCGAGGAGGAGGACGATATCCCCGAATTACTGACCATTCGATCAGTATTTGGACAGGGGTCCGCATCCGAGTTCGGGAACCGCCGCCAACTCCCTTCCGCTACCGGCCGGTCCGCAGTAAGAATGTGCGGGGTGTCTCCAGAGACGCACGACGTGCAGTACGGGCACGTTCGGAGTGCGCAGGACATCCACGAGGGGAACGTCGATCGGTGGCCCAGGGAGCCTCCGTCTCGGTCGACGCATTTCCAGCAGTGCCCGTACAGGGAGGACCCCATGAAGACTCGGCAGATCGCTGCAGGTGCCGTCGCTCTGACGGCGGCGGTGGGCATGACCGTCACGGCCACCACCGGCCCGGCTCGGGCCGCGGATCGCACTGTGCGCCTGACGAATTCGGGTCGTGCGTCGATTGCGGTGCACGACAAGCTGGTCGACCGCGGCGCCGTCGCCTCGCACACCCTGATGCACCTGTCGTTGCAGGTGCCGTTGCGCAACGAGCGCATCCGGCAGGATCTGCTGCGCAAGGGCGCGGTCATCTCGCCCCAGCAGTACGACCGGCTCTTCGCCGCGTCGCCGGCGGATCTGCGCAAGGTTGCTGCATGGGCGACGGATCACGGGTTGCGGGTGACCGCCACCGACGCGACGTCCGGTGCGGTGCAGGTCACCGGTACAGCCGCCGCCATCAACAAGGCCTTCCGCATCACGCTGCGCACAGCACACGCCGAGGGGCGCACCGGCATCGTCCCGGACAACGCTCCCGCTGTGCCGGCGAGTCTCGGGATCAGCGGTGTCTCCGGTCTGAGCACGCTGGGGCGCAGCGCCGTCCGGCCCCAGCAGCAGCTGCAGGTGCGGCGCGAGCCGGTGGCGCGCCATACGCTCGGCAGCCAGCAGACCGCCGCGGCCGCGAACAACCAGTACTGCTCGAAATACTGGGGGCAGAACCTCGCGGTCACGGCACACAAGTACGCCAAGATGTCCAACTACCAGTGCCCGCTGTCCCCGCAGCAGGCCGTCAAGATCTACGGCATGTCCGGCGCCGCGAACGCCACGCCCAGCCTCGGAATCTTGTTGTGGGGCGACGACCCGAACGCCTTGACCAACGCCAATGTGCTGTCCGGCGCATACGGCTACCCGAAGCTGACGAAGTATTCCAAGCTGGTGGCCAAGCCCAATGCGCGAATGGCCGACTGTGAGGACGGCTCCAGCGAGCAGAACCTCGACGTCCAATCGACCCACGACATCTCCCCGAAGGCGGCGATCCGCTACTACGGCGCCGCGAGCTGCTACTTCGTCGACACCACGGCGATGCTCGCCAAGGCGGTCGCGGAGCACAAGGTCACCACGGTGTCGATGTCGTTCGGCGGCCCGGAGAAGTTCCAGGACGCCAGTGACCTCTCACAGTTCAACCGGGTCGCCGCCCAGGCCGCCCTGACCGGCATCTCGGTCATCGTCTGCAGCATGGACAGTGGCGACTACAGCACCGATCCGGACGTCGGCGCCCGGACGGTGGCGTTCCCGGCCTCGTCGCCGTTCGTGACCGCAGTGGGCGGCACCGCCGTCGGCCTCACCTCCTCGGGCGGTCGCGCCTTCACGCTCGGCTGGGCCAGTCGCTACTGGGACCAGCCCAACGCCGGCAACCTCACCCGCATCAAGCGGGTGTACGGCGGACACAACAGCATCGGCGCGGGCGGCGGGGTGAGTGCCAAGTTCGCCCAACCCGCCTGGCAGAGGGGCAAGGTCACCGGCACCACGACCAAGCGCGCGATGCCGGACGTGGCGGCGCTCGCCGACCCGGTCACCGGTCTGGCGATCGCCTACGGACCCTCGACGGCGGAGATCAGCATCGGCGGCGGCACCAGCCAGGCGACGCCGCTGGTCGCCGCCATGGTGGGCGTCTCCAAGTCGATCACCAAGCGTCAGGTCGGCAACGCCGCACCCTACTTCTACAAGCTGGCGGGCAGCAGTGCGATCCGCGATGTCACCGGCCCGACCGGCACGTATGGCGCCTGGTTCGGCACATGGGACAACGGCGACCAGGTGATCGTCGGAGTCGGTGACAAGCCCGACTCGCTCACCGTTGCCAAGGCCTGGGACGACATCACCGGTGTGGGCGAGCCGACCGGCCAGGGCTTCCTGACCGGCTTCGGCCGCTGATTCGGCGAATCCCGTTCGTCCGTGCAGAATGCGTGAAGTTCAGGAGGGCAGGCACCTCCTCGCGGTGCGACGTCGTCGGGCGTCGCACCGCTCTTCGCGGGACAGAGAGCACACGTCGTGACCGAACCAGGTAAGCACCGTAGGACCGCAGGATCTTCACTGCGCCAGGTCGGGACGTCGGTGATCGGCGTCACCGTCGGATTTCTCGTAGTGGCGCTCGCGGTCTTCGGCGGGATCACATTGTTCGGCGGCGGCGACGACAAGCCGGCGGCCGTCACGACGGCCGCGTCGTCATCGCCGGTCGGATCCGCCGGCGCCGCCCGATCGCCGGGCCAGTCCGACATACCGGTGCCGCACGTGCCGCAGTCGGTGCTCGACAAGCTGCCGGTGGCCGACACCGACGGCAAGGTCGTCGATGCGCCGGTCGACCTGACCACCGGCAGTGGCGGCCTGGCGATCGAGATCGCCAAGCCGATGCCCGGCTTTGCGCAGCCGGGGAAGGAGCCGATCACACTGATCCCCAAGTCGCAGATCGGCACGACGACCTGGCTGCCGGTGCTGCGGACCGAGCGGGGTTGGGCGCAGGTGCGGCTGCCGTCTCGCCCGAACGGTGCCACGGCGTGGGTGCCGGCGGCAGGCCTCGAGCGCGCGAGAACCCGATGGGCGGTGCAGGTGTCGCTGTCCAAGGGCACCATCACCGTCACGTATGACGGCAAGTCCCGCGGAACCTGGACTATCGGACAGGGAAAGCCGTCGACACCCACCCCGGTCGGCGAGACGTTCCTGCTCAGCGGCTTCGTCGACCCCCACCAGTCCTTCTCACCGGTGATCTACGCACTCGGTGCACACTCCGCGACGCTGGACTCGTATGGCGGGGGCCCGGGCACGGTGGCCGTCCACGGCTGGCCGACCGCGGCGGGCCGCGAAGGGAAGGTCTCCCACGGCTGTATCCGGGTCCCCGCTGCCGCACTGCAGATGTTCGCAAAATTGCCGACCGGGACCCCGGTCGACATCGCCGCCTGAGCGCCGCGATCTCGCGGTCTGACCGCCTCGGCGGACATCCCTGGTCAACCGGTTACACCACTTCGTGATAACCGGTACTCTGTTGCGCGCGCCACACCCGATCCCCGTTCGGACCCCAATCTACAGAGCTTGGATCAGGCGAAAATTCAACTATTGGGAGGAAGTTTGATGAAGCGTCGTCACATCGCGACAGGAGCTGTCGCGCTGACAACGGCCATCGCAATGGCGGGCACGGGTGCCACCATGGCGCACGCCGCCGGCAAGGGCAGCGACAAGGTGCGATTGACCAACTCCGGTCGCGCCGCACTGCCCGACCACGGCAACCTGCGCACTCTGAGTGCCGCATCCACCAGCGCCGACATCGACCTGTCGATCGCCGTCCCGCTGCGGAACCAGGCGCTGATGAACCGCATGCTGGCCAACGGCGCTGTCATCTCACCGGCGCAGTACAAGCAGCTCTTCGGCGCATCCCCAGCGTCGCTGCAGAAGGTCGCGGACTGGGCCAAGAGCGAGGGCCTCAAGGTCACCGCCAAGGACGCGGTCACCGGTCTGGTGACCGTCACCGCGCCGGTCCGCACCGTCAACAAGGCGTTCTCGCTCAAGATGCAGCGGGTCGCCCTCGGCTCCGACACGGGCTTCGCGCCGAACACCGACCCGTTGGTGCCCAAGTCACTCGGCGTCGTCAACGTCGCCGGCCTCACCACGGTCAGCAGCCGACACACCGGCCCGCTGGACACGCTCGGCACCCGGCGTCCGCTGACCTCGGTGCGTTCGGCGCAGCACACCGAGTCGCCGTTCTCGAACAGGCGCGCCCTGCCGGGCGGCAAGGCTGCCGCTGCGGCGACGCCGTCGAACAAGTGCTCGGCTTACTGGGCCCAGTACTCCGCGGTGACGGCGCTGAAATTCCCGAGCACCTCCAACATGATGTGCGGCTACAGCCCGCAACAGACCGTGAAGCTCTACAACGCCGGCAAGGCGTCCACGGCCAAGGCCAACATCGGCATCCTGCTCTGGTGCTCCGACAAGGCAGCGAAGTCCAAGGCCAACGCGGTCTCGTCGGCGTTCGACTACCCGACGCTGACCAGCTACTCCGACCAGTCGGCTCCGGAGAGCAAGGCGAAGGACAGCGCCTGCCTGAAGCCCGACTACGGCGAGCAGGACATGGACGTGCAGACCTCGCACTACATCTCGCCGAAGTCGTCGATCACCTACTACGGTGCCTCCGACAGCACCGACGCAGCCCTGCTGAGCATCTTCAACAAGGCAGTCACCCAGCACAAGGTGAGCACCATCTCGATGTCATGGGGTGGTGACGAGTCCGGTCAGAGCAAGAGCTTCAAGCAACAGTTCGACCGCATCGCTGCGCGCGCCTCGCTGACCGGCATCAGCCTGTTCGCGAGCAGTGGCGACATGGGTGACGGAAGCATCCAGGAGGGCGACGTCACGCCGACCCGCGCCAAGGAGCCGAGCTACCCGGCCACCTCGCCGTTCTTCACCGCGGTCGGCGGCACCGCCGTGGCGCTCAACAAGGCGGGCACCCGGCAGTTCACCGTCGGCTGGTCGACCAGCCTCTGGGACCAGCCCAAGGCGACCAGCACCGCCGGCATCACTCGCTACCCCTACTTCGGCAACTCGGTCGGTGCGGGTGGTGGCGTGAGCCGTGACTACGCCCAGCCGGCGTGGCAGAAGGGTGTGGTCAAGGGGTCGACGACCAAGCGGACGATCCCGGACGTCAGTGCCGTCGCCGACCCGGCAACCGGCATCGTGCTCACCTTCGATGGCGCGACCGGCACGACGAGCGGCGGCACCAGCCAGTCCTCGCCGCTGGTCGCCGCCCTGGTGGCGTCGTCCAAGGCGCTGACCGGTCGCAAGGTCGGCAACGCCGCGCCCTACTTCTACAAGCTGCGGGGGACCTCCAACCTCACCGACGTCAAGGCGACGACGGCCGGCAAGTACGGCATGGTCTTCGGTCAACTCAAGAACGGCCACTACGTGCTCGAGGGCCTGGCGCAGCCGTCCGACTCGCTGCGCGTGGCGACCGGCTGGGACAACGTGACCGGTCTGGGCGAGCCCAGCGGCAGCTTCCTGACGTCCTTCGGTAAGTGACATTCGGCCGAGATCCACAGCTCGATCCGGCGGCGTGGGCTGGTGCCCGGCACCGATCCGCGCCGCCGGCAGACGTACTTTTCGACAACTGAAGTGAAGGGGAGCAAGACCATGAGACGCAACACTGCGTTGTTCGGGGCTTCATTGGTGGCAGGTGTCGCTGCTGCTTCGGGGCTGATCATGACCGGCGGCACCAGCTCTGCCGCACCTCGCAATTCGTTCTATGGCGTCGCGTGGAGTGACCCGACGAGCGGCCAGTCCCAAGGCTGGAAAACGGGCACCTACTCAGATCCGTACGGCGTGGAGTTCGCGGGCGCAGCCTCTGCCAGTGCCGCGGCTGCCGGTCCGGCGACTTTCCGGTCGGCTGCGGGCGGTGCCGCCGTGACGGTGACCACCACGTGTGTGGCCGGCAAGCCGAGCGTGCTGGTCTCCGGTGGCGGTGCCGCAGGCGTCCACACCGGGGGCTCGGTGTCGCTCGCGACATTCACCAATTCGAACGCAGTGGGCACCGTCTCGTTCGCGTCGAAGACCGTGGGTGGGCACCTGGTCGGGGCCTACATCTCCATGCCGAGCCTTTCGCCTGGGACGTACGTCGCGCTGACCGGCGCCGACTGCGCGGCGGCTACGACGCCGCCGCCGGCCACGTCGACGACCACCACCCCGCCGACCTCGACGACGACTACCCCGCCGCCGACCTCGACGACCACTACCCCGCCGCCGACCTCGACGACCAACCCGCCGACGTCGACGCCGCCGACGACGGCGCCTCCCACCACGGAGCCGCCGACGCCGACGCCGACGACCACCACCCTCCCGGTCACCGGCTGATCGCGGTCGTCAGCACGACAGGGCTGTGCCCCCACGCGCCATACGGCGTGCGGGGGCACAGCCCTTTCTGGTGCGGCGACGACTCTGCAAGGGTGGGGGTATGACGCAGGCGCCGCACCATGCACCGATCCTGGGCGACGGACGCGAGCTGCGCCGGCTGGTCTCCGGCGACGTCCCGCCGCTCGAACACGGCGTGCCCGGCTGGGTGGGCGACGACGGTGTGCACGTCTTCGCGATCGACGACGCGGACGCCTTCGCCGGGCTGGTGGCTTTGCGACTGCCCGAGCATCGAGACGGCGCAGGCCAATTGGCGTGGCAACTCCGGCCCGGATCCCGTGGGCGCGGTCTCGCGGCAGCTGCGTTGCGAGCCGTGATCGCGCACGGCTTCACCCATCTCGGGCTGCGCCGGGTCGAGGCGTATGTCGCCCGCACCAACCGGTCCGCGCTCCGCACGGCAGCGCAAGCGGGCCTGCGCACCGAAGGGGTGCTGCGCGAGTTCCGCGACGGTGCCGACGCGATCGTCCTCGGCCGACTCGCGAGCGACCCCGAGCCGGGCACCCGCGACGCGTTCACCGCATGGCTCAACACCTCGCTGCCGACCAAGCGCACCATCGCCCAGGCGCTCGTCCGTGACGAATCCGGCCGGCTACTGGTGTGCGAGCTGGTCTACAAGAAGCCCTGGGACCTGCCCGGAGGCGTTGTCGATCCGATGGAGTCGCCTGCGTCCGCGGTCGTGCGCGAACTGCACGAAGAGCTCGGAGTGACCGCCCGGGTGCATTCGCTGGCCGCCGTCAGTTGGCTGCCGGCCTGGCGTGGCTGGGACGACGCGACGTTGTTCCTCTTCGAAGTCACCGTGCCGGCGGAGCAGCTGTCCGCCATACAGCTGGAGGCACGGGAGATCCGGGCCGTGCACTGGTGCGACCTGTCCGAACTCGCCGAGCACGCAGCCGATTACACGGTCCGTGCCGCCGAGCGCGCGCTCGCCGCCCTGGATTCCGGAGCCGGCACCGTCTATCTGGAGGACGGCCGCCCGCCGTCCTGGTGAGGACTCAGCGGGCCTCGAGCTCGTCCGGCAACAGCATGTTGATCAGCATGCTGACGAACGACACCACGAGCGCGCCGAGGATCGCCGCCCAGAAGAAGTCGTCGATGTGGAAGGACAGCCCCAGGCTGTCGGACAGCCACGACAGGATCTGCAGCATGAAGGCGTTCACCACGAAGGTGAACAACCCGAGCGTCAGGAAGATGAGCGGGAACGACAGGAAGTGCGCGATCGGCTTCACGATCGCGTTGATGACGCCGAAGACGATGGCGACGACGATGATCGTCAGCACCTTGGAACTCGTCGACTTGCTGTCCTGAGCCAGCGTGATGCCTGGCACGACGATCGCGGCGATCCACAGCGCGACAGCGTTGATACCGGTCTTGACCAGGAAGTTCTTCATGGGTCCAGCTTGTCATGTATGACGCTCGCGACCGCCGCGAACGCGCCTGCCGCGGGGTCCTAAGCTGCGGAAGATGAGCGCCGACCGATGCGAGGACACGAACGTAGTGAGGCCCGCAGCAGAGGACAGAGGAGCGGTAGAAGGAATGACTGACGCCACACCGGGGACCGTCCGACTGCGAGCGACCCTCGAGTCCATCCCCCGTTACGTCGCGGGCAAGCCGGCGGCTGAGCAGCCCGGACGGACGACCTACAAGATCAGCAGCAACGAGAACCCTTATCCGCCACTGCCGTCCGTGCTGCAGGTGGTGCAGGACGCCCTGCAGACGATGAACCGCTACCCCGACATGGGGACGGTCGACCTGCGCGAGGCGATCGCGAAGCACTTCGACGTGCAGGCCGACGAGATCGCGACCGGGACCGGCAGCGTCGGGCTGCTCGGGACGCTGCTGCAGATCACCTGCGAGGCCGGCGACGAGGTCGTCTATGCGTGGCGCTCCTTCGAGGCCTACCCGATCGTCGTCGGGCTGTCCGGCGCCACCGGCGTGCAGGTGCCGCTGGACGGCGAAAGCCGGCACGACCTGACAGCGATGGCCGACGCGATCACCGAACGCACCCGCCTGGTGATCGTCTGCAGCCCCAACAACCCGACCGGCCCGGCGGTGCATGCCGCGGAGCTGGAGGAGTTCCTGGAGCGGGTGCCGTCCGACGTGCTGGTCGTGCTCGACGAGGCCTACCTGGAGTTCAACCACGACACCGACGCCGCGGACGCCCTGTCCGTATGGCGCTCGCGGCCGAATATCGCTGTGCTCCGGACCTTTTCGAAGGCCTACGGACTCGCCGGACTCCGGGTCGGCTACTGCATCGCGCACGAGCAGGTCGCATCGGCACTACGCACCGCGGCGGTGCCGTTCGGTGTCTCGCACGTGGCTCAGCAGGCCGCGATCGCCAGCCTGGCGGCATACGACGAACTCGACGAGCGGGTCCAGGCGCTGGTCGCCGAGCGTGACCGGTTACTGATCGGGCTGCGCGATCTGGGCTATCCGGTCCCCGACACCCAGGCCAACTTCGTCTGGTTGCCGCTCGGTGACAAGACCCTCGACTTCGCGGCGGCAGCGGAGGCCGCCGGTGTGGTGGTGCGGCCGTTCGCAGGTGACGGCGTGCGCTGCAGTGTCGGCGAGGTCGAGGCGACGAATCGGCTGCTCGAAGTGGCGGCACAGTTCGCTACTCGCTGGTAGCCCTCCCGATTCGGCGGTCGGACGCCGCAAAGGTAATCTTCCCGCGTAAGGCAATGTGAGCCGCGTCATACCCCACGGACACCCACTCCGAACGTATGGCGAGGCCGCTCAGCGCCTGCCCGGCGACCCCGGCGCAGGCGCACGACACGTCGCGGCACACCCGGCCCGCGGCCGCCCGAGAAGGAGAACCATGCCTGACGATGCAATGGATTCGGCGCCGTCGACGCCGGGCCCCGTGAGACATCACGAGACGGTGGTGACAGGTCCGATGGAGCACGACATCACCGATGGCGGCCCCGACATGGTGCAGTTCGTCGACGGTGACGGCAATCGCCTGCCGACGACCGACGCCAACGCCGATTACGCGCAGATCGTCGAGGACATGACCGGTGAGGACGGTCGCTCGATGTACCGCGATCTGGTGCTGGTGCGCCGGATCGACGCCGAGGGCCATGCGCTGCAGCGGCAGGGCGAACTCGGCTTGTGGCCGTCGTTGTTGGGTCAGGAGGCCGCGCAGGTCGGTGCCGGCCGCGCGATGCGACCGCAGGACTACGCCTTCCCCGGTTATCGCGAGCACGGTGTCGCCTGGTGCCGCGACGTCCCGCCGGAGAACCTGCTGGGCATGTTCCGAGGCGTCAACCACGGCGGCTGGGACAGCAACGCCAACAACTTTCACCTCTACACGATCGTCATCGGCAACCAGATGCTGCACGCGACCGGTTATGCGATGGGGGTACAGCGCGACGGTGCGGTGGGCACCGGGGACCTCGACCGCGACACCGCCGTCATGGCGTTCACCGGTGACGGCGGCACCGCGCAGGGCGACTTCAACGAGGCGCTGGTCTTCGCCGGGGTCGCGAACGCGCCGATGGTGTTCTTCGTCCAGAACAACCAGTGGGCCATCAGTGAGCCCAACTACAAGCAGTTCCGCATTCCGCCATACCAGCGCGCACGCGGCTTCGGCTTCCCGGGCGTCCGGGTCGACGGCAACGACGTGCTGGCCGTGTATGCCGTGACGAAGGCCGCGATGGACGCCGCTCGTGCCGGTCAGGGCCCGACCCTGATCGAGGCGTTCACCTACCGCATGGGTGCGCACACCACGTCGGACGACCCGACCAAATACCGCATCGCCGCCGAGGTGGACATCTGGCGCGAGAAGGACCCGATCGCCCGCATGCGCGGCTTTCTGTCGACCAAGGGCCACGCCGACGAAGAGTTCTTCGACGCCGTCGACAGGGAGGCCGACGAGCTGGCGGCTCGGATCCGCAAGGCTTGCCAGGAGATGCCCAACCCGCCGAAGCCGGCGATGTTCGACGACATCTACGTCGACCCGCATCCCGTGGTCGAGCGGGAGAAGGCGGAGTTCATCGCCTACCAAGAGTCCTTCGCCGGATCGGAGGGTGGTCACTGATGGCTGCTCAGAAGCTCTCCCTCGCCAAGGGATTGAACGCCGGCATGCGCAAGGCCATGGAGGACGACCCCAAGGTCGTGCTCATGGGCGAGGACGTCGGCAAGCTCGGCGGCGTCTTCCGGATCACCGAGGGGCTGCAGAAGGACTTCGGCGAGGACCGCGTCATCGACACCCCGCTGGCCGAGTCCGGCATCGTCGGCACCGCGATCGGCCTGGCGCTGCGCGGCTACCGCCCGGTGGTCGAGATCCAGTTCGACGGGTTCATCTATCCGGCGTTCGACCAGATCATCAGCCAGGTCGCCAAGATGCACGCGCGGTCGCTCGGGCACCTGAAGCTGCCCCTGGTCATCCGCGTCCCGTTCGGCGGTGGCATCGGCGCCGTCGAGCACCACTCGGAGTCCAACGAGGCCTACTTCGCCCACACCGCGGGCCTGCGGACGGTCAGCTGTGCCGACCCGGCCGACGCCTACTGGATGATCCAGCAGGCGATCGCCTCCGACGACCCGGTGATGTTCTACGAGCCGAAGCGCCGCTATCACGAGCGGGCCGAGGTCGAGCTGGACGAGGCGGCCGGTGCACCGCTGCCGCTGCACAGCGCCCGCGTGGCCCGCGCAGGTGAGGACGCGACGCTGCTGGCCTACGGGCCGATGGTCAAGACCTGCCTCGACGCCGCGGGCGCGGCGCAGGGCGAGGGCAAGTCGCTGGAGGTCATCGATCTGCGGTCGCTGTCGCCGCTGGACACCGAGACGATCTTCGCATCGGTTCGCAAGACCGGTCGGTGCGTCGTGGTGCACGAGGCGTCGACCTTCCTCGGCATGGGCGCCGAGCTCGCCGCGCAGGTACAGCGCGAGTGCTTCTACTCGTTGGAAGCACCGGTCATGCGGGTCGGCGGTTACAACATCCCCTATCCGCCGTCCCGCTACGAGGAGGACTTCCTGCCCGACCTGGACCGGATCCTCGACAGCGTCGACCAAGCGCTCAGCTTCTAAGGAGTTCACACCATGGGCGTGAAGCAGTTCAAGCTGCCCGACCCCGGCGAGGGTCTGGTCGAGGCCGACATCGTCACCTGGAAGATCAAGCCGGGCGACCAGGTCAAGGTCAACGACATCGTGGTCGAGATCGAGACCGCGAAATCCCTGGTGGAGTTGCCGATCCCGTGGGAGGGCAAGGTCGTCGAGCTGTTGGTCAGCGAGGGTGCCACCGTCGAGGTCGGTGCGCCGATCGTGAGCGTCGATGTCGTCGGTGCGGAGGACGATGCACCCGCTGCGGCCGCACCGGCCGCGGCAGCCGATGACTCCGGCGACGACTCGGGCGAACGCGTCGCCAATCTCGTCGGGTATGGCGCCGTCGAAGGCGCGACGAAGCGTCGTGCCCGGCGGGCGTTCGAGGGTGTGCAAGGACCAGGCAGTCAGGGCGACCCATTGCCCACACCGGACCTGCACAAGCACGTCGCGACCGACGCCGTGCCGAGCGCGCCGGTGCCGCGCGAGGATGCGCCGGCTCCGACCCGGTCCCGCGTCGGCGGAGCCGCTCCCGCGCCGGCCGCGAAGGGCGGCAAGGCGTTGGCCAAGCCCCCGGTGCGGAAGTTCGCCAAGGACAACGGTGTCGACCTGTCACAGGTCCAGCCCACCCGTGAGGACGGCGTGATCAGCCGCGCCGATGTGGAGGCGTTCCTGTCCGGCGGCGGGGCCACTGCGTCCGCGCCGGCGGTTGCCGCGTCATACGACGGTGCACGCGAGACCCGCATCCCGGTCAAGGGCGTGCGCAAGATGACCGCGCAGGCGATGGTCGGGTCGGCGTTCACGGCGCCGCACGTGACCGAGTTCGTGACGATCGACATGACCCGCACCATGGAGCTGGTCGAGCGGCTGAAGTCCGACCGCGACTTCCGCGACCTGAAGGTCACGCCGCTGCTGGTCCTCGCCAAGGCGTTGTGCGTTGCGATCAAACGCAATCCGGAGGTCAACGCGACCTGGGACGAGGCGGCGCAGGAGATCGTCGTCAAGCACTACGTCAACCTGGGCATCGCCGCGGCGACGCCGCGCGGCCTCGTGGTCCCGAACATCAAGGACGCCGACCGGATGTCGATGCGAGAGCTGGGCGAAGCGCTCGGTGCGCTGGTCGGGACCGCCCGGGAGGGGCGCACGCCGCCGCCCGACATGTCCGGCGGCACGATCACGATCACCAACGTGGGCGTCTTCGGTGTCGACACCGGCACTCCGATCATCAACCCCGGTGAGTCGGCGATCCTGTGCTTCGGCCAGGTCCGCAAGATGCCGTGGGTGGTGAGCGACGAGCACGGCGTCGACCAGATCGTGCCGCGCCAGGTGACGCAGCTCGGCCTGTCGTTCGACCACCGACTGATCGACGGCGACCTCGGGTCGCGCTTCCTGGCCGACATCGCCGCGTTGCTGGAGGACCCGGCGAAGGCGCTGGTCTGGGGCTAGCTTCCCGCTCCGAGACGTGGAGGGCCGGCAGCTGGTGCGAAAACCGCACCCGCTGCCGGCCCCATTGCGATCCATCGCACCGGGTGCGCAGCGCTTGGTGAGCACGCCGTAGTCAACGCATCGGGTATGTCAGCAGTGCGGCCTACCGCACGGCGGGCAGAGCACCGGCCAGCAGCTGCGCCAGATGTATGGCGGAAGTCCCCGCCAAGTCCTGCAGTTGCGTGCGACACGAGAAACCGTCGGCCAGGATGATATCGTCCGGGCCTGCGTCCCGCACCGCCGGCAGCAGGTGGCTCTCCGCCACCGCAACCGAGACCTCGTAATGACCCTGCTCGACGCCGAAATTGCCTGCTAAGCCGCAACATCCACCGATGCGGACAACCTCCGCACCCGCTGCCGTCAGCAGCCGCTCGTCGGCGGTCCAGGACATCACGGCGTGGTGGTGACAGTGCGGTTGGGCGATCACCCGCGTGCCGGTGAGGTCCGGCGCACTCCAGTCAGTGGTGCGGGTCAGCAGCTCGGCGAGCGTGACGGGGGCCCCGGCGACCTGGGCGGCGCGTGCATCCCCCGGGAGCAGTGCCAGCAGATCGTGGCGCAGCACGGCGGTGCACGACGGTTCCACTCCGACGATCGGCACGCCATCTGCAGCCGCCGGGGCGAGCGCCGAAACCAGTGTGGTGAGAGTGCGTTTCGCGGCGTCCAGCTGACCGGTGGAGATGAGTGTCAGCCCGCAGCAGGTAGCGCGCGGCGGCAGCACCGGCTGATATCCGGCGGCGCGCAGGACGTGCACCATCGCCGTGCCGATCTCCGGCGTGAACTCGTCGGTGAAGGTGTCCACCCACAGCAGTGCCGGCCGGTCGAGAGCGCCGGGCTCATAGGGACGCAGGCCGTGGGTGACGGCCCACTGCGCGAAGGACGTCGCTGCGATCACCGGGATCGAACGGCGCGGGTCGACGCCGCCGAGACGCTTCGCCATACCCGCCTTGTCGCCGAAGCGCATCGCCATCCGCGCGAGCCGTGGCGTCCGCCGCGCCAGCCTCAGCCACTGCGGCAACCGGCCGAGCGTGTAGTGCGAGATCGGCCGGCGACGGCCGGCATACGCCTGATGCAGCACCTCCGACTTCATCGACGCCATGTCGACACCGGTCGGGCAGTCCGACAGGCAACCCTTGCACGACAGGCAGAGATCGAGTGCTTCGTGCACCTCCGGTGCACGCCAGTCACGTTGCACCACAGAGCCGTTGATCATCTCCTGCAGTGCCCGTGCGCGGCCGCGCGTGGAGTCCTTCTCCTCCTTGGTCGCGTGGTACGACGGGCACATGACCCCGCCCGAGCCGGTGTTGTCAGCCCGGCACTTGCCGACACCGGTGCAGCGGTGGACCGACTGCCCGAAGTCGCCGTTGTCGGAGGCCCAGGCGAGCGCGAGGCCCTCTTGCTGGTCGAGGAGCGATGAGGTACGAGCCGCGTATCGAGACCTCGGTCCACGGGCTGCCGGCGCGGACGGGGTAGGGAAGCGCAGATCGGCATCGATCGGTGCCGGATCGACGAGCACCCCTGGCGCCAGACGGTTCTCGGGATCGCAGATGCGTTTGACCGCCGCGAAGAGATCGAGGGACGTTGCGTCGTACATGTGCGGGAGGAGCTCACTGCGGGCGCGGCCGTCACCGTGCTCGCCGGACAGCGAACCACCGTAGCGGCCGACCAGCTCGGCGGCGTCGGTCATGAAGGAGCGCAACACCTGTGGTGCGTCCGGACGCTGCAGCGGCAGATCCAGCCGCACGTGCATGCACCCGTCGCCGAAGTGGCCGAACGGCGCGGACGTGAGCCCGTGCGCCGTGACCAACTCGTCGAAATCGCGCAGGTAGTCGCCCAGTCGGTCCGGGGGCACCGCGGCGTCCTCCCAGCCCGGCCACGCAGGCTCTCCGGCGGGAGACCGTCCCGCCAGCCCCGCCCCGTCGGCCCGGATGCGCCACAGGGCAGCGGTTTCCGCGGCTGAACGCACGACGCGCGCATCGATCGCACCGAGCGAGGAGTCCGCGGCCAGCGCATCGGCCCGCGCATCGACCTCGGGCAGCTCATCACCGCTGATCTCCACGAACAACCACGCGCCGCCGCGTGGCAGGTCGGGCACGGCGGTGTCCCCTCGCCGGGTGCGGACCACGTCGGTGAGGCGTGCATCCAGGCCCTCACACGCGGTCGGACGATGCGCGAGCACCGCCGGAGAAGCGGCGCCCGCCGCGACGATGTCGGTGAAACCCAGCGCGACCATCCGCCGGTGCTTCGGGTCGGGCACCAGCCGGACGGTTGCCTCGGTCACGACGCCGAGAGTGCCCTCGGAGCCGACCAGGAAGCGTGCGACGTCGGCTCCGCGCTCGGGCAGCAGATGCTCCAGCGAATAGCCGGACACCTGCCGGCCGAACCGGCCGAACTGCGTGCGGAGGTGCGCCAGGTTGTCGTGCCCCAGTCGGCGCAGGGCGTCCGCCTCAACGGACGGTATGGCGTCGTCGACACGCGACCCGACGTCGAATTCTGTTGCCGTCCCGAAGAAGCCGCGCAATGCGAGCACATTGTCGGCGGTCCTTCCATAACCAAGGCTGCGAGAGCCGCACGCGTTGTTGCCGATCATCCCGCCGATGGTGCAGCGGGTCGACGTCGACGGGTCCGGCCCGAAGCGCAGCCCGTGCGGCGCGGCGGCGCGCTGCAGTTGCTCCTGTATGACGCCCGGCTGCACGCGAGCGGTCCGGGCCTCGCCGTCGATCTCCAGGATGCGGTTCAGGTGCCGCGAGGTGTCCACCACGAGCCCGGGCCCGACCGCATTGCCCGCCACCGAGGTGCCCGCACCACGCATGGTGAACGGGACACCGGCGTCCCGGGCGACGCCATACGCGCTGGCCACCTCGTCCGAGGATCGGGGGAAGACGACGGCGAGTGGCGGCACCCGGTAGAGCGAGGCGTCCGAACTGTAGATCGCGCGCGTCGTGTCGTCGTCGCGTGCGGAGAGGCCGGCCGAGCGCAATGCGGAGATCAACGACATAGGTAACATGTTACCCATGACTCTCGCGGAGGACGCGGCGACGCAGGTGCGCGCCTGGCTGTATGACGGGACGATCGGCCGCGGCATCTTCCACTCGGTGCCCGAGATGGCCGAGAAGCTCGGCATGTCACGCAGCCCGGTGCGGGAGGGACTGCTGCGCCTGGCCGATGCCGGACTGATCGAGTTCGTCCCGCAGCGCGGGTTCCGGGCGGTGCTCCCGACCGGCCAGGACATCGCGGAGATCTTCGCGCTCCGTCTCGCGCTGGAGCCCGACGCCGCCGCGCGTGCGGCCAGGCTCGGCGCCGGTCGCACGGCCGTCGCGCGGGGTCTGCGCAGGCAGCTGCGGCAGATGCGGGCCGCCGCGAGTGCTGGCGACGACGCGGGCTTCGGTGGCGCCGACGAGCTGCTGCACGCCACGATCCTGGAGTGCTCGGGCAACGCCCGGCTGGTGGCGTTGGTCGCCGAGCTGCGGGACACCACCCGGCTGATCGGGGCGAACACCGCCGGCCGATCGCGCACCCACCTGGAGGTGCTGGAGGAGCACGAACCGTTCGTGGACGCCATCGCCGACGGCGACCCGGCGCGGGCTGCCATGTCCATGCGGCGACACCTCATCGAGACCGGGCGACTGCTGATCACCCAGGCCCACGACGACGGCGACACCGGCGCCTGGCGGGCCTGGTCGAGGATGGTCGACGAGGACGAGTGAGCGCGGCAGTCAGTCCTGCGAACGCAGCACGCTCGCATCGGGTATGACTCGAGAGACCTCGCGGGCCGTCGCCGCGACGGCCGGGCCGAGTTCCTCGATGCGGTCCTTGTGCATGCGCACGCTGGGCGCCTGCAGCACCACCGCGGCACGGGCGATGCCGTCGCCGTCGAGCACCGGCGCCCCGACGCAGCGCACGCCCTCGACGTTCTCCTCGATGTCGATCGAGTAGCCCCGCTCGTGGGTCTGCTCCAGCTGCCGCTCGAGCTGGGCGCGCGTGGCGAGGGTGCCCGGGCCGACCGGAGGCAGCCGGTTGGGCAGGCCCGCCAGGTAGTCGGTGGTCGAGTCGCCGAACGCCAGCATCGCCTTGCCGGACGCGGTGCTGTAGAGCGGGAATCGCGCACCCACGTGCTGCACGAAGCGCAGCGGCAGCGTGGACTGGACGCGGGCGAGCACCACGGACTCGACACCGTCCCGCGCGGCGAGGTTCACCGACTCGTGGGAGCTCTCGGCCAGACGGTGCAACGGCTGCATCGCCTTGTCGATGCCCAGCACGCGCTCTGCGGCGCGTCCCAGCACGACCGCCCGGGGCCCCAGGTGATAGCGCTCAGGCCTGACCCGTCATCACTGCGCCGTGAACGAAGGAGCGCCCGGCAGCTGCCGGGCGCTCCTTCATGCATCCCGGTGGATTTCTCCCGGGCGCCGCGGACTCAGTCTGCGCTGTGCCGCGGCGACATCGACTCGCCCACGCCGTCGGCCGGTTCGTCCCCGAGCGCCTCGTGACGACCCACGGCACCCGCGCCCACGCCGACGGGTTCGCGCGCCGCGCTCGCCGCGCCGGCAGCCTCTGAGGCGGCGGCGGCCTGCGCCGACTGCGCCCGCAGCTCGACGTGCGGCATCAGCAACAGCACCAGGAAACCGAGGAACATCAGCACCGCCGCGCACAGGAAGATCAGGTCCATCGAGTCGGCGAACCCGACCTTGAACGGATGCGCGATGTCGGCCGGCACCTTGGTGAGGATGTTGGAGTCGTCCTGCACCTGCGCGGCGACCTTGCCGAGCAATTGCTGGTTGGCCGGCTGCGCCAGTGACGGATCGGCCTTGACCGCCGCGCCGAGCGCGTCCTTGATCTTGTCGCCGACCGTGCTGAACAGGATCGACAGGAAGATCGCGACGCCGATGGTGCCACCGGTCTGCCGGAAGAATGTCGCGGCCGAGGTGGCCACGCCGATCTCGCGCGGCGGCACGGCGTTCTGCACGATGAGCGTCAGCGGCTGCATGCAGTTGCCGAGGCCGAGGCCGGTGATGAACATCATCACCATCACCCAGACCAGGTTGGTGTCGGCGGTGACGAAGATCCACAGCAGCAACAGCCCGGCGGTGGCCAGCAGCGTGCCGAGGATCGGGAAGCCGCGGATCTTGCCGGTCTTGGCCGTGATCAGACCCGAGATGACGGCGGCGATCATCAGGCCGGCGACCATGGGCAGCATCATCAGGCCGGAGGTCATCGGCGAGGCTCCGTGCACGATCTGCATGTAGAGCGGCAGCACGGTGATGCCACCGAACATGCCGATGCCGACGATCACGCTGGCGGCGATGGTGACCGACGCGGCGCGCAGCTTGAAGATGCGCAGGGGGATCAGGGCGTCGTCACCCATGCGGTGCTCGATCCACACGAAGGTGGCCACGCCGATGATGCCGATCAGGTAGCAGATGACGGAGGTGACCGAGCCCCAGCCCCAGTCGCGGCCCTGTTCCGCCACGGTCAGCAGCGGCACCAGCGCCACGACCAGCGCCGCGGCACCCCACCAGTCGATGCGCGCCTCACGCCGCACGTGCGGCAGGTGCAGCGTCGCCGACACCACGAAGAACGCCACGATGCCGATCGGCACGTTGACCAGGAAGACCCAGCGCCAGCCGGTCACGCCCAGGAACGAGGTGGTCTCGGCGAGGAAGCCGCCGACGACCGGGCCGAGCACCGAGGAGGTGCCGAAGGTCGCCATGAAGTAGCCGGTGTACTTGGCACGTTCCCGCGGCGGCACCAGGTCGCCGATGATCGCCAGCACCAGCGTCATCAGGCCGCCCGCGCCGATGCCCTGGAAGGCTCGGAACGCCGCGAGTTCGTACATCGAGGTCGCGAAGGAACACATCGCCGAGCCGATGATGAAGACGCCGATGGCGAAGATGAACAGCTTCTTGCGGCCGTAGAGGTCGCCGAGCTTGCCGTAGATCGGCGTGGTGATCGTGGAGGTGATCAGGTATGCCGTGGTGACCCACGCCTGGATCGACAACCCGTGCAGATCATCGGCGATCGTGCGGATCGCGGTGCTGACGATCGTCTGGTCGAGCGCGGCGAGGAACATGCCGAGCAGCAGACCGGTGAGGATCGTCAGGATCTGCCGATGGGTGTATTCACCGTCCGTGGGCGCCGGAGCAGTCGCCGTAGAGGTGGTCACGAAGGATCCTTTCGGGTGGTGGGCGGATATTCGGGCAGGTCGGCGCCCTGTGCGCGTGCCTGGTCGAGCTGTGCGGTGAGCGCCGCGATGAATTCGTGCAGATAACGGGTGAAGTCGCGCGCCTTGGCATCGTCCCAGTCGGCCAGCATCTGCTGGAACCACTGGCCACGGCCGTCCTGCAGGCGTTGGACGAGCGCGTCACCCTCGTCGGTCAGCGCCACTCGCTGGGCGCGCCCGTCGTCCGGATCGGAGACCTTGGCCACCAGGCCGTGGCAGACCAGGTTGCTCACCTGGCGACTGACCGTGGAGACGTCGGAGTGCACGGTCTCAGCGAGCGCCGAGATGCGGGCGGGGCCGCCGCGGCGCAACGCGAAGATCACCGGGTACGACGAAGGCTCGATCCCGGGGTGTACCCGAGGCGTGTGATGGCGAACCGCTTCGATCTTCTTGACCAGTTGGATGAGCTCGGTCGACAGCTCCATCGCAACTGCGTGCTCGACGGGCATGACGATTCCTGGATGACGACAAGGGGTTACTTGCTTGCGGCATACAACGATATGCATCGAATGGCGATGTATCAAGTCGACGGCTGGATCCGGCGCGAAGCGGCGACCGTTGCCGGTTGGGTACGGCGGGTGCGGGCCGCCGCCCGGTCAGGGCGTGACGGTGAGCGCGTCGAGCACGCGCGCGGCGACGTCCTCGTCGCCTTCGACCGAATAGCGCAACTCGGCGGTGGGCACCCGGCCGGCGCCGCGACGGGTGAGGGCTTCGGTGGTCAGCCGGATGGTGGTGACCGAGCCCGGCGGCACGATGATCACCTCACCGGTGCTGTCGTCCGTCTCGTCCACATGCGCCTGCCCGGAGAACAGCGGCTCGCCACGCAGGGAGCCGTCATGGCTGGGAGTGATCCGCACCCCCTCGCGAGCCAGCACCGGGCCGGTGCATTCGATGATCACCGAGGTCCCCGGCTCCAGGCCGGCGCGGGCAGCGCGCCGGGGGAAGGCATCCAGCACCGTCGTGACGAACGCGGCCGCGGCGGTGGAGTCGAGGTTCCCGGGGCGGTCGAGGGCAGCGCGCAGGTCCTGTTCGTGGCACCAGATGTCGATGATGCGGACCGGCAACTGCTTGCCGATCGTGTCCAGCTCGCCGATCACCGGCACGACCGGTGAGTCCAGCGTCAGCTCCGGGTCGCGCAGCGCCCGCAGCCGCCGTGGCAGCACGTGCGCCAGTTCCTGCACGACCTCGTGCCCGCTGCGCGACCGTCGCTCCTCGACGGATTGCTCCATGAACCGGCCGAAGTCGTGCCGGATCCACGGATGGTCGGGCACCTCGACATCGGGCAGCTCGCCGGTGAGGAGGGCGGTCTCGACGCCCACGACGTGCGAGATGTGGTCCTTGACGGTCCACCCCGGGCACTGCGTCGGGAGGTCGAAATCATCCGGCCGACAGGTCATTCCGAGGTCGAGGACCGCTTGCGTCGTCTCGGCATACGCGGTGACCATCTCGTCGAGACCTTCGGGCGGGAGCGGTCGTGTCGGCATACCCCCACGGTAGTGGCTGGACCCGCGTCGACCGAGAGTACGACCCACAAGGTGTCGATCTAGGCTGCTGTGCGTGACACGTCAGGCCAGCACCCGACCGGTTTCGCACGCCGGATCTCTCGCCGGCGCCGTGCTGGCCGGCCTCCTGGCCTGCGCGGCGGCTCTGCGCTTCACCGGCGCGGCCGCGAAGCTCGAGCTGCTCGATCCCGGCGCACTGGTCCGCTGGGGGCTGCCACTGACCACCACGGCATGCCAGCTGGCGATCGCGTTGACGATCGGACTGCTCCTGCTCGGCGGCATGCTGATGCCCGAGGGAGCCCACACCGCCCGCCGGATCCGGGTCGGCCGGTATGCCGCCTGGTCGGCGCTGGCCTGGGCGGTGTGCGGCGCGGTCAGCGGGGTCTTCAACTACGCGGACGTGTCCGGCACACACGTCGGGTCCAGCGGGTTCTGGTCCAACGCCTGGCAGTCCACCTGGGACCTGGAGCTGCTGCGGGCGCCGGCGATCACCACACTGGTCGGTCTCTGCGTCGCGGTCATCTGCTTCGTCGGGGCGAGCCGGGGCGTGCAGGCGTTCCTCTTCTTCGTCGCGGTGGCCGCGCTCTGGCCGTTGGCGCTGGTCGGTCACGCCGCCGGCAGCCTGGACCACGACGCGGCGGTCAACTCGCTGGTGTTCCACCTGCTCGGTGTCGCCGTCTGGGTCGGTGGCCTGCTCGCCGTGCTGCTGATGTGGTCGCGCCTCGGCAAAGGGGCACCCGACGTGGTGGAGCGCTTCTCGACCGTCGCCACCTGGTGCATCGCCATGGTCGGGCTGTCCGGGGCGCTGAACGCCTGGATCCGCATCGGCGGCTTCAGCGGTCTGAACTCGAAGTACGGCGTCATCGTGCTCGCCAAGATCGCCGCGCTGGTCGCGCTCGGCGTGTTCGGCTGGTTCCAGCGGCAGAAGGTGATCGCTCGGTTGCGGGCGGACCGGTCCTCGCGGCCCGGCCGCGCCGCGTTCGCCCGGCTGGCCGGCATCGAGGTGCTGGTGATGGGCGTGGCGATCGGGCTGGGCGCAGCCCTGTCGCGCTCGGAGCCGCCGATCTCCGGCGAGTCGCCGCTCAACACCACCGACCGGGCGTTCTCACTCACCGATTACCCGACACCCGCGCCGCTGGAGACCAGCAGCTGGTTCACCGCCTGGCGGGTCGAGTGGTTGTTCACCGCCGTCGCGGTCATCGCGCTCGGTGTCTATCTGCACTGGGTATGGCGCCTGCATCGTCGCGGCGACAAGTGGCCGATCGCCCGGACGATCTGGTGGGTCTGCGGCTGGGCGTCCTTCGTCTACTTCACCGACGCGGCGCCGGCGATCTACGGGCACGTGCAGTTCTCGATGCACATGCTGATGCACATGGGTGTGTCGATGTTCGTGCCGATCTGCCTGGTGCGCGGCGGCATCGTCACCCTGGCGATGCGCGCCCTGCCCAAGCGGCAGGACGGCACCCTCGGGCCGCGCGAGCTGCTCCTGGCGGTCGTGCACTCGCGGGTGTTCGCGTTCTTCGCCAACCCGATCATCGCGGCCGTGCTGTCCTTCGGCACCTTGATCGTCTTCTACTACTCGCCGTGGTTCTACCTGTCGCTGACCACCCACACCGGGCACGTGCTGATGGTGGCGCACTTCATGATCACCGGCTACATCTACGCGTATGCGCTGGTCGGCATCGACCCGGGACCCAAGCGCTGGGCGCCGCCGATCCGGATGCTGATCCTGTTGGTGGCCATCGCGTTCCACGCCTTCTTCGGGGTCGCGATGATGACCGGCACCACGCTGCTGGCACCTGATCTCTTCACGGTGCTCGACCTGTCGTGGATTCCGGACCCGCTCGTCGACCAGCAGCGTGCCGGCACCGTCGCGTGGGGTGCCGGCGAGTTCCCGACGTTGATGCTCGCGATGCTGATCGCGATGGAGTGGTACCGCACCGACCGTGCCGCCGGGCAGCGCGCCGAGCGGCAGGCCGAGCGTGACGGGGACGCGGAGCTCAACGCCTACAACGACTACCTCGCCGCGCGGGCCCGCGCGGGTTCGGCGCACCAGAAGGACTGAGGACCATGCGGATCTCCGCCATCCAGCTCGCGTATGACGACGAGGAGTCGCTCGCCGACCGCACCGACCGGGTGGCCGGGATGGTGCGGGCCGAGGCGGGTGCGGACCTGGTGGTGCTGCCGGAGCTGTGGTCGGCCGGTGGATTCTCCTACCGGGACTGGCCGGACCGCTCGCAGGACATCCGCGGACCGGTGGTGGCCGCGCTCGCGGCGGCGGCGCGGGACGCGGGACTGTGGCTGCACGGCGGGTCGATCGCCGAGCACCCGGCGTCCGGCGAGACCGGCCCGGAGGGCAAGTCGTTGTGGAACACCTCGGTGCTGCTGGGACCGGACGGATCCCTCGCGGCGACCTACCGCAAGATCCACCGGTTCGGTTTTGCCGGGGGAGAGCCGAAGCTGATGGAGGCCGGTGACGAGGTCGTCGTCGCCGATGCCGCGGGCGTGCGCATGGGACTGTCGACCTGCTACGACCTGCGCTTTCCCGAGCTCTACCGGGAGCAAGTGGATCGCGGAGCGACCGCTTTCGTCATACCGGCTGCGTGGCCGCAGGCCCGGGTCGAGGCGTGGCGGCTGCTGCTGCGCGCGCGGGCCATCGAGGACCAGTGCCTGGTGGTCGGCTGCAACACCGCGGGCACGCATGCGGGCACGCCGATGGGTGGGCACAGCGCCGTGGTCGCGGCGACCGGTGAGGTGCTCGTCGAGGCCGGCAGCGACGAAGAGGTCCTGCGCGTCGATGTCGATCCGGCGTCCGTGGCTGAGTTCCGGGACGCGTTCCCGGTGCTGGCCGACCGACGCCTGTAGCGCCTGCACGCTGGTCGCGTGCGGCCGAGGAACGAGGCCGTGTATCGAGACCACGTGCGCCGAGGCCGACTCAGCTCTCGGCGACCAACGCCCCGGCGAAGCCCAGCATCACCACCCCGGTGGCGCCCTCGATGCTGCGGCGGACGGTGAGCCGCTGCAGTACCCGTGTCGCGATGCCCGCGACGGCGACCAGCGCGACCAGCACGACGGAACCCACGGCTGACAGCGTCATCGCATAGGTCAACAGCGTTGCCACGTTGGCGTGTTCGCCGACGAACTGCGGCAGCACCGCGATGTTGAACGCCAGCACCTTGGGGTTGGTGATGTTGCACAGGAATCCCTGGCGGGTGGCCGTCCACGGGGAACGGCGCAGTGGCACGGCGCCTTCGGCGAGCCCGTCCGCGCTGCGCATCCGCCACGCGGCACGGATCGCCAGGAAGCCGAGATAGGCCAGGTATGCCGCGCCGGCCCACTTGATCACCCGGAACACCGTCTCGGCATGCACCAGGAGTGCGCCGAGCCCGGACGCGGCGAGCACCCCCTGGACGACATTGGCGACCAGGATCCCGACCACCGTCCACCCACCCCGTCGCCGACCGCCCAGCAGCGTGCTGCGCAGGGTGAGCAGCGAGTCGGGGCCGGGCGCGATCGCCAGCACGATCGCGAGTGCGACGAAGGACAGGTACTGCGTCATACCGACGATGGTAGGGGCCGGACAGGACGGCGAATGACGCGTTCCGAGGCCCGGAACGCGGCAGCGGCGACCGGGCGTCATGCAGGGGGATCAGCTGAAGGCGGGTGCGCCGACCGGTTACCGGTAGCCCGACCACCGTGGCGCACGGCCGCCGCGCGACGATGGATGTATGACGAATCTGCGCGTGCGTGCCCCGGAACTCATCGGCCGGGGCTGGCTCAACACCGGGGGCGACCAGGTGCGCCTGGCCGATCTTCGCGGCAAGGTCGTGGTCCTGGACTTCTGGACCTTCTGCTGTGTCAACTGCCTGCATGTCCTGGACGAATTGCGCCCGCTGGAAGCCGAATTCGCCGATCAACTGGTCCTGATCGGCGTGCATTCGCCCAAGTTCGAGCACGAGGCGGACCCGGTCGCGCTGGAGCAGGCGGTGGAGCGTTACGCCGTCCACCACCCGGTGCTCGACGATCCGGCACTGACCACGTGGGGCGCCTACACGGCCCGGGCCTGGCCGACGCTCGTCGTCATCGACCCGGAGGGGTACATCGTCGGCCAGTTCTCCGGCGAGGGTCACGCGCACGGGCTGACGGTGCTCGTGCGCGAACTGCTGGAGGAGCATCGCGCCAAGGGGACGTTGCGGACCGGCGACGGTCCCTACGTGCCGCCGGAACCGGTCGCGACCGCGCTGCGCTTCCCCGGCAAACTGGCGGCGGTCGGCGACGGCAGCTACCTGGTGTCCGACACCGCACACCACCAGGTCGTGCACCTCGAGGGCGACCTGGACACCGAACGCGCGCGGTACGGCACCTCGCAGACCCTGGATGCGCCGCAGGGCGTGCTCGTGCTACCCGCCGAGGTCGCCGAACGTGTCGGCTACGACGTGCTCGTCGCGGACTCCGTCCGGCATCAGATCCTGTCGATCCGCCTGTCCGACGGGCAGATCCGGGTCCAGGCAGGCACCGGTGAACAGCTGCGCGAGCGCTCCGGCGGTGGTGCGGCGTTGCGGCAGCCGTTGTCGACTCCGTGGGACCTCGCCTGGTGGATCGACCGCGCCGTGATCGCGATGGCCGGCACGCATCAGCTGTGGGCCCTGCATCTCGCCGAGGACCCGAACGACAACTCGGTCGCGGTCCTCGCGGGCACCAGCCAGGAGGGGCTGCGCGATGGTGACGCGTACGACGCCTGGCTGGCGCAACCGTCCGGCCTGGCGACGTCGGCGGACGGCAGCAAGGTCTGGATCGCCGACTCCGAAACCTCGGCGCTGCGCTCGATCTCCCTGACCGACAGCGGTTTCCGTCTCGATTCGGAGATCGGCAAGGGCCTCTTCGACTTCGGGCACGTCGATGGACCGGCCGCGGGAGCGCTGCTGCAGCACCCCCTCGGGGTGACCGAACTGCCGGACGGCAGTGTCGCGATCGCCGACACCTACAACGGGGCGATCCGTCGGTTCGACCCGCACGCGCACGAGGTCTCGACGCTCGCCACCGGCCTGGGCGAACCCAGCGATGTGCTCGTCGAGACCGACGTCGACGGCACGCGACTGCTGGTCGTGGAGTCCACCGCGCACCGGATCACCCGGGTCGCCATACCCGCTGCGGCCGCGCGGGTCTCGGGTGCTGCGCTACGGACGCAGCGGCCGGTCACCGAGGTCGCACCGGGTGACCTGCAGCTCACGGTGGACTTCGTGCCGCCGACCGGTCAGAAGCTGGACAAGCGGTATGGCGACCCGACGCAACTCACCGTCTCGGCCAGCCCCGAGGGACTGTTGCGAGCCGGCGCCGGTGCGGCGCAGGGCCTGACGCGAACACTCGCCTTCGCGCACGATGCGACCGAGGGCGTGCTGCACATCTCGGTCCGTGCCGCCGCCTGCGACGGCGACCCGGTCACCGGCGAGCTGCCCGAACACGCTGCTTGCCACGTGTACCAACAGGATTGGGGCATCCCGATCCGGCTGGTGGACGGCGCGCTGCGTGAGCTGATCCTCGGTCTGCGGGCCGAGCGCTCTTGACTCTGTAATCATGTAAGCGTGTAATCGAGGCATGGACACGATTGCCGGATGGTTCGCGGGTCGCCTACCCGATGAGTGGTTTGACGGCGCACCGGAGGTCACGGTCGATCGCGACGAGATCGTGGTCGTCGGCAGGTTGCCGGCACCGGAGGTCGACGGCGACGAGGCGGACGGTGCCAGTGCCGCGGAGAGCGGCCGGATCAAGCGCTGGCGTGAGGACACCCGTGGCAAGCGCATGCGCATCGCCGACGAGGCGGAGCGTCGCTTCGGCGCGAAGGTCGCCTGGGGCGCGGTGTGTGGTGAGACGCGGCAGCTCTTCACCAACCTGTCGGTGCCGGTGATGACCCGGCTGCGGCAGCCGGAGCGTCGGGTGTTGGACACCCTCGTCGACGCCGGTGTCGCCCGGTCCCGCTCGGAAGCGCTCGCCTGGTGCGTGCGACTGGTCGGTCAGCACGAGGACGAGTGGATCGGCCGGCTGCGGGAAGCGGTGTCGGCGGTGCACGACGTCCGCGATGAGGGCCCGGCAGCGGGCTCCGGCGCCCGCTGAGCCGTCATACTTGAGCCCATGACGCGCCCGACGTTCGCTGTGCTCAACGGTCCCAACCTCAATCTGCTCGGCACCCGAGAGCCCGATCTGTATGGCGCAGAACGCCTCTCCGACATACAGCAGCGGTGCGAGACGGTGGCGGCCGAGCTCGACGTCGCGGTCGAGTTCTTCCAGAGCAACCACGAGGGCGCCCTGGTGGACGAGATCCAGCGACGCCGGGCGGACTCCGGCATCGTGCTCAATGCCGGCGCCTACACGCACACCTCGATCGCGATCCGGGACGCGCTCGCGGCGGTCCAGGTGCCGTTCGTGGAGGTGCACGTCTCCAACGTCTTCGCCAGGGAGGACTTCCGGCACCGCTCCTACCTGTCCGACCTCGCCTCCGGTGTGATCGTCGGCTGCGGCGCCGACGGCTACGAGTTCGCTCTCCGTCGCCTCGTCGCTCTCGCCACCGCCTGAACGCCGAGAGGACACGAAACATACTGAGGGGACACGAAAATCCGGGCCAGGTGGCCCGGATTTCGTGTCCCCTCAGTGCCGTTGGTGTCCTCTCGGCGAAAGGGAGCGCGGTGTCAGAAGGACTCTTCGGGCAGCTCCATCAGGTCCAGGCCGGTGGCCTCGGCGATGGCGCGCTCGGCGGTGATCTTCGGCAGCACGTTGGCGGCGTAGAACTTCGCCGCCGCGACTTTGCCCCGGTAGAACGCCTCGTCGGAGCCGGCGTCGCCGGCGTCCAGGCGTGCCTGCGCCACCTCGGCGCCGCGCAGCAGCAGCCAGCCGATGACCAGGTCGCCGGCGGCGAGCAGGAAGCGCGAAGTGTTGAGACCGACCTTGTAGATCTCCTTCGCCTTGCCCTCCTCGAGCGCCGACATCGCGGTGGTGGCCAACCATTCGGCGATGCCCTGCACGTCGGCCAGTGCGGTGCCGAGCAGTTCGCGCTCGGCCTGCAGGCCGTCGTGACCGTCGCCGCCCTTGACCGTCTCGGTGATCAGTCCGGCCAGGTGCATCAGTGAGGCGAATTGGTCCTTGACGATCTTGCGGAAGAAGAAGTCCTGCCCCTGGATCGCGGTCGTGCCCTCGTAGAGGGTGTCGATCTTGGCGTCTCGGACGTACTGCTCGACCGGGTAGTCCTGCAGGAAGCCGGAGCCACCGAAGGTCTGCAGGGACTCGGTGCCCAGCAGCACCCAGGCGCGCTCGGAGCCGACGCCCTTGACGATCGGCAGCAGCAGGTCGTTGAGCTTGCCGGCCATCTCCGCGGCCGAACCCGGCTCGGGCTGCTCGGAACCGGTGCGCAGGAACTCCTGGTCGACGATGTCCTGCTGGGTGGCGGTGTAGAGCACCAGCGAGCGCAGGCCCTCGGCATACGCCTTCTGCAACATCAGGCTGCGGCGCACGTCCGGGTGGTGGGTGATCGTGACGCGCGGCGCATCCTTGGCCGGCGTCGTCATGTCGGCGCCCTGCACGCGCTGCTTGGCGTAGTCGAGGGCGTTGAGATAGCCGGTCGAGAGCGTCGCGATGGCCTTGGTGCCGACCAGCATGCGCGCGTGCTCGATGACCCGGAACATCTGCGCGATGCCGTCGTGCACATCACCGAGCAGCGTCCCCACGGCCGGCTCGCCGTCGCCGAAGGTCAGCTCGCAGGTGGTCGAAACCTTCAGTCCCATCTTGTGCTCGACATTGGTGACGTAGACACCGTTGCGGTCGCCGAGCTCACCGGTCTCGAGGTCGACGTGGTACTTCGGCACGATGAACAGCGACAGGCCCTTGGTGCCCGCGCCGGCGCCCTCGGGGCGGGCGAGCACGAAGTGCACGATGTTGTCGGTCATGTCCTGCTCGCCGGAGGTGATGAAGCGCTTGACCCCGGTGAGGTGCCAGGTGCCGTCGGGCTGCTGCACGGCCTTGGTGCGGCCGGCGCCGACGTCCGAGCCCGCGTCGGGCTCGGTGAGCACCATGGTGCCGCCCCAGGAGCCCTGCGCCATCCACCGGGCGAGCTTCTTCTGGTCGTCGTTGCCCAGGATGTGCAGCAGTTTGCTGAAGGCGAAGGTCGCGGCATACATGCCGATCGCCGGGTTGGCGCCGAGGATCAGCTCGTTCATCGCCCACTTCAGCGATGGCGGCACGACGGTGCCGTCGAACTCCTTGGGTAGGTCGACGGCCTGGAAGCCGGAGTCGAGGTAGGCCTGGTAGGACTTCTTGAAGCTCTCCGGCAGAGTCGCGGTCTTGGTCTGCGGGTCGTAGACCGGGGGATTGCGGTCGGAGTCGAGCAGGCTCTCGGCGAGCTCGTTCTCGGCGAGGCGGGCCAGCTCCTTGAGCATCTCGCTCGCGGTGTCGGCGTCCACCTCGTCATACGGCCCGGAGCCGAGGACCTCGCCACGGCCGAGCACCTCGAAGAGGTTGAACTCCAAGTCCCGGACATTGCTCTTGTAGTGCGACACGGTTCCTCCAGATAGACCCTACTCGTCGGTAACTTCATTGTGCTACTGACCAGTACAACGCGCAAACGCGGGGGTACGGCAACGACTCCGACGCGGCGGTGACAGGCTCGTGGGGAGCGGGTATGGCGCACGACGTGCCGGGATCGGCGCACCCACGCGAACGAGGAGGACGATCGGTATGACGGCGGCCGAGCAGCACGAGGAGATCGAGCGGAAGTTCGCGCTCGGGCCCGACGACGAGGTGCCCGACCCGGTGGACTGGCCCGGCGTGGTCACCGCTGCCCAGCCCCAGCGGTTCGCCCTGGACGCGCTCTACTACGACACCGAGGACCTGCGGCTGGTCACCGCGGGTGTCACCCTGCGCCGACGCACCGGCGGATCGGACGACGGCTGGCACCTGAAGGTGCCCGGGGACGGCGAGGGCCGCATCGAGCACGCACTGCCGCTGGGTGCCGCGGAGGAGGGCCCGCCGGGCGAGTTCGTCCAGCAGGTCGCCCAGTGGACCGGCGACGCGCCGCTGCGGCCGATCTGCCGCGTACGCACCACCCGGGTGGAGCGTCGTCTCGACGGACCGGACGGGGCGGTGGCCAGCCTGTGCGACGACCGGGTGGCGACGCACAACCTGCTCGATCCGCGACTCGACCAGCGCTGGCACGAGTTCGAGGTGGAACTGACCGGCGACGGCAGCCTGGACTTCCTGGATGCCGTCACCGCGCACCTGACCGGACTCGGCGTCCCCCAGGTCTCGATCGCCTCCAAGCTGCGGACGGCGCTGACCCCTGCGGGCGCCGGCGACTGATCACTCCAGGTGGTGGGCCACCATGCGCGCCACGCCCTCGGCCGGCGACACCTCGGCCCGCCATCCGAGCGCGGCGAGGCGGCTGCTGTCCAGCCCCTGGCCGGGCGACGGCTGATAGGCGCGCGAGTCGTCCGGATGAGTGAACTCCAGCTCTATCGGCACGCCCGGCCGTGACTGGGCGAACAGCTCGGCCAACTGCCGGATGGAGATCAGCCCGGCCCGGTCGGCGACGTTGTAGGCCAGATGCTCGCCGCCTCGCAACCATGTCGTGAACAGGCCCGCGATTGCGTCCGAGACATAGGTGTACGTGCGCACCGCCGCGCCGGCGCTGTTGAGCACGATGTTGCGGCCGGCGACCGCCGCCGCGGCGAAATCGGCCTGCACCCGACCGTCGTCCAGCGCCATACCGGGACCGTAGATGTGACCGAAACGACAGATCCGCACACCGAGGCCGTGCTGTGCGTGGTAGCAGGCACACAGCGTCTCCGCGGCCCGCTTTCCCTCGGAGTAGCAGGCACGCGGGTTGAGGATGTCGAAGCCGCCGAAGTCGTCCTCGGCGATCAGCGTGCGACCGGCCGGCTGGGCGCCGTACACCTCCGCCGACGACATGGTGAGGAACGTCGACGCGCCACGGTCCACCGCGAATTGGAGCATGTTCTCGGTGCCGTTGAGGTTGGCCCGGAGCGTGCCGATCGGGTTGCTCGCGTGCAGTGCGGGCCGCGCCGGGCTGGCACCGTGGACGACGGCATCGAACCTGCCGTCGATCGCTCCCGGGTCCAGGTCCGACACGTCGGCGGCCACCAGCGTCAGGTCTGCACGGTCGGCAGCGCCACCGAAGGTCGGCGCAGCCTGGGCGACGTCGCGCACCAGCGCGACCACCTCGATCCCTGCATCGGATCGATCGTTGAGGCCGAGCAGCGTGCGCCAGACGTAGGACCCCAGCATGCCGCGGGCGCCGGTGACCAGGATCCGTTGGCCGGCCAGGTCGCCCCAGGGCAGGTCACTGTGCAGGATGCGAGCGACGTCCCCGTCGACGATGCTGCCCGCGCCCTGCTGCGGGCGTGCGGCGTCGCTCATATCCCGGTGACCTGCCGGTTCTCGATGAGCTCGAAGAACGTTCGGCAGATGTAGAAGTCCTCCGCGGTCGTGATCTTGATGTTGGACCGTGGGCCCTCGACGCGGTGCACCTCGTGGCCGTAACGGAACATCAGCGACACCGAGTCGATCGAGTCGTGCTCACCCTCGCTGACCGCACGGTCGTAGGCTCCGAGCACCTCGTCCAGGCGGAAGGTCTGCGGCGCCTGCGCCGAGTAGATGGTGTCGCGCGGAATGATCTTCTCGATGACCTCCGACGGCGACGACGCGATCGTCTCGTTGAACTTCGTGCACGTCGCCGCCGATCCGTGCTCGCGCGCCGCCTCGATGTTGCGGGTGATCAAGCTCTCGTCGATGAGCGGCCGGACTCCGTCGTGGAGCAACACGATCGTGTCGCCGCCGAAGGTGTCGGCAACCGCCTTCAGCGCGTTGTGCCGCGACTCCTGCCCGGTGGCGCCACCGTCGACGACCCAGCGCACCTTGGTCAGGTCGTACCACCGCACCAAGCGCTCCAGTTGTGGGCGCATCGCCGGCAGGATCGCAATGGCGATGGCGTCGACGTCCGGGTGGTTCTGGAAGTGCTCGAGGGTGTGCACGATGATCGGCTTGCCGTGGATCTCCAAGAATTGCTTGGGGACGGCGGCCTTCCCCATGCGGGAACCCACGCCTCCGGCGAAGATCACCGCGACGTTGGCGGGGCGGTTCGGGGCAGCGTCGTTCATGGGACCCTCTCGGTGACGGTTTCGGTCGTTGCCTCGGTGGGTGAGCCGTCGACACCGAACCGCAGATCCGCGGCGCTCTCCGGTTGCCGGGTCGGTGGCTCACCCAGGATCAGCCAGTCGATGACCCGGTCGGAGGAGTGGGTGTCGACGTGGTCGAAGTTCTCCTTCCGGAAACCGGCGATCTTCCACGTGTCGAAGTCGTTCTCGGTCAGTGCCCGGACCAATCCCTCGGAGTCCGCGACGATCTTGCCGGGTGCGGTCAACGAGTAGTCACGGTGGAAGCCGCGCGTCGCCGAGTAGATCTCCTGGTCGTAGGCGAAGAAGACCATCGGCCGGTCGAGCAGGGAGTATTCGTAGATGACCGAGGAGTAGTCGGTGATGAGGACATCGACACTGTGCAGCAGGTCGTTCGTGTCCGGGTAGTCACCGACGTCGAAGATGCGATCGGCGAACTCCGCCGGGATCGGCGGCTTCTCGTGGATGAAGTGGTGCATCCGGAACAGGAAGACCGAGTCCTCACCCATCGCGGCGTGGATGGCGGCGAGGTCGAGCCGGTCGTAGTCGTAGTACCCGTCCTTGATGCCACGGCCGCGGAAGGTCGGCGCGAACAGGATGACCCTTTTCCCGGCGAACTGCGGATAGCGGGCGGCGAACTCCTGCCTCACGCGCGCGATCCGCTCCGGGTCGAGGAACACGTCGATACGCGGAAGACCCGTCGGGATGACCGACTTCTCCTCGATGCCGAAAGCCTCGGCATACACGCCCGTCAGGTGGGTCGAACCGCAGATCGCGTAGGTGTAGCTGCGGTGGGAGTTGGTCAACTTCGGCGAACCGTACCGCCCGAACCGGCTGAAACCGATGGACTTGAACCCGCTGCCCGCGTGCCACAACTGGACCAGGACCGCCTTGGGATCCAGCTTGAGGCTGAGCAGCATGCTGAAGTAGTCGTCGATCAGGATGTAGTCCGACGTGGCGATCAGCCAGATGGTGCGCACCGTGTTGAGCTTGTTGGACGTCTTCGGGGTGCGGAAGGAGTAGCGGAACTCGTAGTCCTGGTCCAGCCCGCGCTGCACCATCCGATCGCGCACCTGCAGCAGGTTGCCGCCGAGTGCATCGCGCGCCTCGGAGGCGAACAGGATCCGCTTGCCGTTCGGCGGCTTCACCCGACGGGCGACGGCATACACCTGATTGGCGAGCTTGACGCGGGTGTCGTGGCTGGTGACCCTGCTCTTCAGCTTGCGCAGCGGGTTGCGGGTCTTCTTCCCCGTGCCGCGGCCCAGCGCGTAGGTGCGCACGACGAATTCGGGGCGGATGTCGTCCTCGGTGACGTCGAAGTTGACGACGTATGCCGAACGGTTCTGGTTGTACAGGTAGGTGCGGGAGGCCGGCTCGAGCTCACCGACCCGGCTGAGCGGGAAGGCGGCGCCGGCACCCACGGCCACTCCGCCGTAGGTCGGCACGACGCGCCACGATCCGTTCGGCACCGCCTTGCGCTTGTGGAAGTTGGTGACGTTGATGGTGAGCCGGTAGTAACCGTCGTCGTCGACCTCGACCGGGATCTCCAGCAGGCGCTGGCCGTCCAGCAGTGCGAAACCCAGCGACGCGGACAACTCCGCGATGTCCGAGGGCGGCTCCGGCGGCACGAAGCCGTCCGGTGCGATGCAGTCGCGCGCTTCCTCGACCGGGCTGTCGAAGCGCTCGGCGACCAGTAACGGCAGGGGGTCGCCGAGTGCGTTGACCATCGCAGGGGTGGGTGCCGCGGGGTCAACGGCCTCGATGCGGACCAGCAGGCCGAGGTGGACCCGGTCCCACGCGATCTCACTGATCGTTGTCTCTACCTGCACCCGACGGGTCCTCTCGATGTGTTCGGTCTCGTGCGTGCGCAGTGCGCCGGCCGGCGAAGCCGGCGTCTGCGCGCGAGGCTGCACTGCATTTTGTCAGTCTGAAGGGTAAACCGGTTTGCGGGGGGACGGGCCAGGAGCACCCAGCAGCCCCAGCAGTCGGCGCCAGGCTCGTTCGTAGCCGCCGACGATCGCGCGCACCGGGGGCGAGGCCAGGAAGAACGCGACGGCGAGGGGACTGAGGACGATGCCGGCGATGAGCAGCTCGTGGTGTCCCAGATGCGGGTGCCACTTCTGCAGTGCGTAGGGCCACGACATGTGCAAGGTGTAGATGCCCAGCGAGTAGGTACCCAGGTGCGTGAAGAACACCTTCCGGCGTGGCAGCAGTCGCCACAGCGTGAAGAGCGCGCCGAGGGTGCACACGACGACGAGCAGTCGCCCACCCATCTCCGCCAGGCTGCTGCCGTCGATGTGCGGATAGGGCGTGTTGCCGTTGAGCAGGGCGATCTTGACGAAGCCGGTCTTCTCGGCGAGCCAGGCGACCGCTGCGATGAACACCAGCGGAACGGCCGCCCAGAAGGCAGGCACCCGCCGGATCCGCTCGACGGTCTCGGACGTGGTGTAGTGGCCCATCAGGAAGAACGGCGCGAACACGAAGATGCGTTCCAGGGAGAGCGTGGTTCCTAGTCTGCTGGTCAACGGCACCAGCAGGGCGATGGCGAGCGAGGTCAGCACCGGCCAGCGCAGCTTGTCCCAGAGCGGAAGCGAGAGTCGCCATACGAGCAGGGCCAGCAGGTACCACATCAGACCGGGCGCGACCCACATCGCCCAGTCCCAACTGCCGAAGAAATAGCGTCGCACCAGGAAGTGGATCAGGCTGAAGCCGACGTACAGGGGGAAGATCGCGGTGAACGCCTTGTCGAAGGCGCGCTGGGGGGAACGCAGCACCTTGCCCGAGAAGTAGGCGAACGCAGGCATGTGGAAGAGGTAGATGAAGTAGTGCGCCCAGCCCATCGCGCGTGAGTCGGAGTGATAGGTCATCACGATGTGGCCCAGCACGACCAGCACGATGAGCACGGCTCGCGAGTTGTCGATGAGCGCGTCACGTGTTCTGGGCGCGGACGGAGCGGCGTCGTGAACCGGGGCGGGGCGCGCGGGCAGTGCTGCTGTCACCGTGGGAAGGCTAGCCGACCGCGAGGGATGGGCCGTCCACCCCGGACGGCGACCCACGCGCTCGGACCGGTGCGATGGTGGACAATCGGGGCCAGGAGGTGCGTCATGCGTCATACCGACGAATCACCGGCGGTGGCCGAGGCGCTCGGGCTCTTGCGGGACAAGGGCGAGCGCGTGACCGCGGCGCGGCGGGCCGTGCTGCAGGTGCTCGACGACGCCAGCGGTCACCTGTGCGCGGAGGACATCGTGACCCGGGTCGACGAGGCTGAGCCCGGGGTGCACCGTGCCACGGTCTACCGGTCGTTGCAGTCGCTGGCCGAGCTGGGCATCGTCGCCCACACGCACGTGCCGGGCAGTGCGACGATCTATCACCTGCGGCACTCGGCGGCCGCCCGGACCGGGCACGCGCACCTGCAGTGCACGACCTGCCAGCGGTTCTTCGACATACCGATCGAATGGCTGGGTCCGATCGGCGACCGGGTGCGGACACAGCTCGGCTTCGAGCTGGACGCCCAGCACGCCGCCCTGCTCGGCACGTGCGCCGAGTGCCGTGCGACGGCCCCGGCCGCCCACTGACGGCCGAGCAGCGGCGGGTCCGCTCCGTGACGCCAGTCCGTGACGCTACTCCTTGGCGACCAACGTGAGCACGTCGTAGGTCGCGACGGCTTCGCCATCCTGGTTGGTGACCAGGCAATCCCACCGGACCTCGCCGTAGTCGGCGGTCTGCCGGGGAGTGATCTGCTTGGCGGTGAGCTGGACGCTGATCGCGTCGCCCGCCTTGACCGGCGTGAGGAACCGCAGGTTGTCGACGCCGAAGTTGGCCAGCACGGGGCCGGGCTCGGGCTCGACGAAGAGGCCCGCGGCCAGTGACACGATGAGGTAACCGTGCGCGACGATGCCACCGAAGATCGGGTTGGCCGCCGCTGCCTCGGGGTCGGTGTGCGCATAGAACGTGTCGCCGGTCCGTGCCGCGAAGTCGTCGATGTCCGCACCGGTGATCGTCCGGCTGCCGGTCTCGACGGTGTCGCCGATCCGCAACTGCGCCAGCGACTTGCGGAACGGATGTATGTCGCCCGTGCCGCGCGCGGACCCGGTGGTCCAGCGTCCGGTGATGGCGGTCAGCATGTCCGGTGAACCCTGGATGGCGGTGCGCTGCATGTGGTGCAGGATCCCGCGCACACCGCCCAGCTCCTCGCCGCCGCCGGCGCGGCCCGGTCCGCCGTGCACCAGCACCGGCAGCGGCGAACCGTGACCGGTCGATTCCTTCGCGTCGTCGCGGTTGAGCACCAGGATGCGCCCGTGCCACGGGGCGACACCGCGCACGAGGTCCCGGGCGACGTCCGGGTCGTGGGTGACGACCGAGCCGACCAGGCTGCCCTTGCCGCGAGCCGCCAGGTGCACTGCGTCCTGGGTGGATCCGTAACCGATGACGGAGGCCACGGGGCCGAACGCCTCCACGTCGTGGACCTGGGTGGCGTCGGCGTGCGCCCGCAGCAGCACCGGTTGCAGGAAGGCGCCGCGCGGGTCGCCGACGGTGGCATCGGGGTCGCCATACACGACGTCGGCGGCCGGGCGCAGGGCCTCGATCGCCTTGCGGACCTCGTCACGTTGCGCGAGCGACGCGAGCGGTCCCATGCGGGTCGACTCGTCGCGCGGATCGCCGACGGTCGTGCGGTCCAGGCGCGCGCTGATCGCGTCGATGACCGGGTCGATCATCGGCTCGGGCACGATGACGCGCCGGATGGCGGTGCACTTCTGCCCGGCCTTGACCGTCATCTCCGTCACGACGCCCTTGACGAACAGGTCGAACTCCGGGTCGTCGGTCGTCACGTCGGTGCCGAGTACCGAGCAGTTGAGTGAATCGGCTTCGACACCGAGGGAAACGCCGCCCGTCAGCACCGACTCGTGCCGGCGCAAGATGCCACCGGTGTGCGCCGAACCGGTGAACGCCACCGAGTCCTGCACGGTGAGTTCGTCGAGCAGCGTGCCGGCACTGCCGGCCAGCAACTGCAGGGTGCCCTCGGGCAGGATGCCGGCCTCGATGACCCTGCGAACGGCGAGTTCGGTGAGGTATGCCGTCTGGCTGGCCGGCTTGACGATGCTCGGCAGGCCGGCGATGAACGCGGGCGCGAGCTTCTCCAGCATGCCCCAGACCGGGAAGTTGAAGGCATTGATCTCGACCGCGACGCCGGGGCGTGAGGTGAAGACGTGCTGGCCGGCGAAGGTGCCGCCCTTGCTCAGCGGCTCCAGCGGGCCGTCGGGGGCCACGGTCGAGTTGGGCAGCTCGCGGCGGGCCTTGCTGGAGTAGCTGAAGACGGTGCCGATGCCGCCGTCGATGTCTACCCACGAGTCCCGGGCGGTGGCACCGGTGCGGTAGGACAGCTCGTAGAGCTCCTCCTTGACCTCGGGGCGCGACAGCGTCAGCGCGACGTCCTTCAGCAGCATCGCCCGCTGGTGGAACGTCAGCTCCCGCAGCGCCGGGCCACCGACCTGCTTGGCGTGGCGGACCATCGCGGCCAGGTCCACGCCCCGGCTGCTGATGCGGGCGACGGTCTCGCCGGTGGTCGCGTCCAGCAGAGCATCTCCCTCGGCGTCGGACCGGAACCACGAACCTGCGGCGTAGCTCTCGAGCATGCGTGCGTCTGTCACTGGATGGCTCCTACGAGTAGTCGTTGCGATCGGCGGCGCTGCGTGCCAGACTAATAACTGACCACTCGGTCTGTAAATACCGCAAGGAGGATCCCGTGCAGGTTGACCAAGCGCCTCTGGAAAAGACTTCCGAGCACGCCCTGCAGGAGGCGTTCGACGCGACCATCGCCGGCAACGACCGCATCGAGCCGCGTGACTGGATGCCGGAGAAATACCGCCAGACACTGATCCGGCAGGTGGCTCAGCACGCGCACTCGGAGATCATCGGGATGCAGCCCGAGGGCAACTGGATCACCCGCGCGCCGTCGCTGCGCCGCAAGGCCGTGTTGTTGGCCAAGGTGCAGGACGAGGCGGGGCACGGGCTCTACCTCTACTCGGCGACCGAGACACTCGGCATCTCCCGGGACGAGCTGACCCGCCGGCTGATCTCCGGCAAGCAGAAGTATTCCTCGATCTTCAACTACCCGACCCTGACGTATGCCGATGTCGGCACCATCGGCTGGCTGGTCGACGGGGCGGCGATCTGCAACCAGGTGCCGCTGTGCCGGACGTCGTACGGCCCCTACGGGCGCGCGATGATCCGCATCTGCAAGGAGGAGTCCTTCCACCAGCGGCAGGGCTACGAACTGCTGATGACGATGATGCGCGGCACCGACGAGCAGCGCGCGATGGTGCAGGAGTCGGTCAACCGCTTCTGGTGGCCCGCACTCATGATGTTCGGTCCGCCGGACGGCGACTCGCCCAACACCGCGCAGTCGATGGAGTGGGGCATCAAGCGGCATACGAACGACGAACTGCGGCAACGCTTCGTCGACATGTCGATGCCCCAGGCGGAGGCGCTGGGTGTGACCTTCCCGGACCCCGAGCTGAAGTGGAACGAGGAACGCGGCTCCTACGACTACGGCGAGCCGGACTGGGGGGAGTTCTGGCACGTGGTCAAGGGCAACGGACCGTGCAATGCGCAGCGGATGGCGCACCGCAAGGCGGCATACGACGAGGGTGCCTGGGTGCGGGAGGCAGCCATGGCATTCGCGAACTCCGCCGGTCGGGTGGGTCGGAGCGCTAGCGGAGGCGGTATCGAGACCAAGGAATCCGAAAATGCCTGAGAACCAACGGGAATGGCCGCTCTACGAGGTGTTCGTGCGCAGCAAGCGAGGCCTCAATCACGTGCACGTCGGGTCGCTGCACGCGCCGGACGCCGAGATGGCACTGCGGCACGCCCGCGACGTCTACACCCGGCGCAACGAGGGTGTGTCCATATGGGTGGTGCGCTCGGCTGACATCACCGCGTCGAGCCCGCAGGAGAAGGACCCGCTCTTCGCACCCAGCGGCGACAAGGTCTACCGGCATCCGACGTTCTACGACATCCCCGACAACGTTCCGCATATGTGAAAGGTCACCCATGAGCGACATACACATTCAGCAGGACACCGAGGGCGAGCACGACAACGCGTACGCCGGGCTGCTGGGCAACGACGCCCACTGGGCGTTCGGCACCGACTTCGAGGACCCGCTCGCCGGCGTCGACACGACCATCCCGGACGGCGTCGACGCCGCCGAATTGGCGCAGTACTGCTTGATGCTCGGCGACGACGCCCTGGTCTACGCGCAGCGGCTCTCGGAGTGGACCAGCCGCGCGCCCGACCTCGAGGAGGACATCGCGATCGCCAACATCGCGCTCGACCTCGTCGGACAGGCGCGACTGCTGCTCGCCAGGGCCGCGGCGGCGGACCCTTCGCTCGTGCCGGTGCTGCCCGAGGGTTCCCCGGTGCCCGACGAGGACCGGCTGGCCTACTTCCGCGACGCCGACGCCTTCCGCAACGTCCGGCTGGCCGAGGTCCCGAACGGTGACTTCGCCGAGCTGGTCGCCCGACTGCTGGTCATGTCGACCTGGCGCTTGACGATCCTGCAGCGATTAGTGAGCCACGCAGACGCGGTGATCGCAGCGATTGCCGCCAAGGGCGTGAAAGAGCTTGCCTACCACCGGGATTTCGCCGGCCGCTGGTTCTTGACGCTCGCCCGGGGCACCGAGGAGTCACACCGCCGGCTGACCGATGCGATGACATCGGTGTGGCCGCTGATCCCCGAGCTGCAGGCCTCGACCGAGGTCGAGGCACACGTCGGTGTCGACCCCGCCGCGGTCGCCGACGAGATGGACGTCGTCATCGATCAGGTCCTGGCTGTCGCCGGTATGACGCCACCGGACGGACCGGCACTCGCCGGCGTGCGTGGCCGCACCGGCCGGCAGGGCATGCATTCCGAGGCGCTGAGCCTGATGCTCGCCGAAATGCAGGTCGTCGCCCGCGCGCATCCGATGGGCCGGTGGTGACCGGATGATGGCAACACTGGAAGCCACTGCGGCAGAGCGCGCCCGGGCCATCGCATCCGAGGTCACCGACCCGGAGCTGCCGATGCTCACGCTCGCCGACCTCGGGGTGCTGCGCGACGTCGCGATCGACGACGACGGCACGGTCGTGGTGGCGATCACACCGACATACTCCGGTTGCCCCGCGATGGCGACGATGCGCGACGACCTCGTGCACCGGTTGACCGATGCCGGGTTCGAGTCGGTGCGCGTGCGCGTCGAGCTCAGCCCGCCCTGGACCACCGACTGGATCAGCGAGGCAGGGCGGAAGGCGTTGGTGGACAACGGCATATCGCCGCCCGGGCAAGCGCCACGCGGCCCGGTCGTGCTGACTCTCGCGCCCACCCGGCGCGCCATACAGTGCCCGCAGTGCGGGTCCGGCGACACCCAGGTGACCAGTGAGTTCGGGAGCACCGCGTGCAAGGCGCTCTACCGCTGCCGTGCCTGCGGGGAGCCCTTCGACCACCTGAAGGAAATCTGAATGACCATCGCACCCGAGGCCAACATCAACGCGCGCACCGCGCCGTTCCACCCGCTGCTGGTGCTGGACATCGAGCAACTGACCGATGACGCCGTCGCCGTGACATTCGACGTGCCGGACGAGCTGAAGGACGAATTCGCTTTCGCCCCAGGGCAGGCGCTGACGTTGCGCCGGGTCGTCGACGGCGTCGAGCATCGGCGCACCTACTCGATCAGTTCTCCGGCCGGCAGCCTGCCACGGATCGGGGTGCGCGAGATCCCGGACGGACTCTTCTCCCGCTGGCTGGTCCGCGACATCCGCCCCGGCGACACCGTCGAGGTGCAGCGCCCGAGTGGGAGTTTCCGGGCCGATCCGGACCAGCCGGCGCGTCATCTGTGCATCGCTGCCGGGTCCGGCATCACCCCGATGCTGTCCATCGCCGCATCGGTGGTCGGCCACCCGGACTCCACCGTCACCGTGCTCTACGGCAATCGGACGACGAACACGGTGATGTTCGCCGAGGAGCTCGCGGATCTGAAGAACGCCCATCACCAACGTTTCGACCTGATCCACGTGCTCTCCCGTGAGCCGCGCGACGTCGAGTTGTTCTCCGGCCGACTCGAGGGCGAGCGGCTGCGGACCATCCTGCGGGAACTCGTGCCGCTGCCGTCGATCGACCATGTCTGGCTGTGCGGTCCGATGGAGATGTTGCAGGAGACCCGGGCAGCCCTGGCGGAGCTCGGCGTCCCGCAGGACCGGATCCATTACGAGCTGTTCTACGTCGACGCGCCGCCGCCGCAACTGCGGCACGCCGACGCGGTCGTGGAGGGCGAAACCGCGTCGCTGACGGTGGTGCTCGACGGCCGCAGCACCACTGCCGCCGTGCCCAGGACCAGCACCGTGCTGGATTCCGCGCAACAGAAACGGCCCGACATGCCGTTCGCCTGTAAGGGCGGCGTCTGCGGCACCTGTCGCGCCAAGGTGACGTCCGGCGAGGTCGAGATGGCGCGCAACTACGCGCTGGAGGACGCCGAGGTCGAGCAGGGCTTCGTCCTCACCTGCCAGAGCTTCCCGATCAGCGACGACGTCACGGTCGACTTCGACGCCTGACCCATCCCACCCGACCACAACGCCAAGGAGCACTGCATGCCGGAAGCCTTCGTCCTCGACGCGATCCGCACACCCATCGGTCGGTACGGCGGGGCGCTCGCCGGGCAGCGACCCGACGACCTCGCCGCGCTGGTCGTCGGCGACGTCGTGCGGCGCTCCGGCATCGACCCCGAGCGCATCGACGAGGTCATCCTCGGCGCCGCCAACCAGGCCGGTGAGGACAACCGCAACGTCGCTCGTATGGCGGTGCTGCTGGCCGGTCTGCCGCAGCGCATCCCCGGGTTCACCGTCAACCGGCTCTGCGCCTCGGGACTGACGTCGATCACGCTGGCACGGCAGATGATCGCCGCCGGCGACGCTGATGTCGTGGTCGCCGGCGGTGTCGAGTCGATGACCCGGGCGCCCTGGGTGCAGGCCAAACCGTCTCGCCCGTGGGCCAAACCCGGTGCCAGCTTCGACACCTCGATCGGCTGGCGCTTCACCAACCCGCGGTTCGATGCGGACACGACGCTGTCGATGCCGCAGACCGCCGAGCGCGTCGCCGAGCAGTGGCAGCTGACCCGCGAGGAGATGGATGCCTTCGCGCTGCAGTCGCACCAGCGGGCGGTCGCGGCGCGCGACGCCGGCAGGTTCGACGACGAGATCGTCGCGGTCGGTGAGGTCACCCGGGACGAGGGGCCCCGACCGGACACCACCGCCGAGAAGCTGGCCACGCTGCGACCGGTCAACAAGCCGGACGGATTGATCACTGCCGGCAATTCCTCGTCGCTGAACGACGGAGCCGCAGCGGTCGTGGTCGTCTCCGAGAAGTTCCTGGCCGAGACCGGCGTGCAGCCGAAGGCCCGCATCGTCGCCGGGGCCAGCGCCGGCGTCGCGCCGGAAATCATGGGCATCGGGCCGGTCCCGGCGACTCGTAAGGCGCTCGATCGCGCGGGCTGGCAAGTGGATTCGCTGGACGCGATCGAACTCAACGAAGCGTTCGCCTCGCAGTCGATCGCGTGCATGCGCGATCTGGCACTGGACGCCGACATCGTCAACTCCGACGGCGGCGCCATCGCGCTGGGACATCCGCTCGGCTGCTCGGGCACCCGGCTGGTGGTCACCCTGTTGCGGCGGATGCGCGACACCGGCGGCACCCGCGGGCTGGCCACCATGTGCGTCGGCGTGGGCCAGGGCTCCGCGCTGCTGCTGGAAACGGCATGAGCGCCGTCGAGCTGGACGAGCGGGAGGACCGGCTCGTCATACGGCTGAACCGGCCGGAGGTGCGCAATGCCATCGACGCCGACACCGTCGCGGCGTTGCACGACGCCTGTGCTCTGCTGGAACGACAGCCGCGGATCGCACTGATCACCGGCAGTGGCGGCATCTTCGCTGCGGGAGCCGACATCCGGCAGCTGCGCGAGCGACGCCGGGAGGACGCACTGCAGGGGATCAACTCCGGCATCTTCGACCGTATCCGCAAGCTGCCGATGCCGGTGATCGCACTCATCGACGGCTACGCGCTCGGCGGTGGAGCCGAACTCGCCTACGCCTGCGACTTCCGGATCGGCACACCGTCGGTCAAGATCGGCAACCCGGAGCCCGGTCTCGGCATCCTCGCCGCCGCCGGCGCGTCGTGGCGACTGGCCGAGCTCGTCGGTGAACCGCTGGCCAAGGAGATCCTGCTGGCCGGGCGGGTCCTGACCGCGCAGGAGGCGCTCGGTTGCCGGCTCCTCAACGACGTGGTGGAACCTGATCAGCTCGAGGCAGCCGGGGCGGCGCTGGCCGACCGGATCGCGCGACAGGCACCGCAGGCCGTGCGGTTGACCAAGTCGGTCTTCCATGCTCCCCGCGAGGCGCACCCACTCATCGATGACATCGCACAGGCGGTGCTCTTCGAGACCGAGGAGAAATACCAACGGATGACCGCATTCCTGGAGCGCAAGGAGCGCACGAAGTGACCAAGGACGTTCTCCCCGCAAGCATCGGCGTCATCGGCGCCGGCCGGATGGGAGCCGGCATCGCCCACGCCTTCCTGCTCGGCGGCGCAGACGTCGTGGTGCTGGAGGGCAGCGACGACGCCGCGATCGCCGGTCGCGAGCGGATCGAGCGCAGCCTCGCCAAGTCCGCGGAACGCGGCCAGACCGCGCACGGTGACCTGTGTATGGCGACCGACCGGGAGGCACTGACCCGGTGCGGCCTGGTCATCGAGGCGGTCCCGGAGGATGCGGAGTTGAAGGCGCAGGTGCTCGGTGACGTCGCCGGGCTGGCGCCCGGCGCCGTACTCGCCACCAACACCAGCTCGCTGTCGGTCACCGCGCTGGCGAACCGCCTGCCGGATCCGACCCGGTTGATCGGCCTGCATTTCTTCAACCCGGTGCCCAGCAGCTCGCTGGTCGAGATCGTGGTGGCCGACACCACGGCGGACGATCTGGTGCGGGCCGCGCAGGGCTGGGTCGCCGCCATCGGCAAAACCGCTGTGACGGTGCGGGATTCGCCGGGTTTCGCCAGCAGTCGGCTGGGCGTCGCGATCGCGCTGGAGGCGATGCGGATGCTCGACGAAGGTGTGGCGACGGCGGAGGACATCGACACCGCGATGACCCTCGGCTACCGGCACCCGGTCGGGCCTCTCCGCACGACCGACCTGGTCGGCCTCGATGTCCGCCTCGCCATCGCCGAACACCTGGAGCAGGAGCTCGGCCCGCGTTTCGCCCCACCGCAGGTGTTGCGCGACAAGGTCGCCGCCGGGCACCTCGGCCGCAAGACCGGTCAGGGTTTCTACGACTGGACCACCGAGAAGTAGCTCCGACGACTTCGGCCCTGCAGGGGTCGCGCCGTGGCGCGATCCCTGCAGGGCCGAGTCGGTCTGTCGGCGCAGATCTAGAACAGGTCCTCCGCCAGCGGCGTCGGCGAACCGAAGCGGTGCGCCGTGACGGCGACGGCCTGCTCGTGCAGGAAGGTCAGCAACTCGATCCGGCCCGCCTCCAGCACCGGCCCCGCGTAGAGTGCGATGTCCGCGCGACCCTCGCTCGCCGTGGCGAAGCCCTCCCGGGTGCCGCCGATCAGCCGGACGCGGTGCGGCGCATCGGCGCCGCGCAGCCGAGCGGCCCACGCGTCCTGGTCCTCCTCGCGGACCGTCACGCCCGCCGAGGTCAGAGCACTTCGCAGGCCGGCTTCGAGGTCGACCCCGAGCGACACGGTCACCGGAGCACCGGCCGTCAGCCCGGCGGCGACGAGGCGCACCAGCTGCGCCGGCTCCGTCGCCTCCACCCGGATGGTCACCGGCACCGGGCGGTAGCGGAAGACGTTCTTCTCCGCCAGCAGGCCCGAGACGTCCTTGGCCGTGCCGAACTCCTGCTGCCACGCCAGTGCGTCCGACCCCGCGGCGCGGCGCACGTATTCGGCGTCGTCCCCGGTCAGGCCGGACGCCTCGACGAACCGGCGCACGGTGTCGGAGATCTCGGCCGACTCGCTCGCCATACGCGGCGTCCAGTCGGTCAGGCCGACGAGGTAGTTCGGCCCACCGGCCTTGGTGCCGGCACCGACAGCCGACTTCTTCCACCCGCCGAACGGCTGCCGTCGGACGATCGCGCCGACGGTCGTGCGGTTGACGTAGGCGTTGCCCGCCTCGACACGGTCGATCCAGGTCTCCAGCTCGCTGCGCTCCAGCGAGTGCAGGCCGGCGGTCAGGCCGTAGTCGGTCTCGTTCTGTATGGCGATGGCCTCGTCCAGGTCGGCCGCCTCGATCAGACCGAGCACCGGACCGAAGTATTCGGTCAGGTGGTATTCGGATCCACGCCGCACGCCCGTCTTCACGCCCGGCGACCACAGCCGACCCTCGTCGTCGAGTTGCCGCGGCTTCACCAGCCAGGTCTCGCCCGGGTCCAGGGTCGTCAGCGCCTTGTGCAGCTTGCCGCTCGCCGGCTCGATGATCGGACCCATCTGTGTCGTGGGGTCGCTGGGCAGGCCCACTTTCAGCGACGTGACGGCGTCGATGAGCTGGGTCCGGAAGCGCTCGGAGTGCGCGACCGAGCCGACCAGGATGCCGAGCGACGCGGCCGAGCACTTCTGCCCGGCGTGCCCGAACGCCGAGTTGACCAGGTCCTTGACCGCGAGGTCGAGGTCGGCGTTGGGCGTGACGATCATCGAGTTCTTGCCGGAGGTCTCGGCGAGCAGTGGCAGGTCGGGACGGAAGCTACGGAACAGCGCCGCGGTGTCGAACGCGCCGGTCAGGATGAGCCGGTCGACCTTCGGCGAGGAGACCAGCGTCCGCCCGACCTCGTTCTCCGGGACGTGGACCAGGCGCAGCACGTCCTCGGGAACGCCTGCGGCCCAGAGGATCTCGGCCAGCACCGAGCCGCAGCGAGCAGCCTGCGGGGCCGGCTTGACGATCACTGCCGAACCTGCGGCGAGCGCGGCCGCCATACCGCCGGTGGGAATGGCCAGCGGGAAGTTCCACGGTGGCACGACCAGGGTGAGGTTCACCGGGTGGGGCACGGCGCCGTCGACCTGCTCGAGTTGCTCGGCCAGGTCGGCGTAGTAGTTGAGGAAGTCGATGGCCTCGGAGACTTCGGGGTCGGCCTGGTCGAGCGTCTTGCCGCACTCCGACCCGGCGACCTCGAGCAGGTCACCGCGGTGCTGCTCGAAGTGGGTGGCTGCCGACCGCAGGATCGCGGCACGTTCGGCCGCCGGCCGGGCACCCCAGGACGCGCCGGCCGTCCTCGTCTCGTCGATGATCGACTCGACGGCGGCCGTGTCCTGCACGGAGTGCGCCGACACCAGGTCGATGCCCAACTGCGAGGACGCGATCCGGTCGATGATCTCGGCGCCCCAGATCCGGTTGCCGAGCAGCGAGGGGTCGGTGTCGGGCGTGTTCGCGAACCGGGTCAGTGGTGCTTCCGGCACCGGGCGGCGTCGGTCCTGCACCCGGTGCGGCGCCGGCACGTCGTCGGTCAACGCGGCGAGCGAGGCGACGAATCGGTCCTTCTCACGCTGGTAGAGCTCGGCGCTGTCGTGCAGGTCGAACACCGCCGACATGAAGTTGTCCTGGCTGGCACCCTCCTCCAGTCGACGCACGAGGTAGGAGATCGCCACGTCGAAGTCCTTCGGGTGGACCACCGGCACGTAGAGGAGCAGATCGCCGACGGTTGCGCGGACCGCCTCGGCCTGGCCTTCCGCCATACCGAGCAGCATCTCGAACTCGATGCCGTCCCGAACCCCCCTGCGCCCGGCGAGGATCCACGCATAGGCGACGTCGAAGAGGTTGTGGCCGGCGACCCCGATGCGGACGTTGGCAGTGCGCTCCGGCTGCAGGGCGTAGTCCAGGACGCTGAGGTACGACGTGTCGGTCTCACGCTTGCTGCCCCAGGTCGCCAGCGGCCAGCCGAAGAGCGAGCTCTGGGCGCGCTCCATGGGCAGGTTGGCACCCTTGACGAGTCGCACCTTGATCGGCGCGCCGCCACGTGCCCGTCGCGCGGCTGCCCACTCCTGCAGCTTGATCATCTCCGAGAGGGCGTCGGGCAAGTAGGCCTGCAGCACGATGCCGGCCTCCAGGTCGAGCAGTTCGGGCCGGTCCAGCAACTGGGTGAAGACGTCGACCGTGATCGCCAGGTCGTGGTATTCCTCCATGTCCAGGTTGATGAATTTCGGTGTGCCGCTTCCGCTTTGGGATGCCGCGTACTGATACAGCGGCAGCAGCCGGTCCACGACGTGGGCGACGGCCTGGTCGTGGGACCAGGGGGAGTGCGGTGCGACCGGAGAGGACGCCTTGATCGACACGTAGTCGACATCCGGCCGCTCGAGCAGCCGGCGGGTGCCGTCATACCGGCGACCCGCCTCGGCCTCACCGAGGACGGCCTCGCCCAGCAGATTGATGTTGAGCTTGACACCGCGCTTCTTGATGCGGGCGATCTGCCCGCCCAGTTTGGAGTCGGTCGCGTCGATGAGCAGGTGACCGACCATGCGCCGCAACACCTTCCGGGCGATCGGTATGACGACACCGGGCGCCGTGCCGGACAGCTTCGCACCGGACTGCAGCGCGGCGCGCTGGTACCAGGGCAGGAACTGCGGTGTGTTGGCGACGATCTCGCGCAAGGCCTGCGCAGCGACCCCGAAGTCCTCCGGGCGGACGACCCGGTCGACGAAACCGACGGTGAACTGCAGCCCCTTGGGGTCCTTGAGCACCTCGGCGAGCCGGGTCGCCGACGGGTGGACCGGTGTGCTGGCCGAGGCGTCGAGCCAGGCCTTCACCTGTGTCTCCACTTCGGCGACGAGTTGCGGGTCCACGGGAATGCTGGTCACGGGATACCTCTGAATTCTGTCCGGGCAAAGTGCTTCGATCCGAGTATCCGGCGTGGCTCACTTCGGGTAAAGCGACGTTTTCCGACGTATTCACTTCGGCTAACCTTAAGTATGCTCGAAGTGCGACGACTGCGGCTGCTACGCGAGCTGAGCAGCCGCGGCACCATCGCGGAAGTGGCCGAAGCGCTGCACCTGAGCCCCTCCTCCGTGTCCCAGCAACTCAGCCAGCTCGAACGCGAGGTCGGGGTGCCGCTGTTGCGCAAGGCCGGCCGCCGCCTGGAGTTGACGCCGGCCGCGGAGGTGCTGGTCGAGCACACCGAGCGCATCCTCAGCCAGTTGGAGGAGGCCGAGAGCGCCGCCATCGGCGTCTCCGGAGAAGCGTCGGGCACGTTGCGGATCGCGGTCTTCCAGTCGGCCGCCGTCGCCTTCATGCCGCGGCTGCTGGCCGAGCTGGCCGCCGCGCATCCTCGGCTGCGGGTCACCATGTCGCAGCGCGAACCGGAGGAGGGGTTGCGGGAGACCGCAGCGCACGAGTTCGACCTGGTGATCGCCGAGCAGTATCCCAATCACGCGGCGCCGCGCTATCCGTCGCTCGACCGGGTGCCGCTCACCACGGATTCGCTGCACCTCGCCGTGCCGGCCCACAGGCACGGCTTCGACCAGGTGTGCTCGATCGCCGATGCGCGCACACTGCCGTGGGTGATGGAGCCACCGGGAGCGGCATCGCGGCATTGGGCCGAGCAGCTGTGCCGGCAGTCCGGCTTCGAGCCGGACGTGCGTTTCGAGACCGACGATCTGGAGGCTCACATCGCGCTGATCGAGTCCGGCAGCGCGGTCGCCGTGGTGCCCGACCTCATGCTGGTCCGTCGCCGTCCGGCCGCCCGGCTGATCGAGTTGCCCGGCGCGCCACGTCGTTCGGTCTTCACCTCGGTGCGCAAGTCGAGTGTGCAGACGCCCGGTGTGCGTGCCTGCCGTGCCGTGCTGGCCGAGGTGTTCCCCGCGTCGGTCGAGCTGGACTGACTGTTGCTCAGGCCGTGAGCAGCCCTTCGAAGGCAATCGTCGTCAGTGCGTCGGCGATGGTGTCGGGACTGATCCGGCCGCCGGGGCGCACCCATTCGGTGAGCGAGTTGACCATGCCGAAGAGCAGCCGGCTGATCAGGTCGGCAGGGATGTCGGTGCGTATGCCGCCCTCGTCGGCCGCCTCCGCGACGAGCTGCGCGAGCTCGGCGTCCAGTTCGCGCCGCCGCTTCAGCGCGGCAACCTCGGCGGGGCTGTTGCCGCGGACGCGAAGCAGCAGCGTCACGGCAGGCAGGTGGCTGATGAGCACGTCGACGCTGCCCCGGACGGCACGACGCAACCGCTCCAGCGCGGATACCGAGCGATCCGCGCGGGCTGCGGCAACGGCTTCGGCCAGGTTGTCCAGCGCCTCGTCGAGAGCTTGTTGGAGCAGATGCTCCTTGCTCGGAACATGGTGGTAGAGAGCGGATTTGGTGAACCCAAGGCGACTGGCCAGGTCACCCATGCTGGTGGCGTCATACCCCTGCAGGTTGAACAACTCGATGGCCTCCCGCAGCACGGTCGCCTGGTCCTTGCCGGGCCGGCCCCGTCGGCGCGGTGCCGGCTCCGGTGCTGCAGTAGTCATGCTCCGAGACTGTCACACGTCGGCTGCGGCGCAGCAGTCACGCGCCGAGCAGCGGTATGGCGAGCAGGGCCAGGTCCAGCGTGACCACCACCCCCACCACTGCCCAGCACGCAGCCGTCATGGCGGGGTGGTTGCGCCATACGCCCATCACGGCACGGGACGAGGTGAGCCGGACGAGGGGGATGAGGGCCATCGGCAGTCCGATCGCGAGCGCGACCTGGGACCAGACCAACAGGTCGACCGGCGGTATGCCGCACGCGAGCAGCGCGACCGACGGGACGAGGACGGCGATCCGGCGTGCCGCCACCGGGACCCGCCGGCGTAGTAGTCCGGCCATCACGACCTCGCCGGACCGGATCCCGACAGCGGTCGAGGTGATGCCGCTGACGAGCAGCGCGAGGATGAACCCGGTCCGGGCGCCGTCCCCGACCCGGTCGGCCAGCGCGTGGGCGAGTGCTGCGAAGTCCTCGTCCTGGTGTCCGCGTAGGGCAGTGGCGCCGAGCACCAGCATCGAGACGTTCACCGTCCCGGCCACCAGCATCGCCAACGTGACGTCGATCCGGTTGTCCCGCAACCTGTGGCGCGACGTGCCGCCCTGGTCGGTGGTGAGCGCGGAGTGCAGGTAGATGGCGTGCGGCATCACCGTCGCGCCGACGATGCCGGTCGCCAGCAGGACCATCTGCTGGTCGGCCGGCCGGGGGCGCAGATCCAGCCCGGCAGGCGCCGGTCCCATCAGCACACCGAGGATGAATCCCGCTCCGATGACTGCGAGTCCGGCGACCATCACCACCTGGAAACCGCGCTCGCCGACCCGGTCACGGATCACCATGAGCCCGCCGCCGGCCACCGCCGTGACGACGGCGCCGCACCAGAGCGGCATACCGACCAGCAGGTGTATGGCGATCGAGGCGCCAACCACTTCCGCCAGATCGGTGGCGATCGCGACGCCTTCGGCCTGCAGCCAATAGAGCACGCGCGACGGGCGGTTGAGGCGCATGCTGAGCACCAACGCCATCGACTGGCCAGTGACCGCACCGAGTTTCGCCGACAGGTACTGCACCGGCCCGGCGGCCGCGACCGCGAGCAGGACGACCCACAGCAGCCCGAATCCGTACCGGGCGCCGGCGGTCGTGTTGGTAGCGATGTTGCCCGGGTCGACATATGCGATCGCGGCGACGAACGCCGGGCCGAGCCGCAGCAGCCTCGACGCCGGCGCATCCGGACCGCTCGGCGCGCGAGGCGTGGACCTCGCGCGCCGCATCGAACGGCTCGATGACGTCACGCCCAGGGCTACGATCCGGCTTGGGCGTCCACCTCGTAGCTGGTGTTGATCGACTCGAAGAAGTTGACCAGCTCCAGCGTGTCGTTCGCGGTCGCCATCCACTTCGCCGGATTGCTGACACCCCAGTGCGGTCCGAAGCCCAGCTCCTCCAGTCGGCGGTCGGCCAGGTAGCGCACATAGGTGTTGATGTAGTCGGCGTTCAGGCCGAGGATGCCGCGCGGCAGCAGGTCGCGGTTGTACTGCTCCTCCATCTCGACCGCGTCGAAGATCATCTGCTGGATCTCGTCGGCGAACTCCTGGGTCTGCAGGTCGGGGTTCTCCTCGAGCACGGTGAGGATGAGGTTGATCCCGAACTTCAGGTGCAGCGACTCGTCGCGCACGATCCAGTCGATCAGCGAGCCGAAGTTGCGCAGCAGGTTCCGCTGCCGGAAGCTCAGCGCCACCATGAAGCCGCTGTAGAACCAGATGCCTTCCAGCACAACGTTGTACGCGACGAGGTTACGCACGAAGTCGCGCTTGCCCTCGGTCGTGGTGATGTCCAGCGTCTGTTCCGCCATCCGCTGGATGTAGCGGACCTCGAACTCCTCCTTGGCGGCCATCGACGGTATGTCGACGTGGGCGGCATACGCCTCGTCACGGTCGATGGGGAAGGTCTCCAGCACGTATTCGAACGCCATGCAGTGGTTGGCCTCCTCCCACATCTGCTTGGCCAGGTAGAGGTGTGCCTCGGGCGCGCCGACATACGGGTACACGCCGAAGGCCAGCGCCTTGTTGACCAGCAGCTCGTTGGGATTGAAGTAGCTCATCAGGAAGGTGACGGCATGCCGCTCCTCGTCCGTCATCCGCTCGAAGTCGCCGAGGTCCTCCCCGAGCTGGATCTCGTGCGGGAACCACGTGTTGGCGACGGCCTGGTTGTACAGGTCGTATGCCCACTGGTAGCGGATCGGCTTGAGCAACAGGCCGTCCTGGACGCCAGTGCCGAGGATGGACGTCTGGGTGTCGGGAGTCGTGGATGTCATTGGCATGCCTCGCATTCGAGAAGTTCCTGGGGGTCGGTGGGGCAGGTGAAGCCCTCTTCGAATTCGGCGACCGGCGCGTTCTTCGGGGTTTCTGCCTGCTCGGGAGGGGGCGTCGCTGCCTTGCGCGCAAAGCCGAATCCGCTTCCGGCCCGGCCGCTTTCGACGGCCTTGTTGACCTTGACGGTCGACTGCTCCGCGCGGTGGCGCGGTTTCATGTGCAGGTAGTAGGTCGTCTTGACACCCTTGCGCCACGCGTCGACATACAGGTCGCTCATGCCACCGATGTCCCGCGACTCCAGGTAGATGTTGCGGCTGATCGCCTGATCGATCCACTTCTGCGCCCGCGAGGCGACCTGCAGGTATGCCGTGGCCGGCAGCTGGAAGGAAGTCTGAAAGACCTCCAATAGATCCTCCGGCACACCGGACACCGCCGAGAGGTCGCCGCGTGAACGCAGCAGCTCCTCGCGGATCGTGTCCCACAGGCCGCGCTCCTGCAACGCTGTGACCAGGTTGCGGTTGACCTCCAGGAACTTTCCGGACGAGGTCGTGCGCGAGAACAGTTGGGAGAACTGCGGATCCAGCCCCGGCGTGGTGCCCGCGACAAGGCCGATGGAGGCCGTCGGCGCGATCGCCATCAACGTCGCGTTCCGCACGCCGTCCTTGACGCGGGCGCGCAGCTCATCCCAGTCCAGCTGCGCGGTCCGGGGCACGTCGACCTCCACACCACGTCGCTGCTCCAGCACCTCGAGCGTGTCGATCGGCACCAGCCCGCGGGACCAGCCGGATCCCGGGAAGTTGGGGTAGGCGCCGCGCTCGACCGCCAGATCACACGAGGCGTCGATGGCGTGCCAGCTGATGAACTCGGTCAGCCGGTCGATCAGGTCGGCCGCCTCCTCCGAGGCGTAGGACAGACCCAACTTCTCCACCACGTCGGTGAAGCCCATGATTCCCAGGCCGATCGCGCGGTTCCGGTCATTGGAGTGCTCCGACTCGGGCACCGAGGAGCGCGTGATGTCGATCAGGTTGTCCAGCTGACGCACGGCGAGACGGGCGGACTCGGCGAGTCGGTCCCAATCCCAGTCCCACTCTTGGCGACGCTCATCCTCGATAGCCCGGGGTCCCCGCGAAGTATCGACGGAGGAGCGCAGCGGGGGAGTCGAACTTCGTGGGGTGGGCATCAGGTGTCGCGAGAGGTTGATCGAGGCCAGATTGCACACCGACACGTTGTCGCGGTCCTGCGGCAGCGTGATCTCGGTGCACAGGTTCGACAGGTGGATCGTGCCGGTGTTGTCGTTGAGCGCGCGCTGGTTGACGGTGTCCTTCCATGTCAGCCACGGGTGCGAGGTCGTCTGCAGCGAGACCAGGATCGATCTCCACTGCGCGCGGGCGCGGATCTTCTTGAAGGAGCGCAGCTTCCCGGCCTCGGCCAGAGCGGAATACTCCTGGTAGCGGCGGGAGAAGTCGTCGCCGACCAGCTCCACCAGGTCCGGGGTCTCCAGCGGGTCGAAGAGATACCAGTCGTCATCGGCGACGACGCGCTTCATGAACTCGTCGGACAGCCAGACCGCGGTGTTGGCGGTCCGGGTGCGTCGGTAGGGGTCGCCGGCGTTCTGCCGCAGATCGATGAATTGCGGGAAGTCCAGGTGCCAGTTCTCCATATAGAAGCACAGCGCCCCGAACTTCTTCCCGCCGCGGGAGACGGCCCGCAGGATCGAGTCGATGGTGTGCATGAAGGGGATCGGCCCGGTGGACGAGGTGTTGTTGCTGCGGATCGGACTGCCTTCCGAGCGCAGTTTGGAGACCGAGAGGCCGATGCCCCCGGTGCCCTTGGTCAGCCACATGACGTCGCGCATCGACTTGGCGATGTGCTCGATGTCGTCGTCCATCTGCATCACGAAGCAGTTGGACAGTTGCGGGGTGACGGTGCCGGCGTTGACCAGCGTCGAGCCGGCCGCCAGGTAGTCCAGCGACGCCATCTTGCGGTAGAAGCCGATCGCGGCCTGGGTCGGGTCCTTCTCGCCCACCGACATACCCATCGCGACACGCATCCAGAAGTATGCCGGGACCTCGAGCGGTCGACGACTGGAATCCGTTGCCATGTAACGGTTCTTGAGGGTGACGATGCCGATGTAGCGCAGCCCGTCGTCCAGGTGGTGGTCGAGCGCGGCCGCGAGCTGCTCCAGGTTGAACGCCGACGCCAGCCGGGGATCGAAGAGCCCGTCCTCGACCGACTCGCGGACGTAGCCGGGGAAGCGCGCCTGGTGCAGCAACGCAAGCTCGGACTGGGTCTCGAAGTCGCCCAGCACCTTCTTGTAGATCGTCTTGAGCAGCAGACGGGAGGCGATGACGTCGAAGTCGGGGTCGTCCTTGACGTTCTGCACCGCGACCGAGATGGCGGCTTCGTCGAGTTGCTCGGTGGTGATGCCGTCGAAGAGGGTGATCGCCAGCTCCGAGGCGATCTGCATAGTCATCGACATGGCGTTCGGCAGGCCGTCGGCCGCCCTCTCGATCGCCCGGTTGATGCGGTCTGCGTCATACGGCTCGCGCGAACCGTCGCGTTTGGTGACGTGTATGGCCACGTGCGGTGTCTCCCGTCTGTCCTCGCTGGTCGTCCGGCGAGGAGGGACGGCGAGCGGGCAGCGCACGCAGATGGGGCATGCCACCGCTCGTTCGTCAGCCCTTCCCGCGCGGGCTGCGGTCGGACCCGTCCACGAACGTGAACGGGGCAGTGGCAGGTCTTCGGACTCGTGACTCCGTGCCAGACGCACACCTACTGGTCGTCGCTTCCCGGGCTGGTCGGCCCAGTGCTGATGACGACGTTCGTCCTCACTCACCGCTGCGGGGGCAGTGCCGGAATCTCACCGGCTTCCCTCTTTCCTCGGGCACGATCGACGACCACCGTGGCGGTCAGTGTCCGTGCCCGAACCAACTGCGTGAGACACATTATCTAGTGGTGGCGACTTTGCCAAGACCCAACATGCTGTAGTTGCACGCATGTAGTTTCGACGGTGTCAAATCGGCAGAACGGCGCGAGCCCGAGCCGCAGGCGGGCGGTGCGGAGTCGAACCGGGGAGGTGGTGAGCGACCAGCGTTGGCGACGGAAGGGCGAGTGGACGGTCCGCGAGACAACGGTCGGCGCGGCTGCGGCGCGGGGCGAGCGAGCCCGAGCCGCAGGAGGGCGGTGAGGAGTCGACCGCAAGAAACGCAGTGAAGAGCGAGTGACGAGAATCGAACTCGCGTATTCAGCTTGGGAAGCTGATGTTCTACCATTGAACTACACTCGCGTGCCGCGAAAGCCGCTCCCCTGACACGCTGCCGCGGGGGCGATTTCGGACCGGCAGGAGTCTAACCCACGCGCGGCGCCACCGGCGCACGGGCCCGCCGGGTAGCGTGACCCCCGTGCTGCTCTCCGACCGCGACATTCGCGCCCAGATCGACGCCGGACGCGTGCGTCTCGACCCGTATGACGAGACGATGATCCAGCCTTCGAGCATCGACTTCCGACTGGATCGCTTCTTCCGGCTGTTCGACAATCACAAGTATCCGTTCATCGATCCGGCCGCCGAGCAGGACGAACTGACCCGGCTGATCGAGACCGACGCGGGCGAGCCGTTCGTGCTGCACCCAGGGGAGTTCGTGCTCGGCTCGACCTACGAGCAGGTGACGCTGCCGGACGACGTCGCCGCACGGGTGGAGGGCAAGTCGAGCCTGGGCCGGCTGGGCCTGCTCACCCACGCGACCGCCGGCTTCGTCGACCCGGGGTTCTCCGGCCACGTGACCCTGGAGTTGTCCAATGTCGCGACCCTGCCGATCAAGCTGTGGCCGGGCATGAAGATCGGCCAGCTGTGCTTCTTCCAGCTCAGTAGTCCGGCCGAAAGCCCTTATGGCAGCGCGAAATACGGCTCTCACTACCAAGGCCAGCGGGGCCCGACCGCGAGCCGGTCCTACGACAACTTCCACCGGTCGCAGCTGTGAGCGCGACCGCATGAGGCCCCGCTTCGAGGTCGGTCCGGCGCACGCGCAGGTGCGACCGGAGGCACACCCCTTCCTCACGCTGCCGGACGGCAGGCACCGCCCGGAGGCGATCGCCCTGCTGCTGCACGGCGGCGCCGAACACGGTCTGCAGCGCACCTTCAAGGCCAGCCCCCCGGTGCTGCGGATGGTGGCCGTCGCGCGCAGCATCGAGCACAGTGCCGGCGGCCGCATCGCACCCGCGGTGCTGCGCGACGCGGTGCGCGGATACAACGGTGACGCCCGCTCACCGGTCGTGGATGCTCGGTGGGCGCTGGGGCGGTTGCACGAGCTCTACCCGGGCGTGCCGCTCGCGCTGGTCGGTCATTCGATGGGGGGTCGGGTCGCACTCGAACTCGCCGGCTGCGAGGGGGTGGTCAGCATCGTCGGTATGGCGCCGTGGATCCCGCGGCAGTACGACGTCGAGCCCTTCCTCGGCCGACACACGCTGCTGTTGCACGGCCGCAAGGACGTCATCACCGATCCGCGGGAGAGCTCACGGCTCGCCGGCCGGATCGTCGCGGCGGGCGGGGACGCGCGCAGCGTCCAGTTGCCCGACGCCCACGCGATGCTGCTGCGAGCGCGCGCGTGGCACCGCCATACGAACGAGTTCCTGCAGCAGACGCTGCTGCGTCCCTGACCTCGCAGCCTCGCAGCGTGCGAGAAAGGCATCGCTCGCCGGGCACGTTGCCGGGTCTGACGTGACAGGATGTCGGTGGCCTGCACTACGTTGGGTGACCATGATCCGCTTCGAGCAGGTGGTCAAGCAGTACGCCGACGGTGCGACCGCCGTCGACGACCTGTCCTTCGATGCCCCGACCGGCCAGATCACCGTCCTGGTGGGACCGTCCGGGTGCGGCAAGACGACGTCGTTGCGGATGATCAACCGGATGATCGAGCCCACCAGCGGCAGCATCTCCATCGACGGTGAGGACGTCCAGACCTTCAATGCCGCGAAGCTGCGCCGGGGCATCGGTTACGTCATCCAGCACGCCGGCCTGTTCCCCAACAAGCGGGTCGTCGACAACGTGGCGACGGTGCCGCAACTGCTCGGCACCCCGAAGGCCAGGGCGCGCGAGCGGGCCCGCGAGGTGCTCGAACTCGTCGGGCTGCCAGGGCGGTTCGCCGACCGCTGGCCGTCACAGCTGTCCGGCGGTCAGCAGCAGCGCGTCGGCGTCGCCCGCGCGCTGGCCGCCGACCCGCCGGTGATGCTGATGGACGAGCCGTTCAGCGCCGTGGACCCGGTGGTGCGGGAGCAACTGCAGGACGAGTTCCTGCGTCTGCAGCGGGACCTCGGCAAGACGATCGTCTTCGTCACCCACGACATCGACGAGGCGCTCAAGCTCGGCGACCAGATCGTGGTCATGCGGGTCGGCGGCCGACTGGCCCAATTGGCAGACCCGGCATACCTGCTCGCCCATCCGATCGACGACTTCGTCGCCGACTTCATCGGCCGGGACCGCGGATATCGAGCGTTGACCTTCGCCGAGACGCCGCCGCTGCCGTTGGCTGCAGAGGTCACGGTGCCGTTGGGCACGACGCCCGAGCAGGCCCGGGCGGCAACGGACGACGAGTGGCTGCTCGTGGTGGACGACGGCCGACCGGTCGGCTGGATCCAGCCGTCGGTGATCACAGCACCGATCGACCCGGCGATGCTGCACCGCGGCGGCACGGTGGCTCGCGCTTCGGGCCCGTTGCGTTCGGCGCTCGATGCGGCGTTGTCGTCACCCAGTCGTCGCGGCGTCATTGCTGCCGATGACGGCAGGCTGCTGGGCACCGTCCGCGCGCATCAGGTGCTGCAGGCGATCGAGGCCACGGACCGCCCCGAGGTCGACGAGGCCGACATCGCGCCGCAACAGGCCGTCGACACCGCCGCCACCGTCAACGCCTCGCACGGCGAGTAGCCACCGGTGTTCTCCTTCATCCAGGACCACTGGTCCGACATCCTCAGCCGCGGCGTCGAGCACGCGTGGCTCGCCGGATTCCCGCTGGTCATCGGCCTGCTGATCTCGCTGCCGCTCGGCTGGCTGGCTCGTCGCGCGTCATGGCTGCGGGTCCTGCTCGTCGGCGGCTCGAGCCTGCTCTACACGATCCCGTCGCTCGCGCTCTTCGTGCTGATGCCGCTCATCGTCGGGACCAGCATCATCGCCCCGATCAACGTCATCATCGCGATGACGATCTACACCCTGGCGCTGCTGGTCCGAACGGTGGCCGACGCACTGGGTGCGGTCTCGGAGGAGACGACACAGGCGGCGATCGCCATGGGATACACCCCGATCCGCCGCTTCTTCGGGGTCGAGCTGCCGCTCGCGGTGCCGGTGATCTCCGCCGGTCTGCGGGTCGCCGCCGTCAGCAACGTCGCCATCGTGAGCGTCGCGGCGTTGCTGGGCATCCGCCAACTCGGGTTCTACCTGACGGACGGCTACCAGACCAGCTACTGGGCGGAGGTCTGGACCGGAGTGGTCGGCTGCCTGGTGCTGGCGCTGATCTTCGACCTGGTGATCCAGGCGATCACCCGGCTGCTGACGCCGTGGCAACGAGCGGTGTCCGCATGACGGGGTCCGTATGGCGCTGGCTGACCGATGGCGCGCACTGGCAGGGCGACACCGGCATCCTGCACCGGTTGCTGGAGCACCTGCAGTATTCCGGCGAGAGCCTGCTGATCGCGGCGCTGATCGCACTGCCGATCGGCGCGTTGATCGGGCACACCGGCAAGGGCAAGTGGATCATCGCGGTGGCCAACGCCTTCCGTGCGATCCCGAGCCTCGGCCTGCTCTTCGTGGTCGCGATGTGGTTCGTGTCCCGCCTCACCGGGGACTCGGCCTACCTCGTCCCGACCGTGATCGTGCTCGTCATTCTTGCCATACCGCCGCTGCTGGCCGGTGCCTACAGCGGCGTCAGCGAGGTGGATCCCGCGGCGCGCGACGCGGCATACGGCATGGGCATGTCGGGCCGTCAGGTGCTTGCCCGTGTCGAGTTGCCCTGCGCCCTGCCGCTCATCTTCTCCGGTGTGCGCAGCGCGGCCCTGCAGATCATCGCGACGGCCACGATCGCGGCGGCGATCAGTGTCGGCGGCCTCGGCCGTTACCTGATCGACGGCCTCGCCAACTCCGATTACGCGCAGATGGCGGGTGGGGCGATCCTGGTCGCCGCGCTCGCGCTGGTCGTCGATGGGCTCCTCGCCGTCCTGCAACAGGTCAGCGTGCCGGGCGGTCTGCGCACCTCCGGGGCGTCCCGCCGGAGGTCGCGCACGACGGCCGCCGCAGCCGAGTCCGCACACGCCGCCTGACTCCGACGGCATGCACGCACCTCACGACCATTCCCAGGCCAATCACCGAGATGAAGGAACCATCATGAAGCGCACACTCTCCGCGACCGCTCTGGGCATCGCCGCGACGCTGGCGCTCGCCGCGTGCGGTGGCGGCAGCAGCAATCCGCTCGGCACGGGCTCCGGCTCGAGCGCCGCGGTGCCGACCGGCGGGGCCGAGGCCGGCACGATCCACGTCGGCGCCGCGAACTTCCCGGAGTCGCAGCTCATCGCCGACATCTATGCCGCGGCGCTCAACGCCAAGGGCCTCAAGGCGACCACCGGGGACCCGATCGGCGCCCGCGAGGTCTACCTGAAGGCGTTGCAGCAGGGCTCGATCGACCTGGTCCCCGAATATGCCTACTCGTTGCTGACCTTCTACGAACCGTCCGCCACCCAGACGGCGCCCGACGCCGTCCGGGCCGCGCTCACCAAGAAGCTGCCGGCAGGCGAGATCGTGCTCGACGCGGCCGCGGCCGAGGACTCCAACACGGTCACGGTCACCAAGGAGACCGCCGACAAGTGGGGCCTGCAGACGATCGGCGATCTGGCCAAGCACTCCAGTGAGGTGACGTTCGCCGCGCCGGCGGAGTTCCAGACGCGCGAGCAGGGTCTGAAGGGCCTGAAGGAGAAGTACAACCTGGTGCCGAAGAGCTTCCGGGCACTGCAGGGCACCGCCATCGTGCAGGCGCTGAAGAACGGCCAGGCGCAGGCGGCGAACATCTTCACCACCGACCCGTCGATCAAGGCCGACGGTTTCGTGGTGCTGAAGGACCCCAAGCACGTCTTCGGTAGCGACAACGTTGTGCCGCTGATCCGCAAGGCGAAGGCATCCGCGAAGGTGCAGTCGGTGCTCAACGCAGTGCAGGCCAAGCTGACCACCGACAAGCTGGCGGCCATGGACAAGCAGGTCCAGGTCGATCACAAGGATGCGGCGAGCGTGGCCAAGCAGTTCGTCTCGGACAACGGCCTCGGCTGATCCGTTCCCGCTGGGTCCGAGCGCTGGGTCGCTGCACCGGGTCCCCTCCGTGCCGGCTGCCGGCCGTTCCCGTCAGGGGAGCGGCCGGCATTGCCGTGCTGCCATTCAGGAAACTGAGTGAGTGCTCACTCAGTTGTGTTAGCGTGCGATGTCATGGGTGCGTCCGGGTCCACCAGAAGCAGCGGTCGCGCGGCACCGCTGCCGCCACAGGAACGCCGAGAAGCCTTGATCCAGGCGGCGATCGGTGTCATTCGTGAGCGCCATACGCTGCCCACCACCCGGCAGATCGCCGAAGCGGCCGGGGTCGCCGAAGGCACCATCTTCCGGGTCTTCGCCAACAAGGACTCCTTCTTCGACGCCGTCATCGAGCGGACCTTCGACCCACGCTCGCTGCAGGAGGATCTCGGGAAAATCGATGGCGGCGCGGGCCTGGAAACGGTGATGATCGACCTGGTCGCTGTGCTGCAGGCCAGGTTCCAGGAGATCTTCGACATCATGGGCGCCTTCAGCATGGTGGGGCCGCCCGAACGGTTCCGGGACCCCGTGCGGCAGCGGCGCCAGGAAGCGGAGCTGGGCTCGTGTGTGCTGCGGCTGCTCGATCCGTATGCCGACCAGCTGCGCCTGCCGGTGCCGGAGGTCACCCGGCTGTTGCGGTTGCTGACCTTCAGCGGGAGCCACAAGCACATCAACGACGGCGAGGTGCTGGCACCCGAGGTGATCGTGCAGACGATTTTGTATGGCGTGTCGACGCGTCCGGCCCCGTGGGCGACCGGTCCGCTCGAGGGTGGCATGCCGGAACGGTTGGCAGGGAAACAGATTCGGGGGAAGTAGATGCTCTTCATACTCATTCGGGACCGGCTCGCGCCGTATCGCGGGCTGTTGCTGGGGTTGGTGCTGCTGCAACTGGTCAATGTCGGCGCCAACCTCTACCTACCGACGCTCAACGCCGACATCATCGACAATGGCGTCACCCAGGGCGACACCGGCTACATCTGGCGGACCGGCGCGATCATGCTCGGGGTCTCCCTCGTGCAGGTCGTCGGATCGATCGGCGCTGCGTTCTTCGGCGCCCGGATCGCGATGTTCTTCGGGCGCGACACCCGCGCGTCGATCTTCCGGTCGGTCGGTCGGTTCTCGGCGCGGGAGATGAACCAGTTCGGTGCACCGTCCCTGATCACCCGCAGCACCAACGACGTGCAGCAGGTCCAGACGCTGGTGCTGATGAGCTGCACGCTGATGGTCGGTGCACCGATCATGATGATCGGCGGGGTCATCATGTCGCTGCGCCAGGACGCCGGTCTGTCGTGGCTGGTGCTCATCGCGGTCATCGTGCTCGGCGCGGCGGTCGGCTCCGTGGTCCGCAAGATGGTGCCCGGGTTCCGCCTGGTGCAGCAGCGCATCGACATCGTCAACCGGGTGATGCGCGAACACCTCTCGGGTGTCCGGGTGATCCGCGCGTTCACCCGCGAGCGGTATGAGGAGCGGCGCTTCGACGGGGCGACCGACAGCCTCACCGAGATCTCGACCAAGGTCGGCAGCCTGATGATGATCATGTTCCCGACGGTCATCACGGTCATGAACCTGTCGACGATCGGCGTCTGGTGGTTCGGTGCCCATCAGGTCGCGAACGGTGACGTGCAGATCGGCTCCCTCTCGGCATACATGACCTATCTGATCCAGATCCTGATGTCGGTGATGATGGCGACCTTCATGTTCATGATGATTCCGCGTGCCTCGGTGGCAGCGGAGCGGATCACCGAGGTGGTCGACACCCAACCCTCGGTGCAGCCGCCGATGCAGCCGGTCACGCCCACCCACGTGCGGGGCGTCGTCGAGCTGGACGAGGCCACCATGCAATACCCGGGTGCCGACGATCCGGTGCTGCGCTCGGTGAGCCTGCATGCCGAACCGGGCCAGACCGTGGCGATCATCGGCTCGACCGGATCGGGCAAGTCGACCCTGCTCTCGCTGATCGCACGTCTCTTCGACACGACCTCCGGTGCAGTGCGCATCGACGGTGTCGACGTGCGGGATCTGGACCCGCAGCTGTTGTGGGGACACGTCGGCATCGTTCCGCAGAAGGCCTACCTCTTCTCCGGCACCGTCGCCAGCAACCTGCGCTACGGCAACCCGGACGCGACCGACGAGCAGCTCTGGCGGGCGTTGGAGATCGCCCAGGCCCGCGACTTCGTCGAGCGGATGGACGGCGGGCTCGACGCCGCCGTCACGCAGGGCGGCACCAACGTGTCCGGTGGACAACGCCAGCGCCTGTGCATCGCTCGTGCGCTCGTGGCGCAGCCGCGGATCTATCTCTTCGACGACTCCTTCTCCGCGTTGGACCTGGCGACCGACCGAAGGTTGCGTGAAGCGCTCGCACCGCACGTTCTCGATGCGACAGTTTTCATTGTCGCCCAGCGGGTTTCGACCATCCGCACTGCGGACATCATCCTGGTGCTGGAGGACGGCGACGTGGTCGGCATGGGCACGCACGACGACCTGCTGGTGACCTGCGAGGCCTATCGCGAGATCGTCGCCTCTCAGGGCGGCACCGGTGAGGAGGCCGCGTGATGGTCAGGAAGACCCCCGCGAAGCAGGACCTGCCGGCGGTGCCCGCGGACCGCGCGGCCAAACCCGTCCGCCGCGGCGGCGGGCCGCACATGGGCGTCGGTATGGCGGAGAAGTCCAAGGATTTCAGCGGCTCGGCGCAACGGTTGCTGCGCCGGTTGAGTCCCCACCGGGCCCGGTTGGTCACCATCCTGGTGCTGACGGTCGCGGCTGTCGCTCTCAACGTGGTCGGGCCCAAGGTGCTCGGCAAGGCGGTCGACACCATCTACTCGGGGGCGGTGGCATCGCATCTCCCGCAGGGGCAGAGCAAACAACAGGTCGTGCAGGCGTTGCGCGACCGCGGTCAGGACACCTTCGCCGACATGGTGTCGGGCATGGACCTGGTGCCCGGCGTGGGGATCGACTTCGGCACGCTCGGCCGGATCCTGCTGGTGGTGCTGTGCCTGTATCTGGCCGCCGGTGCCTTCCAGTTCGTCCAGGCGCGGCTGCTCAACCGGGTCGTGCAGGACACCATGAACACCCTGCGCAAGGACGTCGAGGCGAAGATCAACAGGGTGCCGCTCAGTTACCTGGACGGCCAGCCCCGCGGCGAGCTGCTCTCGCGGGTCACCAACGACATCGACAACATCGGCCAGTCGATGCAGCAGACCATCAGTCAGTTGCTGGTCAACGGGCTGACGGTCATCGGTGTCGTGGTGATGATGCTGACGATCTCCTGGTGGCTGACGCTGGTGGCGATGATCGCCATACCGATCGTGATGCTGGTCACCGGGCAGGTGATGAAGCGCTCGCAGAAGCTGTTCATCGCGCAGTGGGGCCACACCGGCGCACTGAACGCGCAGATCGAGGAGACGTTCACGGGGCACGAGCTGGTCAAGGTCTTCGGCCGGCAGGGCGAGGTGGACGCGTCGTTCGACGGCACGAACGACCAGCTCACCACGGTCAGCTGGCGGGCGCAGTTCGTCAGCGGACTGGTGATGCCGATCATGATGTTCGTCGGCAACCTGCAGTACGTCGTGGTGTGTGTGCTCGGCGGGTTGCAGGTGGCCAACGGGTCGATGACGCTGGGCAACGTCACCGCGTTCGTGCAGTATTCGCGGCAGTTCACCCAGCCGTTGACCCAGATGGCCTCGATGGTCAACCTCATGCAGTCGGGTGTGGCGAGCGCCGAACGCGTCTTCGAGGTGTTGGACGCGCCGGAGCAGCGCCCGGACGCGCACACGCCGATGGCGCCGACACGTGGCGCGGTGGAGTTCGAGCGCGTGGGCTTCGGTTATGCGCCGGACGCGCCGCTGATCGAAGACCTGTCGCTCGCGGTCCGGCCGGGCCAGACGGTGGCGATCGTGGGACCGACCGGCGCCGGCAAGACGACACTGGTCAACCTGATCATGCGCTTCTACGAGCTGGACTCCGGGCGCATCCTCATCGACGGTCAGGACATCACCACGATCAGCAGGCATGATCTGCGCTCGCGGATCGGCATGGTGCTGCAGGACGCCTGGCTCTTCCACGGGTCGATCCGCGACAACATCGCCTACGGCCGGATGGACGCGACCGAGGAGCAGATCCACGCCGCGGCGGAGGCGACCTTCGTCGACCGCTTCGTGCGGTCGCTGCCCGACGGCTACGACACCGTCATCGACGAGGAGGGCTCCGGGGTATCGGTCGGCGAACGACAGCTGATCACCATCGCTCGGGCGTTCCTGGCCGACCCGGCGATGCTGATCCTGGACGAGGCGACCTCGTCGGTGGACACGCGCACCGAGGTGCTGCTGCAGGAGGCGATGGCGGCGCTGCGGTCGGACCGCACCAGTTTCGTGATCGCACACCGGCTCTCGACGATCCGCGATGCCGACACGATCCTGGTCATGGAGGACGGCCACATCGTCGAACAGGGCGGCCACGACGATCTGCTCGCGGCCGAGGGCGCCTATCACCGTCTCTACATGTCGCAGTTCGAGGGAGCGATGACCGAGTCGGACCCGAACGCACTGGATCCAGCATGAAGCTCGTCACGGTCGTCGCAGCTGGAAGGTGAAATCGGTGTCCTTGCCGTCGAGGAATCGGTGGTTGCGCGCGTACCACTGCGAGAGTTGTCCTTCGCCACGATCCGGCGTCAGTTCCGCGGCCGAGCGGGCGTAACGCGACGCGTCGTGCGCGTCGACGAGGCCGTCCAGCCTTTCGCCCTTCGGCGTCTCGCAGACGATGTTGGTCCGGTTGGTCGTGTCCGGGTTGGGCACACCATCGGCCCGCGGCACCGGGTCGTGGATGTTCTCCACGGACAGCACGTTGACGCTCTTGGGCACGTCGATCCGGCCGATCGGCGACCCGGCGGTGACGACCTCCGTGACGTCGAACTTCTCGCGGAAGTGCTGGTCGGCCGCCAGCCGGGTGGCGACGATGCCGCCCTGGCTGTGTCCGGCCATCATGACCGGCTCGCTGCCGGGTCGCACGCCTGCCTCCCTCATGGCGGCTGTCATCGCCTTGTCGATCGCGGGGTAAAGCGCGTGTTTCGTGCCGGCCATGCTCGCCAGGTTGGCGGCAGTGGACGACGGGCCGTGGTCGCTGGTGAGGTTCCAGTGCGTCGTGCCGGGGATGGACACCACCCAGGCGCCCGTGCCGTCGGCTCCGACGACACGACGAACGTGCACCACCGAGTGGTCGGAGTTGGACTCATGCTCCGTCGCGGCGGCTTGCGCGACGATGTCGCTCAACCGCCGCTGCTTGGTAGGCTGCTGTGAGCTTCGAGTTTGGTTGATGCGCAACGGTTTCGAGTCTGCGAACCAGCCGAGCCTCCGGCCGCTGGCGAGCAGCCAGCCGATCTGTCCTTCGTAGTCGGTGGGGGCCGGACCGAACGCTGCCGTCACCACAGGCGAACTGTGCGACACGACCGGCGTCAGGAAGCTGGTCCAGGCGACCGCGCCGTCGACCAGCGCGGGATCGTCCGCCACGTCCTGCTGCAGGTGCGAATCGAAGCTGTCGAACCACGCCTTGCCGTTGCGGACGAACTCGGCGCCGTATTCCGAACGTGACCCGGTGGACGGTGGAAGGGGGTGTTCGAGCGAGGCCTGGGTCGCGGCGAGCGCGATGTCGGTCAGCAATCGCTGCGGGGTCGTGGCGATGGTGAGCGCCGCAAAGGCCGCACGTTGCGTCGCGTCCGCGAGTTCGTATGCCGTGGCGCTCCACCGCAGCGTGCGTGCGACGAACTCCATCCGCAGTGCCAGTCCGCCGAGATCGACCGTCAACGTGGCGATCTGCTCGGTGATGCGCAGCGCCGATCCGGGGGAGAGGATGGCGCTCTTGGCGGGCAGCGACAATCCGATGCGCACCACCGAGGTGCACAGGTGTCGTGCGTCGTCGCCGGAGGTGTCCAGCCGCGTTGCCGTCGTGCGCATGTCGAGGAAGTGGGCCTCGGTGGACCCGGAGCCGCCGCCGACCGTGCACTGCGGTGCGGTGTCAGTGGTTGGCATGGGCACACCCCTGCAGCAGGTCGGCGAAGGCATTGATCCGTGCCTGCACCTGGATGCTCGTCATGGGCCGGAAGGCCAGGTCGTCGTCGGCGTCGGCGCTCAGACAGCCCCAGCCGCCGGGTAACAGGTGCAGCATGGTGGCGAAGCCCTCGATGCCCGGCGCGGTCAGTCGCAGCGCCAAGACCGCTTCGGCACCCCACGCGAATTGGGTGACCCACCAAGGAAGCCCCGGCAGTTCGAGCTCGTCACGGGCCGCGTCGAGGCGTTCGCAGTCACCTTGCCGGATCACCTCTGCCAGCGCGAGGAGCTCACCGGGAGCCAGCGGCGGGATGTCCGGGAGTGGTGATGCCTCGCTCGTCGGTCCTGTCCCGGTGACATCTTCCAGCATGGTGGCGAGGCCGACGAGCTCTGCGCCGAGCCGGTCAGCCGGGCCGCTGATGAGTCGCCACACCCCGTCGGAGGGCAGCAGCAGCTCGAAGTCCTCGCCGGTCGCGCGGGCCAGCACGGCGAGTGCACGAGTCCGGGTGCGGGCACTGATCGACGCGTGTGCCCCGGCCGTCAGTCGGTCGGTGACCGTCCGCAACTCCGACTGCCGGACCGGCCGCTGCGCGAGGGTGACGCTCACGGCGGTCACGACAGGAACCCGGTGACGGGTGCGACGAGGTGCACGACGGACTTGACGACGTTCTCGTGGTCCGACACGTGGCGGGCGTGGCTGTAGAGCAGGCGACTGAGGTGGTCGAGGTCGTCGGCCCGGTCCCGGAACTCGGTCGCCCGATCGGTGAGCTTTTTGCGGTATCGCTCGGCGCCCAGGCTCTGCCAGCGCACCGAACTGTTGCTGCTGACCGAAGTGGCTGCGCTGCGCGCCTGCGTCGCCAGTCGGGCGGCACGGCGTGCTTGTTCGCGGATCTGATCTGGGTCGTCGGACATGCCGACGACAGTAGGTATGTCCTCGGTTGCGGGGCAGCGGCGAACGTCCTTCCTGTGGACGACCCGGCAGCGACCTTGGGGGTGTGCACAACGCGCTCATCGGCGGCGGCCGTGAACGACCACCGCGCCACCCAGCCGGAGCCGAGCCGACGGCGGTAGCGTCGCCCCGTGGTCATGGAGGTGCTCGAGCGGACGCGGGAGGCCGTCAGCCGGTTGTCGCCGGGCTATTTCGCGCTCGTGATGGCCACCGGCATCGTCTCCTCCGGCCTGCGACTGGATGGGGCGACCCGACTGGCGGACCTGTTGTTGATCATCGCCGGTGCGGCGTTCGTCGTGCTGGCGATCTGCAACGTCTGGCGACTGATCGAATTCACCTCGCGAGCGGTCGCCGACTTCTTCGACCCCCAGTTGGCGTTCGGCTACTTCACCTCGGTCGCCGCGGCCGGGGTGCTCGCCGGCGGCGTGTCCGCCCACGGTCTGATCGTGCTCGCGCTGGTGCTCTTCGTCCTCGGCTTCACCGCCTGGCTGCTGCTGGGGTATGCCGTGCCCTGGGCGACCATGCTCGATCGATCGCACCGCCCGACCGTGCGCAACGCCAACGGTTCCTGGTTCCTGTGGGTGGTCTCCAGCCAGTCGGTCGCGACGATGGCCGCCATACTCGAGCGGCACCTGCACGCTGCCGAGCACCTCTTTGCCATGCTCGCAGTCGTCGCCTGGTCGGTCGGCGTCTTCCTGTATGGCGCCGAGAGCATGCTGATCGCGTTGCGGGAGATGCTCTACGACGCCGACTTCGCGCCGTCCTATTGGGTCTGCATGGGTGCCGCGTCGATCACCGTGCTGGCCGGCGCCGAGATCCTGGACTCGCCCGGCTCCGCGGTGGTGACCAACGTGCAACCGATCCTGGACGCGGCCACCGTGATGTTCTGGTCGTTCGCCTCCTGGTTGCTGCCGATGCTGATGGTGGCGTTCTGCTGGCGGCACTTCGTGCGGCGCATGTCCCTGGCGTATGACGTCAGCCTCTGGAGTGTGGTCTTCCCGCTCGGCATGTATGCCGTGGCCTCGATGCACCTGGGACAGGTCGAGGAACTGCCGTGGGTCGAACACATCGGCCGCGTCGAGCTGTGGCTTGCCTTCGCGATCTGGTGCGTCGTCTCGGTCGGTTTCGTGCGCCACCTCCACCGCACACTGCTGCGGAGCCGTGGCGCGTCGCGCGCCGAACGCCATACCGCAACACAGGACGGCAGCACCGCCGCTCGATAACGAATAGTCGCTCATTCAGCAGAATTCCCACGTAATCCCGGTCGACCGCCATATGGTGACTCGCACACAGGCCGGGCGGCATTCCCCGATGCTCGGCGATGTCCCTGCGGAAGGAATTCCAGGTCATGGCATTCACACGTACTCTCAGCATCGTCGGCGCAGTGGCTCTGGCCAGCTCCCTGGCAGCATGCGGTTCGAGCTCGAGCGGCGGCGGTTCGTCGGCGGGCGGCTCCGGCAAATACGGCAACTGCAAGATCACCAGCAAGGCCAACTCGATCAAGATCACGCCGGCGGTCAAGGACACGCTGACCGTGGAGACGACGTTGCCGGCGCAGGGCTGGTGGAACGGCACCACCGCCTCGTCCATCAAGGACGGCTACGAATACTGCATGGCCGCCGAGCTGGCCAACATGGCCGGGCTGAAGAAGCTGTCCATCAAGAACGTGTCGTTCGACCAGCTGGTCGCCGGGCACACCAACAACTTCGACATCGCGCTTGCGGAGATCTCGATCACCCCGGCCCGTGCCAAGGTCGTCGACTTCTCCAAGCCCTACTTCGACTCCAACATCGGGGTGCTGACCAAGAAGGGTGCCGGCGTCACCGCCGACAACATCAAGAGCAAGCGGTGCGCGGCATACTCCGGCACCACCTCGGTCGACTTCCTCAAGAACAAGCTCAAGTGCAAGACGCAGAAGGTCTACCCGGACAACCAGACCCTCTATCAGGGCGTCCTGTCCGGGCAGTCCGATGTCGCGTTGCTGGACACCGCGATCGTGCTGGCGGAGGCCAAGCAGACCGGCGGCAAGCTGGAGGTCGCGGGCCAGTACAAGACGGGTGAGAAGTACGGCGCGATCTACCCGAAGGGTTCGGCGAACGAGAAGGAGTTCGACAAGGGCATCACCACGCTGGTGAACGACGGCACGCTCAAGACGCTGTCCAAGGACTACCTCGGCCCGGCCTTCGGTGGCGACCCGTCGGCGGTCCCGGTGTGGACCGTCAAGTGAGTCGGTCTGACCGAACGCGAAGGGGGTTGACCCCATGAGCATGCGTGCTCTCGTCAACGAAGAGACGCAGCAGGCGCCCGAGCCCAGTCCACCGCACAAGGTGACCGGGTTCGCGGTCGCCGCGCTGGTCGTCGATGTCGTCGGCATCGCGCTGGTGTTGTACGGCGCGAAGTTGCTGCGCGACTACAACCACGGCAATGCCTTCTCGACCGTCGTCGGGGCCATCCTGGTGCTGATGTCGCTCTATCCGCTGTGGCCCACGGTTCAGGGCTTCTCGGGCGCGTCGAAGCGGGCGAAGCTGCTGGACGACAACCAACTGGTCGCCGCCCGCCGAGCGGCGGCACGCGGTCGCGAGGACGCCGCCATCGGTCTCGGCTACGGGGTGGCGGCGATCATCGTCGGTTGCCTGATGTGGTTGGCGTTGACCAACCAGGGTGCGGTCGCCGACACATTCTTCCGGGTGGATGCCTGGCGGCAGTCGTTCCCCGAGGCCATCCAAGGCTTCTGGATCAACGTCTGGGTCGCCGTGGTCTCCTTCGTGCTGGTGCTGATCTTCGGTCTCATCCTGGCGATCATGCGGATGCTGCCGGGACGCGCCGGTGCGCCGCTGCGACTCATCGCGACGGTCTATTGCGATGTGTTCCGGGCGATCCCGGCGATCGTGACGGTCCTCCTGGTGGTCTTCGGGGTCCCCCTGGCGTTCACCTTCACCCAGACCTGGAACGCCGCGTACCTCGGTGTCGTCGCGCTGACCCTGACCTATTCGGCGTATGTCGCAGAGGTCTACCGGGCCGGCCTGGCGTCGATCCATCCCAGCCAGACCGCCGGCTCGCGGTCGCTCGGCCTCAGCTACGCGCAGACGCTGCGGGCGGTGCTGGTCCCGCAGGCGGTCCGCCGGATGGTGCCGCCGTTGCTGAACGACTTCATCAGCCTGCAGAAGGACACGGCGTTGCTGTCGATCGCCGCCATCCCGGAGGTCCTGACGGTCACCAAATTGTGGGAGTCCAAACTGTTCACCCTTGCTCCGGTGACCCTGGCCGCAGTGTTCTTCATCATCGTCACGATCCCGCAGGCGCGTTTTGTGGATTACCTGATCAACCGGGATGCAGCGAAACGGGCGGGTGGTTGAGATGGCTTTCCTGGAGATCAACGACGTCCGAAAGTCATACGGACACAACGAAGTGCTCAAGGGCGTGTCGATCAGCGTCGAACGCCACGAGGTGGTGTGCCTGATCGGGGCGTCCGGGTCGGGCAAGTCGACCCTGCTGCGCTGCGTCAACCAGCTGGAGCAGGTCAACGGCGGTGAGATCCTCATCGAGGGTGACACCGTCACGGGCGCCGGCGTCGACCTCAACCGGTTGCGGCGGGATGTCGGCATCGTCTTCCAGAGCTACAACCTCTTCCCGCACATGTCGGTGCTGAAGAACATCATGCTCGCCCCGACGATGGTGGCCGGGGTCAAGGACAAGCAGGCACGTGAGAAGGCCATGGCACTGCTGGACTCGGTCGGTATGGCGGAGAAGGCCGAGGCCTACCCCGACATGCTGTCCGGTGGCCAGCAACAGCGCGTCGCGATCGTGCGGGCGCTGGCCATGGAGCCGCGCATCATGCTGCTGGACGAGATCACCGCGGCGCTCGACCCGGAGCTCGTGGGCGACGTCCTGGAGATCGTGCGCGAACTGGCCCACGACGGGCTGACCATGCTGCTGGCGACGCACGAGATGGGCTTCGCCAAGGAGGTCGCCACCCAGGTGTGCTTCCTGGAGCAGGGTCAGATCCTGGAGAAGGGGCCGCCGCAGCAGATCTTCGAGAACCCGCAGGAGGAGCGCACCCAGCAGTTCCTCAGCCGGGTGGTCAAGTCCGGCCGCCTGTAAGACACGCCGATCGAGTGCCGCGTCACGCTGGTCGAGTGCCGGAGGAGCGGGCGGGGTCCCCGCGAAGTATTCGGAGGAGCGTGGCGGAGGAGAAACTTCGTGGGGTGCCGGAGCGGGGGAGGTGTATCGAGACCAAGCGCGTTCGGTGCTGGTCTCGATACTCACCTTCCTCCGCTTCGCTCCTCCAGGTGCTACTCGACCGACGTAGTGCCGCGGCGGACGGCGGCGAGCAGCATGTTCGCGACGTCGACGACCTCCACGTCCTCGCGGGCGTTGCCGTCGGACTGTTCGGCGGTGAGGCCGTCGGTCATCATCACCCGGCAGAACGGGCAGCCGATCGCGATCCGGTCGGCGCCGGTCGCGACGGCCTCCTTCGTGCGGCCCACGTTGATCCGTGAGCCGAGCTTCTCCTCCATCCACATGCGCGCACCGCCCGCGCCGCAGCAGAACGACTTCTCACCGGAGCGTTCCATCTCGCGGTATTCGACGCCGGGCAGTGCCCCGATGAGTTCACGCGGCGGTGCGTAGACGCCGTTGTGCCGGCCCAGGTAGCACGGGTCGTGGTAGGTGACCGAGGCGCCGGTCGAGGCGGCGCTGTCGCCGGCGATGGCTTCGTCCGGCCGGGCGACCGGCACCAGCCGCTTGTCCCGCACCAGCTTGTTGAGCAGCTGAGTGTGGTGCAGCACCTGGTAGTCGCCGCCCAGCTGCGGGTATTCGTTCTTCAGCGTGTTGAAGCAGTGCGCACAGGTCACGACGATCTTGGTCGCGCCGGCCTCGTTGAGTGTCTCGACGTTCTGCGCAGCCAGTGCCTGGAAGAGCATCTCGTTGCCCGCGCGACGTGCCGGGTCACCGGTGCACGCCTCGCCGTCACCGAGGACTGCGAACGAAACCCCTGCAGTGTCCAGGAGCTCGGCGACGGCACGGGTCGTCTTCTTGGCGCGGTCCTCGTACGCGCCGGCGCAGCCGACCCAGAAGAGGTAGTCGACCTCGTCGAGCGATTCGACGTCCTGGCCGAAGACCTTCACCTCGAACGGCAGACCCTTGGCCCAGTCCAGACGGGCGCGGGCCGCCATACCCCACGGGTTCTGCTTGCCCTCGAGGTTCTTGAACAGGCCGCCGAGCTCGGAGGGGAAGGCCGACTCGATAAGGGTCTGGTAGCGGCGCATGTCGACGATGTGGTCGACGTGCTCGATGTCCACCGGGCACTGCTCGACACATGCCCCGCAGGTCGTGCACGACCACAGCACGTCGGAGTCGATGATCGCGCCGGCCTCGCCCAGCGGGTTGTATGCCGTCAGCGGCGAGCCCACGTCATACCCGGTGGCGCCGACCAGGGGGATCTGCATGATCGGGTTGTCCGCGGTGGCCGGTCCGGTGCCGGCGGCCGCCTGAGCGGCCTGCAGGTAGGGCGCCTTGGCGTGGGCGTTCTCCCGCAGCGTCATCATCAGCAGCTTCGGCGACAACGGCTTGTCGGTGTTCCAGGCCGGGCACTGCGACTGGCAACGGCCGCACTCGGTGCAGGTGGAGAAGTCCAGCAGGCCCTTCCAGGTGAACTCCTCCACCTGGCCGACGCCGAAGGTGGTGTCCTCGTCCATGTCCTCCAGCGACTCCATGGTCACCGGGGTGCCGGCCACGGTCATCGGCTGCAGCGCACCCAGTGAGGTGCGGCCGTCCGCGTGCCGCTTGAAGAAGATGTTGAAGAAGGCCAGGAATCGATGCCACGCCACACCCATCGTGATGTTGCGGGCGATGACGATCAGCCAGGTCATCGCGGTGAGGATCTTGATGGTGGAGATCACCACGATCAGCGCCTTGACGGTGCCGGCGTCCAGGTGATGCAGCCACTCGCCGTACCAGGCAGTGAGCGGGAAGTGCAGTCCGCTCGCCGAGCCCTCGCCCTCGTACCGGCCGATCGCGTATTCCAGGCCGCGCAGCGCCAGCACGCAGATGATCTCGATGAGGATGACCATCTCGACGAAGTAGGCCTGCCAGAATGTCGAGCCGAAGAAGCGCGACCGGCGTCCGTCCCGGCCGGCCGAGCGCGCGGGGTGCTTGTCGCGGCGGTTCCAGATGAGCCAGCAGATGCCGACCAGGCCGGTCCAGCCCAGCACCTCCACGAGCCATTCGTAGAGCACGAAGTGGCCGATGAGCGGGAGTGCGAACGTCGGGTCCCACACCTGGAAGTACGACGTGAGCACCGCCAGCGACAGGACGATGAACGAGATCATGGTGACCCAGTGCGCCATCGCCACGATCGGCAGGCGCGCCATCCGGGTGTGCCCGAACACCTCCCGCACGAGCGTCGCCGTGCGGCGTCCCTTGTGATCGCCACGGCTTTCCGGGCGGCCGAGACGGAACGTCTGCACGAAACCTCGGACGGCGGGTATGGCGACGGCGATGCCGGCGGCGGTGATCGCCAGGGTGATGATCGCGGCCACGATCTGCAAGGCTGTCATGCGGGCAGTCTAATCACCTGTTACTGGTCGGTAACTTCTGCCGTGTGACTCGCGCACCGATCGGGCGATGGACACTGTTTGCGCGTTCAATAACAACCTGTTGGAATACGCATAACCGGTCCTCGTGTTGGACCGGGCGCGGCCGGACGCAGGCCCGGCGCTCTCCGGACAAGGAAAGGCAACAGACGTGCCCATCTTCGACGACGTCACCCAGGCGATCGGCAACACACCGCTCGTGCGCATCAACCGGATCATCGACGCACCCGAGGGCACCGTTGCCGCCAAGCTGGAGTTCAACAACCCCGGCGCTTCGGTCAAGGACCGCATCGGCGCCGCGATCATCAAGGCCGCCGAGGACGCCGGCGAGTTGAAGCCGGGTGGCACGATCGTCGAGGCGACCAGCGGCAACACCGGCATCGCGCTGGCGATGGTGGGTGCGGCCAAGGGTTACGACGTGGTCCTCGCGATGCCGGAGAGTGCGAGCAAGGAGCGCCGCGCGCTGCTGCGCGCGTTCGGCGCGGAGCTGGTGCTGACCGACCCGGCGGGCGGCATGAAGGGCGCGGTCGAGCAGGCCGAGCAGATCGCCCAGGAGCGTGGCGGGGTGCTGGCCCGTCAGTTCGCCAACGAGGCCAACGCCCGGGTGCACCGCGAGACGACCGCCGAGGAGGTCTGGCGCGACACCGACGGCAAGGTCGACATCCTCGTCTCGGGCATCGGCACCGGCGGCACCATCACCGGTGTCGGCCAAGTGCTCAAGGAGCGCAAGCCGGAGGTCCGGGTCGTGGCCGTGGAGCCCGCGGAGTCGCCCATCCTCAACGGCGGCAAGCCCGGCCCGCACAAGATTCAGGGCCTGGGCGCCAACTTCGTGCCCGAGGTGCTGGACACCGACGTGTATGACGAGGTGCTCGACATCAACTTCGAGCAGGCCATCGAATGGGCCCGCAAGGCCGCGACGCAGGAGGGCCTGCTGGTCGGCATCTCCTCCGGTGCGGCGCTGGCGGCCGCGGCACAGGTCGCCGCCCGGCCTGAGTCGGCCGGCAAGACCATCGTGGTCATCATCCCCAGCTTCGGCGAGCGCTACCTGTCGACGGCGCTCTTCGAAGGTTTGGTTGACTAGCCAGTCATGGCCCACGGCACGCTGCTCACCACTGGTCACCGTTCGAAACCGGTGACGCAGTCGGTGCGCGCTGCCGTCGCGTCGGTGCGCGAGGATCTCGACGCCGCCATGCAGCGTGACCCCGCGACGACCTCGCGCCTGGAGATGGCGCTGGCGTCGCCGGGGCTGCACGCCATCTGGGCGCACCGGGTCGCGCACCGCATGTGGCGCAAGGGTGGCCGCTGGCGGCTGCCGGCCCGGCTGGTCTCCCAGGCGGCTCGCACGGCGACCGGCGTGGAGATTCACCCGGGGGCACAGATCGGCCGGCGCTTCTTCATCGATCACGGCATGGGCGTGGTCATCGGCGAGACCGCCGAGGTCGGTGACGACGTGATGCTCTACCACGGAGTCACCCTCGGCGGCCGTTCGCTCGACCGGGTCAAACGGCACCCGACGGTGGGCAACAAGGTCACGATCGGCGCCGGCGCACGGCTGCTCGGTCCGCTCACCGTCGGCGAGGAAGCGCAGATCGGCGCCAATGCCGTCGTGGTGCGCGACGTCCCGTCATACAGCGTGGCAGTGGGGGTCCCGGCGAAGGTGCGCCCGTCGCAGCCGGTGGCCGCGCAGCCGGACCCCTACGCCGACCCGGCGTTGTTCATCTGAGCCCGATCCACTCCGCGCCAGGGTCACCAATGTCCATACTGTCGCCACTTATTCGCGGTTTCGTGGCAATGTCGGCGAGTAACCGACGACAGTAGCGACTGCATCGCAGTTAATCGGTCGCGCACCCGCGCCCGAGCAGATCGCCGCGTGCGACCACAGGATGGCTGCGTACGACACGCGCAGCGGCGGATGAGGCGGTTGCCGGAGCGGAGTCATTTCGCCGGGTTGGGAGGACAATGGAGGGGCAACTTCTCCCCCACACAGGAGGTGGGTCATGGCAACGCACCACATTTTCGACACGTCGATGGCACACCACCCGGACATCGTGGCCCTGCGGGACCGCTACGACCGGGCGGCGGGGACTCCACGTGCTCAGCTTGCCGAGGGCCTGATGGTCCTCGCCGGCGGGTACGCAGCGATCTCACCCTGGATCATCGGCTTCAGCGGCAGCACCACACCGCTGGCGATCAACGATCTGATCGTCGGTGTGGCGATGATGGTGATGACGATCGCATGTGCCGGTTCGGGCGGCCGGATGTACGGCATGGCGTGGGTGACACCGGTGATGGGTCTGTGGCTCATCGTCGCCAACTGGGTCATGCACGGCATCAACCCGTCCGTCGGCACGACGATCAGCAACATCGTCGTCGGGGCCTGCGTGCTGGTGCTCGGCGCCGCGGTGATGGGGGCCACGATGCGGCCCGACCGCACCTGACCGGTCCGCGCGGCCGCAGTGTCGTCCGCGTGGCATACACCAAGGGGCTCGGCGACCGATCGGTCGCCGAGCCCCTTGAAGTGTTGCTGAGGGGAGTGGGTCACTCGCCCTTGGCGGCAGCCTTCAGCTTCGAGCCGACGGTCACCTTGGCGGCCTTGGACGCCGGGATCTGGATCTCCTCGCGCGTGCGCGGGTTGCGGCCGGTGCGGGCCGCGCGGTCGACGCGCTCGATGGTGAGCAGGCCCGGCAGCTGGACCTTCTCGCCACGGCCGATCGCCTCGAGGATGACGTCGTTGAAGCCGCCGATGACGGCGTTGGCGTCCTTGACGCTCACACCGGTGCGCTGAGCGATGGTGCTGGCAAGGTCAGTGCGGTTCATGAATGGGTCCTGTTCCTTGTCTCGGGGACCGGTGTGGGCCGATCCGTCGAACGTGGCTAGTCCGCCGAGGGTCGGCGGTCTGTTGAGTCAGCACCTGCGACAGGTCGGATATTCCGCGCCATTGCAAGGGTGTGGCCCGCGCACCACGTTAGACGCAGAGTGCGACGAGGTCCACGACACCCCGTCAGCGCGTCGTCCCGGTGGTCTCGGTGACGGAGGAGGTCGACGGGTCGGCGGCGGTCGTCGAGTTGGCGGGTTCGGCGAGACTGCCACCCACCACCGGGCCCTGCCGTTGGCCCAGGGCGGCGTGAAAGCCTGCAGTGGCAGCGCTTTTCGCGGCTTGGCCGACGCCCTTGATGGCGGCCTGCCCTGCGGCCGCGGCGACTTCCGGGCCGCGCTGCTTGATCTGTTCGGTGGTCTTCGCCCGCTGCTCCACCACGGCAGGGTGGTTCCAGGCGCGGCCGCTGACCTGCTTGATCTGCTCGTAGCGGTCGCGGCCGGCGCGTGCGCCGAGCACGTAGCCCGCGGCGATGCCGACGACGAATGCCAGCTTGCCCATCGAGGTTCCTTTCGTCGATTCCGTCCGACCCTACCTGCCGCTGTATGGCGCTCGCGGCGTGCTCGGGATGCGTCCCCTAGGATGGTGCGCGCTCGCGGGGCTCGGCCGTGCGGGCGAGGAGGGCTCGCATAGTGGCCTAGTGCGGCGGTCTTGAAAACCGCTATGCGTTCACGCGCATCGTGGGTTCGAATCCCACGCCCTCCGCTCGTCGCGTCAGCGCCCACTGAGGGCCGACGGTTCCCACGCCTCCGCGAACGGGGTACGTCGTACAGAACGCGCGGTATTGCACGCGTTCTGTATGACCGAAGCGTGACGTGAGGCGCCGGTCGGTCCGGCGCGTCAGTGTGTCAGTCGCCGCCACAGGCCGGTGCCGGCGAGCGCGGCACCCACGGCGCAGCCGAGCGCTCCGGTGAGGAGCAGGCCGTTCAGGTCCCCTCCGGTCGACCCGCCGTCGGTGACGATGGCCGGTCCGGTGACCTTCGTGGTGGCCGAGGATGTCGTGGCGGATGTCGTGGCGGATGTCCTGGCGGGCATTGTGGTGGCGGAAGGCTGCGTCGGACGCGGCGTGGCCGGGCCCGTGCTGGTCGGTGTGGCGCTGGGCGACGGCGCCGCGCAGTTCTGCGGCACGGTGACCTGCCCGATGCTGAACTGCATGCCGTGGTCCGCGGGCGCGTAGAAGTAGTCGACCTGGGAGCGCCTCGTCGTGACTGTTCTCGTGGCGCCGGGAGCCAGTGCCGAGTAGTAGCCGTCCTCCGTTGTCGAGCCGTGCGCCCGCCATGAGAAGCCGATGGCGTATGACGCCTTGTTCGTCACCGTGAAGCTGCGGCAGTGCGGGATCACTGCGGGCGGCGTGCAGGTCGGCGCCGCAACGACAACTGTCCACGAGCTGCGACCCGTCAGCACGTAGCCCGCGAGCGCCCGGGCGCTCACCTGCACGGTGTCGTCGCTGCTGTAATCCGACACCAGGTAGTCGCTCGGCGTCAGGACCTCATCGTTGACGAGGTACTGCACACCGGTCACCCGCGGGATGGTGAAGAGGTTGTCCATGCCGCCACAGCCGATGGTTCTGCCGGTCGGCGCGATCGCCGTGACAGGGATGGCGGCTGCCGAGACGGGAGCTGTCCCCGAACCCGACGGTTGAGCAGTCGCCGGTCCCGCCATGGCGAATATCAGCAATATTCCGAGCAGTGTCGCCACCGCCGTCGCCGCAGCTCGGGTGGTGCCCCTGATTCCACGTCCCGACATACCGTCGGCCCCCTTGTGTGTTCGCACTGACGATGCCCGAGCGGCGCTCAGGGCCGGCTCAGCAAACTGACAGTTGGTCCGTGGCGGGGCGAAAGCGGCCGTCGCAGCCGGTCAGAACACGGACCAGTCGGTGAGTTCGGTGAAGCGGTCCAGCGCCGCGACACCGGCGACCGAGTTGCCGCGCCGGTCCAGCCCAGGGCCCCAGACCGCGACCGAGCAGCGGCCGGGCACGACGGCGAGTATGCCGCCGCCGACGCCGCTCTTGCCGGGTATGCCGACGCGGTAGGCGAATTCGCCTGCGGCGTCATACGTTCCGCAGGTCAGCATGACGGCGTTGATGCGTTTGGTGCGACCGGGGGACAGCAGCCGGGAGCCGTCACGCAACAGTCCGTGCCGGGCCAGGAAGAGACCGGCCAGGGCGAGGTCGCGGCAGTTGATCGCGATCGAGCACTGCCGGACGTACTGATCCACGATCGTGTGCACGTCGCCACGGATGTTGCCGTATGACGCCAGGAAGTGCGTCAACGCCAGATTGCGGTCGCCGTGTGCGGCCTCCGACGCGGCCACCTCCTGGTCGCAGTGGATGTCGGGGTTGCCGGATTCGGTGCGGAGGAACTCCAGCACCGCCTCGGCGGCGTCCCCGACGACGCCGGCCAGGTGGTCGGTGACCACCAGCGCGCCCGCGTTGATGAACGGGTTGCGCGGGATGCCGTTCTCGTACTCCAGTTGGACCAACGAGTTGAACGCGTTGCCCGATGGTTCGCGGCCGACTCGCCACCAGATGTCCTCGTCGTTCTCCGAGAGCGCCAGGGCGAGGGTGAAGAGCTTGGAGATGCTCTGCAACGAAAAGGGTTTCGTCCAGTCTCCGGCCCCATGACAGGAGCCGTCCGGGAGTGCCACCGCCATACCGAACTGACGCGGGTCCACCGCGGCGAGTGCCGGGATGTAGTCGGCGACCGAGCCGGTGCCGATCTGTGGCTCGACCGCACGGACGACCCGGGCGATCAGTTGGTCCATGTCCATGGGTCCACTGTGCGGCACAGCCGGGTCGGAGCGACAACCGAGGCGGCCGCCTATCCCAGCGTTCGGATGACGCGCTCGACAGCCGGCATGTCCGCGGGTGCCCAGTCGAGGCCGGGCAGGTCGGTCACCGGGAGCCACCGCAGCTCGGCGTGCTCCGTGGCCGAGGGTTCGCCGGATCGCAGGGTCGCGAAGAACGTCGTCAACCGGACGATGCCGAAGCTGTAACGGTGCGAGGTGGTTTCGACGAGCTCGCCGACATCGACGTCGCAGTGCAGCTCTTCGCGCAGTTCGCGTCGGAGTGCCTCCCGCGGTGACTCGCCCGGCTCGATCTTGCCGCCCGGGAACTCCCACAGGCCGGCCTGCGCCATTGCCGGGCCGCGTCGTGCGGCCAGGACCAGGCCGGCACGCACCAGCACTGCGCCGACGACGTCGATCCGCTGGGTCACTGGGCCGCCTCCCTGGATCCACGAGAAAGCCCTGGGGAGCGTCTCCGCTCCACCAGGGCTCGTGCACTGTCTCAACTCAGTACGTGCACCCGTAGGGATTCGAACCCCAAACCTTCTGATCCGTAGTCAGATGCTCTATCCGTTGAGCTACGGGTGCGTGCCGCGCAGTCACCCGCGCAACGCTGAGACACTCTACCCGAGCGGATGCCCAGGTGCGAAATCGGCTGCCGCTCAGGCGCCGAACGGCAGCACCGGCATACCGCCGACGCCCGGCTCGACGGCGAACACCGCTCCGGCGAGTGGTTGTTCACCGTCCGGGACGTTCTCCCGGGTCGTGGTGATGTAGAGCGTCTGCAGGGCCTCCCCGCCGAAGGTGCAGGCCGTGACGTTGGTGACGCCGGGCACCTCGACCACCTCGCTGAGCTCGCGCCGGACGTAGCGGTGCACGGCCGAACCGCCATACAGGGCGACCCACACGCCGCCCTCCTGGTCGACCCAGAGGCCGTCGGGGTTGCCCTCGACGTCATCGGGGAGGGTGACCCACGGGCGGCGTTCGGTCAGGCCGGTCTCCGGGTCCCAGTCGAACGCCCAGATGGTCCGCGTCGGGGTGTCGTTGAAGTATGTCGTGGAGCCGTCCGGTGACCAGCCGATCCCGTTGGCGATCGTCAGGTCGTCGAGGACCGGTGACGCCATACCCTCGGTGGTCAGCAGGTAGAGCGAGGCGCCGCCCTTGTGCTGGTCGTAGGCCATGGTGCCGCAGTAGAAGTTGCCCATCGGGTCGCAGCCGCCGTCGTTGAACCGCACCGACGGGTCGTCCCAGATCGGCTGCATCACCTGCAGGTCCGACAGGTCGTTGCGGGAGGCCAGCGCGAAACCGCGCTCGACCGCGATCAATGCGCCGCCGGCACCGCGCGGCCGCATCGCCGCGGCCACCTTGCCGACGTGGATGCGTTCGACGTCCTCCCCGCGGGCGATCAGCACGTCGCCGGCCATCATGTCGACATACCGCAACTCACCCGGCCCCTCGAGGGACCACTCGGGCCACCAGACCGGCCCTTCGGCGTGGAAGGCGTGGGGCTTGGCGATCGGTTCGGCGCGCATGGTGCCAGCCTATGCGCGGCCTCTTGATCTCGATACGCGGCTCGTTCCTCGCTGCCACTCGATCAGCGAGGCGTCAGACCTTCTCGGCTTCCTGGGTCTGCGGGTCCCACTTGGTGATGTGGGCGGCCTCCCAGCCGCGGGCCTTCATCGCCTCACGGGCCTTGCCGCGGTATGTCGGGGTCAGCCGCTCGACATACAGCTTGCCGTCCAGATGGTCGGTCTCGTGCTGCAGGCACCGGGCCAGCGTGCCTCCGGTGGCCTCGATGACGACCTCGTGGCCGTCCAGGTCCGTGCCGGTGACCCTGGCCCAGTGGGCCCGAGCGGTGGGGAACCACTCACCGGGCACCGAGAGACACCCCTCGGCGCCGTCGTCCGGCGACGGGTCGCCCGGCGGGACGGTGCCCTTCTCCAGGACGGGGTTGATCACGACGCCGCGTTGCGCCACCTCGGACTCGTCGGCGCAGTCGTAGACGAAGATGCGCAGGCGCACGCCCACCTGGTTCGCGGCCAGGCCGGCGCCGTGGGCGGCGTCCAGCGTGTCGAACATGTCCTGCACGAGGGTGCGGATCTCCGGCGTGATCTCCTTGACCTTCTTGGTCGGCTGGTGCAACGCCTTGTGCCCGATGACGGTAATCGGACGGACTGCCATGAACCTCAACTCCAGCTCGTGCTCCCGAGTGCGGCGCTCCACCGCGTACTGACTCGAACCCGAAGGTTATCCGGCGGACCGGGCCGTGCGCCGCCCCGGCGGCGGAAGCCGGACGTGTCAGTCGTCGCCGAGGTCGCGCGGGCGACGGTGTCCGGCCGGCGGATCCTGGTCCGTCCAGCCGGTGTCGCCCTCGTGGCCGAAGGCCGGGGGCCGATCGTCCTTGGCGCGCCGCAGGATGCGCTCGCGCAAACCACTGCGGCGCGGGCGCTCGGGCCGCGGCAGGTAGGTGCCGATGGGCCGGATCGGCACGTCGGTCGGGTCGTATGCCGGGTCGTATGTCGGCTCGTGCCGCGGGTCGTGCCGCGGGTCGTCGCTGTGCTGCCGGCGGCCCGGGGAGCGCGCACCGGCGAGCTGCAGGTGCAGGAACGGGTCGGTGTCGTCCTGGGCGTCATACGTCGCGGCCGCCTCCGGGTCGTCCTCCCCGAAGATCTCGCCGACGATGGCCAGGTAGGTGCCCTCGGCGTCCCGGATGAAGTCGATGCGCCGCAGTGCCTGCTCGCGCCCGGCGCTCTCCAGCACGAACTGCCCGTAGCCGAACAGCTGACCGAGCAGGGTCCGGTTGAAGGACATGTCGGTCACTTTCGCCAGCGGCATCATCGCGACGCGGCGCTTGAGCACGCCATACATCATCAGCAGGCGCTTGTCGGTGGCGACGAACCAGTCGAGCCGCCAGATCACCAGCCGGATGACGGCATACGCCAGCAGGAGGAACCAGAGTTTCCAGGCGAAATCGGTCAGTGCGCCCAGTCGGGCCGGCGCGGAGAACCCGGCGATGAGGGCCAGGAAGAAGCCGGCCACCGCCATGGCGACCGGCGGCGCGACCGACGCCCAGTGCTGCCGTTGGGCGACGACCAGCGTCTCGTCGTCGAGCAGGAAGCGCGCCATCGCCGACTCGGCGCGTGGATCGACGTGATCCATGGCGTCGGGCTAGCCGTTGAGGATCTTGTCGAAGAACGTGCCGATCTGGTCGGCGCCGTTGGTAATGATCGACCAGACGTTGTGCACGATGTCCGCCGACCGGCCGGGCGAGGTGAAGATCGCGTAGGCGATGAACGCGACGACCAGCCAGATCACGACCTTGCGGACCTTGTCCAGGGCCATGATTCCTCCGGCTCTCGTGAGTGTGGGGCGCGCGGTGGGCGCACGGGTCTGAGACTGATTGTGGCAGATGTGACGCCTGTGACTCGGTTTGCCGGGCGCCGGGAGTGTCGTACGGCGCCGTCGGCCGCAGCACGTCACCGCGCTCGCCGCCGGCGCGGTGACTATGATGTCGGCCGTTCCGCAACCCTTCTGCCCCCGTGAGGTCCCACCATCTCCGCCTTGTCACGTGCCGCCGACCTGCGGCTGCGCGACGCGCTCGATGCGGCCGCCGCCGGCGTGCCGCGCGGTCCGCTGGCCGCCTCCGTCGACCGGCTGATCGGTCGGTATCGCGAGGGGGGTGCGGCCGCGACCCCCATCCTGGCCGGCGCCACGGACGTGCTGGCCTACGCGCTCTACCGCATGCCGGCCACGCTCGCGGCATGCTCCGCGATGTTCCGGCAGAGCGCCGTCCGGCTGCCGGGGATCGCGACCGTCGTCGACCTCGGCGGCGGCACCGGCGCCGCGGCGTGGGCAGCGCGCGAGACCTGGCCGGCGGCGCGGATCACCGTGCTCGACCAGGTCGCCGAGGCGTTGCAGCTCGGCCGGCAGCTGCGGACGGACGAGTCCGGCATGGTCGACTTCGTGCGCTGGCGGGCCGGTGCGGCGGTGCCGGCGGCCGATCTGGTGACCGTGTCCTACGTCCTGTCCGAGCTGTCGGCGCCGGACCAGGAGGCGCTGCTGGCCGCAGCGCTGGCTGCGGCCGGACGCGCTGTCGCGGTCATCGAACCCGGGACGCCGTCCGGTCATCAGCGCGTCCTGCAGGCGCGGCGGGTGCTGCTCGACGCCGGCTGGCAGGTCATCGCGCCGTGTCCGCACCAGGACGCCTGCCCGGTGCGGCCGCCCGATTGGTGCCACTTCAGCGCCCGGGTCGAGCGTTCCGCGACGCACCGGCAGCTCAAACGCGGCGAGCTGGGTCACGAGGACGAGAAGTTCTCGTATGTCGTGGCGGTGCCGGACGGGCCGCCGACGGGCGACGCCCGGATCCTGCGGCACCCGCTGAAACGCAAGGGGCTGGTCGAACTGCAGCTGTGTCGACCGGACGGCACCGCGAGCCGTGACGTGGTGACGAAACGGCAGGGGGCGGCATACAAGGACGCACGGGACGTGCGGTGGGGCGACACCTGGAGTGACGGCTGAGCGCCACCGTCAAATAACTCTTTGACGGTCGGTGTTCGGCGCGCCATACTGCCAAACATGTCTTTGGAGGATGAGGCGCTCACCGAGCTGCGCGCGTCGGCGCATCCGGTGCGCCTGCGGATGATGTCCCTGCTGACCGGCGCGGCGATGAGTGCGGCCGAGCTCGCACGCGAGCTGGACATCACCCAGGCCAATGCCAGCTACCACCTGCGGATGCTGGCCAGGGCCGGCGAGGTGGAGGTCGCCGCGACCGAGTCGGTGCGCGGCGGGCAGGCGAAGAAGTATCGCTATCGCTACCCCGCCGAGCGGGGCGGCGCGGCCCGGCCAGGTGCGTGCGGCGTCTCGGCCGGGGAGTGGCGGCAATACCTCCACGCGCTGCATCGCGAACTGGTCCGGCGTTCGGAGCAGCGCGTTGGCGGGCAGGCGCTCAGCGCCGACGCGGAGGTGTGGGTGCGGCCCGAAACCTGGCAGCGGGCAAGGGAATTGGTCGCGCAAGCCTCACAATTGGTCCATCAGGAGGCGCTGCGGCCGCATGCCTCCGGGTCGGTCCACGTCAACTTCCAGGCCGAGCTCTTCCGGATGCGCGACGAGCACGATGAGCCCGAGGCCGGCGCATGAGCAAGCTGACGGCCGCCCTGCCGGTGCTGCACGAGAGGAACTTCCGGTGGTTCTTCCTGTCCCGGTCGATCAACACCGTCGGCGGCATGATGACACCGGTGACCATCGCCTTCGCGGTGCTGAAGATCGACAACTCGGCGAGTGCGCTCGGCATCGTCCTGGCGGCCGAGATGGGCATGAACGTGCTGTGCCTGCTCTTCGGTGGGGTGATCGCCGACCGGCTGCCACGGCGTGCAGTCATGCAGACGTGCTACCTGGCGATGGCGGCGGTGCAGGTCACCATGTGCGTCTCGCTGTGGGTGGGGTGGGCGACGGTGGCGTCGATGACCGTGCTCGGCGCGATTGCCGGTGGGGTTGCTGCGTTTTCGATGCCGGCGCAGCAGGGGCTCATCCCGCAGCTGGTCACGCGCGCGCAGCTGCAGCAGGCCGACTCGCTGATGTCGTCCGTCCGCAACGGCGCCACGTTCATCGGGCCGGTCCTCGGCACCGTCCTCGTGGCGTCCATCGGACCCGAGCTGGCACTCGCCGTCGACGGGTGTTCCTTCCTGGTGGCGGCGGCGTTGCTTGCCCGGGTCGTGCTCCCGCCGGCCGCTCGTGCTGCGACGTCGATGTTCGTCCAATTGCGCGAGGGCTGGGGCGAATTCGTCTCCCGGACCTGGCTGTGGGTCATCGTGCTGGCCTTCGGAGTGCTCAACGCGATCCAGATGGGCGCCTGGGTCGTCGTCGGACCGGTCGTGGCGAAGAACAACCCGGCGCTCGGCATCAAGGGCTGGGGTGTCGTCCTGGGCGCCGAGGCCGTCGGCATGCTGGTGATGTCGATCGTGTTGCTGCGAGTGCACATCCAGCGCCTGCTGCGCGATGGTATGGCGGGAATCTCACTGATCGCGATCCCGCTGCTGTTGTTGGGAATCCACCCGCAGACGGCATTGCTGGTGGTGGTCGCCTTCATCGGTGGTGCCGGCACGCAGGTGTTCAGCACCGCGTGGACGGTCGCGATGATGGAGCAGATCCCCGGCCCCGTGCTGTCCCGGGTCGCCAGCTACGACATGTTGGGGTCGTTCGTCGCCATACCGATCGGGACCTTGACCTTCGGCTGGCTGGCCAGTCACCTCGACGTGCGGCCGCTGATGATTACGGCCGCATGCTGCTACGCCGTGGTGGCGCTGGCCACCCTGCTGGTGCCTTCCGTGCGCGGGCTGAGCCGGCTGCCCGATGAGCCGAAGGAACGCGGCGAGCTTCAGACCACGCCGTAGAGCCGGTCGCCGGCATCGCCCAGGCCCGGCACGATGTAGCCGTGCTCGTTGAGTCGCTCGTCGATCGCGCCGGTGACCAGGGAGACCGGGATGTGCAGGTCGGCGAGTTGTTCGTCGACCGCCTGGATGCCTTCCGGGGCCGACAGGAGGGTGACGGCGGTGATGTCGTCGGCGCCCCGCTCGGCGAGGTAGCGGATCGCCATCGCGAGCGTGCCGCCGGTCGCGAGCATCGGGTCCAGGACATAGCACTGGCGGCCCGACAGGTCGTCCGGCAGCCGGTTGGCGTAGGTGATGGCCTCGAGGGTCTCCTCGTTGCGCTGCATGCCGAGGAACCCGACCTCCGCACTGGGCAGCAGCCGCACCATGCCCTCGAGCATGCCGAGTCCGGCGCGCAGGATCGGCACCACCAGCGGTTTCGGCGACGAGAGTTTGATGCCGGTGGTGGCGCTCACCGGGGTCTCGATGTCGAACGGCTCGACACGGACGTCGCGTGTCGCCTCGTACGCCAGCAGCGTGACCAGTTCCTCGGCGAGGCGCCGGAAGGTGGGACTGTCGGTGCGCTTGTCGCGCAAATAGGTCAGCTTGTGGGCGATGAGGGGGTGCTTGGCCAGCTCGACACGCATGGCGCAAACTCTAGTCGTGCTCACGCCGGATGCTCATGACCGTTGGATGTCGCTCGCTCTCGAGCAGGCCGGGATGGCGCTCGCCACCGACGACGTCCCGGTCGGGGCGGTGGTGCTGGATGCCGACGGCGCTGTGGTCGGCGCTGCCCCGAATCGCCGAGTGGCCGACAGTGATCCGCTGGCGCACGCAGAGATCGTCGCGATCCGCTCGGCCGCCGAGACGTTCGGTCACTACCGGCTGGACGACTGCACGATGGTCGTGACCCTGGAACCGTGCCTGATGTGTGCCGGAGCGATCATGCAGTCACGCATCGCACACATCGTGTTCGGCGCGTGGGACCCGAAAGCCGGCGCGTGCGGCAGCGCCTGGGACGTCATCGCCGACAACACCAGCCCGCACCAGGTGGATGCGGTGGGCGGTATACGGGAGCAGCAATGCGCGCAACTGCTGACGACGTTCTTCCGCGCGCGGCGTCGCCGGCCGCAGACGCGAGACGACTCAGCGTTTGCGCCCGATGGCCTGCACCACCACGTAGCCGACGCCGAGGATCACAGCGGCGGTGAAGGCAAGCCACACCAGCTTGAAGACGGCCGGCACCACGATCAGCAGGACCAGCAGCACGACGACGACCTTGGCTGAGGAGGGCCAGTCACGCATGGAGATCACTTCCTCGATCGGCGAGTAACCCCAGTGTCGCACAGCTGACCGTCAGGATCCGGCCATGCCGGGGCCAATGACATTGCTGTCCCACGAGATCGGCGGCACCCCCAGCGCCGGGTCCGAGCCGGCGCGGCGCCGTACATGGAAGCCCTCCCAAGGTAGCCACTTGTCCCGTAGGGCGGCCTCGACGTCTAGACCCATCCCATGCGCGACGGGCTGCCATCGCGACGACGTCGGCGCATTCGGCGACGACCGCCGCTCGCTGCTCCTCGACGGTCTTGCCGCGGCTGTGTCTCCGGCCACGGGCCACTAGCAAGGCCTGGCTGACCCCGATCTCCTCGACGAGCTTCATCAACATCAAGTCCGGTGTGCTGTCGACGGTATGAATCTCGGCGTAGCCGGCGGGGATCCGCTCGAGACGGTCGGTCCATTCAGTGATGACCGTCCGGCATGGTGTCAGCCGAGACCGGCACCTTGTCGACGCAGGTCGCAGGTGGATCAGTCCGGGCTGGCGGGGCGTTGGGCGAGCACGTAGGCGCGTTCGGTGGGGATCTCCACCCCCGGGTGCGGCAGGCGGGTGGTGACCGACACGATGTCGAGGCCGGCATCGGCGATCTCATCGATGACCTGGTCCGGTTCGAGGAAGTGTCCGGTGATGTCCACGCTGTGCCCGAACCACGTCTGCAGGTGTTGGGTCTGGCCGGCGGCGAATTCTTCGCTGCGAATGTGGAACGACACCAACGCGATCCCGCCGGGACGCAACGTGCGGAAGACCTGCGCGAAGGTCCGTGCCCGCTCGGTGGGGCTGAGGTTGATGATCGCGTAGAACATCACCACGCCGGCCAGGCTCTGGTCCGGCTCGGTCAGGTCGGTCATCGACTCCACGCGGAATTCGGCCGTGGGGTTGTCGGTGCGCGCGATGTCGATCATCGCCGGAGAGATGTCGATGCCCAGTGGTTCGGCGCCCAGCGACGCGAGATGGCGGGTGATGTGCCCGGGGCCGCAGCCGATGTCGGCGATCCGGCCTCCGTCGCACATCTCCACGACCGCCGCCAGCAGTGCCCGGTCCAGCGGCTTGCCGGCGAGCTCGTCGCGCATGGCGTCGGCGTATTCGCTGGCCACCGCGTTGTATGCCGCCGCGACCTGGCTGTCGCTGTAGGCCGCCGGGTCCGGTGCCTCGGACCGCTGCTCGCTGTCGGGCTGGCTCGTCATACCGCCCAATCTAGGTCGTGTCGATCCGGTCAGCCAGCGCACCTCGGCGTCGTTGCCGGTCGGCAGTGGGCGTTCGCCAAAGACCCACCGGGGTCGCCACACGACTAGCGTCGTGCAGTGGTCCTGTTCCAGCTGTGAGGAGTTGTGGTGCGTCGTCTGCTGAGTGTCGTCGGGGTTTCCGTCCTGTCCGTGGGTATGGCGCTGGCCGGCTCTGCCGGTGCGAGTGCGGCGACTGGTCCGGCTGCGGCCAGTGGAGTGATCGAGTCGTCCGGCGGGGACACGGTGTCGGCCCAGCCCGGAGTGTCCCGGCCCGACACCACCCATTGCACGGTGACGCTCGCCGACCACTTCATGTCCAATGCGGCGGACCTGTCGCCACAGCACTACTCCGGGACCTTGCAGGTGCCGGACAAGTGCCAGGGACCGTGGTCGAAGGTCGTGCTCGATGCGACGACGTCCGTGACCGGCCGGCAGTACGACCGCTCCGGCGAGCTCGAGATCGGCGGCGTGCCGGTGTGGTTCGGCACCACCCAGGAGCCGAATGGCGCTCGGCCGACGACGTTCTCGTTCGCCAAGGACATCACCGAGTTCAGCTCGTTGTTCCGGTCGTCGCAGCCGTTCTCCGGTGGCTACACCAACTACATGTCCGACGTCTACACCGGCAACTACGACCAGACGGTGACGATCACCTTCTACCTGGCCGACCACAAGCACCCGGCGCCGGAGGTGCCGGACAAGGTCGTCGGTGTCCCGGTCGCGGACCTGTCGCCGTCGCACCGCACCGCCTCGGCCACGCTGTCCGGCCTGCCGCGCAACATCACTCGCGCGCGACTGGAGACGACCTTGAAGGGCAACGGCTGCGACGAACAGTGGTTCACCGCGGTGCCGGACGAGGTCGCGGCGAAGTTCCCCGGCGACGGTCTGTGCGCGGCGGGCGCCTACCGGGAGGCGTCGGTGTCCGTCGACGGCACCCCGGCCGGCGCGGTCGGGACCTTCCCGCACATCTACTCCGGCGGCATCGTGCCGACGTTGTGGCGCCCGGTCGTGGCGATCGACACGCTCGACATGCGCACCGAGTCCCTTGACCTGACGCCCTTCGCGGGACGTTTGGTCAACGGCGGCACTCACTCGATCTCCTGGGCCATGAACCCGATCGGTGACACCTGGAACGTCCGGGCCGCGCTCTTCCTGTGGACCGATCACCACCGCGCGCAGACCTCCGGCGCACTCACCCAGGACACCGTGGCCGCGGCACCGACCTCTCACACGAGCTCCGGCGACCCGGTCGACGGCACCGTGCAGTATGCCGAGGCCGCGCGACGCTCCGACGTCATCAGTGGGTATGTCGACACCTCCGCCGGCCGCGTCGTCACGACCGTGAAAACCACTCGTGACTGGAAGAACTCGGGCAGCGTGGGCGACGCCGGGATGGTGCAGCATGTGACACAGTCCGATGCGATGACCACCCGGTCCGTCTCCCGGGTCGGGCACCGGGTCGTGCGCGATGAGTCACTGCGCGAGTCCTACCCGATCACCGTCGACTTCTCCGCCGCCGACTACGTCGACGACCAGAACTTCTCACTCCACGGCACGGTCGACATGACGCAGCGCGTGTCGAGCGTCGTACGTGACGGCCGGCAACACACCCGGCGGGGCTGGGACTGGAACGTCACGTCATACGGCGTCCTCGCTCGCACGAACGGTGTCACCAGCGAGTCGGACGGGCACTCCACCACGAGCTACGTCGGCACCGATGACACCGGACGGCCCTACTGGCACCGGGTCGCCACCGATCACGGCCAGGTCGTGAGCGACCGTCAGCACTGACACGCCGGTCACGTCGGTCGAGTAGGGAGTGGAGGAGCGAAGCGGGGGAGTTCCCGTATCGAGACCACGTGTGGTCACGACCCGGTGATTCGAGTGGTTGTCACCTCGCTCTTCACACCGTAAAGGAAATCGCGCAGCCGGGCCGCCTCGCGCAGCAGATGATCACGCTCCTTGGCGTTGGTCGCCCGGCGTGCCGCGTCGGCATAGTGCCGCGCCGCGGCCGGCAGGTCGCCTGCCTGCTCGTGCAGGTATGCCGTCACCGCGGCGTGCCGGGGGACCTGTGCGTCGACACCGGCAAGCGCCGCGAGGCCTACCGCAGGCCCGTCCGCCTCGCCGACCGCCACTGCCCGGTTGAGCCGGACCACCGGCGAATCGGTGAGCGCCAGGAGTTCGTCATACCATCCGACGATCTGCACCCAGTCGGTCTCCTCGACGGTCCGGGCATCGGCATGCAGCGCGGCAATCGCTGCCTGCGCCTGGTATTCGCCCAGCCGGTCGTCGGCCAGGGCGCGCTGCAGGATCGTCACCGCCTCGGTGATGAGGCGGGTGTCCCACTGACTGCGGTCCTGGTCCCGTAGCGGCACGAGTTGTCCTTGCGGTCCGGTGCGCGAGGCGCGGCGGGCGTGGTGCAGCAGCATCAACGCCAGCAGGCCGCGGACCTCGGGCTCGCTGGTGCGAGAGGCGAGTCGGCGGGTCAGCCGGATCGCCTCGGCACTGAGGTCCAGCGAACCGCCATACCCCTCGTTGAAGACCAGATACAGCACTCGCAGGACGGTGCCGAGGTCACCCGGCGCATCGAGTCGGGTGTCGCGCAGCAGCCGTTTGGCACGGCTGATGCGTTGCGCCATGGTGGCTTCGGGCACCAGGTGGGCATCGGCGATCTGGCGGGTGGTCAAGCCGCCGACGGCTCGCAGGGTGAGCGCGACGGCGGCGGAGTTTGAGAGTTTCGGGTGCGCGCAGAGGAAGTAGAGCTGCAGGGTGTCGTCGACGCTCGGGGTGCTGCCCGGCTCGGGATGGTCCGCGACGCGCAGTTCGCGGGCGCGCCGGGCATCGGTCGCCCTGACCTGGTCGAGGAAGCGTCGCCAAGAGGCGGTGATCAGCCACGCCAGTGGGTCCCGCGGTGGCGCATCGGGCCAGCTGCCAAGGGCGTTGATCAACGCGTCCTGGACCGCGTCCTCCGCCGACGCGAAGTCGGCTCCGCGTCGGCAGAGGGCGCTGATCGCAGCGGGGACCAGCTCTCGCACCAGGTCGTCGTCCATGGTCGGTCCGCCGGACGGCACGTCACTCCGCCGTGGCCTCGCGATCCCAGGTCAGGAACGGCCGGACCTCGAGCCATTCACCCAGCGGTTCGCCGCCGGCGGCGGGCGCCGCGGACAGCTCGCCGGCCAACTGGATCGCCCGCTCCTGCGAGTCGACGTCGATGATCATCCACCCGGCGATGAGATCCTTGGTCTCGGCGAACGGGCCGTCGGTCACCGGTGGCTTCCCCTCGCCGTCATACCGCACCCACATGCCGTCCATCGACAGCGCGTCGCCGGAGACGAACTCGCCGGACCGCTCCAGCTCCGTGGCGAAGTCGTCCATGTACTTCATGTGTGCGTCGACCTCTTCCGGGGTCCACTGGTCCATCGGCACGTTGTTCGTGGCGGCCGGTCCGCCCCGGTAGTGCTTCAGCAGCAGGTACTTCGCCATCATGTGTCCCTTCATCGCGTGCGACCCATTCTGGTCGCCGATATCCAGGGGACGATGCTGTCGGCGCGATCTCGACATGGTCGCGAGAATCATTTGCAGCAAGCTGGTCGAGTGCCGGAGGAGCGCAGCGGGGGAGGTGTATCGAGACCCGCGCTCTTCATACGAGCTGGAGGTGGGCGGCCAGGCGCAGCACCTCCGCGCCGGTGCGGTCGGCGCATCGAAGGTGCCGGTGATGTCGGCATTCGCGTAGTCGACGGAGGACTCGTCGAAGAGCGCTTCGAATCCCAGTGGGCTCCCCATGCTCCGACGCTACAGCGGTGACTCTGACGGTCGGATTCACCAGTGACGGTCGGATCCGGCCGTCACTGGTGCATCTCGCCGTCAGAGTCGGTCGGACCAGCGACGATGACGGCCGGACGGGACAGTGACCGGTGATCGCGCACGTTCCTGATGTCGGCGGCGGATCGGCGATGGACCACCCAGGGGAAGTTACTTTTCGGTGAGGTCCGCGTATGACGCGCACCAGCGCACCCCGCTGGCGCCGGCCGCCCCAGCTCCGGGATGTGCGGTTCGCCAACTGGGTCCGCACGGAGGGCTCCGCTCCGAGTCGCTGGGAGCTCCCCGGCACCGAGACCGATGCCCGTCCGTCACACCGAGGCCGGCGCGTGGGACGCGGCGCTGCGCACGGTCGTCGGTGACTGCGACCCTTACGTCGCCGAGTTGTAGCGCCGGCTGCGCGACCTCGGCGCCCGGCCGCACTGGGGCAAGGAACTGGATCACCGCGCGCCTGAGCCGCGCGCGCTCTTCCCGCGCTTCGCGGACTTCGTCGCGGTCCGCGACGCGTTCGACCCCGACCGGATGTTCGCCAATCCCTTCCTGGACCGCGTCCTCGGCAGCTGAAGCCTGTGGCGAACCCGACTGCTCCGCAACGGATCAGCCGCGCAACTGGTCCCGCCGCCGGTTGAGATGAGCGAGCTCGCCCGGATTGCCGGCGAGCACGATCGCGCGGTCGTATGCCGCTCGCGCGTCGGCGCTGCGGCCGAGACGCCGCAACATCTCGGCGCGCGCCGCGTGCAGGGCGTGGTAATCCTTCAGTTGCGTTGCCACCCGGTCGATCTCGGCCAACGCCAGCTCCGGTCCGTCGAGTTCGGCGAGTGCGACCGCCCGGTTCAGGCGCACGATGGGCGAGGGGTCGATGCGCGCCATACGGTCGTAGAGCGTGACGACCTGTGACCAGTCGGTGTCGCGCGCGGACCGTGCGTAGGTGTGCACCGCATTGATCGCCGCGAGCAGTTGATACCGGCCAGGAGCTTCACCGCCGGCTGCGACGGCGGCGAGGCAATCACGGACGAGCGCATGCCCCTCGGCGATGAGGGCGCGATCCCAGGCGCCGCGGTCCTGCTCGTCGAGGGTGACCAGCTCGCCGGTGACGGACAGCCGCGCCGCGCGCCGCGCGTCGGTCAGCAGCATCAGGGCCAAGAGCCCGGTCACCTCGCCGTCCTCGGGTCGCAGCTCGTGCAGCAGCCGCCCGAGCCGGATCGCCTCGTCCGACAGGTCGGTCCGCAAGGGGTCGTCCCCCGCCGAGGCGAGGTAACCCTCGTTGAAGATCAGGTAGACGACGGCGAGCACCCCGCCGAGCCGGTCGCGTATGTCGGCGGCCGACGGCACTCGATAAGGGATGTGCGCGGCCTTGATCTTCGCCTTGGCTCGGGTGATGCGCTGCGCCATGGCGGTCTCCTGCACCAGGAACGCGTGCGCGATCTCGGCGACGCTGAGCCCGCCGAGCAGCCGCAACGTGAGTGCCACCCGGGCCTCCATCGCCAGCGCGGGGTGACAGCAGGTGAAGACCAGCCGGAGCCGGTCGTCCTGCACCGGACTCGTTGCGGCCACTGGGGTTTCGTCGATGAGCAGGTATGCCGCCCGTTGTTTCCCGTCCCGCTGGGACTCACGACGCAACCGGTCGATCGCCTTGCGCGTCGCGGTGGTGGTCAACCAGCCGCCCGGGTTCGCCGGGACGCCCTGGCGCGGCCAGTGCTCGACGGCCGCGACGAACGCCTCGCCGGCGGCGTCCTCGGCCAGGTCCAGGTCGCCGAAGCGACGTGCGAGACCCGCCACCACCCGGGCCCACTCCTCGTGGTGGGCCCGGGTGATCGCCGCCTCGACGGGTGGAAGTGTCACGAATCCATGAGTGCCTGAAAGGAATCGGCGGTCTGGAAGGGACGCACCTCAACCTTGCCGCGGCATGCCTTGGACCCCTCGGCGGCGAGCGCCAGGGCCTCGTCGAGGTCGGCGGCTTCGATGACCCAGAAGCCGCCGAGGTATTCCTTGGCTTCCAGATAGGGGCCGTCGGTGACGATCGGCTTGTCGCCCGTGCCGTCGACGGTGGTGGCGGTCGTCGCCTCGGCGAGTCCGTCGGCGAAGACGAAATGCCCCTCCCGTTCGAGCTTCTCGTTGAAGGCCGCAGTGTCCGCGAACGACGCGAGCATCGCCTCCTTGGACGGGTAGTTGCCGTAGTCGCCCAGCTCGGGTGCTCCGAACACCGACATCATGTACCTGGGCATGTCACTGGCCCTCCTGCGTCTGGCGGTCGATGATCTCTGCCACACCGGAAGGGAACCGGTGCACCTCCTGCGGCCAGTCGAGACAGACCGCCAGGCGACCGGCCCAGTAACGGGCGGCGTCGTCATCGGCGGCGGTGATCGCGGTCAATCCGCCCAGGTGCTCCTTCGTCTCGACATACGGCCCGTCGCTGAAGACCGGCTCACCGGCTGTGGCCACGACGCTGCAGATCGCCGTGGACGCGTCGATCCCTCCGTCGGCATACAGGAAGACGCCCGCCGCCTTCATCTCCTCCAGCACCGCGCGCGAGGCCTCGCTCTTGCGGCGCAGGTCCTCCGGTGTCTGGTCGGGGACCCACTCGTCGTTGAACGCGATCAGATAGTTCGGCACTGCCTTCTCCTCTCAGGTCGGTCGGGAACCGGCTGCGGCCCCGTCCCGACGGCCGCTCGGCCGCCATACCGACTCCACGAACGCGCGGGCCCGAATACGACACCGATCCGACACCGGACCCGGAACATTTTCAAGGGGCCCGGGCCGGCGGTCCCGTGGCCCGGTCAGCGCCGCGGCGCCAGCATGATGACGGCGACGCCGATCAGGCACACGACGGCACCGAGCAGGTCCCACCGAGTGGGCCGGAAACCGTCCGCGAGGACGCCCCAGGCCAGCGACCCGGCGATGAAGACGCCCCCGTATGCCGCCAGCACCCGGCCGAAGTGGGCATCCGGCTGGGCGGTGGCGATGAAGCCGTATGCCGCGAGCGCGGCCACGCCACCGACGGCGAGCCACCAGGGCCGGTGTTCACGGACCGACTGCCAGATCAACCAGCAGCCGCCGATCTCGGCCAGCGCGGCCAGGACGAACAGGCCGTAGATCCGCAGGGTCGTCACAGCAGCACGGTAGACGGCATACGCTGACCAGGCCGTATGGCGCCCGCCGCACCGCGACCCTGGGAGGATCCGTGTCCTACGCAGTTGATTTCACCGCTGTGTCGACAATCGGGCTCGAGTCGTCGCCGGTCGCGGAGGCGCTCGCGGGCCTGCGCGCCAACGAAGCCCGCTACTTCAAGAACACGTACGACCACGTGTTCACCGTCGAGCCCGCCGACGAAGCAGCGTCGGCCGTGGACTGGGTGAGCGAGATCCTCGCCGAGGAGCGAGACATCGTGATCGCCTCGCCCGCGCTGGAGGCCACCGAGTTCGAGGTCGACGGCATCCGGATGGCCTACGTCTTCTACCGCAGCGGCTTGTCGATCAATGTGATGTACACCCTCGCCGAGGGCGGCAAGCGCGCTGTCGGCTTCAAACTGTCCGACGGCATGGAGGTGCCGCAGGAGTTGGCTGCGTTCAAGTTCGCCCGGCAGAGGTCGAAGCTCGCCGGCACCATCCGTGGGTCCTACTTCGTGCTCAAGGGTGAGCACTGACCGCGGCTGCGTCCCCGGGGTGTCACGATGCGGCGCCGACGTCCCGTCCAGGCGCCATCGCACCGCGCAGCTCGTCCAGGATGCCGGCCAAGAGCCGCGAGACCTGCATCTGGCTGACGCCGATGCGCCGGCCGATCTGCCGTTGCGTCAGCTCGTCCACGAAACGCAACCGGACGATGAGCCGGTCGCGGGGGGTGAGCGTGCGCAGCACTGATCGCAGTTGCTCGAAGTCTTCGACCCGTTGCAGGTCGGTGGAGACGGCGCCCAGGGTCTCGCTCACCGTGATCTCGGGATGATGCTCGGTGGGTGCGTCCATCGAACCGGCGACGTATTGTCCGTCGGCCACCACAGCGTGCTCGACGTCGCGGATCGTCAGGCCGAGCGCCGCGGCGACGTCGGCGGCGCGGGGCTCTCGACCGAGTTGCTGCGTCAGCCTGTCCACACACGAACGCACGGCCAGGCACCGCTCCTGCAGCTCCCGCGGGGGCCGCACGGCCCAGCCGTGATCCCGGAAGTATCGCTTCAACTCACCGGTGATGGTGGGCACCGCGAAGGCCACGAACCCGTGGCCACGGCCGGGCTGGTAACGCCGCACCGCCTGCACGAGCGCGAGCAGGGCCACCTGTTCCAGGTCCTGTCGCTCCAGGCCGCGACCGTCGTAACGGTGCGCGATCGAGATGGCCAGCCCCCGATGGTCCAGCACCACCTGATGGCGCAACTGGGCAGCGCGACCGCGGTTGACCCGTTGGGCCTTGCGCAGTGAGTCCTCGACGCTGGATGAACGCTCCGGTGAGCTGGAAACTGCAGGGTGAGGCGGCATAGCTCTGCTCCCGTGTGGAACCAGACCGACCACCTTCTTGAGCCGGAACATCCTCCTCATGGTGACACCTCCGGCAAGTGGTGGCAAACCGGAGACAGGCCGAGGGCGCCCGCCGTCCGTGCGCGTTGCCGTTGTGCGAGGTGTAGGTTCCGGGCGTTCCTGTCGTATCTGCCAGTGGCAGCTGATCGAATCCGGAATAGTTGTCCAACCGGATATCCGAATTTTCTGTCGTATTCTCTCGACAGCCAGGGCACTACTCGGCGGGCGATGTCGACGCTGCCGGATAGCCGCGGTGGACACCAGGGAGTCTGAGAGGCCCGCAAGCACCCGGAGCCGCTCAAACAGCGTGAAACTACCCGGCGTACAGAACGTCTGTCACGAATGTTCCGTCGGCGTCGAAGTGCTCCATTTCGTACCACAGGTCGCCGTGCCGCCAGATCGCGGCATACATCTCCGCGATGTCCGCCGGTGCGCACCGGTGCGTCTGCCAGCCGTCGTCGGGCAACTCGATCTCACCGAGACGAGCGGTGCCCAGACCGGGCAACCGGGAAACCTCATCGGCGCTCCAGAGGTGGTCTCCCTGCACGCCGATCAGGTACTCGAAGGTGGGCCCGGCCGGGTCCCAGGTGTGCCCGATGCCGCGCAGCTGTGATGGGTCGGCTTGGCTGCGCATGAGTCGCCAGAACGTCCCCAGGACCTCGAACTGGCTCCCGTCGCCGGAGTCGATCGTCGCCTGGACGCCGTTGTATCGCATCGTCCCATTGTCTCCAAGGGTGGTGACATCGTCTGCGACACTTCCGCGGTGCCCGCAAACGCGATCGTCCTCGTCGGAGTGTCCAGCGTCGGAAAGACCTCGGTGGCCGAGCAGTTGCAACTCGCCTTGCGCGAGCCGTACCTGCACGTCGGCATCGACCATTTCTTCTCGATGTTCCCGTACGAGTGGCTGGATCACCCGCGCCGGCCGGGCCCGGGCTTCTGGGTCGAGAAGACCACCGATCCAGACGGCTCTCCCCGCGCCCGGATCCGGTACGGCACGGACGGTGCCAAGCTGTTTGCCGGGATGCGCGCGGCGGTGAACGCGCTGCTGGCGACGGGGAACAATGTCATCCTCGATGAGATGCCCGTCCACGACACGGTCGTTCCCGCTTGGCGGCGCGACCTGCGCGCTGCCTCCGTCTTATGGGTCCATCTCACGGCGTCGCTGCCGGTACTCGAACAGCGGGAACTGGTCCGCGCCAAGGGCCGGGTGCTCGGCAACGCGCGCGGCCACCTGGATGTGGCGGTGGGCGACGACTGGGACCTGGTCGTCGACACCGAGACGTCCTCGCCCGCCGATACTGCAGCGGCCATCGTGAAGGCGCTCTTGGCCGGTAACACAGGCACGCGCCCGGCAATCTGCATCCGTCGTAATGTTGATGAGTTCTGAGGCCATCTGCCACTTCACTGCTGCTGCCCGCGACTTTGAGTTTGCCGCCGTGTGGGCAGGCAGCGCTGCCGAGGCTGATTGTCAGCTCCGCGTGGCTCGGGAAGTCGTGCGGCGCGCATCGCGCCAGGCATACCAGGCACCCCGGAGAAGCGGCGACCGCGCAGACTTCCCCTGTCGCCGCGCCCGTATTTGAGCGACGAGCCACGGTGGGGCGTCGATGGCTTCGATGGCGGCGGTCTTCGTCAAGAGCTGTCCTGTGTGAAGAGCGTGACGACCCCTGGCCATCGAGGTCAGGCCCAGGTCGATCATGCTCCGGTCGAGCCACCACCACGGCCTAGCAGCCGCCTTGGCCCAGTAGCCAGTCAGTTCTGCCAAAGCGGCCCGCCGAATGTCCTGGTCGTCGACCGGCGGCAGCAGTGTCCGTGGCGACCGGCCGAATACGGCATACCCATGGCGAACGACCTCTGCCCTGGCCACCAGGGACCAGGCGCGCTCGACCATTGCGCCGTGGGTCCACGTTGGATGGAGTGCCTGAATATCGTGGAGGCGGTCGACGTCGAGGTACATGCAGCCCAACCGCATCCCATACGCCGCTCCTCGGTCGAGCGAGCGATGAATCCGCTCCAGGGTGGCGCGTCTCTCCCGGTCGATCGGGCCGATCGTCAATGCGACCAGGTCCAGATCGCTCACTGTCGGGCGATAGTCACCGGTCGCCGCCGACCCACCGACGAACAACTCGCTGATCCAGCCGAGACGCTTCAACTCATCGGCGAGGATCAGCACACCCGGCGGCGTCTCTAGCATGCAAGCATCATCTCTCGGGTGCGTTGGTTCTACCCGGGCACATCGCCGCACGCCGAACCCGTAACGGCGAGCGGCACAAGAAGGTGTCCTTGCCGACGATCTGCAGCCACCTCCCGTTTGCACTCCGTCCCTGGGCCTTTCGGGCGGCGCTCCAGAGTCCATGCGGCGACATCGGAGACGCTCACTGACACCCAATCAGCGACATGCCTTGGCGCTGTCGAAACTCATCGGCGAACGCTCTCGGAACTCACCTACAGATTCAAACGCCCCTCTCGAAAGTGCTCGTCCGTACCACGATGGAGTGCCGCTGCCGGCTGGGCCGAGCCGACGGGGCTCCTAGACTTCCGAGGTGAACGACATGTCCCAGTGGATTGTCACGACTCACGACTGGGCCGTGTCGGTCGACGAAGAGCACCTGGCACACATCCAGCAGAACGCCACCGTCTACGCGCCGGGTGGGCTGCGGCACATGGTGCTGGAGGTGCTGGCCTACGCCGACGACGAAGCAGCCGCGGCCGGTCGGATGGGAACAGCCGTGGTCGCGATCGGATCCGGCGGGCTGGTGTCCGTGCGCGACGACGGGCGCGGAACCGACACCCGGCGAACCCCGCAGGGGCGTATCGTCCGTAAGCCTGTCATGGCGACCAGGGACGTTCGGTTCTTCGACAACCCCGGCCGGCCAGTGTTGCCCGACGGCCTGCCGCGGTGGGGTATGTCGGTGGTCGCCGCATTGAGCACCACACTCGTGCACGAGAACCGCCGGGTGGAGGGCCGTTGGATGCAGACGTATCACCGTGGGATTCCCGCATCCGAGCTGGCCGAGGCCCCCGGCGACGGCATGACGGGAACAACCGTCACCTTCACCCTCGACACCCGCGTAGACACCGACCGAGTCCTCAGGCCGTCAGACCTGTCTGCGTTCAGGTCGTTGGCGATCGTCCTCGATGACACGCACGATTGAGCCTGTTGCCGTTCATCGCGGTCAGTCCCGGACCAACGGGTTCCGGAACGGCGGTGCGGGAGACTGACTCTGTTCATCGTGCGAGGGCGCGGAGGACGCCACCGGTCATCACCGCACACAATGTCTGCCGAACATCGACGTCTGCAGTTCACCGACGAACCCGCCGTCCCCGGTCAGGTCGACATCGCCGTCGTCGATCTTGGCGAACAGCCCATCCAACGCACCGGACTCGGCCAGCTCGGACACCGCGGCCCGGGCCGGTGACCCGGCCCGGATCGCGCGCCGCTCAGCCAGCCGGCTCGGCCGCTTCGGCGCAGGCGTATCAGTCACATCAGTCCCAGAAATCTCGTCCGTCACACCGGACATCGTGTCGGTCATCATGGTCCTTTCAGGACCGACCCCTTACACAGACCATCTGACACCCTCTACGGGCGCGGCTCGTGGTCCCGCAGCCAGTCCGCCCACGGATTCGGGTTCACTCCAGAACCTCCAACCCGCCGTCGGGATGCTTCTGGTAGTACTCGTCGAATACGTCCAGGTCACCACCCGAGGCAGTGTTCTTGCTCGCAGTCTTGGCCTGTTGCTTGGCGAACAAGTCGATGACACCCGGCACGGAGGCACGGTCGCGCGGATCCTGCGTCGGGTCGTCGCCGGGAGACTGGCCTGTTGTGGCTGCCGCTCGCTGCGCCGACAACCGGATGGCCAGGTTGCGGTCACGACGCTCGGTGACTTCGCCGTGTGCCCAGTCAGCCAGCAACGCACCAAGCGCCTCGTCCGGGTCGACGAACCGTTGCTGTTGGACACTCAGCCGCCGGGTGAAGTCAGCGGCCTCGGCGCTGAACGGTGCATCCAGAGCGGCGGCGTGCTCCCACTCCAGCCGATGCCACACGCCGTCGGCAGGATCCTTGAAGAACACCGACCGCACGTCGTCCCGGTTCACCATGAACGGCCACGCGCCGGTGTGCTCGCCACCGTAGGTCGACTTCATTCCCCGGTACGGATTCAATGCCGGACCGTCGTAGCGTCGCCCCAGCAGTTCGACACCGTAGTGGTGAATCTTGCGCCAATGAGTTTCCAGGAACTCCATCGCCACGTCAGCGGTCGCGGGCAGCCGCAGCGCGCCGGAAATCGCGACGCCCCGCTCGAACATCTCGCGCGGCGACAACTGCACGTCGGGTAACCGCGGGTCGCACAAACCGTCATGCGGTGTCGCGTGGTAGACCCCGACCCACTCGCGGATGAGTTGCTCCAGTTCCGGGACGTACAAGAACGCCTCGTCCTCCACATTCCTGCCACGGGATGCCACGTCAGGCCCCTTGTACGCGGGCAGGTGCTCCAGCAAGCCGTGCCGCAGAGTCAGGAAGAACCTCTCGATCCACGGCTTGTCGGTGGGCTTGTGTGGGATCGCCGGCTGCACATTAATACCCAGTCGGTCACACACCGACAGCAGATGCCGCGAGAGGTAGATCTTGCCGTGATCGACGATCACCGTGTCGGGGACGATGCCCGTCTCGGACCAGATATTCTCCGGCACACCGACGTACGGGCCCACCGGGGCGTTGGCAGCCCGGCCCCACTGCTGAGGAGTCACCGTCTGGTGCAGCACACTCGCCGCGTCAACCGAGGTCGCAGCGACCGGACGGAGCGACACACCAGTGACGCACCGTGAGTACACGTCCATCGCGACCGTGAGTTCGGTGTTCACCCATCGCAACGACACGGGTTCCATCGCGTGCACGTCTAACCGCGTCGTGTCCATCACGACGAACTGGCCAGGGCGCTGCGCTGAGAGCCGGCCCAGAACGCCTTCCGGCCGATCCGCCACCGACCGTCGCTGTTTGGCGGCACCGAAGGTGTATCGGCCTTTGTCGAGTTCCCGAACACGCACGTACGCGACCGAGCGTTTCGGTGGGGTGCGGTCCGGGAACGCCGCCAAGTAGGCATCATTCGCATGCTTGATGACGGTCTTGATCGTAGGGTTCGACCGGTCCCGGTACGAGGCGAGCGTCTCCCGGCAGATGGCATCCCACGCTGGGTCGACCGACGTCCGCGTCGTCCGCAGCATCCGTGAATCCAGCAGGCCCGCCACCCCGTCATTGCGGTACCTGTCGATCATCCGCTGCACGGTGCGGACACTGACGCCAAGCTCGGTGGCCGCCGCCCGCATGGCTGCGTCTTTCTGGCCATGCGACAGCCCACGTACCAACGGACCGATCACCGCCGCTTGCGATTCGGCTCGCCGACGCTGCTGCGCCGGCACCGCCGACAGCGTCACGCTGCCCGGCAACTCGTCTCGATACGCATCCGTTTCAGGGTCATCGTCGGCCGAGCACGCCGCATCGATCAGGTCAGCGGAACGGATGAAACGGGCGCGTTGACCCGCTGTCAGGCGCACACCGTCCCCGACGTGCTCACTGACGGACCAGACCTCGCCATCCAGCCAGAGTCGCGCGCCAACATGCAATGACAAGACCTTGGTCATGCTGCGACCTCCTGGCAGGTCAGCACCGACTCTCCGCTCAGCGGGATCGACATGTCCACCGACCACTGGCCGAACCACAACAACGCCAAAGCCGAGAGCCGGACAGTCGCGTGATCCTCGATATGCGCCGCCGCGGCGGCCTCGGCCTCTGCCAGGGTCATACCAGATACACCAACCGACGCGACGGCCTGGGTTGTCGCCTCATTAAGCAAGAAGAGACGCCGACCCGCGGCCAGGTAGGTGATGTTCGACAAGGCGACGGGATCAGCGCCCGACCACACCTCGTATCCCCAACCCAGATGCGCGCATGCCTTGCCCGTCCACTCGAACTGGGCAACCACCTCCGGTTTGGTCAGACGCTGCTCGGGCTTGACGTCCACAACGGTCACCCGCCCGTTGCGATGTTCGAGTATGAAGTCCGGGAAGTGACCATTTCTGTCAGGGCAGTCTCGCCCGGACAGTAGAACGGGCTGCGCGGCGACGGCCACCACATCAGGGTCGAAGTCGGCCAGCCACAACCGATCGCGCTCCAGCAGGCTCTCGTAGAGCACCATCGAGCCCGTCGTGGCCATCCACATCACGCCCGGGTAATTCCGTTGCCCCCGCCGCGAACCTGGTTTCCGCGTTGGCCGGCCATGAGCCAGTCGACGTACATCCGGCAGGCTTTGATCCCACTCCACCAAGTCCTCGTCAGCCGGGGGACGCCACCGCACCCTCACATCCATGCCAGCAGCGTGCCGCATGCGACAGCAAGACTGGATTTGGACACGCCGATGACATGAAACCTGGATTACGACACGTTATTCCGGATCCGACACGAGGCCGCCCGAAATTCGTCCCGCGGACGGGGAATCATTCGGCCGAGTGGAAAGTTGAGTCAAGTAAGCGCAACTTTGGTGCGGCCGGTTTGACACGGTCGGGTCCACCGGAGTTGAGTCGGATGCAGTCAACTTCGCTCGTATGACGCGAGGCATCACTGTGTCCGGCGAGGAGACAACGACAGACCACCATCTCAACCAAGGGAGAACACCAACATGGGACGTGCGGTAGGTATCGACCTCGGCACCACCAACTCCGCGGTCGCGGTCCTGGAGGGCAACGACCCGGAAATCATCGCCAACGCGGAAGGCGGCCGCACCACGCCGTCGGTCGTGGCGTTCGCCAAGAACGGCGACGTGCTGGCCGGCGACATCGCCAAGCGCCAGGCCGTCACCAACGTCGACCGCACGGTCCGCTCGGTCAAGCGCCACATGGGCACCGACTGGAGCACCGAGGTCGACGGCAAGAAGTACACCCCGCAGGAGATCTCGGCCCGCATCCTGCAGAAGCTGAAGCGCGACGCCGAGTCCTACCTGGGTGAGGACGTCACCGACGCGGTCATCACCGTGCCGGCATACTTCGACGACGCCGAGCGGCAGGCCACCAAGGAGGCCGGCGAGATCGCCGGCCTCAACGTGCTGCGCATCATCAACGAGCCGACCGCGGCGGCGCTTGCCTACGGCCTGGACAAGGGCAAGGAGGACGAGCTCATCCTGGTCTTCGACCTCGGCGGCGGCACCTTCGACGTGTCCCTCCTCGAGGTCGGCAAGGACCCGGAGGACGGCTTCTCCACCATCCAGGTCAAGGCGACCAGCGGTGACAACAAGCTCGGTGGTGACGACTGGGACCAGCGGATCGTCAACCACCTAGTCCAGCAGGTCAAGAACCAGACCGGTGTCGACCTGTCCAAGGACAAGATCGCCATGCAGCGCCTGCAGGACGCCGCCGAGCAGGCCAAGAAGGAGCTGTCCAGCTCGACGTCCACGGGCGTCAGCCTGCAGTACCTGTCCATGGGCGAGAACGGCCCGATCCACCTGGACGAGACCATCACCCGTGCGCAGTTCGAGCAGATGACCAAGGACCTGCTGGAGCGCACCAAGCAGCCGTTCGAGCAGGTCATGAAGGACGCCGGCGTCACCGTCAGCGACATCGACCACGTCGTGCTGGTGGGTGGCTCGACCCGTATGCCGGCCGTCACCCAGGTCGTCAAGGACCTCACCGGCAAGGAACCCAACAAGGGTGTCAACCCGGACGAGGTCGTCGCCGTCGGCGCCGCCCTGCAGGCCGGTGTGCTCAAGGGTGAGCGCAAGGACGTGCTGCTGATCGACGTCACGCCGCTGTCGCTCGGCATCGAGACCAAGGGTGGCCTGTTCACCAAGCTGATCGAGCGCAACACCGCGATCCCGACCAAGCGTTCGGAGGTTTTCTCCACCGCCGAGGACAACCAGCCTTCGGTCGAGATCCAGGTGTTCCAGGGCGAGCGCGAGCTGGCCAAGGACAACAAGCCGCTGGGCAACTTCGAGCTGTCCGGCATCGCGCCGGCGCCGCGCGGTGTGCCGCAGATCGAGGTCACCTTCGACATCGACGCCAACGGCATCGTGCACGTGTCCGCCAAGGACCGCGGCACCAACAAGGAGCAGTCGATGACGATCTCCGGTGGCTCCGCGCTGCCGAAGGAGGACATCGACCGGATGGTCCGCGACGCCGAGGAGCACGCCGCCGAGGACAAGAAGCGCCGTGAGGAGACCGAGGCCCGCAACACCGCGGAGCAGCTGGTCTACTCGACCGAGAAGTTCCTGGCCGACAACGGCGACAAGGTCCCGGACGACTCCAAGTCCGAGGTCGAGTCGGCGCTCACCGAGCTCAAGGACGCCCTCAAGGACGAGAACTCCACCGCCGAGGACATCTCCGCCAAGACCACCAAGGTCAACGAGACGTCCCAGAAGATGGGCGCCGCCCTGTATGCCGCCGAGCAACAGTCCGGTGCCGACACCGCGGCCGGTGACGCGGCCGGTACCGCCGGCGCGGGCGCTGCCGGTGGTTCGGCCAGCTCGGCCGACGACGACGTGGTGGACGCCGAGGTCGTCGATGACGAGTCCGACTCCAAGGGTGACTCCAAGTGACCGACCCCAAGGGTCCGCAGCCGGGCTCCGCTTCGGCGGAGCCCGGCCGGCGGCCGGAGGACGAGGAGCAGGCCGGGCCGGTGATCCGCGACAAGCGCCGGATCGACGAGAACGGTGACCTGCGTGCCGCAACGGAGGACGGATCGGAGGGCAGAGTGGAGGGCAAGGTGACGGGCGACACCGCCGGCCAGAACGCCGAGGATCGGACGACTGCCGGGGAGGCCGGCGAACACCCCGACACGGCGCTCGCCGCCGAACGGCTCGCCGACCTGCAGCGCACCCAGGCGGAGTACTTCAACTACAAGAAGCGCGTCGAACGCGACCGTGAGGCCCAGAAGGACGCGACCACAGCACGCGTCCTGGAGTCCCTGCTGCCGGTGCTCGACGACATCTACCTGGCGCGCGAGCACGGCGACCTGGAGGGCACGCCCTTCGAGAAGATCGCCGACAAGCTCGACACGACCCTCACCCGGCTGGGCCTGACACCGTTCGGTGCCGTGGGCGAGCCGTTCGACCCGACGCACCACGAGGCCCTGATGCACATCGAGGCGGAGGTGCCGGAGGGTTCGGAGGGCACCACCATCGTGCAGGTCATGCAGCCCGGTTACCGGCTGGGTGACCGCATGGTGCGACCCGCCCGCGTCGCGGTGGCAGACCCGTCCTGATGCAGCCCGAGCCGTTGATCGAGCGGGGCTCGCGCTCAGTGAACGCCCCGCTCGATCAACGACTTTCAACTTCCAAGGAGTGATGCATGGCTAGTCAGGACTGGCTGGAGAAGGACTTCTACAAGATCCTCGGCGTCTCCCAGGACGCCTCGCAGGACGACATCAAGAAGGCCTATCGCAAACTGGCCCGCAAATGGCACCCGGACCAGAACCCGGGCGACGCCGCGGCCGAGCAGAAGTTCAAGGACATCGGTGAGGCCAACTCGGTGCTGGCCGACCCGGCCAAGCGGCAGGAGTACGACCAGCTGCGCCAGATGGTCGGTGGCGGCGCTCGATTCACCGCCGGCGGTCCGGGTGGCGCGACCGGCGGTGGCGGTTTCGAGGATCTGTTCGGCTCGATGTTCGGCGGTGGCGGCGGTCAGAACGTCCGCTTCTCCACCGGTGGCGGCGGCGAGCAGATCAACCTCGACGACATCCTCGGCCAGTTCGGCGGGGGCGGCTACGGCTCGCCGTACGGCGGCTACCAGGCGGGCCCGCGCAAGGGTGCCGACCTGGAGGCGCGCACCACGCTGAGCTTCCGGGACGCCGCGACCGGTGAGACCGTGTCGCTGCAGGCGGCCGACGGCCAGAGCATCAAGACGCGCATCCCGGCCGGGGTCAAGGACGGGCAGACGATCCGGCTGCGCGGCAAGGGCCGTCCGAGCCCGAACGGCGGGCAGCCCGGCGACCTGCTGCTGCACATCACCGTGCAGCCGCACCCGGTCTTCCACCGGGACGGCAACAACCTGACGCTCGAGCTGCCGGTGACCTTCGCCGAGGCCGCGCTGGGCGCCACCGTCACGGTGCCGACGCTCACCGGCAAGCAGGTCAAGGTCAAGATCAAGGCCGGCACACCCTCGGGTCGCAAGCTGCGGGTCAAGGGCCAGGGCATCCAGGCCAAGAGCGGCACCGGCGACCTGATCGCGACCGTGCAGGTCGTCGTGCCCGAGAAGCTGACCGGTGACGCCAAGAAGGCGGTCGAGACGATCGCCGAGCAGGAGCGGGCCGACGGTGTCGACCCACGCGCCGAGCTGAGCGCGAAAGCCGCGCAGTGATGGTGCGGTCGTCCTGGCAGGGCACGTCGCCGCCGCCGAGAGATGCGCCGATCTACGCGATCTCGGCGGCGGCGCAACTGGCCGGCATCCACGCCCAGACCCTGCGCCAGTACGACCGCCTGGGCATCGTCACGCCGTCCCGCACGCAAGGCGGCGGGCGGCGCTACTCGATGCACGATCTCGACGTGCTGCGTGAAGTGCAGCGGCTCTCCCAGGAGGAGGGTGTCTCGCTCGCCGGCATCCGCCGGATCCTCCAGCTCGAGGACCAGATCGAGGCTCTGCGCTCGCGGGTGGTCGAGTTGTCCGACGAACTCGCGCGCGAACGCAGTAAGGGCATCGGCCGCGTCTTCGCAGCCGCGCCGGACGGACAGATCACGCCGTTGCGCCCCGGAGAGCGGGTCACCCAGGTCCGTGCCGAGCGGGCCCTGGTCGTATGGCGCAAGCGTGGCTGACCGTGGGTGACGACCGTCTGGCACAGTGGACTCCGTGATCGAGCACCTCATGGTCTTCCCCGACCGCGACGTGGCGGAGGAAGTGGCCGACCAACTCTCCGATGATGACGAATTCGCCTCGGTGCGCGTCATTTCCGAAGCTCTCGCGGGTGAGGACGACGCCGAGGACGTCGACTGGGTCGTGCACGTGGTAGTGGACACCATCGACGATCCCTCCGGTGCGGTCGCCCGTGGGCTGGCCGAGCGCTTCACCGCTCTGGCCGAGGAGAACGACGGCTGGCTGGACGAGGACCGCTCCTCGGTCGAATGACGTCGGTCGCCGTCCGGCAGTCCGGCGTGCGCCGGCAAATTCGGTGGTGACGCACCTGCGTCGCCGCCTAGCGTCGTGCACGTGATCCGACTCATCGATCCCGCCGACGACGCTCTGATGCGGCAGGTCTACGACGTCGGCTGCGCCTCGAAAAGCCTTGGCCGCCCGTGGTTCTCGCCGCCGTCATACACGTCGTGGCTGATCGGCATGCGCGACCCGGACCCCGAGGAGTCGCGGGAGCTCTACGGCTTCTGCACCGAGGGCGGCGGCTGCCTCGGCAGCACCCTGCTGTTCATCCCGGAGCACGACAACCTGGAGAAGGTGTATGCCGACCTCGCCGTGGCGCCGCAGCACCGGCGCCACGGCGTGGGCAGCGCGCTCGTCGACCACGCGAAGCGTCGTGTCCGCCAACTCGGCCGCTCGACGTTGTTCACCGAGTCGCTGGCGCCCGGTGACGGGTCCGGTGCAGATGGACACCGATCCTTCGCCACCTCGCGGGGATTCACCACGGCCTGGCGTGAGACCACCCGGCACCTGCAGTTGCCGGTGCCCGACCCCCGACTGGGCGACCTCACTGCCGCGGCGGCGTCGCGCAGCGCCGGCTACCGGATCGAGACGTTCGTCGGTCGGGTGCCGGACGACCTGCTGCCCGGACTGGCCGATCTGATGGCCATGCTCGCCGTCGACGCGCCGTCCGGCGACGTCGACTTCGAGGCGGAGGCGGTGACGCCGGAGCGGCTGCGCCACATCTATGCACGCGAGGCGGAGCAGGGCCGGGTCCGCTTGTCGACACTGGCGATCGAGCATCGGACCGGTGTCGTTGCGGCGCAGACCGATCTGGTCTTCGATGACACGCTCGACCCGGTCGAGCAGGAGGGCACCTACGTCCACCGGCTGCACCGTGGTCACCGGCTCGGGGCCATGGTGAAGGTGGCGAATCTACAGCGGCTGCAACGCGACTACCCCGGGCGCCCGTTCGTGCGCACGACCAATGCCGAAACCAACGCGCACATGGTGTCGATCAACCTGGAGCTCGGCTTCGAGGTCGTGGAGACCGCGATCGAGTGGGTGGCGGAGTTGTCCGCTCGCTAACCCGCGGCGCAGATCTCGTGCAGCAGCTCGAGTGCGCGGCGAGTGACCGGGCTGCCGGCCGCGGCATCCCGCACGTGCACCGAGATGCCGCGCTGCACCACCGGATCGGTCAGCGGCACCGCTCGTGCGCGCCGCGGGAGTGAGCCGAGGGTCAGCCGCGGCGCGAGGGTAATGCCGATGCCGGCCGCGACCAGCGCGAAACTCGTGTGGTGGTCCTGGCATTCGGCCACGGTGCGCGGTGCGATGCCGGTCTTGTTGAGCGCCCGGCGCAGGATGCGCCCGCAGGTCTGGTCCTCGTTGCTGTCGTCGATCCACGGTTCGTCGGCCAGGTCACCCATCGAGACCTCATCGGCCTCGGCGAGCGGATGTTTCGCGGGCAGGACCGCGACATACGGCTCGGTCATCAGCGCGTGCCGGGTGTAGCCCTTGGGTGTCACGGGGCGTTCGGTCAGGTCCTCGGTGCGGATGTCCAGGTCGCAGTCGGAGCGGGCCGCCTCGTGGTGCTCGTTGAGGTCGACCGTGATCAGGACGTCCTTGAACTCGCGCTGCAGCTTCGCGACCAGCTGCGGCACCCACTCCTCGCCGGCCGACGCGAAGCAGGCGATGGACAAGCTGCCGGTGCGACCGTGCCGCAGGTCGGTGACGACGTTGTCCAGTCGGGCGAGCGCGCCCATCGCGTCCTCGCTCTGTTGGGCCAGGAGCCGGCCGGTGGGCGTGGGGCAGATCCCGCGTCCGGCCTTCTCGAAGAGCGTCAGGCCGGTCTCCCGCTGCAGCTGGTTGATGTGCTGGCTGACCGCCGAGGGGGTGTAGCCCAAGTGGGCGGCGGCCGCCTGCACCGAGCCGCTGGCGACGACGGAACGGAAGACCCTCAGCCGGTGGATGTCGAGCATCGCATCAGACTACAGCAACACTTAATGATCATGAAGAAATCACAGCTTGTGCTGAATTGTTAAGCAGTTCAGAATGATGTTTATGAACACAACACAGTCACTGAACAAGTCATCGCGGCAGCACCACGACCACGGCCGGGCGCCGGTCGGCTTCGCCGGGCGGATCCGCGCGTTCTGGCGCGATCAGCAGGACGCCCAGGAGCTGTTGCTGGAGAAGCAGGCGCCCTGGCTGCGTCGCCGTTGAGCGCCATACCCGTCCACCATCCGCAGAACGGCCCCTGACCGACGAGGTCAGGGGCCGTTTGGTGTTCTCGGCGAGAAGGCCCGGCGCGGCTGCTCGCTACGCGACCAGCTCGGCGACCTTGGCCAGGGTGTCCTCGAGCTGATCCCGGCTCACCAGCGGGAAGAGATTCTGGCTGAGCAGCTCCTTGTCGGTCACCCGGCTCCAGTCATAGGTCTGGGTGACCTCGGTCTGGTCGGGTCCCTGCGGGGTGAGCTCCCAGACCCACTCCCAGCCGGGTGGCTGAGTGCCGGCCGGGGCGGTCTGCCAGGCCAGCAGCTTGTCCTTCTCGTAGCCGGTCACGTGGTTGTCGGTCTGGTATTCACCGCCCATGTGATCGCCCTCCATGTTCATCGTGAAGACGTCGCCGGTGCCGCTGATCCGGTCGGTGCCCACGGCGCTGCGCACGAAACCGGAACCGTCCAGTCGGACGTGATTGGCCGGCAGCGTGAGCACCTCGAAAATCGCCGCGGCAGGCGCGTCGATCGTGCGGGAAACGCTGATCCTCGTGTCATCACTCATGTCTCCAACCTGCCTCCTCGACCTGGTTTCCGCAACCGCGCGCGGTGCATGGTGACGCATAGTTGAGCGGAATAGACTCAACTTTTTGATCGTTGTGTATGGCGAGGCGTGTGCCGTCCTTGCCCCGGTGTCGCCCACCGCGCAAAGGTGGGTAGAGGGGAGACCGGCACACCAGCGAACGACAGACGACCCGACCAGGGAGGACCAACCAACGTGGCTCTACAGCTGACCACCAAGGCGCAAGAGGCTGTCTCCGACGCAGTCCAGCTCGCCACCACCGCCGGCAACCCCCAGGTGGAGCCGGCACACCTGCTGCTCGCGCTCGCGCAGCAGACCGACACGACCACCGGTCCGCTGCTGGAGGCCGTCGGCACGACCGCTCAGGCGGTGCGGGCGACCGCGGAGCAGCTGCTGCGCACGCTGCCGGCGACGCAGGGCGCCTCAGTGGGCCAGCCGACCATGTCCCGCACCTTCGCCAACGTGCTGGAGCAGGGACGTCAGGCGATGGAGTCGATGGGCGACACCTACGTCTCCACCGACCACCTGCTGCTGGCCCTCGCGCGGACCGGTGAATTCGGCCTCAACGCCGAGGGGCTGGCCGCCGCCATCCCGCAGACCCGCGGTGGCGGCAAGGTGACCAGTCCGGAGCCCGAGGGCAGTTTCGACGCCCTGCAGAAGTACGGCACCGACCTGACCGCGGTGGCCCGCGAGGGCAAGCTCGACCCGGTCATCGGCCGTGATTCCGAGATCCGCCGCGTCGTGCAGGTGCTGTCCCGGCGCACCAAGAACAACCCGGTGCTGATCGGCGAGCCCGGCGTCGGCAAGACCGCGGTGGTCGAAGGCCTCGCGCAGCGCATCGTCGCCGGCGACGTGCCGGAGTCGTTGCGCGACAAGCGGTTGATCTCCCTCGACCTCGGTGCGATGGTCGCCGGTGCGAAATACCGTGGCGAGTTCGAGGAACGACTCAAGGCCGTCCTGGAGGAGATCAAGGGCTCCGACGGCCAGGTGATCACCTTCGTCGACGAGCTGCACACCGTGGTCGGCGCAGGCGCCGGCGGAGACTCCTCGATGGACGCCGGCAACATGCTCAAGCCGATGCTGGCGCGCGGGGAGCTGCGGCTGGTCGGTGCTACGACGCTCGACGAATACCGCGAACACATCGAGAAGGACCCGGCGCTGGAGCGCCGTTTCCAGCAGGTGTATGTCGGTGAGCCGTCCGTGGAGGACACCATCGCCATACTCCGTGGCCTCAAGGAACGTTACGAGGCCCACCACAAGGTCGCCATCTCCGATGCGGCGCTGGTCGCGGCCGCCTCGCTGTCCGACCGCTACATCACCGCGCGGCAACTGCCGGACAAGGCGATCGACCTGATCGACGAGTCGGCGTCCCGGCTGCGGATGGAGATCGACTCCTCGCCGGTCGAGATCGACGAGCTGCGGCGTGCCGTCGACCGGCTGAAGATGGAGGAACTGCACCTCGAGAACGAAACGGACGCCGCATCGAAGGACCGGTTGGCCAAGCTGCAGTCCGACATGGCGGACAAGCAGGAGGAGCTGAGCGCGCTCACCGCCCGCTGGGAGCAGGAGAAGGCCGGACTCAACAAGGTCGGCGACCTGAAGAGCCAGATCGACGAACTGCGCACCCAGGCCGACCGGTTGGAGCGGGACGGCGACCTCGGCGGTGCATCGAAGATCCGCTTCGGCGACCTGCCGGCGCTGGAGAAGCAGCTGGCGGAGGCGCAGGCCGCCGAGTCGACCAGTTCGACCGCCGGTGGTGAGGCGCCGATGGTCAAGGAGGAGGTCGGACCGGACGACATCGCGGACGTGATCTCGTCCTGGACCGGCATACCCGCCGGACGCCTGCTCGAGGGTGAGACCGAGAAGCTGCTGCGCATGGAGGACTGGATCGGCCAGCACGTGATCGGCCAGAAGGACGCCGTGCGAGCGGTTTCCGACGCCGTGCGCCGCAGTCGCGCCGGCGTCGCCGATCCCGACCGCCCGGCGGGTTCGTTCCTCTTCCTCGGCCCGACCGGTGTCGGCAAGACCGAGCTGGCCAAGGCCGTCGCGGACTTCCTGTTCGACGACCCCCGCGCCGTGGTCCGCATCGACATGTCCGAATACTCCGAGCGGCACGCGGTGGCGCGGCTGATCGGCTCGCCTCCGGGCTACGTCGGTTACGAGGAGGGCGGTCAGCTGACCGAGGCCGTGCGCCGTCGCCCCTACTCGGTGGTGCTGCTCGACGAGGTCGAGAAAGCCCACCCGGAGACGTTCGACATCCTGCTGCAGGTGCTGGACGACGGCCGGCTGACCGATGGCCAGGGCCGCACCGTGGACTTCCGCAACGTCATCCTGATCATGACCTCCAACCTGGGGTCGCAGTTCCTGGTCGACCCGACGCTGGATCTGAGGCAGAAGCACGACTCGGTCATGAACACCGTGCGGCAGTCGTTCAAGCCCGAGTTCATCAACCGGCTGGACGAGGTCATCATCTTCGAGGCGTTGACCAAGGAGGAGTTGACCCGAATCGTGGATCTGCAGGTCGACGCGATCGCGCTGCGGCTGGCCGAGCGCCGGATCACCGTCGACGTCACCGACGCCGCGAAGCAGTGGCTGGCCGACGAGGGATACGACCCGGCATACGGTGCGCGGCCGCTGCGACGGCTGGTGCAGAAGCAGATCGGCGACCGGCTCGCGAAGGCGTTGCTCGGTGGTGAGGTTCGAGACGGCCAGCCGGTGACCGTCGACACGGCACCGGACGGTGACGGCCTGATGCTGGTGCCCGCCGCGGTCCCCGCCGCCTGATCACCGAGCGGACACAAAACACACTGAGCGGACACGAAATCCGGGCATTTTGTCGCCGGATTTCGTGTCCGCTCGATGCGTAAGGTGTCCGCTCGGTGAAGGGGTGGTCGGCGTGATCAGGGCCGGTCGGCGCGCCGGGAGAGCGCGGTGGCGAAGGACGGCGCGAGCGGCAGCGCGTCGCCGACGAGCAGGCATGCCTGCAGCGCGTGATAGATGTCCGGCTTGCCCTGCCAGGTGCCTGCCGCGGGCCGGTTGGTCTCGTCGAGCTCGTGGTGCCACGAGCCGTGCTCGCGGTCCAGGAGGTGCTCCTGCGCATACCTCCACCACCGCGTGAGGCGCTCGTCCCAGCGTGGGTCGCCGGTCGCGCGGCCCAGCGCGTATGCCGCCGCGATCGCCTCGCACACGACCCAGTGCATCCGGGCGCGCACGACCGGCCGGCCGGCCCAGTCGGTGGTGTAGACGAACCCGTCGGCGCCGTCGGCCGCCCACCCGTCCGCCACCGCGCGATCGGCGAGTTCCGTGGCCGCGGTCACCAGCTCATCCCCGTTGTATGACGCCTCGAGCCGCAACCGGCTCGCGCGCACCGACAGGGCCAGGCGTGCCCACTCCAGTCCGTGACCGATGGTGGCACCGAAGGGCCGGAAGGGGTCCGCGGGACGCTCCCGGTTGTACTCGGGCAACACCCGGCCGTCGGCGTCGAAGTGTTCGGGGATGCGCCAGTCCCGCGCCCGCGCCCAGCCGGCGACCTGCACCGTGATGGCTTCGGCGCGGTCCAGGTAGCCGACCTCCCCGGTCACGTCGTGCAGCGCCAGGAACGCCTCCACGGTGTGCATGGCGGCGTTGACCCCGAGATAGGGCTCGACGTCGCTCCAGTCGGCCGCGAAGCTCTCGTGCACCAACTTCTTCGCGGGGATCCAGAAATGCTGCTCGTGCACCCGCCGCGCGGCGGCCAGCAACTCGCCGGCGCCGTCGGCGTCCGCCACGACGGCACTGCTGGCGGCCAACAGCACGAACGCGTGCGGGTAGGCCAATTTCCGCGCATCGACCGGTTCGCCGGTCGCGTCGTCGATCGTCGTGAACCATCCGTCGTGCGTCCCGTCGCGGAACGACGACGACAGCGCCTGCACGCCGTGATCCACCAGTGCGGCGAACTCCGCGCGGCCGGTCAGCACTCCCAGCGCCGCCACATGGGTCATCCGGCAGGTCAGCCACAGCTCGAGCGGCCGGTCGGTCAGCTCGCCGGTGTCGTCGAGCCAGCCGAAACCGTGCGGTGTGCGGGAGCGCAGAGCGAAGTCGAGCAGCCGGTCGGCCTCGACCCGCAGCTGCCGGCACGTCTCGGCATCCAGGGTCATCGGGCGAGCTCCTCGAGCGCCGCGGCCACCCGGTCGGGCGCTTCCCACGGGAGCATGTGCCCGAGCCGGTCGAGCGTCCGCAACTCGGCCTGGGGGAGCCCGGCAGCGATCCGTTGCGCGAGGGTGGGCGGCGTGAGCCGGTCGCGCGCGCCGACCAGCACCTGGGTCGGCACCGTCTGCAGCGCACCGAGCGCCGCCACCTCGTCGTGCTCCATCAGCGCGTCGTAGTAGCCGGCGAAGACGTTCAACCGGGTGCCGCGCGCGATCACCGTCGCATCGTGCACGTCGGCCGGATCGGCGTCGCGCCCGAACGCCGCCGCGCGGTGCGCCTTCTCCGTCATACCGCGGCCGATCGGCACGCGCACGTGCCGCAGCGCCGCCATCAGCGGGCGCTCGCCGGGGCGTCCCGAACCCCGCAATCCGCCGGCCGCCGTCGACACCAGGGCGATGCCGCGGACCCGCTCGACGAACTCCTGCGGCGCCAGCCCGGCATACGCCAGGATCGTCATGCCGCCCATCGAGTGCCCGCCGAGCACCACCTGATCGTCCGCCGGAGCCAGCTCGCCGAGCACGGCGCGCAGATCGGCGCCGAGCCGGCGGATCGACTCCTGGCCGACCTTGCGCGACCCGCCGGCCAGCGTCGAGCCGCCGTGTCCGCGCTGGTCCCAGAGCACCACCCGCAACGTGGGGTCCAGGGTGCGCAGCACCGGCAGCCATGAGCGGTGGTCCAGGATCCAGCCGTGCCCGAGCACGACGGTGCGCCCGGCCGGTTGCCGCGGCTCGCGGACGTATGCCGACAGGACCGCCCCGTCGTCGGTGGTCACATGGTGCACATGAAGTCCGGCCATGCCGGTCATTCTCCCCGACCGCCACCGGCCACGGGGCGCCGGGAACCGGACGGCGCGCCCGAGCGTCAACCAGCGCAGAACAGGCATCTCCGGAAAGATAGGTTGCTCCCCATGCGACGTACCCTTGCCGTCACCAGCTCGCTCGCCGTCATGGTGTCCCTCGCGCTGACCGGCTGCAGCAACGACGGGAAGAAGTCCTCTCCGTCCGGGACGAAGAGCGCGACACAGGCTGCCGTCACGCCGCGGTCGGTGCTCGCCGAGGCGAAGAAGACCCTCGACGACACCTCCGGGGTGCATCTGAAGCTGACCTCGGACAAGATCCCGGCCAAGGAGAACGGCCTGGTCAGCGGGGAGGGCGACGGCTCGCACGCCCCGGCGTTCAAGGGCGACATTGCGGTGCGCATCCCGGCAGCGGGCACCATCAACGTGCCGGTCGTGGCGGTCGGCGGCAAGGTCTGGGCCAAGACCCCGCTCAGCCCGAAGATGGCACCGATCGACCCCACCCAGTTTGGTGCGCCCGACCCGGCGAACATCTTCGCCAGGAACGGCGGATTCTCCTCGCTGCTGGTCGCGACACAGTCACCGAAGTTCGGCGACAAGAAACGCGACGGCAAGGACATCGTGCAGATCGTGACCGGCACACTGCCCGGCTCGGCCATCAAGCAGACCCTCAACTTCGGCGACGCCGGCACGACATACGACGCGGTCTATCAGATCACCGAGCAGGGCGAGTTGCGCTCGGCAGAGCTGACCGGCGCGTTCTACAAGGGGTCCGATGACACGTCATACACCGTCGAGTTCACCAAGTACGGCGAGCAGGTTGCGATCAAGGCACCCTGACCCACCGGCCGGGAGCGCGGCCTCCGGGCGGGACCGGGCCCTGCTCGCGACCGCCTCCACGGCGGTCGCGCTCGCTGCCGCCGACACCTACGTCGTGGTGCTGGCGTTGCAGGACATGATGAACGGCGTCGGGCTCGGCGTCGACGCCCTGCAGCAGGCCACCCCGATCATCTCCGGCTTCCTGCTCGGCTACATCGCCGTGCTGCCGCTGATCGGCCGGCTCGCCGATCTGATCGACCGGCAACGCATCCTCACCGGCTGCCTGGCACTCTTCGTCGTCGGCTCCGCGGTGACGGCGATCTCCGCCGAACTGCCGGTGATGGTCGTCGGCCGTTTCCTGCAGGGCGTAGGTGGCGGCGGGCTGGTCCCGGCGACCCTCGCGCTCGTCGCCGACCTCTGGCCGCCCGGCCGACGCGGCACCGCGCTCGGCGTGGTCGGTGCGGTGCAGGAGATCGGCAGCGTGGTGGGTCCGCTGCTCGGTGCGCTCATCCTTGCCGTGTCCGACTGGCGAATGATCTTCTGGGTCAACGGTTTCGCCGGGATCGTGCTCGCCCTGTGCATCGTCGCCTGCGGGCGTCGCGCACCGCGTGAACGGGTCGAGGCCCCGGTGCCGGTGTGGTGGCGGGCGCTCACCGCGCTCGCCGCCGTCGCCACGGTGATCCTGCTCGGTCTCGCCCTGTGGGCGCCCGATGCGCTGACGACGTCGATCCGGTGGGGCGGTCCGTTCGTCCCGTATGGCGACCACACAGCCCACCTGTTGACACCGATCGGCGTGTGGGGACTGGCCGCGCTCGCGGTGCTGCTGGCGCTGTCGGTGCGCTTCTGGTGGCCGATCGCCCGCAGCGTCGACGTGATCGGCGCCGTGCTGATCGCCGTCGCGCTCGGCGCGCTGGTGCTCACCTTCGCCGCCTCCGATCCCGAGAAGCAGGTGGTCGGCCCGCTCGGCTGGTGGCTGCTGCCGCTCGCCGTCGTCGCCGCGGCGCTCTCCGTATGGCGCCACCGGGTCGGCGAACACCCGCTGATCGCGCCCGGCGTGGTGGTCGGGCGCGTGCGGCCGGCGCTGGTGGTGTCGGTCTGCGTCGGCACGGCCATCGTGGCGATCGTCGTCGACGTACCCGTGCTGGCGCGGCTCACGATCACGGACTCACAGACCCAAGCCGCCCTGGTGCTGCTGCGCTTCCTGATCGCGGTGCCGGTGGGCGCCCTGGCCGGCGGATCGCTGCTGCGACGTCTCGGTCCGGCGCTGATCGCGGCACCCGGCCTGCTGGTCACGGCACTCGCCCTGGCGTGCATGTCCCGATGGGACGCCGGAGCGCTCGACTCGTGGCTGGTGCCGACGGTCCTGCTGGTGCTGGCCGGGCTGGGCGTCGGGCTGGCGATCGCACCGGTCAACGACGCGGCGTTGCACGACGCGCCGCAGGCCGCCCACGGGGTCGCCTCGTCGTTGCTGGTCGTGGCCCGGATGGTCGGCATGGTGGTCGGCCTGGCGCTGCTGACCGCGATCGGACTGCACCGGTTCTACGGCCGGGTGCAGTCGCTGCCGCACCCGACCCAGGCACAGGTGACCGACGCGGGCGTGCTGCAGGTGCAGACCGTCTTCCTGGGCGCGGCGGTGGTGGCGTTGGCCGCTGCAGCGGTCGCCCTGCTGCTCGGCCGGCACGTGAGCGCGCCGGCCGACCAACCGGCGCAGTCGACGGAGGTCACTCGGTCCCGGTGAGATGTGACCCGGTGAGTGCCGGTCCGGTGACTTCGGATCCGGTGAATTCGTAGTCCACCAGATCCGGCCGGGCCAGTCTGCGCTCGTACTCCCCGACGCTGCCCGGCCACAGCATCCGGTTGCGGCCCTGGTCGTCGAGATACCAGCTGGTGCAGCCGCCGGACTCCCACACCGACTGGGCGCTGCGCTCGTCGAGCCGCTGCATGTGCGCCGGCACCACCTCGGGGCGCACCCGGACCGCTGTCGCGCCGCGGGCGTCCCGCTCGTCCAGCAGCGTGGTGACCAGCCCGATCTGCGCCTCGATCATCAGCACCACGGAGGTGTGTCCGAGCACGGTGTTGGGCCCGAGCAGGAAGAACAGATTGGGGTAGCCCGGCGCGGTCACGCCGTAGTAGGTCTGCGCGTCCTGCGCCCAGTCGTCCTGCAGGCTTCGTCCGTCGACCCCGGTGATGTTCAGGTGCCGGTAGGAGCCCGTGACATCGAAGCCGGTGGCGAAGACCAGCACGTCGAGTTCGTGGGTGGTGCCGTCCTGCGTGGTGACGCCGGTGGCGTCGGCGTCCAGGATCGGGGAGGTCTCGACGGTGACGTGGTCGGACGCGAGCGTCGGGTAGTAGGTGTTGGACATCGTGACCCGCTTGCAGCCCATGGTGTAGTCGGGTGTCAGCTTCGCGCGCAGCTGCGGGTCCTTGACGGCCGAATGCATGTGCGCCACCGCGGCTTTCGAGGCGGCCTTCAGGGCCGCGGGCGCCTTGGTGAAGCCGCCGACCCGCACCTCCCCGGCGGCCCGCAGCTTCGCGCGGTGCGCCTTCATCAACCAGGGCCGCTTCTCGTACTGATCGATCAGCCAGTCCGGGTATGCCGGGTCGACCTTCGGCAGCACCCAGGTGGGCGTGCGCTGGAAGACCGTCAACTGCCGGGCGTCCTCCGCCAGCGGTGGGATGACCTGCACGCCGCTGCAGCCGGTGCCGATGACCCCGACCCGTTTGCCGACCACCGTCGTGCCGGGATCCCAGGACGCGGTGTGCAACAGTTCGCCGCGGAACGTCTCGATGCCGGGGATGTGCGGGATCACCGGCTCGTGCAGTGCGCCGACGCCCAGCGCCACCGCGCCCGCGACGAGCTGCTGGGTCTCGCCGGTGCCGGTGGTGACGCTCAGATGCCAGGCGGCCAGGCCCTCGTCATACGTCATCCGCTCCACGATGCTGCCGAAGCGGATGTGCTCGCGCAGGCCGTATTTCTCCACGCAGAAGAGCAGGTAGTCCTGGATCTCGTCCGCGCTCGCGTAGGCCTTGGACCAGTAGGGGTTGAGCTCGAAGGAGAAGGAGTAGAGGTGGCTGGGCACGTCGCACTCACAACCGGGATAGCGGTTGTCGCGCCAAGTGCCGCCGATCTCCTGGGCCTTCTCCAGCACCACGAAATCCCGGCCGCGGTTCTTGGCCGCGATCGCCATACCGATGCCGGAGAAGCCGGAGCCGACGATGACCAGGTCGTGATCGACACGAGCGCTGTCTGTCATGCGTCTCAGGCTACGTCGGGCACCAACACCGACTGGCACATGAAACGCCGAGTGGCACAGCTGTAGCTGTGCCACTCGGCGTCAACTGTGCCAGTCGGGATCAGTCGGCGAGCGTCACGATGACCGGCGCATGGTCGGAGGCGCCCTTGCCCTTGCGCTCCTCGCGGTCGATCGAGGCGTCGGTGATGCGTGCGGCCAGCGCGGGGGAGGCCAGCGCGAAGTCGATCCGCATGCCCTGCCGCTTGGGGAAGCGCAACTGCGTGTAGTCCCAGTAGGTGTACGTGCCCGGACCCGGCGTGAAGGGGCGCACCACGTCGGCGAACCCGGTCTCCACGACCGCACGGAACGCGGCACGCTCCGGATCGGTGACATGGGTGCGGCCCGCGAAGAAGCCGATGTCCCAGACGTCCTCGTCGAAGGGCGCGATGTTCCAGTCGCCCGCGAGGACGATCTGCGCGCCCTGATCCTCGGCCAGCCACCCGGCGGCGGCTTGCCGCAACCTGGCAAGCCAGTCGAGCTTGTAGGCGTAGTGGGGATGCCCGACCTCGCGGCCGTTCGGCACGTAGAGCGACCACACCTGGACGCCGCCGCACGTCGCCCCCATCGCCCGCGCCTCAGACACGAGTGGGTCGCCGTAGCCCGGCATCCCGGGAAACCCGACACTGACGTCGTCGAGGCCGACCCGGGAGATGATGGCCACGCCGTTCCACTGGTTGAGGCCGTGCATCGCGACCTCGTATCCCGCTGCGCGCAGCGGCAGCTCGGGAAACTGGTCGTCCCGGCACTTGGTCTCCTGGATCAGCAGCACGTCAAGGTCGTGGCGTTCGAGCACCCCGACGACGCGGTCGATCCGGGAGCGGATGGAGTTGACGTTCCAGGTCGCGATGCGCACCCGGACAATTTACGGTTCACGGCTTGCTGCCGTTCGGCTGCCCCATGGTGTTCCGGCGATGGATGGGAAGGCTGGACCGTGTTCGGCCGGACCCCGCAGGTTCTCGCTACAGTGGGCGCCCATGGCCACCGCACTCGTCACCGGCGCGAGCGCCGGCATCGGCAAGACCTTCGCGACCCAGCTCGCCCAGCGCGGTCACGACCTCGTCCTGGTCGCGCGCACCGAGTCCCGGTTGCAGGAGCTCAAGGAGCAACTGGAGGAGCGCTACTCCATCGCGGCCGAGGTCCTCGCGGCAGACCTGAGCGACCGACTCGACATCCAAGTGGTTGCCGATCGGCTTGCCGACGCCGAACGGCCGGTCGATCTGCTGGTCAACAATGCCGGCTTCGGCCTGAAGAAGCCGTTCCTGCGCAACGAGATCCGTGCCGAGGAGGAGATGCTGACCGTGCTCGTCCGCGCGGTCACCGTGCTCTCCCACGCCGCCGCCCTCGCGATGCGGGCCCGCCGCCGCGGCGCGATCATCAACGTCTCCTCCGTCGCGGGATTCATGGCATCGGGCACCTACTCGGCGGCCAAGTCCTACGTGACGGTCTTCTCCGAGGGCCTGTCCAGCGAGTTGCGCGGCACCGGGGTGACGGTGACCGCGCTCTGCCCCGGATTCACCCGAACCGAGTTCCACGCCAGGGCCGGCATCAAGGGGCACGGCATACCGGACTTCATGTGGCTGCAGGCCGATTCGCTGGTCAAGGAGTGTCTCGACGACGTCGACCGCGGCAAGGTGGTCTCGATCCCGGGCGCGCAGTACAAAGTTGCCGCGACCGCGTTGCGGGTGCTGCCCCGGCCGGTCGTGCGCATGGGCAGACTCAGCCGTAAACACCGCCCCCAGTGACAACCGCAGTGCCCACCGCAGGGCGAACGAAACCAGGAATGAGCGAGGAGCCGGCAGTGGCCAAGCAGGAGTTGTTGGAGCGCATCAAGACCGACGCGATCGTCCGGGGCAAGGTGACCTTGTCCTCGGGCAAGGAGGCCGACTACTACGTCGACCTGCGCCGGATCACTCTCAGCGGCGCCGCCGCTCCACTGGTCGGCGCGGTGATGCTCGAACTCGCCGCCGACCTGTCGTATGACGCCGTCGGCGGTCTCACCATGGGTGCCGACCCGGTGGCGACGGCGATGCTGCACGCGGCGGCCGCCGAGGGGCGCACGCTGGACGCGTTCGTGGTCCGCAAGGCCGGCAAGGCGCACGGGCTGCAGCAGCGCATCGAGGGACCCTCGATCAAGGGGCGTCGCGTCGTCGTGGTCGAGGACACCTCCACCACCGGCGCCTCGGCGCTCGAAGCGGTGGCGGCCGCCCGGGAAGCCGGCGCGGAGGTCGTCGCCGTCGCGGTGATCGCCGACCGGTCGACCGGTGCGCGCGAGCGCATCGAGTCCGAGGGGATCACCTACCTGACCGCCTACGGTCTGGAGGATCTGGGACTGGCCTGAACCCCGGCGCTGGCCCGAATACTCCGCGGTGGCCACGGTCCAATCCGGCGGCTCCCAGGTCGCCAGGACTGTCTCATCACTCGACATTATCCATAGCTGCATATTTCGTTATGCGACACTGAGGCACCCACGCACGAATGTTGGGTGGGTGAATCGTTCCGAAGGTGTCGCGTGTCCGAAATCCTGCAGCAGCCCGAAGGCGTCGGACGGGTGGTGCTCGTCGGTGGCGGTCCCGGCGCCGAGGACCTGATCACCGTGCGCGGACTGCGTGCGCTGCAACAGGCCGACGTCGTGATCGCGGACCGGCTTGCCCCGCGCGGCCTGTTGGGTGACCTGCCGCCGGGCACCGAGGTGATCGATGTCGGCAAGACGCCGCACCACCACCCGGTGCCGCAGCACGAGATCAACCGGTTGCTCATCGAGCGGGCCCGGCGCGGCCAACACGTCGTCCGGCTCAAGGGCGGCGACCCGTTCCTGCTCGGTCGCGGCGGCGAGGAGGTGCTGGCCTGCCGGGCGGCCGGGGTGCCGGTCGAGGTGGTGCCCGGGGTGACCTCCGCCCTGTCGGCGCCCGCGGCCGCCGACGTGCCGGTCACGCACCGCGGCATCGCGCACGGCGTGCTGGTCATCTCCGGTCATGACGACATCGACACCAGCCTGCTGGCGCAGTGGCGCCATACGATCGTGGTCTTGATGGGTATGGCGCGGCTGCGCGAGCTCGCTGTCGAACTCATCCGGGCCGGCAAGTCTCCGCAGACGCCCGTCACGGTGATCCAGTCGGCGTGGACCGCCGACCAGCGGCACGTCAGCGGCTCACTGGACGACGTAGCGGATCGCGTTACGGCACAAGGCATCGGCAACCCGGCAGCCATCGTGATCGGGGACGTCACCCGGGCCCTGGAGGCGGTTCCGCTGTGACGGCGCTCGTCCTCGTCGCGCACGGCACGGCCGACCCGCGCGGCCGGCAGACCGTGATCGCGCTCCGCTCCCAGGTCGCCCGGTTGCTGCCCGGCGTCCGTGTTCTCGACGCGTATGTCGACGTACAGGCGCCGCGGCTGCCGGACGTGGTGGATGCGCTGGTCCGCCAAGGCGATCGAACCGTCATCGTCCCGACATTGCTGTCCACGGGCTACCACATCGAGGTCGATGTGGCCCGAGCCGCGGCGGTGTCGCCGCTGGTGACCGCCGCCCCTCCGCTGGGACCGCACCCGGTCCTCGCGCAGATCCTCGGCGACCGGCTCGACGCGGCGGGGGCCACCCGGTCGGCGCCAGTCGTGCTGGCGGCGGCCGGGTCGTCGCGGCCGGAGGCGGCGGACGCGGTCCGGGAGGTCGCCGCCGACCTGCAGGCCCGACGGACCGGTCGGGTCGTCGCCGGGTTCGCAGCCGCCGCAACGCCTTCCGTGCGCGAGGCCGTGGATGGTGCCGTCCACGATGCGGCTGGTGGTCGAGCGGGCGACGCCGCGGACGGTGTCTGGCTGGCGTCATACCTGCTCGGTCACGGCTTCTTCCACAGCATGCTGAGCCGGATCGGGCCGCCGGTGACCGAACCGCTCGGTGCGGACCCGCGCATCGCGGGCCTGGTGCGCGACCGGTTCCTGGCGTGCCTGGCAACGCCGGCCGAACGGGCTGCTGCCCGCCGGCCGGCGTCGGTCGCCTGACGCTGCGCTCTTACGGCTGGGCGACGAGGTTGCGGTAGGCGCTGATCGACGTCGGCGCGTCCGGCTTCACCAACTCGGGCAGCACCTTGTCGAACTTCGCGGCCAGCTTGAGGCTGGGCATCACATTGTTCGGCTTGTTCGAGAAGGCCACGGTCGCGGCGCCCCACGAGGAGGCAGCGCGACGCTGGTTCGGGGTGCCGTGGTGGCCGGGGGAGTCGAACGAGCAGTCGCCGACGTCATAGAACGACTCCTCGACCTGCAGCACCTGGACCGGCTTCATGCCCAGCCCCTTCTTGTGCGTGGCGAAGTAGGTGCCGAACGCATCGGCCATCAGCTCGGTCCGACGGGTCGCCTCCGCCCCGGTGAGCGGGCTGTCGAAGAGGTTGTCCTCGTACTGCACGTGGTGGGACATCTCGTGCCCGAGCACGGCCTTCGGGCCGACCTTGTTGAGCCCGATGGCCTTGAGTGCCGCGAGGATGCCGTCGCCGAAGACCATCTTGTCCTTGAGCTTGCGGATCACCGGGTCCGGGTCGCCCTCGCCGGAGAACGCGAACGCGTTGAGGGTGAAGATCGCGTTGTCGCCGTTGCTCAGCGCCGGGTCGCTCTGCACCATCGTGATGATGTCCTGGGCGATGTCCGCCGCGTCGGCGGGGCCCACGCCATACATGAACTGCACGACGGAGGTCACCCGGTTGACGTCGGTCAGCATGCCGCCGTGCATCGCCATCAGCTGCACGTTGTTCAGGCGCACGTCCCAGAACCGCTGGGCGATGCCGAACGTCGAGGTCAGGCTGTCCTTGTATGCCGGCAACAGCTGGAAGCCGGCACCCTTCGGTGTGCCGTTGAGGATCGCGTCGTACGTCGGGATGTCGAGCCCGCCGAGCAACTGGATGAAGAAGAGGTTGAGGACGTCCACCGGCGCGAGCAGCTGGTCGACATACGCGTCGAGCTTGGTCGGCCCGCACTCGTACTGCGAGGGGTCGATCGCCCGCGCCGAACGACCGCCCGCAGCGGCCACCGTCTTGCTGACCTTGGTCTTCAGGATCGCGGTGACCGGCGACTCCTCGATCCCGAGCCGGGCGCGCGCAGCATCGCGTCGCGCCTGCCAGTCGGCCGGCAGCTTCTGCAGGATGCGCTGGTAGATCGCCTTGCTGTCAACGCTTTGCGACTGCAGGCCGGCAACGCGGTGAGTGCCTGCGGGTGCCGCGGAGGCGCTCGGGCTGATGGCTCCGGAGAGCGAGACGGTCAGGACGGACAGGGTGGCGAAGGCGCAGACGCGCGTGAGTTTCACAGTGTGTTTCTCCCTCTGACCGACCGCGACGGGATGTGCGCGGTCGCCTGCTCATCGTCAGAGTGACTCACCGGTAGGTTGCAGCTACTTACCGAAGAATTCCCAGGTTCTTACCGAGCGATGACCAGGCGCTTGCCAGGGCGGTCAGTCCCGGGGGAGGTTCAGCCAGTAGATGTCCCGCCGGCGGGCACCGGCCGGGGCGGTGCCTGCGTCGTGCCGGTCGTCGAAGTTGTGCAGGTCAGTCGCCCGCGGTCGCGGCCGTTGCCTTCTCGCGGCGGTGCTTGAGGTATTCGTAGACCATCGGGATCACCGAGATGATCACGACCACCATGATCGCGACGTCGATCTTGTCGCCGAGGCCGGGGAAGGCCTTGCCGAGGACGACGCCGGCGGCCACGACGATGCCGACCCACAGCACGGCACCGACGGCGCTCCAGGTGAAGAAGCGGTTGCGGTTCATCCGGCTCGCGCCGGCGACCAAGGTGATGAAGGTGCGCACGATCGGCACGAACCGGCCGATCACCAGCGCCTTGTTGCCGTGCTTGTCGAAGAAGTCGTTGGTCTTCGCGAAGTACTCCTTCTTCAGGAGCCGGCCGTCACGCTCGTAGATCGGCTTGCCGACGACGCGGCCGATCTCGTAGCCGACGACGTTGCCGGCGAACGCCACCAGCATCAACAACGGCACCGAGACGTAGAGCGGCACGTGGAAGTTGTACTTCGCGCTCGAGCTGAACAGGCCGATCGCGAACAGCAGCGAGTCGCCCGGCAGGATCGGGAAGAGCACTCCGCACTCGATGAAGACGATCAGCAGGGCGATGACGAAGAACGCGCCCCCGAACTGGTCGAGCAGATAGGTCGGGTCCATGAAGCTCGGGCCGAGGGAGTGCATCACGAGCGCAAGCGTACGTGAGCGCCGCTGAGGGGACGCTTAGAGCGAGGCGGCCCCGTGGCCCGTCGATGGCGCGGCGCCAACAGGACAACTTCTGTCCGCTGCGTCGTCGATGATGGGCTCATGGCGACGACGACGGCACGCCTGCTGCAGCTGCTCGGGCTGCTGCAGGCGCAGGCGGTGTGGACCGGCGAGGACCTTGCGGATCGGCTCGGTGTCACGACCCGGTCGGTGCGGCGGGACATCGACCGGTTGCGCGAGTTGGGCTACCCCGTGCAGTCCAGCCGCGGCACCGGCGGCGGTTACCAGCTGGGTGCCGGACGTGCGCTGCCGCCGCTGCTGCTCGACCAGGAGGAGGCCGTCGCGGTCGCAGTGTGCCTGCGGCTGGCCGCGGGAGGGACCGTCGCCGGCGTCGGCGAGGCCGCGCTGCGCACGATGGCCAAGCTGGACCAGGTGATGCCGGCCGCCATACGCGCGCACGTGACGGCGGTCCAGGAAGCGACGGTGACGGTGGAGTACCAGGCGACCACCGTCGACGCCGATGCGCTGCTCACCCTCGCCCGCGCCGTGCGCGAGCACCACCAGGTCCGCTTCGACTACATCGCGCGCGACGGCGCCGCGTCCTATCGCAGGGCGGAGCCGTACCGTCTGGTGGCCACCGGCCGCCGCTGGTATCTCATGGCGTTCGACCTGGACCGGGACGACTGGCGGTCCTTCCGGCTCGACCGGATGACCGGCGTGCGGGCCTCGACCTTCGGGTTCACGCCCCGGGAGGCGCCCGACGCGGAGGAGTACATCCGGCGGTCGGTCCGCTCGGGGTGGGAGCACGAGGCGACCGTGCGGCTGGCGTGTGCGCACGAGGAGGTCGAGGAGTATGTCGCCCGGTGGGGTGCGCTGACGGCGGTCGACGACGGGCACTGCGACCTGCGGGTCGGCGCGCAGGACCTCGACATGATGGCCTGGTGGTTGCTGCGGCTGCCACACGACTTCGAGGTGCTGGACAACGACGAGCTGGTGGCGGCATACCGGCGGCTGGCGACCCGGACGGCGGCGCTGGCGGGGGATGCGGTTGGCTGACTTCTCGTGAACGAGCAAGCAGTCGGTGTCGGGCCGTATGACGGGCAGTGGCCGACGCTTCCCGACGGCACCCCGGACCCGCGCTTCGATCCGGAACTGCTGGCCGATGGCGACCGGCGCAACGTCGAGGACCGATACCGCTACTGGACGCACGAGGCGATCGTCGCCGACCTGGACACCCGCCGGCACGGTTTCCACGTCGCGGTCGAGAACTGGGGGCACGACTTCAACGTCGGTTCGGTGATCCGGACCGCGAATGCCATGGGCGCCAAGGCCTTTCACATCGTCGGAAAGCGCAGGTGGAACCGGCGCGGCGCCATGGTGACCGACCGCTACCAGCACGAGCATCATCATCCGGACGTCGCCGCGCTGGCGTCGTGGGCCGCGTCGCAGGACCTGCCGCTGATCGGGATCGACAACATCCCCGGCAGCAAGCCGATCGAGACCTATGGGCTGCCGGAGCGGTGTGTGCTCGTCTTCGGGCAGGAAGGTCCCGGGCTGACTCCCGCGATGCAGCAGGCATGTGTCGACGTGCTGCACATCGAGCAGTTCGGCTCCACCCGATCGATCAACGCCGGTGCCGCTGCAGCCATCGCCATGCACGTGTGGGTGCTGCGGCACGTGCACGGCTTCGGCAGCTGAAGGGTCAGCGGCCCACCCGATAGGTCAGCCACATCGCGCCGCTCGGCAGGATGAGGGCATCGGTCAGCGTCATCGGGGTCAGGTCGGTGATCCGTTCGGTGAGTCGCCGGCCCACCGGATCGAGGACCGGCGCGACGGTCAGCTGCAGTTCGTCAACCAGGCCTTCGGCCAGCAACGACTGCGCGAGCGCGATGCTGCCGTGCACTCCCACGTTCCCGGTGCTGTTCGCCTTCACCGACGCGACGATGTCGGCCAGCGGTCCGGACACCGCCTCTGCGTTGGTCCAACCACCGTCCAGCGGGCTCGAGGTGACGACATACTTCGGCACGTTGTTGATGAACTCCGCGAACAAGTCGTCGGACGTCGGCCAGAAACGCGCCCATTCGTCATACATCCCGCGGCCGAGCAGCACGGCGGTCTGGCTGCCGATCAGCCGGCGGAACGGCTCCTCCATGGCGTCCTCGAACTCCGGGGGCGCGGGTTCGGGGGTGCTCGGCGGGAAGAGGCGGTTCGGATCGTCGACCGCGCCGTCGAGCGAACAGATGGAGTAGAGCACGAGCTTGCCCATGGGAAGCCTTCCGGAGTGCGGGTACTGACACCACGGTGACGCGTATGGCGCTCGCGAATCGACAGTCCGCAAAGAATTTCGTCGAGAGTTGTCGATTCCAGGTCGGCCCACCCGTCATCGTGCTGTCAGAGGATGTACACAACGCAGATCGAAAGGGTCACCATGGCCAAGCGATTCCTGGTCCTGCTGCCGGCACCCGAGGCCGAATGGGCACAGCTGCCGCCGGAGGAGCACGAGAAGGGCATGCGCGCACACGAGAGGTTCCACCGCGACCTGACCGAGGGCGGACACCGCATCGTCACCGCGTCGCCGCTGCATCCCTCCGCGCAGGCGGTGTCGATGCGGCCGGACGGCAACGGCGGCACGACCGTCACGGACGGACCGTTCACCGAGTCGGCCGAGCAGATCGTCGGCTTCTACCTCATCGAGAGCGACGACCGCGAGGGCGTCGAGGCGTGCTGTCGGCAACTGGCCAGCACCGGCGACCTGATCGAATTGCGCGAACTGGAGGGCAGCGATGAGTAAATACCTGATCTTCCTCGCCGGCGCGGCCGACGCGTGGAACAACGCCGCACCGGCGGATCGCGAGCGCTGGCACCAGGACCACGTCCGGTTCGCCCAGGAGGTCGGCGGGGCGATCCTGGCCGGTGAGGCGCTCGACGGCGCCAGCACGGCGACGACGGTGCGCCGCCGGAGCGGGACCGTCGAACTCACCGACGGACCCTTCGCCGAGACGGCCGAGCAGATCAGCGGCTTCTACCTTGTCGAGGCGGCCGATCTCGATCGGGTCGTGTCGTGGTGTGCGGTGCTGCCGGAGATCTACTCGCTCGAGATCCGGCCGTGCGTCCCGATCGAGGGACTCACGGATTGATCGAACCGCTCGAGGTCGTATGGCGCGACGAGTGGGGCCGGCTGCTGGCCCTGCTCGTGGCGCAGACCCGTCGGCTGGACCTGGCCGAGGATGCGCTGGCCGACGCCTTCGAACGGGCTGCCCGAGTCTGGCCGCAGGCCGGTATGCCGGACAGCCCGCCGGCGTGGCTGATGACGGCGGCGAAGCGGCGGATCCTGGATCGGTTGCGGGCCGAGGCGGTCGCCGCACGGAAGCAGCCGCTGCTTGCGGTGGAGGAAGGAAACCGGTGCGAGGAGTCTGATGACCTGCTGCGGTTGGTGCTGCTTGCGGCGCATCCGTCGCTCAACGAGGAAGCCGGTGCCGCGCTGACGCTGCGGCTGGTGCTGGGCATCCCCACCGCGGACATCGCCCGGCTCTTCCTGGTGCCGGAGCCGACGATGGCGGCCCGGCTGACCAGGGCGCGCAAGAAGGTGGTGGCCGCGGGGGTCCCGCTCGCCATACCCGAGGACGAAGTGCTGCCCCAGCGACTGGAAACCGTTGCCCGCGTTGCTTATCTGGCGTTCACGGCCGGTTACGCCCCGGGCAGTGGCGGCGACGTCGTCCGAGCCGAGCTCGCGGGGGAGGCGATCCGGCTGGTCCGGCTGGTGCGAGCCACCGGGCGGGCGGCGGCGACCAGTCCCGCGTTGCAGGCATTGCTCGCGCTGATGTTGCTGCAGCACGCGCGACGGGATGCCCGAGTTGCGGCGGATGGGTCGCTGGTCTTGTTGCCGGAGCAGGACCGGAGCACCTGGCACCGGGACGAGATCCAGCAGGGTTTGGCGTTGCTGAGGGAATTGACCGGCGGGCACTCGGTTTCGATACACCCTCCTCCGCTGCGCTCCCCCAGGCACTCGACGAGCGTGCCGGGCGGAGTCGCCCTGTCGAGTGCGCTCGCGGCGGAGTACGTGCTGCAGGCGCTCATCGCCGCGGAGCACGCGCGAGCCGGCCGGGCCACGGACACCGACTGGCCGACGATCACCGGCTACTACCGGCAGCTGGAGCAGTTGACCGGGTCGCCGGTGGTCCGCCTGAACCGGGCCGTCGCCGTGGCCGAGGCGGGCGACCTGCCGACCGCGCTCGTGCTGCTCGACGGACTCGACGAGGCGCTGGCGCATTCGCACCGGCTGCCCGCGGTCCGCGCCGAGCTGCTGGTGCGGGCAGGGCGGCATACCGAGGCGGTGGCGGCATACGACCTGGCGATCGAGCGCTGCGCCAACGCGCGCGAGCGCGAACAGCTGCTCGCCCGCCGGGTGAGCGCTGCCGGTGGTTGACCGGCGGGCGGTCCACCGCGGGGGCCGCGGATGGTTGGATGGGGCCGAAGAACGTTCGCCGACGCCTGCAGGAGGGCTTCCATGCCGATCGCGACCCCTGAGAAGTATGCCGAGATGCTCGATCGGGCCAAGAAGGGCGGCTTCGCCTACCCGGCCATCAACGTCTCCAGCAGTCAGACCCTGAACGCCGCGATCAAGGGCTTCGCCGACGCGGGCAGCGACGGCATCATCCAGGTGTCCACCGGCGGGGCGGAGTACTTCTCCGGCCAGGGCGTCAAGAACATGGTGACCGGTGCGCTCGCGTTCTCCGCGTTCGCGCACGAGGTGGCCAAGGCGTATGACGTCAACATCGCACTGCACACCGACCACTGCCCCAAGGACAAGCTGGACGGCTTCGTCCGCCCGTTGTTGGCGGCGTCCACCGAGCGGGTCAAGCAGGGTGGGCCGCCCTACTTCCAGTCGCACATGTGGGACGGGTCCGCGGTCGAACTGCACGAAAACCTCCAGATCGCAGAGGAACTGCTCGCCAAGTGCCGCGACGCCAAGATCATCCTGGAGATCGAGGTCGGTGTCGTCGGCGGCGAGGAGGACGGCGTCGAGGGCAAGATCGACGACAAGCTCTACTCCACCCCGGAGGACGCCATCGAGACCGCGAAGGCGCTCGGCACCGGGGACCACGGTTACTACATGACCGCGTTGACCTTCGGCAACGTGCACGGTGTCTACAAGCCGGGCAACGTCAAGCTGCGCCCGGAGGTGCTCAAGAAGGCACAGGCGGCCGTGCACGAGGAGTTCAAGACCGCCGACGACAAGCCCTTCCACCTGGTCTTCCACGGTGGCTCCGGGTCGGATCCCCAGGAGATCGAGGAAGCCGTCTCCTACGGCGTGGTGAAGATGAACGTCGACACCGACACCCAGTACGCCTTCACCCGCCCCATTGCCGGCTGGATGCTCGGCAACTACGAGGGCGTGCTGAAGATCGACGGCGAGGTCGGCAACAAGAAGCAGTACGACCCGCGTGCCTGGGGCAAGGCGGGCGAGGCCGGTATGTCGGCACGTGTCGTCGAGGCATGCGAGAACCTCGGCTCGGCAGGGAAGCACTCGAAATGAGCGAGAACCTCCTCGGCATACCCGAGACGAAACTGCCTGTCGATCCGGCGAGTTCACCCTTGGACCAGGGCGTGGACCCGCGTGACGTCGCACGGTCCTACCCGAGCTCGTCGCTCGTCTGGGCGAGCCTCGCCGAGGACGCGATGGCCGACGGTGACGTGATCGAGAGCTACGCCTTCGCGCGCACCGGCTATCACCGCGGCCTCGACGCGCTGCGCCGCTCCGGCTGGCGCGGGCAGGGGCCGGTGCCGTGGGAGCACGAGCCCAACCGCGGGTTCCTGCGGGCGCTCGCGGCCCTGGCGAAAGCAGCCGGTGAGATCGGCGAGACCGACGAGCAGCGCCGGTGCGCCGACTTCCTGCGCGACTCGTCGGCGACCGCCGCACGCGAACTGGGCCTGTAGGGGACCGACCCGATGGACGGTCGGCTGGGCGTGCTCGGCGTCGGAGCGCAGGGCGAAGAGCTCTACCGGCACGTGCTGCGCTCACCCGGCCTGACCCTGGCAGCACACGTCGCGCAACTGGGGTGGACCGACTACGAGGCCGAGCACGCCATCGAGCAACTGCGCGCCCGGCGGCTGGTGCGGCTGACCGATCTCGGCGAAGTCGTCGCCGACCATCCGCGGGCCGCCCTGGAGCGGGTGGTCAGTGCGGAGGAAGCACGGCTCGCCACCCGTCGCCAGGACCTTGCCCGGGTGCGCGACGCGATCGACAGCTTCGTCACCGATCACCGTGCGGGGCAAGAGCTCTCGACCTCCGACCAGCCGTTGCGCGAGCGGGTCGACCAGGCAGTGTTGACCTCGGTGCACGAGCACCTGGTCGCCTCGACCGTCGGCGTCATACGCCAGGCCTCCGCGGGTGCGCCGCGTGCGCTGGACGACTACCCGACCGTCCGGCAACAGCTGGGTTCCGGACGCGAGCAGCGGACGCTGTATCTGCCCGAGGCGCTCCACGAGCACGCGGCCGCGGTCGCCGGCTGGGCGGCGCTCGGTGAGCAGCAGCGGGTCGCCGGTGCGCTGCCGTCGGAGTTCGTGGTCTTCGGCGACGAAGCCGCGATCGGGACGACCGAGTGGGGCCGGGGTGGCGGCGACTACGTCCTGCTGCGCGACCCGATGGTCGTCGCCGCCTTCATCGAGCTCTTCGACCGGTTGTGGGCGGCCGCCGCACCCACCGGACACGCCGACGACTCGTCCGGCAGCGCGCTGATCGACTGGATGCAGCAAGGCCTCACCGACGAGGCGATCGCTCGCGCGATGGGCATCTCGCTGCGCACGGTGCGCCGGCGCATCGCCGCGCTGATGAGCGAGCACGACGTCAGCACCCGCTTCCAACTCGCCCTGCGCATCGCGGAACGCCGCCACAAGTCCTGACGTCGCTTCACCGAACGCCGTCGGCAGGCCGGCCACGCATGTGAGGATGAACTGTATGAGCGAGTTGACCAAGGGCTCGAACACACCACTCGACGCCGGCCGGGTCCGGATCACCCTGCACTGGAGTCCCGGGCCAGGTGTGCCCGACGTCGATGCCTCGGCGCTGTTGCTGGGGGAGAGCGGCAAGGTCGGCTCGGACGACGACTTCGTCTTCTACAACCAGCCGGGGCATCCGAGTGGCGCGGTACGCCATCTCGGCAAGCAGCCCGGCGCCGACGCGCTCGAGGTCGACCTGACCCAGCTGCCACCGGACACCGCCAGGGTGGTGCTGGCCGCGTCGGCCGACGGAGGCGCCTTCGGCCAGGTGCCCGACCTGCGGCTGGTCGCGTCCGACGCCGCCTCCGGCGAGGAGTTGGCAACCTTCGCGATGAGCGCCGAGAACGAGACCGCCTTCGTCAGCGGCGAGCTCTACCGGCGTGGGGGACAGTGGAAGCTGCGCGCCATCGGACAGGGCTACAGCTCCGGACTGGCCGGACTGGCAACCGATTTCGGCATCGCGGTGGACCAGCCGCCACCGGCTGCCGACCCTGCCGTGCCGCTGCCCCCGGCGCCGATGCCCGCCGCGCCGCCGCCGGGTCCGCCACCGGTCGGGATGCCGGGCATCGCGCCGCAGGGTGTCCCGCCGGCGCCGATGCCGACGACCGGCCTGCCGATGTCACCACCCCCGCCGACCCAACCGGCCCCGCCGCACCAGCCGCCCCCGCCCACGCAGCCGCCCCCGCCCACGCAGCCGCCGGCACCGCCGGGTGGGCAGCGGCCGGGCACCCCGGGGGTCGTCAACCTCGACAAGGGGCGCGTCGACCTGACCAAGAAGGCCAGGGTCGACCTCACCAAGACCGGCGCTCCGCCGCTGGCGAAGGTCACCATGGGCTTGGGCTGGGACCCGGCACCGGGACGCGGCAAGATCGACCTGGACGCATCGGTCATCGCCTACGACGGCTCCGGGAAGAAGCTGGAGATCGTCTGGTTCATGCACAAGCGGGAGTTCGGCGGCGCCATCCAGCACACCGGTGACAACCTCACCGGCGCCGGTGAGGGCGACGACGAGCAGATCAAGGTCGACCTGCTCGCCATCCCACCGCAGGTGAACACCCTCGTCTTCACCATCAATTCGTTCAGCGGTCAGAAGTTCACCGACATCCGCCGCGCCTTCTGCCGGCTGGTCGACGATGCGACCGGCCAGGAGCTGGTCCGCTTCGACCTGTCCGACTCACAACCGGCGACCGGTGTGCTGATGGCGGCGATGCGCCGCACCGGGCCACAGAGCTGGCAGATGCGCGCCATCGGTGACTTCCATGACGGCCGGACCGTCAAGAAGCTCGTCAAACCGGCCACGGAGCACGCTCTCGCCCCCTGACCCGGCTATTGCGGCCCGAACTCCTTGTCGGCTGACCGGAAGAGTGGTCGGATGAGCAGATGAAGAAGCTCATCAACGATCCGGCGGACGTCGTGTCCCAAGCACTGCTCGGCATGGAAGCCGCACACGGCGACCGGCTGCGCATCGACCACGAGCACAAGGTCGTCTTCCGCAAGGACGCGCCGCGTCCCGGCAAGGTCGGTCTGGTCTCCGGTGGTGGCTCGGGCCACGAGCCGATGCACGGCGGGTATGTCGGCCTCGGGATGCTGGACGCCGCCTGCTGCGGTGAGGTCTTCACCTCGCCGGTGCCGGACCAGATGCTCGCGGCGACCTCCGGCGTCGACGGCGGCGCCGGTGTGCTGCACATCGTGAAGAACTACACCGGCGACGTGATGAACTTCGAGATGGCGGCCGAGCTGGCCGCCGAGAGCGGGGCCCGAGTGCGGTCGGTGGTCGTCGACGACGACGTCGCCGTCCAGGACAGCCTCTACACCGCCGGCCGGCGCGGCGTCGGCACGACCGTGCTGCTGGAGAAGCTCGTGGGCGCCGCGGCCGAGAGCGGCCGCTCCCTCGACGAGGTGGCCGAACTCGCCGACCGCGTCAACTCGGCCGGCCGCAGCATGGGGCTCGCGCTCACCTCCTGCACGGTGCCGTCCGCGGGCAAGCCCACCTTCGAGCTGGGCGAGGACGAGATGGAGCTGGGCATCGGCATCCACGGTGAGCCCGGCCGCAAGCGGGTCCCCATGGCGTCGGCAGCCGAGGCGGCCCAGCAGCTGGTCGACCCGATCCTCGCCGATCTGCCGTATGGCACAGGGGATTCGGTGATCGCGATGGTCAACGGGATGGGTGGCACCCCGCTGATCGAGCTCTACCTGATGTATGGCGAAGTGCACCGCCTGCTCGAGCGGGCGGGCATCACCGTCGCACGGTGCCTGGTCGGCAACTACATCACCTCACTGGAGATGGCCGGCTGCTCGGTGACTCTCGTCAAGGCAGATGACGAACTCGTCGGACTATGGGATGCACCGGTCAACACCCCCGGCCTGCGGTGGGGGATGTGAGCATGAGAGACGTGGTGCGGACCGAGCAGTTCATCGAGTGGATGCGGCGCTACGCCAGCGCCATACATGACAACGCCAATTATCTGACCGAGCTCGACTCGGCGATCGGCGACGCCGATCACGGCAGCAACATGGACCGTGGCATGGCAGCAGTCGTCAAGGCTCTCGACGCGGGTGAATTCGGCTCTGCGACAGACGTTTTCAAGAAGGTCGGGATGACCCTCGTCAGCTCCGTGGGTGGGGCGAGCGGGCCGCTCTACGGCACGTTCTTCCTCCGGCTCGCCGGCAAACTCGCCGAGGACGAGATCGATGCGGCGGCGCTCGGTGCCGCGCTGCACGCCGGCGTCGAGGGGATCGTCCAGCGCGGCAAGGCCGAGGTGGGCGACAAGACGATGATCGACGCCTGGATGCCGGCGCTCGAGGCGTATGACGCCGCACAGTCCGACGGCGTCGGCGCGGCGCTGCGGGCTGCGGCAGAGGCGGCGGCGCAGGGTCGTGACACGGCGACCGACCTGGCCGCGCGCAAGGGTCGGGCGAGCTATTTGGGGGAGCGCAGCGCGGGCCATCAGGACCCCGGTGCCACCTCCACCGTGCTGTTGCTCGACGCCGCCGTGGACACGCTGGCTTGAGCAGCAGACCCATGGTCGGCATCGTCATCGTCTCGCACAGCCGCGCCCTCGGCGAAGCGGTCGCTGCGCTGGCCAGGGAGATGGCCGGTGGGTCGGACGCCCCGCCGATAGCGGTGGCCGCCGGACTCGACGAGGACACGTTCGGCACCGATGCCACCGCGGTCGCGGCGGCCATCGAGGAGGCAGGCGCCGAGGACGCCGCCGTGCTGGTGCTGGTCGACATCGGCAGTTCGGTGCTCAGCGCCGAAATGGCATGTGAACTCATCGATCCCGAACGGGCCGAGCGCGTGCGGATCTCCGCCGCGCCGCTGGTGGAGGGGATCGTCCCGGCCATTGTGTCGGCGGCCTCCGGCGCGGGGCTGGACGAGGTCGCCGGTGAGGCTGAGGAGGGGCTCGATGCGAAGCGGGCGCATCTGGACACCGGTAAACCACGTCGGTCGAGTAGCGACGAAGGAGCGTATCGAGACCACCGAGCGCCCCTTGGTCTCAATACGCAACCTCGTTCCTCGGCTGCTACTCGACCAGCGGTCGTCGACATCGTCATCACCGACCCGCACGGGCTGCACGCGCGACCGGCGGCGAAGCTGGTCGCGCTCGTCCGCTCGTATGACGCACAAGTGACACTGACCGATCTGGACACCGGTGCCGGGCCGGTGCCGGCGACCAGCCTGAGCAAGGTGGCCACGCTGAACGCCGGCCAGGGCGCCCGACTTCGGGTGAGCGCCGCCGGCCCACAGGCGAGCGAAGTCCTGGCGGCCGTGCGTGACCTCGCGGATCGCGACTTCGAGGACGACACCACGGCCAGCGGCAGCACGGGCAGCGCCCCGGACGCGGCGCCGCCCGCCGCCGAAGGGTCCGGGCTGGATGCCGCGCTCGGCCCGGCGCACGTCTTGCGAGGTGCAGTGGATCTGCAGGACTACCAGGCGGGTTCGGAGCGCGAGGAGCAGGATCGGTCCGACCGGGCGGTGGCCGCGGTGGTGGACCACATCCGCCGCCAGCAACAGGGGAGCGATGCCGCCGCCGCGGACATCCTCGACGCGCACCTCGTGCTGCTCGAGGACGACGCGATACTCACCGATGTCGCCGACCGCATCGAGCGCGGGAGATCGGCGCCCGAGTCGTGGCAGGCCGTGCTCCAAGAGCTCGCAGCGGACTTCGAAGGGCTCACCGACGCCTACCAACAGGCCCGCGCCCAGGACGTACGAGCCATCGAACGGCAGGTGCTCCAAGCGCTGGCGCACGGGCCGGAATCCTTGGAGCGCCAGGCCGTTCCGGACGGCGCGGTGCTCATCACGGACGAACTGGATCCTGCCACGGCTACGAGCCTGGATGCGGCAGGCGTGGCCGGCATTGTCACCGTCCGCGGCGGCAGCACCGGGCACGGAGTCATCGTTGCCCGGTCCCGCGGCATACCGGTCTACACCGACGGTGGTGCCGAAGCAGCACGGATCGAGGACGGCCAGACCGTCGGATTCGACGTGGCTGCAAGGTTGCTCGTCGTCGACCCGGACCAGGAGCAGATCGACCGACTCACCGACCTCCTCGACCGGCGGCGCAGCGACGCTGCTGAAGCCACCCGGCGGGCGACCGAGCCCGCGGTCACCACCGACGGCGTGCGAGTCCGCGTGGGTGCCAATCTGACGAGTCAGACCGAGGCCGACACAGCCGCCGCGCTCGGCGCCGAGGGATCCGGCCTGGTGCGCACCGAGATCCTCTTCGGCACCGCGCTGAACCCGCCGGCGGCGACCGACCAGGCGGCGGTTTTCACCGTCATCGGCCGGACGCTCGGGGCGGAGCCGGTGACGATCCGCACCTGGGACGTCGGCGGCGACAAGCCCTTGGCGTTCCTGCCGGGCCCGCAGGAGGCCAACCCCATGCTCGGTGTGCGGGGGATCCGGTTGATGCGTCAGCATTCCCAGCTCTTCGACGATCAGCTGCTGGCGGTGTGTGGTGCGGCGGAACAGACACCGCTTCGAGTGATGTTCCCGATGGTCACCACGCGGGAGGAGGTCGACTGGGCGCTCGGCCGGCTCGCTGCGGCACGCGCGATGGTCGGCACACCCGAGCTCCAGATCGGCATCATGATCGAGGTGCCGGCAGCCGCCATACGCGTCCGCGAACTCGCCCAGGGACTCGACTTTGTGAGCATCGGCACCAACGACCTGACCCAATACACGCTCGCCGCCGACCGCGGCAATGCCGGCGTCAGCGACGTCGCCGACAGCCTGGATCCCGCTGTCCTGCAACTGATCGGACGGGTCGTCGACGAGGTGCCCGAGGGGGTGGACGTCGGTGTCTGCGGCGATCTCGCGAGCCAGGTCGACGCCGTCCCGCTGTTGATCGGACTCGGCATACGCGAGCTGAGCGTGGTCGGCCCGATGATCCCGCGTGTCAAGCAGGCGGTCCGCCATACGAATGCCGCGGACGCGCGCCGGATGGCGGAGCAGGCGCTGCGCGCATCCTCGGCGCGGGCCGTCCGGGAGTTGCTCGCCGACCCCCGGTAGCCTGAGACACTGCTGACGACGAGCAGCCCGTCCCGGTCACTGCTCACCACCGACCGGATAGGGGCAGCAGCATGCCAGCGATCGTGCTCGTGGGCGCCCAGTGGGGCGATGAGGGCAAGGGCAAGGCGACCGACCTCCTGGGCGACCGCATCGACTATGTCGTGAAGTTCAACGGCGGCAACAACGCCGGCCACACCGTGGTCATCGAGCAACCCGACGGCAGCCGGGAGAAGTACGCACTGCACCTGCTGCCCAGCGGGATCCTGTCGCCGGGCGTCACCCCCGTCATCGGCAACGGCGTCGTGGTCGACCTGGGCGTGCTCTTCGAGGAGATCGAGGGGCTCGAGCAGCGCGGCATCGACACCTCGGCGCTGCGGGTCAGCGGCAACGCGCACGTGATCGCCGAATACAACCGGGTGCTGGACAAGACGGTCGAGCGGTTCCTGGGCTCCCGCAAGATCGGCACGACCGGCCGAGGCATCGGCCCGACCTACGCGGACAAGATGAACCGCACCGGCATCCGGGTGCAGGACATCTTCGACGAGTCGATCCTGCGGCAGAAGGTCGAGGCCGCGCTCGAGGTCAAGAACCAGATCCTGGTCAAGCTCTACAACCGCCGCGAGATCCCGGTCGACGAGGTCGTCGAGGAGCTCCTGTCGTATGCCGACCGCCTGCGCCCGATGGTCGCCGACAGCTCGCTGGAGATCGGCCACGCCCTCGACGAGGGCAAGGTCGTGCTGTGCGAGGCCGGCCAGGCGACGCTGCTCGACGTCGACCACGGCACCTACCCCTACGTCACCTCGTCCAACGCGACCGCGGGCGGCGCGTGCACCGGCGCCGGCATACCGCCGACCCGCATCGACCGCGTCATCGGCATCTTCAAGGCCTACACCACCCGCGTCGGTGAGGGCCCGTTCCCGACCGAACTGACGGGCGACTCAGGCGAATTCCTGCGCAAGACCGGCGCCGAGTTCGGGGTCACCACCGGCCGTCCCCGCCGTTGCGGCTGGATCGACACGGTCATCGGCCGCTACGCCTACCGCATCAACGGCGTCACCGACTTCGTGCTCACCAAGCTGGACGTGCTGTCCGGGCTGGAGAAGGTCCCGGTCTGTGTCGCGTATGACGTCGACGGCGTCCGCCACGACGAGATGCCGGCCGACCAGACGGCCTTCCACCACGCCAAGCCCATCTACGAAGAGATGCCCGGCTGGTTCGAGGACATCTCGCAGTGCCGCACCTGGGAGGAGCTGCCGGCCACCTGCCGCGCCTACGTCGAGTTCGTCGAGGAGCGCATCGGTGCCCGCATCTCGGTGATCGGCGTCGGCCCGGGCCGGTCCGAGGTCATCGTGCGGCACGACCTGCTCGAGGACTGAGGTGCTCCCTGAGGTCGCTGCCCGGTTGGCCACCCGCACCATCAGCGGCAAGACGCCGCCGCTGGCCTTCCGGATCACCCTGTGGTTGCTGGTCGTCTTCTTCCTCGGCGTGGCGGTGGCCGCGGCGATCACCTGGTGGCGGCTGCGCCGGCAGGTGCAGCAGCTACCCGCCGGCGAGGAACAACAGGCCAAGCGCGGCCGCGCCGGCTGCCTGATGGCCGGCGCGGTGCCGGCGCTGCTGTTCGGTCTCTTCCTGCTGGACTGGGCGATCCAGGTCAGCTGAGACGTCACGCGCTCCTGGGAAAATGCCGTCCGCTGTGGGACGCTGGACGGGCGCCATACCCCGAGGTTCTGGGGAGGACTCATGGAGGAGCACGACCGCGGGCTCGAACTCGAGCCACCACTGCCGGACGACGCACGCCGCAAAGGACTGACACCCGTGGTCGCGCCGGGTCTGCAGTTCGCCAGCTCGCTGCGCGCCGACAAGCGCTCGCACCGGATCATCGCCTGGCTCGCACTGGGGCTGATCGCAGTCTTCGTGATGGTGTGCGCCGGGACGGTGCTCGGCGGCTGAGCGGCGCCCGTAAACTGATCGGTCGTGACTGATCAGCAGCTTGACGACTGGGTGTCCCGACTCGCCGACGAGACCATCGCCGACGCGCAGGCCAAGGGCACCAAGGTCGTGTGCGCCTCCGGCATCTCGCCGTCCGGGCCGATCCACCTGGGCAATCTGCGCGAGGTGATGACGCCGCACCTGGTCGCCGACGAGATCCGCCGCCGCGGCATCGAGGTCGAGCACATCATCAGCTGGGACGACTTCGACCGCTTCCGCAAGGTGCCCAGCATCCCCGGTGTCGACAGCTCCTGGGAGCAGCACATCGGCAAGCCGCTGACCGATGTGCCGCCGCCGGCAGGTTCCACCGCGACCAGCTGGGCGGAGCATTTTCGCGATCAGCTCGAGCGCAGCCTCACCGAGCTGGGCATCACCTACCGCGGCATCAGCCAGACCGGGCAGTACCTCTCCGGCGCCTACACCGAACAGATCATCTTCGCGATGTCGCAACGCGGCGAGATCGACAAGGTGCTGGACCAATACCGCACGCTCGGCCCGCAGAAGGCCAAGAAGCCGGCGAAGCTGTCCGAGGAGGAGGCCGCCGCCGCAGCGGAGGCCGAAGAGGGTTCCGGCGCGGCCGCCGAGGACGACGGACGTGGCGCCACCGGCTACTACCCCTACAAGCCCTACTGCACCGAGTGCGGCACCGACTTCACCACCGTCACCGCGTATGACGATGCCACCACCTCGCTGACCTACACGTGTCGCTGCGGCCACACCGAGACGGTCAACCTGCGCGAGTTCCGGCGCGGCAAGCTGGTGTGGAAGGTGGACTGGCCGATGCGCTGGTCCTACGAGAAGGTCACCTTCGAGCCCTCCGGGGTCGACCACCAGTCGCCGGGGTCGTCATACGTCGTGGGCAAGGAACTCGCGCCGATGTTCGGCTGGGAGCGGCCGCTCGGGCCGATGTATGCCTTCGTCGGCATCAAGGGCATGGCCAAGATGTCGTCGTCGCGTGGCGGCGTGCCGACGCCCAGTGACGCGTTGCAGATCATGGAGCCGCAGCTGCTGCGCTGGCTCTACGCCCGGCGCAAGCCGGCGCAGTCCTTCAGCGTCGCCTTCGACGCCGAGGTGGAGCGGATGTATGACGAGTGGGATTCCCTCGCCAAGAAGGTCGCCGCCGGGAAGGGCCAGGCCGGTGACGTGGCGGCATACACGCGGGCCTCGTCCAGTGCAGCCGGGTCGCTGCGCGAGACCCCGCGGCCGGTGTCCTACCGCACGCTCGCCTCGATCGTCGACATCACCACCGGTGACGCGGACCAGACATTGCGGATCGTCAGCGCGCTCGACGCCGACCCGGTGGAGTCGCTGGACCAGCTGCGGCCGCGGCTGACCTGCGTCGAGCACTGGGTGGAGACCCAGATGGCCGACGAGGACCGCACGGTGGTGCGGTCAGCCGCGGACACCGAGCGACTCGGCGCGCTGACCGACCAGGAGCGCGAAGCATTGCGGATGCTGTTGGACGGCAAGGACTCTCAGCTGCCGAGGCTGGAGGACGCCTGGTCGCTCGACGGGCTGACCCACCAGGTCTACGGAGTCCCCAAGGTGCAGCGTGGGCTGGCCTCCGACCAGATCGTCAAGGGTGACAAGGAGCTCGGCGCGGCGCAGCGGCAGTTCTTCAAGCTGCTCTACAACCTGTTGGTCGACAAGGACACCGGTCCGCGCCTGCCGACGCTGCTGCTGGCGGTTGGGGCCGAGCGGGTGCGGAGTCTGCTCGGCGGCTGACGGAACAACTCGCTACTGTCGTCACTCCCTCGCCGGTAGGTGCCGATTTGGGCGAGTGAGTCGCTACTGTCGTCACTTCCTCGCCGGTACAGTCCCGGCCCGGCACCGTCAGTGCGTGCCGGGTTCGTGGGCGGAGTGACTGGCCGGCTCGAGTTGGAACGTCGAGTGCTCCACGTCGAAGTGCCCCTGCAGACACGCCTGCAGGTAGTCCAGCAGCTGCGGCGCGTGGCCGTCGGCGAAGCACTCGTCCTCCACGACCACGTGCACCGACACCGCCGGCAGGTCGGAGGTCACCGTCCAGACGTGCAGGTCGTGGACGGCCCGAACGTGCTGTGTTTCCAGCAGGTGCGTGCGCAGTGAGTCCAGGTCGACGTTGCGCGGTGCGCCTTCCAGCAGGATGCGACCACTGTCCCGGAGCAGGCCCCAGGCGGCATACAGCATGAGGGCGACGACGACCAGGGACGCGATCGGGTCGGCGCGCGTCCAGCCGGTCAGGAGTATGACGACGCCGGCGACGACGGTGCCGATGAAGCCGTAGAGGTCGGTCAGGATGTGCTGGTAGGCGCCCTCGACGTTGAGGCTCGAGCGGTTGGCCCGCGCCAGCAGCCAGGCGGCGGCGATGTTGACCACGACGCCCACCAGGGCGACCGCCACGACCGCGCCGCCCTCGACCTCCGGCGGGTGGACGAGCCGGCGGAGCGCCTCGAACGCCACGATGCCCGACACCACGAGCAGCGTGACGCCATTGCCGGCGGCGGACAGGATCTCGGCACGTTTCCAGCCGTACGTCCAACTGCCGCGGGCGGGTTGGGCGGCCAAGTGCATGGCCCACAGGGCCGCCCCGATCGCTCCCACATCGCTGAGCATGTGTCCGGCGTCCGAAAGCAGCGCCAGGGACCCGGACAGGAACGCCACCACGACCTCGGCGACCATGAAGGCGCCGAGGAGCGCGAGTGCGCCGACGAGATAACGGCGGTCGGCGTTGATGCTGACACCGTGACTGTGGCCGCCGTGGCCACCATCGGGTGCAGCCGTCTTCGGCTGCGGGCCGGGCTCGCCACCGCACAGTGGTGTCGGGTCGGTCATGGTCGCCTCACGGGAGAATGATTGTGGGTCTCATTATCGTCATATGCGCAGTTGCGAATATATGAACAACTATAGTCGATCGTCATGGCAGCGAAGAGGCGGGAGAGGGCGGCGGTGAGCACCGGAGAGCCGGCGGGGCGGCATACCGAGGAATTGTCCGTCGAGCAGGTCGATGCGGCCGTCACGGCGTTCGGGTTGCTCGCCGATGCCACCCGGGTGCGCATGCTGTGGGCGCTGCGCGATGCCGAACTCGACGTCGCGACGCTGGCCGACATCGCGGGATGTCGCCCGACCGTGGCCAGCCAGCACCTGGCCAAGCTGCGGCTCGCCGGACTGGTCGTGGGCGAGCGGGACGGCCGCCGGGTGGTCTACCGGTTGCAGGGCGCGCACCTGCGGGCGCTGCTCACCGAGGCACTCTTCCACGCCGACCATCAGGTCAGCGACTGAGTCGCGGCCGTGCCATTACCGCCATTACCGAGCGGACAACAAACACACCGAGCGGACACGAATACCCGCCGGTATGCCGCTACGTTTCGTGTCCGCTCGATCGTTTTGTGTCCGCTCGGTGTGAAAGTAGGGGGAGCGGACTCAGCCGGACTCAGCGTGCTCAGCTGGACTCGCGGATGCGCTCGTGATGGTGGATGACCTCGTCGATCACGAACCGCAGGAACTTCTCGCTGAACTCCGGATCGAGGCCGGATCCGGTTGCCAGCGCTCGCAACCGGGCGATCTGTTGCTCCTCGCGTGCCGGGTCCGCCGGTGGCAGCTCGTGGGTCGCCTTGTATTCGCCGACCGCCTGGGTGATCCGGAACCGCTCGGCGAGGATGTGGATCAGCGCAGCGTCGAAGTTGTCGATGGAGCGGCGGTATGCCTCGAGTCGTTCGTCCGTCATACGTCGTGCACCTCCAGCACTGTCATGCGGTGAGCGGCGCGGGTCAGGGCGACATACAGGACCCTTGCGCCGCCGGGGGATTCGGCGATGATCTCCTCGGTGTCGACCACGACGGTGGCGTCGTGCTCGAGGCCCTTGGTCGACATCGGGTCGACCAGGACCACCCGGTCGGACGCCTCCTGTGGCACCTCGGCCAGCACCCGGCGGTGACGCTCCGGGGAGATGATCGCGATGCTGCCCTCGACCTCCTCGAGCAGACTCTTGACGGCTCCGCGCACGTCGTCGACAAGGGTGTCGGGTGACGAGGTGAGCTGGACCGGATCGACCCCGGTCTCCCGGACGGCGTGCGGGATGTCGGCATCCGGAACGACGGGCAGGATGCGCGTCGCCGCATAGTCGAAGATCTCGCGGGCGTTGCGGTAGTTGGTGTCCATGTGGAAGCGCCGCCGCTGCTTGTTGCCGAACGCCTCGTCGCGGGCGGTGACCGCCTCGTCGGCCAGCGGCCACGAGCTCTGCGCCGCATCACCCACGACCGTCCAGGAGGCATAGCGGCCGCGGCGGCCGAGCATCCGCCACTGCATCGGCGACAAATCCTGCGCTTCGTCGACCAGCACGTGTGCGTAGTCGTCGGACCGGCTGACCTTGCCGGCCAACAGTCGCTCCCGCGGGTCGGCCGGGGTGACCTGGTAACCGACCTGGTCGGCCCGGAAGCCTTGCTGCGGGCCGAGTTCGGCGACTCCGAGGGTGTCCAGCTCCTCGATCTCGTAAAAGCCGCGCTCCTCGCGCGGCGCGTCGGGAACCACTCCGACGCGGGACAGGACATCGTCGACCAGGCCCACGTCGGCGACCGACCAAGTCCCCTCGGCCAGCGCCACCCGCATCGAGTCGCGCAGCAGGGTCGTCTGCTCCACCGAGAGGATGCCGCGTGTGTATGACGAGACGCGCTCCTCGTCGGCGAGCCACAGCAGCACCTCGCGCGGATCGGTCGGTCGCCACCAGTCACGCACGAACGCCTCGACCTCGCGGTGATCGGTGAATCTGTCGATGAACTCGGGCTTTTCGCCAGTGTTGACCTGCCGCCAGGCGGCTTCGGCCAACGCCGCTGTCGCGGCGTCAGCGGCGGCGTTGTGCTGGTGATGACGCAGCACCTGGCGCCGGATGCGCAGCAACTCCGGTGCGTCGATGCGGATCGGCTGGCCGTCGACCATGACCCGCAACTGCGTGGCCGCGTCCGGTGCGGTGTCACGCGCGGCGCGGCTGAGAACCTGCCGGATGCGGGTCGAACCCTTGACCTCGGCAGCAGCGGGGGAATCCAGGCGCGTGGCCGTCATACCCTCGACCAGGTCGCCGAGCGAGCGCAGCGTGACGCTGTCCTCGCCGAGGGAGGGCAGCACCCGCTCGATGTAGGCGGTGTATGCCGCGGACGGCCCGACCACCAGGATGCCGCCGGCCTCGAACTTGCGTCGCTGCGAGTAGAGCAGGTATGCCGCCCGGTGCAACGCGACAACCGTCTTGCCGGTGCCGGGACCGCCGGTGAGCTCGGTGACGCCGGAGCTGTCGGCACGGATGGCCTCGTCCTGATGCCGCTGGATGGTGGCGACGATGTCGCGCATCCGGGCGCCGCGCGAACGCGTCAGCGCCGCCATCAGCGCACCGTCGCCGACGATCACCATGCCCTCGGGCGCCTCCGGCACCATCAGGTCGTCCTCGACGCCGAGCACCCGGGAGTCGCGGCAGCGCAGCACCCGTCGGCGGATCACCCCCTGCGGTTCGACCGGAGTCGCCCGGTAAAACGGTGCGGCGGCGGGTGCGCGCCAGTCGATGACCAGCGGCTCATAGGTGTCGTCGCGCACGCCGAGACGGCCGATGTAGCGAACCTCGCGGGTGTCGCCGTGCTCGTCGGGCTTGTCGTGCTCCAGGTCGAGACGGCCGAAGACGAGGCCTTCGTACTGCGTCTGCAGGCTCTGCCGCCGGCGTCCGGCGTTGAAGACCAGCGCGTCGCGCTCGAAGAGTCCGGTGATCTCCTCCTCCCGCGCCTCCCCGGTGCGGTCGGTGCGGCCACGGGCCAGCCCCTCGGCCTCGACGAGTGCGGCCCGCTCGCCTGCCTTGGTCAACTCGGCGTACACCTGGTCGACGTGCGCCTGCTCGGCGGCGATCTCCGCTGCGACGGCGGGCGACACCCCGGATCGGTCAGCGCTCACAAGGCCCCCATGAGATGAGTGACGACACACTGCGAATGCAGCGAATCGCCAAGTCTAATAGGACAGTCAGATCAGACCCTGCCGGGCGGCGAGCACCCCGGCCTGGAAGCGGGTGGTCGCATTGAGCCGGTCCAGCAGGACCCGCACCCGTCGCTCGACGGTGCGGGACGAGATGCCCAACTGGCGGGCGATCGCCGCGTCCGAGACGCCACCGGCCATCAGGCGCAGGATGCTCCGGTCACGCGGTTCCAGGTGGTCGCTGTCCGAGGCTGGGGTGGTCGCCGGCAGCCACGGTGTGCCCAGCTGCCAGGCGAATTCGAGCACCGCCCGCACCCGTCCCCCGCCCGCGGCGCGGTTGAGCAGGATGCCCACCGGGGCCCCGCCGTCGTCGCCGAGATCGATCATCGCCAACCCCTCGTCGTTGACGGCGCCGGTGAACGGCAGGCCACTGGTGAGCCGTATGGCGTCACCGGCATCGACCCGGGCCTGCATGATCTCCAGCACGTCGGGCTCCGGCAGCAGCGCCGGATCGATGCCGAGCCGCACGTCGAGCGGCTCGCCCCGGCTGTTGAGGAACGGCGTGGTCGAGATCGGCCGGGGTGCCTCGAGCAGATAGCGCGACAGCGGCGAGTCCACCCGACTGGACAACACCCACTCCTGGGCCGTGGTGGTGACCTGGTGCAACGCCTCCGCGACGTCCACCAGCGACTCGAGCAGCACCACGCCGGACGTGGCGTCGGTGCGGTCGGCCGCCCGCGAACGCAGGTAGACCCGCGACATGGCCTGCGCGGTCGTGCGCACCATCCGGGCGCGCGCTTCCAACTGCGCTGCGAAGGCCGGCATCGCGACGTCCGGAGGAACCACCGACCAGGTGCTGCCGTCCACCGGCTGGATCATCCTGCGGTGCTCCAGGACCGGTAGCAACCGGTCCAGCTGTTGCGACGAGAATCCTTGGCTGCGCAGGGAATCGCGCGTCGGGTGACGCGTCTCCAGCAGTGCCAGATAGAGCGGTGCGACCTCTTCGTCCGCGGGGTCGAGCGCGTCGCTCGGGATGGCTGTTGCGGGGGTGCGGCGTTTGGCCACGGACGGTCACTCCTCGGGCGGCGTCCAGCCGGCGTTCAGGGCGGACGGTGCGGTATGACGGGGTGGGGATGCAGTGAGTATGTCGGATCTCCGACATTGGCGACAGTCCGACAGGAACCGATTCACAAGATCGGCGTGCGCATGTCATAGTGGGTTCAACGACCTCGTGTCGTGACGAACGCGGAAGCGTCGCCGAGTCCCCCTCCGGCTGACCCTGTGTTCGTTGGTGGGCCCCTTCCCGGGAGACCTCCCCCCTGACTTTCGGGAAGGGCCCACCGCCATACAACCCCAACGAAGTTTCCCCCGCTCGCTGCTCCGAATGCTTCGCGGGGGCTCCGGACGTCGTCCAGCGATGTCGGCCATCGGGAATCCCCTTCTCCACGTTAGGCTCAAGCCCCGTGAAGGCCCTTGTCATCGGATCCGGTGCTCGTGAGCACGCCATCGTTCGAGGCCTGCTGGGCGACCCGGACGTCACCCAGGTCGACGCCGCTCCGGGTAACCCGGGCATCGCCGTGGTGGCGCAGTGCCACCCGCTGCCGGACCTGACCGACGGCTCGGCCGTCGCGGAACTCGCCCGCAGTCTCGGCAGTGACCTGGTCGTCATCGGTCCCGAGGCGCCGCTGGTCGCCGGAGTGGCCGACGCCGTCCGGGCAGCGGGCATCGCGGCGTTCGGCCCGTCCGCCGAAGCCGCGCAACTGGAGGGCAGTAAGGCATTCGCCAAGGACGTCATGGCCGCGGCCGACGTGCCGACGGCTCGTTGCTACGTGTGCACCAGCGAAGCGGAGGCGACCGCAGCGCTGGAGGCCACCGGTGCGCCATACGTCGTCAAGGACGACGGCCTGGCCGCGGGCAAGGGGGTCGTGGTGACCGATGCCCGCGAGGACGCTCTGGAGCATGCACGCGCTTGTTTCGCCGCCGGCGGCACTGTGGTGGTCGAGGAGTTCCTGTCGGGTCCGGAGGTGTCACTCTTCTGCGTCACCGATGGCACCACCGTGCTGCCGCTGGCTCCCGCACAGGACTTCAAGCGGGTCGGGGACGGCGACGAAGGGCCCAACACCGGTGGGATGGGGGCATATTCGCCGTTGCCGTGGGCGCCGGAGGGATTGGTCGAGGAGGTCGTGACGCGCGTCGCGCAGCCGACGATCGACGAGATGCGCCGGCGTGGCACGCCGTTCTGCGGCGTCCTGTATGTCGGACTGGCGCTGACGCCCGCAGGGCCGCGGGTCATCGAGTTCAACGCCCGTTTCGGCGACCCGGAGACCCAGGTGGTGCTGGCCCGGCTGCGCTCACCGCTCGGAGCGTTACTGCGTGCGTCGGCCGACGGGACGCTCGACGCGCTGCCGCCGCTGGCCTGGCGCGACGAGGCCGCGGTGACCGTCGTCATCGCCAGCGAGGGCTACCCGTCGTCGCCGAAAACCGGTGACCTCATCGCGGGCCTGCCCGACAGCACGGACGAGGCCTACCTGCTGCACGCCGGCACCCGGGACGAGAACGGCGAACTGGTGTCGTCCGGAGGGCGGGTCCTGTCCGCCGTCGGGGTCGGCCCGACGTTGGGTGCGGCCCGGGCCGCGGCATACCGGGTGGTCGACGGGGTGCGGCTGCGTGGCGCGCAGCACCGCACGGACATCGCCCAAGGCGCGGCAGAGGGCACCGTGACGGTGCCGACCGCGTGAGGGCGACCGCCTGAGAACGTGACAAGGCCCGGCGAGCAGTTGATTGCTCGCCGGGCCCCTCGCCTGCCACGAGGGCAGGGACGCCGCATCTCAGTCGAGAGCGTCCTTGGCGTCGCCCACAGCACCCTTCAGATCGCCGTCCTTGAGGTTCTCACCGGCCTGCTTGACGTTGGCCGACGACTGCGTGGCCGCGCCCTCGGCCTGCTGGTCCTTGTCCCCTCGTGCCTTGCCCATGGCCTCCTGCGCCTTGCCCTTGGCTTCCTCTGCCAGGTGGCTCATGTTGTCCTTCAGGCCCATCTCGGTCTCCTTTGTCGATGGTGCGATTGCGTTCTGTCCAACGTATGTGGACCGGATTTCATCACCTGCTGACGCCCGCGTTCTCGGCCACTGGAACACTCGGATCCATGAGCGCGATTGAGTTGCCGGGCTTCACGCATGTGTACTCCGGAAAGGTCCGTGATCTCTACACCCCTATGGGTCAGAACGGCGAGCCACGTTCCGACCAGGTGCTGCTGGTCGCTTCGGACCGGATCTCGGCATACGACTACATCCTGTCCACGCCGATCCCGGACAAGGGCAAGGTGCTCACCCAGCTGTCGCTGTGGTGGTTCGAGCAGCTGGAGTCGCTGGTCCCCAACCACATCGTCTCGACCGACGTGCCCGAAGCCGTCGCCGGACGGGCCGTGCTGGTCGAGCGCCTGGAGATGGTGCCGGTCGAGTGTGTGGCACGGGCCTATCTCACCGGTGGTGGCCTCTCCGAATACGAAGCCACCGGCACGGTGTCCGGGCTGCAGCTGCCCCCCGGCCTGGTGGACGCCTCCCGCTTCGAGGAGGTGCTCTTCACGCCGTCGACCAAGGCCCCGTTCGGCGAACACGACCAGCCGATGCCGTATGCCGACGTCGTCGCCGAAGTGGGTGCCGACCGCGCCGCCCAGCTGCGCGACCTCACCGTGCGGATCCTGGAGCGGGGCAACGAGATCGCGGCACCGAGAGGCATCCTGATCGCGGACACCAAGGTGGAGTTCGGGATCCGTCCCGATGGCACCGTCGTCTTGGCCGACGAGGTGCTGACCCCCGACTCGTCGCGCTTCTGGCGGGCGGCGGACTGGGAGCCGGGCCGCCGGCAGGCGTCATACGACAAGCAGTTCGTGCGTGACTGGCTCACCTCGGCCGCCAGCGGCTGGTCCAGGGAGTCCGGCCAGGAGCCGCCCGCGCTGCCCGACGAGGTGGTCGAGCAGACCCGCGCGAAGTATGTCGAGGCCTACGAGACGCTCACCGGCAGGACGTTCTCCTAGCCGACGTGTGCGCGGGCGTTGCGGAACATCCGCAACCAAGGGCTCGGCTGGTCGATCGGACCGTCGGTCCAGGACAGCTGGACGTTGCGCTGCACCCGCTCCGGGTGCGGCATCATCGCGGTGAACCGTCCGTCCGGGGTCGTCACCGCGGTCAGCCCGTCCGGTGAGCCGTTGGGGTTGCGCGGGTAGCGCGTGGCCGGCGAACCGTCGGCGTCGACGAAACGCATTGCCTGCTGGACGGTTTGCAGGTTTCCGCGCTCGGTGAAGTCGGCCCGGCCCTCACCGTGGGCCACCGCGATCGGCAGCCGGCTGCCCGCCATACCGGTGAAGAAGATGGACGGTGAGGCGAGCACCTCGACCTGGCTGAGCCGGGCCTCGTACTGCTCGGACAGGTTGCGGGTGAAGCGCGGCCAGTCGTGTGCGCCCGGGATGAGGTCGGCCAGGGCGGCGAACATCTGGCAGCCGTTGCAGATGCCCAGGCCGAAGGTGTCGGGCCGCCCGAAGAAGCCGGCGAACAACTCGTGCAGGCGATCGTTGAACAGCACCGAGCGTGCCCAGCCCTCACCGGCGCCGAGCGTGTCGCCGTAGGAGAACCCGCCGCACGCGACCAGGCCGACGACGTCGGTCAGGTCGTGGCGACCGGCCTGGAGGTCGGTCATGTGCACGTCGACAGCGTCGAACCCGGCGCGATGGAAGGCGAATGCGGTCTCCACGTGGGAATTGACGCCCTGCTCACGCAGGATCGCGACGCGTGGCTTGACGCCGCGGCCGACGTATGGCGCGGTGATGTCCTCCGACGGGTCGAACGACGGCTGGACGACCAGCCCACCGCGGCGGGTGCCGACCTCGGCGTGCTCCTCGTCGGCGCACTCCGGATTGTCGCGCAGCGCACTGATCCGCCAGGAGACCTCGTCCCAGGCGCGGGCCAGTTCGACGGTGGGCTCGCTCAGCACCGGTCGGCCGTCCATGGTGACCTCGAGCGTCGAGGCGGTCGTGGGACGCCCGACGAAGTGTGCGAGGTCGGCCAGGCCGGCGGCATGCACGGCAGCCTCGACCGCGGCGCGGCGGTCGGCCGGCACCTCGAGCACCGCACCCAGCTCCTCGGTGAAGAGCGCGGCCACGGACGGCACCTCGATCGTGGCGCCGCACCCGCCCGCGAACGCCATCTCGCAGACAGCCGCCCACAGGCCGCCGTCCGAGCGGTCGTGGTAGGCCGTCACCAGACCCTGCTCGCGCAGCCGGGCGAGCAGGCGGACCAGGCCGAGCAGGTGGGCGGGATCGGTCAGATCCGCTGGCGCACCACCGAATTCGCCTTGTGCCTGGGCAGCGATCGAGCCGCCGAGCCGCGCGTTGCCCGCACCGAGATCGATCAGCAGCAGCTCGGTGCCGCTTTCCGGATGCAGCTGCGGGGTGAGCGTGCCGCGCACGTCGGGCAATGAGGCGAAGGCCGTGACGACCAGCGAGACGGGCGACCGCACTTCGCGGGGCTCGTCGCCGTCGGTCCACCGGGTGCTCATCGACAGGGAGTCCTTGCCGACCGGCACACCGATGCCCAGAGCTGGGCACAGCTCCATGGCCACTGCGTGGACCGTGTCGTAGAGGGCGGCATCCTCGCCGTCGCGCCCGCACGCCGCCATCCAGTTGCAGGACAACTTCACGCCCTCGAGCGTGGCGATCGGAGCCGCCAGCAGGTTGGTCACCGCCTCGCCGACTGCCATCCGTCCCGAGGCCGGCGCGTCGATGGACGCGATTGGGGTGCGCTCGCCGGTGGACATCGCCTGACCGGTGAATCCGACCAGGTCCGAAAGGGTCACGGCGACATCGGCCACCGGCACCTGCCACGGCCCGACCATCTGGTCGCGATGCGTCAGGCCGCCGACGGTGCGGTCGGCGATGGTGATGAGGAAGCGCTTGCCGGCGACCGTGGGGTGGCGCAGCACGTCATACGCGAGGGAACGCACGTCGGTCGAGGACAGGTCCAACTCGGACGTGCTGCGCTCGACGCGCCGGTCGTCACGCGTCATCCGCGGTGGCTTGCCGAGCAACACCTCCATCGGTATGTCGATGGGGCGGTCGGCCGCGTGGTCTCGATACGCTCCTTCGTCGCTACTCGACCGACGCGGGTCGCTACTCGACCGACCCTGGTCCACAACGAGCTGGCCGTCGTCGGCAGCGGTGCCCACGACGGCGAAGGGGCACCGTTCGCGAGCGGCGAGCTCGGCGAACCGGTCCAGCGCATCAGGTGCGATCGCAAGGACATACCGCTCCTGCGACTCGTTGCACCAGATCTCCTTGGGCGACAGGCCCTTCTCTTCCAGCGGGACGGCGGACAGGTCGAACCGTGCACCGAGGCCGGCGTCGTCGACGAGCTCGGGGAAGGCGTTGGACAGGCCACCGGCGCCGACGTCGTGGATGGCCAGGACCGGGTTGGCGTCGCCGAGTGACCAGCAGTGGTTGATGACCTCCTGGGCGCGCCGCTCGATCTCGGGGTTGCCGCGCTGCACGGAGTCGAAGTCGAGCTCGGCGGCATTGACCCCGGACGCCATCGACGACGCGGCACCGCCGCCCATCCCGATCCGCATGCCGGGGCCGCCCAGCTGCACCAGCAGCGATCCGGCGGGGAACCGGATCTTCTCGGTCTGATCGGCGCTGATCGCACCGAGCCCACCGGCACTCATGATCGGCTTGTGGTAGCCGCGCCGCACGCCGTCGACGGTCTGTTCGTAGACCCGGAAGAAGCCGCCCAGCCCGGGACGGCCGAACTCGTTGTTGAAGGCCGCCGCGCCGATCGGGCCGTCGAGCATGATGTCGAGCGGTGTCGCCAGATGGCCTGGGGCGCCATACGACTCGCGCTCCCAGGGCTCGTCGGTGTCCGGCAGGTTGAGGTTGGACACCACGAAGCCGGTCAGCCCGGCCTTGGGTTGCGACCCGCGCCCGGTGGCGCCCTCGTCGCGGATCTCACCGCCGGCGCCGGTGGCTGCGCCGGCGAACGGTGAGATGGCCGTCGGGTGGTTGTGGGTCTCCACCTTCATCAGCACGTGGACGTCATCGGGTCGTTCGACGTAACTGCTGGGCGCGTCAGGGGATTGGGGCAACCAGCGGGTGATCCGGTCGCCGGCCATGATGGAGGCGTTGTCCTTGTAGGCGACCACGGTGCCCTGGCCGGACACCTGCTCGGTGTGCCGGATCATGCCGAACAGCGACGACGTCTGCGCCTCGCCGTCGATGACGAAGTCGGCGTTGAAGATCTTGTGCCGGCAGTGCTCGGAATTGGCCTGCGCGAACATCATCAGCTCGACGTCGGAGGGGTTGCGCCGCAGGCCGCGGAAAGCGTCGACCAGGTAGTCGATCTCGTCGTCGGAGAGTGCGAGCCCCAGGTCGGTGTTGGCGGTTTCGAGGGCCGACCGGCCGCCCTCGAGGACGTCGACGCGTTGCAGCGGCTCGGCGTCGGGTTCCTGGAAGAGTGCGGCGACGGCATCGCGCGAGCCGAGCACCGTCTGCGTCATCGGGTCGTGCAGCAGTCGCAGGACCCGGAGTTGCTCGTCGGAGGTCAATTCGCTCGTGGCGAGGGTGAATTCGGTGACCCGCTCGACCCGGTGGATGGCCAGGCCGCAGCTGTGCGCGATGTCGGTGGCCTTGGACGCCCAGGGGGACACGGTCCCGAGTCGTGGTCCGACCACGACGGTCTCGACCGACCCGGTGACGGGCTCGTGTGCCGGACCGTAGGTCAGCAGGTCGTGCACCCGCTGACGGGTGGCGGTGTCCATCACCGCGTCGGTGGCCACGACGTGCAGGAAGCGGGCGCCGACCGCAGTGACCTGCGGCGCGACCTGCCGGATGCGCGCGAGCAGGGCCGCCCGGCGGAACGCGGACAGGGCCGAGCCCCCGTCGAAGGTGGTCAGCACCGGGCCGTGGGTCGGCGTCATGGGATGTGAAGGCTCCTCGACGAGGCGGAGTGTGGCGGGTCCAGGGTATCGAGCGGCCCGCGCAGCCTCAGGGGAGCATCAACTCGACGCCGGCGGCCACCGCGAAAGCAGCTCCGGTCGGTGCGATCGCCTGCCCTCGTCCGGCAGCGAGTATGCCGCCGACGCCGAGTGCGTCCCGCTCACGCGGTCACGCGGCGGTCGGCACGCCCGGTGTGCAGGTAGAGAGCGCGGCCGTGTCCGTCGTCGCCGACGAAGGCGTGCGGCATGTACATGCCCATCGTCGGAGTGCTCGGCAGGAGGGTGTCGCCGCGCCAGGGCAGCAACTCGACCGTCTCCGGGTTCGGCGCCATCTCGGCGAAGATGCCCTTCATCACCTGCTCCAGCCAGATGCGGCCCTGCTGATCGACCGTGACCGTCGAGTCCGACACCGACGAGCTGTAGGTGCCCTCGATCCGGTGCGGGGCCGGCGCCGGGCCGGCCGCCTCCTGCGGTGCAGGGTTCGCCGGGACGACGACACCGGTGAGTTCGCTGAGGATTCGACGCATGAGCGCGTCATACAGGGTGAACGGGTTGCCGCCGTTGGTGAGGATCGCGACCGCGACGTCCTGGTCCGGCACCAGCCGCAGGAAGGACGCCTGGCCGACGGTGTTGCCGTCGTGCCCGATGACGGGGCCGCCGTCCCACGCGTTGTACTCCCAGCCCAACCCCCAGTCGGTGCCGAGCAGTCCGAGGTCCGGGAGGTGGACCTGCGGCTGCTGCATCGCCGTGGTCGAGGCCTGGGACAGCACCCTGGTGCCGTCCGGCGCCGTGCCGCCCGCCATGTGCATGGCCGCGAAAGTCACCAGGTCCCGAGCACTCATCGACAGCATCGACCCCGCCGGGGAATTGGAGCGGGCCAGGTTCCAGGCCGGCGCCGGCACGAAGTCGCCATCCGGTCCGGGGACGTGTCCGAGCGCCGCGCGGAAGCGGATCGCCTCGTACGCATCGGTCGCGAAGTGCGCCATACCGAGTGGTTCGGCGATGCGCTCCCGCAGGACGGTGTTGTACGGCGCGCCCCGCAGCACCTCCACCAGGCGGCCGAGCATGATGAAGCCGGCGTTGTTGTAGGAGAAGCGTTCACCCGGCGGGAAGAGCTGCGGTGCTTTCGCGAGCAACGGCACGAATTTCTCCACGCAGTCGTCGCCCATGCCGGTGTCGTCGAAGTAGTCACCCTCGAAACCTGCTGTGTGGCAGAGCAATTGCCGCACCGTGAGGCTGGCCGCGGCATCCTCGTCCGCGATGACGAAGTCGGGGACATAGGTCCGGAACGGCCGGTCCAGGTCGACCAGCCCGTCGTCGACCAGTTGCATCACCAGGGTCGCGGTGAACACCTTGGTGGCAGAGCCGATCTGGAACACGGAGTCGTCGGTGGCTGCGACGTCGGTCCCGTTGTTCAGCACTCCCGTCGCGTGACTCACCACCGTGCCGTCGGCGAGTATGGCGACGGCGGCGGCAGGGATCTGTGCCTCATCGATGAGACGGGGCAATGCGGCGCCGAGCCAGGAATCCAGCTCTTGCAGTGTCGACATGGTCTTCCTCTCGCGATCGACCGACCGGACAGCAGTCACCGGCCGACACCCAGTGAAGTCGATGCGCGCCGACCGTGCCTTGTCCGCGGCGACAACATGGCGCACACCGATTCGTCGCGCGCGACGAACCACCGCCACCGGACCGGGGGCAGGCTGGCCGGCAACGGTTGCATCCCGCCTCGCACAAGGAGCGCCACATGGCCAGTTCAACCACTCGCAGCTCCATGACGTGGGGGCTGCTCGCCGGCGGCTGTGCCGTCGTCGTCGCCATCAGCGGGTGCTCCTCAGGATCGCAGGGCGCCACCGGCTCCCGATCCGGTGGCAAGGTGGTCGACGGCGCGACGTTCGCGATGGCGCTGAACTCCGACCCGGGCAACCTGGATCCGCAGGGATCGGCGTCCAACAACGTGCTGCAGATCGCGGCGCTGGCCTACGACTCACTGGTCAGTGTGAGCGCGAAAGGCACCATCCAGCCGCAGCTGGCCAGCAGCTGGAAAGTCAGCGGCAAGACCGTCAGCCTGACGCTGAAGCAGGGGGTCACCTGCTCGGACGGCTCCGCCTTCACCGCTGCGCAGGCGGCGCAGAACATCAACTACGTCGGAGACCCGAAGAACAAGAGCCCGCTCGCGGGCGCCTTCCTCCCGGCGGGGGCCACGGCCGAAGCGGCGGGCAGCACGGTCACGATCACGCTGCCGGGTGCTGCTCCGTTCGTCCTCAACGGCCTGGCCTCGTTGCCGATGGTGTGCGCCAAGGGCATGGCCGACCGCACGTCGCTGAGCCGGTCGACCGACGGCACCGGTCCCTACCAGCTGACCAACGCCACACCCAACAGCTCCTACACCTTCGTCAAGCGGGCCGGTTACCGCTGGGGACCGGCGGGCGCGAAGACCTCGACCGCGGGTATGCCGGCGAAGATCGAGCTGCGCGTCATCACCAACGAGTCGACGGCGGCCAACCTGATGCTGTCCGGGCAGCTCAATGCGGGCACGTTCATCGGCCCCGACATCTCCCGGTTGCAGTCGGCGGGGCTCTTCTCCGTGTCGACCGCGACGATCATCGGGGAGACGTGGTTCAACCACGCGGCGGCCCGCGCCACTTCCGATCCGAAGGTGCGTCAAGCACTTGCGATGGCCACCGACAACACGCAGCTGCAGAAGGTGCTGACCTCGGGCCGCGGGTCCGCGCCGACCACCTTCGCCGTCTCACCGCCGGCCGCATGCACCGGCAATTCGGTCGCCCCGGCGATGCCGAAATTCGATCTGGCGAAGGCGAAGTCGCTCCTCGAGGCGGACGGCTGGACCGCCGGGTCGGGTGGCTACCGCAGCAAGGGCGGCAAACAACTGTCGGTGCGGTTCCTCTACAGCACGACCTTCGGGTCGGCCGGTTCGTCGGCCGCCGAGCTCGCCGCCGCGCAGTGGAAGAAGCTCGGGGTGAAGGTGGATATGGCGGGACAGGACACCAATACGCTGTTGTCGACCATCTTCACGACCGGCAACTGGGACATCGGCTGGGTGCCCTTGAACGTCAATTCCCCCGATCAACTGGTCGGTTTCATGTCCGGCCCGGCGGCGCCGAAGGGCAACAACTTCGCGGGGATCGACAACCCGACATACCGGGCCGAGGTGGCGAAGGCGGAGACCATGGCCGGTGCAGCCGGTTGCGGTCATTGGCTCGCCGCGGAGAGCAGCCTGGTCAAGGCCGCCGACGTCATACCGTGGGCCAACCAGAACCGGCTGACCTTCGGCAAGGGAACGACGTTCGAACTCAACGGCGTCCTGCAGCCGACCAGTATCCGCATGGTCCGCTGACACCTGCTGGGGCCCGAACCCCTCGGCCGGGGAGGTCTGGTCCAGTACTCCGGCGCCGTACCAAACCTTCCCCAGGGCAGAGATCGGTACGGGTCCGGCTCCCGGCCCGTACCAAACCTTCCCCAGGGCAGAGATCGGCACGGGTCCGGCTCCCAGCCCGTACCAAACCTTCCCCAGGGCAGAGATCGGCACGGGTCCGGCTCCCAGCCCGTACCAAACCTTCCCCAGGGCAGAGATTGGTGCGGGTCCGGCTCCCGGCCCGTACCAAACCTTCCCCAGGGCAGAGATCGGCACGGGTCCGGCTCCCAGCCCGTACCAAACCTTCCCCAGGGCAGACATCGGTCCGGGCGTATGGCGCCCCGGGCGTCGACGGGCTCGGATGGTGGGCAACGACAAGTCCGGGGCATGCATTTCGTCGCTTTGCACGAACCGCGGCCGGCGGCGCGGGGGCAGGCTGTTCGACCATCACCACCCGCTCGATACGGAACCCGAGTACGAGCACCCGAGTACGAGGAGCGTCATGCGCACGTCGAACCGCAGTCGCCGCGGGCTTGCCGTCCCGCTCGCCGTCGGATGTGCCACGGTCACCGGGATCACCGCGATCACCGGATGTTCAGGTGGCGGCAGCTCGGCCGGTGGCTCCGGACCGGTCGTCACCGGAGGCACCTTCACCCTCGGCATGAGCTCGGACCCCGGCAACCTGGATCCGCAGATGAACACCTCCAGCGCCCTCTTCCAGATGAGCATGCTGGCCTACGACTCGCTGCTCGGGCAGGACTCGCACGGCAAGATCGTGCCCCAGCTGGCCAGCTCCTGGAAGGTGGCCGGCAAGAAGGCGACGCTGACCATCGCACCGGGCATCACCTGCTCCGACGGTTCGAAGTTCACCGCGGCGACCGCCGCTGCGAACATCAACTTCATCACCGACCCCAAGAACAAGAGTCCGTTCGCCGGTGTCTTCATCCCGGCCGGAGCGAAGGCGACCAGCGACACCGCCGGCAACACCGTGACGCTGACCGTCCCGACGCCGGCACCCTTCATCCTCAACTCGCTGGCGACCATGCCGATGGTGTGCGCCAAGGGCCTGACCCACCGGGCGTCGTTGGCCGCCGCGAGCGACGGCACCGGCCCTTACGTCCTCGAGCAGGCCCAGCCCAACAGCCGATACACCTTCCGTAAGCGCGCCGGGTACAGCTGGGGTCCGGCCGGAGCCGGCACCGCGACCAAGGGGATGCCGGACAAGGTCGTGGTGCAGATCGTCCCGAACATGAGCACCCAGGCCAACCTGCTGCTCGCCGGCCAGCTCAACGCGGCCACCATCACCGGCCCCGACCTCAAGCGCGTGCAGGCGGCGAAGCTCTACTCGGTCGCCTCACCGGCCGTCGTCGGGCAGCAGTGGTTCAACCACAACTCGACACGTCCGACCGCCGACCCGAAGGTGCGCGAGGCACTGAGCCGGGCCGTGGACTACACCGAATTGCGGCGGGTCCTCACCTCCGACCAGGGATCGGCGCCCACGACGTTCGCCGCCACCTCGCCGGCCGTGTGCCCCGGCAACTCGATCGGCCCGGCGCTGCCGAAGACCGATCTGGCCGGGGCCAAGGCACTGCTGGAGGCCGGCGGCTGGGCCATGGGTACCGACGGCTACCGGCACAAGGGCGGCCGGCAACTCGCCCTCACCTTCGTCTACAACACCGACTCCGGAGCTGCGGGTGCGTCGGCGGCCGAATTGGCCGCGGCGCAGTGGAAGAAGCTGGGCGTCAACACCACCCTGACCCCGCAGGACCATGCGACCCTGATCAGCACGTTGTTCAACACCGGCAACTGGGACATCGCCTGGGAAGGCCTCAATGTCAGCGCGCCCGACCAATTGATCGGCTTTCTCTCCGGGCCGGTCGCACCGAACGGCAGCAACTTCTCCGGCGTGCACAACGCCACCTACAACAGCAAGGTCGCGCTGGCCGAGACCCAGCAGGGCCGGGCGAGCTGCCCGGCGTGGCTGGCCGCCGAAGCCGGCCTCGTCGAGAACTTCGACGTCATCCCGTTCGCGAACCTGAACGCCTACACCTTCGGCAAGGGCGCGACGTTCCAGCAGGTCGGCGGCGATCTCCTGCCGACCACGTTCCGGATGGTCCGCTGAGGTCCGCGGCCGTGACAACCACCTCATCGGCAACTTCCTCAACCACCCCGCCGGCTCCGGTCGCTCCGGCCCGCCCGACGGCATCCGGCCTGCGGGACAACGCGTGGGTGCGCTTCGCGATCCGGCGTGCGGGCCAACTGCTCGTCTCGTTGTGGGCGCTGGTCACGGCGTCGTTCCTGATGATTCACCTGGTGCCCGGCGATCCCGTGCGGGCGTCGCTCGGTATGACGGCACCGCAGGCGCTGGTCAACGCGCGGCGGCAGGAGCTGGGGCTCGACGACCCACTCCTGGTGCAGTACTGGCACTACCTGGGCGACCTCTTCTCCGGCGACTTCGGCATCTCCATGTCGTCACAACTGCCGGTGTCACAGGTCATCTCGCAGCGGCTGCCCGCGACCCTGTCCCTCGCGGTGGCCGCGTTCGTGCTGGCGCTGCTGATCGCCATACCGCTCGGCGCGCTCATGGGGGTGCTCACCCGCGGCGGCCGCGCGCAGCGCACCGAGCTCGGCTTCACCACCGTGAGCGTCATCATCGGTGCCATCCCCGACTTCGTCGTGTGCGTCATCCTGGTCTGGATCTTCGGGGTGAACCTGCACCTGCTCCCCGTGGCCGGCAAGTCCGGGCTGGACTCCTACGTGCTGCCGGTGGTCGCTCTGGCGGTCGGCCCCGGCGTGATCCTGGCCCGGATCCTGCGCGTGGAGATGATCGCGGTGCTGCGCGCCGACTACGTCCGGACGGCGCGCGCCAAGCGGCTGCCGGCCGTCACCATCTACCTCAAGCACGCGCTGCCGAACGCGCTGACCGCGACGCTGACGCTCAGCGGGCTGTTGCTCAGTGGACTCATCGCCGGCACGGTCCTGGTCGAGAACGTCTTCGCCTGGCCGGGGCTCGGCAGCACCATCGTGTCGTCCATCCAGAACAAGGACTATCCCGTCGTCCAGGCCATCGTGCTGGTGTATGGCGTGCTGGTCCTGCTGATCAACCTGGTCGTCGACATCGCGCTCGCGCTGCTCGACCCACGTTCGACGATCCGGGAGAACTGAGCCATGGCAGCCAACCTCGCGACCGAGATCGTGTCGACGGGAACCCGTCGCAGCAACCGTCCGCGGTGGCTGACCGTGATGGCGACACCGGTCGGAGCAGCAGCGACCGTCGCGCTCACCGCGCTGTTGGTGCTGGCCGTCGTGGCGCCGATGCTCTGGTCGGACTGGGCGAACCGGACCGACACCGCGCAGATCCTGCACGGCCCGTCGGGCGCACACTGGGCGGGCACCGACAACCTGGGCCGCGACATCCTCGCCCGGGTGCTGGTCGCCACCCGGCTGTCGGTCGAGCTGGCACTCCTCGCCACGCTGATCATGGTGGCGGCCGGCCTGGTGCTCGGCACCCTCGGCGTGCTCTTCGGCCGACGGGTCGGACGGGTCGTGGCGGCGGTGATCAACATCGCGGTCGCGTTCCCGGGGCTGCTGTTGGCGCTGTTCTTCGCGGTCATCTTCGGGATCGGCACCAAGGGAGCCGTGCTGGCGATCGGATTCGCCGGTGCACCCGGTTTCGCCCGGCTGGTCCAGACGCTGGTCGCCGGGGTCGAGCCGCGCGATTTCGTGCTCGCCGCCCGCGTCGCCGGCGTCAACCGGTTCCGGATCCTGGTGCGGCACGTGCTGCCGAACGTCGGGGAGGCGCTGATCGTGAACGCCACGATCGGCGCGGGTGCCGCCCTGCTGGCCTTCGCCGGGCTGTCCTTCCTCGGGCTCGGCGTGCAGCCGCCGAACTACGACTGGGGGCAGCTGCTGGGCAACGGCCTGACCGGCATCTTCGAGCACCCGATCGCCGCACTGGCACCCGGCATCGCCGTGGTGCTGGCCGGGCTGGCGTTCAACTTCTTCGGCGAGGCGATGGCCAAGGGCATCGGCGTCACCACCACCCTCGGCAAGCTGCGGCTGCCGGTGCTCAAGCCTCCGGAGGAGGGCGCCATACCCACGGACGAGCACGCGGACGACATGGTGCTGCGGGTGCAGGATCTGCGCGTCAGCTTCCCGACCGCGCACGGGGCGATCACCCCGGTCCGCGGTGTCAGCTTCGGTATGGCGCGTGGCGAGGCCGTCGGCGTCGTCGGCGAATCCGGATCGGGCAAGTCGCTGACCGCGCTCGCGGTCGCCCAGCTGATCGAGCGACCGGCCCGGGTCAGCGCCACCGAACTCAGCTTCCTGGGCACGGACCTGCGCCGCGGCGCCACCCGTGCCGACCGCGAGCTGCTCGGCATCCGCTTCTCGATGATCTTCCAGGACCCGATGACGTCGATGAACCCCACGCTGCGCGTCGGCGGCCAGCTGGCCGAGGTCGCCCGCCGGCACGGTGGCCTCTCCCGGGCGCAGGCGACGGACCGCGCCGTCGACCGGCTGGACGCGGTGCAGATCCCGGATCCGAAGCGGCGGGCCGGCCAGTATCCGCACGAGTTCTCCGGCGGCATGCGGCAACGCGCGATGATCGGCATGGGCCTGATGGGCGACCCGGCGCTGATCGTCGCCGACGAGCCGACGACCGCCCTGGACGTGACCGTGCAGAGCCGGGTGCTGCAGCTGCTGGAATCGATCCGCCGGGAGCAGGACGTCGCGCTGCTGCTGATCAGCCACGACATCTCGGTGGTGCGGCAGGTGTGCGACCGCGTGCTGGTGATGTATGCCGGGCAGATCGTCGAGGACCTGCCGACGCAGGACCTGCATGCGTCGGCCCGCCACCCCTACACCCGCGCACTCATCTCGGTGGTGCCGGACATGCACACCGCGCTGGACGAGCCGCTGGCCGTCATACCGGGCCGGGCGCCGGACCCGGCGTCGTTCCCGGCCGGATGCGCCTTCGCCGCGCGCTGCCCGCTGGCCACCGACCGCTGCCGGGAGCAGATGCCGCCGCTGGAGACCGACGCCGCCGGCCGGCGGGTGGCGTGCTGGCACGCCGACCAGCCGCAGCCGCTGACTCCGGAGAAAGCGAAGGCCGTGTCATGACTCAACTGCGCTTCGAGCACGTGTCCGTGCACTACGGCAGCCAGCGGCACGGCACGACGGCGGTGGACGACGTCAGCCTGACCGTGCCGGACGGCGAGATCGTCGGACTGGTGGGCGAATCCGGTTCCGGAAAGTCCACGCTCGGTCGCGCCGCGGTCGGGCTGGCACCGCTGTCCGGCGGCCGAATCACCCTCGACGGCGAGCCGGTGCCGTTGCGCGGCGCCCGCCGGCCGATCCAGATGGTCTTCCAGGACCCGTCCTCGTGCCTCGACCCGCGGATGACGATCGGCGCGAGCCTGCGCGAGACCATCCCGCGGCGGAACGCCGGCGGTGCGCCGCCGACCGACCGGGCCAAGGAGGTGACCCGGCTGCTGGACCTGGTGCAACTGGACCCCGACCTCGCCGCTGCCTACCCGAGCCAGTTGTCCGGGGGACAACGCCAACGCGTCGGCCTGGCCCGGGCGCTCGCCGCACGTCCGCAGGTCGTCATCGCCGATGAGATCACCTCGGCGCTCGACGTATCGGTGCAGGGCGCCGTCCTGAACCTGATCCGCGACCTGCAGCGTGAGCTGTCCACCTCGATGCTGTTCATCTCGCACAACCTGGCGGTCGTGCGGTACGTCGCCAGCAGCATCGCCGTCATGCGCCACGGCCGCATCGTCGAACACGGCCCGGCCGCCGAGGTTCTCACCAATCCCCAGCAGCCCTACACCCAGGAGCTGCTGGCCGCCATACCCGACTCCGTCCATCCCACGAGGAGAGCATCATGACCCGTCGCCTGCGCATCGCCGATCTGGCGGACATCGCGATCCCGGAGCAACCCGCTCTGTCCCCGGACGGTCACCGGGTGGCCTACGTGCTGCGGACCCAGGACCTGACCGCCGACAAACCCGTCACCAGCCTGTGGCAGGTCGGCACCGACGGCACGGCACCGGTGCGGCTGACCCAGGGACCCGCCGACAGCGCGCCGGCCTGGTCGCCGGACGGGTCGCAACTCGCCTTCCTGCGTGCGTCGGACGGACCGGCGCAGGCGTGGTTGCTGCCGGCCACGGGTGGCGAGGCCGCCCAGCTGACCGAGCTGCCGCTCGGCGCGGGCGCGCCGGTGTGGAGCCCGGACGGCACGCGCATCGCCTTCGCAGCGCCGGTGGACCGGGCCGCCCCGCAGGACGGTAAGGACAGCTCCGCCGCGCCGATCGTCACCAGCCGGGTCGACTACCAGGCCGACGGCGCCGGCTACCTGCGCCAGATGCGCAACCAGCTGCACGTCGTCACCGTGGCGGACAAGACGTGCCGGCAGGTCACCGACGGCGATTGGCATGCAGGAGAACCGGATTGGTCGCCCGACGGCACACACCTCGCCTTCCCGGCCGGTATGGCGGACGACGCGGACCTGCGGCTGGTCATCCCGGTCCACCGGGTCGACGTCTCCGGCTCCTGGTCGCAGCCGGAGCTGCTCGGCTTCGCCGACGGAGTCGCGCAATCAGCGACCTGGACCGCTGACGGCACGGAACTGCTGGTCATCGGCAGTGCCACCGGCCCGACCGGTCAGGCGGGTCTCTACCGGTTGCCGGCAGAGGGGGCCGCCGCGGTGCCCGCCGCCGAACTCGTCGACCTCGCCGGGCCGCTGGACCGCAACGTGATGAGCGGAGGCCCGGCATACCCGGGCGCCGCGCCGCAACTGATCGACGACGACCGCGCCGTGCTCTTCTGCGTCCGTGACCGCGGCTGCACCCACCTCTACCGGGCCGACCTCGGGACGGGCGCACCGGAGTTGGTCCTGGGCGGCGCCGACCGGGTGGTCGCCGGGGCGTCGGCCGCCGGCGGGACGGTCGCCGTGGTGCTCAGCACCCCGACCTCGCTCGGCGAGGTCGTCACCCTGGACCTGGCGACCGGTGAGCAGGTCGTGCGGACCGAGCACGGCGCGCCGCTGGCGGACGTCGAGTGGTTCCAACGTGATTCACGCGAGTTCCACATCTCCGACGGCACCGTCGTGCAGGGCTGGTTGATGCGGGACCCGGCGCGGACCGGGCCACGCCCGCTGCTGCTGGACGTGCACGGTGGCCCGCACAACGCGTGGAACGGCGCCGCCGACGACATGCACCTCTACCACCAGGAGCTGGTCGCGCGCGGCTGGAACGTGCTGCTGCTCAACCCGCGCGCCAGCGACGGCTACGGTGCCGGCTTCTTCAGCGCGACCGTCGGCGCATGGGGCACCGGCGACGCCGCGGACTTCCTCGAGCCGCTGGACGCACTCGTCGCCGAAGGCATCGCCGACGCCGACCATCTCGCGATCAGCGGTTACAGCTATGGCGGTTTCATGACCTGCTACCTGACCAGTCGCGACTCGCGCTTCGCGGCCGCCGTCACCGGTGGGGTGTGCGCCGACCTGCAGAGCCTCGCGGGAACCTCCGACGCAGGGCATCTGCTGGCGGCATACGAACTGGACGAGCCGACCCGGCAGCCGTCGGCGCGGATGGACGCGATGTCGCCGTTCAGCAAGGTCACCGACGTGACCACACCGACCCTGGTCCTGCAGGGTGCGGCCGACGTGCGCTGCCCGGTCGGCCAGGCGCAACAGTGGTTCTCCGCGCTGCGGGAGCAGGGCGTGCCCACGACATTGGTGCTCTACCCGGAGGGGTCGCACCTCTTCCCGGTGAACGGCCGGCCGTCGCACCGGGTCGACTTCAACCACCGCGTCCTGGACTGGGTCGAGCAGTATGCCGGCACCGGCGCCCGGCGTCCGAAGCTGGACCGGGCCCACTGGCAGCGCCGGCTGACGACGCTGGCCCGCCGGCACAAGGTGCCCGGCGCCCAACTCGGGATCTTGCGGCTCGACGAGCCGCAGGACGACCTGATCGAGGTGGCGACCGGCGTGCTCAACGTCGACACCGGCGCCGAGGTGACACCCGACTCGCTCTTCCAGATCGGCTCGATCACCAAGGTCTGGACCGCGACCGTCGCGATGCAGCTGGTCGACGAGGGGAAGCTGTCGCTGGACGCACCCGTGCTCGACGTGCTGCCCGAGTTGGAGCTCGCCGACCCCGAGGTGACCAAGCAGGTCACCCTGCGGCACCTGCTCACCCACACCAGCGGCATCGACGGTGACATCTTCACCGACACCGGGCGCGGCGACGACTGTCTGAGCAAGTATGTCGACCTGCTCGCTGACGCAGCGCAGAACCATCCGCTCGGAGCGACCTGGTCCTACTGCAACTCCGGCTTCTCGATGATCGGCCTGATGATCGAGAAGGTCACCGGTCAGACGTGGGACACGGCGATCCGTGAGCGGTTGTTCACCCCGCTGGGGCTGAAGCGCACGGTCACCCTGCCGGAGGAAGTGTTGCTGCACGGTGCCGCGGTCGGGCACCTCGGAGAGGGTGACGAGCCGGCCAGGGTCGCGCCCATCTCATTCCTGCCGCGCTCGGTCGGGCCGGCCGGACTCATCTCCTCCACGGTCGGCGACGTGCTGGCCTTCGCCCGGATGCACCTGATGGGCGGTGCGTCCCCGGACGGCGGCTCGGTGCTGCGCCCGGAGACCACCGCGGCGATGCAGGAACAGCACGCGCAGTTGCCGGACACGCACTCGCTCGGTGACTCCTGGGGGCTGGGCTGGATCCGCTTCGGCTGGTCGGGGCAGCGTCTCTTCGGGCACGACGGCAACACGATCGGCCAGTCGGCGTTCCTGCGGGTGCTGCCCGGGCAGAAGCTCGCGGTCGCGCTGCTGACCAACGGCGGCAACACCCGCGACCTCTATCAGGACCTCTACCGCGAGATCTTCGCCGAGGTGGCCGGGATCGAGATGCAGGAGCCGCTGGCGCCCCCGGCCGAGCCGGTCGACGTGGACATCACGCCGTGGGTGGGCACCTACCGCCGTGAGTCGATGACCATCGAGGTCCTCGCGGACGCGGAGGGGCCGCGGCTGCGGGCCACGGTGAGCGGCCCGGTCGCCGCGACGATGGAGGACCCGACCGAGGAGGCGCGGCTGGTGCCCGTGGACACCGACTTGTTCGTGATGCGTCTGCCGGGGGTCGAGACGTGGACGCCCGTGACGTTCTACCGGCCCGACGGGCAGCGGCGTTACGTCCACTTCGGGGCACGCGCCACGCCGGAAGTCTCCTGACGTGGAGTTGCTCCAGCGTTTCGAGGACGCACTGCCGCGGATCGTCGACGACATACGGACACTGGTGCGTTGCGAGTCGCCCTCGGATGATCTGGCGGCAGTGGCCGCGAGTGCCGAGCTGACCGCCGAGCTCGGCACTGCCCGGCTCGGGCACGAACCGGAGCGCATCGTGCTGGACGGCCGGACCCATCTGCGGTGGCGTCTCGGGGCCGGCCCGCGGCGGGTGCTGGTGTTGTGTCATCACGACACGGTCTGGCCGGTCGGGAGTCTGGCGACGCACCCGTGCGAGGTGACCGATGGGGTGCTGCGCGGTCCGGGTTGCTTCGACATGAAGACCGGGACGGTGATGGCCCTGCATGCGCTGGCGACGCTGCCGGACACCGACGGTGTCACCGTCCTGGTGACCGGTGACGAGGAGCTCGGTTCGCCGAGCTCCCGGTCGCTGATCGAGGACGAGGCGCGTGGCTGCGACGCCACCCTGGTGCTCGAATCCGCAGGGCCCGTAGGGGCGTTGAAGACCGAACGGAAGGGCGTCTCGCTCTATCGGGTGGCCGCGGCCGGACGGGCGGCGCACGCCGGTCTCGAGCCCGAGAGGGGAGTGAACGCGAGCCTCGAGCTGGCCTGCCAGCTCACCCGGGTCGCCGCGCTGAGCCGGCCCGAGCTGGGCACCACCGTCACCCCCACGGCCCTGCACGCGGGAACCACCACCAATACCGTGCCGGCGAGCGGGCACTTCGCGGTCGATGTGCGCGCCCGCACCGCAGCGGAGCAGGAGCGTGTCGACACCGCCATCAGGTCGCTGCAGCCGCACCTGCCCGGAGCGCAGTTGGAGATCACCGGTGGACCGAATCGTCCGGTGCTGGAAGCGGTTTCGTCCGCTGCGCTCTTCGAACGGGTATGCCGCATCGCGGCCGAGCAGGGTCTCCCGACGCCGGCGCAGGTGTCGGTCGGGGGCGCCTCGGACGGCAACTTCACCGCCGGTGTCGGCGTACCGACGCTCGACGGCCTGGGCGCCAGCGGCGGCGGGGCGCACGCCGACGACGAACATGTGCTGGTGGGCGAACTACCTTCTCGCATCGCCCTGTTGGCCGCACTGCTGGCGGATCTGCTCGGCATTCCGCAGGGTTCGGTGGACCGGTGACGAGCCTGGACGCGCCGGCGATCCTGGCCGAGGAGCAGGCCACCCGGGCCGCCCGCGCCGCCGGCATCACCGTCCGCACGGCGACCGGACTGAACGAAATCACTGCGGTCGAGGAGCTCTACGAACAGATATGGCGTTCGCAGGACAACGCGCCGATCGGCACCGAGATGCTCCGGGCGCTGTCGAAGGCCGGCAACTACATCGGTGTCGCCCACGCCGGTGACGCGGTGGTCGGAGCGTGCGTGGGCTTCTTCGCACCGCCGTCCGATCGCACCCTGCACAGCCACATCGCCGGGGTGCTGCCGCGCAGCGCCCGTCGCGGCGTCGGCTACGCGCTGAAGTTGCACCAGCGGGCCTGGGCACTGCGCCGGGGGATCGACGTCATCGAATGGACCTTCGACCCGTTGATCGCCCGCAACGCCTACTTCAACCTGGTCAAGCTCGGCGGACGGCCGGCGGAGTATCTGCCCAACTTCTACGGCGGGATGCGGGACCGGATCAACACCGGCGACGACACCGACCGGCTGCTGCTGCAATGGCACCTGCAGGAGCCCGCGGTGGTCGCCGCCTGTTCCACGCACTGGCAGCCTCTACAGGTCGCCCGGCTGGACGGCCCCGGTTGCGCGGTGGCCCTCGGACGCGGGACGGGCGGGGAGCCGGTCCCCGGCGTCACGGAAGCGCCGACCCTGCTCGTCGCCGTCCCGCCCGACGTGGAACAGCTGCGCGGCAGCGACCCGGCACTGGCGACCGCGTGGCGGTTCGCCGTGCGCGACGCGCTCGGCGGACTGCTCGCCCGCGGTGCCCGTGCGCGCGCCTTCACCCGGGACGGCTGGTACGTGCTCGAGACCGGCACACCGGAGACCCCGAATCACCGACGAGGAGAGACAACGCCATGAAGCTGACCGGAATCGAACTGCGCCGGGTGGCGATGCCGTTGGTCGCGCCCTTCCGGACCTCGTTCGGGGTGCAACGCGCACGCGACATCTTGCTGGTCCGTGCCGTCGGTGATCAGTCGGAGGGCTGGGGCGAATGCGTCGCGATGAGCGACCCGCTCTATTCGCCCGAGTATGTCGACGCCGCCGCCGACGTGATGCGTCGCTTCCTCATCCCGGCGCTCGCGCAGCCGGACCGGCTCGACGCGGCCCGGGTCGGCACGCTGCTGCACGGCTTCAAGGGACACCGCATGGCCAAGTGTGCGCTGGAGGCCGCCGTCCTGGACGCCGAACTGCGGGCCGAGGGCCGGCCGCTGGCCAGAGAACTGGGTGCAGTCCGGGAGCAGGTGCCGTGCGGCGTCTCGGTGGGGATCATGGACTCGGTCCCGCAGCTGCTGGACGCGGTCGGTGGTTACCTGGAGGCCGGTTATGTGCGGATCAAGCTCAAGATCGAGCCGGGTTGGGACGTCGAGCCGGTCCGCGCGGTCCGCGAACGGTTCGGGGACGACGTGCTGCTCCAGGTGGACGCCAACACGGCATACACGCTGGCCGACGCGGGGCAGCTGGCGCGACTGGATCCCTTCGAGCTGCTGCTGATCGAGCAGCCACTCGACGAGGAGGACGTGCTGGGCCACGCCGAGCTGGCGAAAACGGTGCGCACGCCGATCTGCCTGGATGAGTCGATCACGTCCGCCGCGACGGCGGCCGCTGCGATCAGGCTGGGTGCCTGCCGGATCGTCAACATCAAGCCAGGTCGGGTCGGGGGTTATCTCGAGGCGCGCCGCATCCACGACGTATGCCGGGCGCACGGCATCGCGGTCTGGTGCGGCGGCATGTTGGAGACCGGCATCGGCAGGGCCGCGAACGTCGCGCTCGCGGCGCTGCCCGGCTTCACCCTGCCGGGCGACACGTCCGCGTCGGACCGGTATTTCAGCACCGACCTGACCGAGCCGTTCGTGCTGCAGGACGGGCACCTGCCGGTGCCGACCGGTCCCGGGCTCGGCGTTGCGCCGCAGCCGGACCGGCTGGCCGAGTTCACCACGTCCACCGAATGGATCCCGCTGTAACACAACGAGTTTCAGCAGGACCGCCCGCACGATGCGCGGGACCTTGTAGCGTCATCTGGTGGTGGTGTCGATGAGCGGACGGCCCGGAGCCGACCTGACGCGGCTGCTCGAGGAGCTGGGCAGCACGCTGCTCGAGCTCGTGCATGCGCCGGCGTCCTCACCCGGCGGCGTCCGCGGCCCCATCTCGGCCGCACCGATCCATGACCCGGTCGACCGGGAACAGGTCCTCCCCGATGCACTGGTGCTCGGTGTCGGCGTGTCCGGCACCGACCGGATCGTGGCGTTGCTGCGCGACCTCGGTGAACAGGCAGCGGCCGGCCTCGTCGTCCGTGCGCCGGTCGCCCCGGACCCGCAACTGCGGGCCGCCGTCGAGGTGAGCGGTGTGGCGCTGTTGGCCTTCACGCGAGGTGCGTCCTGGACGCAGCTGAGCGCGCTGCTGCGGGCGTTGCTCGCCGAGGGCGAGGTCGGCGCCACCGAGTCGGAGACCCTGGGCGGGTTGCCGTCCGGCGACCTGTTCGCGGTGGCGAACGCGATCGCGGCCCTGCTGGACGCACCGATCACGATCGAGGACCGCAACTCCCGTGTGCTGGCCTTCTCCGGGCGCCAGGACGAGGCCGATTCGTCCCGGGTCGAAACCATCCTGGGGCGCCAGGTGCCCGAGCGTTATGCACGCCTGCTGTCCGAGCAGGGGGTCTTCCGCGAGCTCTATCGCACCGACCAGCCCGTCTACATCGAGCCGCTGCCGGCGACGGGCGTCACCATGGCGCGTGCCGCGATCGCGGTCCGTGCCGGCGACGAACTGCTCGGCTCCCTGTGGGCGGCGGTGCACGAACGGCTCAGCCCCGAGCGGCATCGCGCCTTCTGTGAGGCGGCCAAACTCGTCGCCCTGCATCTGCTGCAACAGCGTGCCGGGTCCGATGTCGAGCGACGGCTGCGGGCCGACCTGTTGGGGACCGCCCTGGAGGGCGGCGTCGGTGCACGCGGTGCCCTCGACCGTCTGGGCCTGGCGGATCAGCCCATGGTGGTGCTGGCGCTCACGGTCGACGGTCAGGCCACCCCGAGCGGCCCGGCCGGCGCCGAGGTGGTCGGCGAGCGGCAGCGGTTGAGTGACGCCTTCGCGATGCACCTGGGTGCGGTCCACCCGTCGTCGGCCGTGGCCGCCCTCAGCGACGTCGTTTACGGGCTGGTGCCGCTGCCGCACCAGGGCGAGCGGTATGCCGTCGGCATCGCGACCGAGTTCTTGGACCGCATCGGCGGCCGTGGGCAGCATGCGTTCATCGGCGTGAGCCCGGTCGCCGAGGACATCTCGGGGCTGGCGCGTGCCCGGGGTGCGGTGGACCGCGTGCTGCGGGTGCTGCGCGAACGCAAGGGTCCCCGGGTGGCGCAGTTGGCAGACGTGCACGTGGAGTCGTTGATGCTGGAACTGCGGGACCTTGTCGCCGCCCGTGGTGACCAGCCGACCGGGCCGGTCGCCCGGCTGCTGTCCTACGACGCCGCCCACAACACCAGCCTGGTGCAGACCCTTCGTGCCTGGCTGGACAACTTCGGCGACACCGTCGCGGCGTCGGCCAGCGTGTACGTGCACCCCAATACATTCCGTTACCGACTGCGCCGTGTCGCCGAGATCGGCCAGCTGGACCTGGACGACTCCGAAGCCCGCTTCGCGGCGATGCTGCAGTTGCGAGCCGTCGTCTCGCGCTGACGCTCCGGGCCTACGCGCGGCGGTTCAGCGGACCAGGCCGTAGACCCGCTCCACCCGCAGGTGCAGCGGCACCCGGTGATCGGCGACCATCGCGCGGCGATAGTCGTCCCAGTCGTCGTGCTCACCGGCGATGGACCGGTAGATCGACACCAGTTCGTCGGCGCTGGCGTCGTCCGCAGCGGTCGCGACCGGCAGGACGGTCGCCGTCACGTCGGCGGCGGCATACGACCAGCCGGAGCTGGCGTTGACGAGCACGGTGGCACGCCGATCACGGCGCAGATTGGCGGTTTTCGCGCGACCGTCGGTGACCGATACGCGGATCAGGTCGCGTTCGCGGTCGTAGGTGTAGCTGACGTTGGACAGTTGCGGTCGCCCGTCGCGGCGGATCGTGGCGAGTGTGGCCAGGTTGCTGTCGGCGAGCAGGTCGCGCAATGCGTCGTCGGTCATGGTCCCCATCTTGCCGCGTGTCGGGCGAGATGGTCAGTCCCTGACGGTGCGCCTGCGAGACCGGGGCTGGCACTGCTTGCACCAGAAGAGGTTCCGGCCGGCGAGGATCGTGGTGCTGACCGGCGTGCCGCACACGAGGCACGCCTGGCCGGCCCGTCGGTAGACGTAGACCTCGCCGCCGTGCTTGTCGACCCGCGGCTCACGCCCCATCGCCTCGGGAGTGTGCTCCGGATGAACGGTGTCGATCCGGCCGTCGCGCACGCCCAGGGGCATCAACTCGATCAGGTCGTCCCACAGCAGGTCGAATTCCGCACCGCGCAGGAACTTCCCGGGCATGAACGGGTCGATGTGGTGCCGGTAGAGCGTCTCGGCGCGGTAGATGTTCCCGACACCGGCGAAGATCTTCTGGTCCATCATCAGCACGCCGATCGGACTGGCGGATCTGCGGATCCGGGCCCGCGCGACCTCGGGGTCGGCGTCGGGGCGCAGCGGGTCGGGGCCGAGCGCGGCGACCGTCGCGGCAATCTGCTCGGGCGAACTCAGCTCGCACAGGTTGGGCCCACGCAGCTCCATGGTGACGTCCGGGGTGAAGGCGGTCAGCCGCCAGCGGGCGTTGTCGGTCGCCGGGTCGGCTTCGGGGAAGAAGGAGAACTTCCCGATCAGTCCGAGATGGATGTGCACCTGCTCGGGCAGGTCCTCGAACGCGATGTACATGTGCTTGCCGAAGGCCTGGGCGGTGTCGAAGACGTGGCCGTCGACCAGCGCGGCGCCGGTGAACTTGCCCTGCGGAGAGGTGGATCGCACTTGTCTGCCACCGAACTCACGGTTGAGCTCACCGCTGATGCGGTGGGTGACATGTCCCTCCGGCATACGTTCAGGAGGCGACGCGTGCGGACTTCAGGCCGCTGCCGGCGGGGGCGAAGCCGGGGTCGTCGCCGATGGAGACCTGCTTGTTGGCGGCGTCGACGAAGACGACCGAACCCTTGAAGTTGCGTGCTTCGGCGTCGTCGACCTGGCCGTAGCCGATGATGATGACCAGGTCGTCGGGCGCCACCAGGTGCGCCGCGGCGCCGTTGATGCCGATGATGCCGCTGCCCGCCTCACCGGTGATGACGTAGGTCGACAGGCGGTTGCCGTTGGTGACGTCGACGACGTCGACCTTTTCGCCCTCGAGGAGGTCCGCGGCGTGCATCAGGTCGGCGTCGATGGTGATGGAGCCGACGTAGTCCAGGTCGGCCTGGGTCACGGTCGCGCGGTGGATCTTGGACTTCATCATCGTCCGGAGCATGGAGTAGAGGGTACCGGCGCTCACGCTGGTCGAGTGCCCGGAGGGAGCGAAGCGGAAGGAGCGTGTATCGAGACCGAGACGTCGCGCTCTCGGTCTCGATACGCGGCTTCCCCCGCTTCGCTCCTCCAGCCGCACTCGACCAGCGAGCCCGCTCGATCAGCGTGGTTTACGAATCGGCCTTCTGGGCGAACTCGGTCGTGTAGGTCTTGCTGATGTCGATCTGGTCCTTCTTGGGCTTGACCGCCGGTGAGAAGGAGCCCAGCACATTCAGCGCGTTCTTCGCGCCCGATTCGTCCATCAGCCCGTCGTCGGTGAACATCCGCTTGGAGTCGTTCAGCGCCTGCACGTACAGGCTCGGGTCGCTGCCCTTGTAGTCGGCCGGCAGTTTGTCGGAGATCTGCTGTGCGCTGTGGGTGTGGATCCACTTCAGGGTTTTGACGAACGCGTTGGCCAGTTTCTGCACGGTCTGCGGGTTCTGCTTGACGTAGTCGCAGGACATGTAGAGCGAGCTGGCCGGGTAGAGCCCGCCGAGCGCCTTCCGGGTGCCCGCCTCGGTGCGCATGTCGAGCAGGACCTTGCCGACCCCGGTCTTGGTCAGCTGGGCGACGGTCGGGTCCGTCGTCATACCGGCGTTGATGCCGCCGGACTTCATCGAGGCGATGAAGGTCGCGTCCGCGCCGGCCTTGACGGTCGTGTACCCGGTGCTGGGTATGCCGGCCTTGCCGGTCAGGTACTGGGTGAGGAAGTCAGTCGAGCTGCCCTGGCTGGTCACGCCGAGCTTCTTGCCCTTGAAGTCCTTGGCGGAGGTGATGGAGCCGGCGTCCTTGCTGGAGACCATCTCGACCTCACCCGGAACGTTCGCGAACTGCACGACGCTCTCCAGGCACTTGCCCTTGGCCTGCATGTCGATGGTGTGGTCGTAGAAGCCGACGACACCCTGCGCCTTGTCGGCGATCAGTGCCGTCTCGGCGGTGACACCGGCCGGGGTGTCGATCAACGACACGTCGAGGCCCTGGTCCTTGAAGTAGCCCAACTTGTCGGTGAGCGCGGCGGGCAGGTAGATCACCTTGCTCATGCCGCCGACCATGATCTTGACCGAGGCATGGGAGCCGCCGGCGCTGGCTCCGCCCGCGGGCTCGTCCTTCTGGGTGGCGCAGCCACCGAGGGCGAGGGCCCCCGCCATACCGACTGCGGCGATTCCGGCGAACTTCTTGTGCATGAGTTTTCCTGACTGTGAGTAACGGTGGGCAGGGCTGGTCAGACCGCGACGGTCTCGGTCTGCGACGGCGGGCGCCACTTGAGCAGGCGGCGTTCGAGGTAACCGAGGACGAGCTCGGCGATGAGCGCCATGACGGTGCTGATGACCATGCCGGCGTAGATGGCGGCTGCGTCGAAGGCGCTCAGACCCGTGGAGATGAGCAGTCCGACGCCCTTGGTCGAGCCGGCGAACTCACCGACGATCGCGCCGATGAGGGCGAAGCCGAAGGCGGTGTGCAGCGAGGCGAGGATCCACGACGTGGCGCTGGGTACGACGATCGAACGCAAAACCTGCAGTCGGCCGGCCCCGAGGATGCGGGCGTTGTTGACCAGGTTGCGGTCGACCTCCCGGGCGCCCTGGAAGGCGTTGAAGAAGACCGGGAAGAAGACCAGGACCGCTGCGGTCGCGATCTTGGACTCCATGCCGAGCCCGAACCACAGGATGAAGATCGCCGAGAGGACGATGCGCGGCACGGCGTTGGCGGCCTGGATGAACGGTGAGAGGACCTCAGAGCACAGTCGCGCCCGGCCCAGCAGGATGCCCAGCACGATGGCGAGCACCGCACCGATGAGGAATCCGTAGACCGCCTCCTGGAAGGTCACCCAGATCTGCGTCCAGATCGAACCCTGTGCGGTGCCGTCGGTGAACCAGGTGACCAGCTTCTTCCAGATGAGGCTCGGCTTGGAGTAGAAGAACGGGTCGAACCACAGGCTGACCGAGATCTCCCAGAAGGCGATCACGCCGGCGAGGACCAGCACGCGCAGCGCGTAGACCATCGACTTGTGCCGGCGCAGCTGGGCGCGTGGGTCCTGGGGCTGCAACGGGGTCGTCATACGACCATCGGTGGCTCCGGCCTCGGCTGTGCCGGGTGCGTCGATCGTGGAGTTACGCGACACGGGATGCTCCTTGTGCTCGGGCGGCCTCGACCTCGGAGGACAGCGACTTCCAGACCTTGGAGTAGGTGTCGATGAACTCCGGCGTGAGCCGCAGTTCCTCGACGTTGCGCGGCCGGGGCAGCTGGATGCGGAAGTCGTCCTTGATGCGGGCCGGACTCGCCGTCATCACGACGACGCGGTCGGCCAGCGCGATGGCCTCCTCGAGGTCGTGGGTCACGAAGATGACGGCGGTGCCGGTGCCGGACCACAGCTCGAGCAGCTCGTTCTGCATGAGCGCGCGGGTCTGTACGTCGAGCGCTGAGAACGGCTCGTCCATCAGCAGGATCTTCGGCTCGTTGACCAGCGTCTGCGCGAGCGCGACGCGCTTGCGCATGCCGCCGGACAGCTGGTGCATGTAGGACTTCTCGAAGCCGGCCAGGCCGACCCGGGTGATCCAGTCCATGGCCTTCTCGTGGGCCTCGGCCTTGGGAACGCCGCGCCACATCGGTCCGGCGGCGACGTTGGCCAGCACGTTGCGCCAGGGCAGCATCGCGTCGGCCTGGAACATGTAACCGACGCCGTCCGGGATCCCTTGCACCGCAGCGCCGTTCACGCGAACGACGCCGTCGGACGGTGGCTCGAGCCCGGAGACGAGGGACAAGGTGGTGGACTTGCCGCAGCCGGTCGGACCGACGACGGCCACGAACTCTCCGGGGTCGACGGTCATGGTGATGTCGGCGGCGGCGACGTGGATGCCACCACCGGCCTTCACGAAGCGTTTGGTCGCGTGCGACAGCTCGACGAGGTGCGACATACGCGTCCTTTCTGTGCGGGGAGGCTGTGACCCCACTCACATCGGTGAGGGCACGGCGCAGGACGCTAGGGGCCCGTCACGGGTGCTGTCTGCGTTGCGAGCGTTGCCCGGTTTTCGCACGCTGAGCGCGTTCTGCACATTTCGCATCCGGGGCGTCGCTGCAGCTGAACGCCCTATCGTGGTCGGCCATGACCCGACCCCGGCGGATGCCGTTCACCCGCCAGATGATGATGCTGCAGGTCGCCGTCGTGGCGGCCCTGGGCGTGGTGAGCCTGCTCGTCGCCGGCTTCTTCCTGCGGTCCACCCTGCAGCACCAGTACGAGCAACGCGCCCTGTCGGTGGCCCGCACCATCGCCGCCGACCGCGAGCTCGGAGATCTGGTCGCCGCGGACGAGCAGTCGCGTGTGCAGCAGATCGCCGGCGCCCAGGAGCGGTCCGCGCACGCGCTGTTCGTGGTGATCACCAATGACCGCGGCGTGCGGCTGGCGCATCCGAACCCGGACGAGATCGGCAAGATGGTGAGCACCGACCCGGAGGAGGCGCTGGCGGGCCGGGAGAACGTCTCGATCGAGCGCGGCACGCTGGGCCTGTCCGCCCGTGGCAAGGTGCCGTTGCGCGACTCGTCCGGCCGGATCGTCGGCGAGATCAGTGTCGGTTTCGCGGCGACGGACATTCACGACGCATTGGTGCGGGTGCTGTTCATCGTGTTGCCGTGGGCGCTGGCGGCGGTGCTGATCGCCGTCCTGCTGACCGCGCTGCTCGGTCGTCGGCTCAAGCGGCTGACGCTGGGCCTGGAGCCGTCGGAGGTCGCGGACCTGGTGCGGGAGCGGGAGGCGGTGTTGCACGGCATCAGTGAGGGTGTGCTGGCGGTTGACACCGAACGCCGGGTCACCATGTGCAACGCCGAGGCGATCCGGTTGCTCGGCAAGGAAGTTCGCTTGGGCGCCGACCTCGACGATCTCGCGCTCGCTCCGGACCTGCAACGTCTGATGCGGCATCCGGCGGAGGACGGCCGGGCCGTCACCGCAGTGTCCGGGCGGCGGGTGCTGGTGGCCAAGCATCGGCCGGTGGCGCTGGACGACGGGACGGACCTCGGCGGTGTGCTGACCGTCCAGGACCGGACCGAGCTCGAGCAGCTGACCAGCGAGCTGGCCGGCGTGCGGAGTATGACGAGCGCGCTGCGCGCGCAGCGGCACGAGTTCGCCAATCGGATGCACACCGTGATGGGGCTGCTGCACACGTCGAACGTGCAGGATGCGATCGAATACCTCAGCGACAGTGTCAAATTCGCACACAGTGAGGATGTGAGCGAGAACCCGGCGGTGCAGTCCAACACGATCCGGGCCTTCTTCGCCGGGAAGCAATCGGCGGCCGCCGAGTCCGGGGTGGCGTTGGTCTTGTCCGGGCAGAGCTGGGTGCCGCAGAAGCTGGTCGCGCCGGTGGAGGTGATCACCGTCCTGGGCAACCTGGTCGACAACGCGATCGAGGCCGCTCGCAGTTCGTCGGCGCGTCCGGCTCGGGTCGAGGTGGACCTGTTGTCCGAGGGCACCAAGCTGGTGATCTCGGTCGCCAACACCGGTGACGGGATCCCGGCCGAGCGGGCCGAGTCGATCTTCGTCGGTGGTGTGAGTTCGCGCGGTGAGGGGCGCGGCATGGGCCTGGCCATCGCGAGGACGACCGCGGAAGGGCTCGGCGGCCAGCTGCGGTTGAGTGCACTCGGTGCCGAGGGCGCGGAGACCGTGTTCGTCGCGGAGCTGCCGAACGTGTTGGAAGCGGCAGCGATTGAGCACGGCATGGGCGATGGTGAGGAAGGGCGATGACGAAGGTTCTTGTGGTGGACGACGATTTCCGGGTGGCGTCGGTCCACGCGTCATACGCCTCGTCGGTGGAGGGGTTCGAGGTGGTGGCGGTGGCGCACACTGCAGCGGATGCCCTGCGTGCCGTGGACGAACTGCGCCCGGATCTGGTGCTGCTGGACAACTACCTGCCGGACCGGTCTGGGCTGGAGGTGTGTGCGCAGCTCGCCGGCGCAGCGTGTGACGTCATGATGATCACCGCCGACGGTTCGGCCGAGTCGGTGCGGGCCGCACTGTCGGCCGGTGCGGTGAACTACTTGCTGAAGCCGTTCGGTGTCGACCAGTTGGTCCGCAGGTTGAAGGCGTGGCAGCGCTATCGCGGCCGGGTGCGTGACGGCTTGCTCGACCAGGACCAGATCGACACCGCGATGCGTGCGTTGCACGAGGGTGACCGGCCGCAGGCGCCGAAGGGGCAGTCGCCCGTGACGGCATCGCTGGTCCGGGATGCCCTGCAGGCCGCGCAGGGCCCGGTGTCCGCGGCGGACCTCGGCACCGAGTTGGGCATCGCCCGGGCCACCGCGCAGCGCTACCTCGCCGGACTCGTCGACGACGGGGTGGCCCTGATGCGGCTGCGGTACGGCGGCACCGGGCGCCCGGAGCACGAGTACGTGTGGCGGCGGTGATGTCCGCCGGGCGGCTCGGTCAGCGCGCGCGCCACGCGCCGAGGTCGGGCGGCGGCGGCGAGGCAGTGACGTCGTCGTCGGTGAACGGCTTCGCCGTGCCGCGCAGTGCTCCGGCTGCGCGGACCGTCGTGGTGGCTGCCAATCGGGTTGCGCGACGACGGATCTCGTCGATGTCCAGCGGACTCGTGGAGGCGATCACGACGTAGTTGCCGAAGCGCCGGCCTTTCATGACATCGGCCATGGCGAGCACAGCGGCATGATCGAAAGCATCTGCCAGCGTTGCCAACACACGGGCGAGGTAGTCGCGGCTGGGCTCATCGGCGAGGTTCAGCAACAGCAGGCCGCCGGGCTTCATGACTCGTCGGTAGTGCGCGATCGTGGTGGGGGTCAACAGGTCCGCGGGGACCCGGCCCTCGTCATACGCGTCGACGACGATGGCGTCCGCGGACGCGTCGAGCAGGGCGCGGACGCCGGAAGCGCCGTCCTGCGGCCGCACCCGGATGCGGTGGTTGCGGGGGAGTGGGAGTTCCCGGCGGACACACTCGGTCAGCGAAGCGTCCGGCTCGAGGACGATCTGCGGTGACCCCGGACGGGTGTGCTGCACGTAGCGGGCCAGAGTGAGCCCGGCGCCCCCGATGTGCGTGATGCCGGCCGGGCCGGCCGGCAGCAGGTCGATGCCGATCGCCAGTTGGGCGATGTATTCGAAGACGAGCAGCTCGGGGTCGTGCAGGTCCACGTGGGACTGCGGGTGCCCGTCGCGCAGCACGGTGACGCCGCCGCGCTCGTCCGGCTGGAAGTCGAAGTGCGGCTGGTCGGTCACGGCGTCAGCGTATGGGTTGGCTCGTCTGTCGCGTTTACCAGGGTTTTCGAGGAGTATCGGAGCATGCGGATAAGCCATGACCGGGAGGCCGACGCGGCATACGTCTATCTCGTCGACCCGATCGGCAGGGGCGAGGCAGTGAGAACGCACGTTGTGGACCTGCCCTTCCATCCCAACTCGATCACCCTGGATTTCGACGTGAACGGGCATCTTCTGGGCATGGAGGTCCTCGGCGCACACGACGTCCTGCGGCCCGCCACCTTGGCGCAGGCGCAGGACGTCAGCCAGCTGGAATGAGTTGCGGCGGCCGACGAGCGTTGATGGTGGCGGTCTTGATGCTCACAGCGCTGTGTGATCGGGAGCGATTTCGCGGACCAGCCCGCGCGCATTGACGACGCGACTGACGCCAGAGCCGTCGACGAGGTCGATCTGGCCGGCCTGCACTGATTCATGTGTCATACGGTCGATCATCCGCCTATGTGGCGTGCGGATCTCGCTTGGGGAGGGTCGTCGTGTTGTTGCAGGCTGCCGTTCCACATGATGTCGATCAAGACGCGTTCGGGGTGGGAGCGGGTGGGCGGTGGTAGGCCGGGTGGTGCGGGCGGTCGGCTGGTGGCGGCGGTGAGGCCGCCGATGGTGGTGATGGTTGCGGCTGCGGTGCCGGTGACGTGGTAGTCGGGGTTCCTTGACGTAGTTGCAGCGTTCGCACAGGCCTTGGCCGTTGCGTTCGGAAGTGTCGCCGCCGTCGGTGTGGCGTTGGATGTGGTCGATGTGTCGGATGGGGGCGGTGCACCAGGGGGTGCGGCAGGTGTGGTCGCGGAAGATGATCAGCCGGGACAGCAGGCCGGGGTAGCGGCGGGCGCGGGAGTCCATGCCGATGATGTCGCCGGTGCCGGGGTGGGTGAACAGGCGGCGGATCTGTGGGCCGGTGGGGTCGC